>NZ_QHJJ01000059.1:0-644 GCF_003947465.1 Amycolatopsis sp. WAC 04182
CTTGCCCATGATGAGCTGCAGGGGGACTTCGGCGTCGCCGAGGTGGGTGGCGGCGCTGTGGCGGAGCTGGTGCAGGTCGAGTCCGGCGTGCTTGTCGAGCAGGACGCGGGCGCGGTCGTAGCCGAGGCGGGCGCGGCCGGTGTGCGGGCAGATGTCGGCGGCCGGGGGCCGTCGGGTGGGGACGGGGCGGCGTTCGGACAGGAACAGCGGCCCGCGCGCGCGGGTGCCGCCGTCCGGCAGGCGCAGCAGGCGGGGTAGCAGGTGGGCGGTGCCCGACTCCCAGTACACCCACTCGCCGTTGCCGCCCTCGGAGGTGACAGGGGCGCGGCGGTGCTCCAGATCGAGGTCCTCGACGTTGAGCGCGAGGATCTCCGCGGCCCGGGCCGCGGTCTCGTAGAGCATCCGCCACAGCGTCCTTTCCCGGAGCGGGATGTCGCGGCGCGACAGCAGCCGGTCGATGGTGGTCTTGGCCACGGCGCGGGTCTCGTCGGCGTTCTCCTTGCGGCGTTCGGCCTCGGCCGGCACCGACGGGGCGGGCCAGTGCTTCTTGCTCTGGCACCAGGTCAGCCAGGAGGTGAGGGCGGCGCGGTTGCGGTTCCAGGTCGCCGGCGCGCGTCCGCCCCACAGTTCGGCGAGCGCGGCGC
>NZ_QHJJ01000060.1:0-643 GCF_003947465.1 Amycolatopsis sp. WAC 04182
GATCCTGGACGCGCAGAACCACAGGTCGCTCAGCCGCTCGACCCCGCTGACGCCCGGCAGGCCGTACCGGATCAGCTGGAAGATGTTGCCGCAGGACTACGAGTTCAAGGCGGGACACCGGCTCGGCCTGGTGCTGACCGGCACCAACGCCGCCCTCCCCCAGGACCCCGACCTCGAACCCGGCACCGGGACCAGGGTCACCGTCGACCTGGCCGGCACCTCGATCTCGCTGCCGCTGGTCACCGGCACGACCATCGACTGACCTGAGCGCCGAGCGCCGAGCGCCGAACGCCGGACGGGGGCCGGCGCTCGGCTGCCGGCGCTCGTGACGCACCCGACAGCGGCCCGGCCGATCGGCGCGGCGAAGTGTGCGGTCACTGGTGGGGGATGTCCACGCCGGCGGCCCGGAGTTTCGCCTCGACCAGCGCGGTCAGCCGGGCCATGGCCGGTGCCGCCTGGTCCTCGCCGTGGTGGTTGAGCAGGCCGTACCGGGTGGTGTCGGCGCGGGCCCGCAGGCGTTTCGAGGTCGCGAGCAACGCGGGGTTGGCGAGGAACCGCTCGGCCACGGCGGTCGCGAGCTCCTCGATACGGGGGTCGTCGGGCGCCAGGTCCTTGGCGGCCCAGCATTCCTTGTTCAGGTCGA
>NZ_QHJJ01000061.1:0-643 GCF_003947465.1 Amycolatopsis sp. WAC 04182
CTGCGCGGAGACGCGGGAGATGCCGTGCGTGGCGAGGTGCGCGGCGCCGACGGGGGCGTCGCTGATGCCGGTGTCCACCACGATCGCGTCCGGCCGGGTGGCGAGCACCCGGGCCACCGCCTCGCGCACCCACGGGTGCCGCGCCGCGTCGTGCACGACGAGCACCACGGGCCGGTCGTCGAAGGCGGGCAGCTCGCCGTCGCGGTCCAGGCGCACCCTGGCCGTGGTCGGCAGCCGCGCGGTGAGGGCCGCCGCGATGCCGGTCGGCGTGGCGGGATCGACGGCCTGGTTGAGCCGGGTGTTGACCTCCACGACCAGCGGGCCGCGGTCGAGCACGGCGGCGCCGGTCGTGGTCAGCGCGGCCCTGGCGACCTCCAGGCCGACGCTCTCGTCCACGTCGGCGACGGCCTTCTCGCGCAGCGCGGACCGGTCGGCGTACCAGGCGGACAGCGCCAGCACCCGTTCGGCCGCCTCGGCCAGCCGTTCCTCCTTCAGCGTGCCCGAGCGTACGGCGGCGACGATCGCGTCGCGCATCTCGCGCAGGCTGTGCTCGTCGGCCCGGCCCGCGCAGATCGTGTCGGCGCCGGCGGCCAGCGCGCGCACCGCGATCTCCCCGGGGCCGAACATGTCGGCCACCCCCTGC
>NZ_QHJJ01000062.1:0-638 GCF_003947465.1 Amycolatopsis sp. WAC 04182
GCTCTGCTTGTAGGTGTCGACCAGCATCGGGCGGGCCGCGAAGGTCTTGTCGACCTCGAAGAGCTTCTCGTACAACATGTTGCCGATGTGGGCGGTGACCTGGCCCGGGTTGGCGACCATGTCCAGCGACTGCGGATCGGTCGGGACCGCGACCACGAGGTCGCCGCCGCGTACAGGGGTGCCGGCGTCGGCGGAGGAGGACGACGGAGTCGCGCCGCCCGCGCAACCGGAGAGCAGCAGGGCGCTCGCCGCGGCGGCGCAGATCAGCCCGGCCCTCAGGCTCTTGAGCACGTTCATGTGGGTTCTCGCTCTTGCTCTGAAAAAAGGGGGGACAGAAGAGAAGGTCGACCCGAAGGGCTATCCCACGTATGCCGACAAGTCGGGATTCGCGGCCAGAAGGCGGCGCGTGTACTCGTGCGTGGAGGAGGAGGCGATGGTTTCCGGGATGCCGACCTCGATGAGGTCGCCCTTGTACATCACGCCGACGCGGTCGGCCACCGACAGCACCAGGCTGAGGTTGTGCGTGATGAACAGGAAGCTGATGCCGTGCGAGCGGCGCAGTTGCAGGAGCAGGTTCATGACCTGGCCCTGGACCGAGACGTCCAGCGCGGAGGTGGGCTCGTCGGCGACGATGAGCC
>NZ_QHJJ01000063.1:0-637 GCF_003947465.1 Amycolatopsis sp. WAC 04182
TGATCGCCACCCCCCAGTCCTCGACGTCGAGCACGACCTTCACGCCGTGCAACGCGATCGGGTGGCAGAGCGGGACCAGGTCGGGCGTACGCTTCGCCCCCATGATCCCGGCGATCCGCGCCACCCCCAGCGCGTCGCCCTTGGGCACCTCGCCGGACCGCAGCAGCGCCACGACCTCGGCCGACAACAACACCCGTCCGGTCGCCGTCGCCGTACGGGCCGAGACGTCCTTGGCCGAGACGTCGACCATGCGCGCCGCGCCGGTCTCGTCGATGTGCGTGAGTTCGCTCACAGCCGGATCACCTCCACGCTCGACCCACCGGGGACCTCGGTCACGTCCTCGGGCACCACGATCAGCGCGTTCGCCGAGGCCAGGGCGGCGAGCTGGTGGGAGCCCTGGCCGTGGGACGGCGAGACCGGGACGTCGGAGGCCTGCACGCCGCGCAGGTACGGGCGCCTGCCCGCGGGCGAGCGCAGCGACCCGGTGACGTAGGCGGTAACCGTGCGCGACGTGTCGGTCGGCAGGCCGCGCGTGTTGTCGAGCGCGGGACGTACGAACAGCATGAACGACACGAAGGAGGACACCGGGTTGCCCGGCAGGGCGAAGATCGGCACCCGGTCGTCACCCAGCACGCCG
>NZ_QHJJ01000064.1:0-636 GCF_003947465.1 Amycolatopsis sp. WAC 04182
CTCGTCGGTGCGGTCGTTGAGGATCGCTTCGCGCCAGGGCAGCGCTTTGAGCCTGCGGTGGAGCGTGGGCTGGTTGGCCTTGACGATGAACAGGAAGTGGCCGCCGGCGGCGACGATCTGGCGGGTGTGCTCGGCTTGGGTGTGCAGGGCGTCGGCGGTGGCGATCTTGTGGTTGCGGGCGGCCTGCTCGATCACCCCGGCCTCGGCGTCGTTCTCGATCAGGCCCAGCAGGCGGTCATGCTCCTCCACCGACTTGCGCGCCCGCCCCGGCACGTACGTGAAGCTGGAGCGGCGCATGTGGTCGAGCCGCGCCCACTCCGACTCCAGCAGGGCGTTGAGGTGCTCGTCGGGGCAGTGGCGGTAGAGCGAGAAGTGGAACTCGCGGTTGAGCGCGGTGAAGGAGGTCGGGTCGAACTCCTCCAGCGCCTCCTTCATCCGCTCGTTGATCTCGCGCGACTCCTGGATCTTGGCCGCGTCCATGTGGGGGGCGCAGATGGCCGTGGCGTAGCCCTCCAGCCGGGCCAGCACGTTGAGGGTGTGCTCGACCTGTACGGAGTCGAAGACGGCGACCCGGGCGCCGATGTTGCGCACGACCTCGACCAGCCCGTCGGACTGGAGGCGGCGCACGGCCTCGCG
>NZ_QHJJ01000065.1:0-636 GCF_003947465.1 Amycolatopsis sp. WAC 04182
GCGCCACCGACACGTCCGAAACCTTCGACGCCGCATTCAACCGGCTCGGCCGGGTCGGACACCGGTTCCCCGACGAGGAGTAGGCCGTGTCCAGCCGCCAATGGGCAGCCACCCGCGACGCCTCCGGCTACGACCGGCCCGACGTCCGCACGATGAAGCGGTACCACTTCGCCCACGTCGGCAAGCCCTTCCGCACCGGCCAGCCCATGAACCCCGTGGCGGTCTCGATGAGCGCCGTCTGCTCCGGCGCCCTGCTCGACGAGAACGGCGCCATCCCTGCCCGCGACGTCGAACCGCGGCTCCGATGCCGACGTCTCGCCTGCCGCAACGCCTGGAAGGACGCGGAATCGGATGCGGGACCACCGCCTGCGAACAGGGTCTTGAACGGGTCGTGCCCGCCGGCCTGACCGTGCGCCGTGCTGGTCCGCACGGGCAGGCCGGAGCGGACGCTACGCCTCACCCGCTGGCCGGACCGCGTTCTTGTGCACCAGCTGCCGCACCGGGAGCGTCGTCCTCCCGTTGCTCGACACGAGCGTCAGGTCGACCAGCGCCCACCAGTCCCCGGTGGACGACATGACCCACGCCTGGAGCAGCCCGCGGACACGGCCGCCGCCGACGCCGTACGCCCGGCACCAG
>NZ_QHJJ01000066.1:0-636 GCF_003947465.1 Amycolatopsis sp. WAC 04182
CTGCACGGCGATGTCCGGCGCCCGCGGGAGGTGCTGGACAGCCCCGAGGTGCGCGGGCTGCTGGACCTCGACCGGCCGGTCGCCGTGCTCATGATGTTCCTGCTGCACCTGATCCCCGACAAGGACGACCCGTACGGTGTCGTGGCCGCCTACCGCGACGCGCTCGCGCCGGGCAGCTACCTGGCCATTTCGCACGCGGGCAGCGACCACGCCCCCGAGCGGGTGGCCCGCGTCCGCGACTTCTACCGCCGGGCCAGCACGCCGTTCTGCCCGCGGCCCGGTGAGAAGATCGCTGCTTTCTTCGGCGACTTCGAGCTGATCCCGCCCGGTCTGACCACGGGCAAAGGGCCGGAGATCGGTTTCCCGTTCACCGACCCCGCGAGCCCGGCCTTCTACGACGAGGACTTCGCCCGCATGGGCTACGCGGGCGTCGGCCGCAAACCCTAGACGCGTACGACCTCCCGTTCCGCCTCGGGCTCGGGGCGGTCGTCGTCGAGCAGCGTGGACTCGTCGAACGGCGCCCGCCCGGCCAGCACCTCGGCGGCGCGCTCCCGGTCGAACTCGCCGGTCCAGGTGCCGACCACGACGGTGGCCACGGCGTTGCCCGCGAAGTTGGTCAGCGCCCTGGCCTCGGAC
>NZ_QHJJ01000067.1:0-635 GCF_003947465.1 Amycolatopsis sp. WAC 04182
GGACGTGGCCGTGGCCGCCGACGAGCTGGGGTTCGAGTCGGTGTGGCTGCCCGAGCACCTGGTGTTCGCCACCGACCTGTCGCTCGCGGTCTACCCCGGGACCGAGGATCCCGGCATCAAGCCGACGACGCCGCTGTTCGACGCCCCGGCCTACCTGTGCTGGCTGGCCGGGCTCACCACCCGCGTCCGGCTGGGCACCGCCGTGTACCTGCCCGCCCTGCGCCACCCGTTCGCCGTGGCCCGGGCGTTCGCCACCCGGGACGTGCTCTCCGGCGGGCGGGCCGGCTGCGGGGTCGGAGCCGGGTGGTACCAGGGGGAGTGGACGGCGGCCGGGCTGCCCTTCGGGACCCGCGGCGCCCGGCTGGACGAGGCCATCGAGGTGGTCAGGCGGCTCTGGACCGAACCCGTCGTCGCGCACTCAGGGCGGTTCTACCGGTTTCCCGAGGTCGCCTTCGAGCCCAAGCCCGTACAGGGGCGGCTGCCGGTGCTGGCCGGCGGGGAGTCGGCCGCGGCGCTGCGCCGGGCGGCCCGGCTGTGCGACGGGTGGATCCGCATGCCGCACACGATCGAGTCGATCAGGCGGCAGGTGGCGCGGCTGGGGGCGGGGGTGCCCGTCACCGCCCACGCGTACGCGC
>NZ_QHJJ01000068.1:0-633 GCF_003947465.1 Amycolatopsis sp. WAC 04182
TTCAGCGCGACGGGGTCCTCAGAGAGCACGGAGTCCATTGATCACTTCCTTGAGAATGCGCTCATTGGAACGCGACCCCGTAGCCGAGGGCGACGTCACCGAGATGAGGCCGTGGTCACGCATGTCGCCGAGCAGCACTCGGACGACTCCGACGGGCAGGTCGAGCTCGACGGCCAGGTCGGCCACCGAGATCGGGCTCCGCGCCGCCCGCAGGATGAGTTGTTGTTCGGGGCCGAGGTCGTCCGCCCGCTCGGCGAGCGCGCGCACGGACGCGACGAGGTCGAAGGCGTCTCCCGACGAGCGCGTCCGGCCCCTGATGAGGGCAAAGGGCCGGACGACGGGCCCGGCCTCCTCGTCGTACCAGCGGCGGGCGTCGGTCATGGTGTTCCCGAGCGCGGGTTCGTGGCGACGTGCTGGCCCACCCGCCTGACCAGGATCGCCATCTCGTACGCGATGTGCCCGACGTCGACGTTCGCGTCCGCGATCACGGCCAGGCAGGTGCCCTGTCCGGCCGCGGTGACGAACAGGAACGCGCTCTCCATCTCCACGATGGTCTGGCGCACGTCGCCGCCGCCGAAATGGCGTCCGGTGCCGCGGGCCAGGCTCTGGAAGCCCGCCGCGACGGCCGACAGG
>NZ_QHJJ01000006.1:0-667530 GCF_003947465.1 Amycolatopsis sp. WAC 04182
TAGTGTTTCGGTGGTTATAGCGTCAGGGAAACGCCCGGTCCCATTCCGAACCCGGAAGCTAAGCCTGACAGCGCCGATGGTACTGCAACCGAAGGGTTGTGGGAGAGTAGGACACCGCCGGACTAACATTAGAAAAGGAAGGGTCCAGGCCCCGGTCGAGAACCACGAGTTCTCCCGGGGCCTGGACCCTTTTCTCATGTCTGCCCTCGCCAAGTGGTAGCAAAGGTCCCTTGCTCCCAGCGGCGTCGCTCAGCAGCTCGGCCGGCCGACCGCGCGCCGGCGCACAGGGGACGAGAAGACCAGCGAAGTCGTCGTCTCCCCATAGCGCTGCATCCGCTCTACGAGTTCCTCCAACTCCGCGGTGCTCCGGCAGGAGACTCGCATCAGCCAGCATTCGTCACCCGTGACGTGATCGGCGTCGACAACCTGGGGGAGCGGAAGGATGGTTTCGCGGAAGCGAGCCGTGTCCAAACTCCGCACCTTCGCCCGGACCATCGCCTCGATCGGTAGCCCGAGCTTCGCCACGTCGACGTTGGCCGAGTATCCGGTGATGATCCCCTTCTCCTCGAGCCGACGTACTCGCTCGGTCACCGCAGGCGCGGACAGCGACACGCGCCGACCGAGTTCCGAGAAGGTCATCCGGCCGTCGGACTGGAGCAGTTCGAGTAGCTGCCAGTCGAGATCGTCGAGGTTCACAGAACTCCAGGTTGATCGTCGTGTCCACCAGGAAACTCCAGGCTAATCGCCGGCAAGGCCTCGATTGTCCGATGTTGTGGATGATCACTGGGCAGCAGGATTGAGGCATGACGACCGAACCCCGCGTACTCACGTTCCCGGCCTTGGACAGCGCGGCGGCCGCCGCGCACCTGCGCGCCGAACTCGCTCTCGAGGTCGACCCGGACGACCTGGTCCGGGACCTCGCCTCTGGTGCTCAGCAGGGGTACATGATCGTCGAAACTCGAGCCCCCGAAGCCTTCGCGTCAGCTCGCATCCCCGGCGCGATCAATCTCCCGTATCGGGAGATGACACCCGAGTCGGTCCGCGAGCTGGACCGCGAACTCGTCTACGTCTGCTACTGCGAGAGCATCCACTGCAACGCCGCGACCAAGGGAGCTCTGAAACTCGCGGAGTTCGGCTTCAAGGTCAAGCGCCTGTCCGGCGGCATCACCGCCTGGGAAGCAGCCGGCTATCCCGTTGACCGGGACACCTCGATATCCTCCATCACCTCGACGCCCACTCCCCGCTGCGCCTGCTGACCAAAGAAGCAAGGGACCTTTGCTACCGCCGCCCCGAGCGATAGCAAAGGTCCCTTGCTCTCCCGGCGGTCGTAGGCTGGTGACGTGACCGCTTCCAAGTTGCTCGTCATCCAGCCGGATGCATCAGACCCGATCGGCCCACTCGGTGACTGGCTCACCGAGGCGGGCGCCGAGCTCGACATCCGGTTGCTGCCCGATCAGGCACTCCCCGCCGATCTTGATGGGTACGCAGGCGTCGTATGCCTCGGCGGCGGGATGGGCGCCAACGATGACGGCGATCATCCGTGGCTGGCGGACGTGCGGAAGCTTCTTTCGAAGGCCGCGGGTGCGCGCATCCCGACACTCGCGATTTGCCTCGGCGGTCAGCTCCTGGCGGTGGCATTGGGTGGCAGCGTCGCCACAGGTGATCAAGGGCCTGAGGTCGGCCCGGGCCTTGTGTCCAAGAAGGACGCTGCTTGGACCGACCCGCTCTTCGCGGACTTGCCGCTCATGCAGGACGTCCTGCAGTTTCACAACGACGCGATCACCCGGCTTCCCGCGGGCGCCGAGCTTCTCGCCTCCTCGCCGCGGTACGCCTACCAAGCCTTCCGATTCGACCGTTGTGCCTACGGTGTCCAGTTCCACATCGAGACGACACCGGATGTGGTCCTCGATTGGGCACGGCAGTCGCCGGAAATGGCAGAACTCACCCGGCCGGACGCACTGACCCCTGAAAACCTCGCTCGGGTGCATGCCGACATCACCGAAACCTGGCGGCCGTTCGCCCATCGCTTCGTCCGTCTGGTGTCCGGCGACCTCGCCCCGGCTGCGGACCGTCAACGTACATTGCCGATGGCTTAACGACTTATGTCTCAAATACGTATGGGTTATTAACACTCGGGTCTTGCCGTCAGGTACCTTGCGAAGGGAATTTCGAAGGGTTCGGAGGTCGGGGTGGAGCCCTCAGTCTTGGTCGTGCTCGTCGTCGTCACGGCCCTAATTTTCGATTTCACGAACGGGTTCCACGACACGGCCAACTCGATGGCGACGTCGATCGCCACCGGGGCGTTGCGTCCCAAGGTCGCGGTGACGATCTCCGCGGTCCTGAACCTGGTCGGAGCCTTCCTGTCGGTCGAGGTGGCCAAGACCATCTCCAATGGACTGGTCGACGACTCCAAGATCGGGCCGGCGATCGTGTTCGGCGGCCTGGTCGGGGCGATCGTGTGGAACCTGATCACGTGGTTCGTCGGACTACCGTCCAGCTCGTCCCACGCGCTGTTCGGCGGGCTGATCGGTGCCACGTGGGTATCGGCCGGAACGGACTCCGTCCATTTCGGAAAGATCGTCGAGAAGGTACTGGTCCCGGCGGCGCTGTCACCGGTGTTGGCCGGCCTCGTCGCGATGATCGTGACGTACTTCGTCTACCGGATCTTCGTCCGCCGCGGCCGCACCGCCGGCTTCCGGGTCGGCCAGATCATCTCGGCCTCGCTGGTCTCGCTTGCCCACGGCACGAACGACGCGCAGAAGACCATGGGCGTCATCACGCTGACGATGATCACCGCCGGAACGCTCCCCGCTGGGGCGGGCCCGCCGCTCTGGGTGATCGTCAGTGCGGCGCTGGCGCTCGCGCTCGGCACGTACCTGGGCGGCTGGCGTATCACCTTCACGCTGGGTAAAGGTCTGACGGATATCGACGGCCCGCAGGGCTTCGCCGCGCAGACCAGCTCGGCGGCGGTCATTCTCGCCTCGACGAATTTCGGTTTTCCGCTCTCGACGACCCACGTCTGCTCCGGTGGCATCGTCGGCTCCGGGGTGGGCAGGAACGAATCACCGGTTCGGTGGCGCACAGCCGGCCGCATGGTGACCGCCTGGCTGTTCACACTTCCCGCCGCTGCCATCGTCGGTGCCGCGGCCGGTCTCGTGACCTCGACAGGCACGGTGGGCACGATCGCCGTCGGTGTCGCGGGCCTGGCGATCGGCATCGGGATCTACCTCCTTTCCCGGCGGAGCCCGGTCAACGCGGGCAGCTTCGCCAGTCCCACCCCGACTGTTCCTGAACAGGAAGTCGGCAGGATCGCCGCTTAGGAGAGCAAGGGACCTTTGCTACCGCCCCCGCGCGATAGCAAAGGTCCCTTGCTCCCTTGCGCGTCCGTCTGGCCTCGGGCGCAAGGGCGACTACGGTGGAACCCGATGGTTGAGCGCGCCAGGCCGACCGCTTCCGTGGCGAGATACGGCTTCACCGACCCCCGTGCCGACGGGCAGCTGCGTGCTGCCGGTTGGTGGACCGAATCCGGTCCGGACGGCTCCGCCGCCGACGTGATGTCGGCGCTTTCCCGTGCGGCGGATCCTGATCTCGCCCTGAGCGGACTGGACCGGATCAGGGAAGCCGACCCTGGTACCTGGAGTGAGCTCGACCAGGCGCTCCGTACCAACCGCACCTTCCGCGGCCGGTTGCTCGGTGTCTTGGGCACCTCGGGTGCGCTCGCGGATTTCCTGGTCGCGAACACCGACTGCTGGAAGACCCTCCAGGGTGAGAAGAACGTTGCCCCGGATCAGTACGTGAGCAGTCTTCTCGACCATTTGCGACCGGACGGAGAACTGCTCACAGGGCTCGACTCGGAGCAAGCTCTTCGCATCGGCTACCGCGAACTGCTGCTTGGAATAGCCGCGGCCGACCTCGGGCATCTCGTCGAACCCGGCCTCCGCCAGCCGCCCTATGCCGAGATCGGGGCCCAGCTCACGATGCTGGCCGAGGCCGCGCTGACCGTAGGGCTGCTGGTCGCGGAAGCCGAGGTGGGCGCCGCTGCCGAAGGGCAGCTGGCCGTGATCGCGATGGGCAAATGCGGCGGTCGAGAGCTGAACTACGTGAGCGACGTGGATGTCATCTTCGTCGGGAATGGAGATCTTTCGGTCTCCACGCGGCTGGCCAGCACGATGATGCGTGTGGTCGGCAAGGCTTGTTTCGAGGTCGATGCGGCGTTGCGCCCGGAGGGCAAGGCGGGCGCCTTGGTCCGAACCCTCGACGGCCACGCCGCCTACTATCAGAAGTGGGCCAAGACCTGGGAGTTCCAGGCCTTGCTCAAAGCTCGGCCTGTCGCAGGCGATGCCGAGCTCGGGCGTCACTACGCGGAGATGGTCGCACCGAAGGTGTGGGCAGCGGCCGATCGGGAGAATTTCGTCCCCGAGGTACAGAAGATGCGGCGCCGCGTCGAAGGCCATGTGCCGTCCGCGCACGCCGAACGTGAGCTCAAGCTGGGACGCGGTGGCCTTCGCGACGTCGAGTTCGCCGTGCAGTTACTGCAACTGGTCCACGGCCGGATCGACGCAGAGCTGCGCTCCCCGTCCACGATGGACGCGCTCGCTGCCCTGGGGGACGGCGGGTATGTCGGCCGCAAGGACGCTGCGGAGCTCGCATCGTCCTACGAGTTCCTCCGGACCATCGAGCACCGGCTCCAGCTTCGCCGACTACGGCGTACGCACTTGTTCCCCGCAGCTTCGGACGTGAGCGAGCTGCGAACGATCGCGAGAGCGAGCGGCGTGCGGCCGGCTCGGGGCAGAAGTGAAGGGGACGTGTTGGTGGCGGAGTTTCGCCGCCACCTGCAGAGCATCCGGCGTCTTCACGAGAAACTCTTCTATCGGCCCCTGCTGCAATCGGTCGCGAATGTACCGACCGAAGCACTACGGCTGACAACGAAACAAGCCGAGAGCCGCCTGGCTGCCCTCGGCTATGCCGCGCCGGACGGGGCGCTGCAGCACATCAAGGCGCTGACCGCGGGAATGTCCCGCCGGGCGGCTATCCAGCAAGCCCTGCTGCCGGTCTTGTTGGACCTTCTCGCCGATACTCCGGACCCGGACCGTGGCCTTCTGTCCTACCGGAAGGTCTCGGAAGCACTCGAAGAAACGCCTTGGTATCTCAGGGTTCTTCGGGACGAAGGTGCCGTCGTCGAGCGGCTCGCATTTCTGCTCGGCACGTCACGTCTCGTTCCCGACCTGCTGGCTCGAGCGCCGGAAGTACTGCAGTTGCTCGGTGATCCAGCGAGGCTGGCCGGCCGTACTCCGGCGGAGGTCGCCACTTCGCTGCGAGCCACCGTGCGGCGTCAGCCGGGGTTGAATGCCGCGGTCGCGGCCGCGAGATCGTTGCGCCGGCACGAGATGCTCCGGATCGCGTCGGCGGACTTGCTGGGGTTGCTCGATGTCCCAGCCGTCTGCGAGGCGCTGTCCAGCGTGTGGGCAGCCGTGCTTCAAGGTGCCCTGGCGGCTGCTTTTCGCCAGCGCCAGGCTGAGCTCGGCCAGACCCCCGCGAAGATCGCCGTCATCGGTATGGGGCGGTTGGGCGGGGCCGAACTCGGCTACGGATCCGACGCGGACGTTCTCTTCGTGTGCGAGCCCGCCGAGGGTGTGTCGGACTCCGAAGCAGCGAAGTTCGCTTCCTCCGTCGCCGAGACGGTCCGCAAGATCCTCGGTGCCCCCAGCCCCGACCCTGCACTGGTCGTCGACGCCGACCTCCGTCCAGAGGGACGGAGCGGCCCATTGGTGCGAACCCTCGAGTCCTACCGCAGCTACTACGGGCGGTGGGCGGAGGTTTGGGAATCGCAGGCGCTGCTCCGTGCGCGGTTCATCGCCGGTGACGACGACCTCGGTGCGCGGTTCATCGAGATGATCGACCCCATTCGCTATCCGGAGGCAGGCCTCGACGCGGTCCGTGTGCGGGAGATCAGGCGAATCAAGGCGCGCGTGGAAACGGAACGGATGCCCAAGGGTGCCGACCCGACCCGGCACACGAAACTCGGCCGTGGAGGACTCGCCGACGTCGAATGGACCGTGCAGCTCATGCAACTGCGTCACGGGCACGAGGTCGAGGGGCTCCGGACCACCTCGACGATCGAGGCGCTGAAGGCCGCGGCGGAGGCGGGGCTCGCCGAGCCTGCCGAGATCGAGTCCCTGACCGAGGCCTGGTTGCTGGCGACGCGCGTCCGCAACGCCGGGATGCTGGTCCGCGGTAAGGCGGTTGACGAGATTCCCAGCTCCGGTCGTGACCTCGCCGCTGTCGCGCGAGTGCTCGGCTACTCGGCCGATGACGATCCAGGCGAGTTCCTCGATGCCTACCGGCGGACGACGCGACGTGCCCATGCGGTCGTGGAGACCCTTTTTTATCAGGGCTGACCGCTCTGACCTGCGGTTAGGGAGCAAGGGACCTTTGCTGTCGCTTGCCCGGGTTGGGGAGACGGCAGCAAAGGTCCCTTGCTCACACTCGGCGTCGCGGACGGAAAGTGGCGCTTACAGTGGACCGGTGACTGTGCGCGAGCCATTTCGCACCCGGATCAAGGTGCGTCATTACGAGCTGGACACCCTCGGCCATCTCAACCACGCTGTCTACCACTCGTACGGCGAGGTCTCCAGACTCGAGTTGATGGAGCTCGCAGGTGGCCTCAACTCGGGCATGCGCGATGCGAATCTTGCCTTCGTGCTGCTCGAATCCCACATCGTGTTCCGACGCGAGCTTCGGGCCGGCGATGTCGTCGACGTGACCTGCGACGCCAAGTTCGGCACCGGCAAGACCTTCCACATGGACTCGAACATCTACAAGGTCGACGGCACGCTCTCCGCGGAGATCACGTGCACGCTGGGGTTGATGGATCTCGAGCGACGAAAATTGGTGGACGATCCGCGTGGCCGTATCGAGCGGGCGGGCGTCGACCTGAAGGTCCTTTCCACTTCGGAGTAGCCCGTATTACCTGGCCCAATAAGAAACGCCGGTGGTGAGGGCGCTTCTGCACCTCACCACCGGCGTGCTCTTGGTGTTTCCTACCGCACGATCACACGTCGTAGTACAGCGAGAACTCGTACGGGTGCGGACGGAGCCGCAGCGGGTCGATCTCGTTCTCACGCTTGTAGGAGATCCACGTCTCGATCACGTCGGGCGTGAACACGCCACCCTCGAGCAGGTAGTCGTGGTCGGCTTCCAGCGTGTCGAGAACCGCGCCGAGGTCGCCCGGGACGAGCTTGACGTTCTGGGCCTCCTCCGGCGGAAGCTCGTAGAGGTCCTTGTCGATGGGCTCCGGCGGCTCGATCTTGTTCTTGATGCCGTCGAGACCGGCCATCATCATCGCCGAGAACGCGAGGTACGGGTTGCCGGACGAGTCCGGGCACCGGAACTCGGCGCGCTTGGCCTTCGGGTTGTTGCCCGTGATGGGGATACGGACACAAGCCGACCGGTTCCGCTGCGAGTACACCAGGCTGACCGGGGCTTCGAAGCCCGGCACGAGCCGGTGGTACGAGTTGACGGTCGGGTTGGTGAAGGCCAGCAGGCTCGGCGCGTGCTTGAGCAGGCCGCCGATGTAGTGGCGGGCGGTGTCGGACAGACCCGCGTACCCCGACTCGTCGTGGAACAGCGGCGTGCCGTCCTTCCACAGCGACTGGTGGCAGTGCATGCCCGAGCCGTTGTCGCCGGCGAGCGGCTTCGGCATGAAGGTCGCGGTCTTGCCGGCGGCGAACACGGTGTTCTTCACGATGTACTTGAACAGCTGCAGGTCGTCCGCAGCGTGCAGCAGCGTGTTGAACTTGTAGTTGATCTCGGTCTGGCCGGCGGTGCCCACCTCGTGGTGCGCGCGCTCGATCTCGAAACCGGAGCCCTGCAGGTTACGGACGATCTCGTCGCGCAGGTCGGCGAAGTGGTCGACCGGCGGGACGGGGAAGTAGCCGCCCTTGAACTTCGTCTTGTAACCCTGGTTGCCGCCCGGCACGTCGGCACCGGTGTTCCACCAGCCCTCGACGGAGTCGATCTCGTGGAACGAGGCGTGCTCGGCCGAGTCGAACCGGATCGAGTCGAAGATGTAGAACTCGGCCTCGGGGCCGAAGAACACGTTGTCCGCGACGCCGTACTCGGAGATGTACTGCTCGGCCTTGCGCGCGATGTTGCGCGGGTCGCGGCTGTACGCCTCGCGGGTGAACGGGTCGTGCACGAAGAAGTTCAGCGAGAGCGTCTTCGCCTTGCGGAACGGGTCGATACGAGCCGTCTCGGGGTCCGGGAGGAGCAGCATGTCGGATTCGTGGATCGACTGGAAACCACGCACCGAGGAGCCGTCGAAGGCCAGGCCTTCTTCGTAGGCTTCCTCGTTGAACGCCTTCGCCGGAACGGTGAAGTGCTGCATAACGCCGGGCAGGTCGCAGAACCTGACGTCGACGACCTCTACGTTCTCGTCGGCGATTAGGCGCTGAATGTCGTCTGGAGTAGTGGGCACCCTCGGTGACTCCTTCTCGTTCGTTGCCGGCGGCAGTACTCTCTTCGGCTCACGCTAAGAGCGCGGTGTTGCCCGACCGTCACCCGTATGTTTCGCCGGTGTTAACGGGGCGGCGATATCGGGTAGTCGACCAGGGCGAATGTGGCCCGCGCCACCGGCATACCCTGGATGGGTGGCGAGATGGACCGGAGAATGGCTGCCCGGAGCCGGCGATGAGACGACGGCCGTTGGCGAGGGTACGCAGCGGTGGCGAGGTGAGCGACTCGGCTTGCCCCAATCGGGTGTCGGCTCGGTAGCGGGCGGCGGCGCACGCCTCCTCGGCCTGCTCATCGACCTGGTTCTCGCCTCGCTGGTCACCACCCTCTTCGTGACTCCCAGCCTTCAGGATCCGGCCGTCATGCAGACCTTCAACCTCTGGTCGGTCGGCGTCTGGGCGGCGATCACGGTCATTCCCGCCGCCTTCTTCGGGTTCACCCCTGGTATGGCAGTGGTCGGAATCCGCGTCGCCAGGCTCGACGGCGCGCAAATGGTCGGGATATGGCGCGCCGTCGTACGGGGGGCGCTGACCTTCGTGATCATTCCGGCCGCGATCCGCAACATCGACGGGCGAAGCTGGCTCGATCGGCTGACCGGAACCGTGGTAATCCGCATGCGATGACCTCAGGTGGGGAGCAGGGGACCTTTGCTCTCGCCGGAGGGATCGGCAGTCGTCAGGCTGCCGGTGCCGCAGGGACGCTCCCGAGATCTGGAGGCGGTCGTTCTCGGGCGCGGCGGTGGGCTGCTCGCAGGTCTTGGATCACCACTAGCGGCTCGTCACGCAGCTGTGCCGGACTCACCTGGACGACGATGAGTCCTGGCGCGGACAGGGCCGGCATCTCGGACACCTTGTCCGGTTCGAGAGCGACCTCGTCGTGGCGGACTTGTAGCGCCACGCCGACCTCCGGCCACCAGGCATCGGCGATCCCGACAACCACTCCGTCCGGAGTCCGTAGCTCTGCTTTCCACACGGGTTTGGGCAAACCGCTGCGCTCGACTGCGGACTCCAGCCACTGCTCGACGGCGGAGTCGACGCCATCCTGAAGTGCGTTGACGACTATTCGAGGGAGCGCCGAGCCGATCGTGCTGGCCTGGGCCAGTTCGTCTCGAAGTTCCTCTGGAGTGCAGAGCCCGCGATGGACGGCGTCGTGGATCATCGCCCGCACCGCTTTGAGTTCGTCCATACGCCGAGCCGCGTCGATCAGGGCTCGGGCTAGCGGAGCGACAGGCAGCCCGTCGATCTCTACCGGTTCCGGCAGGTGGATCGTTCGTTCTACAACGGCGAATCCCCAGGTCGCAACCTTGCTCCGGTGAGGGATCAGGGTGTGCGCCCGTCTTTCTGGCGGGAGTCGTCGGACCCCGTACATCCTGGCGGCCTGTACTCCGGTGAGCATCGCCTCAGGGCCCGCGTGAGTCAGTGCGACCTTCAAGAGCTGGTGCTTGGTCGGCGGGGCGCTGGTCAGGAGGATGACACCGGGTATCGGACGGCGCCACGGGCCGCCTTCGCGGCAACGGCGCGAGATCGAGGAATGGGAGTGCCCGAGGGCGACAAGTTTCGCCCGGGCGGCCACGCCGTCCGGGAACATCGCTGCCAGCGCCTTCTGTCGGGCGCTCGAGGTTGGGTCCACACAGTGATCATGCGACCACCCACCGACAGTTTTTGCCCGGAGACGAATCAGGGGTCCTTTGCTACCGCACGCGGCGGTAGCAAAGGACCCCTGATCCTCGTTTCGTCAGCGTCGACGGATGGTGCGCTGGACGTTGCGCATCTTCGCGCCGGCGGGCATCGGGCCCTTGGGCATGGCGGCACCTCGGCTGCCGAGTGCGGCCAGCTTCGCTTCCAGCGCGTCGACCTGGGCGGGCTTCAGGTTGCGCGGCAGCTTCATCAAGTGGCTCTGCAGCTTCTTCAGCGGCACCTGCTGGTCTTCGTTGCCGATGATCACGTTGTAGATCGGTGTCTCACCGATCAGGCGGGACACGCGCTTCTTCTCCTGCGCGAGCAGGGACTTCACGCGGTGCGGCGCACCTTCGGCGACGAGCACGACACCGGGACCACCGAGCACTCGGTGCACGGCGTCGAGCTGAGTGGTGGCAGCCACGGTCGGCGTCACCTTCCAGCGGCCCCGCATGTTCTCGAGCGCCCAGGCCGCGGCACCCGGCTGGCCGTCGGCCTTCGAGTACACGGTCTTCTGGACTCGCCTGCCGAAGATGATCACAGCGGCCAGTGCGCCGAGCAGGATGCCCAGCGGCAGCACGACCCAGTGGACGTCGAAGATGAACCCGATGCCGAACACGACACCGGTGATGACCAGGAGCGAGCCGACCATCCAGGGGATGAGCGCCTTGTCTTCCTTGCGCTGCATCTTGAAGGCCTCGAAGATCTGCCCGCGGCGAGCCTTGCTCGCGGCACGCTTCTCCTTCTTGGCCAGCTTCGCTGCTTCCTTGTCCTGCTTTCCCGCCATGTGACCAGGATACGGCCGCGTGCCCTGCGCCGATCCCGTCGGGCCCTCTGCGAGGATCGGGACGTGGTTAGCGCATCGTCCCCGAAGAGTCGTCCAGGCCTGCTCGATGGGCTCGATCCCGAGCAACGCGCCGCCGCCTGCGCGCCGAGGGGGCCGGTCTGCGTCCTCGCGGGAGCGGGGACCGGCAAGACCCGGACGATCACACACCGCATCGCGCACCTGGTCCGTTCCGGCCACGTCGCCGCTGGTCAGGTTCTCGCCGTGACCTTCACGACCCGCGCCGCGGGCGAGATGCGCACGCGCCTCCGAGGACTGGGTGTGGACGCCGCCCAGGCGCTCACGTTCCACGCTGCCGCCCGTCGCCAGTTGCGGTATTTCTGGCCTCAGGTCGTCGGGGACCGGCCTTGGGAGCTGCTCGAGAACAAGTTCCGCTACATCAGCCAAGCCGCCAACAAGGCCGGTCTCGGCACCGAGACCGAACTGCTACGTGACCTCGCCAGCGAGATCGAGTGGAGCAAGGCCTCTTTGGTATCGCCGGACGACTATCCGGCGGTAGCCGCACGGACACAGCGGGACACGCCGGCGCCCGCCTCGCAGGTCGCGGAGGTCTACCGCAACTACGAGAAGGTCAAGAACGCCGCGCAGGTCCTCGACTTCGACGACCTGCTCCTGCACACCACGGCCGTCCTCGAGGAGCACACGGTGGTGGCCCAGGAGTTCCGCGAGCGCTATCGCTGCTTCGTCGTCGACGAGTATCAGGACGTCACCCCGCTGCAGCAGCGGCTGCTCGACGCCTGGCTCGGCAGCCGTGACGACTTGACCGTCGTCGGCGACGCAAACCAGACCATCTATTCGTTCGGTGGTGCTTCTCCCCGGCCGCTCCTGGAATTCACTCGGAGGTTCCCCGAGGCGACGGTCGTGAGGCTCGAGCGGGACTACCGGTCGACTCCGGAGGTCGTCGCTCTCGCCAATCAAGTGATCGGCGCCGCGCGCGGCCGTCCCGCGGGGTCGAGGTTGAAGCTGATCGGCCAGCGTCCTTCCGGCCCGCCCCCGCGGTTCGCCGAGTATGACGACGAGACCGCTGAGGCCGCGGCCGTCGCGCGCAGGATCCGCGATCTGCTCGACAGCGGAGTGGCGGCCAGCGAGATCGCGGTGCTTTACCGCGTCAACGCCCAGTCCGAAGCCTACGAGCAGGCTCTGGCGGAGATGGGCATCCCGTACCTGGTCCGCGGCGGCGAGCGGTTCTTCGCCAGGGCCGAGGTCAGGCAGGCGATGTCAGCGCTGCGGATGGCGTCGACCGACGCCTACACCGGCGAGCTGGTGACCCGCGTTCGCTCCGTCCTCGCGAAGGTAGGGCTTACCGACCAGCCTCCCGCCGGAGGCGCGGCGAAAGAGCGGTGGGACGCGCTTCTCTCGATCGTCGAGCTGGCCGAGGAACTGGCTTCCACTGTGGAAGATGCGGATCTCCCTCGATTCGTGGCTGAGCTCGAACAGCGGGCGACAGCGCAGCATCCACCGACGGTGGAGGGTGTCACCCTGGCCTCGCTTCACGCGGCGAAAGGTCTCGAATGGGATGCCGTGTTCCTCGTGGGACTCGCCGAGGGGACCATGCCGATCCTCCATGCCGACGGCGACGACGCGGCCATCGAAGAAGAGCGCCGCCTCTTCTATGTCGGCGTCACACGAGCTCGAGTACACCTGTCGCTGTCGTGGGCCCTGGCCAGGACATCGGGCAATCGCCGTAATCGGCGGCGCAGCAGGTTCCTCTACGGCCTCATCCCAGAAGATCACCCGGCGGCGAGGGTCGCCCGATCGCAGCAGCCGAAGCAGTCCGGTAGCAAGGCCCGGTGCCGCGTGTGCGGCGGGCCGTTGCTCGAGACTCTCGACATCAAGCTCGGCCGGTGTTCCCGTTGCCCGTCCAACGTGGACGAGCAGCTGCTCGAGAAGCTGAAGTCCTGGCGAGGGGAGCGCTCGCGGGAGCTCAAGGTGCCGGCCTTCGTCGTTTTCACGGACGCGACGCTCGTCGCCATCGCCGAGCAGCGGCCAACCGACGACACGGCGTTGTGTGCCATCTCCGGGATCGGCGCGACGAAGCTCGAGCGTTTCGGAGCGGAGGTTCTCGACGTCGTGCGGGCCTCGGTGGAGACTTGACCGCGTCCCAGGCGTGATCCACGCGGCGAACCTGCTGCTCAGAGCGGATCTTCGCAACTTCGACGGATTTTCTGGAAAATAAGTTGCCCCGGTGCGGCCGGGGGCAATAACCTGCAGGTACCGGGCGGGAAGCGCCTGGTCTGGGGAAGAACTTCTACAACACAGCGTAGACCGCAGGGCGGCTCGCGCGCGACAGAGAAAGGTGGTGTCAGTGAAATGAGGATCAACATGAAGCTCACGAACCCTGGCACCCGTCTGTCTTGCGTCGCGGAAGTCCCGCAGGCACAGCGCCAGGGCACCTTCATGCCCGTGAGCATCCTTGCCGCCCGCGGCACTCAGCGTCTCAACCGGCGCTGGGCTACCGCCGACGAGACCTTCGCGCACGCTGCCGCCTTCGGTGGGGCGTACGTGAACGGTGGCGTCGATCTGCCGGTCATCAAGCAGTTCCGTGTTCCGTTGTACCAACGGGAGCGAAGTTCCTGACCTAGTCAGGATCAGAGGCTCACGAAGGCCGCGGAACCGGTTACCGGATCCGCGGCCTTCGTGTTTTTTGCTGCACAAACAAGTTGGCTGCACAACCTAATTGGGGTTCAGCGTTGTCCAGTTCCACCGTGAGTACGAAATCCGTTACGGCACAGAGGAGTGCACTTATGTCATCGGCCATAGCTTTCGCGCCGGGGGAGGCTCTGCCCTTCGCCGACGCAGGTGTCGTCGACCTGCTCGACGCCATCGACTCGCCCGAGTCGATGCTTCCCTGCCGTTCGGGCGACGCGGACCTGTGGTTCGCCGAGTCGCCGGCAGAGCTCGAGCGAGCGAAGGCGTTCTGCGCGGACTGCCCGGTCCGTTCCGCCTGCCTCGCGGGCGCTCTTTCGCGGCGTGAGCCGTGGGGCGTCTGGGGTGGCGAAATCTTCGAGCGTGGCGTTGTCGTCGCGCGGAAGCGGCCCCGTGGCCGCCCCCGGAAGAACCCGGTCGTCGAGCCCGCCGCCGAAGCTCGCACCGTCGCGCGCAAGGTCGAGCGGAGCGCCGCGGCATGACCGTCGAACTCATCACCACCAGGGATTACGAGGCGCTGACGGGAACTCACGCGCCGTCCGAATTGAACGAGATCAAGGTCGAGGAGACCAGCGAAATGTTGCTTTATGAAGAACTGTCCAGGGCCCGAATACGAGACCTCGAGGAGGGAGTCCGCGCGCAGCGGGCTCGGAGCGGCCCACGCGCCGCGCGCAGGTGGACCAAGGTCGCCCGTTGGGCGACCCGGCGAGCCGAGCGCTTCCAGGCCTGACCACTCGGGGGAGCGGGGGACCTTTGCTATCGCGCCGCGATAGCAAAGGTCCCCCGCTCCCCTTTTGGGGCGTGGTGCGGCTCGGCGTGGTGTTCACTGGGGGAATGGCCGTACACACGCATGACGACATCGACTGGTCTGATCGGCTTCGTTCGCTTCGCATGGCCGAGGCACTCGATGCCGAGCCGATGCGGGCGGCGGCTCGACGGCTGCTCGAGGGCATGCCGGACGGGCCGACCATCCTCGACGTCGGTTGTGGCGCGGGCGGGATGAGCGTGCTTTTCGCCGAGGAGCTCGCCGCCGCCGGCGCCAAGATCGTGCTGGTCGACGCGACCGAACATCTGCTCGCCGAAGCGCACCGAGTCGTCAGCGCGGCCGCAGGGGAGAGGGCCGTCGTTGAGACGGTCCATGCCGACGTGGCCGACGACGGATTGCCGGCCAAGCTCCCTGCCGCCGATCTGGTCTGGGCTTCCCGAGTGATCCACCACCTGCCCGACCAGCAGGCGGCCATCGACACCCTCGCCCGGCTCGCCCGCCCCGGCGGGCTGGTCGCCATCTCCGAGGGCGGCCTGGACTTCAACTGCCTCCCCTGGGATCTCGGCATCGGCCGCCCCGGGCTCGAGGAGAGGCTCCTCGCCGCGCGCGGCGAGTGGTTCGCCGAGATGAGGGCAGGAATCCCCGGTTCCGTTTCCATGCCCTACGGCTGGAACATCGCGCTGCAGCGAGCCGGCCTCGCCGACGTCGATTCTTTCGGAGCGCTCATCCACCACCCGGCACCCGGCCCGGAGCTGCTGCGCGAGTTCGTCATCGAGCGAGTGACCTGGCTGAAAGAGGTCGCGGGCGATCGCCTCGGCGATGACGATCGCGAGACCGCAGCCGCGCTGGTGGACCCGGAGAACCCGGCCTTCCTGGGCACTCGCGGTGACCTGTTCCTGCAAGGGGCGAAGACAGTCCATTGTGGACGGCGATCGTGAGTGACCAGGCCACTTGCTCGTTGTGCGGCCGGATCCGCGGTGGCGACGAGGACCCTGCGCAGACACTCGCCTGGGTTTCCACCCGCGAGAAGAACGTCATGCGCTGGATGTGCCCCGCCTGTGCTCGCCGCCACACTCGCGACATCGAAGGAAAGCTGCCGGACGAGTACTGGTGAGCTTCAGGCGGCGTCGATCCGACCGATCGTGTGGACCTTCGGCCTCGGCGTCCGCGTCGCTTCGCCGAACGCCCTGACGAGCTCCGCCGCGACTTCCAGCGGAACCTTCTTCAGCTGGTCGATGGTGCAGCGGACCAGTACGGTCCCGGTCGCGGTCAGCGCCAGCGGGTGGAAATTCGCGGCGCCCTGTTTCGGGGTCCGGAATTGCCACGCCATGCCGATGTCGTCCCACCAGGCGTCGGCGGTGCCGATGGGGCGCCCTCGTCTGTCGCAGAGCGTCGTGTTCCACGACGGCGCGGGCAGCGGGCAGCCGCTGAGGACCTTCTTCGCCAGCCCATGCGCGTACGTCTCTTCGGGATCGATCCGTCGCAGAGCCGCGCGCACCGCGGCCGAGCCCCGCCGGTTACCGGAATCGAGCTCCTCACTGAGTTCGTCGAGTGTGCACAGACCCCAATACAGCGGCATTGAGATCAGCTCGTCGATTCGCGTGGGGTCGAGCTCCAGCCGGGCGAGATCGAGCGCCGCCCGGGACGGTGGAGCGAACGGGACGCCGTCGATCGTGGTCGGCGGCGGCATCCGGGTGGTTCTTCGCGGCAGCATGCCGGGCTCCGCAGGCACGCGCCGGTAGTCGGGGACGAGAAGATGGACTTCTCGTGTGAGCGGGCAGCCGACACCTCGTGCGCGTAGCGCGTCGGCACCGGTCACCACGACCTCCGGCCCGAACCGCGCGACAGCGGCTTGTAGCAGCTGAAGCCGGGTGGGCGTGGAGTCACGCAACAGGATCACGCCCGGCATCAGCCTTCGCCAAGGACCGCCCGGGCCGCAGAGCTTCGCGGCGTAGCGTGCGGTGACGCCCGCCTTTCGCAACTCGCGGCTGGTGACGATCCCGGATTCGCTGGTGTTACTGAGCGCCATGAGTCGGGCGCTTCGTGTAATGGTCATGAATCGAGGATGGCCGCTGGGCCGACCGGGTGGAACCACTTCCGCGAACATGTGGACAACTCGCCCGGGCAACACCGTTTTCGGCTCAGTCGCCCCGTTCCCTGTGGATAACCTCTCAGGCCGCGAAGCCCGGCTGCCACCGTTCGACGATCGCGCGGGCGGGGATCTCGGCGTCGAGCTGGCAGAGAATGCCGGTCGATCCGGCGGTCACCCGGTGGATCATCAGGTACTCGGGCGGCAGGTTGAGGGAGCGGCCGATCCGGAAATCCCGGCCGCGGGTGTCGCCGACCCGGCCCGCCTGTCGCTGCATCCAGCGACGGGTGAAGTGGAAAGTGTCGCCCGCCAGCGGTTCGGTGAACGGCGCCAGGTAGGCGAGCACGTCGTCGGCCCGCAGGTCCGCGTCGCCTCGGATGAAGCCGGACTCCCTGAGCAGCCGCATCAGTTTCGCGGACTCGCCGTCGAGCGCCAGCCTGGTCATCTCGCCGAGGTGCTGCGGGATCCCCTCGGGCAGCCGGGACACCCCACCGAAGTCGATGACGCACAGCCTGCCGTCGGCGGTCAGCATGAAATTGCCGGGATGCGGGTCCGAGTGCAGGAGCCGGGCTCGTTCCGGCGACGAGTAGTGGAACTCGGTGAGCAGGCGGCCGGCGCGGTCTCGTGTCTCCTTGTCTCCGCCGGCGATGATCTTCGACAGCGGGGTGCCGGTGGCCCACTCGGTGACGACGACCTTCGGCGCGCTGGCGACCACGCGGGGGATCAGGAAGCCGGGAACGCCTTCGAACGCCTTGACGAAATCACGCTGGTTCTGTGCTTCGGCCTGGTAGTCGAGCTCTTCGTTCATCCGCTCGGCGAGTTCCGCCAAGAGCGGCTTCACTTCGGTCCCCGGCACGAAGGCCTGGAACAACCTGCTGAAACGCTGGAGCTGCCGGAGGTCGCTCCGCAAGGCGTCGTCGGCTCCGGGATATTGCACCTTGACGGCGACTTCGCGGCCGTCGTGCCAGGTCGCGCGGTGGACCTGGCCGATGCTCGCGGAAGCGGCGGGCTCGTCGTCGAAGGCCGCGAACCGCTGCTTCCAGGTGCGCCCCAGCTGTTCGGCGAGGACTCGGTGGGTCTGCCGGGCGGGCATGGGCGGCGCGGCGGCCTGAAGCTTCGTCAGGGCCTCGCGATAGGGCTTCGCCATCTCGTCCGGCACCGCGGCCTCGAAGACGCTCAGCGCCTGGCCGAACTTCATCGCGCCGCCCTTGAGCGTGCCGAGGACTTCGAAGAGCTGCTCCGCCGCCTTGGCGGACAGCGTCGCGTTGACTTCTTCGGCGCTTTGCCCGGTCAGCCGCCTGCCCCAGCCGCCGACCGCCCGCCCCGCTATGCCGAGCGGGATACTGGCCAGCTTCGCCGTTCGCGCGGCCCCGTTGCGGGGGATGGCGGCTTCACGGTCCTCGGCGTTGCGGGAGTCGGTCACCTTCGCGATTCTGCCTTGATTCACTGCGCCCGCGCAGCCTGTTGAGGGAGTGCATGTGGGCTACGTCGCTTGCCGTATCAACGAGCACCGCATCCGCATGCGGTGTGCGGCGGCCAGTCGCGATGCCGGATCTTGCCGTCGAAGAAGTCGATCTCCAGCGTGGCGTTCCAAGCGGGCGGCGCCTGGTCGCTCGGGGACAGAAGCCTGAGCGCCTGCGCGGCGGCGAGCGCGGCGCAGGCCTGAACGGACCCGAGATCGGCTCGCGGCACACGGCCGACCAGCTGGCTCGCGACCCGCGGCCAGGAATCGTCGCGACCGGCCCGGTGCAGGTCGGCGCAGCGCAGGCAGCTGCTGCGGCCGGGCACCACCAAAGGTCCCACGATGCCGACCCCGTCCCGGACGCGCACCGGCAGGTGGTTGATCCCGTCGCGGACGAGTTCGTCGACCACTTCGGGAGCAGGCACCACGGCGTCGGTGAGCAGGGCGAGTTCCGGCCGGCGGTCCGAGTAGAGCCGCGTTGTCACGGTGCTCGCCCTGGTGCGGTGCACGACCTGGGCCATCGCGTCCCGGCGTGCCATGCCTATTTCGGCTTCGGTGTAGCCCGAGCCCAGGTCGCCTTCGAGGACCGTGCCCGAAGCCCGGACGTCGATATGCCCGATTCCGCCGTTGGCGAGCAGAACGGCGATGGCCACCGCCAGCCTGCCGTCGCCGTGGATCGCCACCGCGGTGCGTTTGCGGCGGGCCGTCATGGCCGTCTGGTGGTGGCGGGCGCGAAGCGACCAGAGCCCTGTCTCCGGTCTCGGTCTCGGATGCCGTTCGGACTCGCCCGCATCGGTCACGAGACCTCGGGCCGTCAGATCCGTCATCAGGTCGCGAAGTTGTTCATCGTGTTCGCTCTGCGCGAGCACGATGTCGTCCGCGGCCTGTTTCCCGTCCAGCCCGCGGAGGGCTTCGGCCACTTCGGTGGCGACGCCGGCGATGACCACGGCGTGTGTGGGGTCGAGGCCGATCTGGATCTCGCCGTTTCCTCGTTCCAGCACATCCAGCCCGGGAAGCAGAGCGGGGAAGGCGGGCAGGATGATCGATCGCAGGTCCGGTTCGCGCAGGTTCATGATCGCAGGATCGCACCCGCCGACCGTCCGCCCGCCCGGAAGAACGCGAGTTATCCACAGGTTGACCCCGTTGTGGACAACTGGAGGCTGTGACCTTTCGGCTCTCGGACTTGTCGGTGACTGGCCTTACCGTGGTCGAGTGGTCGAAGCACGGACGCCCTCATTGAGGGGCCGGGACACGACGAATCCGTCGGACACTCCCGAACACAAGGTCGAGGTACGGCGTAGCCAACGCCGCCACCGGACCGTCACCGCGTACTGGGACGAGGACACCCTCGTCGTGCTGATCCCTGCCCGGATGACCCGGGCTGAGGAAAAGCACTGGGTTGCCGAGATGCAGCGCAAGTTGCTGCGCAAAGGCCCGCGGCAGGCCGCGCCGCCAAAAGCCTCGGACGAGGCGCTGCTGGCACGCTGCGCCGTGCTCTCGGCGAAGTATCTGGACGGGAAGGCGATACCCGCGAGCGTTCGCTGGGTCCCGCCGATGAGGACGAGGTGGGCGTCCTGCACGCCGGTCGACGCGACGATCAGGGTCAGTGATCGTCTGCGCCGGGTGCCGGGATGGGTGCTGGACTACGTCCTCGTGCACGAACTCGCGCATTTGAAGGAACCAGGGCACAACGCGGCGTTCTGGGAGCTCGTTCGCCGTTATCCCAAGACCGAACGCGCCATCGGCTACCTGGAGGGTCTGTCCTCCGCCGCCGGATGGGGCATCGCGGCGGAGGACTGACGTGCCTCAGCTCTCTTCTTCGTCGCCCTTGGGCTTGTTCTTCTCGCGCTCGGTGCGTTCGATCTCGGCGATCGGGTCGATGCCTTCGAGCGTCGACTCGCCATCGCCGAGGCGTTCGGAGAAGTCGAGCGGCTCGTCGAGATCGTCGGCGGTCGGCATCAGGTCGGGGTGGGACCAGAGGCCGTCCCGCTTCTCGATGCCGTGCTGGTCGCCGACCAGCTTCCACAGCGAGGAGGCCGCGCGCATCCGCCTTGGCCGGAGCTCAAGCCCGACCAAGGTGGCGAAGGTCTGCTCTGCAGGGCCACCCGTGGCGCGGCGGCGGCGCAGCGTCTCCCGGAGCGCGTCCGCGCCCGGAAGCCGGTCACCGATGGCCTCGGCGACCACGACGTCGACCCAGCCTTCGACCAGCGCGAGCAGGGTCTCCAGGCGGTTCAGCGCCGCCTTCTGCTCGGGCGAGGTCTGCGGCTCGAGCAGGCCGGAGGACATGGCTTCTTCGATGCTGGCCGGGTTTGACGGGTCGATCTGGCCCGCGAGTTGCTCCAGGGCCGAAGTGTCGACGGAGATACCGCTCGCGAACTCCTCGACGGTGGCCAGGAGTCGCTGCCGCAGCCAGGGGACATGGGCGAACAGCCGCTGGTGGGCGGCCTCGCGTGCGGCGATGAAGACCAGTACCTCACTGGTCGGCAGCTCCAGGCCCTCGGTGAACTTCTCGATGTTCGCCGGCAGCAGCGCGGAGGTGGCCGCGGGGCCAAGCGGGAGACCGACCTCGGTGGAGGTGAGCACTTCGGAAGCCAACTGAGCCAGAGCGTTACCGAGCTGGGAGCCGAAGGCCATCCCGCCCATCTGCCCCATCATCGAGAGCAGCGGACCGGCGGCCTGCTTGGCCTCCTCGGGCAGGGCCTGGACCCACGCGCCCGAGACCTGCTGGGCGACGGGGTCGCACAGGCGCTGCCACGTGGGCAAGGTCTTCTCGACCCAGGTGCGCGCGGACCAAGCGACGGTCGTCGTGGCTCCGGCGGGCAGAATCGTCGCGGCGTCCAGCCACAGCTCCGCCAGGTGGGCGGCGTCGCGGACGGCCGTGCTCGAGTCGCCGCCGCTGGACGACGAAAAGCCGAGTTGGACGTCGGCGCTTCCACTGCTGCTGAGGTTCTGCAACGCGATCTGTTTCGCCAGGTCATAGTTGACCGGCCCGGTCGAGCTGCCGGCCTGGCTGAGCATCTGGCCCAGCTGGCTGAGCATCTGACCGAGCTGATTGAAGGCCTCGGCGCCGGAGGGCTGGCCGCCGGAGTCCGACGGCTCGTTCTCGCCTCGTTTGTCGGGATCGGGCGGTCCGAAGCCGAACGGGGGTTTGCTCATGGCACCACCGTACGCGGGTCCAGGGATTCACAGCTCGTCAAGTGGAGAGATGAGCGTGGCCTTCACCGAGAAGCGAACACCGTCACCGTACGCTGTCACGCGTGACAGAGCCCTCGGAGGAGACCACAGGAGCGCGGAGCCGTGCGGGCTCCGCGGGTGACCAGGACCGCTCCGAACGGCGGCTGACCCGGCGCGGCTGGACGCTGCTGGTCAGCGGCACGCTGTTCGTCGCCTTCGCGCTGGTCGGGTTCTTCATCCCCGTGCCGTATGTGGCGATCAGTCCCGGGCCGACCTACGACACCCTCGGCAAGGACGCCGCCGGGCAGTCCGTGATCCAGGTCAACGGGCACGAGATCTTCCAGACCTCCGGCGAGCTGCGGATGACGACGGTCTCCCTGCGCGATGGCGGCATCACGCTGTTCAACGCGCTCGGGCTCTGGGCGAGTGGCCGGTACGCGCTGGCGCCGCGCGAGGAATACTTCAAGCCGGGCGAAACCAACGAGCAGGTCCGGCAGGAGAACATCCAGCAATTGCAGGACTCGCAGACCGCCGCTCAGGTCGCCGCGCTGCGCCGCAAGTTCCCGGTGAAGGTGCTCGCGAAGACGATCGTCTCCGGCAGTCCCGCGGACAAGGTGCTCGCTCCCGGCGACCGGCTTCTGGTGGTCAACGGGCAGACCGTCACCGAGGCGACCGAAGTGCGCGCCGCCCTCAACGGGACGAAGCCCGGGCAGACCGTCCAGATCACCTTCAAATCCGACGGGCAGGCCGAACGCACCGTGCCGCTCACGCTCGCGCAGCGGCCCGATGGGCCGGAAGGTTTCATGGGCCTGACTGCGGTGGACCGGGCCGACGTTCCGTTCGACGTGAAGATCTCGCTGCAGGACGTCGGCGGCCCGTCGGCTGGCCTGATGTTCGCGCTCGCGATCGTCGACAAGATGGAACCCGGCGACCTCGCCGGTGGCAGGCATATCGCCGGGACGGGCGAGATCTCCGAGAAGGGTGAGGTCGGCGCGATCGGCGGCATCTCGTTCAAGGTGGTCGGCGCTCGCGAGGCAGGCGCCACCGATTTCCTCGTGCCCGCGCACAACTGCGCCGAGGCGAAGACCGCCGCGCCCGAGGGGCTGAACTTGATCAAGGTGTCCACGCTGGACGAGGCGATCGCGCAGCTCGAAAACCTGAAGGCGGGAAGGCCGACCGCCTCCTGCTGACCGCCGGGGGAGCAAGGGACCTTTGCTATCGCCCGCCGCGCGCCCGGGCTGGCGATAGCAAAGGTCCCTTGCTCTCTTTTCGCAGGTCAGGGCAGCAACGTCGCCTTCAGTGCTTCGAGCAGGTTGGGGGCCAGTTCCGGGTTCTCGATGATCTCGTCGACAGGGACGTCACCGGGTTCGGAGGGCTGCCCGGCCCCGCGAAGCCGCATGACGCAGGCTCCGGCGCCATCCCGCAGCACGGCCGCGACGAGGCGGGCTTCGGTCCGGCGCGGGTGGTCGGCGGCCGCTTGACGCAGGCGTTCGGCATCGGTCTCGGGCACGACGGGAAGCTCGGCTTCGGCGTCCGGCGGCAGCACGATGATCTCCTGCGCGAGCGCGCAGCCCAGCACCAGATCGGGCCACGCGATCTGCGCCAGCGCTTCACCCAGGTCACCGTCCGGCAGAGCCTCCTGCGCGACGGGCGTCAGCGGGGCGGACGCGTCGAGTTGCCCGGCCAGTTCGGGTTGTTCGTCCAGCAGCGCCGCGGTCGGGACCAGCGCGAACAACTGCGGGGGCTGGTCCCAGCCTCCCGAAGCGACGAACTCCTCGACTTCGCGGGCCAGGCCGGCCACGCCCTGCTGCTCACTCGGTGCCATTGGCACATCGTTCCAGGCGGCCGGGACAGTGGCCTTCCGAGTCCGGTTTGGGCGGGTTCCGGGAACTTCCGACGGCATCCGTAGAGTTAGAGCATCAGGGGCCGCACGCGGTACGCGCGCCCCCGCGAAAAGTTCACCAAACCAGGAGCGTGTGCAGTGGCCACTCGGCCCCCCGTGAGCCTGCCGAAGCTGTCCCGGCGCAGCCGGATACTGCTGATCATCGCCGCCGTCGTCATTCTGGCCCTGCTGCTGGGCGCGAGACTGCTGGACACCTACGTCGACTGGTTGTGGTTCGGCGAGGTCGGCGCCCGCACGGTGTTCAGCACGGTGTTGATCACTCGTGTGGTCTTGTTCTTCGCAGTAGGCCTCCTGGTGGGAGGGTCGCTCGCGGTCAGCTTGATGATCGCGTACCGGTCCAGGCCTGTCTTCGTGCCGATTTCCGGCAACGACGACCCGCTCGCGCGCTACCGGTCGGCGATCGTCGGCCGGATCCGGCTGTTCGGCATCGGTATCCCGGTGCTCACCGGGCTCATCGCCGGCGCGTCCGCGCAGAGCGACTGGCAGGTCGTGCAGCTGTTCCTGAACGGCACGCCGTTCGGCCAGACCGATCCCGAATTCGGCAACGACGTCGGCTTCTACGCCTTCGATCTGCCGTTCTACAACTGGCTCCTGGGTTGGCTGTTCATCTCGGTCGTCATCGCGTTCTTCGGTGCGCTGATCTCGCACTACATCTTCGGCGGCATCCGGCTCGCGGGTAAGGGCGGCCAGCTCGCCGGCCCGACCCGAGCCCAGCTCGCCATCACCATCGGCATCTTCGTGCTGCTGAAGGCGGTCGAGTATTTCTTCGACCGCTACAACCTTCTGTTGTCCGATCGCGGAGCTCCGCTGTTCGTCGGTGCGACCTACACCGACCTGAACGCGGTCCTGCCCGCGAAGCTGATCCTTCTGTGCATCTCGGTGATCTGTGCCGTCGCGTTCTTCGCCGGTGCGTTCCTGCGCAATCTGCAGCTGCCCGCCATCGCACTGGTGCTGCTGATCCTGTCGAACGTGCTCGTCGGCGTCGCGTGGCCCGCGGTACTCGACCAGTTCTCCGTGAAGCCCAACGCGAACGAGAAGGAATCCGCGTCGATCCAGCGCAACATGGACGCGACCCGTCAGGCGTTCGGCCTGACCAACGTCGAATACAAGGACTACACCGGCAAGTCCGAGGCGACCTCCGCGGAGATCAAGGCCGACAAAGGGACCGTCCCGAACATCCGCCTCCTCGACCCGAACGTCCTGAGCGACACGTTCACCCAGCGCGTCGGCCGTGAGAACTTCTACGGCTTCCCGTCCAAGCTGGACATCGACCGCTACACCCTCAACGGGGTCACGCAGGACTACATCGTCGCGGCCAAGGAGATCAAGACCGAAGGCCTCACCGGCAACCAGACGAACTGGATCAACAAGCACCTCGTCTACACGCACGGAAACGGTTTCGTCGCCGCGCCGGCCAACACGATCGACCGCGCGCTGAAGGACGCCAACTCCGACGGCGGTTACCCGATCGCCACCACCAGCGACACCCAGAACCCGTCGGGCGCCGGGTCGACCGACCCGAACAAGCCGGGCATCAAGGTGGAAGAGCCCCGTATCTACTACGGCGAGCTCGCGACCGACGCCGCGTACGCGATCGTCGGCGGCAAGGCGGGTCAGGCTCCCGGCGAGTACGACACCGCCGTCGACCGTGCCTACATCTACAAGGGCTCCGGCGGCGTGCCGATCGACAACTGGTTCAACCGCCTCGTTTTCGCCGCCGAGTACGGAGAGCGCAACATCCTCTTCTCCGATGCCATCGGCGACGGATCCAAGATCATGTTCAACCGCGAACCCCGTGATCGGGTCGCCAAGATCGCCCCGTGGTTGACCCTCGATGGCGACCCGTACCCGGCGGTCGTCGACGGCAAGATCAAGTGGATCGTCGACGGCTACACGACGATGAACAACTTCCCGTACGCCCAGCAGACCCAGCTCGGCCAGGCGACCAACGACTCGCTCAGCGGCACCACCCGCCAGGCGAACTCCTCGATCAACTACATCCGCAACTCGGTCAAGGCCACCGTCGACGCGTTCGACGGCACCGTGACCCTGTACGGGGTCGAGGACAACGAGCCGGTGCTCAACGCCTGGAAGAAGGTCTTCCCGGGCCTGGTCAAGCCGAGCAGCGAGATCTCGCCGGACCTGCGGTCGCATTTCCGCTACCCCGAAGACCTCTTCAAGGTGCAGCGGGAACTCCTGTCGAAGTACCACGTGAACAACCCCGCGGAGTTCTACGCTCAGCAGGCCTTCTGGAGCGTTCCGCAGGACCCGACGCAGGAAGGCGGCGTGAACGCGTCCGCCTCCGGGATCGCCAATCAGCCCGGCTACTACGTCCTGGCCACCGCGCCGGGCGATTCCAAGTCGCGGTTCCAGCTCACCAGTTCGCTGACCGGTCTCCAACGGCAGTATCTGGCGGCCTGGATGTCGGTGTCTTCGGATCCCGAGGACTACGGGAAGATGCGCGTCCTGAGACTGCCGACAGGCGCCAGCGGATCCACCCAGGTGGATGGTCCCGTCCAGGTCCAGAACCGATTCCAGAGTGACCCACGGGTCGCGCAGGACCGGACACTGTTCAACAACCCGAACGTCACGGTCACCTACGGAAACCTGATCACGCTCCCCGTCGCCAATGGCTTCCTCTACGTGGAACCGGTCTACATCCGGCAACGGAACCAGCTGAGCTATCCGCAGCTGGCCCGTGTCCTGGTCTCCTACGGCACCAAGATCGGGTTCGCGCCGACGCTGAACGAAGCGCTCGACCAGGTCTTCGGGGCGGGCACGGGCTCCGGGGTCACACCGCCGCAGACCGGCGGCACCCCCGGGCCCACGACACCGCCGCCGCCGGGGACGACGACGCCACAGCCGCCGGCCGGCGGTAACCCGGCGCTCGACAAGGCCGCGGGCGACATGCACGACGCCTGGGTCAAGTTCCGCGCCGCCCAGCAATCCGGGAACTACGCCGACCAGGGCGCCGCCCTGGCCGCACTCGAAGCGGCCTCCAAGGCCTACGAGTCGGCCAAGGCCACCCCGCCGGCATCCGGTGCGCCCCCGACCTCCGGCCAGCCCGGAGGGTGACGTCGCTTACCTAAAGGGCACCTGCTTTGCGCCTGCTGGAAACGCAGGCGTAAGGTAGGTGTCACGACGCGGGGTGGAGCAGCTCGGTAGCTCGCTGGGCTCATAACCCAGAGGTCGCAGGTTCAAATCCTGTCCCCGCTACAGAGGTAGGAGGCCCGTGTCTGCGGAAAACGCAGACACGGGCCTCCTTCGTTTTTGTCCCGGGGGTCGAACCCCCGGACCCCCGCCAGGGAGGCTCCGCCCCCTGGACCCCCGGAGCGGTCGGTCGGGTAGGTGTTCCCGGTGGTGGTGGGAGCAAGGGACCTTTGCTATCGCTGCGGGGGAGCGGGGGACCTTTGCTACCGCGTGGGGGCGACCCAGCAGGCATAGCCATCGGGGCGGTATAGGACGGCTTCCGTGGACGGCCACGGCAGCGTGGTGACCAGCTGGGTGGTCAGACGCGGCGAGTGGGCGTGGGCCCGGGCGGCGTCGACGTGGGCCTGAGTGGTCGTCAGGAGCACGAAGCCGCCGTCGCGGAAGAGCGTGCTCGGACGAAGCGGGCCGTCCTCTGTGTTGACGTCCTGGTCGGTGAGCCGCGAGCCGAGCGCGGGATGCGACGTCCCGTGCGTCGTGTAGCGGATCCCGAGGCCGGAGACCATGCCCGCCAAGTATCGACTCACGTCGGGCAGCGCGGTCATGTCGGCGAAAAGATCGCGAAGCGCGCGAGTCTCGTGAGACCGCGGAGTCAGCCCCAGTTGAGCGGCGACGTTGTGCAGCACTTGCGCGCCGACGGGGTGCCGCTCGGCCTCGTAGGTGTCGAGCAGGTCGTCACCGGCCCATCCGCGCACTGTCGCGGCGAGCTTCCAGCCCAGGTTCATGGCGTCCTGCACGCCCAGATTCAGCCCCTGGCCCCCTGCCGGGAAATGGATGTGCGCGGCATCGCCCGCCAGCAGTACCCGCCCGGCGCGGTAGTGCTCCGCCTGCCGCGCCGCGTCGGAGAACTGTGACGCCCAGCGGATTTCCGACACCGTCGCCGTCTCACCGTACGAGTCGAGCAGGGCCTGCCGGACTTCGTCGTGGGAGATGGCGGACCGGATGTCCTTGGGCCGCGAGGCCCTGTCGCCGTACACGAAGCGGTAGAGGCCCGGTTCTCCCAGCGGGATCAGGCCTTTGAACGTGGTCGCACCGGTCGGCTCGCCGACGTTCCGCATCGTTCGCCACTGTTTTTGCGCACCGGCGGGGATTTTGTCGAACAGCACGTCCGCGACCACCCCGAAACCTTCACCGTCCACACCGGGAAAGTCCACGTCGAGTCCTTTGCGTACAACGCTTCGAGCGCCGTCACAGCCGACGAGGAACTTCGCGTGCAGCCGGTTATCGCCACCGTCTGTTCGGTACCGAACAGAGACGAAGTCCTTCTCCTGCGCGAAATCGATTACCTCGGCGCCGCGGCTCACCTTCGTTCCTTGTGCGGCAAGCCGTTCCTCGAGGTACGCCTCGACCTGTGCCTGCGGAATCCCCAGCTGGAAAGGGAATCGAGTGCCCCACCCGTCGTAGCCGAGGGGGATCATCGCGAAATGCCCGTCCTGCACCGTCGCGAACGAACGCTCCTCGGCGCCGTCAAGAAGTCCGCGCAGCTCCAGCATTTCCGCGGTTCGCGGCTGCAGGTTCAGTGCCTTCGACAGTCCTGTGCGTTCGTGATGCCGTTCCAGGACCACGACATCGACGCCGGCGAGCGCGAGTTCGTGGGCCAGCATCAGCCCCGTCGGCCCTGCTCCGGCCACGATCACGTCCGTCCCCAGGTTGTTCATACCACTCCTTAACGACGTTAAATTGACCTGCGGCCAGCGTGCCCTTAACATCGTTAAATTGTCAAGGAGCTTCCACTGAAAAGAGGGACGAAAGTGGGTCTGACCAGGCAGGACATCGTCCGCGCCGGGCTTCGACTGCTCAACGACGTCGGGCTCAACGGACTGACGCTCCGCCTGATCGCGCAGGAACTCGGCGTCAAGGCGCCCGCGCTGTACTGGCATGTGAAGAACAAGCAGGAGCTGCTCGACGAGATGGCGACGCTGATGTACGCGGACGCGATGCCGGGTCGTGTTCCCGAAAACGCGGGGGAGAGGGAGGCTCTCGAGCTGGCGTCACGGGCTTTGCGCCGGATGATGCTCGCTTACCGTGACGGGGCGAAGGTGTTCGCTGGGACTTTTCTGACCGACGAGAGCCTTCTCGGTGACAATCCGCTTCAAGGGCGCGTCGACGCGGGGCTCGAACCGCACCTGGCCGGACGGGCGTTGTTCACCGTCTACAGCTACGTCGTCGGTTTCACCATCGAAGAGCAGGCCGTTTACCCGGTTCCGGGTGAACGGGACCCGCGTTACGACGTCACGCCCACGGCCTGGGTGTTCGACGAGGACGTCGAGGGCAGGTTCGCCGACGGGCTGACCATGGTGCTCAACGGCGTCTTCGGCTGGCTGGATGACAAAGTTGCGCCATAAAGGCTGGTCAAAGGCCCTTCCGGAAGTTAGGGGTACCCGCCTGAAAGCACGTTTCGGCCCCATGTAATCTATTAACACAACGACGCGGGGTGGAGCAGCTCGGTAGCTCGCTGGGCTCATAACCCAGAGGTCGCAGGTTCAAATCCTGTCCCCGCTACAGAGAAAACGAGGCGCGGGTCTGCGGAAATCGCAGACCCGCGCCTCTTTGTTGCCCTGTTCCGTAGCAAGTGCGCCCTTCGAGGCGATCACTCCCCGTTGTTGGGCGGGGCGGGGGACGGGTTCCGCTGTCCGTGACGAACGCCGGTTGCGTAGCGTGTCCGGTCCATTGTGGACAGGCGTAGTGCGTTGGGCCGAATGAGCGCATATCACTAGCCACAATGGACAGATGTGCTGACCACAGTGGACACAGGTTCCGAAAAGTGGGACCGTAGAGGACGTGTCCGAATTGAATGCAACAGCCGCCGCACTGCTCGGTCTTCTCCACGACGGTCCCGCCACGGGCGGGCAACTGGTCGCGGGGGCGGGTGAGCGTTTCGGCGCCTTCTTCAGCGTGACCCGCAGCCAGGTGTACCGGGAGCTCCCCGCCTTGTCGAAGGAGGGCCTCGTCCGCCTCGGCAAGCAGGGCCCGCGGTCGAGCCAGCAGTACCTCATCACCGCGGCGGGCAAGAAGGCGTTCAAGACGTGGCTGACCTCCGAAGCCGGTCCTGACCACCTCCGCAGCCCGCTGATCCTGCGTCTCGTGCACGCCGGTTCGCTGACGGTCAAGCAGCGTTCGGCCCTGCTCGAGTCGGCCCGTGCGAGCTACACCCAGCAGCTCGACGAGGCCAAGGCCGCCACGAAGGCCGCCGACGGTCCGTACGCCAAGGCCGTCGCCGAGTTCGCGCAGGCGCAGGCGAAAGCCGCACTGAAATTGCTGGATTCCATCCCCCAGTCCTGACCCGGACAGGTGCCCACGGCCGGTTCCCCGCAACCGGCCGTGGGTTTTGCCGTAACCTTGGCCGACGTGAGTGATGAGTTCGATGCGGCACTGAAGGACCTGGCCGGCAAGCTGACGCAGATCGAGTCGGTGATGGACCTGGATGCGCTGCGTGCCCAGGTGGCCGAGCTGGAGGAACAGGCGTCCAGCCCGAACCTCTGGGACGACCCCGAAGCGGCGCAGAAGGTCACCAGCCAGTTGTCCCACCGGCAGAGTGAGCTGCGACGCATTTCCGAGCTGCGGCAGCGGCTCGACGATCTGGGCGTCCTGTATGAACTGGCCGAGGCCGAGGGCGACTCAGCCAGCGTGACCGAGTCCGAGACCGAGCTCACGGCGCTCACCAAGGACATCGACGGGCTCGAGGTCCGCACCCTGCTGTCGGGTGAATACGACCCGCGCAACGCCGTGGTCACCATCCGGTCCGAAGCGGGCGGCGTCGACGCGGCCGACTGGGCCGAGATGCTGCTCCGGATGTACCTGCGGTGGGCTGAGCGCCACAACTACCCCACGGACGTCTACGACATCTCCTACGCCGAGGAAGCGGGCATCAAGTCCGCCACCTTCAAGGTGACGGCGCCCTACGTCTACGGCACGCTCTCGGTCGAGCAGGGCACGCACCGCCTGGTGCGCATCTCGCCGTTCGACAACCAGAGCCGCCGTCAGACCTCCTTCGCGCACGTCGAGGTGATGCCCGAGGTCGAGGAGGTCGACCACGTCGACATCCCCGAGAAGGACATCCGCGTCGACGTGTACCGCTCGTCCGGCCCCGGTGGCCAGAGCGTCAACACGACGGACTCGGCGGTGCGGATCACGCATATCCCGACCGGCGTGGTCGTTTCGTGTCAGAACGAAAAGTCGCAGCTGCAGAACAAGGCGGCCGCGATGAAGGTCCTCCAGGCGCGGCTGCTGCAGCGGAAGAAGGAAGAGGAGCGCGCCGAGATGGACGCGCTCAAGGACGGCGGCTCCAGCTGGGGCAACCAGATGCGCTCCTACGTGCTGCACCCGTACCAGATGGTCAAGGACCTGCGGACCGAGTTCGAGGTCGGCAACCCGTCGTCCGTGCTCGACGGCGAGATCGACGGTTTCCTGGAGGCCGGCATCCGCTGGCGCAAGCAGTCCGGAGCCGCGTAACAACCCTGCGTGAGAGAGCAAGGGACCTTTGCTCTCACTTTCCGAAAGAGAGTGAGAGCAAAGGTCCCTTGCTCGCTTGGCCGCCGGGACCGGGCTACCCGGGCTTAACGACGGGCATGGGTAGTATGCCGAACCGTGATCCGGCTCGAAGAGGTTTCCAAGGTCTACAAGACCTCGACCCGTCCCGCCCTCGAAAGGGTGTCGGTCGAGATCGACAAAGGCGAGTTCGTCTTCCTGATCGGTCCTTCGGGATCCGGGAAGTCGACCTTCCTGCGTCTCCTGCTGCGCGAAGAGGTGCCGAGCAAGGGTCGCGTCATGGTCTCCAACTTCGACGTCGCCAAGCTCGCCCGTCGCCGGGTGCCGCGGCTGCGGCAGACCATCGGCTGCGTCTTCCAGGACTTCCGTCTGCTGTCGAACAAGACCGTCGCCGAGAACGTCGCCTTCGCGCTCGAAGTCATCGGCAAGCCGCGCCCCACGATCCGCAAGGTCGTGCCCGAGGTGCTCGAACTCGTCGGCCTCGACGGCAAGGCCGACCGTCTCCCCAACGAACTCTCCGGTGGTGAGCAGCAGCGCGTCGCGATCGCCCGCGCCTTCGTGAACCGCCCGCTCGTGCTGCTCGCCGACGAGCCGACCGGGAACCTGGACCCCGACACCAGCCAGGACATCATGTTGCTGCTGGAGCGGATCAACCGCACCGGCACGACGGTGCTGATGGCCACCCACGACCATTCGATCGTGGACTCGATGCGGCGAAGGGTCGTCGAGCTCCAGCTCGGCAAGGTCATCCGTGACGACGCCCGAGGCGTCTACGGCATCGGCCGCTGACCGGCCCCGCCCTCCTCCGTAACCCACGACTTCCAAGGGACATCAACCCCGATGCGCGCCAGTTTCGTCTTCAGCGAGGTAGTCACCGGCTTGCGCCGGAACGTCACGATGACCATCGCGATGATCCTCACCACCGCGGTCTCCCTCGCCATGCTCGGCTTCGGCCTGCTGGCGGTCGGCACGATCGACAAGATGAAGGCCAACTTCCTCGCCGACGTCGAGGTTTCGGTCTATCTGGTCAACGACATCAGCGCGGGTGACCCGAACTGCTCGCAGTCCGCCTGCCAGTCGCTGCGCCAGGACCTGCAGGGCAACGACGGCGTCGAGTCGGTCGTGTTCGAGAACCGCGAGCAGTCCTACGAGCGGTTCAAGAAGATGTTCGAGAGCCAGCCGGAACTGCTCGCGCTGACCGGGCCGGAGGCGCTGCCCGCGTCGCTGCACGTCAAGCTGAAGAACCCCGAGCGCAGCCAGGCGATCATCCAGGAGTACACCGGCAAACCGGGCGTCAGCAAGGTCGACGACCAGCAGAAGGCACTGGACCGCGTGTTCAACGCGCTCAACGGTGTGCGGAACCTGGCCTTCGGCGCCGCGCTGATCATGGCCATCGCCGCGCTGCTGCTGATCGCCAACACGATCCAGGTGTCGGCGTTCACCCGGCGCACCGAGGTCGGCATCATGCGGCTGGTCGGCGCGACCCGGTGGTACACGCAGCTGCCGTTCCTCCTGGAGGCGGTGGTCGCCGGCCTGGTCGGTGCGATCATCGGCATCGTCTTCCTCGTGCTCACCAAGGTGCTGTTGCTCGACTTGGTGCTCACCGGGGACGTGTTCCCCGCGGTCGGCATGCTCGAATTGCTGTTCCCGGTGGCGCCGATCCTGCTCGCCGTCTCGATCGTCATTTCGGCGATCACCGGCTACGTGACGCTGCGCCTGTACGTGCGCCACTAGCCGCCCGATAACCACCTGCCCGAACACAGAAACTCACGTAGAGTCGCCGCTATGCCCAAGGAACGTGGACACAAGGTGATCGTGTCGAACCGCAAGGCTCGCCACGATTACTCCATCCTCGATACCTACGAAGCCGGTCTCGTGCTCGTCGGTACCGAGGTGAAGAGCCTGCGTGAAGGACGGGCATCACTGGCGGACGCGTTCGCCACGGTGGACGACGGCGAGGTCTGGCTGCGGAACGTGCACATCCCGGAGTACGTGCAGGGCACGTGGACGAACCACACGCCGCGGCGCACCCGGAAACTGCTGCTGCACCGCCAGGAGATCGAGAAGCTCATCGGCAAGACCAAGGAGAGCGGCCTTTCGCTGGTCCCGCTGTCGATGTACTTCAAGGACGGCAAGGTCAAGGTCGAGATCGCGCTGGCGAAGGGCAAGAAGTCCTACGACAAGCGGCAGGACATCGCCAAGCGGGACGCGGACCGCACCATCAGCCGGGCCATGGGCCGGGCGCTGAAGGGCCGGTACAACGATTGATCCACGGGCCAGCGTCGGACGCCGAGATCCCCGGTTGGATCTCGGCGCTCGGTATCGACGGACTCGTGGACCTTCACCTGCATTTCCTGCCGAAGCAGGTCATGGACAAGGTGTGGGCCTACTTCGACCAGGCCGAAGAGCACTACGGCATGGCCTGGCCCGTGCACTACCGCACGCCGGAAGAAGAGCGGATCGAAACCCTGCGCTCGTTCGGCGTGCGCAGGTTCGCGCCGCTGGTCTATCCGCACAAGCCGGGAATGGCCGAATGGCTGACGTCGTGGGCGCTGGAGTTCGCGGAACGCGTCCCCGAGGCGGTGCCGACCGGCACCTTTTACCCGGAGCCGTCCGCGCTGTCCGTTGTGGACGGAGCGCTGCGCGCGGGCGCCCGCTGTTTCAAGGCACACGTCCAGGTCGGGGCCTACGACCCGCGTGACGAGCTGCTGGACGGCGTCTGGGGCGCGCTGGCGGACGCGGGTGTCCCGGTGGTCGTCCACTGTGGACACGGTCCGTTGAAGGGCGCCTACACCGGGCTACGGCTGTTCGAGGAGATCCTCGTGCGGCATCCCGGCCTGACACTGGTGCTCGCGCACGCCGGCATGCCGGAGATCGACTTCGCGTTCGAGCTGGCCAGGAAGTATCCGCGGGTGTACCTCGACACCACGATGGTCGGGGTGGAATTCACTTCGCGCGGCAACCCGCTCCCGCCGGACTGGACGGACCTGCTGGCCGAATTCCCCGACCGCGTCGTTCTCGGCACCGATTTCCCCAACATCCCGTACTCGTACGCCACACAGCTGCAGGCGATCGCCGGCTGGGCCGCCGACGATCGCCTGGGTGAGCCGTTCCTGCGAGCGGTGCTGCACGACACCCCCGCGAAACTGCTCAGCGTTTGAGCTGTGCCACCTCGGTGACCGAGACGGCGCGGCCGAGCAACCGCGTTCCCAGCTCCGAAACCTGGATCTGCTTGCCCGTCAGGAGGAATCCGCCCGTCGCCAGCGCCACCCACGGTGCCGGGCCCTGGGCGAGACCGTCGCTCAGCGGGGCGAAACCGTGCGCTGCCAAGCCCAGCAGGCCGCCCGCGATCGCCAGCCCGGCCACCACCAGCTGAGGCGTGTGGGCGGTCGAGGCGGGGCCGGAATTCTGCGTTTCGAAACGAGCGAACATCCGCAGCAGACCGAAGAGCACCAGTCCGCAGGCGCCGAGCCAGGCCGGGAGCATCGTCAGCCACAGCACGGAACCCGGCTCGGGAGTTTCGTAGCCAAGGCCGTAGACCGCGACACCGGAGACGACGATCAGCGCCGGCATGTGCCACAGGTAGACGCTCATGAACCGTGGGCCGATCCACTTCAGCGCGGCGTCGAGACCCGGCCGGGTGGCCATGGCGTTCAGCTGCGGTTTGAAGGCCAGCAGGAGCCCGATCTGGCCGATCGCGAGGAAGGCCAGCAGCACGGTCGGCGGGCTCATGTTCGACACCGGGGCGCCCGGCATGCCGATCATGCTCGCGGGGTACGGGCCGAAGGCGACCATCAGCGCGGTGATACCGAAACCGGCGCCCGCCATGCCCAGCGCGGCGTTGCGGCTCAGCGCACCGAGACGGCCTTGCGTGTAGTGGAAACCGAGCTGGTGCACGGCCATCCAGACGAAGATCGCGTTCGCGAAACCGATCAGGCCGAGGTCGTTGAAGCGGGCGACGTCGACGAGGACGGCGGCGGCGAGCATCACGAGCGGGACCTTGAGGCCCCAGCGCCGGTGCGCGGCGGCCATCAGCGGGGTGAGCAGCACGGTGAGCACGTACACGGCCAGGAACCACAGCAGCTGCGCGGCGATCGCTCCGCCGACCTGCAGCGGCTGCTCCGGAATGCCCATCCCGCGCAGGATGTCCGGGACGAACAGCCAGACGGCCACCAGCGGCAGCACCGGGATCATCAGCCGCTTGAGGCGGGCCGCGAGCCAGGAACGGGAACTTTCCGCGCGGTTCAACGAGATCAGGTTCGCCGCACCGCCGGCGAAGAAGACGAGCGGCATGACCTGACTGAGCCAGGTGATGACCCACCAGCCGGGGGTCGCGAGGGCGTTCCCGGTCGAGAGGTGGCCGTCGGCGTACGAGAGCACCGGCATTCCCCAGTGCTGAACGACGACCGCGAGGATCGCGACCGCTCGGACGATGTCCAGGAACCTGTCCCGGCCCTGTTTCTGGCTCGTGTGCATGGAAAAGAGCCTGCTGCTTCGGGACCGTGAAAACAGCGGTGCGGGCCGCCGTATCGATCTTCTTGTTTTCGCCCTCGGAAGGTGGAGTTTTCCCTACCCCACGCCGTCCGGCTCGGGCTCCGGCCGCGGCGCCGGCTCCGGGACGGGGGCGGCGCACAGCCGGAATTCCCAGCAGTCGTCCTCGGCGAGGCCGAGTTCGTAGCGGGTCTCGATCTTGGGCCCGTCGTGCAGATGGACGTGTTTGAGGACGGTGCCCGCGACCGGCTCGGTGTCACCGAGCTCCTGGACGCGTCCGTCGAGAGGGCCGCCGAAGAAACGGGCGCTGTGGGAGGGCCTGTCGGTCATGGGTCCTCCTCGGTCCGGCGCGTCACCCACCTACAGTCTGCCCATGTTAGGTGAGTGACGGCTTCGCCACCAAGAGCTACTTCAGCGTCCTAAGTAAGTGAGGACCGCGCGGACCCGGCGGTGTTCCACCGAACTCGCTTCGAGACCGAGCTTCGAGAAGATGTTGCCGATGTGCTTCTCGACCGCGCCGTGCGAGACGACGAGCGAGTTCGCGATCGCGGTGTTCGACAGGCCCTGCGCCATCAGGCCCAGCACCTCGGACTCGCGGGCGGTGAGGGCGTCGAGCGGGTTCTTGCGTCCACGGGCCATCAGCTGCGCGATGACGTCCGGGTCGATGGCCGTGCCACCGCCGGCGACACGTTTGACCGCGTCGAGGAAGTCCCCGACGTCGGCGACGCGTTCCTTGAGCAGATACCCGACTCCGCCCGCGCCGCCGGACAGCAGCTCGACCGCGTAGCTCTCCTCGACGTACTGGGAAAGCACGAGAACAGGCAGGCCCGGGATGGCGTCACGGGCGCCCAGTGCGGCGCGCAGGCCCTCGTCGGTGAAGGTGGGCGGCATCCGCACGTCGACGATCGCGAGGTCCGGCCGGTGCTCCTTGACCGCGGCCAGCAGGTCGTCACCGTTGTCCACGGCCGCGACGGTCTCGATGTTCTCGTCGGCGAGGAGGCGGATCACCCCCGCGCGCAACAGAACCGCGTCTTCGGCGATGACAACCCGCATGCTGCCCCCAGCGTCGTGAGTGAATGGCAGAGCCTATTCACTCACGAGCGGGTCACCATTGGCACGGCAGGTCCGCGCGAATCACGGTCGGGCCACCGGGCGGGCTGACGACTGTGATCACGCCGTCGATCGTGGCCGCCCGGTCGGCGAGCCCGGCGAGGCCGCCACCTGGCCGGACTTCGGCACCACCGTGCCCGTTGTCGGTGATCTCGACGATGACCATCGAGTCGGTGCGCCACACCTTCACACCCGCTTCGGTCGCTCCCGAGTGCTTCGCGATGTTCGTCAGCGTCTCGCCGACGATGAAGTAGGCCGTGGTCTCGACCGCGGCGGGGGGCCGCGGTTCGACGTCCACCTCGACGTCGACGTGGATCGGCGATTTCGCGGCCTGCGCGGACAAGGCGGCGTCGAGACCGCGGTCGCCGAGCACGGCCGGGTAGATCCCGCGGGCGAGATCGCGCAGTTCCGACACCGCGAGCTTGGCGTCGAGGTGCGCCTCGTCGATCAGTTCGCGCACCGCGTCCGGATCCTGGTCGAACTTCGACTTCGCGCGGCCGAGGCTCATCGCGACGGCGACCAGGCGCTGCTGTGCGCCGTCGTGCAGGTCCCGCTCGATGCGGCGGCGTTCGGCCTCGGCGGCGTCGACCCCGCGAGCCCGCGACGCCTGCAACCGCTCGGCCTTCTGCTCCAGCCGCTGCGTGCGGTTCGGGCCGAGTAGCGAGAACGCCAGGTTGCCGTGCAGCCAGCCGAGCCACGGGGTGACCCAGATGGCCATCGGCAGCAGCACGATCGACGCGATCGCGATCGGAAGCTCCAGGCACGCCAACGGGAACGCCGCCATCAGGTAGGCGAGGTCGCGCCACGTCGTCGCGTCGGTCAACCGGGTCAGCCAGCGCTTGACCAGCGAAAGCCCCTCGACCGGCAGGCGTTCGACCGGCTCCAGCGGAGTCTCGAGCATCGTGCGCGCCCAGCCCCGTTCGCGGTCGGCGGACCAGCGGATGAAGCTGGTCGTGGCCATGAGGATCGGGAAGCCGATCCACACCACCGCCGTCGCGATGCCGACCGCCAGGCCGACGACGATGAGAACGAACTGGAGGAGCCGGAACACGAAGCTGACGATCATGTAGACGATCGACCTCAACGGCCGCGGCCGCGGAATCCCCACCTGCGGTACCTGCTGGTCGATCGTCATCCGTGAACCTCGCCCCATGAATCCTCCAGACGGCGGCGCTGGGCGTGGGTCGGCCCGAGCAATGCCGTCGCCAGCCGGGCGTGCATCCCGGCCAGCGCCTTCGTCAACGCTACCGACAGGGCGATGCAGAGCACCCCGAGCGCCGCCCAAGGCAGCGCCGAGACCGTCGAATCGACGGTGAACCACGCGTTTTCCCAGGTCGGGAAGCGGTACTCGCCGCCGGGCAGGAAGCGGTAGTAGATCGGCAGGCCGGCGAGGCCGAGGCTGGTCGACCAGAACGTCGTGACCAGGACGAACTCGATGATGCCCAGCGGGAAGAGCAGGAAGAAGTAGGCGAGGTCGCGCCAGGTCGAGCCGTCCTTCAACCGGGCCTTCCAGCGCACGGACTGGCCGGCGGCGGGCAGCGGGAGATACGGCAGGTCGATGTAGCGGTCGAGCAGGGCGTACACCCTGGCGCGCTCCATCCGGGCCGCGCCGCGGACCGACAGGATCACGAGCGCGAGGATCGGCAGCCCGATCCAGACGATGGCCGTGCCGATGCCCAGCCAGCCGAATGACATCAGGAGCGCGAACGCCACGATGCCCATCGGCAGGTTCATCAGCAGGTAGACCAGCGAGCCGCCGAACGACGGATCGGCCCTGCTCAGCTCCCGCTCGGCCGCTAGCGAGCTCATGGTCGTGCTCCTCTCTGGTGCGAGGAGTCCAGCATCGCGCTCGCGCGTGCTCGCTGACATGGTGCCCACGGGCATCTCCCAGGTGGGGCTAGCCCCACCTGCGGGAATAACCCGGTTGCCGACCGAGTTATGATGTACAGGTTGTGTCCCACCAAGGGGGTGAACGGTTTCGACTTTGGTCGTTGAATCAGGAGAAGCGTGCCGGTGCAGGCGAGAGACCACCGTAAGCGTCATCGCAAACCAATAAGCGCCGAGCCTAAGAGCCAGCGCGAGTTCGCTCTTGCTGCCTAAGCAGTAGAGCAACTCTGTCGGTCCGGGGTCGCCTCCGACCCGGTCACCGGCATCAGCTAGGAGGCTTACCGCCACACTCGGCTACGGGGTGTGGTTGGGAAACAAACAGTGGCTGGGCTCGTCACTTCAGCTTGTTCGCGTGACTGAAGGGGCCAAGTAGAGACATAGCGGACTGCGCACGGAGAAGCCCTGGTGATGCGCCAGAGGACCCGGGTTCAATTCCCGGCACCTCCACTGGTCGACGAAGCGGCCCTGCCCCTGAGGGGGCGGGGCCGCTTCTTTGCGTGTGGGCCGAGGTGACAGGGTTGCGCGCGGGCGGTGATGCGTTCAATATATGTGTATGTTCAATTTGAATGAACATGATGACTTGTTGAACAAGGAGCTTCGATCCCGGCTCCAAGAGCTGGGGCTCGGGAGTGAAGTACTCGACGGCGCCCTGCTGAAGCTCACCACGCGGTCCGGTGCTGTCCGGACCTATGGTGTCGAGTTCAAGCAGCGGATGACCGCGGAACTGGCCACCGCGGTCCACTTCCCGCCGTCTCCTCCACCACTGCTTTTCACCACGTACCTCAGTGAACCGGTCGCCGAGCGGCTGCGCGCCCGGGGCATCGACTACCTGGACACGGCGGGCAACGCACACCTCGCCTGGGATGACGTCCTGATCGATGTCCGAGGTCGCCGCAAACGCACCGTGCCGGCCGGACGAGCCTCGTCGCGAGGTGCGGGAGCCTTCGGCCGGGCCGGGCTTCAAGTCATGTTCGTCCTGCTCAGCTGGCCGGAGACGGCCGCCGTTCCGTACCGTCGGCTGGCCGAGATGAGCGGTGCGTCGCTCGGTACGGTCAAGACCGTCGTCGATGAGCTCACCCGCGCCGGCTACCTGTACGAGCGCGGGGATGAGCGACGGCTCGCCCGAGGGGCCGAGCTGCTCGACCGGTGGTCGGAGGCTTACTCGATCACCCTGGACACTTCGTTGGCGCTCGGCGAGTTCGCCGCGGCCGACCTTTCGTGGTGGCGCGACGCGGAAGCCGACTTGCTTTCCTCGGGGGTTCAGGTGGGCGGCGAAGCCGGGGCGAGCCTCATCGATCCGCATCTGCGGCCCGCCTCGCTCACGCTTTACGCCGACGGGCTGCCGGCGCAGGTCATCGGCCGGAATCGGTTGGCACGAGCGGAAAACGGCGGCAACGTCCACATCAGACGCCGGTTCTGGCAGGCGCCCGAGCCGGAGTCGTGGATCGTGCCGTCGCCGCTGATCTACGCTGACCTGCTGGCCTCGGGCGATCCGCGTCAGCGCGAGCACGGCGACCGGATTCGGAGCGATGATGATCGACTTAAGCGCATCGACCGAACCTGATCTCCGGCTCGCCGCGAGAGTCCTGGCTCGGGTCGATGCCGTAGCGCGCGCGGCGGGAGTCGAGTACCTCGTGGTCGGGGCGACGGCGCGCACGATCTTGTCGATCGGGCTGGTCGGTGGACCACCCGAGCGGGCAACCCAGGACATCGACATCGCCGCCGCGATGGGCACTTGGGACGATTTCGAACACTTCGTCAGTCGGCTGGAGCGACATGGCCGGAGCGCGCATTCGTTCCTGGTGGAGGGCGTCGAGGTCGATGTGCTGCCTTATGGCGGCATCGAGGACGAAGACCGGACCGTCCTCTGGCCCGACGACCATCGGATGAACGTCCGCGGATTGCGCGAAGCCGTGGCATCGGCCGAGTCGGTGCTCCTGCCCGGCGGGGTCCTCACCAAGGTTCCCGCGGTACCGGCATTGGCTCTGCTCAAGCTCTTGACCTGGTGGGATCGGCGAGCCACGACCACGCGCGACGCTGTCGACCTCGGGACGATGATCGGCTGGTACTCGGCGGGACCATATTGGGACCGGCTCTACGACGAGGAGCTCGAAGTCCTCGAACGGCACGGCTTCGATCCGGCGCTCTCGGGCGCCTGGCTACTGGGGTCGCATATGCCTGGTCTGTTGGATCCCGCAGGCGTCGCGGTGCTGCTCGGCATCGTCGATGACGCGGACGCATTGGGCCGGTTGGGCAACGACGTTCGTGTCACGCGTGGGCCGGAGCTCGTCGGTGCGTTGGCCGAGGGGATCAAGGACGCGGTCTTGTAGGGATGGGGCATTTGAATCACGCAGAGTAGTGAAATCTAGATCGTTTTTGTCTCAATTCACCCGCGCCGGGAACTGTCGCGCGGTGGGATGTCATGCTGAGTGTCCGACCATGGCCCTCTTTCGAAACGACCCCGTGTCGCCGGAGGGCCGGAAGAAGGTGGCAGATGACCTGGGCTAGGCATTCCAGTCGTCCCGACCCCGCTGAAGACCAGAGCCGGATGGCCGGAGTGCGAGCGGAGGAAGAAGTCCGCCTCACGCTGCAGAACGGCAGGGCCGCGCGAACCGTCGCAGGGCACGCTTCGGATGCTCTCGACTGTGCTGAACTGCTGGCGATGCTCGGGCTCGAGGGAGTCCAGAAGAAGCACGCTCAGCGCATCTGACCCCCGATCCGGGTGGTCAGTTCGGCCGCGGTCAGACGGACCTCCTCGGCGAGGTCCGGCCAAGTCTCCTCACACCCCTCGGCTCCCGGGCAGAGGTGGCGGAGGGTCACGCTGATCGCGGCCATCGGCCGGCCGCCGTGGTCGAAGACCGGGCAGGCCACCGAGGCGAATCCTTCGGTGACGTGTCCATCTTCGACCGCCCAGCCGAGCCTGCCCTCCGCGTTCAGCGTCCGGCGTAGCTCGGCGAGGGTGCGCGGGCCGCGACCGGTGCGCAGGACGAACGCCGACGCGTTCGGGAAGAGCGCGCGGACGTGCGGCGACGGCAAATGCCGCAATATCGCCCTGCCCGACGCCGTGAGCTGGCCAGGCAGCCGGACGCCGACCTCGGTCACCAGGGTTTCCGGGCGGGTGGGGCGCTCTTTGACCAGGTAGAGCGACTCGTTGCCGTGAAGCACGCCCAGATGCGCGGTGTGGCCGACGCGGTCGGCGAGTTTGCGCAGCAGCGGGAGCGCGAGCCGTTCCAGCGGGTCGTGCCGTAGGTAGGCCGAGCCGAGCTCGAACGCGGCGATACCGAGACCGTACCGGCGCTCGGCGGGCAAGTGCGTCACGAAACCGGCGGCTTCCAGTTCGGCGAGCAGGTGGTACGTCGTCGAACGCGGAAGGCCGAGTTCGCGCGCGATCGCGGCCGCCGACACCGGGCCCGGGCGCGCGGCGAGGGCGCGAAGGATGCCGAGGCCGCGTCGCAGAGCCGGGACCTCGCTGCTCTCACCCATGCCGACCTCCTGTTTCGCTTCGGCGGGGGAGCAAGGGACCTTTGCTACCACTTCTCTCAACGTTGAGGTAAGTGGTAGCAAAGGTCCCTTGCTCTCTTTCCGCAGGTGACCGTGTGGATTTTGGGACGTCAGATGTCCCGAAATCCACACGATCGGTATGCATGGCTACGCGGAGCAAGGGGTGTGTGGAAATAGGGACACTCAACGTCTCTATTTCCACACACCCCCGCCGCCGCGGTAGCAAAGGTCCCTTGCTCCCACCGTGCGTGTCTTGGATACCAGACACAACCACCGGTTGGGGCCGCCCACCAGCGGGCATGGCGTTGTCCAATGGGGCTATGCCGGAAACCGTACTTCTGGGCTCCGAACCGCTTCGGCCCGAACAGGTCGTCGCGGTCGCCCGTGACCACTCGCCCGTCGCGGTCAGCGAAGCGGCCGAGAAGAACCTCGCCGCGACGCGGCAGCACATCGACAACCTCGCGCACGCCGAGACGCCGACGTACGGCGTTTCGACGGGCTTCGGGGCGCTCGCCACCAGGCACATCCCGCTCGAGAGCCGTACCGCCCTGCAGCGGTCGCTGATCCGGTCGCACGCGGCCGGCGCGGGCTCGGTCGTGGAGACCGAGGTCGTGCGCGCGCTGATGCTGCTGCGTCTCCGCACCCTCGCCAGCGGGTACACCGGCATCCGCCCGCAGACGGCGCAAGCGCTTGCGGCCCTGCTCAACGCCGGGATCACCCCGCTCGTTCACGAGTACGGCTCCCTCGGCTGCTCCGGTGACCTCGCGCCTCTCGCCGCTGTCGCACTCGCGCTGATGGGAGAGGGCGAAGTCGAGTACAACGGCGAAGTCGTCCAGGCAGGCGTAGCGCTGAAGCACGCTGGGATCGAGCCTGTCGTTCTCGCGGAGAAGGAGGGGCTCGCCCTCACGAACGGGACCGACGGCATGCTCGGCATGCTTCTGCTCGCCGCGGCCGACCTTCGCAAGCTGCTCGACACCGCCGACATCACCGCGGCGATGAGCGTCGAAGCGCTCCTCGGCACCGACCGCGCCTTCGCGGCCGACCTCCAGGCGCTGCGCCCGCACCCGGGCCAGGCGCTGAGCGCCCAGCGGATGTGGACGGCGCTTCAGGACTCGAAGATCGTCGAGAGCCACCGCGGCCCCGATTGCAACCGCGTCCAGGACGCGTATTCCCTCCGCTGCGCGCCCCAGGTGCATGGCGGCGCCCGCGACAGCCTCACGCACGCCGAACTCGTCGCCGAGCGTGAGCTTCACTCCGCGGTCGACAACCCGGTCGTGCTATCCGACGGCCGCGTCGAGTCGAACGGCAACTTCCACGGTGCCCCGGTCGCGTACGTGCTCGACTTCCTCGCGATCCCGCTCGCGGACGTCGCCAGCATCGCCGAGCGCCGCACGGACCGCATGCTCGACAAGGCCCGCTCGCACGGCCTGCCGCCGTTCCTCGCGTTCGACCCCGGCGTCGATTCCGGCCACATGATCGCCCAGTACACGCAGGCGGCCATCGTCAGCGAGCTCAAGCGGCTCGCGGTGCCGGCGTCGGTCGATTCGATCCCGAGCAGCGCCATGCAGGAGGACCACGTCTCCATGGGCTGGTCGGCCGCGCGCAAGCTGCGCAAGGCCGTCGAGGGCCTCAACACCGTCCTCGCCATCGAACTGCTCACCGCCGCGCGGGCACTCGACATGCGCGCGCCCCTGGTCCCGTCGCCGGTCACCGGCCGGGTCCGGGATCTCGTCCGCACCAAGGTCGAGGGCCCCGGCCCCGACCGTCACCTGGCGCCGGAGATCGCCGCCGCCGAAGAACTCGTCGCGTCGGGTGCCGTCCTCGCCGCGGCCCAACTGGAGGTCTGAGCCCATGACCCGCACGGTCCGTGCCGCCCGAGGCACCACGCTCACCGCGAAGAACTGGCAGACCGAAGCCGCGCTGCGGATGTTCCACAACAACCTCGACCCCGAGGTCGCCGAGCGCCCGGAGGACCTGGTCGTCTACGGCGGCACCGGCAAGGCCGCCCGCAACTGGGCCAGCTTCGACGCGATCACCCGCGAACTGACCAGTTTGGAGCAGGACGAGACGCTGCTCGTCCAGTCGGGCAAGCCGGTCGGCGTGTTCCGCACGCACGAATGGGCGCCGCGCGTGCTCATCGCGAACTCCAACCTCGTCGGCGACTGGGCGACGTGGCCCGAGTTCCGCCGCCTGGAGGCGCAGGGCCTGACCATGTACGGCCAGATGACCGCGGGGTCCTGGATCTACATCGGCACGCAGGGAATCCTGCAGGGCACGTACGAAACCTTCGCCGCCGTCGCGAAGAAGCGGTTCGGCGGCAGCCTCAAGGGCACGCTCACCGTCACCGCCGGTCTCGGCGGCATGGGTGGCGCGCAGCCGCTGGCCGTCACGATGAACGACGGCGTCGCGCTCGTCATCGAATGCGACCCGCAGCGCGCCCACCGCCGCGTCGAGACCCGCTACCTCGATGAGGTCGCCGACGATCTCGACGACGCGATCCGCCGGGTGGAGGCCGCCAAGAAGGAGAAGCGCGCGCTGTCGGTCGGCGTGGTCGGCAACGCCGCAGAGGTGCTGCCCGAACTGCTGCGCCGTGGTGTCGAGGTCGACATCGTCACCGACCAGACCTCCGCGCACGACCCGCTTTCTTATCTGCCCAAGGGTATCGGCGTCGACGAGTGGCAGGACTACGCGGACAAGAAGCCCGACGAGTTCACCGAGCGCGCCCGCGAGTCGATGGCGGAGCACGTCGAGGCGATGCTCGGCTTCCTCGACAAGGGCGCCGAGGTCTTCGACTACGGCAACTCCCTGCGCGGCGAGGCGAAACTCGGCGGCTGCGAGCGCGCGTTCGACTTCCCGGGATTCGTGCCCGCCTACATCCGCCCGCTGTTCTGCGAGGGCAACGGCCCGTTCCGCTGGGCGGCGCTGTCCGGTGACCCCGAGGACATCGCGGCGACCGACCGCGCGATGCTGGAACTGTTCCCGGAGAACGAATCCCTCGCACGCTGGATCAAGCTGGCCGGTGAACGCGTCGCGTTCCAGGGGCTTCCGTCGCGGATCTGCTGGCTCGGCTACGGCGAGCGGCACCTCGCGGGCCTGCGGTTCAACGAGATGGTCGCCAGCGGCGAACTGAAGGCGCCGGTCGTCATCGGCCGTGACCACCTCGACTCGGGCAGCGTCGCCTCGCCGTACCGTGAGACCGAGGGCATGGCCGACGGTTCCGACGCGATCGCCGACTGGCCGCTGCTGAACGCGCTGGTCAACACCTCGTCGGGGGCCAGCTGGGTGTCGATCCACCACGGCGGCGGCGTCGGCATGGGCCGCTCCATCCACGCCGGCCAGGTCAGCGTGGCCGACGGAACCCCGCTGGCGGCGCAGAAACTCGAGCGTGTGCTCACCAATGACCCGGGCATGGGCGTCATCCGGCACGTCGACGCCGGGTACGACCGCGCCGCCGATGTCGCCGACGAGCGCGGAGTGCGCGTGCCCATGCGGGACGCCGAGTGACCGCGTCCTCGCTGCTGGAGGAGATCTCGGACGTCGGCCGCGACCCGAAGCGCGGCGGCTACTCCCGCCACGCCTTCGACGCGGCCGAAACCGAACTCCGCGCGTGGTTCGTCGAGCGTGCCGGGCGGCTGGGACTGGGCGTCGAGACCGACCGCAACGGCAACATCTGGGCCTGGTGGGGCACACCCGGCCCGGACGCGGTCGTCACCGGGAGCCATCTCGACTCGGTTCCCGGCGGTGGCGCCTTCGACGGACCGCTTGGTGTCGCGAGTGCGCTCGACGCGGTGGAGATCTTGCAGGCCAAGGGGTTCCGTCCCGCGAAACCGTTCGCCGTCGTGGTCTTCGCCGAGGAGGAGGGCGGCCGATTCGGCGTGCCGTGCCTCGGCTCGCGGCTGCTGACCGGGACCATCGACGCGGACAAGGCGCGCGGCCTGCGTGACCCGGACGGCGTCACGTTCGCCGAAGCGGCGGCGAAATCGGGACTCGATCCCGATCGGGTCGGCCGGGACTCCGAGCGGCTCGGGCTGATCGGGCGGTTCCTGGAACTGCACGTCGAGCAGGGTCGCGGGCTGATCGACCTCGGCTCGCCGGTCGCCGTCGGCAACACCGTGATCGCGCACGGCCGGTGGCGATTCTCCTTCCAGGGGCAGGGAAACCACGCCGGTGCGACGCTGATCGGCGATCGTCGTGACCCGATGATCCCGGCGGCCGAGACGGTGCTCGCCGTGCGGAAGCTGGCCAAGGCGACCGCCGACGCGAGGGCCACCGTGGGCAGGCTCGTGCCGACTCCCGGCGGGACCAACGTCATCGCGTCCACTGTGGACCTGTGGTTGGACGCGCGGGTGCCGGGTACGGATACGCCCGAACTGGTCGCGGAGATCGCGAAGCTGGCCGAAGAGGCGGCAGGGCAAGAAGGTTGCCGCGTCGAGGTCAGCAGGGAGTCGTACTCGGACGACGTGGTCTTCGATGACGCGCTGCGCCGCGACCTGGGCACCTGGCTGGGCGGGCCGCCGGAACTGCCGACCGGCGCCGGGCACGACGCCGCGATCCTCGCCGGGTTCGTCCCGTCCGGGATGCTCTACGTGCGCAATCCGACCGGCATCAGCCATTCGCCGGAGGAGTTCTCCGAGGCGGAGGACGTCGACCACGGTGCCCGCGCGCTCGCGGACGTCCTGGAGAAACTGTCGACATGACGACATATTGGTGTGAACGTGCCTGGCTGCCGGACGGGATCGCCGATGCCGTCCGAATCGAGGTCGACGGCTGCGAGATCACTTCGGTGACGGCGAACGCGCCTCGTGAGGGGACTGTCCTCAATGGACTGACCTTGCCGGGGTTCGCCAACGGGCACTCGCACGCGTTCCATCGTGCGCTGCGTGGCCGGACGCATCACGATCGCGGGACCTTCTGGACGTGGCGCGAGCGGATGTACTCGCTCGCGGCACGGCTCGATCCGGATTCGTACTACCGGCTGGCGCGCGGGGTCTACGCGGAGATGGTGCTGGCCGGCTACACGAGCGTCGGCGAGTTCCACTACCTGCACCACGCGCCGGGCGGAAAGCCTTACGCCGAGCCGAACGCGATGGGCGAGGCGTTGCGGCAGGCCGCCAGGGACGCCGGGATCCGGCTGACGTTGCTCGACGCGTGTTATCTCGCGGGTGGGATCGGCGTCGAACCCGACGAAGTCCAGCGGCGGTTCTCCGATGGGACGGCCACGAAGTGGGCGCAACGAGCCGGCGAACTGCGCGAGGACGAGACGTTCCGGGTGGGTGGGGCGATCCATTCCGTGCGCGCCGTTCCCGAGGACGAATTGTCCGAAGTGGACAACGGAACGCCCGAGGATCGACCGCTGCACATCCATCTTTCCGAGCAGCGGGCCGAGAACGAACAGTGCATGGCGGCTTATCATTGGACTCCGACCGGGCTGCTCTGGGACCACGGAGTGCTCAGCGAGCGGCTCACCGCGGTGCACGCGACGCACCTGACCTCGGGCGACATCAAATGGCTCGGGGAGGCGGAGAGCCGCGCCTGCTTCTGTCCGACGACCGAACGGGATCTCGGCGACGGGATCGGCCCCGCGCGGACGCTGCTGGACGCGGGGGTGCGGTTGTCGCTCGGCAGTGACAGCAACGCGGTCGTCGATGCGTTCGAGGAGACCAGGGCGCTGGAACTCAACGAGCGGCTCGCCAGCGAGAAACGCGGCCGGTTCACCGCGGAGGAACTGCTCGCGGCGGCGACGGATCACGGCGCGGTCGGCTGGGACGAGGTCGGCGCGCTGGCTCCGGGCGCGGGCGCGGACCTGGTGACGGTCGGGCTCGGTTCGGTGCGGACCGCGGGGATCGAGCCGTCCGGGGTGGTCTTCGCCGCTTCCGGCGCGGACGTCCGGGACGTCGTCGTCGCCGGGCGGGAGATCGTCCGCGATGGCGTGCATCAGCTGATCGATCGGCCGGAAACGGTCTTGGCCAAGGAGATCGAGGCATTGTGGCAGTCCTGATCACGGGAATCGGCGAGCTCACCACGAACGACGCCGAACTGGGCAAGCTCCGCGACGCGGCCGTCGTCGTCGAGGGCGAAACGATCGCCTGGGTCGGCGCGGCCGCGGAGGCTCCCGACGCGGACGAGCGGGTCGATGTCGAGGGCCGTGCGGTGTTGCCCGGCTGGGTGGACAGCCACACGCACCTGGTCTTCGCCGGGGACCGGACGGCCGAGTTCGAAGCACGTATGGCCGGGAAGGCGTATAGCGCCGGAGGGATCGCGGTCACCGTCGACGCGACACGGTCGGCGTCCGACGAACAGCTGGCGGCGAACCTGCGGCGTCACGTCGATGAAGCGGCGAGGCAGGGCACGACCTGTCTGGAGACGAAAACCGGATACGGGCTCAACGTCGAAGACGAGGCGCGGTCGGCGCGGATCGCCGCCGAGGTGGCCGACGAGGTCACGTTCCTCGGCGCGCATCTGGTGCCGCCGGGCGCGGACGCGGAGTCCTATGTGGACTTGGTCTGCGGCGACATGCTCGACGCCGTCGCGCCACTCGTGCGGTGGGCGGACGTGTTCTGCGAGACCGGCGCGTTCGACGAGGCGCAGTCCGGGCGGGTGCTGAAGGCGGCGCGGGAACGCGGGCTCGGGCTGCGGGTGCACGGGAACCAGCTGGGGGAGGGGCCGGGTGTGCGGCTGGCCGTCGAGCTGGGGGCGGCGAGTGTCGACCACTGCACGTACCTGAGCGAAGCGGAGGTCGAGGCTCTCGCTGCTTCGGACACCGTCGCGACCTTGCTGCCGGCGTGCGACCTGTCGACGCGGCAGCCGCTGGCGCCGGCGCGGCGTCTCCTGGACGCGGGGGCGACGGTCGCGCTGGCCAGCAACGCGAACCCGGGCAGCTCGTACACGACGTCGATGGCGTTCTGCGTCGCGACCGCGGTGCTGCAGATGCGGATGACGATCGACGAGGCGGTGTGGTCGGCGACGGCGGGCGGGGCTCGCGCGTTGCGGCGTGACGACGTGGGCTTCGTGCGGCCGGGGGCGCGCGCCGACCTTCACGTGCTGGAGGCGCCTTCGACGACGCACCTCGCGTACCGGCCGGGGGTGCCGCTGACGGCCGGTGTGTGGCGGCGCGGCAAGCGTTTGACCAGCGGTTTCGTCTCAAAGTGGTAGCAAAGGTCCCTTGCTCCCCCGCTGAGGTCAGGACGCTTGGTCGAGGGTCTCTTCGACGCGCTCTCGCAGCGCGGGCGGGAGCTCGCCGAGCAGGTGGGACCACTGCTCGACCCGCTTCTCGCTCAGGTGGGTGAGCAGGTCGAGCACCGGCGCCCACAGGTCCTCGTCGGCGGCCGCGACCCCCAGCAGGCCACGGAACCGGGCTTCGGGGAGCAGCCCGAGGACGTGATCGATCCGGCTCTTGTCGTCGAGGACGAACGCGATCCGGATCAGCGCCTCGTCGCCGATGACGGCCAGCGCCCGGCGCACCGTCGGATCGGGCAGGTGGCCGACGAACCGGCCGACGGTGATCCAGTCCTCGCGGCGCACCAGTTCGCCGGCGACCGCGACGACGGTGTCGAGCGGGATCTTGGCGATGATCGCGCTCGCGCGGCGCGGGTCCAGCTCGGCCGCGACGTCGGCGAGGAAGGGCGGCTTCAGCCGTTTCGCGACGTCGACGCCCCGGGAGACGTCCACCAGCCCGGCGATCCGCGCGCACAGAAGCGGGCCGAAGACCTTCTCGGCGATCTTCGCGAGGATCGGGTTCGGGACGAGCTTGCTCGCCATCGCCATCCGCTCGAGGGCGGCGAGGTTGGCGTCGAACAGCGTGTCCGTCACCTGTTCGCGGAATGCCTGGAGCTCGGCGGCGTCCACTTTCTCCAGGTACGAAAGCCGCTCCGGGGTGGTGCCGAGGACGCGGGCGAGTTTGAGGATCTCCGCCTGCGAGGCGAAGTTTTCGGTGGTCACAGGCCGACCACCTTGCGGACGGTGCCGCGCAGCAGCGCGGGTACGTACTTCAGGCCCTCTTCGCCCGCTTCGGCCAATGCCTTGGCCTGGCGGTGGCGCGCGTCGCGCAGCGCGGCGGAGAGGTCCTGCTTCTCGTTGTCGGCCAGCGCTTCGATACCTGCCGGGACAGGACCGCCTAGCTGACCGGTGAGTGTGCGCTCGGCCATGGTCGATCATCATGCCTCATCGGACGCGGGAAGCAGGGGACCTTTACTTTCGTCCATGGCGGAGCGCTCGTCACGGCTTGTAGCGTCCTGTCGTGTGAAGGAAGCTGAGGAGCCCGGGCGGCGCGGGCGGCGGCTGGTCATGGATGTCGCGCTGTGGCTCGGCCTCTGCGGCTGGGTGGTCATCGACGCCGGATCCAGCACGAAGCACTGGGAGCTGCTCTTCGGGCTCGTCGCGACCACGGCCGCGATCGCGGTGTCGCGCCGGTATCCGCTGGTCTCCCTCGGCATCGCCATGGTCGCGAGCTTCATCGTCCTGGGCAGCTTCGGCGGCCGGGTGCCGATCTGGGAAGGGTTCGTCCTCGTCGCGGTGAGTTACCTCGCCGGCTACCGGCAGCCGGTCGCGAAGCCGATGTTGCGCCTGTTCGCGGTCGTTTCCGTCGTCGCGGTCCCCGTGGCGTTGTTGTGGAGCGAGGACGGCTTCGCGGCCTGGGGCGCGCTGCTCGGTGTCCTCGTTTTCGCGTCGGTGACGCCGTGGCTGATGGGCCGCTACATCCGGCAGCGCGAGGACATGGCGCGCGACGGCTGGCGCCGCGCCGAAGAGATGGAGAGCCGTCAGCGGCTCATCGCCGACCGCGCGCGCCTGCGCGAGCGCACCCGGATCGCGAGCGACATGCACGATTCGCTGGGTCACGAGCTGAGCCTCATCGCGGTGCGCGCGGCGGCGCTGGAGGTCGCGGGCGGTCTCGACGAGCAGCAGCGGCAGGCCGCGGGCGAGCTGAGGCAGAGCGCCGCGACGGCGACCGAACGCCTGCGCGAGATCATCGGGGTCCTGCGCGAGGACGACGCGCCGACCGAGCCGGTGCACGAGAGCATCGACGAACTGCTCGACCGGACCAGGGCGTCCGGCGTGGAGATCGAGTCCTCTGTGGACGCACGGCTCGACGGTGAACCGCAAATGGTCGACCGCGCCGCGTATCGCGTGGTCCAGGAGTCGGTCACGAACGCGGTGAAACACGCGCCCGGTGCCGCGGTCACGGTCCGGGTCACGCGGTGCGAGGGACGGACGGACGTCGTGGTCACCAACGCCGTGCCGCCCGCGGGGCCGTTGCCGGGCCGGACTTCGGGCAGGCGCGGGCTGATCGGCCTGCGCGAGCGGGTCCGGCTGGTCGGCGGGACCCTGCGCGCGGGGCCGCGTGACGGTGGATTCGAGGTCGGCGCGACCTTGCCGCACGACGCCGCGCCGTCGGAGGAATCGCCCGAGAGCCAGGCGGCGATGGACGCCGAGGTGGGACAGTCGATCTCGGCCAGGGAGCTGGAACGCGCCCGCCGTGACGTCCGGCGCAGCCTGATCCAGGCGATCGTCGTGCCGATCGGGCTGTTCGGCGTGGTGGTGGGGATCAGCGGGGTGGTGTTCCTCGTCCAGTGGTACGGCTCCGTGCTCGCCGGTGGCGACTACGACCGGATCCGGATCGGCCAGACGCGGGCGGAGATCGCGTCCGTCCTCCCCGGCAGCCAGCGGATCGCCCGGCCGCGCGTGGTGGAGCCCCCGGTGCCCGCGGGGGCGACATGCGAGTACTACGGCACCGAGCGCACCGTGTTCAACTTGAACTACGAGGCCTACAGACTGTGCTTCGCCGACGGGAAGCTCGTGGCGAAGGACATGATCAGTGAAGACGAGCAAAGGGGGAACCCGGATGATCCGGGTCGTGCTGGCCGATGACGAGGCGATGATCCGCGCCGGCGTGTCGGCGATCCTGGCCGCGGATGCCGGGATCGAAGTGGTCGCGGAGGCCGAAGACGGCCGTGCCGCCGTCGTGCAGGCGCGCGCGACCAGGCCGGACGTCGTGCTTCTCGACATCCGGATGCCGGTCATGGACGGGCTCAAGGCTGCCGAGGAGATCCGCCGGTTGTTGCCCGAGGTGGGCGTGATCATGCTGACCACGTTCGGCGAGGACGCCTACATCGAGCGCGCGCTCGGCCTCGGCGCGAGCGGGTTCCTGCTGAAATCCGGCGACCCTCGTGAACTGCTCGGCGGGATCCATGCGGTCGCGGGTGGCGCGGCGTTCCTTTCGCCGAAGGTCGCGCAGCGGGTCATCGCCCGCTTCTCCGGCAATCAGGTCTCCCGCGCCGAAGAGGCGAAGGCGCGGATCGGCAAACTGACTCCGCGCGAGCAGGAAGTGCTGGCGTTGCTCGGTTCGGGACTGTCCAATGCGGACATCGCCGCGAAGCTGTTCGTGGTCGAAGGCACGGTGAAGGCCTACGTCAGCACCATCCTGAACCGGCTCGGCGCGCGGAACCGGGTGCAGGCCGCGATCACCGCGTACGAGGCGGGGCTGGTCGGCGGGGAACCGGGGGCGTCCAGCCGCTGACGCCGGCGCCGATGCGGGCGGTGAGCGCTCCGGGGAGCAGCCTGAACACGCCGTTGCGGACGGCCACGGCGAGCGGATTGCGCAGCTGTGGCCCGATTTTTCCGGCCTGGACCGAGGCTTTGACGACCGATTGGCTGCGTGGGCGGCGTTGCTCGTCGTAACTCTTCAGTGCCGCGTCGACGTCTTCGGTGGTGCTGAGCGCGGCGGCGAGGACGACGGCGTCTTCGATCGCCTGACAGCCGCCTTGCCCGAGGAACGGCGGCATCGCGTGGGCCGCGTCGCCGAGCAGTGCGACGCGGCCTTTCACGTATGAAGGCAGCGGAGTGCCTAGGCAGAGATCGTGGTGGAGCAGGGTCTCGGGCGTGGTCGCCTCGATGAGCTCGGGAATCGGTTCGTGCCAGCCGCCGAAGCGGTTTCGCAGATACGACTTCGGGTCCTCGTGGCGGACGCCCGCTTCGGCGACGTAGCTCGCCCACCAGTAGACGCGGCCGTCGTGCAGCGGGATGACACCGATCTCGGCGCCGTCGTCCCAGCTCGTGCTGAGTTCCGTCGGGTGGGGGAGGGCGGTCACCGCGCGGAAGGCCGTGCTGCCGCTGTACACCGGTTCGGGATGCCGCGGCCAGAGTTGTTTACGGGCTGTGCTGTGGATTCCGTCCGCGGCGACGATGACGTCGGCGTCGAGATCGTCGAGGCTCGTGACCTCGACGCCGGTGCGGACGCAGCCGTCGGGCAGGGCGTCGCGGAGCGCGCCGATGAGATCCGCGCGGTGGATGGCGGCGAGCGGGCGGCCGTGGTGACGGCGGAACGCCTCGGCGTCCCATCGGGTGATGCGGCGGCCGTCGCGGTCGTGGAGGCCTCCGGAGGATTGCTCCTGTTGTCCGGTGAGGCGGACGCCCAGCGTTTCGAGTGAGCGCAGGGCGTTCGGCCACAGGGAGATGCCCGCGCCGACGGCGGTGAGCTCCGGCGCCTGCTCGAGGACGGTGACCTCCCAGCCGATGCCGTGCAGCCCGATGGCGGCGCTCAGTCCGCCGATTCCTCCGCCGATCACGATCGCTTTGCGCATGTCGACCTCCTCTACAGTTGTAGAGTACTACTACACTTGTAGAGTGCGAAAGGCGACGATCGGGGACGCGGCCATCGAGGTCATCGCGGCCGAGGGGATGCGGGGGCTGACACATCGCGCCGTCGACCGGTGCGCCGGGCTGCCGCCGGGTTCGACCTCCTACTACGCGCGGACGCGGGCGGCGCTGCTGGAGCTGGCGATCTCGCGGATGGTCGAACTCGACGACGTCACCCTCGACCCGCCACCCGGACGGCTGGCCGAGTACGTGGCGGGGTTCGCGCACGCGGCGATCACGAACGGGCGGACGCGGATGCTCGCGCGATACGAGTTCGCTTTGGAAGCGACGCGGCGGCCGGAGCTGCGGGAGGCCTATGACCGGGGTGGCCTCGTGATCCGGCGGCGGTGCGCGGAGGTGCTCGCCGTGTGCGGATCGGCGGAGCCGGAGCGGCACGCGCGGGTGCTCGTCGCGTGGCTGGAGGGGACGGTTTTCGACGCGCTGGCCGGGACGGGGTCGTTACGGCCGCCGGGGCTGGAGGAGCTGACGCGGGGGGCGCGGGAGGTGTTGGCGGGGCTCGGGGTGGCGGGGTAGCAAGGGACCTTTGCTATCACCTGGGGCTCTGACCTGCGGTTTTGTGACGTTGGGGGAGCGGGGGACCTTTGCTGCCGTCGGGGGGTGTGTGGAAATAGGGACGTTGAGTGTCCCTATTTCCACACACCCTGTACGCCGCGTAGTGACCGTGTGGATTTTAGGACATCTGACGTCCCAAAATCCACACGGTCACCTGCGGAAAGGGAGCAAGGGACCTTTGCTCTCGCTTCTCTCAATGTTGAGACACCGGCTCGTCGGTCTGGAACGGAGGATGTCGCGAAAGCCACTTTCGGGACGTCTGATGTCCTGAAAGTGGCTTTCGCGACGTGCTCGGGGCCCAAGCGGTAGCAAAGGTCCCTTGCTCTCCCTCAGGCGTCCCGCCGCCTGAGGACCGTGGAACCGGTGACCAGACCAGCCGCCGCCCAAGCCGCACAGAGCGCGACGCCGACCCAGGGCGCGTAGGGCGCGACGCCGCCGAAGATCGGGTTCGGCTGCCCCGAAGTGACCATCGCGTTGACCCCCGCGAAGCCCGGGAAGTAGTTCACGAGGTCTTCCCAGCCCAGCGAACCGGCGAACATCGGGATCATCACCAGCAGCACGAACACCGTCACGATCGTGCCCGCCGTCGAGCGCAGCGCCGTCCCCAGGCCGAGGCAGAGCAGCCCCAGCAGCGCGAAGTAGGCGCCCATACCCGCCGCGGTCGCGAGGATCTCGCCCACCGAGGAGCCGGGCGCGGGGATCAGCGGTGCCGAGACCGCCACGCCGGCGAGGGTGTTCAGCACGCCGTAGCCGAACAGCACCGGCAGCAGGACGGCCGATTTCGCCGCGAGGACCCGGTTCCGCACCGGGACCCACTGCAGGGTCGAGCGGATGCTGCCACTGGCGTACTCGCTCGTGATGACCAGCGTCGCCAGCGCGACCACGGCGAACTGCGTGAGGTAGAACGCCGCCCCGGCCACCACGGCGTGCGGAGCCATCGAGCGTTCGACGCCGGCGTTCGCGGCCAGACCCACCGCGCCCGAGTAGGCGAGCATCAGGGCGAGCCCGCCGATCAGGCACCACCAGGTGGACCGGACCGACCAGAACTTGGTCCATTCCGAAGAGATCGCGTTCATCGTGCGCTCCACTGCTTGAAGAAGCCGGTCAGCTCGTCACGGAAGAACTTCAGCGCCTTCCACGAGTCGACCGATCCGTACTGGTTCTCGACCTCGGCCGGCGGGAGGTGCGGGCGCAGCCCCAGCTGGTCGATCAGGATCGCGGCGTCGGTCACCGACGAATGGCCGCTGTTCTCGACCAGGTCCTGCTTCTTCGGCCCGGTGAGCCGCGGCCAGGTCTCGTCCCAGGACGCCCGGTAGTACTTCTCGCCGGTCGGGCTGGTCAGCAGCAGGAACGGCCGATCGAGGGAGACGGTGCCGAAGAACGGGCCGTCGACGTTCACGCCCGCCTTGATCCGCCGGTCGGCGGCCATCGCGGCGGCGGTCGCCGAACCACCGGCGGAGTGACCGGCCATCCCGATCTTCGTCGCGTCGATCGACCATCGACGGTCCTTCAGCAGGGTGTCGATGACGAAGGTCGTGTCCACAGCGCGGTTCGCGATCGCGGCGGGCCACGGATCGTTCGGTTGTCCACAAGCGACACAGTGGCGCAGCCCGTCGGGGAACTCCGTCGCCCATGCTTCGTAGGCGTGGTCGATCCCGGCGACCACGAAGCCTTGCGCGGCAAGGTGTTCGGCCACCGAGGTCAGGGTGATCCGGTTGTTGCCCGCGCCCGGCGAAAGCACCACCAGCGGACGCCGTCCGGGCAGCGAGGGCGCGTTCTCCCGGGAGTGGACCCGCACCTTGCTCAGGGCGTCGGGCGGAAGGTCGAGTTTCCGCCCGGCGACCGCCGCCGCCGACTCGGCGTTGGTCATGTACAGCGACGCGCGTCCGATCGGGACGGCCGGGTACCAGACGTTGACCATCAGCTCGCGCCGCTTTTCCGGCACCCAAGGGTCGGCTCGCCGCTGATCGGTGAGGTGCAGCGTGCGCAGCCCGATCGGGAGCGGGCCGCCCGGGGCGGGCAGCGACAGTTCCGGTGCCGCCGACGCGGCCGCCGGCACCCCCAGCAGGCCGGCGATCACCGCCACCATGACCATGAGTGACTTCACGCCGCGACTCCCGTTCCGTATTCGACCGACGACGCGGTCAGTTCCATGTACGCCTGTTCCAGTGACGCGGTCCGCTCGGCCAGCCCGTGCACGCGGATCCCGAGTTCGTGCACCGCGTCACCGACGAGGTGCACGGGCAGGTCGTGCACGAGCAGTTCGTCCTGATCGGACTCCGTGGTCGCGCCGAGCGCGCGAAGGCGCTGCTCGAGGACACGCAGATCGGCGGGAGCGGGTACCCGCACCACGACCGAAGTCCGCGAATTGCCCGCGATGAACTCGTCGACCGGCGCGTCGGCGAGGAGCTTCCCCTTGCCGATGACGACCAGCCGGTCCGCGGTCAGCTGCATCTCGCTCATCAGATGGCTCGACACGAAAACCGTGCGGCCCTCCTCCGCGAGCGACCGCATCAGCTGCCGCACCCAGCGGACGCCGTCGGGGTCGAGGCCGTTCACCGGTTCGTCGAACATCAGCACGCCCGGGTCACCGAGCAGGGCACCGGCGATCCCGAGGCGTTGCCCCATGCCGAGGGAAAACGTCCCGGCGCGTTTGCCCGCGACGTCGGTGAGGCCCACCGTCGCGAGCACTTCGTCCACCCGGCTCGCCGGGATCCCGTTGCTGCGCGCCATCGCCAGGAGGTGCTTGCCCGCGCTTCGGCCGGGATGCAGCGCCTTGGCCTCCAGCAGCGCGCCGACCTCACACAGCGGGAATCGCAGGTCCTCGTACCTCTTGCCGCCGATCTTGACCTCACCCGCGCTCGGCGCGTCGAGGCCGAGCGTCATCCGCATGGTCGTCGACTTGCCCGCGCCGTTGGGGCCGAGGAAACCGGTCACCTTGCCCGGCTCGACGGCGAACGTCAGCCCGTCGACCACCGTCTTCTCGCCATAGCGCTTCGTGAGTCCTCGAAGCGTGATCATCCGCGTCCTCCTTCGTGTCCCTGAATCCTCCGATGCGGGGACACCCGCGGACATCGCCCCGAAGTCATCGGCCATCCCTTACTTTCGTCAGGTGCCGCTCGGCACGAGTCCCCGCGAAAAGGCACAATCGGCGCCATGACCACCCGCGAACAACGGCGCGTGAATCCGCTCGACCTGGTGATGCTCGTACTCGCCGTGTTCTCCGTCGGGCTGCTCGCCTACGTGACGTTCTTCCCGCATTCGGAGGAGACGGCGCACCGCGTCTTCGTCATCGACACGACGGTGTGCGGGATCTTCGCGCTGGAATTCCTCTGGCGGTGGCGGGGCACCGGCTGGGAGAAGCGGTTCCCCCTGCGCAACTGGTACGAGATCCTCGGCATGATCCCCATCGCGCATCCGGCGCTGCGCGGATTCCGGTTGCTGCGGATCATCGTGGTGCTGGTCCGGCTCGCGCGCACCGCCGACCGCGCGTTCGGGGAGCGGTTCACGCAGCGGCTGGTCGAACGGCTTTCCCGGCCGATCGTGCTCGCGATCAAGAAACCGATCACGATCGCGGTGCTCGACGAGGTCGTCAAAGTGCTGGAAACCGGCAACTATCCGCAGAACCTCGCGCGCTCACTCGGTGAGAACCAGACGTTGTTGCGAGGCATCATCGCGGAGAAGCTCAAGAACGATCCGCAGGCAGGGCGGCTTTCGAAGCTGCCATTCCACGACGAGGTGGTGCGTTCGGTGATCGACACCGCGATGCGCGTGATCCTCGAAGTGCTGACCGATCCGCGGACCGACGAGTTCTTCGCGCATGTGGTGCGGGAGAACCGCGAGCAGATCCGCAGCGCCGTGCAGCTGGGGCTGAACGAACGCGAGGACGACGAGGAGCTGGCGGCGCAGTTGCCGACCAAGCCTCAGCATCAGCTGATGGACTGAATGATCACGACCGGCGCGTGGTGCGCCGGGTGGGTGCGGCGTTCAGCGGGTCCTCCGGCCAGGGGTGCTTCGGGTAACGCCCGCGGAGATCGGCCCGCACGGCCGCATAACCGTTGCGCCAGAACGATTCCAGATCCGCGGTGACCGCCGCGGGCCGTCCGGCGGGGGAGAGCAGGTGCAGCACGACGGGGACACCCGCCAGTTCCGGCGTCGCGAGCCAGCCGAAGGTCTCCTGCAGTTTGACGGCGAGCACGGGCTGTTCACCCGAGTAGTCGACCTTGATCCGCGAACCCGACGGTACCTCCAGCCGGTCCGGTGCCAGTTCGTCCAAACGCGACGCCTCGGGCCAGGGCAGCAGCCCGCGCAGTGCGGCGCCGGCGTCCAGCGCGGCGAGGTCGGATCGGCGACGGGCCGATCCGAGGTCCAGCCAGCTATCCAAAGTGGACAGAAGATCCGCGTCGGAGACCGCCGGCCAGGGCGACCCCAGCACGCGATGCAGGAAGGACAGCCGCTCGCGCAGTCTCTTCCCGTCTTCCGACCACCGCAGCAGACCGAGCCCTTCGGTACGCAACCCGTCCAGCAGCGCGGCGCGGATCGCGTCCGGCGAGGGCGAACGCAACGGTTTCTCCGACAGCGTGATCGCGCCGAGCCGCCGCACCGACCGTGCCACGACGTCACCCGAAGACCAGTGCACTTCGTCCACTGTGGACACCAGATTCGGCGCGGCGCGTACGGCGAGGTCTTCGTCCGCGGGCGCGGCCAGCCGGATGATCCCTTGCGCGCGGCCGGGGTCCCGGGTCGCTTCGGCCACCGCGAGCCATTCGACGTCGGCCAGTCCGCTGCCGCGCGGCAGTTCGGCCGCCGTTCCGCCGGCCATCAGATACACCGGTGTGCCCGCCGAACGCCGTCGCGCGAGCCGCTCGGGATGCGCCAGCGCCACGACCAGTGCCGGGTCGGACGCTTTGCCGCCATCGGGAACCAGCTGGGAAAGCCTTCGTACGTCACGCTTCCAGCGCTCGTCACCGCGCACTCGCCGCAGCTCTGCTTCGAGGTCGGTCAGCGTTCCGCCGCTGTCCAGAAGTGCGACGACCTCGGCCGCCGAACGCGCGTTGGTCCTCGCCGCGCCGTCCAGCAACGCCCTCGCCAGCCGCGGATGCAGGCCCAGACCGGCCATTTTCCGGCCGCGTTCGGTCACCGAGCCGTCTTCCGCGGTCGCCCCGAGCGTGGTCAGCAACGCGCGCCCGGCGGCCAGCGCACCCTCGCCGGGCGGATCCCACCAGGACAGGCCGGAACCATCCGGAGTGGACCAGCACGCGAGTTCCAAGGCGAACCGCGCCAGCTCCGCCGTCCGGATCTCGGGTTCGGGATACGCGGGCAGAGAACCCTGTTCGTGTGCCGCCCAGCACCGGTACGCGCGGCCCGGTGCCTCACGCCCGGCGCGACCGGCGCGCTGTTCCGCGACCGCGGCCGACACGCGCACCGTCGCCAGTCCGGGCAGGCCACGTCGATGATCGACGCGAGGCACACGGGACAGCCCGCAGTCCACCACCGCGCGTACCCCAGGCACCGTCAGGCTGGACTCGGCGACCGACGTCGAGAGCACCACGCGACGGCGGGCGCGCGGGCGCAGCGCGTCGTCCTGGTGCGCCGCCGACAGTCGCCCGTGCAGAGGCAGCACGTCGGCGTCGAGGCCGCCGAGCAAGCCGCTCACCCTGGCGATCTCCCCGGCGCCGGGCAGGAACGCGAGCACGTCACCGTCCCCTTCGGACAGTGCTTTGTGGATCACTCGGGCGACGGTCGCCTCGATCCGTTCGCCGCGCGCGGGCGGGGAGTACGAGACGTCGACCGGATAGGTCCTCGCGTGCGCGGTGATCACCGGTGCGTCGCCGAGCAGCGCGGCCAGCCGTCCGGAGGCCACGGTGGCGGACGTCGCGAGCAGGCGCAGGTCGTCGCGCAGCCCGGCGCGCACGTCCAGCAGCAGCGCGAGCAGCAGATCCGCGTCGAGATGACGTTCGTGGCATTCATCGAGCAGGACGGTCGACACCCCGGCGAGTTCGGGGTCGCTCTGCACACGCCGGACCAGTAGTCCCGACGTCACCACTTCGATCCGCGTCGAAGAAGACACCTTCCGGTCACCGCGGACCGAATAGCCGACCGTCTCACCGACCCGTTCACCCAGCAGAGACGCCATCCGCGCCGCCGCGGCCCGCGCCGCCAGGCGTCTCGGTTCGGCGACGATCACCCGGCCTTCGCCCTTGTCCAGCGCGAGCGGCACCAACGTGGTCTTGCCGGTTCCCGGGGGCGCGACGAGCACGGCGGTGCCATGGGCGCCGAGCGCGGCTTCGAGTTCGGGCAGGACGGCGCGAACCGGCAGATCGGGAAGGGTCACTTCTCGGTGACCTGCGGCGGAGGCGGGATCCGGTAGCCGGACGGGCCGATGTTGCGGTTCAGCGATTCCAGCCATTCCCCGGACGAGATCATCTTCTGGATCGCCTTGGCCACCGCCGCCCGCCCCTCGGTGTCCTCCTTGCGCAGGCCGACACCGTACTTCTCCTTCGAGAACGGTTTGCCGACGACTCGCAGCAGCTCCGGGTTCTGCGCCACGTAACCGGCGAGGATGACGTCGTCGGTGGTCACCGCGTCCACCTGGCCGGCGAGCAGCGCCGTGACGCAATCCTGATAGCGCGGGTACTCGACGAGCTGGACGGCCTGCGCGAACTTGTCACGCACCTGTTCGGCGGAGGTGGTGCCGCCCACGGCGCACAGCTTGCGGCCGTTGAGGTTCTCGGGGCCGGTGATGTCGGTCGACCGGAGGCGGACGAGCAGATCCTGGCCCGTGTCGAAATAGGGCCCGGCGAAGCCGACCACCTGTTTGCGTTTTTCGGTGATGGAGTAGGTCGCCACCATCAGATCCGTGATCCCCGAGGTGATGTCCGTCTCGCGGGACGACGGCCTGCTGTCGTGCCAGGTGATGTGATCCTCGTCGACCCCCAATTCGCTCGCGACGTACTTCGCCACGTCGACGTCGAAGCCGACGTAGCGGCCGTCCATCGTCCTGCGCGAAAGTCCCGGCTGGTCGAAGCGGATGCCGATGGTGAGCTTGTTGGACGCGACGGCGCGCGCGACGAGAGAATCCGACGGGCCGGCCTCATCGCCGCAGGCCGCCGCTGTGACCAGCATCAAGCAGGCCACCAGCAGGGCGCGTCCCCTCATCGGGTGCCTCCGTCCGCCGCCTCACGTTGTTCTCAGGGTCGGCGGTTAGCCTAGGCCCGTGCGTAGACCGCCCCAAGTCGTACTCGACGCCGTGGGCACACTCGCCCGGCTCGGACTGGCCGCCGTCTGGTTGGTTTCCGGAGCGCTGAAGATCAGCGATCCGGGGCAGACCTACATCGCGGTCCAGGCTTTCGACGTCCTGCCGGACGGGCTCGTCCGCCCGGTCGCGATCGGGATGCCGCTCGTCGAACTGGCGCTCGGCCTGTTCCTGCTCGCCGGGTTCGTGACCCGGTGGGTGTCGGTGCTGTCGGTGCTGCTGCTCGCGGTGCTCATCGCCGCGATCGCCCAATCCTGGGCGCGCGGACTGAGCATCGACTGTGGCTGCTTCGGCGGTGGCGGTCAGATCGCCGCGGATCAGACGAGGTATCCGCAGGAGATCGCCAGGGACCTCGGGTTCGCGCTACTGGGTGTCTGGCTGATCGTGCGGCCGCGGACCTGGCTGTCCGTGGACGGCTGGCTCGGGAACTCTCAAGCCCCCGCGGACGACGACTATGTGGATATCGCTGAAGGGAACGAATAATCGTGGGTGGAGCTGAGCGCAACGCTCGGAAACGCAAGCAGCAGCAGACCGCGTCGCGCTCGGTGGCACAGGCCAGGGGCGTCGCGGGCGGCGACAAGAAGAAGGTCGTCGCGATCACCGTCGCGGTGGTCGTGCTCGCCGCGCTGGTGATCGGCGGCGTGATCTGGACGACGTCCAGCAAGGACAGCACCGCGGGCAAGGTGATCGGGGCGCAGCCGACCGCTTCGGCGCCCGGTGTCGTCGAGAAGCGCGAGGGCGCGGCCGTGGTCGTCGGCAAGCCCGAGGCGAAGAAGACCGTCGACATCTATGCCGACTTCCTCTGCCCGGTCTGCAAGCAGTTCGAGGAGTCGTTCAAGGGGCAGCTCGAGGAGCAGGTGAACAACGGGACCCTGCAGGTCCGGTACCACATGCTGCCGATGCTCAACCAGCGTTCCGACCCGCCGGGCTACTCGCTGGACTCCGCCAACGCCTCGCTCGCCGCGGCCGACGCGGGCAAATTCGTCGCCTTCCACGACGCGCTGTTCAAGGATCAGCCGGAAGAAGGCGGACGCGGGTTCGACAAGGCGCAGCTGATCAAGCTCGGCCAGGACGTCGGCATCACCGACCCGGCCTTCGCGCTCAAGGTCAACAGCGGCGCGTACGACCAGGAGATCCAGGACGCGTACAAGAAGATCTCCACGGATCCGTCGCTGCAGCAGGACTTCGGCAACGGCCCCGGTTTCGGCACGCCGACCGTCACCGCGAACGGGCAGGTCGTGAAGCTGGAGCAGGACTGGGTGCAGAAGGTCGTCGGCTAGCAGGTTCCCGTGAAGGCCCCCTTCCCTCGGCTCAGCCGAGGGAAGGGGGCCTTCACGCTGTTCGGGGCGTGCGGCCGAGTGGTAGCAAAGGTCCCTTGCTCTCTTTTCGCAGGTGACCGTGTGGGTTTTGGGACATCTGACGTCCCAAAACCCACACGGTCGGTACGCGCCGCTCCGTGGAGCAAGGGGTGTGTGGAAATAGGGACACTCAACGTCTCTATTTCCACACACCCTCCGCCGCGGTAGCAAAGGTCCCTTGCTCTCTTTTCGCAGGTCAGGGGCGCGAAGCGGCGGCGACGGTCGCGAAGGCGTGTACGCGGGCCGTCTCCGCGGAGCGCGGCCAGACGAGGCCCCACTCGACGTCGGGTGAGTCGGCGAAGGGCACGAAGCGGATTCGCGGGTGGCTGAAGTACTCCCGCGCGTGCGCGGCGAGCGGGCAGATGCCGGCGCCGGTGGCGATCGCGGCGAGCAGTTCCTGGAAGGTCGCGAAGGGGTTGCCCCGGGTCACGGGGTGCCCTGCCGGCGTCAGCCAGTGCCGCGGTTCTTCGACCCAGTACGGCTCCGGCGGATGCGCCGCGCGAAGGACGGTGTCGCGGGCGAGGTCGTCCAGGGGCACTGATTTCCGTCGCGCGAAAGGGTGTTTCGACGACACCGCGAGCACCATCGGTTCGGTGTACACGACCGGTCCGGTCGTGAGATCCGGCTCGTCGGCCGGAAGCAGGGTCACCAGCACGTCGATCTCACCCGATCGCAGCATCGCCATCGGGTCGGCGAAATCGGCTTCGCGGATCAGAAGTTCCGTGTCCGGGTAGCGCTGCCGGAAACGGTCCAGGAGGTCTTCGATCAGGTCGGCGACGCCGGGTGCTTCGAAACCCAGCCGCAGCACGCCGCCGATCCCGCGTCCGGCCGCGATCGCGCGGTCGATGCCGTCGTGCAGCGCGCGATAGGCGGGGCCGAGGTCGTCCCGCAGCCGTTCACCGATCGGCGTGAGCCGGACCCGCCTGCTGGTGCGGGCGAACAACGGCGCGCCGATCCGGCGTTCCACCTGCTTGATCGTCTGGCTCACCCGAGCCTGTGAGACGTGCAGGCGTTCGGCGGTGCGGCCGAAATGCAGTTCGTCGGCCAGCGCCAGGAAGATCTCGATGTCCCGCAGTTCCATAATCCACAGGTTATCGGTCTGGCCCGGTGTCGTTCAGTGGGAACCGACTTTTCTTCAGGTCTAGCGCTTTGTCATGTGTTAATTCAAGATATGAATTTACGCACTCTCGGCATGGGTGGTGAGGTATGAGGAAATTCGCGGTCCAACTCGCTCTGCTGTTCGTTTCGTGTCTCGCACTGGCATTGGCGCCGGTGACGGCGCAGGCGGCACCCGCGTTCCAGGTGCTGGCCTTCTACAACGGCACCTACGACCCGGCGCACATCAGTTTCGTCAAGGAAGCCAACCGGTGGTTCCCGAAAACCGCTTCGCAGCTCAACTTCGGCTACACCGCGACCAACGACTGGAACCGGCTGAACTCGCTGCAGCCCTCGCAGTACCAGGTCGTGCTGTTCCTGGACGATCTGCCGCAGACCTCGGCGCAGCGTGCGGGCTTCGAGCGGTACATGAACGCGGGTGGGGCGTTCTTCGGCTTCCACGTGGCGGCGTTCACCACCAGTCCGTCCACTTGGGACTGGTATCACAACCGGTTCCTCGGCACGGGCGCGTTCAAGTCCAACACCTGGGGGCCGACGACGGCGACGCTGAAGGTGGAGAACCGGCCGCATCCGTCGACCGCGCGGCTGCCCGCGACCTTCACCTCTTCGGTGAGCGAGTGGTACGCCTGGAACAGGGACCTGCGCGAGAACCCGGACATCCGGATCCTCGCCTCGGTGGATCCGGTGAGCTTCCCGCTCGGGACCGATCCGAATCAGTCCTGGTACGGCGGGTACTACCCGATCCTCTGGAGCAACGCCAAGTACAAGATGCTGTACGCCAACTTCGGCCACGACAAGATGAACTACGAGACGAACCAGCCGCTTTCGTCGACCTTCGCCAGCGAGGTGCAGAACCGCTTCGTCATCGACGGTCTGCTGTGGCTCGGCGGAAGGCAAACCGCACGAGGATGAGCAGGGCCAGACGGGCCAGGTTCGCGCGATGCCAATTCTTGGCGAGTTCCACCGCTGCCGGGATGAAGTGGTCCGCAGGTGACGTGAAGGCCTCCTTGCCTACCCTGAAGGTAGTGAAGGGGCCCTTCACGGACCCTGGGTCTCTCAAGGAGGCCTTCACGGACGGCCTTCGCGGCGCGCCGGGAGTCAGGCGGTAGCAAAGGTCCCTTGCTACTCCTCGATGGCGCCGCCGACCGACCGCAGGTGCTGCCGGAACGTCAGCGAAGGCGACTTCGCGCGCTCCGCGAGGAAGTCGGCGAAGCGCACTTGCTCGCGAAGGGACTCTCCGGCGCGGATCCGGTCGGCCTGGAGCCGCTCGGTGTCGCGAATGCCCTCGGCGCGGTCCAGGACCTCGTCCGCCCGGTCGGCCGGAACGAACAGGACTCCGTCCTCGTCGCCGAACACGAGGTCTTCCCGTGTCACCGTCCACTCGCCGACGACGGCCGACTCGAGCGCGCCGTCCGGGCGGGCGGAGACCGAGAGCGGGCCGGTCGGGATCGAGCCGAGGCTGAACACCGGCAGCCCGATCTTCTTGATGTCGGCGGTGTCGCGGTGCAGCCCCCAGATGACCACGCCGCTCAGCCCGGCGGCCTCGGCTTCGAGCACCGCGAGGTCCCCGACGCAGCTCTCGTCGAGCCTGCCGCCGTTGTCGACGACGAGGACGTCGCCGGGGTTCGCGGTTTCGTACGCCTCCAGGAAGACGTCGACGCTGCCGACGTGCCGGGCGGGGGTGACCCGCCCGGCGACGCGGCCGCCGGGCACGACCGTGTGCGTGCCGGCGGGCGCGCATCGGACCGGGACGCCGGCGCGGACGCAGCCGTCGGTCAGATGCGCGGTGGTCAACACGGAGAACCGCTGCCGAAGCTCCTCGGGATCCATATCCCGACTTTAGCCACGGCGCCACGCAGCGTGCCGCAAGTAACATCCGTGCAGACCTGTATGTAAGGGGTTGATAAATACAGTCCTGTCTGTATCTTCAGTTTCAACAGCAACGACAAGGAGCGTCGTGGTGGCCAACAAGGTGTACGTCGTCGGCGTGGGCATGACGAAGTTCGAGAAGCCCGGAAGGCGCGAGGACTGGGACTACCCGCAGATGGCCAAGGAGTCGGGGACCAAGGCGCTCGAAGACGCCGGGATCTCCTTCGCCGAGGTGCGGCAGGCCTACGTCGGCTACGTCTACGGCGAGTCGACCTCGGGGCAGCGGGCGGTCTACGAGCTGGGCATGACCGGGATCCCGGTGGTCAACGTCAACAACAACTGCTCGACCGGATCGACCGCGCTGTACCTCGCCGCGGAGGCGATCCGGGGCGGCCGCGCGGACTGCGCGCTCGCGCTGGGTTTCGAGAAGATGCAGCCTGGATCACTCGGTTCGACCTACGACGACCGCGAGCAGCCGATGGGCAGGCACATCCAGGCGCTCGCGGAGATCTCCGAGGTGCTCTTCCCGCCCGCGCCGTGGATGTTCGGCGCGGCGGGCCGCGAGCACATGAAGACCTACGGCACCACCGCCGAGCACTTCGCCAAGATCGGCGAGAAGAACCACCGGCACTCGGTGAACAACCCGTACGCGCAGTTCCAGGAAAGCTATTCGCTGCGGGACATCCTGGACTCGCGGATGATCTACGACCCGCTGACCAAGCTCCAGTGCTCACCGACGTCGGACGGCTCCGGCGCGGCGATCCTCGCCAGCGAGTCCTTTGTGGACTCGCACGGGCTGGCGGGGCAGGCCGTGGAGATCGTCGGGCAGGCGATGACCACCGACTTCGCCAGCACCTTCGACGGCACCGCGAAGAACATCATCGGTTACGACATGAACGTCCAGGCCGCGCGCCAGGTGTACGACCAGGCCGGGCTCGGCGCGGAGGACTTCCAGGTCATCGAACTGCACGACTGCTTCTCCGCCAACGAACTCCTGCTCTACGAAGCGCTCGGGCTCTGCGCCGAAGGGGAAGCCGGGAAGCTCGTCGACTCCGGGGACACCACCTACGGCGGCAAGTGGGTCGTCAACCCGTCCGGCGGGCTGATCTCCAAGGGACACCCGCTCGGCGCCACCGGCCTCGCGCAGTGCGCCGAACTCACCTGGCAGCTGCGGGGAACCGCGGACAAACGCCAGGTCGACGGCGTCCAGGCCGCGTTGCAGCACAACATCGGACTCGGCGGCGCCGCCGTCGTCACCGCCTACCAGCGCGCCGAGCGCTGATCCCACCGAAAGGACGAACCATGGGCAAGATCAGTGCCTCCGTCGAACTCCCCGCCGCCCCTGACAAGGTGTGGGCGGAGTTCTCCAACCCCAACAACTTCGAGAAGTGGCTGACCATCCACACCAAGTGGAAGGGCGAGGTCCCGGCCGAATTCTCCAAGGGAGCGCAGGCTTCCGAGGTCGTCACGATGCTCGGGATGCCGAACACGATCACCTGGACCGTCGACGAGTTCGAGGCGCCGTCGAAGCTGGCGATCTCCGGGACCGGGATGGCCGGGGTGAAGGTCAAGTTCGAGCTGTCGGTGGAGGCGTCCGGAGAGGGTTCGCTCGCGAGCATCGACGCGGAGTTCGCCGGGCAGATGATCGTCGGCGCGCTCGGCAAGGCCGTCGAGAAGGACGGCAAGAAGAACCTCGACGCCTCCCTCGAGAACTTCAAGGCGCTGGTCGCGTGACCGGCGAGCGATTCGACCCCGGCGGGCTCGGAAAGTGGACCGGCGAGTCCCGGTTCGAGGTGACCCGTGAGCGGCTGATCGAGTACGCCAAGGCCACCAACGATCCGATCCCGGCGCATCTCGCCGGGGACGTCGCGAGTCCGGTGTTCGCGATCGTGCCGGTGTTCGAGTCGCTGATGGAACCCGCGCTCGAGGTCGTCCCGGTCGGATTGTTCGGCCGGATCGTGCACGGGGAGCAGGAATTCCGGTTCCACCGGCCGATCCGTCCCGGCGACAAGCTCGTGTCACGAGCGCGGATGACCGGCTACGAAGGGCTGGAGAACGGCACGCGCGGCACCATCCACCTCGAATGCCGGACCGAGGGCGGCGATCTGGTCAACGAGCAGTACGTGACCTTGTTCGTACGCGGGTTCGACACCGGCGAGACGCGCGGCGAACTCGGACCGGAGCACAAGTTCGACGAAGCCCTGCGTTCGCGGGCGCCGGTGGCGAAGGTCAGCCAGCACGTCGACGACGACCAGACGTACCGGTACGCGCCCGCGGCCGGCGATCCCATGCCCATCCACCTCGACGAAGAGGTCGCGAAGGATTCGGGACTGCCAGGGATCATCGCGCACGGTTTGTGCACCATGGCGTTCACCTCCTGGGCGCTGCTGACCGAGGTCGCCGGGTCCGATGTGGACAGACTGAAGCGGTTCGCCGTGCGGTTCGCCAAACCGGTGCTGCCCGGGCAGGACCTGACGACGTCCATCTGGAGCGCGGGTGGCGGAAGCTACGCGTTCGAAACCACCGTCGGTGAAACCGTCGTGATCAAAGACGGCCTCGCGGAATTCGCGGAGTAGGAGCAAAAGCCATGGGAGCACTCGACGGGCGGGTCGCCGTCATCACCGGCGCCGGACGCGGGATCGGCCGCGAGCACGCGCTGCTGTTCGCGCGGGAAGGCGCGAGCGTCGTGGTCAACGACCTCGGCGGCGCGAACGACGGCAGCGGCAGCGACACCGGGCCCGCACAGGAAGTCGTCGACGAGATCCGCGCGGCCGGCGGCAAGGCCGTGGCGAACACGGCCAACGTCGCCGATTGGGCGGGCGCGGAGGAGCTGGTCGCGCAGGCGGTGGGTGAGTTCGGCAGGCTGGACGTCGTCGTGAACAACGCGGGCATCCTGCGCGACGCGTTCATCGCCGGACTCGAGGAGTCCCAATGGGATTCCGTGATCGCGGTGCATCTGAAGGGGCACGCGGCGGTGCTGCGGCACGCGGCCGCGTACTGGAAGACCGCGAGCAAGGCCGGCGAATCGGTGGCGGGTTCGGTGATCAACACCGCTTCGGCGTCCGGGACCACGCTGCCGAACGCGGGGCAGGCGAACTACGGCGCGGCGAAAGCGGGGATCGCCGCGCTCACACTGGTCGCCGCCGAGGAACTGGAACGCTACGGCGTGCGGGTCAACGCGATCGCGCCGATCGCGCGCACGCGGCTCACCCTCGCGACGCCGGGCATGGGCGCGATCTTCGCGCAGGAGGTCGAGGAAGGGGAGTTCGACGCGTTCTCCCCGGCGAACATCTCGCCGCTGGTGGCCTACCTCGCGACCGAGAAATGCCCGCTCACCGGCAAGGTGTTCGCGGTGCAGGGCGGCGCGATCTCCGAACTCGCGGGCTGGCACGACGTCAAGGTGATCGAAACCGAAGCCGCCTGGGAGATCGACGACATCGCCGCGAGGCTGCCGTGATCGAGTGGTCCGAGACCGAACTGCTGATCAGGGACGCCATCCGGGAGTTCGTCGACAAGGAGATCCGGCCGCACCTCGACGCGCTGGAAAGCGGGACGCTGCCGCCGTACGACATCATCCGGAAGATGTTCGCGTCCTTCGGCATCGACGCGCTCGCGCGGGAATCGGTGTCGAAACTGCTGTCTCAGGAGCGCGGCTCCGGTGGTGGCGGCTTGGCGTTCGGCGGGCAGGAGGCGATGGCGCTCATCGCGGTGAGCGAACTGGCCGGGGTCAGCCTCGGCATCGTCGCTTCGCTCGGCGTGAGCATCGGGCTGACCGCGCAGACGATCCTGACCAAGGGCACGCAGGCGCAGAAGGAACGCTGGCTGCCCGGGCTGGCGACGTTCGAGAAGGTCGGCGCGTGGGCGATCACCGAACCCGACTCGGGCTCGGACGCTTTCGGCGGGATGAAGACGTCGGTGCGGCGCGACGGTGACGAGTACGTCCTCAATGGACAGAAGACGTTCATCACCAACGGCCCGTACGCCGATACGATCATCGTGTACGCGAAGCTCGACGAAGGCGACGGCGCCGCCGTTCGCGACCGCAAGGTGCTGACGTTCGTGCTGGACAAGGGCATGCCCGGGCTCACGCAGGGCAAGCCGTTCAAGAAGATGGGCATGATGTCCTCGCCGACCGGCGAGCTGTTCTTCAGCGACGTCCGGCTCGGGCGGGACCGGCTGCTCGGCGAATCCGAGACCGGCCGCGACGGCGACAGCAAGGCCGAGGTGAAGTCCGGGTTCGCCGTCGAGCGGATCGGCGTCGCGGCGCTGGCGCTCGGGATCATCAACGAATGCCACCGGCTTTGCGTGGACTACGCGAAGAACCGGAAGCTGTGGGGCCAGGAGATCGGGCGGTTCCAGCTGATCCAGCTCAAGCTGGCGAAGATGGAGGTCGCGCGGATCAACGTGCAGAACATGGTCTTCCAGCTGATCGAGACCCTGCGCGCGGGCAAGATGCCGACGCTGGCCGAGGCTTCGGCGATGAAGCTGTACTCCTCGGAGGCGGCCACCGAGGTCGCGATGGAGGCCGTGCAGCTGTTCGGCGGGAACGGGTACATGGCGGAGTACCGGGTGGAGCAGCTTGCGCGGGACGCGAAGTCGCTGATGATCTACGCGGGGAGCAACGAGATCCAGGTGACGCACATCGCGAAGGGCCTGCTGGGTCGCTGAGGAGAGCAAGGGACCTTTGCTACCACTTCGGGCCCGAGCTCACGCGTGCCCGGATCCGCATCACGCGTGACTGGAGGCGTAACTCGCGTGCTTGAGCGCGTAACTCGCGTGCTTGGAGCCGTAACTCGCGTCGCGGGCGAGTTACGGCTCCAGGCATGGGGTCAGTCGCGTTCGATCAGGTGGCCGACGACCTCCGGGCCTGGGTGCGCGTGGCCGGAGCCGTCGCGCCGGACGTCGACTTCGGGCAGCTCCACCGGGTCACCGGTGCGCGAGGCGCCGGCGGGACGCGGGCCGATCCAACCGACGACCAGCCGCGTCTCGCCCTTGAGGAACCGCTGCGCCCGGACACCGCCGGTCGCGCGGCCCTTGGCGGGGTACTCGCTGAACGGGGTCACCTTCACGCTCGCGCCGGTCGCCGTGACGACCATCGGCTCGCCGTGTTCGGCGTCGTCGGTGCGGATCGCGCCGAAGAAGACCACTTCCGCTTCACCGCGCACGGTGATCCCGGCCATGCCGCCGCCCTTGAGGCCCTGCGGCCGCACGAGCGAAGCCGGGTAGCGCAGCAGGGACGCTTCGGAGGACAGGAACGCCAGCGTCTCTTCGCCGTCGGTGAGCCAGGTGGCGCCGACGACCTCGTCGCCGTCCTTCAGGCTGATCACGTCGAACTCGTCCGAGCGGACCGGCCACTCCGGCGCGCACACCTTCACGACGCCGTGCTTGGTGCCGAGCGCGAGACCCGGGGAGCCGGCCGCCTGTTCGCCGAGCGGGGCCAGCCCGATGACGCGCTCGCCCTTCTCCAGCGGCACCAGTTCCTTCGCGGCCATCCCGCCGCGCAGCGAAACGGTGCCCGCCTGCTCGGGCAGCACCGGCAGCGGCAGCACGTCGGTCTTGAACGCGCGGCCGCGGTTGGTCACCAGCAGCACCTGACCGCGGGCGGTCGAATGGACCACCGCGGACACCGAGTCGTGTTTCACGCGGCCGTTGCGGCGCCGCACTTCCGACGCCTCCTCCGATTCCGCCGCCGTCCGCGCGACCAGCCCGGTGGCCGAAAGGATCACCTGGCACGGATCGTCCGCGACCTCCAGCGGCCCCGACGGCTTCGACGCGGCGAGGACCTCCTTGAGGTCACCGTCGATCAGGGCGGTGCGGCGTTCGGTGGGGTGGTCCTTGGCGATCTTGGCCAGCTCGGCCGAGACGACCTTCTTCAGCACCGACTCGTCGTCGAGGATCTTCGACAGCTCGGCGATCTCCTCGCGCAGCTTGTCCTGCTCGGCTTCGAGCTCGATCCGGTCGTACTTCGTGAGCCGCCGCAGCGGGGTGTCCAGGATGTACGTCGCCTGGATCTCCGAGAGCTTGAACCGCTTCATCAGGCCGTCCTTCGCGGCCGCGGCGTTCTCGCTCTCGCGGATCAGCTTGATCACCTTGTCGATGTTGAGCAGGGCGATCAGCAGACCGTCGACCAGGTGCAGCCGCTCTTCGCGCTTGCGGCGCCGGTACCGCGTGCGGCGGGTGACGACCTCGTAGCGGTGGCTGAGGAAGACCTCCAGCAGCGCCTTGAGTCCCAGCGTCTGCGGCTGCCCGTCCACCAGCACGAGGTTGTTGATACCGAACGACTGCTCCAGCGGCGTGAGCCGGTACAGGTCCGCGAGCAGCGCCTGCGGGTTCACGCCGACCTTGCATTCGATGACCAGCCGCGTGCCGTTCTCGCGGTCGGTGAGGTCCTTGACGTCGGCGATCCCGGTGAGCCGCTTGGACTTGTTGACCTCGTCGGTGATCTTCTCGATCACCTTCTCCGGGCCGACGCCGTACGGCAGCTCGGTGACGGTGATCGCCTGGCGGCCGCGGCTGCCCTCCAGCGGTCCGGTCTCGGCGCTGGCGCGCATCCGCACGACGCCGCGGCCGGTCTCGTACGCGCGGCGGACCTCGTCGAGGCCCAGCAGCGAACCGCCGGTCGGCAGGTCGGGGCCCGGGACGAACTCCATCAGCTTGTCGAGGGTGGCGTTCGGGTGGTTGATCAGCCACCGCGCCGCGCCGATGACCTCGGTCAGGTTGTGCGGGATCATGTTGGTCGCCATCCCGACCGCGATCCCGGAGGTGCCGTTGACCAGCAGGTTCGGGAACGCCGCCGGCAGCACGGACGGCTCTTCGAGCGAACCGTCGTAGTTCGGCCGGAAGTCGACGGTGTCCTCACCGAGTTCGCCGACCAGCAGCATCGCCTCCGGGGACAGCCGCGCCTCGGTGTACCGCGAGGCGGCCGGGCCGTCGTCGGGGGAGCCGAAGTTGCCGTGCCCGTCGACCAGCGGGACGTTGAGCGAGAAGTCCTGCGCGAGCCGGACCATGGCGTCGTAGATCGCCGTGTCGCCGTGCGGGTGGTACTTGCCCATCACGTCGCCGACCACGCGGGACGACTTCACGTACGCGTGCGAAGGCCGGTAGCCGTTCTCGTTCATCGAGTACATGATCCGGCGGTGCACCGGCTTCAGCCCGTCCCGCGCGTCCGGGAGCGCCCGCGAGTGGATGACCGAGTAGGCGTACTCCAGGTACGAATCCTCGATCTCCGTCTTCAGCGAGTTGTCGAAGACGTTCGCGCCGGGCTTGTCGAACGCGGAGGGGTCGACCTTGGTGGTGGTGCCCTTACGGCGTGCCATTGCTCAAAGCTCCTTGAATAGCAACGAAATCAGGCGTCGATGGCTTCGCGGTCGACCCGGTCGGAGGATTCGACCAGCCAGTTGCGGCGGGGTTCGACCTTCTCGCCCATCAACAGTTCGAGCGCGTTCTCCGCGGCTTCGACGTCGTCGAGGGTGATGCGGCGGACCGAGCGGGTGGCCGGGTTCATCGTGGTGTCCCACAGTTCGTCGGCGTCCATCTCGCCGAGACCCTTGAACCGCGGCACCGGCGTGACGATCTGCTTGCCCGCCCGCTCCAGCGCCGCGTACTTGGTCTCCATCTCCTTCTGGGTGAAGGTGAAATGGGTTTCCGGATTGCGGCCCTTGGTGACCAGTTTGTGCAGCGGCGGCATCGCGGCGTAGAGCCTGCCGTCCTCGATGACCGGCCGCATGTACTTGGCGAACAGCGTGATCAGCAGCGTGCGGATATGCGAACCGTCGACGTCCGCGTCGGCCATCAGGATCACCCGGCCGTAGCGCATGGTCGACAGGTCGAACGTGCGCCCGCTGCCCGCGCCGAGCACCTGCACGATCGAGGCGATCTCGGCGTTCTTCAAGGTGTCGCCGAGCGACGCCTTCTGGACGTTGAGGATCTTGCCGCGCAAGGGAAGCAGCGCCTGGTACTCCGACACGCGCGCCATCCGCGCCGAACCGAGCGCGCTGTCACCCTCGACGAGGAACAGTTCACTGCGGGCGACGCCGGTGGTGCGGCAGTCGACCAGCTTCGGCGGCATGGCCGCGCCTTCGAGCGCGGTCTTGCGCCGGGCGGCGTCCTTCTGCTGCTTCTGGGTGAGCCGGACGCGTGCCGCGTCGACCACCTTCTGCAGCACGATCTTCGCCTCGGACTTGGTCTTGCGCTCTTCGGTCCAGGACCGGATGTGCTTGTCGACGACGCCCTGGATGACGCGGGTGATGCCGGCGGTGGACAGCTCGTCCTTGGTCTGCGAGGTGAACTGCGGCTCGGGCAGCCGGACGTGGACGACCGCCGTCATGCCTTCGAGCACGTCCTCGACGGTCGGCATGTCCTCCTTGGGCTTGAGCAGCCCGCGGGTTTTGGAAATGGCGTCCTGCAAGGCTTTCAGCACCGCGCGGTCGAAACCGCGGCGGTGCGTGCCGCCGTGCACGTTGCGGATGGTGTTGGTGAAGCACTCCACCGTGCGCTCGTAGCCGGTGCCCCAGCGCAGCGCGACCTCGATCTCCGCGTGACGCACCACATTGGACTGCATGACACCGCTGGCGTCGGCCGCGTTCTCCTTGTACGTGCCCTCGCCGTTGATGATCAGCGTGCCGCAGACGGGTTTCTCGCTGTCCGGGGCGAGGAAGTCGACCATGTCGGCGAGGCCGTTGGGGTAGTGGAAGGTCTCTTCGCTGATCGAGTCGTCGACTGCGGTGCGCAGCACGTACGTGACGCCGGGGACGAGGAAGGCGGTGTTGCGCATCTTCGTGCGGACACCTTCGACGTCGAGCGCGGCGCCGCTTTCGAAGTAGCGCGCGTCGTACCAGTACCGGATCGACGTGCCGGAGCGCTCGCCGCGCTTCATCTTGCCGGTGATGTTCAGCCCGGACTTGCGGGTGAACTTCGCCTTCGGGCCGGGACCGTCGAACACGCCGGGGACGCCGTGCGCGAACGACATCTGGTGGACCTTGCCGTTCTGCTTCACCGTGACGTCGAAGCGGTGCGACAGCGCGTTCACCGCCGAAGCGCCGACACCGTGCAGGCCACCGGAGGTCTTGTAGCCCGAGCCGCCGAACTTGCCGCCCGCGTGCAGCCTCGTCAGCACCAGCTCGACACCCGACAAACCGGATTTGGCGTGCGTGCCGGTGGGGATGCCGCGGCCGTCGTCGTCGACCTGGACACTGCCGTCGGCGTGCAGGGTGACCACGATCTTCGTGGCGTGACCCGCCACACCTTCGTCGGTCGAGTTGTCCACGACCTCGGAGAACAGGTGGTTGATGCCGCGGCTGTCGGTGGAACCGATGTACATCCCGGGGCGCTTGCGGACCGCTTCCAGACCCTCGAGATGCGTCAGGTCGTCGGCCCCGTACAGGGTCTCAGCAGTCACTGGGTACTTCTCCTGGAGTCATGGCTCGCGAACTAGCTCGTGGAGGTGGTGTTCAACGCGACACCGTACTGGAGGATATCCGTCCCCTCCGACAGCTTCGTCCTCCCGAGCCCCGGGTGTGGCGGATCACGCCGTCCCATTGGCCGGGTCACGGCTGGGGAAAGCCGCTTCCTCAGGGCTTGGATGAGGCGTTATCGTTCCCGGTGTCACACGGTGACGGGGGGAAGAAGGTGGCCGTCGGAACCGGTCCCACACGCGTCTCGACCGCACAACGCGTCGTGAGTCTCTGGTATTTCGTGGTGGTCGTCGGGTCGTTCGGCATGCTGGCGCTGTTACCGGTGGCGCACGCCGCGATCCGGTTGCGGCGTGCCGTCCTGTGGCTGTTCGTGCTGGGCTACGGCGGTATCGCGGTCGGGATGACGTTCCTGCTGGAGCGGGCGGCGACGGAGGGCGAGTCGGAGGCGGCGCTCTCGTTCGCCTGGCTCTTCGGCACCATCCTGTTCATCACCGGGACCTGCGTCCATCTCGCGCTGTTGCGGAAGAAGATCCTCTATCCGCCGCCGACGGCGTGGGTCGAGTCCGGCATGCACTGCGGGCTGTTCTCGATCGACATCGCCGGATTCGGCCAGGTCGGGCGCAGCAGCGACATCTTCGTCCAGGTCCGGCGGATGCTGTTCGGCGTCCTGGCCGGCGCCTTCGAGACCAGCGGGATCGCCTGGGAAGCCTGCCTGAAACGCGACACCGGCGACGGCATGATCGTCGTGGTCCCCCCGCATTTCCCGAAGTTCCGCCTGGTGTATCCGCTCGTTTCCCGGCTGACCGCGGAACTCGCCAGGTACAACGTCGTCACCGAGCCCGGCCTGCGGATCCGCGTGCGGGTGGCGATCCACGCCGGCGAGATCGCGCTCGACGAGTACGGCGTGACGGGACGGCCGAAGGTGCTGCTCGCCCGCCTGCTCGATTCACGGGTGCTGCGGGACGCGCTCGCCGAAGCGCCGGACGAGTCGCCCGTGGTGGTGCTCGTGTCGGACCGGTTCCACGAGGACGTCCAGGACCAGGGCGGCCCCGGTCTCGACACGATGAGCTACCGGCAGGTGCTCGTGCACGAGAAGGAGACCGAGGTCCGCGCCTGGTTGCACGTCCCGGATCCGGTACTCAGAGAGCTGCCGTGAGGACCTCCAGCGCGCTGTGCTGACGGGCGGCGTCGATCTTGTCGACCGGTCCGGCCCAGCGCAGGCCGTGCTGATCGAGCGACGTGCGGTTGTTCGCGATCGTCGAGTTCGCCTGTCGTGTCAGGTAAGCGCGGTACGGCCTGCCGGCCAGCGCCCGGTCCAACTCGCCGAGACCTCTGGCGTACGCGCCCTTGAACGACGGCCCGTCGGCGCCGCAGTCGCCGGACTCGCACGGGTCGCGCAGGAGTCCGTTCGAGTGAAGCAGCGACGTCGTGGTGGAGGCGTCCGCGAGTCGCCGGGCCGTGGTGAGCAGGGCGGCGTCACCGGTCGCGCGGTTCAGTTCGACCAGCGCGCCGAGGACGATGCCCTGGTTGTAACTCCAGACGGCCTGCCCGTTGTTGGCGCAGGAGGAGTTCAGGCCGTCGTTGACCAGACCGCTCCCGTTGATCATGCCGCTGGCGCGGAACCAGTCCCAGACCTCGCGTGCCCGCGCGAGCTGGAGCGTGTCGCCGGGGAGCCGGTTGTGCAGTGACGCGGCGACCTTCACGTACAACTCGTTGGTGACGGCGTTCTTGTACGTCTTCGCCGTCGACCACCAGAGCCCGCCGCCGCAGGTCCCGTCGCGGTAGGAGTACATGTAGTCCGCCGAGATGATGGCGGTGTCGAGATAGCGGCGGTCCTTGGTCAGGTCGTAGGCGCGGATCCAGGCGAGCGCCCACCAGCCGGTGTCGTCGATGTATTCGTTGGTGAAGTTGTTGCCCCGGTTGCGATCGAAGGTGTTGGCGATGGCGTAGCGGTAGTTCTGCGAGCCGGTCCTGGTGCTGTAGTCGAGGATCGCGGTGAGCGCGTTCGCCGAGTTCCACCAGCCCGTGGTCTGCCAGAGCCCGGTGCCGTTGTCGTAGAACTGCATGAGCGCGGTGGCGGCGGCTTCGGTGCGATTGTTCGCGGCGACCGTGGTGCGGAACCACGGCGTGCAGGCGATTTCCGGCCGGTTGCTCGCTTTTCCGCAGGCGCGCAGGGCGCCGAAGCGGTGGGTGGCGGGGTCGTCGACGTTGAACATCAGGGTCCGCCAGCCGCGTTGACCGGTGGGGATCTTCGTGTCGCCGATCCGGCTGTCGCCCGCCCAGGTGCGGCCGCCGTCGAAGGAACGGTCCAGCCAGACCTCGTCGCCGGGATCGCCGTCGGCGATGCTGCCCCAGCCCATGTCGTCCCCGTCGGAGAGATGCAGCGTGATGCCGCGGCCCCAGACGGTCGTCGTGCCGGGTCTTCTTTCGCCGACGGCCAGTGCGGGGTCGCGGCTGTCGCAGTACTTGGCGCAGATCGTCGCCGCGACGGTGGGTTCGGGAGTGGTGGTGGCCGGCGTGAGAGCGAATGTCAACGTTGTCACAAGCAGGGAGGTGAGCCACATGGATTCGAGTGTGAGGGCGGCCACTTTCCGGGCCGATCAAGTCACCCTTTCAGCTCGCGCCGATGGTCTGGAATACTTCTTGCGCGCGTGAGGTTGAACGCTCAAGCAACGTAACCCCGGCCCAGGGAGCAGGTCATGCAGTTCGGAATCTTCACGGTGGGCGATGTGACGACCGACCCGACCACCGGGGAGGCGCCCAGCGAGTACGAGCGGATCAAGGCGATGGTGCGCATCGCGCTCAAGGCCGAAGAAGTCGGCCTCGACGTCTTCGCGACCGGCGAGCACCACAACCCGCCCTTCGTGCCTTCTTCGCCCACGACGATGCTCGGCTACATCGCCGCGCGGACGTCGAAGATCATTCTTTCCACTTCGACCACGCTGATCACCACGAACGACCCGGTGAAGATCGCCGAGGACTTCGCGATGCTGCAGCATCTCGCCGACGGCCGCGTCGACCTGATGATGGGGCGCGGCAACACCGGCCCGGTGTACCCGTGGTTCGGGCAGGACATCCGCCAGGGCATCCCGCTGGCCATCGAGAATTACCACCTGCTGCACCGGTTGTGGCGCGAGGACGTGGTCAGCTGGTCCGGCAAGTTCCGGACGCCGCTGCAGGAGTTCACTTCGACCCCGCGCCCGCTCGACGGTGTTCCGCCGTTCGTGTGGCACGGTTCGATCCGCAGCCCGGAGATCGCGGAACAGGCCGCCTACTACGGAGACGGGTTCTTCGCGAACCACATCTTCTGGCCGAAGGAGCACTTCCAGGCTCTGATCAACCTCTACCGCGAGCGGTACGAGCACTACGGGCACGGCAAGGCGGACCAGGCCATCGTCGGCCTGGGCGGTCAGGTGTTCCTGCGGCCGAAGTCGCAGGACGCGGTGCGGGAGTTCCGGCCGTACTTCGACAACGCGCCGGTGTACGGGCACGGGCCGTCGCTGGAGGAGTTCACCGAGCAGACGCCGCTGACCGTCGGCAGCCCGCAAGAGGTGATCGACAAGACGCTGACCTTCCGCGAGCACTTCGGCGACTACCAGCGTCAGCTGTTCCTGATGGACCACGCCGGACTGCCGCTGAAGACCGTGCTGGAACAGCTCGACCTGCTGGGCGAGCACGTGATTCCGGTGCTGCGCAAGGAACTCGACGCGCTTCGCCCCGCGCACGTGCCCGAGGCTCCCACGCACGCTTCTCTTCGTTCGGAGGTGACGGTATGACCACGATCGCCGTCGTGACCGCGGGTTTGAGCCAGCCGTCCTCGACGCGGCTGCTCGCCGACAAACTCGCTTCGGCGACCCTGTCGGTGCTGCCGGACGCGAAGATCGAGGTGATCGAACTGCGCGACCTGGCCGTCGACGTCACGAAGAACATGCTGACCGGATTCCCTTCCCCGGCCCTGCGCACGGCCATCGACAAGGTGACCACCGCGGACGGCCTGATCGCCGTGACGCCCGTGTTCACCGCGTCGTACAGCGGGCTGTTCAAGTCGTTCTTCGACGTGCTGGACCAGAAGGCGCTCGACGGGAAGCCGGTGCTGCTCGGCGCGACCGGCGGAACCGAACGGCACTCGCTGGTGCTCGACTTCGCGCTGCGTCCGCTCTTCGCCTACCTTCGCGCCGAGCCTGTCGCGACGGCGGTGTACGCGGCTTCGTCGGACTGGGCGTCTCCGGGCGACCTCGACACGCGGGCTTCGCGGGCGGGGCGGGAGTTCGCCTCGCGGTTGTCGGCGGAGGGGACGGCCCCGGCTCCGGACAGCGGGTTCGTGCCGTTCGAGCAGCTGCTGCGCGCGGGGGAGTGAGCAAGGGACCTTTGCTATCACTTCCGCAGGTCGGGTGCGGTAAAAGCGCGTGAAGGCCCCCTTCCCTCGACTCAGCCGAGGGAAGGGGGCCTTCACGCGCTTCAGGGGGTCGGCCAGAGCGGCCGGATCTCGATGGTCGCGAACTTCGCGACCGGATGCTTCGACACGATCTCGATCGCCTCGTCGAGATCGGCGCACTCGATCAGGTCGTAACCGAGGATCTGTTCCTTCGTTTCCGCGAACGGCCCGTCCGAGACGAGCAGTTCGCCGTCGCGGTGGCGGACGGTGGTCGCGGTGGCCGCCGACCGGAGCCTGCTGCCGGACAGCCGGACCCCGCGAGCGGTCATCTCGTCGACCCACGCCTGCGTCTTTTCGTCCAGTGGGTGGTCACTGTCGTCCGCGCCGGGGTACGGGCTTCCGCAGATCAGCGCCAGGTAGCGCATCAGTCCTCCTTGGCTGGTCTTTCCGTCACCCCGACGAACGGTCTCGTCCGAAACAGACAGGTCGCTAGAGGTTCTCGCGCAGAAAGTCCTCGAATCGGGTGAGTCCTGGATAGCGCGACCGCAGCCCCGCGACGTCCGCCGCGTACCCGCTCTCGGCGAACCATTCGAACATGCGGTCCTCAATCGGCTTCGGTTCGAAGCGGGTCGGGACCCCGGTGACCCGCTCGTAGCTCGCCGCGACCTCGGGGAAGGTGAGTTCGTCGCCCGCGATTTCGAGTGCCTGCCCGAGGAGGCCTTCGCGGTCCTCGAACGCCGTCGCGGCGAAGAACCCGATGTCGTCGGCGGCGATCATCTGCATCGGTTTCGCGGGATCCACCGGAAGGGCCAGTACGCGGTCTTCGCCGGCGGGCGGGGTGGCGTAGTGCAGCAGGTTGTTCATGAAGAACACCGGCCGGAGCAGGGTCGCGGGTAGGCCCAGCGCGGCGATGTGCCGTTCGACCTCCGCCTTGCTTTCGAAGTGGTCGATACCGGTCTCGCGTTCGGCGCCTCCGACCGAGCTGTAGACCAGGTGCCCGACGCCGGTTTCCGCGGCGATGTCCGCGACCGAACGGCCTCGCCTGACCTCGGCGGCGAGGGTTTCTTCCTCCCATGCCAAGGGTTGCACGCTGAAGACGCCGTCGACACCGGTCATCGCCGCGCGCAGCGAGGCCGGTGCGTCGAGATCGCCTTCGATCAGGACCGCGCCGAGTCTCGCCAGCTCTTTGGCCTCGGGTTTGCCCGCGTCGCGGACCAGCGCGTGCACGCGGCGGCCGCGGGCGAGCAGGTGGCGTGCGGTCGCGCCGCCCTGGTTGCCGGTCGCGCCGAGGACGAGCACGACTTCGGATCGGGACATGTGAGCTCCTCGTGGATTTTATCGGAGTGATTCGCTCCGTTAAGCTATATCGGAGCGAATCACTCCGCAAGGGCTAGGATCCGGGCATGACGAGTTCCCCTCCGCCGCGACGCGGACGGCAGGCCGAAGCCGCCCGCAACAGCCGCAAGCTGCTCGAAGCCGCGCGCGAGGTGTTCATCAGCCGCGGGTTCGACGCGCCCGTCTCGGCGGTCGCCGAACGCGCCGGGATCGGGATGGGGAGCCTTTACCGGCGTTACCGCACCAAGGACGAACTGCTGCAACGGCTCTGCGTCGACTCCTTGACGCACGTCGCGGACGCGGCCCGGGAGGGGCTGGCCGTCGATGATCCTTGGCAAGGTCTCACGAGGTACATCGAGCGCTGCGTCGAGTTCGGCTTCGGCGCCCTCGCGCCGCTCGCCGGGCGAATCGAAGCCACCGAGGAGATGTGGGAGGCCACCGGGATCGCGCAGGACCTCGCGGGTCAGGTGGTCGCTCGCGCGCATGCCGCCGGGGTCCTGCGCGGCGATGTCACGACCCTGGACATCTCCCTGCTGATCGGCCAGTTCAGCAGGCGCGGTCCGGTGCCGGAGGTGGATCACGACGAGAACGTCCGGCGGCGGCTGGTCGCGATCGCCGTCGCGGGCCTGCGTGCCGGCGCCGTCGAGCCGCTCCCGGGTGACCCACCGGAGCGGCGGGAGCACGAGTCGCTCTGGCGGAACTCCTAGCGCCACCCGGCAGGACCAGCGCGTTTCCGGCCCGACCGGCACAATCGAGGGAAAGGCGACGGCGAGGAGACGATGGTGGGCATTGGAAAACCCGTGAAGCAGGTCTTGATCCTGATCGCGGGCGGCGTTCTCCTGCTGGTCGGCATCGCGCTCCTCGTGCTGCCCGGGCCGGGCCTGCTGCTCGTGCTCGCGGGTCTGCTCGTGCTGGCCTCGGAGTTCCCCGTGGTGGAGAAGTACGTCGATCCGATCCGCGACAGGGCGATGAAGGCGGCCGAGGACAGCGTTTCGTCGCCGCTGCGTATCGCGGGATCGGTGCTGGCGGGGCTGGGGCTGCTGGCCGCGGGGGTCGTGTGGGGCCTCGTGCCGGGGCTGCCGCTCGGGGGCTGGAGCACCGGGTCGAGCCTGATCCTGTCCGGGCTCATCCTGTTCGCGCTGCTGATCTGGAGCTACAAGCGGGTGCAGGCCAGGAGGGCCGCGAACGCCGAATAACAGCCGGGTGGCCTGGTACCGTGCGGCGCGTGGCCCCCGACTTCCAGCGCGCACGGCGGCCGGAACAGGTCGAGGCCCGGCGCGCGGCGATCCTCGGTGCGGCGCGCGAACTCCTGTCCGAGCGGCCCGTCTCGCGGATCAGCCTGCGAGAACTGAGCGACCGGGTGGGCTTGGCGAAGTCGAACGTGCTGCGGTACTTCGACAGTCGCGAGGCGGTCTTCCTGGAAGTCCTCGATTCGGTTTGGGTTGCGTGGCTCGACGAACTCGACGCCGAACTAAGCGTTCCTGACGACGCGAAGCCGGCGTGCGAGCGTGTCGCGGCTGTCATCGCGACGTCGATCTCGCGACAGCGCCTGCTGTGCGAGCTGATCAGCACGATGGCCGCCGTGCTCGAACGCAACATCTCCGTGGAGACCGCGCGGACGTTCAAGAACCGGGCGGGTGAACGGACCGAACGGCTCGCCGGTCTCGTCCGCGCCCATGCCCCGCTCGACGCAGAAGCGGCCGCGTACTTCGCGAAGGCCGTGTTCATCCTGGTCGCGGGGCTGTGGCCCTACGCGAACCCAGGGGAGGCCGTGGCGACGGTCCTGGCCGAACGCGGAGCGCCCGCCGGCCACGTGATGTTCGTCGACGGGCTGACCGAAGGACTGGCGAACCAGCTCGTGGGTCTGCTCGTTCGCGCAGGTCAGAGCCCCGAGTGGTAGCAAAGGTCCCTTGCTCCCTTCCCGCACGCGCCAGGACGGGCGAGCCTGCATAAGGTGAGCCGAACCCACTTGCACAAGGAGCGATCATGAGCCCAGGCGGCACCCTCACCCTCGGCGATCTCACCGTGAGCCGGATGGGCTACGGCGCCATGCGGCTGTCCGGCCCCGGCATCTGGGGGCCGCCGAGCGACCGCGAAACCGCGATCGCCGTCCTCCGCGAGGCTGTCGAGCTGGGGGTGACCCACATCGACACCAGCGACTTCTACGGTCCGCACACGGTCAACGAGCTGATCCGCGAGGCGCTGCACCCGTACCCGGACGACCTGCACATCGTCACGAAGGTCGGCGCGAAGCGGACTCCGGACAAGGGCTGGCCTTCGGCGCTCTCACGGGAGGAGCTGACGTCCGCGGTCCACGACAACCTGCGCAACCTCGGCGTCGACGTGCTCGACGTCGTCAACCTGCGGCTCGCGGGGGAGCACGGCGTCTTCCCGATCCCGGTCTCGATCACGGAGCCGTTCGAGGTTCTCGCCGAACTTCAGCAGCAGGGGCTCATCCGGCACCTCGGCCTGAGCCACGTTTCGGCGGAACAGGTCAAGGAAGCCCGCGCCATCGCGCCGGTCGTCTGCGTGCAGAACGAGTACAACGTCGCGAACCGCGCCAACGACGGGCTCCTCGACGCCCTCGCGGCCATCAACATCCCGTTCGTGCCGTACTTCCCGCTCGGCGGATTCACGCCGCTGCAGTCCGGCGTGCTCGACGACTGCGCCCGCCGGGTCGACGCGACGCCGATGCAGGTCGCGCTCGCGTGGCTGCTCCAGCGGTCGCCGAACATCCTGCTGATCCCGGGCACGTCGTCGCTGCTGCACCTGCACGAGAACATCGCCGCCGCGAAACTCGAGCTGCCCGCGGACGTCCTGGCGGACCTCGACGCCCTCGCCTGATCCCGCGTGAAGGCCCCCTTCCCTTCGCTGAGCCGAGGGAAGGGGGCCTTCACGCGCGTTCAGAGGACATCCCGGCGCCGCAGCAGCCAGCCGCCGAGACCGGCGAAGACCACCAGGTAGCCGGCCACGACCAGCGTCGCCTGGGAGACACCGACGAGTTCCCCGATCCCCGGCGTCGCGCCCGAAGCACCCAGCGACGCGGCCAGCGAACCGGCGTTGGCTCCCGGCAGCGCCAGCTGGAGCGTGCCGACCCAGTCCACCAGCGGGGCCGCGACCCCGAACAGCAGGTTCTGGACCACCAGCAGCCACACCAGGCCGAGCCCGATCGGCAGCGCCACCCCGCGCATCGCGATCGCGAGCGCCGCACCGAGTGCCGCCCAGGTCATCGCGATCAGCCAGCCCGCGCCGATCCCCGTCAGCAGCGAGCCGAACGACGGCCAGTTCATCGGCTCGCCCTCCGACGAGGCGATGAGCGCGCTCGTGACCGCGCCGGTCGCGAAGCTCGTCAGCACGACGGTCAGGGACGCGACGGCCAGCGCGAACAACTTTCCACTGTAGACGGTCAGCCGCGAAGGTCCTTGTGTCAGCACGGTCTTCCACGTGCCCCAACCGTATTCGGTACCGACGGCCAGCACCCCGAGCACGAGCAGGATCGCCCCGAGGAACACCGGCAGCCCGCCGATCGAGTTGCCGACCAGATTCGCCGGAAGCGTCGCGGCCAGCCCGCGGTCGGTACCGGGCGCCCCGCTCGACGAACCCGCCGCGCCCGCGAGCGGCAGCAGATAGGTGAAGGTCAGGCCGAGCACGACCGCGATCCCCAGCATGAACCAGTTCGCCGGACGCCGGACGAGCTTCGCCAGCTCGGCGGTACAACTACCCCACATGACCTGCCACCTCTCCGGTGAGCTCGAAGAAGACCTGTTCCAGATCCCGTTCGCGGACGTGCAGTTCGCGCACCGGGATCCCTTCCGTGACCAGTTCGCGGTTCAGCCACGATGCGCGCTCCGGGTCGACGGTCAGGTCGAGACCGGTCCCGCTCGCGCGCACGTTCTCCGCGCCGATCCAGTGCCGCACCAGGTCCGCGGCGCGCATGATCTCGTCGGTTTCGATGTGCAGCACCGTGCCGCCGCGCAGCTCGGCCACCGTGTTCTCCGCGACCAGCCGCCCACGCGAGACGATGCCGACCCGGTCGCAGATCTGCTGGACCTCGCCCAGCAGGTGGCTCGACAGCAGCACGGTGCAGCCCTCCGCGCCGAGCCTGCGGATCAGCACCCGCATGTCGGCCATCCCGGCCGGGTCGAGCCCGTTGGTCGGCTCGTCGAGGATCAGCAGCCGCGGATCCTTCAGCAGCGCCGCCGCGACACCGAGCCGCTGCTTCATACCGAGGGAGTAGGTGGAGTACCGGTCCTTGCCGCGGTCGGCGAGGTCGACCATCGCGAGGACCTCGCCGACGCGGAGCGGATCCGTTCCGCTGTACCGGGCCAGCACCTTGAGATTGTCCGAACCGGACAGATACGGGTAGAACCCCGGTGATTCGATCAGCGCGCCGACCCCGTCGAGGTCACCGGGCGGCCTGCCGAACAGCCGGACGCTGCCGGACGTCGGCCGGACGAGCCCGAGCAGCATCCGCAACGTCGTCGTCTTGCCCGCGCCGTTCGGGCCGAGGAAACCGTAGATCTCGCCGGGCAGCACGGTCAGCTTCATCCGGTCGACGGCCAGTTGCTCGCCGTACCGTTTCGTGAGTTCGTCTGTGTCCACGGGAAGGTTCATGGTGACGAATGGTGTCGCGGGAGAGGCCGTCGCCACATCCGTTCACAGGCGGCACTCCGCGTACGTCGCCGGACGTAGCCGGATGGCCGGAATCCTGCGACATCTGTCGAAAACACCGGTACCGGAGGCCTGGGTGACGATCATAGGCTCGGTGGCGTGTCGAAAATCCTCTTGATTCTCCATGTGCTCGCCGCCGTCATCGCGGTCGGTCCGGTCACCGTCGCGGCGAGCATGTTCCCCGCCGCCGCGCGCAAAGCGTTCGCCGAACCGGGTTCCGGACTGTCCGTGCTCCGCGCACTCAACCGGATCTGCCGGGTCTACGCGATCTTCGGTATCGCGGTGCCGTTCTTCGGACTGGCGACGGCGGGCAGCATGCGGGTCTTCGGCGACATGTGGGTGATCGTGTCGATCGTGCTCACCGCGGCCGCCGCCGGGGTGCTGGCGTTGCTGGTCCTGCCGGGGCAGAACGCGATCCTCGCGGCGCTGGACACCGAACCGCCGTCGGAACCGCTCACGGCCGGGCGGGTCGCGATGTACACGGGGATGTTCAATCTGCTCTGGGCCGTGGTGACGGTACTGATGATCGTGCGGCCTGGATCGACCACTGGCGCCTGAATGACTCCGGCCCGATCTCGTGAGTGGTAAGGACGGTTCTAACCGCCCTTACCACTCACGAGGTTTCGCCTACGCGCTCAGCAACTGGTTGAAGAACGACCGGTAGCGGCGCAGCGCGATCCGGAGATCTTCGGTCGCCGGTTCGCCCTGGCTCCACGCGGATTCCAGTTCCTTCTTGTGGTCCGCGAACGTCGTGGCCAGGTTCTGGATCACGACCGCGACGAGTTCGTCGGCCTCCTTGACCGCCCGCCGCGGATCGTCCACGAAGGCCGTTTGGATGCCTTGCCAGCTCTCGCGGAATCGGTCGACGTCGGCGTCGGCGAACAACGTCTGCGCCTCGTCTTCGTTGGTGCGTCCGGAATCGGTGGCCACCAGGTCCTCGGTGCTCAAGGCCTGCTCGTCAGCGGTCCGTTCCTCGCCGAGCGGATCCGTCGTCCCCGCGACGCGTTCCGTTCCCTCGGTTTCCAGGGGCCTGCTTTCCATGGCTTTCCGCTCCTTCGCCGGCATCGGTCAACAGATCTTCGAACACTTCGCGGTAGTGCTTCATCGCTTCGCGCATGTCCTCTGTGGACATTTCGGATTCCCGATGGCGCACCAGGGTGTCGTGTCCGGCGCGGTAGTGCCGCAACGCGTTCGCGTGCCGGACGGACAGATCCGCGAGCTGCTGGTCGTACCCCTCGGTCGGGTAGCCACGTTCGGCCATCAAGGAGACCAGCACCCGGTCCGCCTCGACGACGGCGCCGGACGGACGGTCGACGAACTGTTCCTGGATCAGCGCCCATTCCTGGGCGTACCGGTCCTTTGTGGTCTCCGGCAGCGGCCGGATGTCGAGATCCGAATGTCGTTTCACTCGCGACGAAAGCTCACGCTCGGCTTCCCTTGGGCTTTCGTGTTCCTCGACCGCCCGGTCGTATTCGGGACCGAACGTGTCGCGCAATCGCCGCTTGCGTTGTTCCGCGAGTACGAACCAAGCGGCCACGCCCACCACAAGGATCGCGGCGATGACGATGATGATGACCAACCACGTGGGCATCGTTATCTCCTCCGGATGTTTCGCCGGTCAACCCCCGACAGGTCGCGAGTTCCCCGGTTCGGCGGCCGGAAACCCTTGTGCCGCAAGAAGTTTTGGATCTTAGGCCGGATGGCGCAGTGGAATGATCTCGATTCGCGGTCTTCGCATGGGGCGGCGCGGCCATTCGGCGGAGGTCGTGAGGCTCGCTAACCAGGCGTCCCTCTTTCGGGTGCCGACGATGACTCAGTGTAGGTAAAAACTCCCGATCACTGCTCCGTTGTGGCACTATTGCCCCGTTCGCAGGAAGAGGGCCTGCGAACAGAGGGGGCCGTCGTAGCGAGGCTGCCTGGTACGACAAAGAAAGATCATCAGGGGAGGAGATCGTCACATGTCGACGCCTACGGACGTCAAGGACCCCATCGGCGAGGAGGAGCCGGTCGACCCGGCTCAGCCCAAGCCCGACCAGGGGGAACACCAGCACAGCCCCGACTGTGAGCACCAGAATGGACGGGTCCGGGACTGCCCCGGCGGATGCGCTCAGACGCCGCCGCCCACTCCCTGAGCAATGCTCCTGGCTGAAGTGGTCCGCCCGTCACCCGGTTTCGAACCGGTGGCGGGCGACTCTCGGCTACGGAGTGTGCTGTCATAGATCAGTGGCGGTAACACAGCTCGATCAGGCCGAGGTCATTCGCAAAGCGCGCGAACTCCAGCGCGCCGGTATCGATGCCGCGTGTTCGGCCCGTCAGCGCGAAGGAATTCTCCTGCTTCGCCGGGGGATGGCCTTGCTCGATTCGATCCATCCGGTCCCCGAACGGATGAGGCACGACTGGCTCGCCGCCCGCATCCGGCTCGCTTCGAGTATCGCGACCGTGGGGTCGGAGACCAGCGGGGGCGTCGCTTCCGGTCTCGCTGGTCTGGACGACGTCCGGCTTCTGCTGAAGGCGGTGGACGATCCCAGGCTTTATGCGGAATTGCGTGGCCAACTCGACCACAATTACGGACTCCTGCTCATGGCGGTGGGACGGAACGAGGAAAGCACGGCGTACTTCGATTCGTCCTTGGCGCACAAAGAGGCCGCGCTGGCCATGGAAAAGGATTCCTCCGTGTCACTCGGCCCGTACTTGGGCACCTTGACCACTCGGGGACTCGCTTACACCAGGCTGGGTGACGTCCGGCGGGCCAGGCGAGACCTCGCCAGTGCCGTGGAACTCGCGGAACGAAACGGTCTGCGGGCCGAGGCGGCGGATGTACGCCGTCCGCTGGGCACGCTGGAACTCCGTGTCGGTAACGTTCCCGCCGCGCTGCGGCTCTACGACGAAAGCGAGAGGATCTACCGCTCGCTCGACCTGGACATCCCGCCGCTGCTGAGGTGGGAGCGGGCTGAAGCGCTGTTGACCGCGGGTCTGGCCGAAGAGGCCGGAGCGCATCTCGACGAGATCCTGCCGGTGATGCTGGAACAGCGGAGCATCACGAGAGATCTGGGTGGGGTGGAGTTGTTCCGCGCGTCCGCCGCGTTGATGACCGATGACCTGGAGCTCGCGCGGACGTATGCGGCTTCGGCCCGGCGTCGCACGCTTCGGTGGGGCTGCCAGACCTGCGTCGCCAACGCGACCATCGTCGGCCTCCGCGCCGACGTGCAGGAAGCCTTGCGCACCAACGTGATCCCGCCGACCCTGACGTCCCGCGCGCTGCGGGCGGCGAACGGGATGCCGATGCCGCGGCTCGCCGATCAGGCGGCGCTGGCGCGGATGCTGGCCGTCCGGGTCGAGCTGCGCAAGGGAAAACGCCAACGTGCCGCCGAATTGCTCGAACGGATTCCACGGCCGGGACGGCTGACCTCCGTCGATTATCGGATGTTGCGCAGGCTTTGCCGTGCGGAACTCGCGGTGGCCGAGGGCGACAAGACCAGGGCGCTGGCCGAGATCCGGGCCGGGCTCACCGAACTCGACCGTGTCCGCGATCGGATGGGCGGCATCGAGCTGGTGTCCGGGACGGCGCTGCACGGCAGGGAGCTGGCGGATCTGGCCGTCAAGATCGTGCTGGAGCGTGCCGACGCGGCCCGGTTGTTCGGCTGGACGGAGCGGACCCGCGCCCAAAGTTACCGGTACGAACCTGTTGTGGCGGCCGATCCGGAGCTCGCTGAGCGGGTCGGTGAGGTCCGCGGGCTCGATCAGGCGATCCACCAGGCGCAGCACGACGGCCATCCGACGGCGGCGTTGCGTTCGAAGCACGCCGAGCGGTTGCGCGAGGCGCACCGGCTCGGGTGGCATACGGGGCGCTGGGGGAGGCCGCGGCCGGTCGCGCGGCTCGCGGAGGTGGCCGAGGAGATGGGCGAACGCGTGCTGGTGAGTTTCGCGTCGTCGGGGGACGACCTGGTGGCGATGGTCGTCGTCGGCGGCCGATGCGAACTGGTGCGGCTCGGTTCGGCCGAGCGGGCGGCGGAGGCCGCGCGGATGCTGAACATCGATCTCGACGCCCTCGCACCGGACCGGTTGCCGGCGCCGCTGGTGCAGGCGGTGCTCGGTTCGGCGCGCAAACAGGCGGAACGGCTGGACGCCCAGCTGATCAGGCCGCTCGAGGCGCTGCTCGGGGACCGGGGTCTGGTCGTCGTGCCGACCGGCCCGTTGTTCGCCGTTCCTTGGGGAGTGCTGCCGGCGCTGCGGTCGCGGCCGATCGTCGTGGCCCCGTCGGCGACGGCGTGGCTGGGCGCGGAGCGCGCGGCGATGCCCCGTGCGCGGAAGGTCGTCCTCGTCCGCGGGCCCGGTCTTGTCGGGACCAGGGGTGAGCTGGACAAACTCGCCACGCATTACCTGGCCGCGCATACGCTGGCCGGGGCCGACGCGACAGTTTCCTCCGTCTTGCGCGCACTGGACGGCGCGAAACTGGCGCACATCGCCGCACACGGCGCGCACGAACCCGAGAACGCCTTGTTCTCCCGGCTGGAACTGGCCGACGGCACGCTCTTCGCGCACGAGATGGCCGGGCTCGCGCAGCCGCCTGCACAGGTCGTCTTCGCGGCTTGTGAACTGGCGCTGAACCGGATCCGGCCCGGCGACGAGGTCCTCGGTTTCGCCAGCGCGTTGCTCGCGAGCGGTTCGCGGACGGTGATCGCGCCGTTGAGCCGAGTCGGTGACGAGGCCGCGGCGGCCGCGATGGACGATTACCACCGCGGACTCGCCGAGGGGGCCGGACCGGCGACGGCCTTGGCGGACACCGTCGCCGTTGATCCGTTCCGGCGACCGTTCGTCTGTTTGGGTGCGGGCTGAACCTCCGGCTTGACAACCCCTGTTCGATCTTCACGACTCCAAGTGCCCGGTTGGTTACTCTTGACCGAGTCGTCTGAACCAATTATGGTCTAGACCACATTCGCCTGCTCGGCGCTTCGGCGGATGTGTCCCGACCTTCATTGGTATTTCGCTCGCTGTGACCCAGGAATCTCGAGTCGGCGGTGGGTGTAGAGATTGGGAAAGGGGTAGGCATGAGCTTCAAACGACGGCTTTTGACCCTGGCGGCAGGTGCGGCGATGGTGCCGGCGGCTCTGGTCGCGATCCCGGCGGGCACCGCCAGCGCGCACGGTTACGTTTCCTCGCCTGCGAGCAGGCAGGCGCAGTGTGCGCAGAACACCGTTTCCTGTGGCTCCATCAAATGGGAGCCGCAAAGTGTCGAGGGCCCCAAGGGTCTCATGAGCTGTAACGGCGGCGTCGGCCGTTTCGCGGACCTCAACGACGACAGCAAGGGCTGGAAGGTGCATTCCCTCGGCCGTACCACCACGTTCCGGTGGACGCTGACGGCTCGCCACCGCACCAGCACTTGGGAGTACTTCGTCGACGGCGCCAAGGTCGCCAGCTTCAACGACGGCGGCGCGCAGCCGGGTGCCACGGTCACGCACAGCGTGAACCTGCAGCAGAGCGGGCGGCACAAGATCCTCGCCCGCTGGAACGTCTACGACACGGCGAACGCCTTCTACGCCTGCATCGACGCCAACATCAGCTAGGTACCGACTCTCGTGAGTGGTAGTGACCCGGTCACTACCACTCACGAGTTTTTTTGTGCCACGCTCACCTCATGAGCGATGAGGAGCGTGACGGCGTCAAGCTGACCAACCTCGACCAGCCGTTGTTCGAGGGGGCGACCAAACGCGACCTGGTGGACTATCTCGACGCCGTCGCGGGCCGCATTCTCCCGGTTTTGGAGAACAGGCCGCTTTCGGTCATCCGCATCCTTCGCGGCCAAGACCCGTTCATGCAGAAGAACCTGCCCAAATACACGCCCGGCTGGGTGAAGCGGTACGGGATGTGGGCGGAGACGTCGAAACGGCAGGTGTCGTACGCGCTCTGCGACGACCGCCGGACGCTGCTGTGGTTCGCGAACCAGCGCGCCGTCGAATACCACCCGACGCTGATGACCGCGGACGTCGACGCGGGCCCCACCCACCTGGTGCTGGACCTCGACCCGCCCGCGGGGGACGACTTCGCCCACGTCGTGAAGGCCGCGATGCTGGTGCGGCAGGCCCTCGCCGGCTCCGGGCTCGCCGGGGCGGTGAAGACCAGTGGTTCCAAGGGTGTGCACATCTTCGTCCCGTTGACGCCGGGGCAAGGCTTCGAAGACGTCGCGGCCGCGACCCGTGCCCTCGCCGCCCGTGCGGAACAGGTCGACCCGGCGGTCGCGACGACCGCGTACATCGTGGAAGACCGCGAGGGAAAAGTGTTCCTCGATTCGACCCGGGCGGGCGGGAACACGGTCGCGGCGGCGTACAGCCCCCGGTTGCGGCCGGGGCTGACGGTGTCGTTCCCGGTGGCCTGGGACGAGCTCGAAAACGTGGTCCCCGCCGATTTCACCGTCCACACCGCGCCGGGTCTCCTGGGGGACAAGGATCCGTGGGCCGAGTCGATGCCGGAGCCGCAGACGCTGCCCGCCGACCTCGTCGAACAAGGGCACACGATCCCGATCGCCCGCGTCGTGGCGATGCACGAAGGGAAACGCAGGGCGAGGGCGCGCGCTCAGAAGGACTGAACGCCCACGACGCCACGGCGTTTTGTGTACCTTGGACCGCACTGGGGGCGGGCGAAGGTACTGGGGGCTTTCGTGGGAAAGATCGATGCCGACGTACTGATCGTGGGGGCCGGTCCGGCGGGGCTCGTGCTGGGAAACCTGTTACGGGCCGCCGGAATCGACTGCGTGATCCTGGAACGCCGCAGCCGTGAGCATGTCGAAAACCGGGCCAGGGCGGGCTTTCTCGCCGCGAACAGTGTCCGTGTGCTCACCGAGAACGGGCTCGCCGCGGGGCTGATCGAGAAAGGCCTGAGACACGACACCTGTGCCTTCCGTAATGATCAAGCCGAATTCGAGCTCAGGTACAGCGAACTCGGGAACGGCGAGGTGCACACCGTTTACCCGCAGCAGTTCCTGGTCACCGACCTGATCGCGGAATTCCTCGCCCGTGGCGGGGAGATCAGGTTCGGGGCCGAGGTCACCTCGGTGTCGGGGATGGACGCGACGGTCATCGCCGACGATCTTCTCTTGCGTGCCAAGTACATCGCCGGTTGCGACGGCAGGCGCGGGATCTCGCTGAGATCCGTGCCCGCCCGGGTTTTCCGGCGGGACCACGACATCTCGTGGCTCGCGATCCTCGCCGAGGCGCCGCCGAGTATGTCCGCGATCGGTTACGCGATCCACGAACGCGGATTCGCCGGGCATATGGCCAGGACGCCGACGGTGACGCGCTATTACCTCGAAGTACCGCGCGGCGAGGATCCGGAGAACTGGGGAGACGACCGGATCTGGGACGAACTGCACGTGCGGATGCGGGCCGACCGCTACGGCGAGCTCAAACGCGGCGCCATCATCGAACGCCGGATCGTGGACATGGCTTCGCGGGTGATGGACACGATCCAGCGGGGGAACCTGTTCCTCGCGGGGGACGCGGCGAGCCTGATCAGTCCCGCCGCGGCGAAGGGCGCGAATCTCGCGTTGATGGAGGCCGAGATCCTCGCGCACGCGTTGATCGAAGCCCACACCGAGAGCGACACGACGGCACTCGACCGCTACTCCGCCGAATGCCTGCCGCGGATCTGGCGCGCGCAGGAGTTCTCCCTCTGGATGATCAACCTTCTGCACGGCCCCGCCGGATACGACGACGAGGCCGTCTTCCAGCGGGCCCTGCGGGACGCGCGGCTGGAGAGCCTGCGGGTTTCCCGCGCGCACCAGGATTTCTTCGCCGAGAACTACGTGGGCATCTGAACCGATCGCCCGTCGCATCCGTATCCCGGTGAAGAGGGGTTCGCGGAGTGGAAGGACGAACGACGATGCCGGTACGCATCCGCTGGACGCCGTTGAACCCGCACCCGAACCGTCCCGTGCCCGCGGACGAACCCGAGCCGGAGCCGCTAGCCGGCGCGGACGGCGGGCGCTGCGGGCCGCTCGACGCGAAGGAGCCGGACGTCGCCTGAGCGGTCTCTCCCCGGCTCCTCTTCGGTGACGAATCGCAGCGCCCCGGTGACCTCACGGGTCACCATCCGCGCGCCGTGCCAGCCTGACGGCACCCAGCCCTCGCGCAGGGCACGGCGCACCTTCTCGGCCCTCTTGACGTGGCGGGCGAACGAGTGCCGCCGGATGACGCGCCCGCGCGCGACTTGGCCCGCGCGGGCGTCCTCCGGGCTGACGTCGAGCCACAGCAACCGGACCGGGCGGCGGCTCACGAAGCCGAGCAGGGCCAGCAGCCCGCGGGTCGTCGCGCGGGTCGACGGCTCGTGCACGATCAGCGGGCCGCCGTCGGCCAGCGCGAACCGGATGACCCGCGCGCGATGCCAAAGGTGGACCACCGGCCGGTAGAACCGGTACGGCAACGCGGGCGGCAGCCGTCCGCGCAGCCGCGCGCGGACCTGGTCGGAGTCGAGCACCGGTAGGGCGCCGGTCGCCGCCCGGGACAGCAGGGTGGTCTTGCCGGCCCCGGGAATCCCCGCGACCACCAGCAGGTCGCGGCGGCCGAGGCGGAATGCGATGCGATCGGTCATAAGGCGTCAACGACCCGGCCGAGTGCAAAGGTTCCTTTACCTTGGCCGGTGCAAGTCAGGCCGTCACGCGGGTCCCCGCCGTCACCGGCTTGTCGGGCAGCAGCGTCCCGCCCTTGGTGAGCCACGCGACACCGAACGCGAGGATCGCGATCGACTCCAGCCACAGCGCCGGGTAGAGATCCTTCGTCAGATCGTCGAAGACGAGCCCGCAGAGCACGATCAACGCCAGGCACACCAGCATGATCACGCCGGACGCGACGTACAGCTGGTTCCGCGCGGGTTTGCGGGCACCGGGGATCTCCTTGTCCGACTTGGTGAACAGCACGATGCAGAAGAACGCCAAGGTGAGGAAGAAGACCGCGGCGAAGCCGAGGTGCAGCAGGCCGACGATCTCGTCCGTCCGGTCGCCGTTCGCCGGTGTCGTGGGGAAGAGCGCCACCCCGACGGCGGCCACGGCCGCGATGTTCCCGGCGATGTCGTCGACCCGGCCGTAACCCCGATAGGACAACAGGAAGACGCCGATGGCGCACATGACGCCGACCCAGACGTCCCGCATTCCCGAGTAGTAGTACCCGCTGATCGAGTTGAGCAGGCCGCCGCCGTCGACGACCAGCTTCCCGAAGACCAGCACGAAGGGCAGTCCGATCCCGAGGAAACCTATGGCACGCCGCAAGAACAGGTAGTTGTGGACGAGGTTGTCGGTCGCCGTTCGCGGGCTCATGGTCGCCTCCGTGCTCGGTGCGTTGTCGCTACTCGGAAGTATCGACCAGCTGAGCACCGAAAATGACGGTTCGTGACGACGTTGAGACCGTGTGTTATCGAATTGCTCGCTAGGCGGTCTCCAACACGACAGCCGCGACGTAGCCGCCCATCCCGATCGACGTCTTGACGGTGAGCCCGCTTTCGGGCCGTGACGGCCCCTCCATCAGCTGCGCATGCCCTTCCGCCACCGGTTTCGGCGCCGGGACCAGGTCGCGCTCCGCCGCGAGGCAGATCGCCGCGATCTCGGTCAGCGCGCTGCCCGACTGGCTGTGCCCGGTCAGCGGTTTGATCGAGTAGATCTCGGTCTCCCGGGGGAAGACCGCTTCGAGGATCTGGGATTCCGTGCGGTGGCAGAGTTTCGTGCCGGTCCCGTGCGCGTTCAGGTAGCGGACGTCGGACGGCGCGGCGTTCGCGTTCTCCAGCGCCCCGGTCACCGCCGCGACCGCATTCGTCGGATCGGGGTCGAGCGCCATCGCGTTGTGCGCCTCGTGGGTCATGGCGCCGCCTCGCAGCGTCGCGTACGACTCGGTCTTCCGCTGGGTCAGCACCACGGCGACCGCGGCTTCGGAGAAGGTGAAACCCCTTGTGCCCTCTTGGAAAGGACGGCACGCCTCGAGCGGGGGCACATCGGTGACCGCCACCCCGCAGTGCACGAAGTTGCGCACCATCGGCCTGGTCGCGGACAGATCCGTGGTGACCACGACCACGTCGTCGGCCATGCCGGCGTCCAGCCACATCTTCGCGGTGAGCACCGCGGCGCTGCCGGTCGCGCACATCGCGGACGTGGCCATGGAAGGGCCGTGGAATCCGAACTCCGCCATGAGCGTGGCGATCGGCGTCGAGGGCATCATGCCGATGAATTCGCGCCGGTACATGAGCTGCTCGCCCATCTCGGTGAGCCGGTCCCAGGTGCGCAGGTCCTCGCGGACACCGCCGGAGATGACGCCGACCCGGCGTCCCGGCGTCCAGCCCCGCGCGCCGGCGTCCTCGATCGCCTCCCGCGCCGCGGCGAGCAGGGCCCGCGCGTGCAGGCTGCCGTCCCTGGCCCGTCCGCCCTCGGGGACGTGCGCGACCCAGCCCGGTTGATCGGGGGTTTCCCCGAAGCCTTCGGCGAATTGGGCGCAGGGGACGCCGCTCGCGAGGCCCTCCCACAGTGATTCGCGCCCCCAGCCGTAGGCGGTTACGGCGCCGATGCCGCAGATGTCTGTTTTGCTCCGCACGTGTTTCCCTTCAACTACATTCAGTCAACGCTGGGGTGGAATAGCCGCACCGATCAGCTGTCCGAGGAGGACGGCTACGTCGATTTAGTGATCTAATCGGAAGCTACATCAGTCGAGTAGGGGGTTTGGATCAGATGGATCCTGACGATCTCGACGGTGGGACTCCCGACACCCACCGGCCCTCGGATCAGGATTCCTCGCCAGCGAACGGCACCGCGACCCGCACGGTGGGAAAACCCGACCGGCACGCGTCGCTCGTCCGTCTGCTGACCGAGTTGTCCGCCGAGAGGGATCAGCGTGGCGAACCCGCGCTCGCCTTTCTCGGTCAGGGGTACCGCCTTTTGGAGCAAAATTCCGACGGCGGCGCATTGGGAACGCAATATCTCACGATGGTGGAGGCGAGTCCTTACGGGATCTGTGTCCATCAGCGGGGCAAAGTCGTCTTCGTGAACTCGGCCACGATGCGCTTCGTGGGCGCGAACGTGTCGACCGAGATCATCGGGATGCACATCACGGATCTGGTCGACGCCGGCTCGCAGGACGCGCTGCTGGCACGGATCGGCTCCCTGGTTTCGCCCGGCTCGTTCAGCGAGCCGACCGAGATGACGCTGCGGACCCTCCAGGGCCGAAGTGTCACCGTCGAATCGCAGGCGGTGCTCACGACGTGGGAGGGCAAGCCCGCGTACCAGGTGATCATGCGCGACCTGACCACGCAGAAGGCGGCCGAGGCCGGTCTGCGGTTTCAGGCCGCGCTGGTCGGGCACGCGAGCGACGCGATCATCGCGACCTCCCCCGACGGGCTGGTGACGAGCTGGAACCCGGCGGCCGAGGCCGTCTACGGGCACGATCTCGACCAGGTCATCGGGGTCCCGGTGGCCGAGGTCGTCGGCGCGCCGATGAGCCCGCGGCAGGTCGTCGCCGCGGGCGGTGTCGTGCAGGCCACGCATTACAGCGCCGACGGCACGGCGCTGGCGGTGCGGGTCTCCGCGGCCGAGATGTTCGACGGTTACGTGCTGCTGTGCGCCGACGAGACCGCGCAGCGCCGGGCCGAAGCCGAATTCGCCACCGTCGTCGAGACGCTCGACGAAGGAGTGCTGCTGGTCGGCCCCGGCGGGCGGATCGAACTGGCGAACTCCGCGGCGCACCGCATCGCCGGGGTGCCGCCGGGTTCCCTGGTCGGGCTGGAGAGCCGGACGTTGCGGCTGCACGACGAGCAGGGCGCCCCGGTGCCCGTCGACGATCTGCCGTCCGCGCGGGTGCGGCGTTCCGGGAAGGTCGAGACCGGACGGGTCGTGCAGGTGCGGCGGCGCGACGGCGCGCACCGATGGCTTTCGCTGACCTCCGGTCCGCTGATGGCGCCGGGGCAGAGCGTGCCCTCCGTGCTGACGTCCTTCGCCGACATCACCGAGCGGCGGGCGATCAGCGAACGGCTGGCCTACGAGGCCACCCACGATCCGCTGACCAGGCTCGCGAACCGCACGCTCGCGCTGAACCGCCTGCGCCGCACGATCGCCGATCCGGTGCGGACGACCACGGTCATGTTCATCGACCTCGACAAGTTCAAGATCATCAACGATTCGCTCGGTCATACCGTCGGCGACCAGGTGCTGCGCATCATCGGCGACCGGCTGCGGGCCGCCGCCGGGCCTTCGGACCTGGTCGGACGGCTCGGCGGGGACGAGTTCCTGGTCATCACCACCGGTTATACCGAAGCCGCCGAGGTGCGGGCGCTGGCCGACCACCTGCAACGACGGCTCGCCGAATCGCTCACCGTGCACGGCCGCGAACTGCATATAAATACGAGTATTGGAATAGTGATCGCCGAACCAGGCGATCGGCGCAGCGCCGACGAATTGCTGGAAGACGCCGATTTGGCGATGTATCAGGCCAAGACGTTCGGGCCGGGGCGATATGCGTTCTATGCGCCGATCATGCGGAAACGAGTACAAGACCGTTTCGCGCTGGAGCAGGATCTGCGCAACGCCGTCGCCGAAGGCCTGATCGAGACCGTTTATCAACCCGTCGTCGATTTGCGGACCGGTGAGATGGTCGCGGTGAAGGCGAAGTCCTGTTGGGATCACCCGGAGCGCGGACCGATCGATCCGGCGGAATTGGCCGAGATCTCCGACGACGGCGATCTTTTGACGGTCATCGGGGCGGAGGTTCTCGCCAAGGCCGCCCGCGAGATCTCTCGATGGCGTGCCGATCATGGTGTGCACTGTAATGTGAATGTGAGTCTTTCGGTCCGCCAACTGGGCGATCCCGCGCTGCTGCAAGTGGTTCAGACAACCCTGGAAGCCGCGGGGCTGGGGCCGCAGGACCTGAGCCTCGACGTCGACGAGACGGCGCTGAAGGACGCGGCCGACGCGGTCGACGCGCTGCGGAAGACCGGCGTGCGGGTGACCGCGGAACGGTTCGGCGCCGGGTACTCGTCGCTCGCCCAGCTGTGCCGCCTCGATCTGAACGTGATCGAGATCGACCGGTCGTTCGTGGCCGATCTCGGCCGGTCGAGCGACGCCGAGCCGATCGTCGCCGGAATCATGGCGATGGCGCACGCCGTCGACCTCGTCGTGGTCGCCGAAGGAGTCGAAACCGCGCGGCAGCTGGAGGTCCTGCACGAACTCGGCTGCGATTGGGCGAAAGGGCCGCTGGTCGCGTCGCCGGGCCGGGTCGAGGACCTGAAGTGCGCGTACGAACACGTCGTGCGATGAACCGCGCGGCCGCCGCGTACGTGGTTCCGGGTGGGCGCCACTGACGGGACCAAAGCCTCCTGTCGCTCCGGTTCTTTCCGGCGCAATCTTGTCGGTGGGGGACCGGTGAAGGAGGTCCGTCATGTGGCTCGTGTTCCTGTGGCGCCGGATCCATCTCGGCCGGAATCCGCTGGCCCGGATCCCGGACCGGATCGAGGCGGCGATCCTCGTCGGCGGCGTCGTCGCGGCGTTGCTCGGTGTACCGCTGGCCGCGGCGGCCGGCTCGGAGGCCTACGCGACCATGATGGAACGCTCGGCTCTCGAGACGGCTTCGCGGCACTCGACGACCGCTTTCCTGCTCGAGGACGCGCCGCCGGCGCGTGTCGGCGTCGACGGGACGCCTTCCGCGGAGACGGCTTCGGTGGCGGCGCGGTGGGCGTTGCCGGATGGGGCCTTTCAGGAGGCTCTCGTGACCGCCGACCTCGGTGCTTCGGCGGGGGACGCGGTGACCGTGTGGCTCGACGAGTCCGGCGCCGTGGTCGAGCCGCCGGTGCTGCCGATGGACGCGACCAGTACGGGGATCGGCGTCGGGGTGGGGGTGTGGCTGGCCGCGGTGACGCTGCTGGCTGGTGGGTATCTGGTCGCGCGGCAGTTGCTGAACCGGGCGCGGCGGGCGGCTTGGGACCGGGAGTGGGAACGGTTCGGGCAGGGCTCGCGGTCTTGAGGCTGGCCTGGGAGGTCCGTGAAGGCCTCCTTCCCTACCTCAGAGTCAGGGTCCCGGCAAAGTCACATAACCGCTGGTGGGGTGGGTGGCGATGCGGGTTCTGATGACGGTGGGGGCTCGTCACAGTGGCCGACACCTTCTCGCCTGTCCACGCGGACACTTTCCAGGTAACAGTGCCCGATTCGGGCGTTTTTCGAAGGGGTCGTGAGTGGTAATGATCGTTAGAACGATCATTACCACTCACGACCCCCATCGAGAACCGCACATCTAGCCATCAATCGGACATTTAGCCGCCCGAAAGTGTCCCTTGTGGACACTCGGGGGCTTGACGCGTGCCTCGAGTAACTCACGACCCTGAACCGAACAGCACCTATGCGACTTTGCCGGGACCCTGACTCTCAGAGTAGGAAAGGAGGCCTTCACGGACCGGCGGCGGCTCGTGGGCGCAGTTAGTCGGCTGGCTGCGGAATGTGGGCGCTGACCTGCGGATAAGCGCGAAAGTGATAGCAAAGGTCCCTTGCTCCCCGGCGCGCGGAGCTTGTTTCTGTACCTACTAGTATGTACGGTCAGCTCGTGGACAAGAGGGAAAGGCTCATCGAGAGCACTCGCGAACTGCTGTGGGAGCGCGGCTACGTCGGCACCAGCCCGAAGGCGATCCAGGAACGGTCCGGCGCCGGACAGGGCAGCATGTACCACCACTTCCAGGGCAAGTCCGAACTCGCGCTCGCCGCGATCGCCCGCAGTGCCGACGATCTGCGCGCCAGGGCGGAGGCCGAGTTCTCCGGTCCCGGCAAGGTCGTCGAGCGCATCACCGTCTACCTGCGCCGCGAACGCGCCGTGCTCAAGGGGTGCCCGGTCGGCAGGCTCGCCCAGGATCCCGACGTGATGGCCGACGTGGATCTGCGAAAGCCGGTCGAGGAGTTCTTCGGCTGGCTCACCGGCCGTCTCGCCGAGCTGCTCGACGAGGGCCGCGCGGCCGGCGAACTCGACCGAACGCTCGACCCGCTCGCCACGGCGACCGCGCTGGTCGCGGTGCTGCAGGGCGGGTACATCCTCGCCCGCGCCGCCGACTCCCCGGACGTGTTCGCGAAAGCCGTCGACGGCGCCCTCGGCCTGCTCGCCACCAAGGAGACCTGACATGCCCCTCGTCCGTATCGACGCCATCGGGACCGGCAAGCTCGAAGCCCTCGGCGACGCCGTCCACGACGCGCTGGTCGAAACGCTCGGCATCCCGGCCGACGACCGCTTCCAGGTCCTCAACGGCCAGAGCATCCTGAAATACGACGATTACCTGGGGATCCACCGCGACGAGGGAGTCGTGTTCGTCGGGATCACGATGCGGCCGGGGCGCACCGACGAACAGAAGAAGTCGCTGTACCGGCGGATCACGGAGCTCGCCGAGGAGTACTCGGGAACCGAGCCGCGGAACATGCTCGTCACGATCACCGAGACCGATGCGGTCAACTGGTCGATCGGGAACGGCGAAGCGCAGTACGCGTGATCAGGCGGGCGCGGCGGTGAAGGCGTGCTGCTCCAGCAGCCACCACGTGTCCCGCCCGAACGACCACGTCAGCAGCGCCAGCGCGCCCAGCGTGACCACGAAACCGGCCCAGAGCGGCAGGATCGTCGACGCCGCCACGACCAGCACGATGCCCTGGACCGCCGCGACCGTCTTACGCGCCATGCTCGGCGGAAGCGGCGCGTTCAGCCACGGCCAAAGCCTGCTCGCGGCGACGAACACGTAGCGCATCGCGCCGATCGTGAGCACCCACGGGCCGAGCGACTGCGCGACGACCACGCTCAGGATCAGGATCAGATACGCGTCGACCTCCATGTCGAACCGCGCGCCGAGTGGGGACGCCGTTCCGGTGCGGCGCGCGACCTGGCCGTCGACCGCGTCCAGGACGAGCGCGATCGACGCGAGGACGACCATCGCGACGATTTCCCGGCCCGCGGTGTCGACGACGAGCGCGGTCACGCAGCCGACCAGCCCGGACCGGCCGAGCGTGACGGCGTCGGCGGGGCCGAGGGAGCGCGCGGTGCTCCGGTTCAGGCCGTAGGTCAGGAATCCGCCCACGGCGAGGCCGTAGACCGCTCCGGCGAGCCAGCCCAGCGGGCCCAGCCCGGTGACGGCGTCCAGCGTTCCCAGCAGCGCCAGCTGGACGAGGACCCCCAGGAAAACTCCGGGGTTGATCACGAGGCCTCCTCGTTATGGTGGCGGTGACCCCGCTTCCAGGGTCCGACATGAGAGGACACGATGGAACGCGCCTTCTGGTTCAGTGGCTCCGGCGACGGTGAGATCAGGCCGGTCTCGCTCCCTCCGGTCGGCGACGGGGACGTACTGGTCCGCACCCTGTACACGGGCGTGAGCCGGGGCACCGAGACTCTCGTCTTTCGCGGCGAGGTCCCGCCCAGTCAACGTGCGGCCATGCGCGCGCCGTTCCAGGACGGCGAATTCCCGGGGCCCGTGAAGTACGGATACCTCAATGTCGGCGTGGTCGAACGTGGTCCGGAAGACCTGACCGGGCAAGTCGTTTTCTGCCTCTATCCGCACCAGACGCGCTATGTCGTCCCGGCGTCGGCGGTGACGCCGGTGCCGCGCGAGGTCCCGCCGGAGCGCGCGATCCTCGCGGGGACGATCGAGACCGCGGTGAACGCCGTCTGGGACGCGTCGCCGAAACTCGGCGACCGGATCGCCGTGGTCGGCGCCGGGATGGTGGGAAGCAGCGTCGCGAAACTGCTGGCCGGTTTCCCGGCGACCAGGGTCCAGCTGATCGACGTCGACCCGGACCGCGCGAAGATCGCGCAGGCGCTCGGTGTCGACTTCTCGACACCGGAGAACGCGCTGGGCGATTGCGACCTCGTCGTGCACGCCAGCGCGAGCGAGGCGGGGCTCGCGCGCGCACTGGAGCTGCTCGCGCCGGAGGGCGAGGTCATCGAGCTGAGCTGGTACGGCGACCGCCGCGTCAGCGTCCCGCTCGGCGAGAACTTCCATTCCCGGCGGCTGGCGATCCGCTCCAGCCAGGTCGGCATGGTCTCGCCGTCCCGCCGCCTGAACCGGGACTACGCCGACCGCTTGGCGCTCGCCCTGCGCCTTCTGGCCGATCCAGGATTCGAAGTGCTGGTCAGCGGGGAATGTCTGTTCCGTGAACTACCGGACGTCTTGCCGCGTCTGGCCGCGAATGAACCAGGAACGCTCTGCCTCCGTGTGACCTATCAGATGGAGGACACGCGTTAAGGGCTCGATTCGGAGGAGGTCCGTTGTTCAGTATCACCGTCCGCGACCACGTCATGGTGGCCCACAGCTTCCGAGGCGAGGTCTTCGGCCCCGCGCAGCGGCTGCACGGGGCGACCTTCCTGGTGGACGCGACGTTCCGCCGGTCCGAACTGGACGCCGACAACATCGTCGTCGACATCGGCAAGGCGACCGAAGAGCTCAAAGCGGTGCTCGCCGACCTGAACTACCGCAACCTCGACGACGTGCCCGAGTTCGCCGGGATCAACACCTCGACCGAGTTCCTCGCCAAGGTCATCGCGGACAGGCTCGCCGACCGCGTCCACACGGGAGCGCTCGGCGAGGGGGCGCGCGGACTCGAAGGGCTCACCGTCTCGCTGCACGAATCCCACGTCGCGTGGGCGAGTTACGAGCGTGCGCTGTGACCGGTCTCCACGTCGTCCTGCCCAACGACATCGACGACGTGAGCGCGCCCAGCGGCGGCAACGTCTACGACCGGCGGCTGTGCGACAGCCTCGCCGCGGCGGGGGTGGAGGTCCACGAGATCGCCGTGCGCGGGAACTGGCCGCGGCCCGACACCGAGGCGCGCACCGTGCTGGCGCGCAAACTCGCCGAACTGCCCGACGGTTCGGCCGTCCTGCTCGACGGGCTGGTCGCTTGCGGGGTGCCGGACGTGATCGAGCCGTCGGCGCGACGGCTGTCGATCGCGGTGCTGGTGCATCTCCCGCTCGCCGACGAGACGGGACTGTCGCCTTCGCTCGCCGCCGAGCTGGACCGCTTGGAGCGGGAGACGCTCGGCGCGGTCGAGGCCGTGGTCGTGACCAGTGAGTGGGCGGCGCGGCGGCTGATCGAGCACCACGACCTCGCCCCGCATCGCGTGCACGTGGTGCCGCCCGGGGTCGACAAGGCCGAAGTCGCTTCCGGGAGCCTGAGCGGGACGCGGCTGGTCTGCGTCGCCAACGTGACGCCGCGCAAGGGACAGGGCCTGCTCGCGGACGCGTTGAAGTCGCTCAAGGAACTCCCGTGGACCTGTGAGTGCGTCGGCGCCATCCCGCGCGAGACGCGCTACGTCGAACGCCTGCGGCGACACGCGCTCGGCGATCGGTTCACTCTCGCCGGCCCGCGGTCTGGCGAAGCGCTCGAAGCGACGTACGCGGCCGCAGACCTTCTCGTGCTTCCGTCGCGCGCGGAGACCTACGGGATGGTCGTCACCGAGGCGCTGGCACACGGCATTCCCGTGCTGACCACCGCCGTCGACGCCCTGCCGGACACCCTCGGACAGGCGTCCGACGGCAGCGTGCCGGGGATGCTCGTCCCCGGCGAGGACGTCAACGCGCTGGCCTCGGCCCTTCGCCGCTGGCTCACCGAACCTGAACTGCGTGACCGTCTTCGCGCCTCCGCCCGCCTTCGCCGCGAGACGCTGACCGGCTGGGACGAGACGGCCCGCGGTGTCGCCGCCGTACTGCTGAGTGAAAGGACGGCGGCATGACCAAGTACGCCCCCAGCTGGCTTCAGTTGCGTGAAGACGCCGACGCCGTCGCCCGCGCGACCGAGCTGATCGAACCGGTGCGCGCGTTCCTGCGCGGGCAGGATGAGGTCGTCATCCGGGATCTCGGTTGTGGCACCGGTTCGCTCGGCCGCTGGCTGGCCAGGCGGCTGCCCGGACGGCAGCGCTGGATCCTGCACGATCGCGACACCGACCTGCTCACCCACGCTCTGGCGCGCACCAGCCTTCCGGACCACGCTTTGGACGGAAGCGAGGTCACCGTCGTCACCGAACAGCGTGACATCACCGAGTTGCGCGCGGAGGACCTCGCCGGAACCTCGCTCGTGGCGGCGTCGGCGCTGCTCGACCTGCTCACCGCCGAAGAGATGTCCCGGCTGGCGGAGGCCTGCGTCGAAGCGGGCTGCGCGGTCCTGTTCACGCTCAGCGTTTCGGGCCGCGTGGTGCTGTCGCCCAAGGACAAGTTCGACATCGAGATCTCCGACGCCTTCAACGCGCACCAGCGCCGGGTGACCGACGGCCGATGGCTGCTCGGCCCGGACGCGGTGGACGTCGCCTTCGGCGTCTTCGAACGGCTCGGCGCCACCGTGCGGCGCGCTCCCAGCCCGTGGCGGCTCGGGGCCGAACAGGCCGCGCTGACCGCGGAATGGCTCACCGGCTGGGTCGGCGCAGCCTGCGAGCAGCGGCCGGAGCTGGCGGCGGACGGGGACGCTTATCTGCGGTGGCGGCTCGCGCAGTGCGCGGCGGGTGAGCTGGACGCGATGATCCAGCACGAAGACCTCCTGGTGGTGCCTGCGTGAAACGGTTCTGGCCGTGGCTTCGGATCCTCGGCGCGCTCGGCATCCTCGGGGTGCTCGTGTGGCAACTGGGTACGGGTGCGTTCCTGGCCGGGCTGCGCGAGGTCGACGCCGGCGGGATCGCCGCCGCGCTCGGGATCGGTTTCGCCACCACGGTTTTCAGCGCCTGGCGCTGGTGCCTGGTCGCGCGGCGGCTCAGTCTGCGATTGTCGCTGCCGAGCGCCGTCGGCGAGTACTACCGCGCGTTGTTCCTCAACGGTGTCCTGCCCGCGGGCGTCCTCGGCGACGTCAACCGGGCCGTGCACCACGGCCGCGAAACCGGTGACGTCCCGCGCGGCGTCCGCGCGGTGGTGCTGGAGCGCACGGCCGGGCAGATCGCGGTCATCGGCGCTTCGGTCGCCGTCGTGCTGAGCGCGCCTTCCGTCGTCCCGCCGCCGATCGGCGGAGTCGTCACGGGCGCCGGGATCGTGGTCGTCGCGCTCGCCCTCACACTGATCGTCACCGGGATGACGGCGGGGAAGCGGTGGATCCACAGTGGATCGAAATGGCGCCGTGGCTTCGCCGTTTCCCTCGCCGACGTCCGGCTCGGTCTGCTGACCAAGGAGACCTGGCCCGGCGTGAGCCTGCTTTCGGCCGCCACCCTGGCCGGGCATCTCGCGCTGTTCGTCGTCGCCGCGCGCGCGGCCGGGGTCACCGCGCCGGTCGGCGACCTGCTGCCGCTGATGATCCTCGCCCTGCTCGCGATGGGCCTGCCGCTGAACATCGGCGGCTGGGGCCCGCGCGAAGGGGTTTGCGCGCTGCTGTTCGGCGCGGCGGGGCTCGGGTCGGCGCAGGGCGTCACCGTGGCCGTCGTCTACGGCGTGCTCGCGCTCTTCTCCAGCCTTCCCGGTGCGGGCGTCCTGCTCGTGCGTTCCGTCAGGAGTCACCGAACAGAGGAGAAACCCGATGACCGTCGAGAGGGTCGTGGAGACCAGACTGCCCACCCGGTACGGCGTCTTCCGCGCGTATGGGTATCTGGACGCCGACGGCACCGAACAGATGGCGCTGGTGCACGGCGACGTCGCGACCTCCGGCACGCTGGCGCGGGTCCATTCGGAATGCCTCACCGGTGACGTCTTCAGCTCGATGCACTGCGAATGCGGCGACCAGCTGGCCGCCGCGCTGCAAGCGATCGTCGACGAGGGGGCCGGAGTCCTCGTGTACGCCCAAGGTCACGAAGGACGGGGAATCGGCCTGCTCGCGAAGCTGAAGGCGATGCGGCTGCAGGACGAAGGGCTCGACACCGTCGAGGCGAACATCGCGCTGGGCCTGCCGGTGGACGCGCGCGACTACCGCGCCGCGGCGGAGATCCTCAACGACCTCGGGGTGCGATCGGTGCGGTTGCTGTCCAACAACCCGGCAAAGGTCGACCAGCTGAAACAGCACGGGGTGCGGATCAGCGAGCGAGTGCCGCTGCTGGTCACGCCGAACGACGAGAACCTGCGGTACCTGCGGACGAAACAAGAGCGGATGCACCACTTCCTGCCGCATCTGGACCTGATCGAGTCAGCCGAGAGCGGCCAGAGTGTCCCCGAAGCTCTCCACCAATGACTCCAGCACCAGCCGTCCCTTCTCCGCCGTCGCCAGCGAAGGCCGCCCGACCACACCGGACTCCGAATACGGCCGCAGGCCCACCGTGAGCAGGTGCCGCCTGTCGTCGGCGAGGTGATCCGCCTCCGGGAAACCGGGCCGGACCAGCGCGGGGTGTGCGTGCAGGAGAAGGGAGGTCTCCAGTTCCCCGGCGTGCATGTCGCTGTCCAGCGACGTCTCCAGCCCGGCCGCGTCGTGCGCCGCCTGCCAGCCTTCGACGCCGGGGAAGAGCGCCATCGGCGACGTCGACTCCTGGACGACGTTGGACAGGACGTAGTTGCCGCCGTGTGCGTTCACCAGCACCAGTTTCGGTACGCCGGAACGGCGCAGGGAGGCCGCGACGTCGTTCACCACGGCGTACAGGGTCGCGGCCGAAACGCTGACCGTGCCCGCCCAGTCCGCGTGTTCGTGCGAACAGCCGATCGTGATCGGCGGGAGCCGCAGCACCGGGTACGCCGCGGCGAGGGCGCCGGCGATGGTCGTCGCGATCAGGGCGTCGGTGGCGAGGGGGAGGTGCGCTCCGTGCTGTTCGAAACTGCCGACGGGCAGCACCGCGACCTCGGCGCCGCGGGCGCGCTCGTCGGCCGTCGTGGCCGTCGGGTACAGGTCCATTCCGGTTACGGTACCCATATGACCGACCACGCCGCATTGTTGTCCGTGGCCCGCGAGGCCGTCGCCAAGGCGACCGGGATCATCCGCTCGATGACGTCGTTTTCCGTTGCCGCCAAAGGTGATCGCGATATGGTGACCGACGTCGACCTCGCCGTCGAGGACGCCGTCCGCGAATTCCTGGCGCGCGAGACGCCGGAGATCGGCATCCTCGGCGAGGAACGCGGGCACCAGGGCGACAAGGACCTCTGGTGGGCGCTCGACCCGGTCGACGGCACGGCGAACTTCGCGCGCGGCATCCCGCTGTGCGGTGTTTCGCTCGGGCTCGTCGACGGTCTCAAGAGCACGGTCGCGGCGATCTCCCTGCCGTTCCTCGACGTCACCTACACCGCTGCCGAGGGGCAAGGCGCGTACGCGGGCGAAGAGCGTCTTGAGGCCTCGAAAGCGACGAAGCTGTCCGACGCGATCGTGAGTATCGGCGACTTCGCGGTCGGCGAGGGCGCGGAGGTCAAGAACCGCGTCCGGATGGCGCTGCTGGCCGAACTCGGCGGCCGGGTGCAGCGGGTCCGTTTCCTCGGCTCCGCGGCGATCGACCTGGCCTGGGTCGCGCACGGCAAACTCGACGCGAGCGTGATACTGGCCAATCAGCCGTGGGACACGATGGCGGGGGTCCTGCTGGTGCGCGAGGCCGGAGGCGTGGTCGTCGACACCGACGGCGGCGACCACACGGTGCGTTCGGCGGCCACCATCGCGGTCGGCGCCGGGCTGCGTGACGATCTCGTCGCCGCGATCGCCCGCGTGAACGGGTGAAACTTTCTTCCGCCGGAGTTGAACCGACCGGGTTCCGTATCCGTGTCTCCAGATAAGGCGCCCGCATCTGGAGGTAACCGTGTTCACCTCGAATGTCCGCGTGACCGAACCGGTCGTCTTCGTCCTGCCGGGGGACACCGAGGACACCAGCGGTGAATACGACCGCCGGATGTGCCAGAACCTCCCGGCCACCGGCCTTCCGCTGCTGGAACTGCCGATCGCCGGCGAATGGCCGATGCCGGGGCCGCTGTCCCGGTCGAGACTGGCCCGTTCGCTCGCCGCGCTGCCCGACGACACCGTCGTCCTGATCGACGGCACGGTCGCCTGCGGGGTCCCGGAGATCGTGGTCCCGCACGCGCGGCGGCTACGGCTGGCCGTCCTGGTCCACCGGCCGCTCGCCGACGACCCCGCGCTCGATCCCGCGCAGGCCGCCGAGCTCGACGCGTGCGAACGGGAGACCCTGCGGCTGACGGGGATGATCGTCGCCACCGGACCGTGGCTCGCGCGGCAGCTGATCGACCGGCACGACCTCGACCCGACGCGGGTCTACGTCGCGACACCCGGCACGGACGCGGCCCCGCTCGCCGCCGGAGCCGACGGCGTCTCGCGGCTGCTGTGCCTCGCGCCCATGACCGCGCGCCACGGCCAGGACGTGCTCATCCGCGCGCTTTCGATGGTCGACGAACTGGCGTTCAAATGCGTGTTCGCGGGCGCGACCCGGCACGATCCCGCCTACGTCGACGAGTTGCGCTGGACGGTCGAACGGCTCGGGCTCGGCTCCCGGATCAGCCTCATCCAGCCGCCGGACGACCTCGACCTGGTCTACGACGGCGCGGATCTGCTCGTCCTCCCCGCCCGCGGCGGCACGTCCGGGCTGGTCGTCGCCGAGGCGCTCGCGCGCGGAATCCCCGTGGTGGCCACCGAAACCGCCGGCGCGCACGACGCACTCGGCACGGCGCCCGGCGGTGGCGTCCCCGGCATGCTGGTGCCGCCGAACAACCCGTCGGCGCTCGCGGCGGCATTGCTGCGCTGGTCGCTCGACGCCGAACTCCGGCATTCCCTGCGGACGTCGGCGCTCGCGCGGAGCAGCGTCCTGGAGGAATGGGACGTCGCCGCGGGCAGGCTCACCGACGTCCTTTCCCGGTTGCAGGCGGCGCCGCGTCAGCCTGCTTGATCATCGCCCGGAAGCAGCTATCGGGCCGGTCACCGGCTCGCTTGACTTGGCGGCATGCGAATCGTCGATCTTGCGTCCCGTCCCGATCTCCTCGAATCCGCGCTGAACCTCGGCGATGTCGGCGGTGAGTTCATCTACGCCGGGTTCAGCGGCAAGATGATCACCCCGGAACGGTTTCTGCGCCACTGGTCCCGGTACTTCCTGATCGCGCTGGACGACGACGGCGAACCGATCGCGCGGGCGCTGTCGGTCCCGCTGACCTATCCGGCCGAGGACCGCCGTGAACTGCCGGCGCACGGCTGGGACGAGGCGATCCAGTGGGCCGCGCAGGACCTCATGGACGGCCGCGCGCCGGACACCCTGTGCGCCCTCGAAGTCGTTGTGGCGCCACGGATGCGCGGGACGGGCCTGTCCACGCCGATGCTCAAGGCGCTGAAGGCGCGCGCGGCCGAGACGGGGCTGAAGCGGCTGATCGTCTCCGTGCGCCCGATCGGCAAGGAGGACGAACCCGACGTGCCCATGGAGGACTACGCCGTCCGGCGGCGCGAGGACGGGCTCTTCGCCGACCGCTGGCTGCGCACCCACGAACGGCTCGGCGCGCGGATGATCAAGGTGTGCCCGTTCGCCGTGACGATCTCCGGCTCGATCGCGGACTGGCACGAGTGGACCGGGGTCAAACTCGCCGACGGCGACAACCTGATCCCGGGCGGGATCGCGCCGGTGCACGCGAACGTCGAGCGGGACTGTGGGGTGTACGTGGAGGCGAACGTGTGGATGGAGCACCCGTTCTGAGCCGTGCTCCTGGGCTGGGGTGGTCGCGAGGGAGGTTGCGAAAGCCACTTTCGCAACGTTGAAGGTTGCGAAAGTGGCTTTCGCAACCCCCAGCGGTGCCGGGATATCAGGGCGCCGTGGCCATGTGGGGCGACGGTGTCGCGAAAGCCACTTTCGCGACGTCTGATGTCCCGAAAGTGGCTTTCGCGACACGCTCCGGCCGAGGGCGCCGGACGGGATGGCTGGCGCCGCGGCACTCCATGTCTCGGCCATTCCTCGCGCTTTCCGGCAGGATCGTCTCATCGGCCGCGCCCGCGCACGGTCATGCCGCACAGTGGGCCCATGGGTATCTCGCGAGTCGGTTTCGCCGGGCTGGGAAGTATGGGCGGGCCGATGGCACTGAACCTGGCGCGGGCCGGAATCCCGTTGCTCGTCTGGAATCGCACCCCTGGCAAGGCGGACGGGGTGGCCGAGGCGGTCGAGGACGTGGCCGAGCTCTTCGCGCGGTGCGACGTCGTGATCCTGATGCTCAAGGACGCGGAGGCCGTCGACGCCGTGCTCGATCGCGGCGGGCCCGCGTTCGGCGGCCGGGTGGCGGGCCGCACGATCGTCCACATGGGAACGACGGCGCCGGGCCACTCCCGCGCACTCGAGACCGACCTCCTCGCGGCCGGGGCGAAGTACGTGGAGGCGCCGGTCTCCGGCTCGCGGATCCCGGCGGAGGCGGGTGAACTAGTCGCGATGCTCGCGGGGGAGCCCGGCACGATCGAGGAGGTCCGGGAGCTGTTCGCGCCGATGTGCCGGGAAACCGTGCGCTGCGGGCCGGTGCCCAACGGGCTCCTGATGAAGCTGGCCGTCAACGTGCACCTGACCGCGGTCGTGACGAGCCTGGCCGAGACCGTGCGGTTCGCCAGGGCCCACGAACTCGACCTCGGTCTGCTCGCCGACGTCCTCGGCGCGGGACAGCTGGCCAGTCCGATCCTGCGCGTCAAGGCGCCCAAACTCGTCGAGGAGGATTTCGCGCCGCAGGCGTCCATCGCGAACGTCCTGGCCAATGTCGAGCTGATCGCGGCCGCGGCGAGGGAGGCGGGACTCGAGTTGCCGCTGATCGAGGCGTCCCGCGCGCTCTACGCCGAGACCGCGCGGCTCGGTTTCGGCGGGGAGGACATGGTCGCCGTCGTCAAGGCCCTCGACGCCCGACCGCATTCAGAGGACTAAACGCGGGTAGGGGGTCAGCCGCGCAGGGCCGCAGCGATCCGGCCCGCCGCGGCGAAGGACTCTTCCTCCGGCTCGCCGAGCAGGGGGAGCAGGATGACGGATTCGGTCCCGGCCGCGTACAGCGCGCGGATCTGCTCGACACAGCGGTCGAGCGGGCCGCTTATGCTCAGCCGGTCGATCCACTCGGGCCGCAGCCGCCGTGCCAAGTCCTTCCGGTCAGTGGAGGCCGCGACCTCGGCCAGCAGTTCGGCGCCGAAGTCCAGCGGCTCCAGCGCCGGGCCCGAGTTCGGCCCGATCGCGGAAGCGACGTCGGCCCGGGCGCGCTCGCGGGCCCGTTCGGGATCGGCGTCGAGGGCGAGCCAGTTGTAGGTGGCGATCGTATGACCTTCGACGCCGATGAGGTCCCGCGTCGCGCGGACGTACTCCGGTGTCGCCGGTTCGGCGAGCAGCGTCCCGTCGGCGACCCGGCCCGCGGCCGCGAGCGACTTCGGGCCGCGGACACCGGCGATGAGCTTCGGCGGCAGCGCGGGCGGGAACTCCAGCTCGACCTCGTCGAGCCGGACGTGCTTGCCCTCGAAGGAAACGCGTTCGCCCGCCAGCAGCCGCCGGATGACCGTGAGCGTCTCCTCGAAGGCGGCCAGCGCCGACTTCGGCCACGCGTCGATCTGCCGCATCCAGCTCGGCACCCCGTGCCCGAACCCGACGATCAGCCGCCCCGGGTACAACTCCGCCAGCGCCGCGATCTCCATCGCCGCGATGGCCGGATTCCGCGCCACGGCGGGCATGATGCCGATGCCGAGGGTGATCTTCTCGGTGGCCGCCAGCACCGCCGACGCCGTCGCGATCCCGCCCGCGTAGAAGCAGTCCTCGACGATCCAGACCTCGTCCAGGCCCTCCTGTTCCGCGCGCCGGGCGAGGCCGGTCAGCCGGGCGGCGGGCAGTTCGCGAGGGATCCTGACTCCGAGCCGTGCAACCAAGTCGATCATCTCCTGAGCCGGGAACAGATCTTCAGGGACTACAGCACCCCGGTCCCCGCACCGCAACCCATTTAGCGCGTGAAGGCCCCCTTCCCTCGGCTCAGCCGAGGGAAGGGGGCCTTCACGCGCGATGTCAGGCCAGGTACTCCGCGGCGGCCCGGAGGCTGACGTAGGACCCGCTGAACGTGTCGATCCGCGGGCCGTCGCCCGAATCCGGTCCCGGCACGCCGGTCTCGACCCGGATGTAGTCCACAGTGGACTCACGCAGCCAGCTCAGGAACTCGCGCACCTCGGGGTGCCGGTGCGCTTCGCGCGTCACGATCACGAGGTCGCGCGCGCCGTGGACGGCCTCGATCGCGGTCGCGATCCCGTCCGCGCCGACCTTGAGCGTCCGCGTGCCGGGCACGAGTTCGGTCAGATGCGAGCCGAGCCCCCACGGCATCGGCCCGGCCGCGACGATCGGCTCGGTCTCGATGTCGATCACCAGCGGCGGCCCGGCCAGCTTCGGCGAACCCTGGATCCGCAACGCCTTGCGCGCCGCCTCCAGGCCGAGCCGGTGATCGACCGGCGAGATCGGCGTCGACACCGGGGGAGTGCCGAGCGCCGCGACCCGCTCCGACGCCTCGGCCAGCCGCTCGAGCGGCAGCTCACCGGACTCGACGGCGGCCGCGATGACCGCCGCGATCCGGTTCAGCTCGTCCTCTTCGAACGACACACCGCCGAGACAGAGCGCGTCGGCGCCGGCGATCAACGCCCGCACCGCCGCCCGGCCGACGCCCTCGGTCTTGCCGAGTTCGCCCGCGACGGCACCCATGTCGAGCGCGTCGGTGATCACCGCGCCGGTGAAGCCGAGTTCGCCGCGCAGGACGTCGGTGAGCGCCTTCGGGTTGAGCGTCGCGGGCAGTGCACCCCACGCGGGCACGACGAGGTGCCCGGTCATCACCGAGCGCACGCCGGCCGCGATCGCGGCCTTGAACGGGACGAGTTCGAGCTCGTGCAGTTCCGCCTCGGTCCGGGGCAGCACCGGCAGCGCGTGATGCGAATCGTCGGTGGCCGCCCCGTGCCCGGGGAAATGCTTGGCCGACGCGGCGACGCCGTACTTCTGCAGGCCGGTGATGTACGCCGCGACATGCGGCGACGCCTTCGCCGGATCCGAACCGAACGCCCGGACCCCGATCGAGGGGTCCTCCGCCGCGAGCGTCAGATCCGCGCACGGGGCGAAGTTGATCGTGACCCCGCAGGCGGCCAGCCGCTCGCCGAGCGCCGCGGCGACCGACGCCGTCAGCTCGACGTCGTCCGCGGCGCCGAGTGCGAGCGGTCCCGGGACGAACGAGCCGGTGGCGACGTCGAGCCGGGTGACGTCACCGCCCTCCTCGTCGATGCCGACGAGCACGTCGGGCCGTTCCGCCCGCAGCTGCGCGCTCAGCGCGGCCACCTGCTCGTCGTCGACCACGTTGCGGCCGAACAGGATCGCGCCGCCGAGGCCGTCGGCCACCTTGCGCCGCAGCCAATCCGGTGCGGTCGTGCCGTCGAAGCCCGACACGAGAACGGATCCGGCCAACTTTTCCGGTGAAGACAACACTTATCCCTTCACTGCGCCTGCGGTCAGGTTGGACACGAGCTTGCGCTGCACCAGGATGAAGAACACCAGCGCGGGCACGGCGTAGATCACCGACGCCGCCATGATGCCGCCCCAGTCCACGGAAAACGCCGTCCGGAACGACGAAAGCCACACCGGCAGCGTCTGCTTGCCCTGGTCGCGCATGAACACGAACGCGAACAGGAACTCGTTCCACGCGGTGATGAAACTGAACACCGAGGTGGTCACCAGTCCCGGCGCGAGCAACGGCAGCGTCACCCGGCGGAACGCGCCCGCCCGGCTGCACCCGTCGATCATCGCGGCCTCTTCGAGGTCGTACGGGATGCCGTTGACGAAGCCGTAGAGCATCCAGCACGTGAAGGGCAGCGTCGCCGCGAAGTACACCAGCAGCAGCGAAGGCAGCTGGTTGAGCAACCCGGCGTCGCGCATCAGCAGGTACATCGGGATCAGCAGCGCTTCGAACGGCGCCAGCTGAGCGACCAGGACCAGCAGCAGGAACCCCTTGCGCCCGCGGAAACGCATCCGGGACAAGGGAACCGCGGCCAGCACCCCCGCGACGAGCGAGCACAGCACCGCGCCGAGCGTGACGATCAGGCTGTTGGTGAGGTACGTGGTGAACCCGGGCTTCGTCAGCGCCGTGACGAAGTTGTCGAACGTCGCCGCGGACGGGATCAGGTCGTAGTCCGGGGACAGGACCTGGCCCGGCGTCTTGAGCGAGGACGTGACCATCCAGTACGTCGGGAAGACGAACAGGAGGGCCACGATCACCCCGAACGTGCCGAGGCCGATCCGCTGGATCAGGGACTTCTTCATGACAGGTCGGCCTCCTTCGTGCGCACCAGCAGCTGGACGTACCGGGCGGTGAGCAGGATCAGCACGAGCATCATCAGCAGGGCGGCGGTCGCCGCCAGGCCGAAGTGGTTGCCCGCGAGGCCCTTGAGGTACATGTAGACCGGCAGTGTCGTGCTGGCGCCGTCCGGCCCGCCCTGGCGGATCGCCCATACCTGGGCGAACAGCTTGAAGTCCCACAGGACCGACAGGAACGTGACCATGGTCAGGATCGGCCGGATCGCCGGCCAGCTGACCGCCCAGAACGCCTGCCAGGCGTTCGCGCCGTCGATGCCCGCGGCCTCGTACTGCTCCTTCGGGACACCGAGAAGCCCGGCGTAGAGCGTGAACGCCACGAACGGCACGGCCTGCCAGACGACCAGCAGACCGATCACGGTCAGCGTGCTGGGGCCGGTGGAGAACCAGGAATGCCCGATGAAGCCTTCGAAACCGAGCTTCGCGAGCGTCTTGTTCAGGATCCCGTACTGCTGGTCGAAGATCCACTGGAAGACCGTGGTCGTCGCGAGCACCGGGGTCGCCCACGCGAGGATCAGCGCGACCTGCAGGACCACCCGGACGACCGGGTTGAGATGCCGCATCAGCAGCGCCATGAACAGCGCGAGCAGCAGGGTGGTGATCACGACCGCGGCGGTGAACACCAGCGTGCGGACGGTGATCTCCCAGAATTCGGGGTCGGAAAGGATCTCGGAGAAGTTCTCGAACCCGACCCAGACCATCTCTCCGGAGACCAGCTCACGGAGGTCGAGCTTGCGGAAACTGATCCCGATCAGCTGCAGTGTCGGCCAGCCCAGCAGGACCAGGATCGCGACCAGCGCGGGGAGGATCAGCAGATACGGCGCCGTCCGTTCGCCGAGACGGAGGCGCCGATTGGACTTCGGCGGCTTGATGCGCGGCGAAGCCGGCGGGGAGGACCCCGCCGGCGTCGTCACATCTTTGGTCGTGGTCATCCGCCGATGAGCTTGTCGAGCGCTGCGTTGGCGTCGGCGGTCGCCTGGTCGAGCGTCTTGGTTCCGGTCAGGTAGGCGGTCAGCATGTCCTTGATCGGGTTCTGACCGGATTCGACGTCACCCCACTTGGGGCTGGTCGGCACGGCGCGGCCGTTCTTGGACGCCTCGGCCATGACCTTGGTGAGCGGGTTCGCGTCGAGCGCGGACACGTCGGTCGAGGTACCGGGGACGTAACCGGCCTTGGCCAGCTCGGTCTGGTACTTCGGGGTGGAGAACAGCTTGACGTAGTCCTTGGCCGCGGCCGCGTTCTTGCTGTTGGCCGGGATGACCAGGTTCGAGCCGCCCAGGAAGACCGGCGCCGACTTGTCGGCGGTCTTGCCCGGGATCGGGAACGCGCCCGACTTCTCCTTGATCTTCGGGTCGGTCTTGGCCGCGGTGTCGACCTCGCCCGGGACACCGATCATCATCGCGACCTTGCCCGCGCCGTAGATACCGGCCTGCTGCGGGGTGGCCTCGTCGGCGTCCTTCGGCGCCTTGGTGCCCGAAGCCTCGGTGAGCTGCTTGTAGAACTCCAGGCCGGCCTTCGCCTGCGGGGTGTCCAGGGTCGACTTGAAGGACTTCCCGTTGGCCTGGGCGATGTCGCCGCCCTCGTCCCAGATGTAGGACAGCAGCTCGTACCAGTTCTGGCCGGGGTGGTAGACGGCCTGGAACTCGGGGTCGCTGCCGAACTTGGCCTTGAGCTTGGTGATCGCGTCGAGCCATTCCGCGCGGGTCTTCGGCGTCGCGGTGACACCGGCCTGCTCGAACATGTCCTTGCGGTAGATGACCTCACGGTTGGCCGCGTAGAACGGGACGCCGTAGGTCTTGCCGTCGAATTCGCCCGAGGCCTTGAGGCCCTGGAGCCACTGGGCGCCGTTGAAGTCGCCGACGCTCGAGGTGAGGTCGGCGAGCACGCCCTGGTTCGCGAACGCGGGGGTCTGGGTGTTGCCCAGCTCGATCACGTCCGGCGGGTTGTCACTCGCCAGCGCGGTGGTCAGCTTCTGCTGGATGCCGTTCCACTGCTGGATCTCGTACTTGACCTTGACGCCGGGGTGCGCGTCTTCGTATTCCTTGTGGAGCGAGTTCGTCAGGGCTTCCGGGGCGGTCCCGGTCATGAGCCAGACCGTGAGCGTGCCGTTCGAGGCCGGAGCGCTCGAATTCGTGCTGTCGCCACTGCCGGAACCGGCGCAGCCCGCCGTCGCGAGGGTGATGGCGGCGGCGCCCGCAGCCATCTTGAGCCAGCGCTTCACTCGTGCCGTCCTTTCGATGCCCGGCCACCATGCCGGGCTCCCACAAAATGGTGTAGACCAATGCGGGCAGCGTGGTACGTACCACTCCGACTGTCAAGCAGGTGGCCGGTTCGTTGTAAACGAGCCGCAATCTTTCACCTTGAGTGAGCGCATGATCACGCTGATGATCGGATTTCGGCACTGTCGCCAATGCCTCGCGAGGCGCGCTGACATGCGGTTTTTCTTTGGCTGTACCGGTGACCGGGGCATTCGGCGGGAGCCCGCTGCGCCGTTCGGAGGAAGGCCGGGCTCGCGTTCGCCGAGCGGGCTAGCGCTGGTCCTCGTCGTCTTCGGCAGGCGGCTTGATGCCGAGCAGCGCGCGCGTCTGATCCTGCAGGAACCACGCCAGCGTCGCGGAGACGATCAGCAGGATGAGCGGCAGAACCGGGCCGCCGTTGGGGAGGATGAACAGCTCCGTGATGCTCGCGCCGACCATGACCCCGGCCAGCAGGAGCGCCGACGGCCCGCCGAGGCGGGGGACGAGCAGCCCGATCGCCCCGCCGACCTCGAGTACGCCGGTGACGTACCGGAGCCACTGCCCGAGCCCGATCTCGGCGAAGGTCTGTTCGGTGTGGCCGCCCGCGAACAGCAGGTATCCGCTGTAGAGGAACTCGGCGGCGAGCGCGACGCGCACGACCCACAGGACGATCGAACCGATCGGCAGGCTTCGGGTACCGCTGGCTCCGTCGGACATGCCGGGCATCTTTCTCCTGGTGGGCGGGGGTGGCAAGGGAGCTCCCTCCACCGCGTCAGTTCTGTTCGCCGAGGAGTATCTGCTCGAGCAACAGGTCCACGTCCCGGGCGGACTCGGCTTCGCCTATCCGGTGGAATGTTTCGGCGGCACGGAGCGCGCGGCGGGCGGCTTCCCGCACCCGGCCCGCGGCGCTGAGCACGTGGGCGGCGACGTGGTCGAGCTGGGCGACGAGATGCTCCCTGACCGGCGCCGTCTCGGTTTCCACGGCGTGCACGGCGGATTCCGCGGCGTCGAGCGCGGTCAGTGCCGCGTCCAGGTCGCCGGACCGCAGCCGGGACAGCGTCGCGGCGTTGCGGCAAGTGGCGGCCACGTAGCCGCCGCCGATCGCCGAGGCCGCGTCGGCGGCCCGCGCGTAGAAGTCCGCGGCGTTCGCGCCGTAGCCGAGCAGGTCGAGTTGCTCGGCGGCGGCCATGCTCACCGAGATGTAGGAATGCCCGGTGTCACCCGAGTCCTGGAGTATTTCGGCGAGGACGGCGTATTCGTTGAAGGCGCGGGAGGATTCGCCCAGCGCGCGGTAGCTGTCGGCGTACATCCACCGGCAGCGGTGCGCCCAGTCCGGTGACGCGGTGAGCAGGGTGATGGTGCGGGGCGCGACGTCGAGCACGTCGTCGTAGCGGCCGGCGCCGTGCAGCGCGGTGACGAGGACGTACCAGTGTTCCGCGGTGTCCTTGCCTTTCGACGCGGCGACACCAAGGGCCGCGTAGGCGTCGTCGACGGCTTCCGCGAACCGGCCGGTGCCGATCAGCGAAAGCGCCCGGAGATGGCGGAGATGCCCACGCAACCGTTCCGGGCCGCCCACGGGCAGCGTCGACAGCATGTGCTCGACGAAGAGGTCCAGCTCGTCAAGCGATCCTGTGCGCTCGTAGGCGATCCGGACCTGTTCGACCGCCTCGACGGCCTTCTCGCCGACGTTTCCGACGATGAAGGCGTCCGTCGCCGCCCGCGCGAGTTCCAGCGTGGTCACCGGATCCTCGCCGTCGCCGTTGCGCAGCGACGCTTCCAGGCACAGGAGGGTGCCGTGGAGCAGGGGATCGCCCGCTTCGCGAGCCCGCCCGGCTCCCCGTCGCAAGGCCTCGTAGGCCTCGGAAGTCCTGCCCTGCCCGGAAAGCACGTGCGCCAGCCAGTATTCGCCCCAGCAGGCGGCGCGCTCGTCCGTTCCGGCGCGCAACCGCGCCGCGGCGACCGTCGTCAGCGCGACCCCGGTCTCGGCCTGATCGCCGAAAACGAGCCACAGCCCCAGCCAGCATTGGTTGAGCAGGAACCGGATTTCGTCGTTCTGGCGCCGGAATCCGGCCGCGGCGTCGCGCAGCCGTTCCTCGGTGTCGTCGCCCTGGAAGAAGATCGCGCGCAGCTCGGTCAGCCGCGGGGCGATTTCGTCCGGGACGGTTTCGATCGCCGCGAGACAGGCTCGCGCCTCCTCCGGTTCGCACCGGTGATTGTGGATTTCCGCGCGGATGACGAGTTCCTCCGCGGACAATCCCGGCGGGGGCGCGATCGGGACCCTGGGGAGCGCGGAAGGCAGGAGCGGCACGAATTCCGCGACCGGGTTCGCGGCCATTTTCCGTTCGGCGTACGCGGTGAAGTAGCCGGTTCGATCGATTTCGTCGAGTTCTTCGGCTTCGACGAGCGCCGCCGCCCGCATTCGCCGGTGCAGCCTGCTCAAGGGGACACCGTCGTACGGACCGTTGAGAACGAACGGGATCTCGCCGTATCCGGTTTCCGTCAACCGGCGGGTGAGCAGCGCGGCCGAGGCGAAGAACTCCAGCCTCTCCACGGCGTCCGCATGGTCACCGACACCGTCCAAAAGCGACAGAAGATCGACACCGGTGTGCTCGTTGCCGGTGAGGGCACAGAACTCCAGGCGCAGCGCGTGATCGCCGTAATGGAGCGGATCCCCGGTGGACGCCCTGGTCACCCATCGGTAGGTCGTCGCGGCCTCGGCGTACTTGCCCGCGGCGGCCAGCGGCACCAGCGTCCGGCAGAGCCGGGTGATCTCGGCCCCGCCGGAGCCGTCCGCGCGGCGCGGTTCCACTTCCATGGTCCTGCCCCCAGAACAATGACGTCGACGCCGGATCTTAACTCCCGGCGCCGCGTCATGGTCCTGCTTTCGGGTGGTTCACGGAACGCGTACGGCGGCGATTTGCGTCGCTTGCCCGATCAACCTGTTCTTTTCGTCCCAAAGTTCGGCGACCTCGTCCATTCGGTCGCCGCCGATCTCACCCGCGCGCATCCGCACCCGCACCGGGCCCGGCGCCGGGATCCCGCGCAGATACGCGGTGAACTGGACGGTCGGCGCCCAGCCCTCGATGCCGAGGTCGTAGGAGATCGGCGGTACCGGGTCGAGTGCCACGAGCAGGCTCACCGGGTCCCAGTCGGTGCCGTCGGCGAGCCGCAGCCAGGACGAGATGACGCCTTTCCGGGACGGCTGTCCCACCGCGAACCCCGCCGAGGCCGGGTCGATCCGCTGCTCGACGACGTCCATCAGGCCGATGCGGAATCCGCCACCGCCGTCGGACGGCACGGGCAGGCAGTCCTGCTCCGGCGGGATCTCGACCGGGTCTACTCCGGACCACCAGGCGTCACCGTCGGTCAGGACGCCCTGCGTGATCAGGGCTTCGGTGCAGGGCTTGCCGTGCTGGCTCAGCCGCGCGCGCAACTGGGTGAGGCCGCGGCCTTCGCGCAGCACCTCGACCTCGACCACCGCGGGGCCGGGGTCCGGGGCCACGGAGAACGAGCCGCTGATCGCGGTCAGCTGCGGATGCGAGGAGACCTCGGCGGCGGCCCTGGCGAGCACGGCGAGCAGATAGCCGCCGTGCAGCTTCGTCCCGATCGTCCACTGTGGATCGAGTTCGGTGTCGAACACCGGGCGCTCGCCCCGGCGGACGAGGGCGGTCGCGGTCTGGAAAGGCGCCATGACTCAAGCTGACATCGTCAAGTTGACGGTGTCAAGTCAATGCTGGCAGCATCACGGCATGGGCGCGAAACGGACGAAGGCGCGGCCGGGTGAAGGGGAGAAGCTGCGGGACGAGATCCTGTCCGCCGCCGACGCCCTGCTCGGCGAGGCGGGGACCGACGAGGCCCTGACGCTGCGTGCCGTCGCGCGCCGGACCGGAGTCTCCACGCCGTCGGTCTATGCCCACTTCCCGAGCCGCGACGCCCTGCTGGAGGCGGTCTGCCTGCGGGTGTGGGACGAACTCGCGCACCGGATGCGCGAACACGCCGTCGAGGTCGCCGATCCGATGCGCGCGCTCAGCCGGTGCGCGCGGGTGTACGCGCGGTTCGCGCTCGACCATCCGGTGCAGTACCGGGTGCTCCTGATGCGTCCCTCCGGCGGCTCGTCTCCGGGCGCGGTCGCCTGTTTCCAGTATCTCGCCGACGCGACGGCCACCTGCGTGCGGGCCGGGATCCTGCACGGCGAACCGGAAGTCCTCGCGATGGGCCTCTGGTCGGCGATGCACGGCTGCGTGAGCCTGCTGATCGCCCAGCCGGGCTTCGGCTGGCCGGAAGAATCCGAGGCGCTGATCGACACCGTCATCCGGATGGCCGGTCTCGGCACGGCGCTCGCCTGCCGCGTCCCGCGCGACGCCATTCCGCCGAGTGCCGTACTGGCGGAGGATCTCGACGGAGTGACGGCGGGCTGGGCGGTGCGGGCGGGGCGGACTGGCTAGGCTCTGCGCATGCCCGAGACCCCGACCGCCGACGACCGGCTCCAGGTGCTCGAGGCCATCACCGACACGTCCTTGGGGAAACTCGGTCAGGACAAGGTGATGGCCACGCTCCTCACGCGTGTCCGCGAAGTCCTCGGCGTCGACACGGCCACGGTGCTCCGGCTCGACCCGACGGCGCAGCAGTTGCAGGCCATCGCCGCCTCCGGGATCGAGGAGGAGGTCTACCAGGACGTCCGGGTCCCGGTGGGAGCCGGTTTCGCGGGACGGGTCGCCGAGCAACGGCGACCGGTGATCATCGACCACGTGGACGAGACCACGGTGGTGAACGCGCTCCTGTGGGAACGAGGGCTGCGCACCCTGCTCGGCGTGCCGATGGTGGCCGAGGACGAGCTGGTCGGTGTCCTGCACGTCGGGTCGGTGACGGCGCGGGAGTTCTCCGAGACCGACGTCGAACTGCTGCGGCTGGTGGCCGCGCGGCTCGCGCTGGAGGTGCAGATCGAGGTCGCCGCCAGCGATCGCGCGGCCGCGGCGGCGCTCCAGCGGAGCCTGGTGCCCGCCCGGCTGCCCGCCGTCCCCGGGATGAAGCTCGCCGCCCGGTACGTGCCGGGGACCGAGCCCGGCGTCGGCGGTGACTGGTACGACCTGTTCCCGTTGCCGGACGACCGCCTCGGCATCGTCATGGGCGATGTCGCCGGGCACGGGCTCAACGCCGCGGTGATCATGGGGCGGCTGCGCAGCGCGCTTCGCGCTTACGCGCTCGAATCGGACGACCCGGCGGAAGTACTGTCCAAACTGGACCGGAAGGTCCAGCATTTCGAGCCGGGGGCGCTGGCCACCGTCGTGTACGGGTCGGTGTCGGCTTCGCGGGACAGCGCGGTGATCTCGCTGGCCGGGCACCTGCCTCCCGTGCTCGCGGCACCAGGCAGGCCTTCGGTGTTCGTCGAGGCCCCGGTCGACCCGCCCATCGGTGTCACCGGACCGCGGCGCCGAACGACCGAGATCGACCTGCCGCCCGGCAGCGTGCTCGCCTTCTACACCGACGGTCTCGTGGAGCGCCGGGACCAGCTGATCGACGTCGGCTTGCAACGGCTCGCCGACGTGGTCACCGCCGACCCGCCTTCGGCGGTGTGCGCGCGGGTGATGGCCGCGCTCGTCGGCACCACGCCGGCGCAGGACGACATCGCCCTCCTCGTGGCCCGGTGCGAACGGAACTGAGTCACCGGACCGGGTGATTGGCGCGGAGGTTCACGGCCGCGAGCTCGACGGTCCTGGCGATCCGCCGCTCCCGGGTTTCCGGCTTCTTCGCCGTCAGGATCCATTCCAGGATCAGCCTTTTCGACGACGGCGGGAACTTCTCGAAATGGGTGCGGGCGGCATCGTCGGCGTCGAGCCGGCTACGCAGGTCCTCGGGGACGCCGTCGCCGTCCGGCACGACCTGCCAGCGGCCCTTCTCCTTGGCGAGGTCGATCATCGCCTGCCCGCGTTCGGTCATCCGTCCTTCGGCGATCAGACGGGCGGCTCGCTCACGGTTGACCCGGCTCCACGAACTCCGGGGGCCGCGCGGAGTGAACCGCAGACGGGAACTCGTGGCGTCGTTCTTGCGGTGCAGCCCGTCGATCCAGCCGAAGCACAGGGCCTGCTCCATCGCCTCTTCGATCCGGACGCTGGGGACACCGCTGCCCTTGTGGTGGATGACCAGCCAGACCTCCTTCGCGGTCCCGGCGTTCTCGGCCAGCCAAGCGCGCCACTCGGCGGGGGAAGCGGCGGTGAAGGTGGTCTCGTCCATGGCCGGGTTCCTTTCGTCGTAACGTCTGTGACCATCATCGGAAGCAAAGTGCTCACCAAGTGAGCGCTTTTCGAAAAGGGGAGGTGCCCCGGATGGAGATCTGGGTGAACCCGGCGTGCTCCAAATGCCGGTCCGCGGTGTCGATGCTGGACGAGGCGGGAGCCGAGTACACCGTGCGGAAGTACCTCGAAGAGCCGCCGACGGCGAAGGAACTGAAGGCCGTCCTCAAGCGGCTCGGACTCGAGCCGTGGGACATCACCCGCACCGCCGAGCCGATCGCGAAGGAACTCGAGCTGAAGACGTGGGGGCGCACCCCCGCCGACCGCGACCGCTGGATCGAGGCGCTCGTCACCCATCCGAAGCTGATCCAGCGGCCGATCATCACCGCCGACGACGGCACGACCGTGGTGGGGCGGACCCCGGAGGCCGTGCGATCGGTGCTGCCCGGCTGACGGCGCCGGAAGTTGTCGGTGGGGATCGCTACGGTGCCTGCCGACGACGAAGCGCAGGAGGTCTGGGGTGGACGAGCACGTCGAAATACCGCCGGAATTGGTGGAGGCACTCGTGCCGGTGGTCGCCGAGCTGGCCCCGGTGGTCCGCGCCCGGATCCCTCGCGGTCCGGCCGCGGCCCTCGGCAGGCTGGGCGCGCCGGAGGCCAGGCCGGACGCCTTCACGGTGCGAACAGGGCGGCTGGTGACCGGGCATGGCGAGTCGGAAGCGTTGAGCCTGTTGCGTTCTCTCGGGGACCCGGTCTCCGAACGGCTGCTCGGCGCGCTCGAACTGACCCTGGACGGGCTATCGGTCGCTGTCCCGGACGAGGTCGCCGAGGCCGTGCCGGGGCCGGAGCGGACGCCGCAGGCCTTCGGCTTCATGACGATGGACGGGCCGGTCGCCGAAACCGTGACCGAGATGCGGCTGCTCGATCAGCTCAGACCCGGGGTGTCCGGGTTGATCGTGGCGCTGGTCGCGGAGCTGGCCGCGCACGCGGACGTGAGCCCGATGCTGCGGCCGACGCCGGGGTCCACCGGCGAGGAGGAACTCGCCGCGGAACACGGCGCGGCGCACCTCGCGCTGGCCGTCGCGGTCGCGATGCCGATCCTGAAGCGGATCGAGGCGCCGATGCTCGCCGGAAAGCCGTCGGCCGTCGTGGGTGTCGCGCTCGGTGCCGTCTCGGCTCTGTTGCGCGAAAGTCCGATGCCGTCCGCGTATCCGGCCGCGTTGCTCGAGAAACGCCGAGCCGCGTATCTGCTCCCGTCACATTCGTCGGGTTCGGCGACCGTGCGCGGGCATCGCTTCGTGCTGGCCGAACGGCCGGTCGAAGGTGAGGCGGACTTCGGCGGAAATGGCCTCGTCGCGACGGTTCCCGGCGGAATCGCCGTCCGGACCGGGCTTGGCGAGGGGCAGATGCAGGTGTCGACGCAGATCCTCGAAGGGCCACCGGAGAGGCTGGACGTCGACTGGTGGGACGAGGTCGTCGAGATCTCCTGGCGGGCGGAGCGGGGCGACGCGACCTTCGGCGAAGATGACCGCCGCCGGCCGGCGACCCCACCGTGGCCGGGAGATTTCCGGGTCCGGGTGCACGCGATCGGCAGGGACGGCGACGAGCGCGAACGCTATGAACTGATGATCTGGGAAGCGCCACCGGCGCCGGACGTCGTGCACAAGCAAGCGGACCGGCTCGGCTACGTCCTTCGCGGCGAGCCCGTGCCCGAGAGGGAGAACCCGCCGGAGGCCGACTACCGGTGGATCGGCGAGAGCGCGCTCGGCGAAGCGGCGACCGTCACGGTGATCGCGGGAGGCGACGCGGTCGAAGCGCTCCGCGGTTTCGGTGCCGACCCCGCCGAGCCAGTGTCCGCGCTGGAACTGTCGCAGCAGTTCGAGCTGGACCCGTGGGTGGTCGCGCTCCGCGTCGACGGTGGGGTGCTGGCCGTCGAGTTCAACGGTTACCAGGGTTCGCACGGGCCGGTCCTGGCGCCGCTGTCCTTGGCGGGCCGGACGGCGAGTATGTATTGGAACATCAACGGGTTGACCCGGTTGTCGTTCGCGGACAAGGGAAAGGTCCTCGCAGGGTTCGAACTCGGGCATCAAGAGGAGATCGCGGACCAGGGTGTGCGCGAAGCCTTGGCGGACCTCGATTTCGACAGCTATCGCGACCGGCGGGAGAAGGCGTTCGTCGCCGTCGAGCGGTACACCGGATATCGGATGAAGGCCGAGGACATCGAGCGGATGATGGCGGCGGACGTCGCGTACCGGATCGTGCCGCGGCTGCCGCAGCTGTATCCCGAGGCGCGGAACGCGGACGGTTCACGGAAATACCCTGGCCACGGCCCGCTGGGTGCCGACACCGACCGCCTGGCCTTCCTCCCCGCCGAGACGTTGCGGGACCTGGCTTGGCACGCCGCTACCGTCGCGGCCGAAAACGCCGGTGTGGTGGGTGAGCCCGTCTTCGCGGATACGCTGGCGCGCCGCGGGCTGAGCCCGGAGGCGGAGCTACTGGCCAGGAGGTCGCAACTGCACGCGCACCGGGAACACGCCTGGTTGTGGCAAGCGATCCACTGCGCGACCAACCCGGACCCGCTCGGTGCCGCGATCGGCACCCTGAACGCGGCCCGGTACGCGGCCGGTGCCTCCGCCGCGGACCTGCTCGACCACGCTCGCCGGGTGATGGACCGGTGAATCCGCGCGAGGGAGGCCCGCTGCGTCACGTCGCCGGCCGTTCCTTCGTCAAGACCCGCAGTCCCGGCAGCAGCGCCAGGATCAGCGCCGCCGCTCCCGCGAACACCGGACGCAGCCCGAAGACCTCGGCGAACAGCCCCGCCGCGACCGCGCCCAGCGGTTTGGTGCCCCATGCGACGAGCCGGTGGCCGCTGGTGGCCCGCCCCAGCAGGTGGTCCGGGACGAGCCGCTGCCGCAGTGAAACGACGATGACGTTCCACGCCATGACTCCGGCCCCGCCGAGGAGGAACACCGCGCCGATCACGTATGGATTCGTGGTCACCGCCGGGATTCCGGCGAACGCGGCGCCGGTGAGCAGGCTGAGGGCCAGGGTCCGTGAACGGCCGAGCGCGAGTTCGATCCGCTCGGCCACGAACGAAGCCGCGAAACTGCCGATGGCGATCGTGGCGAGCAGGAATCCGTAGGCCTGGTCCGTCAGGCCCATCGCCGACGAAGTGCCCACCGCGTACAGCACGAAGATCGTGATCACGGCGCTCGTGGCGAAATTGAACCCGCCGACCATGATCGCCAGAATGCGGAGAATCCGGTTCTCCCACAGAAAACGTAGTCCTTCGACGAGGTCTTCGCGCACGCTCGTCTCGCGAGTCCGTTCGACACGGAACGAACCCTGGACGAAGAAGAGCGCGGCGACCGCGATGATCCAGAGCGCCGAGGGTGCCGCGAAGGCGGCGAAAGCGCCTGCGGCGACAAGGAAGCCGCCCAGCGGCGGCCCGGCGAACTCGTTGGCGGTGAGTTCGGCGGCGTAGAGGCGGCTGTTGGCCCGCGTCAGCCGATCGCGGCCGACGAGCTGAGGGAGGATCGCCTGCGCGGCCGTGTCGTGGACCGTTTCGGCGACCCCGATCCCCAGCGCGACCACGTAGAGCAGCCAGAGCGACCCGAATCCGAAGGCGATCGCCACCGCGAGCGCGGCGAGCAGGCCGGCGCGGACCAGGTTGGCGGCGAGCATCGCGCGGCGGCGGTCGACGCGGTCGGCGAGCACCCCGGCGTGCAGGGCGAACAGGAGCCAGGGCAAGGACGACACGAACGCCAGTCCCGCGATGAGCGCCGGCGACCGGGTGAACTGGACGGCCACCAGGCCGAGTGCGATCTTGACGATCCCGTCGGCCAGGTTCGACAGGCCCGACGCGCTCCACAGCCGCCGATAAGCGCTCCCCAGCGAGGTCATCGATCGAGGATTGCACATCGATTGAGAAAACTCCATCGATGTTTCTCTTCTCCATCGGTCGGCTACGCTCCGGTCATGGACGATCAGGTCGCCGCGAGGGTCGCGGACCGGCGGCGCGAGGCGACGGCGCGCGAGGCCAAAGCGCTCGGACATCCCTTGCGGCTGCGCATTCTCCGGCTCTGCGGCGAGCGGGAACTGACCAACAAGGAGCTTGCCGACCGGCTCGGCAAGGACCCCGGCACCGTGCTCTACCACGTGCGGCAGCTCACCGAGGCCGGCCTGCTGGAGCAGGCGCCTGTGCGCACCGGGGCGAGCGGTGCGCTCGAAAAGCCCTACCGCAGCGCCGGAAAGTCCTGGTGGCTGGACGGGCCGTTGAACGGCGAGGACGAAGACACCCGATTCGGGCCGATCGAGGCGTTCCAGGACGAACTCCGCGAGGCGGGGCCGGGTTCGGTGCGGGTGGTCGAGCGGTTCGCGCTCCACCTTTCGCCGGAAGAAGCCACCGAACTCGACAACCGCATCCTGGACATCCTCGACGAGTACGTCGCCACCGATGGGCAACGGCTCGATCGGCCGTTGCTGAACGGGATCTTCCTGCTGCACCGCATGGCCGAGTGACCTCTTGACTGAAGGGACGACTCGCGTGTCGTCCCTCTAGACACACGAAACCGCCGACTCGGTACAGCGGTCGTGAGCGATAGAGCCGAAGTCCGGTCCGTGAAGGCCTCCTTGAGGGACTCTGGGTCCCTCAAGGAGGCCTTCACCCCTTCCCCAGTACATGAAGGCCCCCTTCCTTGCGCCAGGCGCAAGGAAGGGGGCCTTCATGTACAAAGGGACGCCATTCACGAGGCCTCAGGCCAGCTTGCGGAAGAAGTCCCGGATGTCGCCCAGCAGCAGATCCGGCGCGTCCTGCGTCGCCCAGTGGCTGCCGCGGTCGAATTCCTGCCACGAAACGATGTTCGCGTGGTCCCGCTCGGCGAAGCGGCGCAGCGGACGGAAGTCGTAGGCGAAGCTCGCCAGCCCGGTCGGCGCGGTCGTCGGCTCGGTGGGGTGCTCGCTGTGCTTGTCCTCGTAGTAGAACCGCGCCGCCGAGGCCGCGGTGTTGGTGAGCCAGTACAGCGTGGCGTTGGTGAGCACGTGGTCGTCGCTCGTGGCCGAGAGCAGCTGCGCGCTCCACGCCAGCTGTCCGGTCGGCGAGTCGGCCAGCGCGTGCGCGAGGTTCTGCGGCGCGCTCTCCTGGAGTTTGGCGTAGCCGGACATGTCGTCGTTGAAGGACTGCAGGAACTGCATGTACTCCAGTTCCTTCTCGGTCATGCCCTCGAACTCCGCCGGATCACCGCTGGGGAAGGAGAACAGCTGCGTGACGTGCACGCCGATCACGTGGTCCGCGTCGACGCGGCCGACCTCGGGGGCGACGAACGAACCGGCGTCGTTGCCGTGCGTGCCATAGCGCTCGTAGCCAAGGCGGCGCATCAGCTCGGCCCAAGCCTGAGCGGTGCGGTATCGGTTCCAGCCCTTCTCTCGCGTCGGGCCGGAGAAACCGAACCCGGGCAGAGACGGGATCACCACGTGGAACGCGTCGGCCGCATCGTCCCCGTGGGAGCGCGGGTCCGTCAGCTGGTCGATCAGGTCGAGGTATTCGAAGACCGAGTTCGGCCAGCCGTGGGTGAGGATCAGCGGCTTCGCGTCCGGCTCCGGCGAGCGGACGTGCAGGAAATGGATGTTCTGCCCGTCGATCTCGGTGGTGAACTGCGGGTACTCGTTGAGCTTCGCCTCCCACTTGCGCCAGTCGTAGCCCTCGCGCCAGTACGAGACCAGGCGCTGCACGTACTCCAGGGGCACGCCGTACTCCCAGCCCGGCGTGACCGGTCCGCGCTGCACCCCGTCGGTCACCTGGTCGGCGGGCAGTTCGTTCGCCCAGCGGACGCGGGCCAGGCGGTCGGCCAGGTCGTCCAGCTCGGCCTGCGGGACGTCGATGCGGAAGGGCTTGATCTCCGTGTTCTCGTTCATGAGACCAAGGTAGAGTGCCATTAGGAACATTCCGTTCCTAATGGAGGGGCAGCCTGAAGAAATGTTGGAAACTTCGGCACGATTACTCCGTTTGCTCTCCCTCCTGCAGACTCCCCGTGACTGGACCGGTACTGAACTGGCGGAACGCCTGGAAGTCAGCGCCCGGACGATCCGCAACGACGTCGAGCGGCTGCGCGCGCTCGGCTATCCGGTGGACGCGACCCGGGGGTCCGTCGGCGGCTACCGCCTCGGCGCGGGTGCCGATCTGCCGCCGTTGCTGCTGGACGACGAGGAGGCCGTCGCCGTCGCGATCGGCCTGCGCACCGCGGCCGGCGGCACCATCGCGGGCGTGGAGGAGACGTCGTTGCGCGCGCTCGCCAAGCTGGAGCGGGTGCTCCCGTCCCGGTTGCGCCGCCGGGTGAACGCCTTGCAGGCGTACACGGTCCCGGTGCCCAGGGACGAACCCGGCCCGCGAGTCGCCGCCGAGACGCTCACCGTGCTGACGGCGTGCTGCCGGGATCGGGAGGTGCTGCGGTTCGGCTACCTGACCCACGACGGTGCGGAAAGCGTCCGCAAGGTCGAGCCGTATCGCCTGGTGAACTGGGGACGCCGCTGGTACCTGGTGGCCTGGGATCTCGACCGCGGCGACTGGCGCACTTTCCGCGTCGACAGGCTGACGCCGCGCGTCCCCACCGGTCCGCGGTTCACCGCGCGCGAACTGCCTGAGGACGTCACGGACCGGGTGCGGCGCGGCGTCTCGTCCGCCGCATGGCGCTACCGGGCCGAGGTCACCGTGCACGCGTCCGCGGAGGAGGTGACCTCGCGGATCAACCCGGCCGTCGGGACGGTGGAGGCCGTCGACGCGAACACGTGCGTCCTGCACACCGGTGCGGACACCATCGAGACCCTGGCCGTCCACTTAGGACTCCTCAACGCCCCTTTCCGGGTGACCGAACCCCCGCAATTGGTCGACTACTTGCGGGAGCTGGCCGACCGGTACCGCGACGCGATCGGCTAGCGGGCGAAGGTGGTCAGGAACCGGTCCCGGAACGTGTCCATTCGCCACACCGGCGCGTTCCGGTCCGGGTTCAGGCCGTCCTGCCAGTTCCAGCCGGCGATCTTGCCGAGGACCGTCTTGTCCCGCGTGACCACCGTGATCGGGACGTCGTGATCCGCGCCCGCGCCGGCGACGATCGGGTTCGGCTGGTGATCGCCCAGGAACACGAGCACGAGATCGTCGTCCCCGTACGTCTCCACGTACGAGATGAGCGAGTTCAGCGAATAGGCGATCGAGTCGCCGTACGCGCCGCGCACCTTGGCCGGGTCGGTGAACACCTCTTCGGGTGTTTTCCCTTGCGAGGGCATGGGGTTGTAGATCGACCCGTCCCCGACGGCGGCCCAGTCGACCATGCGAGGGAGCGGCGTCCACGGCCAGTGACTGGTGACCAGATCGATCTCCGCCATCAGGGGCGCACGGTCCGGCTTCGCGCGTTCGGCGCGCTGGAAAGCCGAAAGCGTGAACTGGTCCGGCATCGTGGCGTAGGAGAACGGCGGGCCGCGATAGCCGATGCCGCGTGAGTCGTAGTACCGGTCGTAGCCGTAGACCTTGCCTTCCGGCCAGTCCTCGGTATGCGCCGGGACGACGCCGACCGTCTCCCAGCCCGCGCGTTTGAAGGCGCCGCCGAGGGTGAACCGGTCGGTCTTCACGAAGTCGTCGTAGCGGTGCTGGCTGTCGACCCAGACCCCGGATTGGAACGTCGAGTGCGCCAGCCAGCTGCCCGCGCTCGTCGTCGGCGACGTCAGGAACGCGCTGCGCGAGCCGTATCCGGCGCTCTTCAGCCGCGCCGTCCCGGCGTCGAGAACCGCGTCGACCTTCGGCGCGATGTCCGAGTCCTGGACGGCCACCCGACCGTAGCTTTCGACGAAGGTGAACAACACATCCTTGCCGCGCAACGCGTTCAGCAGCCCGGAAGCCGGAGTGTCTCGAAAGGAGTCGACGGCGACCTCCTCGGCGAAGGCCTCCCGGTCCCGGATGCCGGCCCGCACCTGGCGGAGGTCGTCGTAGGCGAAGGCGACCGCGCTGCGTGACGCGAACGGCTGCCCCGGAGCGAGTTGCGCGCCGGAGACCGCGCACACCATCCACAGCACGCTGAGCACGGCCGTCACCCGGGTCGACGCGGTGCGCCGTCCGGCCACCACCCGGCTCAACCGCAGGACGGCCAGCGCCATCAGCACGATCACGACCACGGCCAGCAGTGTCAGCCCGGCGAACGACGCGAGCGCGCCCGCCCGGCCGATCGACGTGCCGAGCAGGTCGACACCGTTGCTGAGCACACCCCAGTCGAACACCGGGTTGAACCGCCGGTTCAGCGCGAGCCCGAACCCGATGTCGATGGCCTTGAGCACGGTCAGCAGCCCGAGGAACGCGCCTGCCGACACCGCGACGGCGCGTCGTGCGCCGTCGCGCAGCATGAGCACGACCGCCACCCCGAGCAGCGCCTCCACCGGCAGCCGCACGAACACCTCCGGCGTCAGCCCGTCGAGGTCCTCCGGCGCGAGCAGGGCGAACAGCACGAGCACCGCGGACGCGGTCGTCGCCGCGCTGGACGCGATTTCGCGAGCTGTCGTCCGGTCGCCGGGCAGGCCTGCCAGTGCGGGACGCGGGAAAACCGACAAGGCGGATTCCTTCCGGGGTGGGCTGCCTTCATCGGGTTACACGGACGAGGGGCTCCGGCGGTTCAGGCCGATCGCCATGTGCGCAGCGCCCACCACCAGCTGACGGTGTGCCGCACATGCGTTCCGCCGTCTTCCTCCGGCGGGTCGAGCGACGTCCCGGTGATCTCGCCCAGTCGGGAAAGCCGATACCGGACGGTGTTCGCGTGGACGTGCAGCGCGGCGGCCGTCTGGTCGAGCCGCCGCCCGTGGTCGAGGTAGGCCAGCGCGGTCGTGACGAGTTGTTCGTGGAAGGGATCGCCTGGCGTCAGCGCGTTCAGCAGAGTGCCTTCGAGCAGGGCGGCGAGCCCAGGCTGGGCGGCGAGCGCGGTCTCCACGGCGAGATCCGCCACCGCGTGCAGGCCGCGGGATCGCGCGGCCGTCGGCAGGGCCATCACGCACAGGGTGTAGGTGCCGCGGACCTCGGCGAGCGGGACGGCGGGGGAGGCCACCATGAGCACGTCGTCCCCGAGCGCCGCGTGCGTGGGGAGCCGCGGTGCCAGCCCGGCCAGCCGCCCTTCGACCAGGCCGAAGACGCCACCCGTCGCGCCGAGCCGCCGCTCCACGACCCGTGCCTGGTACGGATCTCCGACGTCGGAGAGCAGGCAGTGGTAGCGCCCGCCCGGGTTCAGCCCGGCGTTCGCGACCTCCTCGGCCGAAGGCGCCGCCGTGTCGCCGCCCAGCAACCGCCGCAGCAACCGGGCGCGGCTGTCGTGCACCGTGCGGGAGAGTTCGAGTTCGGCTTCGTGATATCCGGCGATGACCTGGCGTTCGAGCGCGCGGGTGTTCCGGTCGAAATCGACCAGCGCCGCCAGCATGACGCCGTCCGGCACCCCGGCCGCCTTGCCGCGTTCGACGGCGATCTCGACCGCGCGGCTGCGGCCCGCCTGCACCCCGCGCAGCAGCGCGGCGAGCGGCACACCCTGCGCGGCCCGGTCCGCGCCGAGGACGGCGGCCGCGGCGTAGTCCTGTTCCCCGGCTCCACCCGGCCGGTCGAAGGAGGCGAGCCCGGCCGCGAGCACGATCGCGACGTGCCGCCGGTTCTCGCCCACCGGCAATCGCGCCACTTCGGGAGACTCCGTGCGGGCGGCCCGGACCACTTCGTCGACGACGGCGGCGTCGGCCGCCATCTCGGCCAGCAGGTCGTGGAGCGACCGGTGCGCCATCGCCACCGCCTTCCCGCGCGGATTGTGCGCGGTGCACAACGAAGCCGGCGGTCCTTGGCGACCGTCTCCTACCGAGGGTGTCCGGCCGGTTGGTTTCCTGTGAGCTACCGAAAGGTAACAGGCCCTCGCCGAAAGGTGCGCCCGATGCGGAAACGCCGGTTGCTGAACACCGTCCTCGTGACCTGCCTCGCCTTCGCGGCACTGGGCCCGGTGCCCGCCGCCGGGGCGGACGAAAGCCTGCGGCAGGTCCTGTTCGTGGGCAACAACTGGGAGGGGACCGCGGACGTCATCGCGCCCTCCGGCGACTACGCCAAGATCGCGCGCGTGAACATGGTGCCGGACAAGGACGAACGGCTCACCGAGATCTACCTGAACCCGATCAAACTCGCGTTCTTCCTCGGCATCCGCAACGGTGTCGGCGAGGGGCACGACCAGCTCGTCGACGATCTCTACACGACCCCGGACGGCCGGGCGGTCGTCGCGTCCCGCCCGAGCTTCGCCGACGTCGTGTCGATCGATCTCGCCACCGGCCGGGTCAACTGGCGCTTCCCGGTGTCGGGTTTCCGGTCCGACCACATGGCGGTCTCGCCGGACGGCCGCAGCATCGCGGTCTCCGCTTCGACGTCGAACACCGTCCACGTGCTCGACATCGAGACGGGACGGCAGCTCGGCTCGTTCAAGACCGGCGACAAACCGCACGAGAACACCTACACCGACGGCGGCCGCTACCTCTGGAACAGCTCGATCGGCGAGGTGAACACCGCGCTCGACGCGCCGTGGCAGGACTTCACCAAGGGCGACCGGAAACTCACCGTGGTCGACGCGAAGACCTTCCAGCAGGTCAAGGTGATCGACATGCGCCCGCGCCTGGACGCCTTCGGGCGTAGCGACCTCTCCGACGCGGTCCGGCCGGTGGCGTTCACTCCTGACGAGTCGAAGCTGTACTTCCAGGTGTCCTTCTTCAACGGACTCCTCGAATACGACGTCGCCACCGACCGGATCACCAGGTCGAAGACGCTGCCGAAGAACCCGAACACCAGTGAGGACCGCACGACCTGGGTCAACGACTCGCGCCACCACGGGCTCTCGATGAGTCCCGCGGGCGACAAGCTCTGCGTCGCCGGGACGATGGACGACTACGCGACCATTGTGGACCGTGCGAGCCTGCGCGAGGCACAGCTCGTGACGGCGGCGAAGCCGTACTGGGCGACCGTGAGCGGCGACGGAAAGCATTGCGTCATCTCGGAAAGCGGCTCGGACCAGGTGACCGCGATCGACTTCGCGACCGGCGCGAAGGTCAAGTCCGTGCCCGTCGGCGACCACCCGCAGCGCATCCGGATCGGCCACGTGCGCACCGGTAGTCTGCGCGGGTGAGCGAAGAGATCTGGGCGGCCCTCGGTGCGACATCCCTCGACGAGGTGCGGCGGCGGGCCGCGGTGATCGACGCGATCACCGAGATCACGCCGGTCGAGGTGGACGGCGCGGAGCGGTTCGCCTGGAACGACTGCGGCGGGCAGTCGGCCGTCTGGTATTTCACGCCGGACAAGCAGGCGCTGCTGCTGACCTTCGACCACGAGACGGACTTGAACCTGTACGCCGAAGAGGACTACTCGGTGCAGGAGGCGCTTTACGGCGGCGTTCCGGAAAGCCTCGTCGCGTTGGTGCGGAACCGGCCCGAAAACTACGAGTCGCTGAACCTCGTCGACGCGGGGACGGGAGCGTCGATCCACTACGCCGGTGGCGTGTTCTGGTTCGACGGCGAGCGGTGGGCGCAGGCCGAAGGCTTCCTGGAGCACTGCCGCCGGGAAGAGCTGGACCCGCTGAGCGAGTCGGGGTTCGCCTACTGCGTCGGCCCCTACCGGTTCGGCGAGGAATTCACCCCCGAGGCGATCGTCGAGGAGCGGGCCGCCGACGGCTGGTACGAAGACGACGACGTGGAACGGGCCGAGGCCCTGGCCGAGATCCGGGAGATCTTCGCGCGGCTCGGCTGAGGCTCCGCTCAGCGCACGATCTTGGCTCCGTTGTGGCACCGTTCGGGGAATGAGTCTGCTCCTGGGTCCGTTGCTGCGGCATGTCGACGAGACTTCGGCGACGGTGTGGGTCGAGACCGCCACCGCGAGTGAGGTCGAGGTACTCGGCACGACCGCGAGGACGTTCGAGATCCGGGGACACCACTACGCCCTGCTCGTGCTGACCGGACTCGAACCCGGCTCGTGTGTGGAATACGAAGTGCGCGTGGACGGCGAAAAAGTGTGGCCCGTCGCCGATTCCGGGTTCCCGCCGAGCCGGATCAGGACACTGCCGGCGGAGGAGTCGCGGGTCCGGCTCGTGTTCGGCTCGTGCCGGAAACCGCACGACGGTGACGCCTTCGGCCCGGACGCGCTGGTCGCGTACGCCCGCCGGATGGCCGGCGGCGAGGAAGCCGAGTGGCCGCAGGCGTTGCTGATGCTGGGCGACCAGGTCTACGCCGACGAGACCACGGACGAGACGCAAGAATGGCTCGCCCGGCGTCGCGACATCTCGAAGCCGCCCGGGACCGAGGTGACGGACTTCGAGGAGTACACGCACCTCTACCTCGAAGCCTGGGGCGAACCGGCGATCCGCTGGCTGCTGTCCACCGTGCCGACGTCGATGATCTTCGACGACCACGACGTCCGCGACGACTGGAACACCTCGCACACCTGGCGGGAGCAGATGCGCGCGCAGCCGTGGTGGCGGGAGCGCCTGCGCGGGGCGATCATGTCGTACTGGGTCTACCAGCACCTGGGGAATCTCGGCCCCGCCGAACTCGCCGAGGACCCGACCTTCCAGAAGGCCATCACCTCCGGCGGTGACAACGCCGACCTGCTCGTCGCGTTCGCCGACGAGGCCGACGACGACCGCGACGGCACCAAGGGCGCGCGATGGAGTTACCGGCGCGACTTCGGTGGCGTGCGACTGCTGGTCATCGACAGTCGGGCGGGCCGGATCCTGGCCGGCGGCGCCCGGTGCATGGTGGACGACGACGAGTTCGACTGGATCGAAAACAACGCCGCCGACGCCTGCGACCACCTGCTCATCGGCTCCTCGCTGCCGTGGCTGCTGCCGCCGGTGATCTCCCATCTCCAGTCGCTGAACGAGCGTTCCTGCGACCGTCCCGGGTGGCGCGGACGGCTCGCGGAGAAGATCCGTCAGGCCGCGGACCTCGAACACTGGGCCTCGTTCCGGGCGTCGTTCGACCGGCTCGCGGCGATGATCGCGCGTGAGGGACGCCGGGACGATCCGCCCGCCACCATCGCGGTGCTCTCCGGCGACGTCCATCACGCCTACATCGCCGAGGCGCGCTATCCGGAGCCGGTCACCTCGACCGTCTTCCAGCTCACCTGCTCCCCGGTCCACAACGCCATGCCGCGCGCGCTCCGGCTGGCCTTCGCCGCCACTTGGTCGTCCCCGGTGGCCGCGATCGCGCGCCGGTGGGCCCGCCGCGGCGGCGTCGCACCCGATCCGCTGACCTGGTCCAAGGTGTCCGGCCCGCATTTCGGCAACGTCATCGCCACGGTCGAGACCGAGGGCCGGGCGTGCGTCACGACGATCGAACAGGCCATCGGTGACGGGCTGACCGAGGTGGCCAGGCAGAGGCTGGCCTGACCCGGTCCCGCGCTCGGTAATATCGCCGCGTGACAACCTCTGCCGAAACACTCGAGTTCCAGTCGGAGGCACGTCAGCTGCTCCAGCTGATGATCCACTCGATCTACTCGAACAAGGACACGTTCCTGCGGGAACTGGTGTCCAACGCCTCCGACGCACTGGACAAACTCCGCCTCGAAGCGTTCCGCGACAAGGACCTGAAGGCGGACACCGACGATCTCCACATCGAGATCGAGACCGACACCGAAAAGCGCACGCTGACCGTGCGGGACAACGGAATCGGGATGAGCCGGGACGACGTCGTGGCGCTGATCGGCACGATCGCGAAATCCGGCACCGCCGAATTCCTGAAGAAACTGAAGGAGACCAAGGATTCCGCGGCCTCGCAGGATCTGATCGGCCAATTCGGCATCGGCTTCTACGCCAGCTTCATGGTGGCCGACAAGGTCACGCTGCTGACCCGCCGCGCCGGATCGGACGAGGGCGTCCGCTGGGAGTCCGAGGGCGAGGGCACGTACACCATCGAGACGGTGCCGGACCTGCCGCAGGGCACGTCCGTCGTCCTGCACCTCAAGCCCGAGGACACCGAAGACCAGCTCTTCGACTACACCTCGGCCACGAAGATCAAGCAGATCGTCAAGAAGTACTCGGACTTCATCACCTGGCCGATCCGGATGACCGAGGGCGACGAGGTCGTCACGGTCAACTCGATGAAGGCGCTGTGGGCCCGCTCGTCCAGCGACGTCACGGAAGACGAGTACAACGAGTTCTACAAGCACGTCGCGCACGACTGGAACGACCCGCTGGAGACGATCCGGCTCCAGGCCGAGGGCACCTTCGAGTACCAGGCGCTGCTGTTCCTGCCGGGCCACGCGCCGCTCGACCTGTTCATGCGGGAGCGCAAACGCGGCGTCCAGCTGTACGTGAAGCGCGTCTTCATCATGGACGACTGCGAAGCGCTGATGCCGGAGTACCTGCGCTTCGTGAAGGGCGTCGTCGACGCGCAGGACCTCTCGCTCAACGTCTCGCGCGAGATCCTGCAGCAGGACCGGCAGATCCAGCTGATCCGCCGTCGCCTGGTCAAGAAGGTCCTGTCGACGGTCAAGACCCTGATGGCCGACGAGAACCCGTACAAGTACGAGACGTTCTGGAAGGAGTTCGGCCGCGCCGTCAAGGAAGGCCTGCTGGACGACCACGAGAACCGCACCGCGATCCTCGACATCTGCTCGTTCGCCTCGACGAACGATCCGGAGAAGCTCACGTCGCTGCGTGAGTACGTCGAGCGGATGAAGGACGGCCAGGAGCACATCTACTACCTGACCGGCGAGTCGCGGCAGAGCATCGAGAACTCCCCGCACCTGGAAGCCTTCCAGGCCAAGGGTTACGAGGTGCTCGTGCTCACCGACCCGATCGACGAGATGTGGGTCGACGCGGTTCCGGGCTTCGAGGAGAAGCAGTTCCAGTCGGTCGCGAAGGGCGAGGTCGAACTCGACTCCGACACCACCGACGAGCAGAAGGAAGAGTTCTCCGGTCTGCTGACCTGGCTCACGAAGACCCTTTCCGACCAGGTCAAGGAGGTCCGGCTCTCGTCGCGGCTGACGACGTCGCCCGCCTGCATCGTCGGCGACACGAACGACGTCACCCCGACGCTGGAGAAGATGTACCGCGCGATGGGCCAGGAAATGCCGCAGATCAAGCGGATCCTGGAACTCAACCCGGGCCACCCGCTGGTCACCGGGCTGCGGTCCTCGTTCGCTGAGAAGGGCGAGAACGACGGGCTCGCCGAGACCGCGGAGCTGCTGTACGGCATGGCTCTGCTGGCCGAGGGCGGTGAACTGGGCGACCCCGCCCGCTTCACCAAGCTGCTGGCCACCCACCTCCAGAAGACCCTGTAGTTCAAGTACATGAAGGCCCCCTTCCTTGCGCCTAGGTACAGGAAGGGGGCCTTCATGTACTTCTACGGCCGGGTCTTCCAGAGCACCAGCACGAAGTACGGCGTCCCGACCATCGCGATGACCAGGCCCGCCGGGATCTGGGCCGGCGCGATGACCGTCCGCCCGAGGGTGTCCGCGACGCTCACCAGCAGCGCCCCGAGCGCCGCGGCCACCGGGATCACCCGGCCGTGCCGTCCGCCGACGAGCGAACGCGCCAGATGCGGCGCGACCAGCCCGACGAACGCGACCACGCCGATCGCGGACACGGCGGTGGCCGCCAGGATCCCGGAGGCGGCCAGCACGATCAGCCGCGACCGTTCGATGCGCATCCCGAGCACCCGCGGGGTGTCCTCGTCTAGGGCGTGCAGGTCCAGTTCGCGGTGCTTGATCCACAACAACGGCGTCAGCGCGACCAGCGCCAGCGCCACGGGCGCGACCTGTTCCAGCGTGCGGCCGTAGGTCGACCCCGAAAGCCAGGTCAGCGCCTTGGCCGAGTTCCACGGGTCGGAGACCACGATCAGCAGCGTGATCAGCGCCATTCCGGCCGACCAGACCGCGATGCCGATGATCACCAGCCGGTCCGAATCCAGCCCCGACCGCCAAGCCAGCCCGTAGACCAGCACGAACACGACGGCCGCGCCGATACCGGCGGCTCCGGCGATCGACCAGGCGCCGACCGTGGGGACGATGGTGATCAGCGTGATCGCGCCGAGTCCGGCACCCGCGGTGATGCCGAGCAGACCCGGTTCGGCGAGCGGGTTGCGGCTGACCGACTGGATCCCGCAGCCCGACACCGCCAGCGCGGCACCGGCGAGCAGCGCGGCCAGCACCCGCGGAAGTCGTTGGTCCAGCACGAAGGTCAGGGCGGTGCCGGTGTTGCCGGTGACCCAGTTCGCGAGGTCGCCGAGCAGCACCATGCGGTCGCCCAGCATCAGTCCCACGACCGGGACAACGGCGAGCAGCGCCACCAGGACGACGGAAATGACCACGAGCCGCCGGGTCGATCCGGCGACCCCGACCCGTCCTGCCGGAGCCGGACGACGTGAGCCGCTGCCCCGTCCGCGCCGCGCCAGCCACACCATCACGACGGCGCCGACGATCGTGGTCACCACCCCGGTCGGCACCCGCACGGCGGCGGCCGAACCCATGATCGCCCGCAGGACGACGTCGGCGCCGAGCACCGTCACCACGCCGACCAGGCCGGAGACCGGCAGCAGCGCGCGGTGTTTGGCGATCGGCAGCAGCAGCCGCGTGATCACCGGCGCGCTCAGCCCGACGAACCCGACCGGTCCGGCGACGGTCACCGCCGCCGCGGTCAGCGCGACGGTCAGCACGACCGCGCCGACCCTGGTCCGGCGCACCCGCAGGCCGAGCACGGTCGCGTTGTCGTCGCCGAGGGCGAGGACGTCGAGTTTGCGGCCCATCGCGATCAGCGCCGCCACGGCGATCACCACGATCGGCGTCATCTGGGCGGTCGCCCGCAGATCGGAGACGGTGAGCGAACCACTGCCCCAGGCGAACAGCCCGGACGTCTCCTGCTCGAACATGAGCAGCATCAGGATGGTCACCGATTGGAGCGCCAGCAGCACGGCCGAGCCGACGAGCACCAGCCGCGGGCTCGCCGAACCGCCGCCCGCCAGTCCCAGCACGATGACGGCCGCGGCGAGCCCGCCCGCGAACGCCGCCCCGCCCACCGGCACGAGCGGCAGCGAAAGCCCGAACGCGGAGATGGCCACCACGGCGAAATGCGCGCCCGCGTTGACCGCGAGCGTGTCGGGCGAGGCGAGCGGGTTCCGTGCCACGGACTGCATTCCCGCGCCCGCGACGCCGAGCGCGACCCCGAGGAGCAACGCGGCGAGCAGCCGGGGGACGCGCGAACCCTCGAGTACCGCGAGGGTTTGCGCGTCGCCCTGGCCGAAGATCGCCTTCACCACGTCCAGCGGACCGGACGTCGAGGTGCCCTGGGTCAGGTGGACGCCGGCGAGGACGACGATGAGCACCACCAGCCCCGCCGACACCACCGCGGTGCGCACGGCTTGCGGCGCGCGCAGTTCCTTGATCATCAGGCGGTGATGGCCTTCACGATCTGGTCGGCGGTCATGATGACCGACTTCGGCCCGCCGAAGGTCCACGTGCCCGCCTCCAGCTTGTGGATCTTCTTCGAGACCACGAACGGCAGGCGCTGGTAGACGGCGTTCTGCACGAGCCCGGTGGTGAAGACGTCCTCTTCGGACGCGCTGTAGAACAGCACGGTCTTCGGGTCGGTGAGCGCGGTCAGGCCCTCGACGTCGGTCTGGCCGAGACCCCACTGCGGGTCGACCTTGCCGGTCCAGGCGTTCTTGAGGCCGACGGCCTCGGCGGTGTCGGAGACCAGCGAGCCCTTGCCGAACGGGCGGATGCTGACGGTGCTGCCTTCGAGGTAGCCGTCGGCCATCAGGAACGGGGTGCCCGCGACGCCCTTCGCCTCGACGGCCTTCTTGCCCTCGGCGAGTTTGGCGTCCATTTCGGACAGTTGCTTGTCCGCTTCGGACTCCTTGCCGACCGTCTTCGCGATCAGCTTGAAGTCCTCGCGCAGGCGGTCGAAGTTGCGGCTCGCGTCGCTGGCCTTGGTGACCACGACCGGCACGTACTTCTCGATCTGCGGCACCAGCGTCGAGTCGCGCTCCTCGGCCATGATGACGACGTCGGGGTTCAGCCCGACGATCGCGTCGACACTGGGCTCGTTGCGCTTGCCGACGTCCTTGACCTCGGCGGTCAGCGGGGCGGCCTTGTCCCAGACGTTGTAGCCCGCGACGTCCGCGGCGCCGACCGGCATGACCCCGAGCGACGCGACCATCTCGGCCTCGCCCCATTCGAGCGCGACGACCCGCTTGGCCGGGGCCTTGAGGGTGACGGCCTTTCCGCGCGCGTCGGTCACCGTGACCGGTCCGCTCGCGGCGGCGGTGTCGCTCGGCGCGGCGGCGGTGTTCTCGGTGGTGCCGCAGGCGGACAGCAGCAGGGCCGTCGCCGCGACGAGGGCGGCAGGGATTGGCAAACGCATGGTTCTTCCTGGATTTCTCAGGCGGGCCTGGGCGAATGCCGCCCGAGTGGCCTGCAGTGGATCGCGCCCGTCACCGGGTCGTTCGCGACGTGGACGGTGACGCCGTAGGCCCGGGAAAGGTGCTCGGTGGTGAGCACCTCCCCGATGTCACCCGTGGCCACGATGGTTCCCTCGCTCAGCAGCACGACCTCGTCGGCGATGATCGCCGCGTGGTCGAGGTCGTGCAGCACCACGCCGACCGCGACGCCTTCGTTGGCCAGATCGCGGACGACGTCGAGGATCTCGACCTGATAGCGCAGGTCGAGATGGTTGGTGGGCTCGTCGAGCAGCAGCACGGAGGTCTGCTGGGCGAGACAGGACGCGAGCCAGACGCGCTGGAGTTCGCCGCCGGAGAGCTCGTCGACGCCGCGTTCGGCCATCGGCGTCACCCCGGTCAGCTCCATCGCGCGGCGGATCGCGGCGGCGCCGTCGACGTCGACCCCGCGCCAGCCGGAGCGGTACGGGTACCGGCCGTAGGAGACGACGTCGCGCACCGAAACACCGCTCGGCGTGGGCCGGTGCTGGGTCAGCAACGTGACCCGCCGGGCGAACTCCTTGCCGGACAACGCGTTCCCGCCCCAGACGGCGCGTTCCCCGAGGCGGACGTCGCCCTCGCGGGGCTTGTGCAGCCGCGCCAGCGAACGCAGGAGCGTCGACTTGCCGGAGCCGTTCGGCCCGACCAGTGCGGTCACCAGGCCGGCGCGCAGCGACAGGGACACGCCGTCCACCACGGCCCGCTCTTGGTGCGCGAGCACCAGGTCATGGCCGGTGAGCAGCGCGTCTTCCGTAGACATGAGGGGAGCCTAACCTAAGGTCGGGCCGGTACCCATGTCACGAGAGACACAGAGCGCGGGGTGATCGCGCGGTTACGCCGTTCGCGCCAGTTCCCGCCTGCGCCTGGCCAGCCGCTTCCCGATGATTCCGTGCCGCGGCCCGAACAGGTACACCAGCGTGAACCCGGCGCCCTGGACCAGCACGATCATCCCGCCGGACGCGGTGTCGAGGTGATAGCTCAGGTACAGCCCGGTCACCGCCGCGAGCACCGAGAACGACGGCGCGATCACGAGCATCCGGCCGAACCGGTCGGTCAGCAGGTACGCCGTCGCGCCGGGGATGATCAGCATCGCCACCACGAGGATCACGCCGACCACCTGCAGTGCCACCACCGCGGTCAGCGCGAGCAGCCCGAGCAGCGCGGCGCCGAGCACCCGCGGGTTCAGCCCGATGGCGTGCGCGTGCGTGGGATCGAAGGCGTACAAGGTGAAATCGCGGCGTTTGAGCACGAGCACGGTGAGCGTGATCGCGCCGAGGACGCCGATCTGGATCAGATCCGAGGTGTCGACGCCGAGCAGGTTGCCGAAGATGATGTGGTTCAGATCGGTCTGGCTCGGCGTCACCGAGATCAGCACGAGCCCGAGCGCGAACAGCGTGGTGAACACGATCCCGATCGCGGCGTCCTCCTTGACCCGGCTGGTGTCGCGGACGACGCCGATCAGCGCCACGGCGAGGAAACCGAAGACGACGGCGCCCAGTGCGAAGGGCGCGCCGAGGACGTACGCGAGCACGACGCCGGGCAGCACCGCGTGCGAGACCGCGTCGCCCATGAGCGACCAGCCGATCAGCACCAGCCAGCAGGAGAGCACCGCGCAGACCGCCGACGCGATGACCGTGGACGCCAGCGCCCGCACCATGAAGTCGTAGCTCAGCGGTTCGAGGAACAGGTCGTAGAGACTCACGCGAGTTCCTCTTCCCGTTGCAGGACATCGAGTCCGAAGGCCAGCGCGAGATTTTCGGGCCGGAGCACCTCGCCGGGGGAGCCGTGCGCGAGCACCTTGCGCATCAGCAGGATCGCCTCGTCGGCAAGGCCGGGCAGCGCGTGCAGGTCGTGCGTGGAGATCAGGACCGCGGCGCCGTCGGCCGCGAGTTCCTTGAGCAGCCGCGTGATCGTGGCTTCGGACCGTTTGTCGACGCCGGCGAACGGCTCGTCCAGCAGCAGGACACGGGCACCTTGGGCGATGCCGCGCGCGACGAACGCGCGTTTGCGCTGTCCGCCGGACAACTGGCCGATCTGGCGTCCGGCGAGTTCGGTCAGTTCGACCCGCTCCAGCGCGTGGTCGACGGCTTCGTGGTCGGCGCGGCGCGGACGCCGGGTGAAGCCGAGATGCCCGTAGCGGCCGGTCATCACCACGTCCCGCACGGACAGCGGGAACGACCAGTCGACGTCCTCGCTCTGCGGCACGTACCCGATCACGCCGGTCTTGCGGGCGCGGACGGGGGTGCCGCCGTCGATCGACACCGTGCCGATGTCCGGCCGGACCATGCCCATGATCGTCTTGAACAGCGTCGACTTGCCGGAGCCGTTCATCCCGACCAGCCCGCAGACGTGCCCGTGTTCGAGCGTGACGTCGACACCGTCGAGCGCGAGGACGTCGCCATAGTGGACGGTGACGCCTTCGACGCGGATCGCGGCCGTCACGGCTTCGCTCCGGTGAGCGCGGCGACGATCGTCTTCGAGTCGTGGCGGATCAGGTCGAGGTAGGTCGGCACCGGGCCTTCGGGGCCGGACAGGGAATCGACGTACAGCACGCCGCCGAACGCGGCACCGGTCGCGGAGACGACCTGCTGCATCGGGGCGTCGGAGACGGTCGACTCACAGAACACCGCGGGGACCTTGTTCTGCTTGACGAACTCGATGGCGCGGGTGATCTGCTGCGGCGTGGCCTGCTGTTCGGCGTTGACCGCCCAGATGTACCGCTCGGTGAGGCCGGTGTCGCGCGCGAGATAGGAGAAGGCGCCTTCACAGGTGACCAGCGCTCGCTCGTTCTGCGGCAGGCCGCTCAGCGCACCCGTCATCTCGTCCCGCACCTCCTTCAGTTTCGCCTTGTAGGCATCGCCGTTGGCCTTGAACACGGCGGCGTCGCCGGAGGAGAGCTCGCTGAACGCCTTCACCATGTTGTCCACGTAGATACCCACATTCGTCGGAGACATCCACGCGTGCGGGTTCGGCTTTCCCTGATAGGCGTCTTCGCCGATGGCGATGGGCTGGACACCCTCGCTGACCACCTTGTGCGGCGCGTCGCTCTCCTTGACGAACCGGGCGAACCACGCCTCCAGGTTCAGTCCGTTGTCGAGGATCAGGTCGGCCTTCGCGGCCTTCTTGATGTCGTCCGGCGTGGGCTCGTAGCCGTGGATCTCGGCGCCGGGTTTGGTGATCGACTCGACCCGGAGCTTGTCGCCCGCGACGTTCGAGGCGATGTCCGCCAGGACCGTGAACGTGGTCAGCACGACGGGCCGCTTGTCGTCCCCGCCGCCGCTCGTTGTGTCGCCCGCGCTGCCGCAAGCGGACAGGACGAGTGCGGACGCCGCCAGCGCGCACACGGTCTTGCGCAGATTCGCCATACCGCGAGCTTAGAGTTCGGTGCGCCGAACTTCCAACTCTCGTGTGCCTTAAATCTCCGTCGCGGTCCGGTCCCGCTCCCGCACGGTCTCCAGCAGGAGCTGGGAGACGTCGCGCACGGTGACATTCTCGCCACGCTTCTCGCTCTGTCGCTGGACGAGGCCGTCGTTCAGCATCACGCGGCAGAACGGGCAGCCGGTGACGATGGTTTCGGCGTCCGTGCCGAGTGCTTCGTCGACGCGTTCGAGGTTGATGCGCTTGCCGATCTGCTCCTCCATCCACATCCGCGCGCCGCCGGCGCCGCAGCAGAGCGAGCGGTCCGCGTGCCGGGGCATCTCGCTCAGCGTGGCGCCGGTCGCGCCGACGAGTTCGCGCGGCGGCTCGTAGACCTTGTTGTGGCGGCCGAGGTAACACGGGTCGTGGTAGGTCACCGGCCCGGCGTCGACCGGTTTGACCGGCGTCAGCTTGCCCGCCCGGACGAGCCGGTTCAGCAGTTGCGTGTGGTGCAGGACCTCGTAGTGCCCGTCCAGCTGCGGGTACTCGCGGCCGAGCGTGTTGAGACAGTGCGGGCAGGTCGTGACGATCTTGCGCGTGCCCGGTTCGCGGCCTTCGAACACCGCGTTCAGCGTCTCGACCGTCTGCTGCGCGAGCATCTGGAAGAGGAACTCGTTGCCGGAGCGGCGCGCCGGGTCGCCGGTGCAGGACTCGTCGGTGCCGAGGATCGTGTACTTCACCCCGGCGAGGTGCAGCAGCTCGGCGGTGGCGCGGACGGTCTTACGGGCGTTGTCGTCGAACGCGCCCGCGCAGCCGACCCAGTAGACGTACTCGACGTCGTCGGCGAGTTCGCCGTCGAAGATCGGCACCTCGAAGCCGAGGTCCTTCGTCCACGCCAGGCGGTCGGAGTTGTTCTGGCCCCAGGGGTTTCCCTTGGTTTCGAGGTTCTTGAACAGCACACCGAGTTCGCTCGGGAACGCCGACTCGATCATCACCTGGTAGCGGCGCATGTCCACGACGTGGTCGACGTGCTCGATGTCGACCGGGCACTGTTCCACGCAGGCGCCGCAGGTGGTGCACGACCAGAGGACGTCCGGATCGATGACGCCGAAGTCCTCCTTGGTGCCGACCAGGGGACGTTCTTCGGGCGCTTCCTTGCCGTCCAGGATGTACGGCGCCTTCTCGAAGAGGTGGTCGCGCAGATCCATGATCAACAGCTTGGGGGACAAGGGTTTCCCGGTGTTCCACGCCGGGCACTGCGACTGGCAGCGGCCGCATTCGGTGCAGGTGGCGAAGTCGAGCATGCCCTTCCAGGTGAAGTCCTCGATCTTGCCGCGGCCGAACGTGTCGTCCTCGCCCGGGTCCTCGAAGTCGATCGGCTTGCCGCCGGACTCCATCGGCAGCAACGGGCCGAGCGCGTCCGGGAGGCGTTTGGCGGTGACGTTGACCGGCGCCAGGAAGATGTGGAGGTGCTTGGAGTAGAGCACGATCGACAGGAACGCCAGCATCACGCCGATGTGCAGCAGCAGTCCGACGGTCTCCAGCGGCTCGGTGACCGACGGGCCCAGCGGCTCCAGGAGTTCGCCCACGCCAAGGGAAACCCACGCGCCGGACTCGTACGGGAAGACGCCGACCGCCGCAGACGCGCCGCGGAAGAGGAACATCGTCCAGATCACGTTGAAGATCATGAACAGGATCAGCCAGGCGCCGCCGGTGTGCGACCCGAAGAACCGCGACGCGCGGTCTTTCCGTTCGGGGGCCTGGCGGATCCGGATGACCGCGAACACCGCGAGCGAGACGAGCACCGCGACCGCGATGAAGTCCTGAAGGAAGCCCAGCACCGCCCAATGCCCGATGAGCGGGATGTGGAAGTCGTGATCGAACAGGGCGCCGTACGCCTCGACGTAAACGGACCCGAGGATCACGAAACCCCAGAACGTGAAGAGATGCGCGAGCCCGGGGACGGACCATTTGAGCAGTTTGCGCTGTCCGAAGACCTCGGCCAGATGGGTTTTCGCGCGGACCGCCATGACGTCCGAGCGTTTTTCGTCCGGCTGGCCGGAGCGGATCAGTTTGGCGAGCCAGACCGCGCGGCGGGCGGCGAAGGCGAGACCGGCGACGGTGATGAGCAGACCGAGGATGAGACGAACGAGCACGAGTCCTCCGGGGGAGAATCGGCTCAGTGAGAGCCGGTGTAGTACCGGCACGCCTTGCAGGCGTACCGCATTTTGGCCACTCGCCACCGTTTTCGGTAGGCCTCGAGATGTCCCGGCCGTGGCGGATGCACGCCGAGCCTGCGGTGACGGCGGATCCGCCGCCCCGTTTCGAAGAGTTCGGTCGCCAGGCCCAGATAGGCGCGCCTGAGCGCGATCCCCGGCTCCGCGGCGAGAGTGTCCCGGCAGAATCGGTGCAGCAGGGCGAGATCCGGGAGGCCGGGGGTGGTCACGCCCGGCAGATGCTCGACGACGCCGAGGCCGGGATGCCCTGAGGGAACGGAGAATCTGGCGGGGAGTCCACAATGGACACAGGTGAGCGTGCAGCTCAGACATCGGGTGACGTGGCGGATTCGCCGTTCGCGCCGATCCTCGTCGATCGTTTCGCGAACGTGCCACCCCATGGAGCCTCCCAAGACCGTGGTGTGTCCTGTGTCACTCTCAATACTGGAGAGTAGGGCTCGCTCCGCTGGTGCGACAGGCCCAACCGGATGGCTTCGGAGCGGCCGGTCGGCGTAACGCTCCGCGACCCGCACGCCTCCGGGCACCGTGACCCAGTCGTAGCCGAAAACGGCCCGCCCGCCGTCACGCGCTGGTTATAGTCCTGACCCGGGGTAATGGGGGAGGGAACGACGGCGATGGGCGGGTTCGTCACCGCGGCTCTGGGGTTTCCGGCCGTGCTCTTCAGCTTCCTGCTGATCGTGGTGATCGGCTACTGGCTGCTGGCCCTGCTGGGCGCCTTCGACCTCGACGAGTTCGACGGCGGCGACGGGCTCCTGGCCGGTTTCGGCGGCGTCCCACTGTCCCTTTCGCTCTCTTTACTGATCGCATTCACCTGGTTCGCCAGCCTGGCAGGGACGGTTCTACTCGATGACCTGGAGCTTTCGACACCATCGAGGATCGGGCTCGGGACCGGCGTGCTCGCCGTCGCGCTCGTGCTCGGCACACTCGGGACAAGGGTGATCGTGGTGCCGCTACGTCGCGTCTTCGGTCCCGCGAAGGAACCGAGCAGGAAAGACTTCATCGGCCGGGCCGCGGTCATCCGCACCTCGTCGGTCACCCATGACTTCGGCCAGGCCGAAGTCGCCGCCGCCGACGGGTCCACGGCCATTGTGGACGTTCGGCAGGCAGGCGAAGGCAACCTCACGGCGGGCAGCCGCGTAGTTCTCTATGACTACGACTCCGAACGCGAGTTCTTCTGGGTCGAGTCCTTGGACATCTGAAGCAGAAAAGGAACACTATGGGTGCCATCAGCGTGGGGGCCGGCGTACTGATCGCCGTGATAGTTGTCATCCTCCTGGTCTTGCTCTTCACGATCACCAGGTTGTTCAAAAAGGTGCCGCAGGGTAAGGCGCTGATCATCTCGAAGGTCCGCCGCGTCGACGTGACGTTCACCGGCGCGATCGTCCTGCCCGTGCTGCACAAGGCCGAGATCATGGACACCTCGGTCAAGGCCATGGAGATCACCCGGACCGGCCGTGAGGGCCTGATCTGCCGGGACAACATCCGCGCCGACATCCGGATCTCGTTCTTCGTGCGGGTCAACAAGACCGTCGAGGACGTCATCAAGGTCGCGCAGGCCATCGGCACCGAACGCGCGAGCCACGAGGCGACCCTGCAGGAGCTGTTCAACGCCAAGTTCTCCGAGGCGCTGAAAACCGTCGGCAAGCAGCTCGACTTCGTGGACCTCTACACCAAACGTCACGAATTCCGCGATCAGATCATCCGCGTCATCGGCACCGACCTCAACGGGTACAGCCTGGAGGACGCGGCCATCGACTACCTCGAGCAGACGCCGATGGCGCAGCTCGACTCCGCGAACATCCTCGACGCGCAGGGTATCCGCAAGATCACCGAGCTGACCGCGATCGAGCACGTGCGCACCAACGAGTTCCGCCGCAGCGAGGAAAAAGAGATCACCCGCCAGAACGTGGACGCCCGCGAGGCGATCCTGGAACTGGAGCGGCGGCAGGCCGACGCGGAGATCAAGCAGAACCGCGAGGTCGAGACCATGCGGGCGCGTGAAGAGGCCGAGATCGCGAAGGTGCAGGCGGAGGAGCGGCTCAAGTCGCAGGCCGCGCAGCTGCGCACCGACGAGCAGCTCGGCATCCAGCACCAGAACCAGCAGCGTGAGATCGAGGTCGCGGGCAAGAACCGTGAGCGGGTCATCGCCATCGAGAGCGAGCGCATCGAGAAGGACCGGCTGCTCGAGGTCATCGGCCGCGAACGCGAGACCGAGCTGTCCCGGATCGCCAAGGACAAGGAGGTCGAGACCGAGAAGCGGTCCATCGCCGAGGTGATCCGCGAACGGATCGCGGTCGAGAAGACCGTGGCCGAGCAGGAAGAGAACATCAAGAAGCTCCGCGTCGTCGAAGAGGCGGAGCGGCAGCGCTCGGCGATCATCATCCGTGCCGAGGCCGAGGCGCAGGAAAACCTCGTCAAGGACATCAAGGCCGCGGAAGCCGCCGAGGCCGCGTCGAAGCACAAGGCCCGCGAGGAACTGACGCTGGCCGAAGCACGCCAGCAGGCCGCCGAGCTGGACACCCGCGCCAAGATCCGGCTGGCCGAAGGCATCCAGGCCGAGGAGGCCGCCATCGGCCTGGCCGCGGCGCAGGTCAAGGAGCGCGACGCCGACGCGCTGGAGAAGGTCGGCCGGGCCGAGGCGATCGTCGAACGCGAGAAGGCGATCGTGCTCGCCGACGGGATGCGCGACAAGCTCAAGGGCGAGGCCGAAGGTCTCACCGAGAAGGCCGCCGCGATGGCCGCGCTCGACACCGCCAGCCGTCAGCACGAGGAATACCGCTTGCGCTTGGAGGCCGAGAAGGAGATCCGGCTCGCCGCGCTCAACGTGCAGCGCGAGGTCGCCGAGGCGCAGGCCACGGTGCTGGGCATCGGGCTGGAGAAGGCCGACATCGACATCGTCGGCGGCGAGACGATGTTCTTCGAGAAGGTGATCGGCTCGATCGGGCTCGGCAAGAGCGTGGACGGTTTCGTCGAGCACTCGGACGTCGTCCAGACGCTCGGGAAGTCATGGCTCGACGGTTCGGGCAGCTTCACCGACGACCTGACGAAACTGGTCGGCTCGGTGAGCACGGAGGACGTGAAGAACCTGACGCTGTCGGCCTTCCTGGCCAAGCAGTTGCAGGCGGGCGGCCCGGACAGCGACAAGCTGCGTGAGCTGCTGTCGATGGCGCAGCGGCTCGGCCTCGCCGAGACCTCTGTCGCCACCCTCGCCCCCGCGAAGCAGTGACGACGACCGAACCGGCGGCAGGAACGGAGCAGCTGGACGCGGGCACCTATGAGGTGCTCCGCGCCCGGCTCGCCGCACAGGCCGCCGAACTGGCGAAACGCGCGGACGAGCTCAACACGGCGCGGCTCGGGGTCTTCGGCAGCGCGCAGCTCGCGCTGATCGGCACGGAGCGGATCCGCACCGCGAACAACTGCGTGCCGCGGGACGTCGTGTCGGTCGGCGGGCGGATGTTGTTCGGCTACAACGTCTTCATCGGCCTCAAGCCCGAGACGACGGTCGATGACGTCTTTTCGTTGCACGGCTTCAGTCATGACGAAGAAGCGTTCCGCTTCGACGACGTGCCTGCCGAGGAACTGCCGGAGCTGCTGCGCGACGAGCGGTTCGTCCGCGACTTCGCCGAGCTGTACCGGTATTACCGGCAGGCGAAGCTGCTGCAGCTGCGGCGGGTCGAGGGCAAACTGCTCGCGGTGTTCCAGATCGGTCCGCGGACCGAGGACATCCGCGTGCTGCGCTGGGGGATCGCCGCCGACGGCGCGGTGTCCTATGTGGACAGCCGAGGTGAACGCGACCACGTCTTCCCGCCGTCGCACGACTTCGAATGGATCGAGACGAGCCGCGAACAGCACGTCCTCGGACGGCATCCGCATATCTCGATCGAGGACGAGGTGTTCGTCGAGACCGTCGGCGGCAACCTGACGATCAAGGTCGAGAACAACACCGAAACCGGTGAGGGCGTTTACGCCGAGGCAGTCGACGAGCCACTGCAGAGCCTCGCCGACGCCGAGGTCTCCTACGCCAGGATCGGCCCGCTGATCCTGCTGCGGGTGCTGCCGTACAAGGAGACCGTGCACCGGTACCTGGTGTTCAACACCCGCACGCGCGACGTCGTGCGCCTCGACGGGATCGGGCAGGCGTGCCAGCGGCTGCCCGAGGACCACGGGATCATCTTCCCCGGCGGCTACTACCTCGACACGGGTGTCAGCAAGACGTTCGACACCACCGTGGACGGTCTCGAATTCGAGCGGGTGATCCGCTCGCCCAACGGCGAGGACGTGCTCTACGTCTTCCACGCGCGGACCGACGGACGTTCGCTTCTCCTGCCGTACAACGTGATCCGCAAAGAGGTCTCGAACCCGATCCCGTGCCACGGGTATTCGCTGTTCGACGACGGCACGATGGTGCTGTTCCGCGCGCTGTCGGACGAGCCGAGCCGTGTGCACCCGATGCAGGTGTGGCGGACGCCGTTCCAGTCGGACACGTACGCCGCGTCGCAGCCCGCCGGGACCGGGCCGCTGGAGCGGGTCGGCAACGCCGATCTGGTCCGCGGGATCTCCGACTGTCTCTCGATCGGCCGGATGGTCGGCGAGATGGCGCCGTCGGCGGCGGTGTTCGAAGCTCTGATCGCCGCGTGCGCGAGGGTCTTCGACCATTACCACTGGCTCGGCGAGGCCGAACTCGGCGATCTGCGGTCGCCGCTGTCGGACGTCCGGGTCACCGCGGAACAGGTGCTCGACGAGTTCGAGACGGTCACCGCGCTCACCTCGCAGGCGGCCGACGCCGTCGAAGAAGCCGCCGCGGAAACCGCCTCGCTCGTGCGGAAGGTGCGGGGCGAGGCGCTGAACGCGGCCGACGCGTGGGTGCGCAGGCTCGCCGAAATGCACCGCGCGCGAGGACATCTCGTCACCGTCCGGGAACTGCGCTATGTCGACACGGGCCGCGTCGACAAGCTGATCGCCGACCTCGACACGGAATTCGGCGAGGCCGCTCAGCGCGCCGTCCGGTTCCTGCAGGGCGAAGACGCGTTCACGAGCTACCACGCCGAGGTCGACGGGCTGATCGAGGCCGCGGGCGCGATCTCCACGGTCGCCGAGGCCGTCCCGGTCGCCGAACAGCTGGACGAACAGTCCGGCGGACTCGAAGTCCTCACCGACGTCGTCGGCGGCCTGGACATCGCGGACGCCGTGGTGCGGACGAAGATCCTCGAACGCGTCGGCGAGGTCATCGGCGCGGTCAACCGGGCACGGGCCACCCTCGAAGCGCGTCGCAAGGAACTGCTGGAGACCGAGGGCCGGGCGGAGTTCGCCGCCGAGTTCGCGCTGCTCGCGCAGGCGATCACCGGCGGTCTCGCGGTCGCGGACACTCCCGACCGTTGCGACGAGCAGCTCGGCAGGTTGCTGCTGCAGCTGGAAAACCTCGAGTCGCGGTTCGGCGAGTTCGACGACTTCCTCGCGTCGCTCGGCGAGAAGCGCACCGACGTCTACGAGGCGTTCTCCTCTCGCAAGCAGGCGCTGCTCGACGAGCGGGCGCGTCGGGCGGATCGGCTGGTCGACTCGGCCGAGCGGATCCTTTCGAGCGTCACCAGGCGGGTCGGCACGCTCGGTTCGGTCGACGAGATCAACACCTACTTCGCCTCCGACCCGATGGTCGCGAAGCTGCGCAGCGTCGTCGCCGAACTGCGGGACCTCGGCGACCAGGTACGCGCCGAAGAACTCGAAGGCCGGGTCAAGGCCGCCCGTCAGGAGGCAGGCCGCGCGCTGCGTGACCGGCTCGACCTCTACGGCGAGGGCGGCGAGACGATCCGCCTCGGCCGCAACACCTTCGCGGTCAACACGCAGGACATCGACCTCACCCTGGTGCCGCACGACGGCGGGATGAAGTTCGCGATCACCGGGACCGACTACCGCTCGCCCGTACGGGATTCCTCGTTCGAGGCGACGCGGCAGTACTGGGACCAGCTGCTGGTCTCGGAATCGCCCGAGGTCTATCGCGCCGAGTACCTGGCGACGTCGATCCTGGCCGAACAGCCGGAGCTGCAGGAAGCCGATCTGCTGGACGTCGTCCGGCGGGTGGCGGGCGACCGCTACGACGAGGGTTACGCGCGTGGAGTGCACGACCACGACGCCGCCGCGATCCTGTCGGTGTTGGTGCGCCTGCGATCCGGGGCCGGGCTCCTGTGTTATCCGCCCGCCGCCCGGGCCGCCGCCCAGCTGTTCTGGGCCTTCGGTGCCGATGAGGCGACGAAGGCCGCGTGGACGACGCGCTCCGCGTCGCTCGCGCGAGTGCGCGAGGCGTTCGGGCACACCACGGCGATCGATTCGCTGGCTCGGGAACTCACCGAGGCGATGAGCGCGTTCGCCACGTCGTCCGGCCTGACGTTGGACCTCGAACTCGCCGGCGAGTACCTGTTCGAGGAATTGGCCGACGCGTCGCCGGGTTTCGTCACCAGCGCCGGCGCGCGGACCCTGCTCGACAAGTTCCGGCTCGACCGCCGGAGCTTCGCCGAAGACCTGCGTGCCCTCGAAGACCTCGCGGATCGTCACCAGCTCGCCGAGGCCTGGCTTTGGTCCTTTGTGGACTCAGCCGGTCTTTCTAGGGATGAACTCGCAGAGGCCGTCGTGATCGAACTGGCCGACTTGCCCCGCTACGATTCATCGGCGGAGCTTTCGGCCACTGTGGACGGTCTGCTCGGCTCGCATCCACGGATCGTCAACCGGTCCCTGACCCTGCGGCTCGACGAGACGCTGGCCAGGACGCTCCGGTTCCGGCGTGACCGGGTGCCGGGTTTCCGGGCGTACCAACGGCTGCGCAACGACCTGGTGGCTGCCGAACGCGACAGGCTCCGGCTGTCCGAGTACAAGCCGAAGGTGATGAGTGCCTTCGTGCGCAACAGGTTGCTCGACGAGGTCTATTTGCCGTTGATCGGCGACAACCTCGCCAAGCAACTCGGCGCGACCGGCGACGCGCGGCGGACCGACCAGTCCGGTCTGCTGCTGCTCATCTCGCCGCCCGGTTACGGCAAGACGACGCTCATGGAGTACGTCGCGAGCCGCCTCGGGCTGGTGTTCGTCAAGGTGAACGGCCCGGCGCTCGGACACGAGGTCACGTCGGTGGATCCGGCGGACGCGCCCAACGCGACCGCGCGGCAAGAGGTCGAAAAGATCTCGTTCGCGCTGGAGCAGGGCAATAACGTGTTGTTGTATCTGGACGACATCCAGCACACCTCGCCGGAACTGCTGCAGAAGTTCATCTCGCTGTGCGACGCGCAACGGCGGATGGAAGGCGTCTGGGAAGGCCGGACGCGGACGTATGACCTGCGGGGCAAGCGGTTCGCGGTCTGCATGGCGGGTAACCCGTATACCGAGCAGGGCAAGCGTTTCCGGATCCCGGACATGCTCGCCAACCGCGCGGACGTGTGGAACCTCGGCGATGTACTGTCGGGCAAGGAAGAACTGTTCGCGCTGAGCTACATCGAGAACTCGCTCACCGCGAACACCGTCCTGGCCCCACTGGTCTCACGCGAACGGTCCGATGTGGACGTTCTCGTCCGGCTGGCCCGCGGCGACGGTTCGGTGCGGGCGGATCAGCTGAAGCACGCGTACTCGGCGACCGAACTGGAGCAGATCCTCGCCGTACTGCGGAAACTGATCAAGGTGCAGCGGATCATCCTGACGAACAACCAGGCGTACATCGCTTCCGCGGCGCAAGCGGACTCGTCCCGGGTCGAACCGCCGTTCCAGCTGCAAGGCTCGTACCGGAACATGAACAAACTCGCCGGTCGGATCGTGCCCGCGATGAACGACGCCGAGCTGGAAGCACTGATCGACGACCACTACGCCGGCGAAGCGCAGACGCTCACCTCCGGCGCCGAAGCGAACCTGCTGAAACTGGCGGAACTTCGCGGCCGTCTGAGCGCGGCGCAGGCGCAACGGTGGGCGGACGTGAAGGCGGCCTACCTGCGCGCACAAGCCCTGGGTGGGGACGACGAGGACCCGATGAGCCGCGCGGTCGGCGCGATGGGCTTGCTGGCGGACCGGGTGGGCGCGGTCGAAGCGGCTATCGAGCGCGCTTCGGAGCGGATGGTCGTGCGGGACGTGATGTAGTCCGGGTTTGGCTTGCTGGGCGGCCCATTGCCGGGAAACGGCGATGGGCCGCCCTGGTTTTTGTCGTGGCTATCGGCGACACCCCTTTCCGGCACCCTTCGTTGCCGAAAATCGGTAATGCTTTGTGGTGTCCTCAGGGTCGGTTTTTGTCGGTGGTGGGTCGTATGTTCGTGGGGTGGATACTCATTCCGCGCCGGTGGCGCTTCTGGAAAACCTCACCGACCCAGCTGTGCTGGCCTCGGTGAATGATGTTGTGGATTCCTTGGACGACAAGGATTCCGTGGCGCTTGCCGAGGCGGCGTCGGCGGGGATCGCACGGTTGGAGGCGATCCGGTTCCGGGCTGTGGCGCAGCTGAACCGGCACCGCGACGGCGCCCGCAGCGTCACCCAAGAAGTCGCGTTCGCCCTGTCCGTTGTGGACAATCACGCGGGTGCTCTGGTCGCCGCGGCGGAGGCGTTGACCACTCGTCTGCCCCGCACCCTGGGTTTGATGGATCAAGGGAAACTCGGCGGGTTCGGTGCGCTGAAAGTCGCCACCGCCACCTCGTGGCTCTCCGACGACGACGCGCGTGCCGTCGACGCGGTCTTGGAGGACCGGATCGCGGACAAAAACCCCGACCAGATCCGCAAAGCCGCCAACCATGCGGCCAACACGATCGATCCCGAGGGTGCCGACCGGCGGGCTTCGCGTGATCGTGACGGCCGCCGTCTCACCCTGCGTCACGGCGAGACCGGGGTCGCCTCCATCGAGGTCGAAGACGCCCCCGTGGAGAAGGCGGCCGCCGCCTACCAGCGCATCGATCGCGAAGCGCGATCCCTGAAAACCGGCGGTGAGACCCGCACCCTGGACCAGTTGCGTGCCGATGTCGCTCTCGATCTCCTCCTCGGCGGCCAGGGTGGTGCGAGTGAGCGTTGTGAGGTGTTTCTGTACATGGACCTGTTCACCTACCTCGGCCTGAATGATGAGCCGGCGGAGCTGGCGGGGCATGGGTCGCTGCCTGCGGGGCTGGCCCGGCACATCGCGACCGGGCCGAACACGGTGTTGCGGCGGATCATCACCGACCCGCTCTCCGGGCAGGTCCTCGATTTGGGCCGGGACCGCTACCGGCCCACGGCGGGGCTGGACGAGTTCGTGCGGGTGCGGGACCGCGAGTGCCGAAGACCCGGCTGCCACCGGCCCGCCCAGGCCTGCGACATCGATCATTCGCTGCCGTGGCAGCACGGCGGCCACACCAACGCCGACGAGCTGGTCGATCTCTGCCGCCGGGATCATCGGCTGAAGGACGAACCCGGCTGGACCTACCGGCTCGCCTCCGACGGCACCCTCACCATCACCACCCCCACCGGTCAGACCTACGACAGCACAACACCCCCGCTTCACCCACCCCGGCCACCAGCCGACGGACCGCCACCGTTCTGAGCCGGTCGCCGGAAAACGGCGACAGCCCCTGCCGGGGTTGCCGCCATGCACCCTGCCCGAGCCGGAAACGGCGATGGCGCGCTGGCGCGTTGCCGGAGAATGGCAACAGCCCTCTCCACAAAGGGTCTTCAACTACCAGGGCTCCACGACGCACCAGCCACATAGCCGAAAAACGGCAACGACTGACCCCTGCGGTAGCTAGCTCTCCGGCTACCACGCCGTCGCGACGATCCACCCTCAAGAGCCGACGCCCCCGGCGAGCAGCCCTCGCCGGAAAACGGCAACCCCTAGGACAAAGCAGCCATCTGCGCACCAGTGAGCCGTTCCACCAAAGGAACCGCCCGATACTCCCCATCACGACAATCCACCCGGACCGGGCCGGCGATATGCGGATGGTCCTCCGTCACCCGCAAGGCGGCCGCGACCCGCTCGGTCGACCACTCCAAGGCCGAAGCGAGAGCCGGAAGTGACAGCGCGCGGCCGGCGTGCAGAAGTGCGGTGAGTACGGTCAAAGCGTCACCGGCGAAGATCGCGACGCGGTCGTCGTGCATGACTTCGTCGATGCGTGCGTGGAAGCGGGAGAGGTCGTCCAAGCGGGCGCCCGCGGGGGTCGCGACGCCGAGGACTTCGGCGCCCTGGCGGGAGACCTTCACCCATTCCTGGTTCGAGCGGACGCTTTCGGCCCAGACTCGCTGCGGCATTTCCTCGTCGATGACGTACTGCTCCCGGCGGCCGTCCCGTTCCCGCCGGAGCATCGCTTGTGCTTCCAGGTAGGCGACGGCGTTCGAGATCGAGGCCGGGCTGACCTGGAGCCGCCGGGCGAGTTCGGCGGCGGTGAGCACGCCGTCGTCGCTGACGGCCAGGCACGCGAGGACGCGCGCGGTCATGCGGGGGAGTCCGGTCGCCACGATCATTTCGGCGAAGTCGGTTTCGAAGGCGCGTACGGCTTCCGGGTCCCGGCCGTAGCCGTTCTCGACGACGGGGGCGGTGCGCGGTTGCGGTTTGCGGCGCCGGGCGCGTTCGCCGGTGACGCGGTTCGCTTCTTCGGCGCGGTAGCCGGACCGGCCGCTGTTGCGCGCGACCTCGCGGCTGATCGTCGACGTCGGCCGCCCGAGCCGCCGGGCGATCTCGGCGTAACCGAGACCGTCCTTGAGCCAGGACGCGATCAGCCGGCGGTCCTCCTGGGTCAGCCTGCCACCGGGCAAGGGCACCTCCTGTGCGTTCAGGCGCAGATCATTGCAACGAGACGTTGCATTCAGCGTCACGACCGTTGCAACGATTTGCCGAAATCTACCAGCAACAACAGCAAAAAGGCCAGTCCGTAGCTTTGAGGCAGATGTAAATGCAACGTAGCCTTTGGGTATCGGTAAAAACTGGGAGGAACAGAAATGACCACCTCGGTCCCTCATCTCACCGAGATACCCCTCGAACGGCCGAAGGGCTGCCCGTTCGACCCGCCCGCCGAGCTCGGCACGCTGCGCGACGAGCACCCGCTCGTCCGGCTGACGTTCCCCGACGGGCACGAAGGCTGGCTGGCGACGGGGCACGCGATCGCCCGGGCCGTCCTCGCGGATCCGCGGTTCAGTGCCCGGCAGGAGCTGATGCACTCGCCGTTGCCGGGCGCGGCCGCGATGGTGGAGATGCCGCCGGCTGCCCCGGGGATGTTCATCAGGATGGACGGCGCGGAGCACGCGCGGTACCGCAAGCTGCTCACCGGCAAGTTCACCGTCCGCCGGATGCGGCTGCTCTCCGAACGGGTGGAGCAGGTGACCACCGAGTATCTCGACGCGATGGAACGGCAAGGAGCGTCGGCAGACCTGGTGACGGCCTTCGCGCAGCCCATTCCGGCGCTGATGATCTGCGAGCTGCTCGGCGTCCCCTACGAAGACCACGAGTTCTTCCGCCGCAACGTCCTGCCGCTGAACCTGCCGGACGCTCCCGCCGAGGAGCAGGAAGCCGCCATCAACGCGCTGGGGGAGTACCTCTACAAGCTCATCCTGGCGAAACGGGCCGAGCCGACCGACGACATCCTCGGCGAACTGACGACCACGGAACTCACCGACGAGGAGCTCACCAGTATCGCGTTCCTCTTGCTGGGAGCCGGTTTGGACACCACGGCCAATATGCTCGCGCTGGGCACTTTCGCCTTGCTGCAGCATCCGGACCAGCTCGCGATCTTGCGCGAGGACCCGGAGCGGATCGAAGGCGCGATCGAGGAACTGCTGCGCTACCTGACGATCGCGCACACCGGTGCGCGCACCGCGCTCGAAGACGTCGAGATCGGCGGTCAGCTCGTCAAAGCGGGGGAGGCGGTCGCGCTGTCGGGCATGGCGGCCAACCGTGATCCGCTGAAGTTCCCGGATCCCGACCGGCTCGACGTCCGCCGGAACGCCGCCGGGCACGCCTCCTTCGGGCACGGGGTCCACCAGTGCCTCGGCCAGCAGCTCGCGCGGGTCCAGATGAAGGTCGCCTTCACCGGGTTGCTCGCCAGGTTCCCGAGGCTGCGCCTCGCCGTTCCGGCCGAAGAGATCCCGATGCGGACGGACTCCGACATCTACGGGGTCTACGCGCTCCCGGTGGCGTGGGACTGATCGCGATGAAACTCGAAGTGGACCGGGACCGCTGTGTGGGCGCCGGAATGTGCGTGCTGACCGCGCCCGAGGTGTTCGCACAGGACGATGAGGACGGCCGGGTCCGGTTGCTGGACCCGGAACCGGCCGACATCGGCGACGCCGTGCAGTCGTGCCCGGCGGCGGCGATCACGGCGAAGGTCTAGAAACCGGGCCAGGGGGTGCCGGGCGGGCACCCCCTGGCGCGGGATCAGCCGACGTCCGCGAGGACCTTGCCCGCGTCGGCGCTCTGCACCGCGGTGCCGGCGTAGAGCTGCTGGACCCTGGACTTCTCCTGCGCGTTCGGGTTCACGCTCTTGCAGCTGACGCCACCGGTCGAGCCGGACATCAGCGACGAGCACGGGCCGGGCTTCACGTCGGGCAGGCCGAGGCTGTGCCCGAGTTCGTGGGAAGCGATCCGCGGCGTGTAGTAACCCTGCTGGACGGCCTGCCGCCCCATCCACACGGTGACCGTGCCGCTGGGGCGGACCGGGCCGAGCGTGGCGCGCGGCCAGCCGTTGTCGGCGATGACCCGGATGTTGACCCGCTGCCCCGGCGTCGCCTTCACGATCCGGACGTTGGTGACGTTGGTGTTCCAGACGTTGACGCCGGCGGCCACCGCGTCCTTGAACTCCGCGGCCTGGCTGTCGTCGTAGGTCAGGGTGGTCGCCATGATCTCGGCGGCACCGGCGGAGGGTGCCGAAAGCACCGAGACGGAGAGCGCGGCGCCGGTGAGCACCGCGGCGAAGGTACGTCGAAGCACGTTGAACTCCTCGCGTTTAAAGCGTGCTGGAATTTCGGAGCACTGTCGACCCTGACCCTTTCGCGGCGCTCGGGGTACCCGCCGATAGTCGCCTGTCGTTAACCATGATCTTGACGCGACCGGAAGACTGTGCAGTTATGACGACGGCGCGTTTCACCGGACACGAAGAACCGATCCTCGCGGTCGCGGTGAAGGGAAACCGGCTGGTCACCGGCGGCGCGGACCGGACCGTGCGGGTATGGGACCTGGAAACCGGAGAGCAGCGTTTCGCGCTGAGCGGCCACGATCGGCCGGTGCTGGCGGTGGGTATCTCGGGTCAGTACGTGGTCGGTTGCGATGGGGCGACGGTGCGGCGCTGGCGGATCACCGGTTCCGGCGCGCATCCCCCGGAGGTCCAGACCACCAAGCGGACGGTGGCGGTCGCGGTGGCGAAGGATTTCGCCGTGTCCGGCGCGGGAAGCACCGTCGAGGTCCGGCGGCTGGACGGCGCGACGGTACGGGCCCTGCGCACCGGCGGCCCGGAGGTCGAATCGGTCGCGGTGACCCCGGACGGCCGGGTCGTCGTCGCCGGGGACGACGCCGGTGGCGTGCGGCTGTGGGACAGGGAAATCGTTTCCCACTACCGGTTCGGCGGCGCGGGCGCGGTCCATGTGGTCGCGATCTCGGCCGACGGCCGGCAGGTGTTGTCCGCCGAAGGCGAGATGGTCCGGTTGTGGGGGCGCAAGGGCGATCCGGCCCTCGTCTTCCCCGGGCACACCGGCGTGGTGCGGGCGCTGGCCTTCGGCGCGGACGGCAAGCTGGTGCTCTCCGGCGGTTCCGACGGCGAGGTCCGCGTCCGCGAGATCGACGACCCGCGGGACTACACGCTCCTCAAGGGACATCAGGGGAACGTCCGGGCGATCGTCTGCACCGCGGGCAACGAGAAGATCGTCACGGTCGGGGACGACCGCACGATCCGGGTGTGGGACCGCTTCGGCAACCAGATCGACGGCACCGGCTTCGTCGAACCCAAACCGGGCCGGGCGCGGCCGCGGATCACGCCCGACGTCGAAAGCCCGGTCGACCTGATCGGGTTCCACGACGACGTGCGCACGCTCGCCGCGGTCATCGCCGACCGCGAGACCAGCCCGCCGCTGTGCGTCGCGCTGCTGGGCCCCTGGGGCTCCGGCAAGTCGAGTTTCGTCCGCCAGGTGACGGACCGGGTGGCCGAACTGGCGCGCCGGTCCCGGGGCGACGCCGCCAACAGCGTGTTCGCCGGTGAGATCCGGCAGATCCGGTTCAACGCCTGGCAGTACCACGACGACCATCTGTGGGTCGGGCTGGTGGACCACCTGTTCCGCAACCTCGGCGCGCCCGAGACGCACGCGGACGCCGGCGAGGTCCGCGCCGAACGCGAGGAGCTGCGCACTCGGCTCGCGGGGCTGAAGGCGGTCAAGGCGGATTCCCCGCACACCTGGCGCTGGCGGCTGCTGGTGTCCGGGGTGGACCGGGCCGAACGCCGCCGGCGGAGGCTCGCCGTCGCGGGGTACGCGGTGCTGGGCGTGCTCGGTGTCGCCGCGGCGATCACCGGCTGGGCCTTGTGGCACAACGCGATCCTCGCCGCGGCGGGCGCCATCGTCGCGCTCGGCGCCGTGCTGACCCCGGCGCTCACCACCGCCAGGGCCGCCCTCGCGCCACTCAAGTCCACATTGGACAAACTGCGGCACGACGTCGACAAACGCGCGGAACGGTTCGAGACCGAGGTCCGGGAGACCGAGGAACGGCTCCGGCGGCTGGACGCGGCCAGCAGGCTCGGCGAGCTGATCGAAGAGGCGAAAACCGGCCGATACGGGGACTACCAAGGGGTTTTCGCCCGGGTTCGCGAAGACCTCGCGAACCTGAGCGCCGATCTGGTGGACGCCAGGGAGGAATGGCTGCGGGCGGGCGGCAAGGGCAAGCCGCCGCTGGAGCGGATCGTGCTCTACATCGACGATCTCGACCGCTGCCCGCCGCCGAAGGTGATCGAAGTACTGGCCGCGGTGCATCTGCTGCTGGCGCTGCCCGCGTTCGTCGTGGTGGTCGCGGTCGATTCGCGGTGGCTGCGGCGCTGCCTCGACCAGCACCACGAAGAACTTTTCGGCAGCGGGGAGGCGCGACAGGCGGAGTACCTCGACAAGATCTTCCAGATCGTGTTCGCCCTGCGCCCCATGGGAACCGCGGCGGACGAGCTGATCGACGCCCTGATGCCGATCGAGGAACGGGAACCGGAGCCGTCCGAGCCCGAAGAATGGCCGGAGGACGAGGGCGCCCCAGAAGACGGCGAAACGAGGGAGGTGGTCGTCCAGGAGACGGCCCCGCCGACGTTCTACAACATGCGGCCGGACCGGTTGCGGCTCACCGAGGTCGAACGCGCTTTCGTCCACGTGCTGCGGAAAAGGCTGAACACGCCACGCGAGATCCGCAAGCTGGTCAACCTCTACCGGCTCGTGCGCATCGGCATCCCGGACGCGGAACTGGCGCGGTTCGTCGGCGGTCCCTATCGTGCGGTGCTCGTCCTGCTGACCCTGCTGGTCGCCGATCCGGACGCCGCGCGCAAGACGTTCGTCGCCCTTTCGGCAGGCGAATCGTTACGGGAGGCCTTTCCACCTGAATGGCGGCTAGACGCCGAATCCTTCGATGATCTACAGGTCTATCGGAATTGGGTGGGCACCCTCGCCCGGTTCGGTTTCGAAACCTACGATCTCGTGACCGAGGAGACATAACCGGGAACCACGTTGTAGCTACACTTGCCCGCTACAACGGCTAGGGGGCGGCGCATGCGGAGATCAGGCTGGCTTTCGCTCGTCTTCGGCGCGCTCGTCGGGACGCTCGTGATCGTCCTGCTCGCCACCACGGTCACCCCGCCCTCGAACGCGAGCAGGGCCGACTGCGTCCGCCTGGTCACCAGTTCCTCCACGGAGAAGGGCGACCTGATCGCCGAACTGGCCGAGCGGTACAACAACACCGGCCGGACGTTCGACCGTGGCCGGTGCGCGAAGGTCGAGGCGTACAAGAAGACCTCGGGTGCCACGCTCGACCTCATCGCCGACGGCTGGAACGACATCGACGAACGCCAGCCCGAACCCCAGGTCTGGCTGCCCAGTTCGTCGCTCTGGCTCGATCTGCTGCGCCAGCGCGGAAAAGGCGAGCGGATCAGGACCGGGCCCAAGACCTCGCTCGCGACCAGCCCGATGGTGATCGCGATGCCGGAGCCGATGGCCAAGGCACTGGGCTGGCCGGAAAGAACGCCCGGCTGGGGCGACGTCCTGGAAATGAACCGCAACGGCGGCTGGGCCTCGAAGGGCGCGGCGTACGCCCAGTGGGGGAACTTCACGCTCGGCAAGGACAACCCGCGACGGTCGACGTCCGGGCTCGCCGCGACCATCGCGACCTACTTCGCGGCGACGGGCGGCGACTACGGCAAGATCGGGACCGCGGAGACCGTGCAGTTCGTCCGCGGGATCGAGGCCTCGGTCGCCTACTACAGCGACGATTCGGTGGCCTTCCTGAAGACGCTGTACGAAGAGGACCGCAAGAAGCCGACGCCCTACATCAGCGCGATGGCGATGCAGGAGCAGATGGTCTATCTCTACAACCGCGGCGTGCCGACCGGGGATCCCGCGCAGCTGAAGGGCGACCCCGTCGCGCCGCTGCGCCCGCTGGTCGCCGTCCACCCCAGGGAAGGGACGATGCTGATCGACCATCCCTTCCTGACCACCGCGAACGCGACACCGGAGCAGCAGGCGGCGGCCAAGGACTTCTACGACTTCCTCCTGGAAGCCGAACAGCAGAAACGGTTCCGTGATCTCGGGTTCCGGGACCCCGGTGGGAGCGGCAACCCGGAGCTGGCCAAGGTCGTGGGCACGCAGGAGACCCAGGAGCCGCCGAAGATCGGCGTCCCGACCGGCGAGCAGATCCAGAAGATGCTGGACGGCTGGGAGTACACGCAGCGGCGCGGCCGGATCCTGCTGGTGCTGGACCTGTCCGGCTCGATGAACGAACCGTTCGACAAGAACCGCAAGGACAAGCCGTACTCCGAGAGCCGGATCGCGCTGCTGAAACCCGCGATCCGGAAACAGCTCGAGTACCTGCATCCCGAAGACGAGGTCGGGTTGTGGACGTTCTCCGACGGGTATGAGGAAAAGATGCCGATCGGCAAGGTGAAGAACGTCCGCGGCCCGATGCTGGACCTGGTCGAAAACCTGACCCCGAAAGGCGATACGGCGCTGTACCAGACCGTGATGGCCGCGAACGACAAGATGCGGCGGGAGTTCGACCCGAAGCTGATCAACGCCGTCGTCTTCCTGACCGACGGCGAGAACACCGAGGCCGGGACCAAGGAGCAGGTGCTGCAGAACGTCGACGCCGAGCGGCTGGACAACTCCGTCCGCATCTTCACGATGGCCTACGGCGCGCAGGCCGACAGCCGGGTCCTCGACGAGATCGCGCAGAAGTCCAAGGCCCGCAGCTACCAGGCCGTCGACCCGCACGGCATCGACAAGATGTTCGTCAACGTCTTCAGCAACTTCTGACATGGCCGATCACGACAACCGCCCGTTCCACGTCGTCGCGGTGGTGCTCAGCCTGATCGCCGGGCTGATCGGCCGCGCGGTGACCTATCCGCATCCGCAGGCCTGGCTGTTCGGCGGCGTCGCCGTCCTGGCCGTGCTGATCCCGGCCGAGACCGCGTTCTTCGTGCTGAACGGAAGGCGGCCGAGGCAGGCGCAGCCGAAACGTGCGCCGGAACCGCCGTCCGACCACTACAGCCTGCTCGGACGGGCGCTGACGGCCATCGAAACGCTGCGGCCGGGCGAGACGGACCTCGCCGGAGTCTTCCGGCGGGCGGTGGCGAGGCTGGAAAGCCGCACGGATCGGAACAGTCCCGAAGTCGTCGAGCTGCGGGTGACGGTGAAGCAGACCACCGAGAAGCTGGAGCGACACGCGCGGGACGAGAACCCTGATCCGGTGATGCTCGTCGAACGGATGCGGCTGTACCGGGAAACGCTCGAAGACGCCCTCGCGGCGGTCGAACCGAGGTGAGTGTTCGGTGCCGAACAGACTACGGCCGTGCGTCGTGCTGATCTGAGGGCATGCCGTTGATCGGGCGCCGGGTTGTCGAGGGCGTGGAACATGTGGTCGTACCGGTGGAGCACCGGTTCAGCCTGGAGGAGGCCGTGCTGGCGGTGATGGCCGCCAAAAGCACCGTGCGGCCCGCTCCGGGAATCAAGGTCGCTCCGCTGAAGGTGTCGGAGGTACGGTCAGCGCTGCTCTATGCGGCGAAACACGCCGATAGGCGACACCAGATCGTGGACAGCTATTTCGTCGAGGCCGAAGACGGACCGTTGCACCGGCTGGCCGAGTGGATCAGATCGGAGCTGGTCCGGCTGGGCATCTTCACCACTCACGACGGTTCCGCCGCCGGATCGGGTGGCCGACTCGGTTACTCTCCGCGATAGGTGTTCACGACTGCCTGGGAGGGTGTTTCGTGGGTTTGGGCCAGGAGGCCGCCGAAGAAAGAGAACGTCCGTTCCTGGAGCGACTGGACGAACCCGTCCGTGCCCGGTTGCTGGAGATGGGAACCCCGCAGACCTACGAGGGCAGGCAGGCGCTGATGCGGGCGGGCGAACCCGGCGACTTCGTCATGCTGCTGCGGCACGGCTACGTGAAGGTGACCAGCGCCGACCGGATGGGTGCGACGGTCATCCTCGACGTCGGGGTCCCCGGCGATCTGCACGGCGAGATCGCGGTGATCGCGGGCGGTATCCGGATGGCCGACGTCGTCGCCATCGAGGAAGTGCACGTCCGGCGGATCGCGGCGAGTGAGTTCAACCGGTTCCTGCTGGAGCATCCGGCGGCGATGCGGGAGGTGCTCGTCAGCGTCGCCCGGCGGTTCGTGCTCGCCCAGCGGCAGCGGACCCAGTCCTGGAAACCGCAGGCGGTGGCCAGGGTCGCGACCAGATTGGACTATCTGGTCGACGTCTGTGGCATCCGGACACCCGCCGGCTGGCGGATCGGGATCCCGTTGAGCCAGGACGAACTCGCGCAGTTCATCCCGATGGGCCGGACCATGGTCGCGCAGGCGCTGGACAAACTCCGGAAGGCGGGAGTGGTGGCCAGTTCGCGCCGTGCGATCACCGTCATCGACCGCGAGGCATTGCGGGTGGTCACGGAAAAAGGTGTGACTTAGCTCACTGGCGTTGACCTGCGCGAGGTCATGTTTTGTTCGGTTCCGAACAGAACTTCCGGTGAGGAGTGGGAACACTGCTTCCTGCCGCCAGTTTTCACCGATCAGGGGAGGGGTCGCAGAGATGCAGGTGCTGACCTCAGGCCGATACAACGCGCACACCCACGCCGTCCTGTCCGTCGACATCGTCGGTTCGTCCAAGGCCAGCGACGACCTGTTGGACCCGATGAAGACCGAGATGGAAACGCTGGTTTCCCGCTCGTTCACCGCGGTCGGGCTCGCGCCGGGGGAAGCGCGTCACTTCCGGGAGACCGGGGACGGGCTGATGGTCGCGTATCCGGACCACGCCGTCGGCCAGCTCTGCGAGGTCGTGTTCCACCTGGACCATCTCCTCCGGACCCGCAACCGCTACGCCCGTGTCCCGATGCGGGCGCGCGTGGCGGTCCACATGGGACCGATGGCGGACAACCACCGCTACCACCGCACGTACATCACGCTGACCCGGTTGCTGTGCGCGTCGACCTTCAACGACGCCGTGGGCTACTGGTGCCGTTCGGATCCGACGGGCGACAAGTTCGGCGCCGGGATGATCGTCTCGCAATCGGTGTGGCGCAACGTGGTCGAGCCGTTCGGGGTCGCGCTGGTCCCGCCCGCCCGCTGCGCCCGCATCAGCGTCACGACACCGGATTTCGCGGACAGCGCGTGGATCCACCTGCCGGGCTTGGACGCGGAAGCGGTCCTCGCCGAACTGAACCCCGCTGTCGCGGTGCCGCTCGTGTTCGACCGGGTGAGCCGGTTGTCCACGACGGCCTGACCCAGACCGGGCGGTCCGGTTTCCAGGGAGGGAAAGCCGTATCGCTCGCCGGTTCCCGGCCCGGTACCCCTACGCCGGGCCGGGAACCGGACCCCCGGCGCGGGGGGTGGGGGCGCGGGTCATCCCCGCCGCGCCCCCACTTGCTCCGCTACTGCTTGCACCTCTTACCGCTGTTGACGCACTTCACCAGCTGGTTCATCAGCCGCTGCGACATGACGTTCGCGAAGTCGTCGTGATCCGAGCGGGGATTGTGCTTCTCCTGCGCGAACGCGTCGACCGCGTACTGCCCGGCCGCCTGGATCTCCGGCGGGATGTCGTACACCAGCGTGATCCGCAGCTGCGGCACGTTCTTGAAGCCGCGCGGGCATTTCCCGTTGCGGTCGGAGAACACGATATGCGTGCGGTGGTTGGCGCTGTCGGTGTTCTTCCCGTCCCAGCAGTTCGGGAACGAGTGGATCCGCGTGACCTTGCTGCCCCGCGGGCAGATCGGGTACAGCTCGGTGAGCCGGTCCTCGAAGCCGGTGCAGGTCCAGCTGGGCCGCGCGTTGGCCGGGCCGTTGGTGCTCTGCTTGGCGTCGCCGTAGAGCACGCGCAGGAATTTCGGCATCGCGACGACCCGGCGGGCGCCGCCGCTGGTGAAGGTCAGATCGACCTTCTCGGCGCGCTGGATCTCGCCTTCGTTGTCGCCGATCTCGTTGTTGTCGTTCACGCCGGGCAGGTCGGCGGCCTCGCCGTCGGCCTTCTTCTTTTCGGCGTCGCCCGCCGCGTTGACGTTGCTGTTGTCGCCGCCGTTGTCGAGGCCGCCCTCGCCGTTCTGCTTCACGGCGCAGCCGGCCAGCTGGTCTTCGTTCTTTTCGACCGGTTTGCCCGCCTGCCGCATGGTGTCGGCGATCTTCTCGATCGACGGCTTCCGCTTGTTCTTCAGTTCGTCGAGTACCTGGCCCGCTTGTTTTCCTTGCGCCAGCTGGTTGTTCGCGTTGTCGGACTCCTGGTCGAGCTTGTCGAGGTTCTCGTCGACCGCGGGCATGGCCTGGTCGGGGACCTCGCTGAGCTCACTGAGTTCGCTGGCGACGTCGGGGCAGTCGACCTGGGCGGCCGCCTCGTCCTTGGCCGCGTTCGCGCGGTCGGCGGCGAGTTTCTCCTCGTTCGCCGCCTCGTTCTCTTCCTCTTCTTCGGTGTTGATCCGGATGACCGGCCAGAAATAGGCCGACTTGTCCCCGTTCTTGCACGTGGTGCCCGCGCGCAGCAGGCTCTTGTTGTTCGAATCCGCGTTGGTCGACAGGTTCCCGACGTAGTCGTGGAGGTGCTCGGCTCCATTGCGGACACCGGGCTGCGCGATGAAGTTGTCGCCGTTGAAGTGGCCGTTCTCGTTGCGGCCGCAGTCCACGGTGAACGTCCCTCGTGCGCCTCGTTTCGCGAGGTCGAGGTTGACGTTGTTGCCGCGGGGAACCTTCGTGATGTCGATGAAGAACGACTTGTCCGCGCCGTCGGCCCTGGCCGCGTCGGGGGTTCCGGTCGTGGTGACCACGACGATCCCGCCGACCGCGATGGCGAGCGCGAGGCCGCCGGTGGCGACCTTGGTACGACGTGCCATGCGGTGGCGGCCGGCGGTTCTTTGGTTACGGGGCATGAACTTGTTCACCTCGTTCGGTGTCGTTGCCCGGAGCCCGGGGGAGGCGGCGCCGGCACCCGCCGACGTCACTGACTCCGTGTTGGCTGAAACGGCCCCGGCGGACACCCGGTTCAAAACGCGACCTCGCCGTTATGCTTTCGTTATCTTGCGGCGGCGGTGATAAGCGAGCCCCAGAACGATGGTGATCGGCCCCCAGAGGGCGAGCGGCGCGATGCAGATCGTCGCCAGTGTTTCCCAGGCTTCGTTGACGTAGGCGGCGTTTTCGGTGACGCCGAACAGGGTGAGCCGTCGCCCGTCACCGAGGGGGATCGAGCTGAAGAGCGCGGTGAGGAGCAGGCCTCCGGCCACGGCGGGAACGATTGCCGCCATCGGCCGGATCGGTTTACCGCCGAGGAAGGGAATCCATCGGGGCGCCACCTCGCCCCAGCCCCGGACGAGCCCGATGGCCAGGATCGCGATGACCTCGGAAAGCACGCTGAGCGTGAGGACGTACGGGATGCTCAACCAGAGTTCCGGCATTTCGCGATCGTGGACCTGCCCCATCTCGAAATGCACGGCGAAGGGCAGCCGCCACAGGCACGAAGGCAGCAGAAGCCAGGGGAGCGCGTAGGCGAGACGCGTCGCCCAGCGGGGAACCGGCCGTTCGGTGTCGCTGACGGCCGGGGGCCGGTGGAGGATCTTCATGAGACTGATCGTGTCGCCGTGGGGCGCCGGAAGATCACTCGCGCGGACAAGTGTCCTCCTACCGGAGAGGGAAAGACCCGGCCTCGGGGCAGTCGAGGCCGGGCCGGATTCCCACTGGTCAGACGTCCACCTTGTCCTTGGGCTCCGCCTCGGAGGCGGTGGGACGGGCAGGCAGGAAACGTTTGATCAACGGGAAGAACAGGATCACCAGGATGATCACGTAGACCACGATCGCGAACGGGGTGTTGACCAGCCCGGTCAACTCTCCGTCACTGAGCTGCAGCGCGCGCCGCATCTGCTGTTCAGCGGCCGGGCCGAGGATGACACCGATGATCGCCGGCAGCACCGGCAACCCGTACCGGCGCATCGCGAAGCCGATCAGGCCGATCACGAACATCACCAGCAGGTCGAAGATGTCCGCGTTGACCGCGTACGCGCCGACACTGGCGAAGAACAGGATGCCCGCGTAGAGGTACGGCCGCGGGATCCGCAGCAGCTTCGCCCACAGCGGCGCCAGCGGCAGGTTCAGCACCAGCAGCAGCGTCAGCCCGACGAACAGCGAGGCGATCAGGCCCCACACCAGTGAGGACTCCCGCTCGAACAGCAGCGGTCCCGGCTGGATGCCGTACTGCTGGAACGCCGCCAGCATCACGGCCGCGACCGCGGTGGTCGGCAGGCCGAGCGTCAGCATCGAGACCAGCGTCCCGGCGGCGGAAGCCGACGCCGTCGCTTCCGGGCCCGCGACACCTTCGATGGCGCCCTTGCCGAACTCGTCCTTGTGCTTCGAGAGCCGCTTTTCCGTGACGTAGGAGAGGAAAGTCGGGATCTCGGCGCCACCGGCGGGCACCGCGCCGAACGGGAACCCGATGACCGGACCGCGCAGCCACGGCTTCCACGTCCGCTTCAGATCGGCACGCGAAAGCCACGGCCTGCCGACCGGGATCGGTTTGAACGCGTTGCGCCGCAGATGCGCGGCGACCCAGAGCGACTCGCCGACCGCGAACAGCGCGACCGCCACGATCACGACGTCGATCCCGTCGGCGAGATGCAGGGAGCCGAAGGTCAGCCGCTGCTGCCCGGTCATCTCGTCCAGGCCGACCAGCCCGATGGTGAGCCCGATCAGCAGCGACGCCACGCCGCGGATCCGGGAACTGCCGAGCACCGAGGTGACCGCGATGAACGCCAGCACCATGATCGCGAACAGATCCGGCGCGCCGATGTCGACGGCGTGCTTCGCGATCACCGGGGCCAGCACGACCAGCGCGATCGTGCCGAGGATGCCGCCGATGAAATGCCCGATCGCGGCCGCCGCAAGCGCTTGCGCGCCACGGCCCTTGCGGGCCATCGGGTTGCCGTCGATCGCCGCGACCACCGCCGCGCTCTCACCCGGCGTGTTCAGCAGGATCGACGTCGTCGAACCGCCGAACATCCCGCCGTAGTAGATGCCGGCGAACATGATGAACGCGCCGGTGGGCTCCAGCCCGTAGGTCACCGGGAGCAGCAGTGCCACCGCCATGGCCGGGCCGATCCCCGGCAGGACACCGATCGCGGTGCCCAGCAGTACCCCGATCGCCGCCATCGCGATATGGGTCGGGGTCAGCGCGGTGCCGAAGCCGTCGATGAGTTGCTGGAACATCAGAACACCTCCATCAACGGGCCACCGGGGAGCGGGACTCCGAGCAGGTTGTTGAAGACCAGGAAGGTCACGACGGACATGCCCGCCGCGATCAGCGGGTCACGCACCAGGTTGCGGCTGCCGAGCGCGTACGCCGCGCCCCAGAACAGGATCGCGCCCGAGATCGGGAAACCGACCAGGCCGATCAGCGCCGCGTTGGCGAGGAAGGCGCCGCACAGCAACAGCACCGTGCGCAGGTCGGCGGGCGCGGTCAGGTCGACGTCCTCGCCGCCCTCGGCCTCGCCCTTGCCGCCGCGCAGCACGTCGCGCGCCAGCAGCACGGCGACGAGCAGCAGCAGCGAGCCGACCAGGATCGGCACCGCCTTCGGGCCCACCGGGCCGCGCTGGGCGAAGTCGGTGGGAATGCTCAGCGCGTCGGTGAGCACCAGGACGCCGAGCACCACGAGCCCGACACTCACCCCGAGTTCGGAGCGCTCCTTCAGCCACGTGGTCGTCATGCCAGACCCAGCTCTTTCAGCACCGTTGCCACTCGAGTGTTCTCCTCTTTGAGAAACGAACCGAACTGCTCACCTGGCGCGAACGCGCCGGTCCATCCGTTGCGCTGCAAGGCTTCCTGCCACTGCGGCGTCTTCTGCAACCGCTCGAACAGGCTCACCAGCTTCGCGCGGTCGGCGTCGGTGATCCCGGGCGGAGCGACGATGCCGCGCCAGTTGGTGAACTTGACGTCCACCCCGGACTCCGCGAGCGTCGGCGCGTCGATTCCGGGGATCCGGCTCCCGCTGGTCACCGCCAGCACCCGGAGCGTGCCCGCCGCGATCTGGTCGCGGTACTCGCCGACACCAGAGACACCGAACGCGACCTTGCCGCCGAGGACCGACGCGAGCAGCTCACCGCCGCCGTCGAACTGGACGTAGTTGACCGCCTTGGGTGCGAGACCGACGGCCTTCGCCATCAGCATCGGCGCCAGGTGGTCCGGCCCGCCGGGCGACGAACCGCCGCCGACCTGTACCGCGCCGGGGTCCTTCTTCCAGGCCTCGACCAGCTGACCGATGTTCTGGTACGGCGAGTCCTTGCCGACCACGACGATGTCCGACTCTTCGATCAGCTTCGCCACCGGTGTGGTGTCGAGCAGCGAAGACGGCGACTTGTTCGTGAACACGCTGCCGACGACGCCCAGGCCCATCGACATGACGAGTTTGCCGTTGCCGCGTTCGGCCACCGTGCGGCCGAGGCCGACCGTGCCTCCGGCACCGGGGAGGTTGAAGACCTCCGCGTTGCCGAGCAGGTCGGCGTCTTCCATCGCCTTGGTCGCGGTCCGCGCCGTGATGTCGTAACCGCCGCCGGGCGCGTTGGGCACGAGCACCCGCAACGACCGGATCTGCGAGCCCTCGTCGGCCTCGCTGCCCGGGGTGAGCAACGGTGGCACCAGCAAAACGGCGACGAGCGCCGCCGCGATGGCCAACCAGCTACTGGGCTTCACTGTGATCCCCGCCTCTCTGCCGCGTGGTTGGACATGTTGCACTCGTGTAAACAGAGATGTCCCGCTTGCGGGCCCAATGGTTGTTGTGTTCGTTTTGGTCACGCGGAGGTGGCGATGGGTGCTCGGGGTTCCTTGGCCCGCCAGCTCCTCGTATGGCAACTCGTAGTCGTGACCTGCCTACTGTGCGCGGTGGGCGTGCTGGCCGTCGTCCAGGCGGGGAACAACTTCCGCACGACCGAGGGACGCCGGGCGCTTTCGGTCGCGGAGAGTGTCGCCGCGCAGGGTGTCGTGGGCGACCTCGAGAACGGCCCGTTCGAACTGAACGCCCCCGCGGCGACCGCGCGAAGCTTCTCCGGGGTGGATTTCGTGGTGATCGCGGGAGCGGACCGCTATGTGCTCGCGTCACCGGATCCGGGTCAGGTGCGGACGCTGCTCGACACCGGCGAGAGCACTGTCCTCTCTGGACGGTCGTGGGTCGGCGAACTCGACGGTTCGATCGTGGCGCACGTCCCGGTGCTCGACGAAAAGGGCGGAAAGGTCGTCCGCATGGTCGCGGTGGGCTCGAAGTCCCCCGGGTTCTTCGCCGGCGTGCTCGACTCGCCGGACAACGCGCTGCGGGTGCTGGGTGTCGCGCTGGTGATCGGCGTGAGCGGCTCGCTGCTGCTGGCGCGGCGGGTGAAGAACCAGACGCTCGGCCTGGAACCGCACGAGATCACCGCGCTGGTCGAGAACCGGGAGGCGCTGCTGCACGGCATCAAGGAGGGCGTCGTCGGCCTCGACCCGCAGCACCGGATCACCCTGGTGAACGACCAGGCCCGCGAACTGCTGGCGTTGCCGGAGGACGCCGTCGGCCGCTCGGTCGAGGACCTCGATCTCAACGAACGGATCCGCGACCTGCTCACCGGCCGCGCGACCGGCGCCGACCAGATCGTGCTGAGGAAAGGGAAGGTGCTGACGCTGAACCGGATGCCGATCGACGTGCGGGGAGCCGTCGTCACCTTGCGCGACCGCACCGACCTGATGACCCTGCGGGACGAACTCGACGCCAGCAGGCACGCCACCGACACGTTGCGGGCGCAGGCGCACGAGTTCAGCAACCGGCTGCACACCATCTCCGGGCTGCTGGAACTCGGGGAATACGAAGAGGTTCGCGGCTACGTCAGCCGGATCAGCTCGGCGCAGGGGGAGTGGCGCGCGGAGGTCGGCTCGCGGGTCGGCGACCCGGCGGTGGCGGCACTGCTGATCGCGAAGGCGTCGCTGGCCGCGGAACGCGGGGTCGGGCTGCGCATGGCGCCGGACAGCGAACTCGACCGCGTCGAGGACGCACTTTCCACCGATTTGGTGACAGTGCTGGGAAATCTCGTCGACAACGCGCTGGACGCGCTGGGCGGAGAGCAGGGCTGGATCGAGGTCGGGGTGTGGCAGGAGGAGGACGAGGTGCGCGTGGTGGTCCGTGATTCCGGACCGGGAGTCGCCCCGGAGATCGCGGAAGAGGTGTTCGAGCACGGCTTCACCACGAAGGCCGCGGCGCACGGCCAGCGCGGGCTCGGGCTCGCGCTGATCCGGCAGGCGTGCGTGCGGCGGGGTGGTTCCGTCGAGGTGCACAACTCCGGTGGCGCGGTGTTCACGGCGAGGTTGCCGCGATGATCAAGGTGCTCGTCGTCGACGACGATTTCATGGTCGCGAAAGTCCACAGTGGATACGTCGCCCGCACCGAAGGGTTCGCCGTGGTCGGGGTCGCGCACACCGGCGCAGACGCGCTCCGCCTCGCGCGGGAACTGAAACCGGATCTGGTGCTGCTCGACGTCTATCTTCCCGATCTCGACGGGCTTTCGGTGCTGCGGGAACTGCGCGCGACCGAGGACGTCGACGTCATCCTCATCACCGCCGCGACCGACGTGGAAACCGTGCGGCAGGCGATGCGGGGCGGGGTCCTGCACTATCTGATCAAGCCGTTCGAGTACGCGTCCCTGCGCGATCAGCTCACCCATTTCGCGTCGCTGCACCAGCGGCTCGACCGGCTGGCGGAGGCCGGGCAGGCCGATGTCGACCAGGTCTTCGGCGCACGCCCGAGCGCGAAACCCGTGCTGCCCAAGGGACTCACGGCGGAGACCGCGCGGCTGGTGGAGACCGCGCTGCGCGGCGCGGCCGGCGGGATGTCCGCGAGCGAATGCGCCGAAGCGACCGGCGTCGCGCGGGTGAGCGCGCGCCGGTACCTGGAGCACTTCGTGGCGACCGGGAAGGCCGAGGTGACCCTCAAGTACGGCGGGACCGGGCGGCCGGAGCGACGCTATCTCTGGTCCTGACCCGCCGCATTCAGTCCTCTAATTGCGCTAGGCGACATCCTGGTCTGGCGGATTCGCGACATCGACGTCCGCGCGGAGCCCGGCGATCAGGCGCGCGAGGCCGTATTCGAAGGAGGCGGCCGGATCCTCGTCGTGGTCGCCCTCGACGTGCTGTTGTTCGTCGATCGCGCAGCCGAGCGTGTACCGGCTGATCGCGAGGATCGCGTGCGTCGCGTCCTCTTCGGTGAAACCGGCCCGCAGCAACGGTTTGATCAGCGGCGTCATCGCCGACCGGCCGGTCGGGCGGGAGCCCGCGTGCAGCCGGGCGCCGTCCCGGTAGGACAGCAGCGTGCGGCGGATGGTGCGGGCGCGCCGCGCGAGCCACTCGGCCCAGTCGTCCATCGCCGAGGTCTCGTCCAGCGGGGCCAGCCGGTCGTCCAGCATGGTCTCGGCCATCTGATCGAGCAACGCCTGCTTGCTCTTGAAGTGCGTGTAGAGCGCGGGACCCCGCACACCGAGCTTTTCCCCGAGCTTGCGCAGGCTCAATCCGTCCAGCCCGACCTCGTCGAGGAGTTCGAGCGCGGCTCGAACGTAGCCATCCCGTCTCACGACCATGCGCACACCTTCGCCGGTCCGTATCGGACTTGACAACTCGACAGTAGCTTATCACTGTTAAGATCTTAACGGTGATAAGATCGGCAGGTAGGATGATCGGAAGTCCCGAGGAGCGCATAACCCCGGCGTTGTGGGGGATGGCGTCGATCCTGACCCTCGGCGGGTTCCTGTCGATGTTCACCTCGACCGTCGTCACCGTCGCGCTCGGCACGATCGCGGCCGGATTCCGTGCACCGCTCGGTACCGTCCAGTGGATCGCCACCGGCTATCTGCTCGCGCTCGCGGCGATGGTGCCGGTGAGCGGCTGGGCGTGCCGCCGCTTCGGCACGACGCGGCTGTGGCTGGTGTGCGTCGGTCTGTTCGCGGTGCTTTCCGCGCTCTGCGCGACGGCGACGTCGATCGAGGCGCTGATCGCCTTCCGAGTCCTGCAAGGCGCCGCGGGCGGACTGCTGGTCCCGGCGGGACAGATCCTGTTCGCGACGACGGTGGGGCCGAAGCGGCTCGGCCGAATGATGGCCGTGCTGAGCATCCCGATCTACCTCGCGCCCGTGCTCGGCACCCTGGCCGGCAGCGTGCTCACCGAGCGGTTCGGTGTGCCGTGGCTGTTCCTGGTGAATGTGCCGCTCTCGCTGCTCTGCCTGCTGCTGGGCCGGAAACGGTTGCCGAGGGAGCGCCCCGTCGACACCCGCCGGCTGGATTGGCGCGGCTTGGTGCTCACCGTGACCGGGCTGCCGTTGCTCGTGTACGGCTTCGCCGAAGCCGTCCCGATCGCTGCGGCCGCCGGCGCGATCCTGCTCGCCGTCTTCGCGGTCACCGCGCTGAGATCGCCCGCGCCGTTGCTCGAGCTACGGCTGTTCCGCGACCGGACGTTCGCCTCGGCCGCCGCCGTGATCTTCGGAATGGGGATCGCGCTGTTCGGCGCGATGATCGTCCTGCCGCTGTACTACCTGGACGTCCGGCACGAAAGCCTCGTCGCCACCGGGTTCCTGACCGCGCCCCTGGCACTCGGCACGGTGCTGGCGCTTCCGCTCGCGGGCAGGCTGACCGACCGGATCGGCGGGGCCAGGGTGATCTTCGCCGGGCTGCTCGTCACGATCGCCGGGACGGTGCCGCTGGCGCTGCTCACCGGAACCGACAACTATTGGTGGCTCTCCGCCGTGCAGGTCGTCCGCGGCTGCGGTATCGGACTCACCACGGTCCCGGCGCTCTCCGCCGGGCTGGTTTCGGTGCCCAAGGAGCGAATTTCCCACGCGATGCCGCTCTTCGCCATGCTGCAACGGGTCGGCGGATCCTTCGGCACCTCGATTCTCACCGTGCTCGCCGCTCCGGGGACCGTGGCGGCCATCGCGCACGCCCACTGGTGGATCGCCGGGATCACCACGATCGTGCTGATCCCGGCGTGGCTGCTCGTCCGCGCCGAATCGTCCACAGTGGACTGAGGTGTCGCGGTGGGTTTGTTCCCGCCCGATGCGCCCCGAAGGTTCCGAGTGGCATTCGGGACAGTGGGTGGACAACGCCGTAGGCTCAGGTGAATGAGCACGGCACCCACCTCGGAGCATCCGATGGTCGAAACCCGGCACCAGACCCAGCTGCTCACCCTGTTGCGGGATGAGGGACCGATGTCCCGGGTCGAACTGGGGGAGCGGCTGGAGCTGCCGCGTGCCCGGGTGGGGGCCGAGGTCGCGCGGCTGGCCGAGGTCGGCCTCGTCGAGACCGCGGGTCCTTCGGCGAGCCGTGGCGGCAGGCGCTCCACGCTGGTGCGGCTGGCGGGAGACCTGCGGGTGCTGTCGGTGGACGTCGGCGCGACCTCGGTCGGGGTCGCCCTCACCGACGCTTCGTGCGAGGTCCTGGTGCACACCGTCGAGGACTGCGACGTCCGGCAGGGTCCGCACGCCGTGCTCAAACGCGTCGTCGCGCTGGCGGAAAAGATCCGCGAAGAGGCCCCGGGCAAGCTGATCGCCGCCGGGATCGGCCTCCCGGGGCCGGTGAGTTTCGCCGAGGGCATGGCGGTCGCGCCGCCGATAATGCCCGGCTGGGACCGGTTCTCCGTGCGCGACCATCTCGGCGGGCTGCTGCGCTGCCCGGTCACCGTCGACAACGACGTGAACTCGATGGCGCTCGGGGAACGGCACGCCGGGGTCGCGCGCTCCATCGACGACCTGGTGTTCGTCAAGATCGGTACCGGTATCGGCTGCGGGATCGTGCTCGGCGGCAAGGTGTACCGCGGCGTTGCCGGCACCGCGGGCGACATCGGGCATATCCGCCTCGACGACTACGGGCCGACGTGCGCCTGCGGTGAGACGGGCTGTCTCGAGGCGTACTTCGGCGGCGCCGCGCTGGCCCGCGACGGGCTGACGCTGGCCCGCAGCGGCCGGTCGGCATACCTGGCCGACGTCGTCGCGGACCGCGGCGTGATCACCGCGCAGGACGTCGGCCGCGCGGCGGCGTCGGGCGATTTCGGCGCGGTCAACCTCATCCGTGACGGCGGGCGCAGGCTCGGGCAGGTGGTCGCCTCGCTGGTGAGTTTCGTGAACCCGGGCATGGTCGTGATCGGCGGCGGCGTGGCGCAGCTCGGGCATCAGCTGCTCGCCGAGATCCGCAGCTCGGTCTACCGGCGGTCGCTGCCGCTCGCGACCGGGAACCTGCCGATCGTGCTGTCCGAGCTGGGGGACACCGCGGGCGTTATCGGGGCCGCCTGGTCGGCTACTGATCGGGCCTTCACGCTGAGCAGCTGACCGGGCCGTGGGCTGAAAGCGTCCTTCACCGCATGCCACGCGGCGAAGGACGCTTTCGTCGCATCGCATGCGGGGAAAGCGTCCTTCAGCCCGTCCTTGGGCACACCCGGTAGCACGTTGAGCACTCACCTGATTCCGATTAGTAACGGCAAGATCGTACAGGCTTTCGCTCGATTAGTGCGAAAGTATGCGCGGTTCTGGACGGCTATTCGGGTGATGACGCCCATTTCTGTCCTGTTGTCACCTTGACGAGTGACACGGACCACCCTACTTTCGCTGGCTAAGTAACAAAGTTTGTTACGGCCGATTCGTAAGTGAGGCGTCGTCTGATGAGGCAGTGTGGCCGCGACTGAATCCGGGCAGCTCGACCCGGTCAGCCCACGCACGGCGAACGGTGCCGATGGGTTCTCGGCGGGGAAACGTACCTCGAACCTCGCCGCGCTCCTGCGGGCGTTGCGTGCGGGGCCGCTCTCGCGTACCCAGCTCGCCGCGCGCTGCGGGCTCACCAAGGCGGCCGTCTCCGGGTTGATCACCGAGCTTTCCGAACGCGGTCTCGTCCGCTCCGCCGGACTCCAGGGCGGCGGCAACGGCAGGCCCAGTCAGCTGGTCGAGCTGAACGGCGCCAGCGCCTGCGGGCTCGCGCTCAGTGTCGAGGCCGATCGTTTCGCCGCCGTCGTCACGAACCTCGACGGCCGCGTCGTCGCCGAACGCACCGAGACGGCCGACGTCGCCGCCCTCGGTTTGCACCGGAGCATGGACGAACTCGCCTTCCTCGCCCGGAACGTGTTGCTCGACGACCAGCCGGTCGGGGTCACCGTCTCGGTGCCCGGTCTGGTCGATTCGGCCGCCGCCGTGTTGCGGTTCGCGCCGACCCTGCGCTGGCGCGACGCCGAGATCGCCGACCTCCTCGCCGCCCGGCTCGGCCTGCCCGCCGACGCGATCGCGGTCGACAACGAGGCCAACCTCGGCGCGGTCGGCGAGGCCGTCGCCGGAGCCGGTCAAGGTGTGCGGGAGCTCTTCTACCTCAGCGGCGGTACGGGCGTCGGCGGCGGACTCGTGTCCGGCGGCGCGATCCTGCGTGGTGCCAGGGGTTTCGCGGGCGAAGTCGGGCACATCACCGTCGACCCGTCCGGCGAACAGTGCCAGTGCGGCCGGGTCGGCTGCCTGGAGACGAAGGCCGGTCTCAACGCCGTCCTGCGCGGCGCGGCTTCGCCCGGCGACCCGCTGCACGATCCCGCCCTGGGTGTCGACGGCCGGGTCGGGCTGCTCAAGCATCGCGTGCAGCGCGGTGACCAGCGCGCGGTCGCGGCGGTCTCGGAACTCGGGGTCGCGCTCGGCATCGCGGTGTCCACTGTGGTCGATGTACTCGACCCGGACGTCGTGGTGCTCGGTGGCTACTTCGCCGAACTGGGCGAATGGCTGGTCGAGCCGGTGCGCCGCGAACTGTCCGCGCGTCCGCTCGGGCACGAGCCCACCTGCCGCGTCGAGCCGTCGCCGCTGGGCACCACCGCCCCGCTGCGCGGCGCCGCGCATCTCGCCACCGAACGGCTTTTCGCCGACCCGACGCTAGTTCCCTTCGTGACCGAGGAGGCTCCGGCATGACGCTGCTATCCGTCCGGGGGATCGTGAAGACCTTCCCCGGGGTCCGTGCGCTCGACGGGGTCGACTTCGACGTCGAACCCGGTGAGGTGCACTGTCTCCTCGGCCAGAACGGCGCGGGCAAGTCCACGCTGATCAAGACGCTCGCCGGCGCGCATCGCCCCGACGGCGGCGAGATCTTCTGGCAGGGCGAGCCGGTCACGCTGCCGTCGCCGGTCGCCGCGCTGAAGATCGGCATCGCGACCATGTACCAGGAACTCGACCTGGTGCCCGGGCTTTCGGTGGCGGACAACATCTTCCTCGGCCGTGAGCGCGCGTCGTTCGGGTTCACGCGGATCAGCGAGTCCCGGAACAAGGCCGCGAAGCTGATGGCGCGGCTCGGTCACCCCGAGATCGCGCCGTCGACCGAGGTCGGCAAGCTCTCCGCCGCGGGTCAGCAGCTGGTCTCGATGGCGCGGGCGCTCGCGTACGACGCGAAGCTGCTGGTGATGGACGAGCCGACCGCGGCGCTGGCGGGTGAAGAGGTCGACAACCTGTTCCGTATCGTCGGCGAACTCACCGCCGAGGGCGTCGCGATCATCTACATCTCCCACCGGCTCGAAGAACTACGCCGGATCGGCCACCGCGTCACCGTGCTCAAGGACGGCAAGACCGTTTCCACGGGCCTCGACGCCAAGGAGACGCCGACCTCAGACCTTGTCGCGCTGATGGCGGGCCGCAAGGTCGAGACCGTGTTCGGCCCGCGCCACCAGGAGCACGTGGACCCGGACCGCGAGGTCCTCAAGGTGGAGAACCTGACCACCGTCGGCGAATTCGAGAACGTGAACTTCACCGTGCACGCCGGCGAGGTCGTCGGCATCGCAGGCCTCGTCGGCTCGGGACGCAGCGAACTCCTGGAGACGATCTTCGGCGCTCGCAAGCAGGACACGGGTTCGGTGTCGGTCGACGGCGAGCCGGTCCGGCCGGGCAGCGTGTCCGCGGCGGTCAAGGCCGGGATCGGGCTGGCGCCGGAAGAACGCAAGAGCCAGGGGCTTTTGCTGGACCTGCCCGTCGTGCACAACGTGACCCTGGCGAGCCTGGGCAAATACGCGACGTTCGGGTTCACCGAGCGGGGCAGGGAACTCGACGACGCCGGGGAAAGCCTGCGGCGCCTCGATCTCCGGCCGGCCGACCCGCACCGCATCATCCGCACGCTGTCCGGCGGCAACCAGCAGAAGGCGGTGCTCGCCCGCTGGCTGGTCCGCGGCTGTCGGGTCCTGCTGCTGGACGAGCCGACGCGCGGGGTCGACGTCGGCGCGCGGGCGGAGCTGTACCGGCTGATCGAGGAGCTGGCCGTGACCGGCGTCGCGATCGTGCTCGTCAGCAGCGAGATCCCCGAAGTGCTCGGCTTGTCCGACCGGGTGCTGGTGCTGCGTGAAGGACGTGTCCTGGCTGAAAAGCCGTCTGCGGAGCTGACAGAGGCGGATGTGCTCGACGTGATTCTCGAGGGGAGTGCGGCGTGACCGACCAAGCCGAATCGGTGCGTACGGGACCCGCCGTGGAACCTGTGCCACCCAAGGAAAAGCGGAATTTCTCGCTCGACACCCGGCTGCTCGGGCTGGCCGGCGTGCTGGTGATCCTGTGCATCGTCGGCCAGATCACGAGGCCCGACCAGTTCTTCACCGACGGCAACATCTCCACGATCCTGCGGCTCGCCGCGGCGATCGGGGTGGTCAGTGTCGGGATGACGTTCGTGATCATCGCCGGCGGCATCGACCTCTCGGTCGGGTCGATCGTGGCGCTCTCCAGTGTCTGGCTGACCACCTTGGCCACCCAGTCCTACGGCCCGTTCGTGATGATCCTTTGTGGACTCCTGGTCGGCCTCGGCTGCGGGCTGATCAACGGGATCCTGGTGTCCTACGGGAAGATCGTGCCGTTCATCGCGACACTGGCGATGTACGTCTCGGCCCGCGGGCTCGCGGAACGCATCAGCGGCCGCCGCACGCAGGTGGTGGCGGAGGCGGGTTTCCTCGACTTCTTCCGCGGTGATCTGCTCGGCATCCCGGTGCTGATCTGGATGTTCGCGCTGGTGTTCGTGATCGGCTGGGTGCTGCTGAACCGCACCACGTTCGGCCGCCGCACCTTCGCCGTCGGCGGCAACGCCGAGGCGTCGCGGCTGGCGGGTATCAACGTCAAGCGGCACACCGCCCTCGTCTACGGCGTCGCCGGTCTGTGCTGCGGCATCGCCGCGCTGATGGTCGTCGCCCGCACCACCGCGGGCGCCTCGACCAACGGCATGCTCTACGAACTCGACGCCATCGCGGCCGTCGTCATCGGCGGCACGCTGCTCACCGGTGGCCGCGGCTCGCTCATCGGCACCTTGATCGGCGTGCTGATCTTCACCGTGCTGTCCAACATCTTCACGCTCAACAACCTGGACACCGACATCCAGAACATCGCCAAGGGCGTGATCATCGTCCTGGCCGCGCTACTGCAGTTCCGCTCCGTGAAAAAGACAAAGACGAGCACCTAGCGGTCACCATCGGATGTCCTCCGGGGGTCTCGACGGCCCAGCTTCCCGCTGGACGCACGGCCGCAAGGCCCGAGTACGACACCGGTACGAGGACCTCGCGGCCGCACGCCCAGCGGAAACCCGGATCCGCCGAATACCCCCGAAGGGCATCCGATGGCAACCACTCATCACCGTGGATGGAGAGTCGTCATGACCGAACAATCCCTGCACCGCCGCCGCTTCCTGCTGGGAGGCGCGGCCGTCGGAGCGGGTGCGCTGCTGACCGCGTGCACCTCGAACGAGGCACCGGCGCAGAACAACGCGGCCAACGTGGCCAACGCCGGGGCGAACTCGCAGCCCGGAACCCCGGTCACCATCGGGTTCTCGGCTCCTGCCGCGGACCACGGCTGGATGGCGGCCATCACCAAGAACGCCCGCGCGCAGGCGCAGAAGTTCAGTGAGGTCACGCTCAACGCGACCGAGGGCACCAACGACGTCAACCAGCAGATCTCCCAGGTGGAGACCTTGATCAACGCCAAGGTCAACGTCCTGGTGATCCTGCCGTTCGACGGCAAGGCGCTGACCGCGGTCGGCCAGCAGGCGATGGACGCCGGTATCCAGGTGATCAACCTGGACCGCGTCTTCGACACCCCGCTCGCGTACCGCACCTGGATCGGTGGCGACAACTACCGCATGGGCGTCAACGCCGGGAACTACATCGCCCAGCAGATGAAGGCGAAGAACATCGCCAGCCCGGTGATCGGCGAGGTCGCGGGCATCGACTCGCTGCCGCTGACCCAGGAACGCAGCAAGGGCTTCAAGGACGCCTTGGCGCGTCAGGGTTTCCAGGTGGGACCGCGTGTCTCGGCGCAGTTCACCCCGGAGTCGGGCGAGCAGCAGACCTCGAACCTGCTCCAGTCCGCGTCCAAATTGGACGCTCTCTGGAACCACGACGACGACCAGGGGGTCGGCGTCATCGCGGCGATCAACAACGCCAACCGCAAGAACTTCCTGATGGTCGGCGGCGCGGGCTCGAAGAACGCGATGAACCTGATCAAGTCCGACGCTGAGCCGTTGAAGGCGACGGTGCTCTACAGCCCGTCGATGGCGTCTTCGGCGATCTCGCTCGCGCGGCTTCTCGGTCAGGGCAAGGGGGCGGGCGACTTCGCCGAGCACGAGATCCCCGCCGAGATCACCACGTACTCCGCGGTGGTCACCAAGGAGAACGTCGACAAGTACATGGACGTCGGCTTCGACTCGTAAACCCGCGTACCCGACACACGCACGCATCTAGGAGGGGCATGAGCACGGCAAAGGAAACGATCGGGATCGGCATGGTGGGCCACGCGTTCATGGGTGCGGTGCATTCGCACGCGTGGCGCAGTGTGCACCGGTTCTTCGCGCCACCGCTGATCCCGAGACTCGCCGTGCTCGGCGGCCGTGACGAGGTGCGGACGAAGGTCGCGGCGGAACGGTTCGGCTGGGAAGACGTCGAGACGGACTGGCGCGCGCTGATCGCCCGTGACGACGTCGACCTGGTCGACATCTGCACGCCGGGCGACAGCCACGCCGAAATCGCGATCGCCGCGCTCGAAGCCGGAAAGCACGTGCTGTGCGAGAAGCCGTTGGCCAACACCCTCGCCGAGGCCGAAGCGATGGCCGAGGCGGCAGCGAAGGCGCGGGCCAACGGCGTCCGGTCGATGGTGGCCTTCAACTACCGCCGGGTGCCCGCGCTCGCGCACGCCAGGAAGCTGGTCGCGAGCGGGGCGCTCGGCGAGATCCGCCACGTGCGATCGGTGTATCTGCAGGACTGGCTGTCCGACGCGCAGGCGCCGATGACTTGGCGGCTGCACAAGGACAAGGCGGGCTCGGGCGCGCTGGGCGACCTCGGCGCGCACATCGTCGACGCCGCCCAGTTCGTCACCGGAGAGACGATCACCGGGGTTTCCGCGCTGACCAACACCTTCGTCAAGGAGCGGCCGGACGGCGACGGCGGCACCGGGCAGGTCACGGTCGACGACACCGCGCTGTTCCTCGGCCGGTTCACCGGCGGCGCGGTGGCGAGTTTCGAGGCGACCCGGTTCGCGCTGGGCCGCAAGAACGCGATGCGGCTGGAGATCAACGGTTCGAAGGCGAGCCTGGCGTTCGACTTCGAGTCGATGAACGAACTGTCCTTCTTCGACGGCGGCCAGCCCGCCACCGAGGCGGGGTTCCGCCGGATCCTGGTCACCGAACCCGAGCACCCGTACGTCGGGGTCTGGTGGCCGCCGGGGCATCTCCTCGGCTACGAGCACACCTTCACCAACGAGGTCGCCGATCTGCTCACCGCGATCGGCGACGGCACGGATCCCGAACCGTCCTTCGAGGACGGGTTGAGGGTTCAGCAGGTTCTGGCCGCGGTCGAGCGCAGCGCGTCAGACGAGGCGCGATGGACCGCTGTGCCAGCCGTCACCACGAAGGGGAGTAACTGAGCTAGAGATCCAGCCGAAAGTCGCATGACGACTATCACTGCGACTTGGTTCGATCCGAAACATCCGACCATCGGAGGTTGGTGTTCTCGGGCTGGGAAAGGTGGAGGAAATGCCTGCTCACAAGCGTACGGGCATCTGGTTGATCGGGGCGAGGGGGTCGGTGGCCACCACGGCCGCGGTGGGGCTCCTCGCGCTGCGCGCGGGGGTGACCGGCGGTGGCGGCTGCGTCACCGAGCTGCCCGCGTTCGCCGGGGTTCCGTTGCCGGGCTGGGACGATCTGGTCCTCGGCGGGCACGACATCGCGCATACGCCGCTGGAGAAGCGGGCCGAGCAGCTGGCGCACGCCGGCGTGTTCGGGCACGCGGTGTTCGCCGCGGTCCGGTCCGGGCTGGCCGAGGTGGACGCCGAGATCCGCGACGGCTACCACCCGGCGTCCCACACCGGTGCCCAGGCCGACGCGGCCGCCCGGCTGACGGCGGACATCCGAGCTTTCGCCGACCGGCACGATCTCGCGCGGGTCGTCGTGGTCAACGTGTCCTCCACCGAAGCTCCCTGTCCCCACCTGCCCGAACACGACGACCTCGCCGCGCTGGAAGCGGCTTTGGTCGATCCGGCGCGGGCGGTGCTCCCGTCGAGTTCCCTGTCGGCTTACGCGGCGCTGAAGGCGGGAAGCCCGTACGTCGAGTTCACGCCGTCCGCCGGGATCACCCTGCCCGCGCTGCGGGAGCTGGCCGAGCGGGAAGGCCTGCCGTACGCGGGTTGCGACGGCAAGACCGGCGAGACGTTGCTGCGCACGGTCCTCGCGCCGATGTTCAGCGCGCGGGCGTTGAAGGTCCGCTCCTGGGCGGGCACCAACCTGCTCGGCGGCGGCGACGGCGAGACCCTCGCCGACCCGGTGACCGCGAACAGCAAGCTGGAATCCAAGGCCCGCGGGCTCGCGGCGCTGCTCGGCGAGGACGTCACCGCGCCGCTGCACATCGACAACGTGCCCGACCTCGGCGAGATCAAGACCGCGTGGGACCACGTGTCGTTCGAGGGTTTCCTCGGCGCGCGCATGAGCCTGCAGTTCACCTGGACCGGCTACGACTCCGCACTCGCGGCGCCGCTGATCCTCGACCTCGCGAGGCTGGTGACCGCGGCGCACGCCGGCGGCCAGAGCGGCGCGTTGACCGAACTCGGGTTCTTCTTCAAAGATCCGTTGGGCAGCGACGAACACCGGTTCGCCGAGCAGACCGCTCGCCTGATCAGCTGGGCGGGAACCCTGTGAAGGCCTATGTAGAGCTGGTCCGGGCGCCCGCGGCGCTGACGGTGCTCGGCGACACGGTCGCCGGATCCACCGCGGCGGGGCTCAAGATGACCGGGCGACGGCTGCTGCTGCCGTTGTCGTCGGTCGCCTTCTACTGGGCCGGGATGGCCCTCAACGACTGGGCGGACCGGAAGCTCGACGCCGTGGAGCGTCCCGAGCGGCCGATCCCGTCCGGGCGGGTGAGCGCCGGCGCGGCGCTCACCACCGGGGCCGCGCTGACCGCTGCCGGACTCGGCCTGGCAGCGCTCGGCGGCGGCCGCCGGGAGATGCGGGTCGCGGTCCCGCTCGCGGCGGCGGTGTGGGCCTACGACACCGTGCTCAAGCCGACCCCGGCCGGGCCGGTGGCGATGGCGGCCTGCCGCACGCTCGACGTCCTGCTGGGCGCCGGTGGTGAAACTCGCCGCGCTGCTACTGCCGCGGCCGCGGTGGGGGTCCACACGCTCGGTGTCACGGCGTTGTCCACCGGGGAAGTGCACGGCGCGAATCCGGCGACGGCCCGTGCCGCACTGGCCACCAGCTGTGCGGCGACAACGTTGGCATTGAGCGGACCGGCGCGGGGCGGCTGGCATCGCGCGGCCTCGATGGCGGCCGGTTCCGGCTACGCGGGCCTGGTCGGCCGGGCGCAGGCGGACGCGGTCCGTGACCCGTCGGCGAAGTCCGTGCGCTCGGCGACGAAATCCGGCATCCACGGCATGGTCCCGCTGCAGGCGGCGGTCACGGCCAAGGGCTCGGTACTGGGGGCCGTGCTGGTCGCGGCCGCGCTGCCGATCGCCCGCAAGCTGTCGCGGAAGGTGAGCCCCACATGACGGTGTTCTCCGGGGGCCAAGCCCCCAGACCCCGCTGGGGGGGAGCCCCCCAGACCCCCCTTTCTTTGGGATACGGCACCAACGGCTTCTCCAACCACCGGCTCGACGACGCCCTCGCGATCATCGCCGACCTCGGCTACACCGGCGTCGCGCTGACGCTGGACCACGACCACCTCGACCCGTTCGCCGACGATCTGGCGCGGCAGGTCGACCACGTGGCGTCGCGGCTTTCGGCGCTCGGCCTGAACCGTGTCGTCATCGAAACGGGCGCGCGCTACCTGCTCGACCCGTGGCGCAAGCACTCGCCGACACTGCTGTCGGACGATCCCGCGCTTCGGATCGACTTCCTGGAACGGGCCATGCGAATCGCCGGGGACCTCGGTGCCGACTGCGTCTCGTTCTGGTCCGGTGTGTCCACTGTGGACTCCGACATCGCCTGGTCCCGGCTGCGCGAAGGTGTCGCGGTGGTCCTGGAGCACGCCGCGCGGCTGAACGTGCGGCTGGCGATGGAACCCGAGCCCGGGCACCTCGTGCAGCATCTGGGCCAGGTCCTGGACCTGCGCAAGGAACTCGGCGAGCCGGAACTGTTCGGGGTCACGCTCGACGTCGGGCACTGTGTCGCCGTCGAACCGGTCAACGCGGCCGAATGCGTCCGCCTCGCCGGTCCGCTGCTGTGGAACGTGCAGCTCGACGACATGCTGCCCCGGGTCCATGAGCATCTGGAGTTCGGCGACGGGCACCTGGATCTGCCGGGGACGCTCGCCGCGCTGGCGGAGATCGGCTACACCGGGCTGGCCGCGGTCGAACTGCCCCGGCACAGCCACGCCGCGCCGGACACCGCGCGGCGGGCCTTCGAGGCGCTGACCGCGGCGATGCCGCAGACGTGGCAGGCCAAGGCGGAACGCCGGATCCGGGAGAAGCCGTCGGTGATCGGCTCGCTCTTCCCGGCCGTCGGCCGCGAGGTCGGCCGTGCGGCGCTGCGGCCGGACACCGATCCGCAAGGCCTCGTCCACGGCACCGTCGACGACCGGACGCGGGTCCGGCTCGTGGCGGTCCTGGCCGACGTCCTCGACGATGCCGCGCTGGCCACGGAACTGCGCGATCTCTACCGCTTCGGTGACGACGCCGAGCGGCGCGGGGTCCTGCGGGCGCTCAACTCCCTGGAGTCCCCGGGCGCCGAAGTCACCGATGCCGGGATCAAGCTGGTCGAAGACGCCTTGCGCGCCAACGACATCAGGCTGGTCGCCGCCGCCATGGGGGCCTTCGCCCGGTTCCTGGACGACCACACGTGGCGTCATGGCGTCCTCAAATGCGTCTTCGTCGGTGTGCCGCTGGCCGCCGTCGCGGATCTCCCTTCCCGCGCGGACGACGAGCTGAGGCGCATGCTCGCCGACTTCGCCGACGAACGCAGGGCGGCCGGACGTGACGTACCCGCCGACGCCCTCTCCTTGCTCAAGGAAGGCCACTGACCGTGCGTATCTTCGATCCCCACATCCACATGTCCTCCCGCACCACCGACGACTACGAAGCCATGTACGCGGCCGGTGTCCGCGCGCTGGTCGAGCCGGCGTTCTGGCTGGGGCAGCCGCGCACCAGCGTCGGCTCGTACACGGACTACTTCGACGCGCTCATCGGCTGGGAACGGTTCCGCGCCGCCCAGTTCGGCATCCGGCACCACTGCACGATCGCGCTGAATCCCAAGGAGGCCAACGACCCCCGCTGCCGCGAGGTGCTCGACGTGCTCCCGAGGTACCTGGCCAAGGATGGCGTGGTCGCGGTCGGCGAGGTCGGCTACGACTCGATGACCAAGGAAGAGGACGAGGTCTTCTCGCAGCAGCTGGCGATGGCGCTGGAGCACGACCTCCCGGTGCTGGTGCACACCCCGCACCGCGACAAGCTGGAAGGCACCAAGCGCACCCTCGACGTCGTGCGTGAGGCCGGCGTCGCGCCGGAGCGCGTGGTCGTCGACCACCTGAACGAGGTCACCGTCAAGCTGGTCAAGGATTCCGGCGCCTGGATGGGCTTCTCCATCTACCCGGACACCAAGATGGACGAGCACCGGATGGTCGAGATCCTGCGCCAGTACGGGCTGGACAACATGATCGTCAACTCGGCCGCCGACTGGGGCCGGTCCGATCCGCTGAAGACCGCCAAGACCGGACAGGCGATGCTCGACGGTGGTTTCACCGAGGCCGACGTCGACAAGGTGCTGTGGCAGAACCCGGTCGACTTCTACGGTCTGAGCGGCAGGCTCACGCTCGACCCGTTGCCCGGTTTCACCGGCGAGGCCGTGACTTTCGAGGGCAACTCGGTGCTGCGAGGTGCCCGCAAATGATCTCCTACTGTACGAACGTCCACCCGGCCGAAGACGTCGACGGCATCGTCGCGCAGCTGGAGCGGTACGCGCTCCCGGTGCGCGAGCGGCTGGGCGCCGACCGGCTCGGCGTCGGACTGTGGCTCTCCGCGCCGGTCGCGCGCGGGCTCGCCGAAGACATCGGAGCACGCAAGCGTTTCCGCGCCGAACTCGATGCTCGCGGCCTTTCGGTGTACACGCTGAACGCGTTCCCGTACGGCGGTTTTCACGACGACGTCGTCAAGCACGCGGTCTACCGTCCTGAGTGGACGAACCCCGATCGGGTGGCGTACACGATCGACTGTGTCAACGTGCTTTCCGAGCTGCTCGCCGAGGATGCTTCTTACGGCAGCATATCGACGCTGCCGTTGGCTTGGCGTGAACCGTGGACCGATCAGGACGATCGCCTCGCGGCCGAGGCGTTCGGTCAGGTCGTCCGGGCGATCGGTGACCGGCCGATCAAGCTGGCCGTCGAACCGGAACCGGGTTGTGTGCTCGACACCGTGGCCGACGCGCTGGCCTGGCTTTCGGGCCGCGTCGACCCGGAGCACGTCGGGCTGTGCCTGGACACCTGTCATCTCGCGGTGGCGTTCGCCGACCCGTCGGAGACCCTCAAGGCGATCGCGGAGTCCGATGTGGACATCGTCAAGGTGCAGGCTTCCGCCGCTCTGCACGTCGAAGATCCCGCCGAGGCGCGTGAGGCGTTGGCCGCGTTCGCGGAACCGCGCTACCTGCACCAGGTCCGCGAATTTTCGGGCGGTGTCGTGCGCAAGGCCGACGACCTGCCCGAGGCGTGGACCGACCTGCCGGGGGAGGGGCCGTGGCGCGTGCATTTCCACATGCCGCTGCACCAGGCCCCGGCCGCGCCGCTGTCCACCACCACCGACGTCCTGCGCACCGTGGCCGCCGGGCTGCCCGGCGAACCGCATATCGAGGTCGAGACCTACACCTGGAGCGTGCTCCCGGACGCGGGCGACCTCGTCGGCGGGATCGCCGCGGAACTCGAGTGGGCACAGGCGAACCTCGTCAAGGAAAGGGCGTCCGCGTGAAACCCTTGGTCGTCATCGACGTCGTCGGGCTGACCCCGAAGGCGTTGCGGGACATGCCGAAACTGTCCGCTGTCGCCCGCGACGGCTGGCAGGCCGAACTCGGCACGGTGCTGCCCGCCGTCACCTGCAGCGCGCAGTCGACGTTCCTCACCGGGCTCATGCCCGCGCAGCACGGGATCGTCGGCAACGGCTGGTACTTCCGCGAGCTCGGCGAGATCTTCCTGTGGCGCCAGCACAACCGGCTCGTCGGCGGCGAGAAGCTGTGGGAGACCGCGCGGGCGGCGCATCCCGGCTACACGTCGGCGAACGTCTGCTGGTGGTACGCGATGGGGATGAGCACCGACGTCACGGTGACCCCGCGGCCGATCTACCACGCAGACGGCCGCAAGTCGCCGGACGCCTACGTGCGGCCGCCCGAACTGCACGACCAGTTGACCGGTGCGCTGGGAGAGTTCCCGCTCTTCCAGTACTGGGGCCCGACCGCGTCGATCAAATCGAGCAAGTGGGTCATCGGCGCGTCGCGGCAGATCCTGCGGGAGAAGCGGCCGGATCTGCTGCTGACCTACGTCCCGCACCTGGACTACGACCTGCAGCGCTTCGGCCCCGACGCTCCGCAAGCCGCATTGGCGGCACGGGAACTGGACAACGCGCTCGCGCCGTTGCTCGACGACGCCCGCGATGCCGGGGCGACCGTGGTCGCGCTCAGCGAGTACGGGATCACGAACGTCAGCAGGCCGGTCGACATCAATCGCGCGTTGCGGCGTGAGGGCCTGCTGGAGGTCTACACCCAGGCGGGGATGGAATACCTCGACCCGTGGGCGTCGCGCGCGTTCGCCGTCGCCGACCATCAGGTCGCGCATGTCTACGTCCGCGATTCCGCCGATGTCGAGCGGGTTCGCTCGATCGTCGGCGAACTGACCGGCGTCGACGAGGTGCTCGACCGCGAGGCACAGGCTCGCTACGGGTTGGATCACGAACGCGCCGGCGAACTCGTCGCGGTCGCCGAGCCGGACGCGTGGTTCACCTACTACTACTGGCTCGACGACGAGCGGAAGCCCGACTTCGCGCGCGGCGTCGAGATCCACCGCAAGCCGGGCTACGACCCCGCCGAGCTGTTCTTCGACCCGGAGGACAAGTTCGCCAAGGCGCGGGCCGGGCTGAACCTGGCGAAGAAGTTCGCCGGGCTCCGGTACGCGATGGACGTCGTCCCGACCGATCCGCGCTGGGTGCGCGGCTCGCACGGACGGCTGCCGGATTCCACTGAGGACGGTCCGGTGCTGTTGTGCTCCGATCCGGCCTTCCAGCCGTCCGGTCGCGTCGGGGCGACCGACGTTCACCCGCTGCTCCTGTCCCTGCAAGGCCTGAAGTAGGAGGAGGTGGCGGGGGTGGGGTGGTCGGTGCGTGCCGCGAAAGCCACTTTCGCGACGTCTGATGTCCCGAAAGTGGCTTTCGGGACAACGTCGCCCGCTCTCGTCGCCACCGACGTTGCGAAAGCCACTTTCGCAACCTTCAACGTTGCGAAAGTGGCTTTCGCAACACCTCACCCTGGCTGACTCTCGTCCGAACACCTCATTTCCAACGAAAGGAAAGCTCCACCCGCATCCCCTTCCTTGATCGCCGCCGCTCATCGAAAGGATCGCTACTGCTATGTCTTTGAAACGACGACTGGGTGTGCTCGTCACAGCCATGGTCACGGCTCTGACAGGCGTCGCGCTACCGGTGCAGACCGCATCGGCGCACGAAGCAGCGACGGTGCTCGTGTTCTCCAAGACCGCGGGCTTCCGGCACGATTCGATCCCCGACGGGATCAAGGCGATCAAGGATTTGGGGGCGCAGAACCACTTCGGCGTGGAAGCCACCGAGGACGCGGCGGCCTTCACCGACGCGAACCTCAAGCGCTTCGACGCGGTGGTCTGGCTTTCCACCACCGGTGACGTGCTGAACGCGGATCAGCAGGCCGCGTTCGAGCGCTACGTGAAGGGAGGCGGCGGGTACGTGGGCGTGCACGCCGCCTCCGACACCGAGTACGACTGGCCCTGGTACGGCGAACTGGTCGGGGCGTACTTCAAGTCCCATCCGCAGATCCAGCAGGCGAACGTCAAGGTCGAGGACCACGACCACGTGTCCACTGTGGACTTACCGGAAACCTGGCCGCGCACCGACGAGTGGTACAACTACCGCGAGAACCCACGGAGCGATGTCCACGTCCTCGCGAGCCTGGACGAGAAGAGCTACCAGCCCGGTGACGGCGCGATGGGTGACCACCCGATCGCCTGGTGCCACGAGAACTCCGGCGGCCGCTCCTGGTACACCGGCGGCGGGCACACCAAGACGTCCTACACCGAACCGGCCTTCCTCAAGCACCTGGCCGGCGGCATCAAGTACGCCACCAAGCTGAGCGAGCCCGGCTGCGCCAAGCCCCAGGAAGCTCCCGTCGACGCGGACTTCGACCAGATCACCCTGGCCAAGGGCGAGGAGAAGACCGGCGAGCCGATCGCGCTTTCCGTGCTGCCCAACCGCGACGTCCTGCACACCTCGCGCGACGGCCGCGTCTGGTACACCAGCTCTTCCGCGACGACGTCGCTGGCCGGGCAGATCCCCGTCTACAACCACGACGAGGACGGCCTCCAGGGTGTCGCCATCGACCCGGACTTCGCCAAGAACCGCTGGGTCTACCTGTACTACGCGCCCAAGCTGAACACCCCGGCCGGTGACGCGCCGGAGAACGGCACCCCGGCCGACTTCGCACCGTTCAAGGGCTACAACCAGCTCTCGCGGTTCAAGCTGGGTACCGACAACAAGCTCGATCTCGCGAGTGAGCAGAAGATCCTCCAGGTCCCGGCCGAACGCGGCATCTGCTGCCACGCCGGCGGCGAGATCGACTTCGACGCACAGGGCAACCTGTATCTGTCCACAGGGGACGATTCCAACCCGTTCGCCTCCGACGGGTTCACCCCGATCGACGAGCGCGCCGACCGCAACCCGGTCTACGACGCGCAGCGCACCTCGGCCAACACCAACGACCTGCGCGGCAAGGTGCTGCGGATCAAGGTCGGCGCAAACGGGAAGTACACGATCCCCAAGGGCAACCTGTTCCCGAAGGGCAGGGCCAAGACCAAGCCCGAGATCTACGCGATGGGCTTCCGCAACCCGTTCCGGTTCGCCGTCGACCGCGAGACCGGCTGGATCCACCTCGCCGACTACGGTCCCGACGCCGGTGCGGCCGACCCCAAGCGCGGCCCCGGTGGCACGGTCGAGTTCAACCTGATCAAGAAGCCCGGCAACTTCGGCTGGCCGTACTGCATCGGGGACAACCAGCCGTTCATCGACTACGACTTCGCCACCAAACAGTCCGGCGCGGCCTTCGACTGCGCCAAGCCGAAGAACACCAGCCCGCGCAACACCGGGCTGACCGACCTCCCGCCGGTCGAGAAGGCGTGGATCCCCTACGACGGCGGTTCGCTGCCCGAGTTCGGCACCGGCCCCGAGTCGCCGATGGGCGGACCGGTCTACCAGTTCGACGCGAAGAACCCGTCGCAGACCAAGTTCCCGGAGTACTTCGACGGCAAGACCTTCGCCTACGAATGGGAACGCGGCTGGATCAAGGAGATCACCGTCGGACCGAACGGTGAACGCGGTGCCATCAAGCCGTTCTTCGACTCGATGGATCTCGTCCGCCCGATGAACGTCGAGTTCGGCCCGGACGGCGCGATGTACGTCCTCGACTACGGCACCGGCTACTTCGGCGGCTCCAAGGAATCCGCCGTCTATCGCATCGACTACACCAAGGGACGCCGGACGCCGATCGCCAAGGTGGCCGCGGACAAGACGTCCGGACAGGCGCCGCTGACCGTCAACTTCGACCCGGCCGGGACGAACGACCCCGACGGCCAGGCGCTGACCTACGCCTGGGACTTCGACGGGAACGGCACGACCGATTCCACCGAGGCCAACCCGGTTTCCCACACCTACAGCGCGAACGGCCAGTACACGGCGAAGCTCTCGGTCACCGACGCCACCGGGCTGACCGGCTCGGCGAGCGTGGTGGTCACCGTCGGCAATACCGCGCCGGTGGTCACGCTGAAGACGCCGGTCAACGGCAGTGTGTTCAGTTTCGGGGACATGGTCCCGTTCAAGGTCGAGGTGACCGACGCCGAGGACAACCCGATCGACTGCTCGAAGGTGACCGTCGAATACATCCTCGGCCACGAAGGCCACGGGCATCCGCTCAGCCGTGCGACCGGCTGTGAGGGCACCATCGCCACGCCCGCCGACGAAGGGCACGGCGCGGACGCCAACGTCTTCGGCGTCATCAACGCCAGCTACACCGACAACGGGGGCGGCAACGGCGTGCCCGCGCTCACCGGCGAGGCCGAGTCCATCCTGCAGCCGAAGCTGAAGCAGGCGGAGTTCTACACCCAGTCCAGCGGGATCGAGGTCGTCGTGCACGCCGGCGCCAGTGGTGGCAAACGGGTCGGACACATCGAATCCGGTGACTGGATCAAATTCGACCCGGTGAACCTCGTCGGTGTCCGCGGTATCGGCTACCGGGTCTCCTCCGGCGGGGCCGGCGGCACGATCGAGGTCCGCTCGGGCGCGGTGGACGGTCCGCTCGTCCAGACGGTCACTGTCGCCAACACCGGCGGCTGGGACACCTATGCCGACATCCCGGCGTCCGCCCTCACCGACCCCGGCGGGACCGGCCCGTTGTTCCTCGTGTTCAAGGGCGGTTCCGGCGGCTTGTTCGACGTAGACGCGATCACTTTCGAGGAGAACCGATGAGCCGTCCGATCACCCTGTTCACCGGCCAGTGGGCGGATCTCCCGTTCACCGAGGTGTGCAGGCTGGCCAGCGAATGGGGCTATGACGGCCTCGAGATCGCGTGTTCCGGCGACCATTTCGAGGTCGACCGCGCACTGTCCGAAGAGGACTACGTGCCCGGCAGGCTGAAGCTGCTCGCCGACCACGGCCTGAAGGTGTGGGCCATCTCCAACCACCTCGTCGGCCAGGCCGTCTGTGACGACCCGATCGACGAACGCCACCAGGCGATCATCCCGTCCAGGGTGTGGGGCGACGGTGAACCGGAAGGCGTCCGGCAGCGGGCGGCGAAGGAGATGGCCGACACCGCCCGCGCGGCGGCGAAACTCGGCGTGGACACGGTGATCGGCTTCACCGGTTCGAAGACGTGGAAGTACGTCGCGATGTTCCCGCCGGTGTCGCAGGCGGTCATCGACGACGGCTACCGGGACTTCGCGGACCGGTGGAACCCGATCCTCGACGTCTTCGACGAGGTGGGCGTGCGGTTCGCCCACGAGGTCCACCCGTCGGAGATCGCGTACGACTACTGGACCACGAAACGAGCGCTCGAAGCTGTCGGCGACCGTCCGGCATTCGGGCTGAATTGGGATCCTTCGCATTTCATCTGGCAGGACCTCGACCCGGTCGGCTTCATCCTCGACTTCGCCGACCGGATCTACCACGTGGACTGCAAGGACACCAGGAAGCGGTTCGACGGACGGAACGGACGGCTCGGCTCGCATCTCCCCTGGGGAGATCCCCGACGCGGCTGGGACTTCGTTTCGACCGGGCACGGCGACGTGCCCTGGGAGGACTGTTTCCGCGCACTGAATTCGATCGGCTACGCCGGTCCGATCTCGGTGGAGTGGGAGGACGCCGGCATGGACCGGCTCCGGGGCGCGGCGGAAGCCGTGACCTTTCTGCGGGGGCTCCTGTTCGACAAGCCGTCGGCGGCCTTCGACGCGGCTTTCAGCAACCAGAAGTGAGGGCGGTTTCATGTGCGGTGAAGAAGCTGAGCGGTTCCACTCGCGACGGACACTCCTCCGCGGCGCGGCGACGGCCGCGGTCGCGGTGGGGGCGGCGGTAGCCCTGCCGGGCCTCGCCAACGCCACCACCTCGGACGAGGCGGCGGCCCAGGGACACGGCCACCACGGCCGGGGCCGGGTCCCGGTGGACAAGATCAGCATCCAGCTCTACTCCCTGCGCACCGCGCTGCAGGCCGATCTGCCGGGAACCCTGTCCGCGCTGGCGGACATCGGCTACCGGAAGGTCGAACTGGCGGGCACCTACGGCCGCACGGCCGAGGAGTTCCGCGGGCTGCTGGACAAGAACCACATCAAGGCGACGTCCACCCACGTCGGCATCGACGGTGACCTCGACAAGACCATCGCGGACGCGAAGATCCTCGGGAACACCCGCGCCAACGTGCCGTGGGCGAACTTCGACACCATCGACGGCTGGAAGCAGTTCGCCGGCCGGATGGACACGGCGGCCCGGAAGTTCCGCCAGGCCGGTATCCCACTCGGCTACCACAACCACGCGCACGAGTTCGCGCCCATCGACGGCGTGCGCCCGTACGACGTGCTCACCAGGAACACGAACCCGCGTTACGTGCACCTGGAGATCGACCTGTTCTGGGCGGTGGAAGGCGGGATGGACCCGGTTTCGCTGTACCGGCGGCACTGTCCGCGCGTGGTGCAGTACCACGTCAAGGACCGGACCGCGGACGGTCAGATGGTCGACCCGGGCAAGGGCGTCATCGACTTCCCCCGCATCTTCCGGCACACCCGCCCCCACCTCGCCGAATACATCGTCGAGCACGACAACCCCACGGATCCCCTGAGCACCGCCCAGACCGGGTTCACCTATCTCCGTAACGTCCGCTTCTGACTGGGGAATCCACAATGGACAAGCAGAAACGCGGGCTGTCCCGCAGATCGATGCTCGCGGGCACCGCGGCCGGGGTCATCGCCCCGGTCGTGGTGTCGGCCAGCGCGGGTTCGGCACCGGCCGCCGCGGCCGGGATGACCCGCCACATCACCATCTACGCCGACTACGTTCCCGGCTCGACCCGGGTCGGTTACGGGCTGGAGCCCGGGAAACCGACGATCCCCGGGCCGCTCCTGGAGTGCTACGAGGGTGACACGCTGGTGATCGAGCTGGTCAACAACACCGACCAGCGGCTGTCGATCCACCCGCACGGCGTCAACTACGACACCAAGTCGGACGGTTCGCCGTTCAACGATTCCTTCAACAAGCCGTACGAGACCAAGACCTACACCTGGCGGACGCGGACGGCGTATCAGGCGGCCAACGGTTTCTGGATGCCCGGCAGCGCGGGGTACTGGCACTACCACGACCACGCGTTCGGCGGCGACCACGGCACCGCGGGCCTGATGAAGGGTCTCTACGGCGGCCTGATCGTGCGCAAACGCGGGGATCTGCTGCCCAGCAAGCAGTTCACCGTGGTGTTCACCGAAATGTGGATCAACCACCAGGTCGCCCCGAACACGCCGATCTTCGAGGCGAACCTCGGCGAACGCGTCGAGTTCATCTGCATCGGGCACGGCAACCTGATGCACACCTTCCACCTGCACGCGCACCGCTGGGCGGACACCCGCACCGGCATGCTCACCAGCGCGACCGACAACGCCCCGATCCTCGACAACAAGACCCTGGACCCCGGCAACTCCTTCGGGTTCCAGGTGATCGCCGGTGACGGCGTCGGGCCGGGCGCGTGGATGTACCACTGCCACGTCCAGCAGCACTCGGACGACGGCATGTCCGGGGTGTTCCTGGTCCGCAACGCCGACGGCGGGATGCCCGCAGGCGCCCAGGAGGCGATCGACCGCTTCAAGGGACATCAGCACCCGACGTCCACTCCGGACGCCACCGGCGCTTCGGCCCACCACCACTAGACTCGAAAGGAGCGAGAACTTGAGACGAGTATTTTCGCAACGTCGGCTCCGCAGACGTTCGCTGGCCGCACTGGCGGTCGGCGCCGTCGTCACCTCCGGGCTTCCGCTGGCCATCGCACCGGTGACCGCCGAAGCCGCGACGAACGTCCCGATCAACGTCCTGGTCTTCCACGGCACCGCCGCGGACCAGAAGGACCCCGTCCTGCGCGCCACGGACGCGATCGCGAGCCTCGGCCAGGCGAACGGCATCTCCGTTTCGTCCTCTTCGGACCCCGCGGTGTTCACGCAGGCGAACCTCGCGAAGTACCGCGGCGTCGTTTTCCTGTCCGCACAGGGCATCACGCTCAACCGCGACCAGGAAACCTCGCTGCAGAACTACATGAAGGCGGGCGGTGGTTTCCTCGGCCTGTCCGACGCCGCGCGGGCACAGGACGGTTCGCAGTGGTTCTCGGGGCTGATCGGCGCCCGCCCGGTGGGGGCGCGTCCCACACCGGAGGCGGTCGCCTCGGTCACCGCGAGCGCGGAGAACGCGCCCAACGAGAGCAAGGAAAAGCTCGCCGACAACAACGAGAACACCAAGTGGCTGGCGTTCCAGCCGACCGGCTGGGTCGCCTACAAGATGGCCGCCCCGGTCGCCGTCAGCAGCTACGACCTCGTGTCGGCGAACGACTTCCCCGGACGTGACCCCAAGAGCTGGACCCTGCAGGGCTCCAACGACGGGACCACATGGACCGATCTGGACACTCGCACCAACGAGACGTTCGCCGACCGGTTCGTGAGCCGCAAGTTCACCTTCACCAACACCACGGCGTACGCGAACTACCGGCTGAACATCACCGCCAACGCGGGTGAGCCGCTCATCCAGCTGGCCGATTGGAAGCTGTACAAGGACAACTCGACCACCCCGCCGCCACCGGAGGCTCCGCCGGCCGAAGCCACGGTCGACGTCCTCGACAAGGCGAACCCGGCCACCGCGGGACTGCCGCAGAAGTGGGTCCGCACCGACCGGTGGCTCAACTGGGAGGTCAACCCGGTCGGCACCGTGCACACGGTCGCGCAGGTCGAGGAGTCGACCTACAAGCCGGGTGTCGGCGCGAACGGCGCCTTCCACCCGATCTCGTGGTGCCGTGACTACGACGGCGGCCGCTCCTTCTACACCGGGATGGGCCGGACCGAGGCGAGCTACGGCGAAGCCCAGTTCCGCAGCCACATCCTGGGCGCGCTGAAGTGGACCACCGGCATGGTGCGCGGTGACTGCAAGGCGGGGATCGCGGCCAACTACAAGGTCGAACGCCTGACCGGGATCAACCAGCCCGGCCAGCTCGACCAGATGGGCGAGCCGCACGGGCTCACCATCGCGCCGAACGGCCGCGTCTTCTACATCGGCCGCGCCGCCTGCGCCGGCAACACGGTGCCCGCGCCGAACGACTGGACCAACCCCCAGATCGGCGCCGGCTGCGGCACGATCCACCAATGGGACCCGGTCACCAAGAAGCCGAAGCTGCTCACCACGCTGAAGGTGATGGGCAACCGCGGCAGCGGCGACGAGCTGGTCAAGAACGAGGAAGGCCTCCTCGGTCTCGTGCTGGACCCGAAGTTCAGCGAGAACGGCTTCATGTACGCCTACTGGATGCCGCACGAGTCGGTCGACATCGACAAGCGGATCGGCAAGCGCACGGTCTCGCGGTTCACCTACGACCTGAAGAACCAGACGCTGGACCAGGCGACCCGCAAGGACCTGCTGTCCTGGGACGTCCAGGTCCACAGCTGCTGCCACGCAGGCGGCGGGATGGACTTCGACAAGGACGGGAACCTCTACATCGGTTCCGGTGACAGCAACTCGTCGCAGGGTTCCAACGGGTACTCCGGCAACAACTGGACCCAGGACTACAAGGGCGTCTCGTTCCAGGACGCGCGCCGCACCGCCGGTAACACCAACGACCTCAACGGCAAGATCCTGCGGATCCACCCGGAGCCGGACGGTACCTACACCAACCCGGCGGGCAACCTGTTCCCCGAGGCCAACGACCCCGGAAACAAGACGAGGCCCGAGATCTACGTGATGGGCGTGCGGAACATCTCGCGTCTGCAAGTCGACAAGAAGACCAACTGGCTGACCGCCGCGTGGGTCGGCCCGGACGCGACCTCGCCGAGCCCGGAACTCGGCCCGGCCAAGTACGAGACCGCCACGATCATCACCGAGGCGGGCAACCACGGCTGGCCGTACTGCATGGGCAACAAGCAGCCGTACCGTGACCGCAGCAGCACCGACGCCGCGGTGCTCACCGGCTGGTACGACTGCGACAACCCGGTCAACACCTCGCCGCGTAACACCGGCCTGGTGAACCTGCCGCCGGTCAAGAAGAACATGATCTGGTACGCGCCGGACGGCGGCGGGCCGGTGTTCCCCAACCGCCCCAACAGCTCCATCCCGACGTACAACGCGGCCGAGGCCACCTACACGCAGCCCTACCTCAAGGGCGGCGGCCAGGCGGTCATGACCGGGCCGACGTACCACCGCGAACTGGTCAACACCAACAGCGGCGTCGCCTGGCCCGCCTACTGGAACGACAAGTGGTTCATCGGTGACCAGAGCAACGGGCAGAACCGGATCGCGGTCACCGTCGACCCGAACGGCGTCCCGAAGCAGGATCCGCCGGTGTTCGCCGAGACCGTGCGGCAGATCATCCCGACCGGTGGTGGCGACACGAAGCTGAACCAGTGGATGGACGCCAAGTTCGGGCCGGACGGCGCGCTGTACGTGCTCGACTACGGCGGCGGCTTCTTCACCCTGACCAACAACCAGAAGCTGCTGAAGATCAGCTACACCGGTGGCGAGGCCACGCCGTCCGCGGCGGCGTCGTCGACCATGGTGCAGAACAAGCCGCTCACCGCGGCCTTCACCGGATCGAAGTCCGGCGGCGTCTCCTACAAGTGGGAGTTCGGCGACGGCACGATCTCGACGCAGCCCGACCCGCGCCACACCTACCCGCGCACGGGTCTGTACACCGCCAAGCTGACCGTGACCTACGCGAACGGCGAGACGGTGACCACGCGGAACTCGGTGAGCGTCGGGTGTCTCGTGGCGGATCCCAGCGCCACGGTGACCATCGGTGACACCGATACCGGCGTGACCAACCGCAACGCCGGTGGCGGCTGCACGGTCGACGACATGATCGACGACGAGAGCACGTGGACCTCCCACGCCGGTTTCGTCAACCACGTCACGCAGGCCGTCGACCGGCTGGGCGACCTCGGCGTGCTGAACGCGGCCGAGTCGGACAAGATCAACGCCGCGGCCGCCGCGTCGCCCATCGGCAACAAGGGCGTCACCGGTTACGACGCGATCTACGACGGCACGCCCGAATCGTTCCGCAACTGGTCGCAGGCGCCGTCCGGGCAGTTCGCCATCCAGCCGGACGGGTCACTGCGACCGTCCGGTGGGCTGGGCATGCTGTGGTACTCGGCACGGCAGTTCGGCAACTTCTCGGTGAAGCTGCAGTTCAAGGACATCGCGCCGAACGGCAGCGCCAACAGCGGGGTGTTCGTCCGCTTCCCGGATCCGCGCACGCCGCTGGAGCAGCGTCCGCCGGGCAGCTGCGGCACGGTCGGTTCGGCCAGGACGTCGCAGGCCTGGGTCGCGATCTACTGCGGTCACGAGGTCCAGCTGTACGACGGGGCCACCGGTGAACCGCAGAAGACCGGGTCGATCTACAACTTCGACCCGCGGCCGCTGGACCAGGCGGGCGTGAAGCCGAAGGGGACCTGGAACGAGTACGAGGTCAAGGTCGTCGGGCAGAAGTACACGATCATCCGCAACGGTGTCGTGATCAACGAGTTCGAGAACGCGCCGGGGATCAACTCGTCGCGGGCGGGCGACCCGTCGACCGACTTCCGGCAGTTCGTCAGCGGGTTCATCGGTCTGCAGAACCACGGTGACAACGACCTGATGGAGTTCCGCAACATCCGGGTGCGGCAGCTGTAGCGCGAAAGCCGGCCGGGCGCGCGGGTTCGCGTGCCCGGCCGGTGTCCCCTGTACGGAAGGTTTCCCTGCGATGTCCCCAAGAACCCTCGTCGTGGCCCTGGTGGCCGCGACGCTCGCGCTGGCGGGCCTGGTGCTACCGGGCTCGTCCACCCCCGCCTCCGCCGCTCCCGTCCAGACCCTGGAATGGACCGCGGGCGACAGCACAGACCACTACCTCAGCGCGCCGTCCACCGCGGTGGCCGGTGAGACCACGATCGTCTTCAAGAACACCGAAGAGCTCGGCTCGACGATGTCGCACACGCTGACGTTCGACACCGAGACCCCGGGCTACAACCACGACGTCCCCCTCAACATCCTCGCCAACCCCTACGACGACAAGAACGGCGTGCACCAGGCCACGGTGACGCTGACCCCCGGCAAGTACCGGTACTACTGCACGATCCAGGGCCACACCAAGATGATGGGCGAGTTCGTCGTCACCGACGGCGGTGGCGCCGACACCACTCCGCCGACGGTGACCGCGAACGTGACCGGTACCAAGGACACCGCCGGGAACTACGTCGGCTCCGCGACGGTGAACCTGGCCGCTTCGGACAGCCAGTCCGGAGTGGACAAGGTCGAGTACCAGCTCGACGGCGGCGCCTGGACGGCCTACACGGCACCGGTGGCGGTCTCCGCCGCCGGCGCGCACATGGTCCACTACCGGGCTTCCGACAAGGCGGGCAACGTCTCGCCGGAAGGGATGTCGTCGTTCACCGTCGTCACCGGGCAGCCCGGTGACACGACTCCGCCGACGGTGACGTCCGAGGTGACGGGCACCAAGGACACCGCGGGCAACTATCTCGACACCGCCACCGTGAAGCTCACCGCGACCGATGGCGGCACCGGCGTCGACAAGGTCGAGTACAAAGTGGACGAAGGCGCGTGGACCGCGTACACCGCTCCGGTCGCGGTCTCCGCGCCGGGGATGCACATGGTCCACTACCGCGCTTCGGACAAGGCGGGCAACGTCTCGCCGGAGGGCATGGCGCACTTCACCATCGTCAGCAGTGACACCACCGCGCCGACGGTGACCTCCGAGGTGACCGGGACCAAGGACACCGCGGGGAACTACGTCGGCAAGGCGACCGTGACCCTCACGGCGACCGACGCCGGTTCGGGTGTCGGCAAGGTCGAGTACCAGCTGGACGGCGGACCGTGGCTGACGTACTCGGCGCCGCTCGCGCTCACTGTCGTCGGCGCGCACACGGTGAAGTATCGCGCCACCGACAAGGCGGGCAACGTGTCGGCGGAAGGCACGGCGACGTTCACCATCGTCGAGGGTGACGACAACACCGCGCCCGCCGTTTCGGTGGTGGTGAGCGGTGATCTGGACGGAAGCTGGTCCTACATCGAAGACGCGACCATCAACCTGACCGCGACCGACACCGGGTCCGGTGTGGACAAGATCGAGTACACATTGGACGGTGGGGCCTGGACGGTCTACACCGCGCCGGTGAAGGTGACCACGCTGGGCACGCACACGCTGGCCTACCGCGCGTCGGACAAGGCGGGCAACGTCTCGGCGGAACAGGGCGGCGCGTTCACCATCGTCGCCGCGCCGCCGGGCCCGGACGCCTGCCCGGACTCCGACGTCCGGGACACCGTGATCCTCGGAACGGCGGACAGCCAGGTCGAGAACCGCGACACCGGCAACGGCTGCACGATCAACGACGTGATCGACGACGAGTCGGACTACGCGTCGAACGAGCAGTTCGTGACCTACGTGCGGGCCGTGACCCAGGAACTCCTCGACGGCGAGGTCATCTCGTCCGACGAGCGGAACCTGATCGTCACGGCGGCGATCGACTCCGGCATCGGCGGCTCGACCGCGGAGCCGGAACCGGAGCCCGGCAAGAAGAAGCCGGAGACGAAGAACCCCGGCATGAAGAAGACCGTGAAGACGCCCATCCGGGACGTCTGAGCGTGGTCGGTTACCTTTCTCGCGTCGGGCTCGTCATGTCCATGACGGATTCGGCGCGAGAAAGGTAACGACATGACCGGCGAAGCCCTGGCCAGCGCGTTCGAGGAGCAGCGCGGGCGTCTGGTGGCCGTGGCCCACCGGATGCTCGGCTCGCGCGCGGACGCCGAGGACGCCGTCCAGGAGGCCTGGCTGCGCCTGGCCCGCCAGGACGCCGACACGATCGACAACCTGTCCGGCTGGCTGACCACCGTCGTCGGCCGCGTCTGCATCGACGTCCTGCGCTCCCGCAAGACCCGTCCCGAGGATTCCTACGACGAGCCGCCCGAGCTGCTCGTCTTGGAGGACTCGCCGGAAGAGGACGCGCTGCTCGCCGAATCCGTCGGGGTGGCGCTGGTCGTGGTGCTCGACACCCTCGGCCCGGCCGAGCGGCTGGCCTTCGTCCTGCACGACCTGTTCGCGGTCCCGTTCGCCGAGGTCGGCGAGATCCTCGGCAAATCCGCCGACGCGGCCAAGATGCTCGCCAGCCGCGCCCGCCGGAAGGTGCAGGGACGTCGTCCCACCGACGAGCCTCGGCAGCACGCGGTCGTCGAGGCGTTCCTCGCGGCCGCGCGCGAAGGGGACTTCCAAGGATTGGTCGAGATGCTCGATCCCGACGTGACGTGGCGTTCGCAGAGCCGGCACGGCGAGGTCGTGCGGCTCGGCGCGGCCGAGGTGGCCACGCGGGTCCAGCGCGGAGCGCGCGCCGTCGTCACCACTCGTCCCGCGCTGGTCAACGGCAAACCGGGGATCGTGTCGTGGAGCAGGACCGGCAGGCTGCTGGGCGTGATGTCCTGCACCATCGTCGACGGCCGCATCGTCGAAATCGATTCCGTGAGTGACCCGCGTCGCCTCGCGGCCATGGGTGTTACCTCTCGGGAGTCCTCCTCGTCGAAGTAAGTGAACACCGACGAGAAGGAGAAAACCCATGCAGGCAAGGCTCGATTACCTCAAGACCGCTCTCGCACCGAAACTGGTCAAGCATCTCGTTTCGGCCGCGAAGGTCGTCGACGGTAGCGAACTTCCTTTGGCGACAAGGGAACTGGTGAACATCCGGGCCAGCCAGATCAACGGCTGCTCGGGTTGCCTCGACATGCACACCAAGGACGCGGCGCACGCGGGGGAGACCACGACCCGGCTGAACCTGATCGCGTGCTGGCGCGAGGCGACGGTCTTCACCGAGGCCGAACGCGCCGCGCTGGAGCTCACCGAGCAGGGCTGCCGTCTCGCCGACGGCATCGGCGTCACCGATGAGGCGTGGGCGGCCGTAGCCAAGCACTACGACGACGAGCAGCTCGTGGCGCTGGTGACCCAGATCGCGCTCATCAACGCCTTCAACCGGCTCAACGTCATCACCCGGCAGCCGGCGGGCGACTACACGCCCGGCCAGTTCGCGGGGCATTGATGGACACCGCACTGTGGATCGTCGCCTGGGTGCTGGCCGTCATGTACGTCGTGTCCGGCGTCGGGAAACTGTTCCTGCAAAGGGAAAAGATCGCCGGGGTGGCGTCGGCCGCGGGCTGGGTGCTGGATTTCAGCCCCGGCGCCGTGAAGTTCATCGGGCTGGTCGAGATCCTGGGCGCGGTCGGTCTGGTCGTCCCGGCCTTGCTCGACATCGCGCCGGAACTCGTGCCGCTGGCCGCTCTCGGGCTGGCGCTGGTCATGGCGGGCGCCGTGGTCGTGCGGCTGCGTCGTCGGGAGCCCCTGGTCGCGCTGCTGGACCTCGGCTACCTCGCGCTGTGCGCTTTCGTCGCCATCGGACGCGCCTGACACGCGTGAAGGCCCCCATCCTGTACCTAGGCGCAAGGATGGGGGCCTTCATGTACTTACGAGATCAGGTGCGCTGCTTCGACCGTCCGAGGATGCGACGGCGGCCGTGGCCGTTCGTGCGTTCCTCGTGCAGTTCCTTCAGCGACAACATCATCGCGTCTTCCTGCTTCATCAGCGGGTCGTTGCGCAGGTCCTTCCAGACCGACACGCACAACCCGACCATCACGAACACGAACGGCACCGCGATCAGGATGGTGAGGTTCTGCAGACCGGTCAGCGCCTTGTCCCCGCCGACGAGCAGCATCACCGCCGCGACGGCGCCCATCAGCACGCCCCAGAAGATCACGACACCCTTCTTCGGATGCACACTTCCGCGCTGGGACAAGGTGCCCATGACCACCGACGCCGCGTCCGCACCGGAGACGAAGAAGATGGACACCAGGATCATCACCAGGATCGCGATCGGGATGAACCACGGCAGCGTCTCGAGCAGTTCGAACGTCGCCGACTGGGCGCTGCCCGCGCCCGCGATGTCCGTCCCCGCCCGCTGCCTGCTGATCGCCGCGCCGCCGAAGATCGCGAACCAGATCAGGCTCACGATGCTCGGGATCGCGATGACACCGAAGATGAACTGCCGGATCGTGCGGCCGCGCGAGATCCGCGCGATGAACATGCCGACGAAGGGCGTCCACGAGATCCACCACGCCCAGTAGAAGACCGTCCAGCCGCCGAGCCAGGTCTGCATCTCCTCGCCGCCGGTCATCCCGGTGCGGCCCGACATCTCCGCCAGTTCGCGGAAGTAGTCGCCGATGGCGCCCGGCACGATGTTGAGGATCAGCACGGTCGGCCCGACCACCAGCACGAACACCGCGAGTACCGCGGCGAGCACCATGTTGATGTTGGACAGCCACTGGATGCCCTTGGCAACACCGGAAACCGCCGAAGCGATGAACGCGATGGTGAGGATCGCGATGATCGCGACCAGCAGTCCCTTGCCGGGGTCGTCGATCCAGCCGACGGCGCCCATGCCGCCGCCGACCTGGAGCGCGCCGAGACCGAGGGAAGCGGCGGAACCGAACAGCGTGGCGAAGATCGCCATGATGTCGATCGCCTTGCCCAGCGGGCCTTCGGTGCGCCGCTTGCCGAGCAGCGGCGCGAACACCGAACTGATCAGCTGGGTGCGGCCCTTGCGGAAGGTGCTGTAGGCGATCGCGAGACCGACGACCGCGTAGATCGCCCACGGGTGCACGGTCCAGTGGAACAACGTCGTCGCCATCGCGGTGTGGACGGCTTCGTCGGAATTCGGGGCCGCGGTGCCCGGAGGCGGGCTCGCGAGGTGGGAGACCGGTTCGTACACCCCGAAGAACATCAGGCCGATGCCCATACCGGCGCTGAACATCATCGCGATCCACGACGACGTGCGGAATTCGGGCAGTTCCTTGTCCCCGCCCAGCGGGATCCGGCCGTAGCGGCTTATGGCCAGACAGACCGCGAAGAGCACGAAACCGCTCGCGGTGAGCACGAAAGCCCAGCCGCCGTAAGGGATCACGGCGTCGTTCAACAGGGTCGACGCGACACTCGCCAGATTTTCCGGGGCCAGCACGCCCCAGACGATGATCGCGAGCGCGAGTACCGCCGCGACCCCGAAAACGGTCTTGTCGGTCTCGGCGGGTCGTTCGGCGGCGAGGTCGAGGGGGACGTGCTCATCGGGCGGGTGGCCCGGACCCGTCGTGTCCGGTGCGTGGGCAAGGTCGGCCGCGGTCTCCGCGACGACCTCTTCTTCCGCTTGTTTACCGTCCTGCGAACTCATGTCCAGTGACGCGCCGACTGCGGCGCGCGCTCCTTCCGCCCGATGTTAACCCGTTTGCACCACTGCACCCTAACCAGAAAACTGGTAACCGGCAGAAAATACGGGCGAAGTGGTTTAAAGCTGTGATTGCGGGCTTGACCTCGGCGGATGCGGGGCCGGGCGGGGGTCTCGGCGGGGAACGTGGCGCTCGTGACACCGGGCTTCGTGGTGCCCGGTGTCCTCAGATCGTGGCGCCACCCCTCCAGAAGGGGCGGCCGAGCGGGTCGCCACCTGCGACGTTCGGGCGTCCTTGCCGCGTGTGGTTGCGGTTCAAGAGGTAGGTGACGAGGGCGATCAGGGCGAGGGTGACGATGAGTGCGGTCATGGCAGTAAGTTTGCGCCGCTCGACATCCTGCCAAAAGTGGCAGTTCTGTCGTTGTGCGGCAAAATCCTGCCAGCTATGCTCCGGCCATGCTGAAAAGCGTCGCCGTGGTGCTGTTGGACGATTTCGCCGCCTTCGAGTTCGGTGTCGTCTGCGAGGTGTTCGGCTACGACCGCACCGATGACGGAGTGCCACTGCTCGACTTCCGGGTGTGCGGGGAGCGGGCGGGAGAGCCGCTCAGCCTCGGTCACGGTGTCAAGGTGACCCCGGAACACGGTCTCGAAGCGACCGAGGACGCGGATCTCGTCGTCGTCCCCGCCTGCGATGTGCGCGACGAATATCCGCCGGCGGTGCTCGAAGCGCTCCGTGCGGCTTCGGAACGTGGCGCCACGCTGCTTTCGGTCTGCACCGGCGCGTTCGTGCTGGGCGCCGCCGGGTTGCTCGACGGGCGGCGGTGCACGAACCACTGGCGCCACAGCGCGGCGTTCCGGAAACGGTTCCCGCAGGCCCAGCTGGATCCGGACGTCCTGTTCGTCGACGACGGCGACATCGTCACCAGCGCGGGCACGGCCGCCGGTATCGATGCCTGCCTGCATCTGGTCCGTCGCGAACTCGGCTCCGCCGCGGCCACCGTGATCGCGCGGCGCATGGTGGTGCCGCCGCAACGGGAAGGCGGGCAGCGCCAGTTCGTCGAGGTGCCGATCCCGGAGTGCACCGGGGACAGCCTTCAGCCGGTGCTCACCTGGATGCTCGACACCATCGCCCACGAACATCCGGTCGCCGATCTCGCCCGACGGGCCCGGATGTCCGAGCGCACCTTCGCGCGCAAGTTCGTCGCGGAGACGGGCACCACGCCGCACCGATGGCTTTCGACGCAACGGGTTCTGCACGCGAGGTCGCTGCTGGAGGAGACGACGATGAGCATCGACGAGGTCGCGCGCCGCTGCGGCTTCGGCTCGGGAGCCTTGCTACGGCACCATTTCCACAAGGTCGTCGGCGTTTCCCCGCAGGACTATCGCCGAACCTTCGCGCCGCAGCGAGTTTGACCGTCCTTCAGAGGGAACGCCGCCCGACGGCCTCGAAAATGGTGCGGGCCAACAGATCGGCGCCTTCGGTGAAGCCGTTGATGAGGATCTTCCTGCCGTCGGTGAGTTTGACGAGGCAGCCGACATCGCCACCGAACGCCTTGGCGAGGGCGTTCTTCTTGGCGTGGTCGACGGCCGCCTCGACCTTGCTCCACGGCACGACGGTGGTCGATTTCCGCCAGGTGTGCACGAAACCCTGTTCGTACAAGGTGAAGATCTCGCCCCGTTTGCCGATGGCGTGCCAGCAACCCCAGGCGCCCAGCAGTGCCAGCCCCAGTCCGCAGCCGATGACGAGGCCGATGATCACCTCCCCGCCGGAAACCCCGGCCTCCTGACCCAGCAAGAACACGAAGACACCGAGGACCGCGACCGGCGCGCCGATCACGATCGCGGCCACACCCCGGAGCGCACGCCTGCGGCAATTCGTCTCGAAGCGTTCGACGTACGCACCCAGTTCGGTCACGGGCAGGACGCTAACGGCGGGTGTGGGGACCGGTCCCTAATCCTTCGGTGCCTTGGTGAACAGGCCGAGGGATTGAGCGAACGCCGCCCCGCCCGCCAGGAGGACGAGCGGCAGCGTCTTCGCCCAGAAGGCGCCGACGTCGAGCGAGATGAGCAAAGCGAGCAGTCCTGCCGCCAAGGCGGCCAAGACGAGCATTCCCAGTGCGAGGCGGGGTTTCGAGACCATGTGTCCTCCATGAAACGGTTCGGAAGAGCAAGCCTCGCGACGGTTCTGCAGGAGAAAGAGGTCATTTTTGCCGGGCCGGGACTTTCAAAGCGAACCCCAGGAGCGCGCGCGTTCAAGCAGCCTGTCGCGGATGAGGGTCACCACCGGCCGTGCCGTCCCCGACCGGTGAGCGAGATAGATCGTGTTCAGCGGCGGCACCACCGGGGTGTGCACGATCGAGACCGAGCCCGCTTCGAGCGCGGCCGCGGCGATGTAGCGCGGCAGCACACTCACCCCGGCGCCCGCGACGACGACGGCGAGGATCGCGCGGAGGTCGGGAACGACCATGGCGACCCGGTTCGGCGGCCGCCGCCCGAATTCGCTGCGCCAGTAGCGGCGGATGATCGGCAGATCGTCGGCGTACGCGATCAGCGGCAGATGGGCCAGCGCGGGCACCGGGTCGGTCGCGAGCAGGGCGGGATCGACGCTCCGCGCGAGGGCGGGAGCGGCGACGAGGACGAATTCCTCGTCGATCAGCGGAAGGGCGGTGATACCGCGCCGGCGCGGGCGGACGGAGGAGAGGACGAGGTCCAGACGCGCGGCTTCGAGCGCGGACAGGAGTTCGTCGGCGAGCCCGAGCGTGACGGTGATGCGCAGCCCGCGTTCGGTCAGCGGGGCCAGCGCGGGCAGGAACCGCGTCGCCATGCCGTCGCTCGCACCACCCACCGCCACCCGTTCGCGGTACTGGACGTCGTCGTCGCCTGCCGTCAGCGCGCCCCGCAGTTCGTCGATACGGGTGCCGATCCTGGCGGCGAGTTCGGCCGCGCGGGCGGTCGGCGCCGCGCCCTGCCGTGACCGGACGAACAACTGCTCGCCGAGTTCTTCCTCGAGCTTGAGCAGCTGTCCGGTGACGGCGGGCTGGGTCAGCCCGAGCTCCGCCGCGGCCGCGGAGAGCGAGCCTTGCCGGTAGATGGCCAGGAAGGTCGCGAGCCGATCCAAGTTGGGCATGCAAATCACCTTCCATAAGAAATCTTATGGATCGTAGCCGCCGCGGCGGAGTACGCGCGGCCATGACCTCGTTGAAGCGGCAGTGGGGCACACCGCCCCGCAACAACGAAAGGAACAGTCATGGCGCGGATCCTCATGATCGTCTCGGCCGCCGACCACGTGCGGCTCACCGACGGCACCGACCACCCGACCGGCTTCTGGGCCGAAGAGGTCGCCGAATCGCATCGGGTGCTCGCCGAGGCGGGTCATCAGGTGGAGATCGCGACGCCGTCCGGGCTTCGGCCGACCGTCGATCCCATCAGCCTCGACGAACGCGGCGGCGTCGACCCCGCCGAGGGCGCGAAGTTCGCGGAATACCTCAAGGGGCTCGATCTTTCGGCGCCGCTCAAGCTTTCCGATGTCTCGGCCGACGCCTATGACGCCGTCTACCTCCCGGGCGGGCACGGTCCGATGACCGACCTGGTGGACGACGCCGATCTCGGCGCCCTGCTGAACGACGCCGACGGGCGTGGCAAGACCATCGCCGCGCTCTGCCACGGGCTCGCCGCCTTGCTCAGCGCGCGTGGCGAAGACGGTTCGTTCACCTTCGCCGGCCGCTCGATGACGTCGTTCAGCGACGAAGAGGAACGGCAGGGCGGGCTGGGTGACAAGAGCCCGTTCTTCGTCGAGACCCGGCTTCGGGAGCAGGGCGCGATCGTCACTCCGGCCGCCGCCTGGTCGAGCGAGGTCGTCGTCGACGGGAACCTCGTCACCGGCCAGAACCCGCAGTCCAGCGTCGCGACCGCGGAGCGCGTGGTGGAGCTCTTGAAGGCGGTCTGAGCACCGGGTTTGCGCCACGGCCGGATCCGGACATACGATCAGGTCAGTCGTACAGGACGAACGCCCTAGGAGATGAACCGGTGGCAGGCTCCCCGGCCGCGGCGCGCGGCCAGCTTGTTCGGCGGCGGTTGCTCGAAGCGGCCGTCGCGCTCGTGCCCGAACTCGGCTGGTCCGCGGTCAGCACCCGGATCCTGGCCGAACGCGCGGGTGTCACGCCGAGCGTCGTGCACTATCACTTCCCTTCGCTGCAGGCCTTGCTGACCGAGGCCGTACTGGGGGCGATGCGCGAGGTCGCGCTCGCCTTCGAGCCGGCACTGGAAACCGTCGAAACGCCCGCGGAGGCGGTGGACGCGCTGCTGGCGTCGGTCGGCGGCTACTCCGGCACCGACCCGATGTCGTTGCTGTTCGCGGAGTCCTACCTCGCCGCGACCCGCGACGACGCCCTGCGCCAAGGCATCCGCGAGCTGCTCGCCGACCTGCGGGCCCGGCTCGGCGGCTGGCTGGCGCGGCATGGGGTGGCCGATGCCGAGGACACGGCCGCGGTCCTTTTCGCGGCGGTGGACGGGCTTCTGCTCCATCGGGCGCTCGGGCCAGGGTCGGGAGAAGTCTCTCCCGCCGTCCTGCGCAGGCTGGTCGACTGAACCGAAAGGGAGGACCACCATGAAGGTGGCGATTTGCGGTGCCGGGATCACCGGGCTGGCGCTGGCGCACCGGCTCGCGACGCTGGGTGTCGAGGTCGCGGTGCTGGAGCGGGCAGCCGGGCCACGGGAGCAGGGCTACATGATCGACTTCTTCGGCCCCGGTTTCGACGCCGTCGAGGAGATGGGCCTGCTGCCTCGGGTCGAAGACGTGGCGTACCGGGTGGACGAGGCGAGTTTGCTGGACGAACGCGGTCGCCGCCGGGCGGCCATCGACTACGTCCGGTTCGCCAAATCGGTGCGGGGCAGGCTCTGCAGCATCATGCGGCCCGACCTGGAACGTGTCCTGCGCGCCGGCCTCCCGTCCACAGTGGACGTCCGGTTCGGTGTCGGGGTCACGGGAGTCGAGGACCTCGGCGACCGGGTGCGGGTCACTTCGGCGGACGGCGAAACGCTCGAAGCCGATCTGCTGGTCGGGGCCGACGGGATCCATTCGACCGTGCGGCGGCTGGTCTTCGGCGAAGAGAGCCGGTTCTTGCGTCATCTCGGTTTTCATACGGCGGCCTTCGTTTTCGAGGACGAGGAGATCCGTGAGCGGGTGGGGGAGCGGTTCTGCCTGACCGACACGATCGGGAGGCAGATGGGTTTCTACGGTCTCCGCGACGGCAAGCTCGCGGCGTTCGCCGTGCACCGCACGACGGATCCGGCCCTGCCGGACGACGCCCGAGCCGCCCTGCGCGCGACCTACGGTTCGCTCGGCTGGGCGGTACCCCGAGCGCTCGCGCTGTGTCCGCCTTCCGGCGAGGTGTACTACGACCAGGTCGCGCAGATCGAGATGCCGTCGTGGAGCCGCGGCCGGGTCGTGCTCGTCGGCGATTCCTGTTATGCCGTCTCCCTTCTCGCCGGCCAGGGCGCTTCGCTGGGGATCGCGGGCGCGTTCGTCCTGGCCGAACAGCTCACCCGGTCGTCCTCGATCGAGACCGCCCTCACGGAGTACGAAAAACTGGTCCGCCCGGTGGTGACCGAGAAGCAGCAGGTCGCTCGCCGTGGCGCGCGATGGTTCCTGCCCGCCAACCGATTCCTGCTCCAGGTACGTCGGGCTTTCCTGCACGTGGCACGCCTTCCCGGCCTCGAACGACCACTCGCGGCCGCCGTCACGGGCAAGTCGACGGCGCTGGTGACGAATCTGAGGAGTGGGACCGAAATCCGGAGCCGGTGATGGTCCGGCAGCCCCATCTCGCATCTTCAGGTGCTCTCGACCGAGCCCGTCCGGGAACGCGTCGGGACGGGGCGATGTGACGGTGGTCGGGCATGGCCCTGACGTAGAATCGCGGTAAGGCGAAGCGCCAGGCCGAGATCCCGGCACCGGTGTGAGGGAGGGGCCAGGATGTTCGGTTCGAAGAAGAAGATCAACGATCTGATGGCGCAGCTCAGACCCGACCTGAGCCGGGAATCGCTCGGCGTCGGGCCCGTTTTCCCAGGCGTCGCCCCGAATCCGCTCCTGAGCAGTGACGCACGGAAGCGCACTGCGGAACTGCGTACGGGGGCGCTCGCGATCGGCGTTCTCGTCGACTGGCGGGAGGTCGGCGGCGACGGCAGTCCACGCGTGGTGCTGATGTTCGACGTGGAGACCGCCGGCGGCATCACGTTCCGCGGTGTCGCGGACGAAGACCTCACGATCACCGAGCTCACCCGACTCGCGCCAGGACAGACGTTGCCCGTGCGCTACCGGCCGGCCGTCATGGACCACTACGTCGCCCTTGCCCGGGACGCGGACCCCGCCCAGGTGCGGCAGCTCTCCGACGAGATCGCGAGCCGCAAGCGGGCCTGAACCGGAGCCCTTGGGAGGATCCCCTCGGCGCGGGATCGCTGATCACGCCCGGTCAGGCTCGTCCCGCGCGATCCGACGGCACCTGCGCGTACGCGGTCTCAAGGCGGTCATCCCCGAACAGAGACCAGCAGGGCCGCGGCAGGCCCTCGGCCTCGACGCCACGATCACGAGAACCGCAAAGGCCCCAATGCGTGGTGTGGCTGGGCGAGCCCGATTCAGGGGTTCACGGGGTCGGCCTATGTTCTGAGGTGCATGGTGTTCCGTCTCGGTGTGCCGGTGGGGTCGAGGTAGGTGGGTGGGGTGAATTCGGGGAGTCCGTCTTGGGCGATCCGGACCTTCCATTCACTGCGGTGGATCAGCCGGTGATGCCGGGTACATAACAGCACGAGATTATCGATCTTCGTTTCGCCGTGATGACGCCAGAAAACAATGTGATGGGCCGTGCAGCGCGGCACCGGCATGTCACAGCCAGGAAAGGCGCAGCCACCATCGCGGATCGTCAACGCGTACTTCTGCGCCAAGGACACGGTCCGTTTGGAGCGGCCGATGTCGAGGGGTTCGCCTGCGGTGCCGAGAACACCCGGTCGCACCCGCGCGTCGCAGGCGAGGATGCGGGCGTCGGTGGCGCTGATCGGCCCGACGAGGTCGAGGTGGGCTTCGCCGATGTCCCGGATCAAGTCGTCGTAGGACATGGTGACCAGAATGTGGGTCGCTTCCCCGGCTTGGCCGGGCAGGTTGCGGCTGGTGGTCTTCAACCGGACGTAGTCGGTGAAGGCGTCTCCGTAGCGTTCGTCCTGGCTGCGGGAGTCCCGGACGCCGTCGATGGCTTTGTGCGGTTTGGCCATCGGGTCGAGGTCGGATTTGAGGCGGGCGTAGGTTTCGAGGTCCAGTCTCGCTTTGAGGCCGAGGGTGCCGTCGCGGTGTTTGACGAACCGCAACTCCGGCCGGGTCTCCTTCGGGTCCTCGTTGCGGGGTTCTTTGCCGTCGGGGTCGAGCTTGTCCAGGAGGCGGCGTCCGGCGCGGGCGATCTGCCGCGGCCCCGCGCGACGAGCCAGTTCGACCAGGATCTTCTCCCCGGCCCGCACCTCTTCCTCGGGAACGGTGGAGGGGATCCGCGCCAGAGTCTTGATGATGGCGTCGATCTGCGAACCCCCGATCGCGCCCTCAGCGGCAGCTTCGGCCGTCAGTGGCGCCAACGGTGGCTCGGGGTCTCCACCGATGGACGGGCCGGGGTGCAGTGCCAGGACACGGTCGGCGCGGTCACTGGCTTCCTTGTCCGACACGAGGAAGTCCTCGAAAATCAGTGCGGCCAGTGTTGAATGTCCGCTGCATCCGCGGACCCCACGCGAATTGATTTCCGCGAGTATCGCGTTCTGTTCCGCATCCGCCCGACGCTTCACAACTTCCAATTCTTGCTTACGGGCATGCAGCGTCGCGGTGTCGACGCGCCACCACTCGGTGGACGTCCCTGGAGGTGCATCGTCGCTGGCCACGACCTCAAAGCTACTCCGAATCGAACACCTGCGCTAGCTCAAACGGCCCAACGAAGGAAATTGCCAAAGAATGGCATCCCGAAGGGGCTCTTAAGCGCGCGAAGGGGCTTAAAGAACCCGTAGTAGAACCGAATCCGTGCTCACCAAGTGGGATGCGCGGAAACGCCCCCGTCCACGGTCAGGTTGTGCCCGGTGATCCACGCCGCGAGCGGCGAGGCGAGGAACAGGCAGGCGTTCGCGACGTCGCCGGGGGTGCCGAGCCTGCCGAGGGGTGCGGCCTGTTCCCAGCGTCGGACGCCCTCCGGCCAGTCGTCGCCGAGGCCTGGGCGGTCGATCAGGCCGGGGGAGACGGCGTTGACGCGCAGGCCTCGCGGCCCGTATTCGAGCGCGGCGGCGCGGGCGTGCATGACCAGGGCGGCCTTCGCGCTGCTGTAGTGCGCGTGTCCCGGCGCGGGATGGGCCGCTTCGATCGAGGCGATGTGGATGACGCTGCCGCCGTCCATCACCTCGGCGGCGGCCTGCGTGCAGGAGAACGCGCTGGTGAGGTTCGCGTCGAGGACGGCGCGCCAGCTTTCCGCCGACATACCCGGCAAGGGCTCGATCGGCTGTACGCCGGCGTTGTTGACCACCGTGTCCAGCCGCCCGGTCCAGGTCGCGGCGGCGGCCACGAGACGCCGGCATTCGCCGTCGTCGGTGAGGTCGGCGGAGAACGCCTTGGCGGCGCCGCCCGCCTTCTGGATCCGCTCGACGACGGTGAGCGCGGAGGCCTCATCGCGGTGGTAGTGCACGGCGACGGCGCTGCCCGCTTCGGCGAAGCGCAGGGCGATGCCGTGGCCGATGCCGCCGCTGGCCCCGGTGACGAGCGCTGTGGTGCCGCTCAGGTCGAGCATCGAGGTCCTTTCCGTAGCGCGAGGACGGCCGCGACGACGAGGAAGACCAGGCCCGCGGCGACGTAGCAGTTCCCCAGCCACTGCTGGGCGGTCGTCCAGGTCTGGCCCGGGCGATCGAAGGCGGGGAAGTACCGGAACGGTGCCGCGACGAAGATCGTGGCGACCACCCCGGTGACGGCGAGCCAAACCACCCTCCGGGGCTTGAGCACCACGTAGGCGGCAGTGGTGAACAGAGCCGGAGCGATCCACGCCCAGTGGTGTGACCACGACGTCGGCGAGATGAGCAGCGCGAACGTCGCGTTCAGCAGCAGCGCCGGCACCACCGCCGAGCGGTACATGGTCAGGGTCACCAGAACCAGCAGGACGCCGGTGAGGATGATCCACAGCGGCTTGGCGGCGCCTTCGACACCGAATCGCGCCAGCACGGCCTGCAAGGTCTGGTTGGTGTGGAACGAGGTGCCGCTGATGCCGGACGCCCCGGCGAGTCCGCCGAACCAATAGCGCGCGGAAGCCTCCGGGGCGACCGCGAACGCGACGGCGGACGCGGCCACGAACGTGCCCGACGCGGTCAGCGCGCCGCGGAAGTCCTTGCGTACCAGGAAGAACAACAGGAACGCCATGGGTGTCAGCTTGATCGCGGCCGCGAGGCCGACGCCGATGCCCCGGTAGCGGCCCCTGGCCAGCAGGCAGTCGGCCGCGACGAGACCCATCAGCAGCAGGTTGATCTGGCCGAAGCCGAGCGTCTGGCGGACCGGTTCGAGGAAGAGCGCCGGCGTGATCGCCAGCGACGCGACGAGTAGCGCCTTACGCCGGTCCCCGGACGGCCACAGCGTGCGGACGATCCCGTAGAAGGTGATTCCCAGCGCGGCCAGGCTGAGCGCGAACAGCAGCAGCACCGCGCCGTTCCAGGGCACCAGGGCCAGCGGGGTGAGCACCAGCGCGGCGAACGGCGGATAGATGAACAGCAGCGGGATCCCCGCGTCGGAAAGCGGCAACGCGCCATAGAGGTCGCCGCCGTTCCACAGGGTGTCGACGCCGAAGCGGTAGATTTCGAGGTCGCTGTGGGAAGCGCCCGTCGTCGCCCAGGCCACGGCACACGCCAGTACCAGCGCGGCGAACGCGCCGACCGGCCACCAGGTCCGACCGCGCGACTTGGTGGGAGACATCGCGTGGTGACCCTTCGGACGTGCGTCGATGATCCCGACTGTACCCCGGCGGCGACAAGCGACTTCCGTCGGCAGTCAGCGCACCCGGTATTGGTCTAGACTTTTTATTCCCAGTGTGGTGAAAGGGACCGGTCCATGCGCGGAACGACGGTGTTGCCGAGGACGCCTTGCCTCGAACCGAAGGCGGGGGAATTGCCATTGCATCGGCTGGAGGTCCGCGCGCCGGACGCCCTGCCGTTCACGGTCGGCACCTTCGACACGATCGGGCCGATGTCGCGGGCGGCGTTCCCGCATCGGCACACCTTCTACGAAATCGTCCACGTCACCGGCGGCACCGGCGACCACGTCATCGATTTCACCCGCTGGGAATTGGGGCCGCCCCAACTCGCGGTCATAACACCGGGGCAGGTGCATCATTGGGATGCCCGCGATCTCAGCGGATTCGTCGTGTTGTTCACCGACGATTTCCTGCTCGAACATCCGGCGGATCGCGAAACCCTGCGAAGGCTCAGTCAGCAGCCGTGGCGCCTCGACGAGCGAGCGGCCGAGGAGACGGCGCGGCTGGTCGCCGAACTCGACGAGGAATTCCGTTGTGGCGGCCAGGGTACCGATTCGGTGCTGCGGGCGTTGATGCACGTGCTGATCGTGCGGGCGGGACGTCTGCCGGGATTGGCGGACCCGCGCCCGCCGGCCAGGGCGCAGGCGGTGGGCACGGAATTCGCCCGGTTGCTCGGCCGACCCGATCTGGGGCTCTGGTCGGTGGGCGCGCTCGCGGAGCGAATCGGGGTCACCCCGGGATATCTCACCGACGCGGTGAAAACGGCGACCGGCCGGACGGCGGCACAACTGATGCGCGAGGCGAGGACAAGGGAGGCGAAACGATTCCTGCGCGGCACCGATCTCACCGTGCGGCAGGTCGCCAGCCGGGTCGGATTCGCGGATCCCGCGTATTTCTGCCGGTTCTTCCGGCGGGAAACGGGGTTGAGCCCCGGTGATTACCGCCGGACCGGTGACGCGCCCCCGGAGATTCACCACGACTGACCACCTCAGTCCATCGTCCACAGCTGATCTTCTCCATACCGTCGAGGGTGATTCCCGAAGCCCCCACGAGGAGCAGGTATGGACGAAGAAAACAAGCTCAGCCGGAAGACCGTGCTGAAGGCCGCGCTCGCCGCGGGTGTGGCGGCTCCGGTCGCGTTGATCGGCGGTCCCGCTCTCGCGCGCACCACCGTCGAGAACGGCCAGGCACCTGAGCTGACCCCCGCCTGTGACGATGGTGACGACCCCACCCCGCAGCAGACCGAAGGTCCTTACTTCAAGCCGAATTCCCCGCAGCGGACCTCGCTCGTCACGCCGAACACGCAAGGGACGAGACTCACCGTCTCCGGCTACGTCTTCGGCCTCGGGTGCCTGCCCATCGCGCGAGTGCTGCTGGACTTCTGGCAGGCGGACGTCAACGGCGCCTACGACAACGTGGGGTACACCTTCCGCGGTCACCAGTTCACCAACGACCAGGGCGCGTTCTCGCTGAGCACCATCGTGCCCGGCCTGTACCCCGGCCGTACGCGGCACATCCACGTCAAGGTCCAGGCGCCCGGCAGGCCGGTGCTGACCACGCAGCTCTACTTCCCCAACGAGCCGCGCAACAACACCGACTCGATCTTCGACCCGCGGCTGCTGATGACCGTGCGCGATCAGCCTCCCGGCAAACAGGCCGCGTTCGACTTCGTGCTGAACGTGCCGCAGACGTCGACCACCCGGCCGACCAGTACGACGCAGACGACGCCGACGACGTCGACTTCGACCTCCAACCCGCCCGGCGGGACGGCCTGGGCGGCGGGAACCGGCTATTCCGCGGGCGCCCGGGTCACCTACAGCGGTCGCGGTTATGTGTGCTTGCAGGCGCACACCGCCCAGCCTGGCTGGGAGCCGCCGTCCACACCCGCGTTGTGGCGCGCGGAGTGACGGACAGCCGCTGCGGAGGGAGATAAACGCGGGTGGACTCCCGCCGCCGGGACCCACACCCCGGCGGCGGGGTCCACCCGCTTTTCACGGGGGTGGGGTTTTCCTCACCCCAAGTAGGAGCTTTACTGCAGCGCGCGGACCCCCGCCCTCGGACGATGATCGTCTTCGACAGCGGACGAAGGGGTGGACGGATATGACAGAGCGCCGAAAGCGGTGGGGGAGACGGGGAGTGGTCGCCGCGGTGGTGGCCGGAGCGCTGCTCGCTCCTTTGGCGAGCCCGGCTTACGCGGACGAAGGCCCGGTCCCGGTGCGCTCGCTGGACCGGGCGGCGCATCCGCTGCGTTCGACCGAACCAGGCCGGAACAACGCCGACCTGCGGGCGTTGGGCGGGATGATCGGGAACGCGAAGGTGGTCGGCCTCGGCGAGGCGACCCACGGTTCCCACGAGTTCTTCACCATGAAGGAGCGGGTGTTCCGCTATCTCGTCGAGGAAAAGGGCTTCCGAGCCTTCGCACTGGAGCTGAGCTGGTCCGCGGGCCTGGAGATCGACGAGTACGTCCAGACCGGCAAGGGCGACGCCCGGGAGCTCGCGAAGCGGACGCTGGCCGGTTCCCCGTGGGATCGCGAGGAGTTCGTGAGCCTCATCCGGTGGATGCGCGAGTACAACCGCGCGCACCCCGGCCGCACCGTGCACTTCGTCGGCGACGATCTCGGCGCGCCTTCGGTGAACGACGCGTTCTTCGCGAGGATCACCGGCTACGTGGGGCAACGGCATCCGGCGGACCTGCCCCGGCTGAACCGGCTCTACACCGGCCTGCGCCCGATCGACGACGCGTTCGCGTACCTGCGCAAACCGCTCGACGAGCGGCTGCGGCTCGCCACGCAGGCGGAGCAGGCCTACGAGCTGATCAAGGGCCTGCCCGGCGCGGACGCCCGGGACTGGGCCGAGCAGCACGCCAGGTTCGTCGCGCAGACCGCCAGGTTCCTCGCCGTCGACCTCTCGGATCCGCAGGGTCTGCCCACCGCGCAGATCCTGCGTGACCGGGCGATGGCGCAGAACGTCGCGTGGTGGCAGCGGCGGACCGGGCACCGGGTCCTGCTCTCCGCGCACAACGGCCACGTCTCCTACGAGACCGACAACCCCGCGATGTACCCGAAGACCCAGGGCGCCTTCCTGCGCGAAACGCTGGGCCGGGGCTACCTGCCGGTCGGGTTCAGCTTCGACCGGGGTTCCTTCCTGTCCAAGGACAAGGCGCTCGAGGGCGACTGGAAACGCTTCTCCGTTCCAGCCGCGCCGTCCGGCTCGAACGAGCACGCCCTCGACCAGGTCCGGTTCGAGGACTTCTACCTGGACGTGCGTACCGCGCCGCCGTCCGCGCGGGCCTGGCTGGACACCGCCCGGCCCACCCGCACCATCGGCACGCAGTTCCCGGTCGACCCCGCGACCGTCTCGCTCGGGCGGTCCTACGACGTCGTCATCCACCTGCACGACGTCCGCCAGGCCGAGCTGAGAAGGTAGTGACGTCGCGCCCGTTTAGGGGGTTTTAACCCGTTTTACCTGGCGTGCCGCGACGGATCTCGGTAGTAGTCGAAGTGTTCCGGTACTCCCTTCTTTTGTTCCAGTAGCCAGCGGAGGAAATCCCTGATGTTCAAACGGATGCTCAGCGCCTTCGGGGTCGGCGGCCCGTCCGTCGACACCGTGCTCGATTCACCGCACGCCGTTCCCGGCGAGGTGATCACCGGCCAGGTCCGCATCCAGGGCGGCTCGAGCGACGCCCAGATCGAGGAGATCCTGCTTTCGCTGGTCACCAGGGTCGAGGTCGAGCACGGCGACCACGAGCGCGCCGGGACCGCGGAGTTCCTGCGGGTCAGCGCGGGCCGCAAGGTGAAGGTGACGGCGGGGCAGCTGACCACCGTTCCGTTCCAGATCGCGCTGCCGTGGGAGACGCCGATCAGCGCGGTCGGCGGACGTGAACTGCCGGGCGTGGTCGTCGGCGTGCGGACCGAGCTCGTCATCGCCGGCGCTCCGGACAAGGGCGACCTCGACCCGGTGCTGGTCGGGCCGCTCGAATCGCAGGATCGGGTGCTGGAGGCGTTCGGCGAGCTGGGCTTCTCGTTCCACAGCGCCGACGTCGAGGCCGGGCGGCTGCACGGCGTCCGGCAGGAACTCGGGTTCTTCCAGGAGATCGAGTTCTTCCCGCCGTCGCGCTACGCGGGCCGCGTCAGCCAGGTGGAGCTGACCTTCGTCGCGAGCCCGGACGACCTCGTGGTGGTGCTGGAGGCCGATCGGCGCGGTGGCATGTTCCGCTCCGGCGGCGACTCCTTCGGCCGCTTCCACGTCTCGCACGAGGAGGCCCTGCGCACCGACTGGGCGGCGGCCATCGACGGCTGGCTGGCCAAGGTCGCCGAGTCCGGTGGCGGGCACGCCATGTTCGGCGGGCACCAGGAGCACTACGGCCACGACTACGACCACCACGGACATCACGGTCATCACGGGCACCACGGCAGGCGTGGTCCGGGGATGGGCGGCATGGTCGCCGGTGCCGCGGCGGGCGTCGTCGGCGGCATGATCCTCGGCGAGGTCATGGAGGACGCCTTCGACGGCGACGACGAGGGTTTCGAGGAGTGATCCGGCTCCTGGGCGCACCGGTGCCGGTGCGCCCAGGAGTCACTTCGCGGTCAAGGGCGCCAAGGCGGCGTCGACCGCGTCGGTGAGCCGGCGTGGATCCGTCTCCGCCCTGGCCACCACGTGCAGGCCCTGCATGACGACGAGCAGGAGCCGCGCCTGCGCTCCGCAGTCGAGGTCCGCACGGACCTCGCCGGAACGTTGGGCGGCTTCGAGCCCTTGCGCGATACCGGTTTCCAGCGCTTCGAATCCACTGTGGACGATCTTCCCGGCGGCTTCGTCGGCGGGAAGCAATTCGGCGGCGGTGTTGCCCAGCAGGCACCCTCGCCCCGGGTATTCCCGCGCGGCTTCCAGGACGCTGAGCAGAAGCTCGCGCAGATGTCCGAGCACCGGGCCTTCGGCGAGAGCGTCCGCCTGGTTCGCGGCGCCGCCCGCGTAGCGTTCCAGTGCTCGCAGGAAGAGGGCGTGCTTGTCGCCATACGCGGCGTACAGGCTTCCCGGCAGGACGCCGAGGTCCTCCTTCAGGTCGCGCATCGACGTGGCCGCGTAACCCCGCCGCCAGAAGACGTCGAGCGCGCCCCCGATCACCTGGTCCTCGTCGAAGGATCGCGGCCGTCCTGTGCGTGGCATGGCGTCATCGTACGACTTCTTGACAGTGCGTTCAAGAAGTGTACCTTGAGATCGCATGGGGCATCTCTTCCTGCACATCAACGTTTCGCTCGACGGCTACATCGCCGACGCCGCGGGCGACATCGACTGGCGGTTCGCCGACGACGAGTTCCAAGGACACATCGACGAACTGCTGGAGTCGATCGACGGCATGGCCTTCGGCCGCAAGGCCTACGAGGAACTCGCCGGCTATTGGCCGACCGCCGGGGACGAGGTCTCGGCCACGCAGCGGCGCCGGATGCACGAACTGCCGAAGTACGTCCTCTCGGGCACGCTCCGGACCACGGACTGGCACAACTCCCACGTACTCGAAGACGCCACGGCACTCGCCGGTCTCGAAGGTGACATCGCGCTCTTCGCCGGGGGAGAGGCCGCCACGTCCGCCGCCAGGCTCGGGCTGCTCGACGAAGTCCGGCTCGTGGTGAACCCGGTGCTCCTCGGCGGCGGGACGCGGCTGTTCGACGGCGAGTACGCGAAGACGGCGCTCACGCTCGTCGGCGACCGGAGGTTCGCCTCGGGCGCGCTGCTGCTCACCTACGCCGTCGCGCGTTAGCCGGCCACCTCGGCTCAGGTGTACCAGGTGGGTTCCGGGAGTTCGTTCAGCAGCGCGTACGCACCGACTTCGCGGCGCTTGTAGGCCACCGGATCGTGCAGCGAGTGTGTGCGCAGGTTCCGCCAGAAGCGGTCCAGTCCGTACTTCGTTGCGCTCGCTCGGGCGCCGGTCAGCTCGAAGATCTTCGTGCCGATTTCGAGGCCGGTGTCGATGGCGCGCTGTTTGGCGGCCGCGATGAGGACCGCGACCTCGCCGCGTGCCTCGGGCGTCAGTTCCTCGCGCGGCGCGTGCAATACGGCCGAAATCGCGGTTCCGGCCTTGTCCGCCAAGGCCTCGGCCGCCCACAGCTTCGACTGGAGATCGCCGTAGCCTTCGAGGATGTACCACTCCTCGCCGGCGGACGTCTTGTTGTCGCCGCCGTACGGCCACGCGCGGGTGTGCTCGCGCGTGTACGCCAACGCGGTTTCCAGTGCTCCCTGCGCGATGCCGAGGTAGAAGTTGGTGAACACCAGCTGGATCGCCGGGACGTTGAGCGTGTTGTAGGTCAGGGGACGGAACTTCTTGTCGACGTAGCCTGCCGCGCTCGCCCACGGGACGCGCACGCCGGAGATGGTCACGCTGCCCGATTCGGTGAGTCGCTGGCCGATGTTGTCCCAGTCGTCGTGGAAGACGATACCGTCCTGTTCGGACGGAACGATGGCGAAGACATGCTCCTCGGTGCCTTCGAGAATGCCTTCGAGCACGGTGAGGTCGGAGACCTTGCTGCCGGTGGAGAACGACTTGTGTCCGTTGTAGACGATCTCGTCGCCGTCTTCGGTGATCTTCAGGTCGGAGTCGCGGGGGTTGACCGCGCCGCCGAAGACGAAGTCGTTCCGCGTGTACAGTTCTTCGACCGCGGCGATCTGGTCGTCGGTCGCCACCAGCCGGGCGGCCCATGCCCAGAGGTAGTGGTAGCCGAGCAGCTGGCCGATCGAGCCGTCGCCGCGCGCGACCTCGCGGATCACGCGGTACGCGGTCTCCCAGCTCTGGCCACCCCCGCCGTGCTCGGCCGGGCCGAGCAGGGTCACCAGGCCGGAATCCTTGAGCAGCCGTACTTCCGCGTACGGCGTCTCGTTCTTCCGGTCGCGTTCGGCCGCGTCCACCGCGAGTTCGTCGGCGACGTCTTTCGCGGCCGTCAGCCATTCGGTGGCCGATCGGACTCGGTTCTCGGTCGTGGTCATGGGTGACTTCCGTTCTGTGCGAGGGTGAACGGGTTTTCCGGGCAGGGCGCAGCGCCCGGAATTCCCGGGTGTTTCCCGAAATGAGCGGACTTTGACTCAGGCCGTACAGCGCATGCGTCCGAGTAGAGCAGTGGCGCTACGGGGTGTCAACGAACGTCCGCGCTCTGGGACCGGGCCCCTCGCGTCGCGTCAAGCGATTTGCAGCTCGAGGAATCCGGCGTACCGGCCACCGAGGCGGACCAGTTCGTCGTGGCTTCCCTCCTCCGCGATCCGGCCGTCGTCCAGGAAGACCACGTGATCGGCGCGTTCGACGGTTCGCAGCCGATGCGCCACCATCACCACGGTCCGGCCCGCCATGAGTCGTTCGATCCCTTCGTGGACGGCCGTTTCGTTGACCGGATCCAGTGCCGACGTCACCTCGTCGAGCACCACGATCGGCGCGTCTTTCAGCAGGGCACGCGCGATCGAGACCCGCTGGCGTTCGCCGCCCGACAGCAGCGCCCCGCCTTCGCCGACGTTCGCGGACCAGCCGCCGGGCAGTCGTTCGATCACGTCGTCCAGCCGGGCCGCGGTCGCGGCGGCGCGTACCTCGGCGTCGTCGGCGTCCGGACGGCCGAGCCGGATGTTCTCCTCGATCGTGCCGTCGAAGAGGTGGACGTCCTGGAAGACGATCGCGATCCGCGACATCAGGTCCTCGGTGCCCATCGCGCGGACGTCGACCCCGCCGACGCGTACCGCTCCCGAACCCACGTCGTGGAACCGCGCGAGCAGTTGCAGCACCGTGCTCTTCCCCGCACCCGAAGGCCCGACGACGGCGAGCTTCCGTCCTTCGTGGACGGTCAGCGAAAGGCCGTCGAGCACCGTGCGGCCGCCGCGGGCGAAGACGACGGACTCGAATTCGAGGTCGTGCCGCTCCGGCCGGACGGGATCCGGTGGTTCCGGCAGCGGTTCGGTCCGCAGCAACGCGTCGAGCCTCGTCAGCACCGAACGCGCGCCGCGGAGCTTGCCGCCGATGTCGGTCAGCGAGAGCAGCGGATCCGCGCAGCGGGCGGCCAGGACGAGGATCGTCAGCACCTCGGGTGCCCCGATGTCCCCGCCGAGCGCGAGGAACGCGCCCAGCACCAGCAGGCCGGTGAACATCGCCTGCACCGTGAACGTCAGCCCCACGACACCGGGCAGCGCCGACAGCGTGGACCGGCGGTTCGCCCGCTGAAGGTCCCGCAGCGAGTCGTCGAGCAACTCGAATCGTTCCGCGGCTCGCCCGCCCGCGCGCAGTACCGGCTGTGCCTGAAGATACTCGATGACCCGTCCGGTGGCCTCGTTCCCGCGTTCCGCGGCCTCCTCGTCGGCGGCGGCCATCGAACGGCCCGTCCAGACCTGGATGGCCGCCACGACCGGGGCCGCGATCAGCGCGGCCAGCCCCAGCCGCCAGTCGAAGGCGAGGATCACGAACACGATCGTCAGCGGGGTGACGCACGCGGCGACGAACGGCGCCAGCAGATGCGCGATCACACCCATCGCCCGCAGGACACCGGGTCCGGCCAGCGACGACACCTCACCGACCCGTTTCCCGCTGTACCAGCCCATCGGCAGCCGGGCGAGATGGTCGCCGAGGCGGTGGTACATCCCGCGCAGCAACGTCGTCCCGGCGCGGAATCCGGAAAGATCGGCGCGGTAGCGCAGGATCGCGAACACCGAGAAGGCCGCGCCGAACGCGATCAGCCAGGGGACGGCGTCGCCCGGGGTGCTCCCGAGCAGCGCCCGCAGCAGGGGGACCAGCAGCGCGTAGGACAGTCCTTCGACGATCGCGGTCGCCGTCATCAGTGCCACGGTGCGCCGCACCGGCGGGGCGTGGTCGGGGCCGAGGACGCTCAGCAACATCCGGATCATCGAGGTTCCCCCAGTGGTTCGGCGGAGCGGTGGGAACGCCAGAAGGCGGCGAACTTCCCGTTCCGCGCCAGTAGCTCCGCGGGCTTCCCGCGTTCGGTGATGGCGCCGTTCTCCAGCAGTACGACGGTGTCGGCGTCGACGACCGTCTCCAGGCGATGGGCGATGACCAGGACCGTCCGGTCGGCGCGCGCCGTCGTCAGCGCCCGGCGCACGGCCAGTTCGGTGCGCGGATCGGCGAACGCGGTGGCCTCGTCGAGCACCAGGACGGGAGTGTCGGCGAGCAGCGCACGCGCCAGCGAGATCCGCTGCGCTTCGCCGCCCGAAAGCCCGGTTTCCTCGTGTAGCACCGTTTCGTAGCCGCGAGGCAGTTCGAGGATGCGGTCGTGGACATGCGCGAGCCGGGCGGCGCGCACGACGTCTTCGCGATCGGCGTGCGGGACGGCCAACGCGATGTTGTCCGCGACCGACGCGCGCAGCAGGCGGACGTCCTGGAACACGAAGGAGACCTTGCGGTACAGCTCCCGGCTGCCGATCTCGCGCAGGTCGACGCCGCCCAGCAGCACCGAACCTTCCGTCGGGTCGAAGAACCGTGGCAGCAGAGTGACCAAAGTGGACTTCCCGCCGCCCGATGGCCCGACGAGCGCGGTGACCGTCCCGGGTTCGAGGACCAGATCGATCCCGCGCAGGACCTCGCGCTCCGGCTCGTAACCGAACCGGACGCCGCGCAGTTCAACCCGGTGGCCTCGCGGCGCGACAGGCGCAGACGGCTCCGGCAGCGATGGCACGCCGAGCACTTCGCGGATCCGGCCGGTCGCGCGACGGGCGGCCTGGAGTTCGTCGAAACCGTGGCCGAGCGCGGCCACGGGTGCGGTCAAGCCCAGGCCGAGTACCAGAAACGGCAGGAGATCGACCGGGGCGAGGCCGCCGCCGGTGATCAGGAGCGTGCCGCCGATCAGGACCACCAGCAGGACGAACGGCGGCGACAGCGCCAGCTGCATCCCCGCCGCCGGCCCGGCCATTCCGTGCACCCACCGGGTGAAGGTGGCGACGAAGGCGTCCGTGGCGGTGCGGAACCTGCGATGGGCGCGGCCCGCGCCGCCGAACGCCTTGACCACGGCGATGCCCTGGACGAACTCGACGACCGAATCCGAGATCCCCGCCATTCCCCGGTCGAACTCCTCCTGCTCACGCAACCGGGAGGGCGTCATCATCAGCGGGACCATGGCCACCGCCAGCACCACCGGGATCAGGGTGATCAAGGTGAGCCGCCAGTCGATGGTGAGCAGGTAGACCAGCGACACCAGCGGGACGACGAAGGCGGACACGAGTTCGCCGGGGGTGTGGGCGATGAACGGGTGGACGGCACCGACGTCCTCACCGACGACCTTGGCCAGTTCCCCGGTGCGGCGGCTCGAGAACCAGCCGATCGGCACCCGGCCCAGGCGTTCGGCCAGCAGACGGCGGAACGTGAGCTGGACCCGGCCGTCGAGCAGATGCCCGATCCCGGACGACGCGGCCGTGAGCACCAGCCGGACGAACAGCCCGGCCGCGCCCACGATCACCGCGGTCCAGACCCGGCTTTCGTCGGCCGGGCCGGGCACCAGCAGCGCCCTGCCCAGTTCGACGACCGCCAGCAGCGGCGCCAACCCCGAGACGGCGCCGATGACCTGCAGAACGACGACTGCGGCGAAACTTCCGGCGAACGGGCGCAGCAGCCTGGCCGTTGTAGGGGCTGTCATGACCCGGCCAGGGCGCGGCGCAGGACGCCGCCGAGTTCGTCGATCTGACGGCGGGACACCTCGGCGGACAGGATGGCCTGCGACCCGTGGAAGGTGCCCGCCCACTGGTGCAGTTCGACAGAGACTCCCGCCTGCAGCAGCCGGAGCGCGTACTCGATGTTCTCGTCGCGGTTGGGGCACAGCTCGGCGGAGGCCACGTACGCGGGCGGCAGGCCGGAGAGATCGGTGGCCCGCGAAGGGGCGGCATACGGCGAGGACGCGGGCTTTCCCTCCAGGTAGTGCCCCCACGCCGCGGTGATCTTGGCGCGGTTCATCCACGGCGTGTCGGTGAAGTTCCGCGCCGACCACGTCTCCTGCCGGTCGTCGAGTCCCGGCTGGTTGAGCAGCTGGAAGCAGATCCGCGGGCCGCCTTCGTCGCGGGCTCGCAGTGCCGTCGCCGCCGCCAGCCCGCCACCCGCGCTGTGCCCGCCGATCGCGATCCGGCCGGGGTCGACCCCGAGTTCGGCCGCGTGGTCCGCCGTCCAGTTCAGCACGGCGTAGACGTCGTCGAACGCGGCCGGGAACGGGTTTTCCGGTGCCAGCCGGTACTCGACCGAGATCACTGTCGCGTCGGAGGCTTCGGCGAGCCGCGCCGCCCAAGGGTGTTCGGTCGCCAGGTTGCCCATGACCCAGCCGCCGCCGTGCAGCCAGATGATGGCGCCCTGTGCTTCACGCGGCCGGTAGATCCGGATCGGGACGCCGGGTTCGCCGGGCACCGTCCGGTCTTCGACCTCCATGGCCGACGTGTCGGGCTGCGGCACGGACGTGGCGAGTTTCGCGAAGCTCTCGCGGTCCGCGACGGGGTCGTCGAGTTTCGCCTGGGGGAACAGGGCGATGAAGGCTTCGAGTTCGGGATCCATGCCCATGATCCTTCCGGCTCCCGGCCAGGAGGGCGGCCGCCATCCGTCGCGTGTGATCGCCCCTTCGCGCGACGATCGCCGCGTACGCTCGCGGGCATGGAGGCACTGGCCGCACGGTTGTCGCATCTGGATCCCGACGTCGAAGGCGCGATCCGGGTCGTGATGTTCTACGACACCCTGATGCGGCGCCGAGTCGATCTCTCCGCGCTCGCCCGCGCCACCGCGGGCCTGGCGGAATGCGTGGCGGGCATCCGGCTCCACAGCACGGGACGCACCATCCGAATGGCACCCGACGGCCGCGAAGCCGCTCCCGCTTCCGCACCGGCGTCCGTCACGATGGCGATCACCCTCGACGAGGAGGAGATCGGCACCGTGTGGCTGGAACGCGAGGGTGCGCCCGTCGCCCTCGACGACGCGGTGCTGGACCGGCTCGCGATCGCCGTGGCGACGGTCGTCGAGCGGTACGGACCGGCCCGCACCACCATGGCCGACCCGGCACTGGTGGAACTCGTGATCAGCGCCGGCGGCGACGACGCCGCGAGGAGCCGGGCCCTGCGGCTGCTGGGTTTCCCCGCCGACGCGCCGATCCGGGTGCTCGCCGTCCGGTCGGCGCTCCCGCTCGAGAAGATCGGGAACCTGATCTGCCCCGGACGCCCGGTCAAGGCGGCGTCTCTCACCGACGTCGGTATCATCCTGGCCACGGCGGTGGATCCGGACCGCTTTCCGGACAGCGTCCGGGCGGGGATCGGAGAGACCGGATGCCCGCACCGGTCCTGGCAGCACGCCAGGACGGCGTTGCGGTTCACGACCGCGCGCCGCCCGGTGATCCACTACGACGACCTCGGAGCGCTGGCGCTGCTCGCGCGGATCCCGGAGGAGGACACACGCGCCAACGCCGACGTCGTCGCGATCACGAAGCTGGCGGCGGATCCCGAGGACCTGCGCACGCTGGACGCCTACTGCGCCACGGGTTCCGTGCGTCAAGCCGCCGATTCGCTGCACCTGCACCACAGCAGCGTCGCGCGACGGATCGCGCAGATCGGGAAGAGCCTGGCCATCGACCTGACCGATCCGCTCGGGCTGACCCGGGCGAGGCTCGCCCTCACCGCGTGGCGGCTGCTCGGCGAATGACTACCTAATGATCTTCGCCGGGTACTCAAAGATCACCGCCGTCCGTCATGGAAATAAATAGGTAGCCCGCGCGAACTTTCGTCGGTTTCCGGGTTCCCTTGGCACGACACAGAATCAGCGCGTTCGTCCCCACTGAAGCGGCCGGAACCCCGCCGCAGAAATGAGTCGGAACATGCGACTGCGCTCTCTTGTCCTGCTGGCCGGCACCGCCTTCATGGCGTTGCTCGGCTCGACCGCCCCCGCCGCGACCGCCGCCGAACCCTCGGGCGTGCAGCCGATGATCATCGGTGGTCAGTACGCGCAGAACGCTCCTTGGGCGGCCCGGCTGTTCGTGAACGGCCAGCAGAACTGCAGCGCGACGATCATCGCGCCGCAGTACATCCTCACCGCGAAGCACTGTGTCGCCGGCAGCGGCAGCTACACGTTCCGGGTCGGCAGCCTCGACCAGCAGAGCGGCGGGACCATGGCCACCGCGGCGAGCATCACCCGTCACTCGGGCGCGGACCTCGCCATCGTCCGGCTGACCAGCTCGGTCAACGCCACCTACGCGCCGCTCGGCACCACGAGCAACGTCGCGGTCGGCCAGAACGTCCAGGTCTACGGCTGGGGCGCGACCAGCCAGTGCGGTTCGGAGATCAACTGCCAGTCCCGCTACCTGAAGGTCGCCACCGTCCGGGTCAACTCGGTCAGCTGCAGCGACTACAACGGCGGGGTCGCGGTCTGCGCGAACCGCGTCGACGGCATCACCGCCGGCGGTGACTCGGGCGGCCCGATGTTCTCCGGTGGTCGTCAGGTCGGCGTCGCCTCGACCAGCGACCGGTCGAACAACACCGCGTACACCAACATCACCCGTTACCGCAGCTGGATCCAGCAGATCGCCGGCGTCTGACCGGCTCGTGAGTGGTCAGGACGGTTCCAACCGTCCTGACCACTCACGGACCTGGCACCCTCCTGCCGGGTCCAATTTGTCAATTGACACTCAACTTCGAGCCGATCGACGCGATAATGTGGCGGTCGGCGCCGGTGGGGCGGCGCCATGGACCTTGGGAGGGGGCCAGTGGCGCGACCGACGCGGGCTCTCGACCGCACGATCGTCGTGGTGGACGTCGTGGGGTTCACCGCGCCGGACCGCAACCGGCTCGACAGACTCGCCGTGCACCAAGGCATGTACGAGGTGCTGAAGACCGCTTTCGCCGAAAGCGGCATCGACTTCGATTCCTGCGCCCACGAGGACCGCGGCGACGGCGTGCTGGTCCTCCTTCCGCCGGGAACGACGAAAAGCCTGGTCGCCGACCTGCTACCGGATCGCATCGCGGTCGCCCTCCGCCGGTACAACCACACGCGGACGCCGCAGGCGCAGATGCGGCTTCGGGTGAGCCTCAACTCCGGTGAGGTCGTCGACGACGGCAACGGATGGGTCGGGGAAGCGGTCGACATCGCTTTCCGCATTCTGGACGCGCAGCAGGCGAAGGACGCGTTCGCGGAATCCGGCCGGATGATCGCGTTCATCTGTTCGCAGCGTTTTTTCGCCGATGTCATCGAAAAGGACCCGGGTCTGTTGCCCGAGTCGTACAGTCCGATACCCGTTTCGGTGAAGACCTTCACCGGAACGGCTTATTTACGACTGCACGGAGAAGTCCTCGCGCCGGCCGCTCAATCCCCCGAGCCGGTGGTCTTGGCCGCCGAAGATCTGTTTCTGGCCGAGCTGAACAGCGCCGTTCTGGATTTGATCCCCCGAAAGGATCTCGTCGGCCTGCACCGCAGGCTGACCCGGCTCGAAGTCCCCCATCTGGCGGTCATGGTGAGCCGCGCGCTCGGTCCCGCGGTCCCGTTGCCGCGACTGGAGGGGATCACCGACGCATGGGGTGCTTTCCAGCTGCTCACGGACTTCAACGCCGGCCCGGACGGTGTCCCGCCCGCCCTGACTTTTCTGCGCCTGCTGGCGGAAAACGTGGAGGGTGAGCACGTGGCCATGATCGCGAACTGGATCGGTGACCAGGCCCGATCACTGCGGCTCGGTCCCGCGCTCGGGCACCAGCGGCAGAGCAGGCCACCGATTCCGGAGCGGCCGCATTTGCATCTGATGATCATGCTCGAACCGGTTTCCGGGGACCCCACGCGATGCACGCTCGCGTTCTGGCGGCAGGACGATCCGGAGGTCTGGCCGCCGTCACTCGGTGGAGTGCGCGAAATCGGGATAGAAGAGGTCGAGTTCAGGGTCGATGACGTCATCTTGGAGACTGAAGGCGTCTGGTCCGGCCAGAGCATGTCCGCGTCTGTGGAATTCCTGCTGCCGAGGACGTTGATCAATTTGCCCGTGCAGCGCTGGGCGAAGGAGCACGAGACCGGCCATCCCCAGCCGTTGCGCTACGGGTACCGGCTCGGAATACGGTCGTTGGAGAGGATGCGGGCGAGGCATTGGCATCGCGCATGGCACGTTCGCTGGGATTCGATGGTGAAGGACCCCGCCGCCGACCGGCTGCACTATTCCGGGTGCGCGGAGTTCGAGGATCACCCGATCGACGCCATCCTGAGCGACGATCACTGGGTCGGCCTGGTATTGGCGAAACCCCCGTCGCCCCAGGCGGTACCGGGTGGCGTGCCGGACGAACTGACCAGCGCGCTCCGCAGCGGCCTTCCCGTGGTGCTCTGGCATCCGGACGCCGAACCGGAGAACCTGCGCGAGTTGCTGGACTGGGTATTGGCCGCGGACAGCGGTTTTATCGAACTTCCGGATCGCCGCAAACTGGCGAATTCGGGTGCGGCGGTACCGTTCAAGAATTCTCTGGCTCACGATCTGGTGGTAATGTGGGACGACCCGAAACGTGTGATCGTTCTGGACCAGCCGTTGATCCCGACTCGACTGTAAGGGGATACCGCGGATGAGCGGGATCGATCAGGACGCGGCCGTGAACGGCCGGACGCCTCAGCACGACGCCCCCGATTGGTGGATCTACCGGGGAACCGGAAGGCCCATTCACGACATCGATCTGGCGCAGTTGCTGCCGGCGCCGCCGCCGTGGCGTTCGTATCGCGGGGATCCGCCACCGGAGGACGACGTGCCGCCGCCGGACGACGGCGAGGCGGAGCGCCGGCTCGGCACCGCGTTCACGCTTTCGGAGCTGACGGTCGACGGCGGCGAGCTGAACATGGTCAACGCCGCCCTGTACCTGCGCCGTCCGTTGCTGGTCACCGGAAACCCGGGGACCGGGAAGTCGAGCCTCGCGTACCGGATCGCCAGGGAACTCGGTCTCGGCAGGGTGCTGCGCTGGGCGATCACCAGTCACACCGCGCTGAGTTCCGGGCTGTACGGCTACGACGCGATCGGCCGGGTCCAGGCCGCGGCGACCAGTCAGGCGCAACGGGGTGGCGAGGCGGAAGAACCTCCGATCGGCGATTTCGTCCGGCTCGGGCCGCTGGGCACCGCATTTCTCCCGAGCAGGCTGCCGCGGGTCCTGCTGATCGACGAGCTGGACAAATCCGAGGCGGATCTGCCCAACGATCTGCTGTCGCTCTTCGAGGACGGCGAATTCTCCATCGACGAACTGGCGCGCGTGCGCAACCGGCATCCCGAGGTCACCGTGCACACCGCCGATCCGCAGCGCACCGCGGTGGTCCGCGACGGCCGGATCGCGTGCCACGCCTTTCCGATCATCGTCATGACCAGCAACGGAGAACGGGAGTTCCCGCCCGCTTTCCTGCGCCGCTGCCTGCAATTGCGGATCGAGAACCCGGACGAGGAGCAGCTCGCGGCGATCGTGGCGGGCCATCTGGTCGGCGAGGACGGCGAGCACCGGGACAGGCTCATCCGGGAATTCGCCGAACGGAGCAAAGCGGAAGGCGGTCTCCCCACCGACAGGCTGCTCGACGCCGTCTATCTCGCGACGTCGGGCGCGTACCAGCCGGATCAGGAGGCATGGCCGCGGCTGGTGGACGCCCTCTGGCAACGACTGACGGTGCGGTGACATGGACGAGCCGGGCGGTGTGTCCGACTCGCGTTCCGCCTCGGTGGCGGAGCGGCGGAAGACCGGTTCCCCCCAAGGGGGCAAGGGGTTCGGGTTCGAGGACCTGAGCTGGACCGACGTCGCCGACATCGTGTGGCTGGCCGCGGCCATCTCGCCGCGGCGGGCCGACGGCGAATCCGATCCGGCCGAGGAGCCGGAGCGGCCCGCCGAAAAAGTGCGGATCCGCAACGCTCCCGCCGAGCGTGGGGAGATCCAAGAACCTCCCGGGTCGGAGCTGTCCCGGATCGCCGACGCCGAGACGCCGGCCGAGGACGACGATCAGGTCGTCGCGATCGAAGCCGTACCCGGTGAGCTGCCCGAACCCGCGGTGGACGGCACCGGGCCGGGGGGAGTGGTACTCCTCGAATCGCTGGAGTACTTCCGCGCACTGAGATCGCTGAAACGGGAGACGGTCTCGCGGCGACACAACAATGTGGTCCTGGACGAAGTGGCGACCGCCGTCCGGGTCGCGGAGACCGGCCGGTGGTGGCCGGTCACCCGATCGAGAAAAGAGCGCTGGCTGGACCTGACGCTCGTCCTCGACAATGGTCCCTCGATGGCCTTGTGGCGGCCGAGGGTGTCGGCGTTCGTCGAATTACTCCGGCAGGTGGGTGCTTTCCGGACCATTCAGGTCCGGCTGCTGGAAACCGCGAAGGACAGCGAAGAGGGTCTCGTTCTTCGTGGTGGCACGCCCGGCGCGCCCGCCCGCGACCCGAACGAGATCATGGATTCTTCGGGTCGGCGGGCCGTATTGCTGCTGACCGACGGTGTCGGTGATGCCTGGCAGAACAAGGACGCGCTGTACCCGGTGCTGGCACGCTGGGGAAGGACGATGCCGGTGAGCATCGTCCACCTGCTGCCGCCATGGCTTTGGGGCCGGTGCGGCATGGATCCGCACAAGGCGTGGCTCCGTGTCCCGAACGCGTTGGCACCCAACAGCCGATGGGGGTGCGACCTCGCGGACGCCTGGCTCGAACCCGGCTCGAAAGTTCCGGGTCACCTCGTCCCGGTGCCGGTCCTCGAACTGCGGCCGCGGTCGCTGGGCTGGTGGGCCGGACTGATGACCGGCGAAAACCCCGGTGCCGCCGAAGGAACGGTCGTCCTCGCCACGGAACGGATTTCCCGGTCCGATTTCGCCGACCCGCCGGTAACTTTGTCACCCGCCGAAAGAGTGCACAGATTCCGCAGTGTTGCGTCGCCGCCTGCCCTACGCTTGGCGCAGTTGCTCGCGGCGGTACCGGTCCGTCTCGACATCGCGAAGCTGGTGGGACAACGGTTCGTACCGGAAGCGGGAGTGGAGCACCTCCTCGAACTTTTGCTGTCGGGGATGATGTACGCTCCCGCACTCAGGGAGGGCGAGTCCACTTGGGACACCGACGGGGTCTTCGCTTTTCCCGAGGCAGTCCGGGAATTGCTGCTCAGTGGCGCGCGACGGTCGGAGACGGCCAGTGTCGTCCGGGTGGCCGCCACGCATTTCGGTGACCGGATCAGGTTGCTCGGTCACCTCCGGGACGCCATCGCCGACCCGAACAACACACCGGATCCAGACCTCACCCGCGAGTCCCCGGCCGATGTGGAATTGGAAGGCGCGCTCATGCGCGCGCTTTCCGGACCCTACCTGTCCCGGGCCGACCGGCTGCGGAACGCGGTACAAGGCCAGGGTCTCGTCGCATTCGACACTGAATCAATAAAGAAGGCTGTGAGCCCAAAGATGCCTGAGACGGCCGAACGTCCACCTGCTTCGACACCTGCGCCACAGGGACGCTCGACTTATCTCAGCGAGCCCGACGCGAACGAACCGACGACGAGGATCGTCCACCCTTCGGCGTCGGACAGTTCCCGGCATTTCCCCAACCGCCAGCCCGACGACCCGCCGCTGGTGTTCGGGAACGTCCCCCCGCGGAACCCCAACTTCACCGGTCGCGACGAACTGCTCGACCAGCTGACCAAACGGTTGAGCAGCGGTACCACCGCCGTGCTCCCTTCGGCGCTGCACGGTCTCGGCGGTATCGGCAAGACCCAGATGGCGACCGAGTACATCTACCGGCACCTCCAGGATTACGACCTCGTCTGGTGGATCGACGCCGCGCACACGACCCAGATCCGCGCCGGTCTCACCGAACTCGCCGGGATGCTCGGCCTGCAAGGCGCGTCCGAAGCCAGCGTCGCGGTCCCGGCGGTCATCGAGGCGCTCCGGACCGGGCGGCCGTTCCGCCGCTGGCTCCTGGTCTTCGACGCCGCCGAAAGCCCGGACACCGTGCTGCCGTTCTTCCCGCGCAACGGTCCCGGCGAAATCCTGATCACCTCGCGGAACTCCGACTGGGCCGGTATCGCGCGCCCGCTGGAACTGGCGGTGTTCAAACGCGAGGAAAGCGTCGAGCTGCTCGGCCGCCGCGGTCCGGAGATCGACCCGGCCGACGCCGACGAACTCGCCGAAAAACTCGGTGATCTGCCGTTGGCCGTCGAACAGGCGGCGGCCTGGCGCGCGGTGACCGGGATGCCGGTGCAGGAGTATCTGCGGTTGTTCGAGGAGTCGGTCGAGGAAATCCTCGACACGGCCTCGGCGCCCGACAACGAGGTCTCCGTCGCCGCGGCCTGGAACGTTTCGTTCGAGGAACTGAAGACCCGCAACCCGGCGGCGCATCAGATCCTCCACATCTGCGCCTTTTTCTCGCCGGAGCCCATTTCGCGTGACCTGCTCACCGGGGTCAACCGGGTGTCGATCTCTCCGGAGCTCGACGCGGCCTTGCGCGACCCGATCAAGCTCGCGCGGGCCATCCGGGACATCAACCGGTACGGCCTCGCGAAGATCGACCACGGCAACAACACCCTCCAGCTGCACCGGCTGGTCCAGCTGGTCCTGCGCAACCGGGTCATGGCCCGTCAGGTGCACGCGCGGATGCAGCACGGCGCACACCAGCTCCTGGCCGCGCTGGACCCGAACGACCCCGAGTCCAGCAGGCACTGGTCGCGCTACCGCGAACTGCTGCCGCACGCCTACGCCGCGAACGTGCTGGATTGCGACGACGACTGGCCGCGTCAGCTCTACATCAACCTGATGCGCTACCTGTTCGAGTACGGCGATCACGAGGAGGCCGCCCGGCTCGGCCTCGAAGCGCGGAAGCGGTTCACCGAGGCCCTCGGTCCCACCCATCCGCAGACGCTCGAAGTCTCGTCGAGGCTGGGGCTCTATCTGTGGGCGATCGGCCGGTACTCCGAAGCCGCGGAGCTCAATCAGCGCACGCTCGCGCTGCGCCTTCAGGTGTCCGGTGAGGAGAACGAGGAGACCTTCGCACTTCAGCGGAACATCACGATCGACCTGCGGGCACAGGGCGACTTCGCGGCGGCGAGCAAACTGAGCGAAGAGGTGTACCAGAAGTCCAAGCGCATGTTCGGCGAGGACGACCCGGAGGCGCTCAACGCCGCGTACCAGCACGCCATCAGCCTCCGGTTGTCCGGTGCCTACCGCGCCGCCGTGGAACTGGACCAGGACACCCTCCGGCGCCGGATCGAGGTCCTCGGCCGTGATCACGTCCGTACCTTCAGCGTCAACGGTTCCTTGATCGTGGACCTGCGCGAGGCGGGAGACTACGGCCAGGCCCGGGTTCAGCAGGAAAGGCTCACGGAGAACTTCCACGCGCGCTTCGGCGCGGACCAGCTGGACAGCGCGACCCATTCCTTCCTGCTTTCCGTGACACGGCGGAAGGACGGCGACCATCCGGGCGCGCTCAGCCTGTCCACGGACGCCCTCAAAAGGTTCCGGCTGGCCTACGGTGACGACCACTCCGTCACGATGGGCTGCGCTCTCGCCCATTCGCTCGATCTTCGTCACTCGGGTGACTTGGCCGCGGCGAAGCGGCTCGGTGAGGAGACCTTCGAGCGATACCGGAGCGGACTCGGCGAGCATCACCCGCACACCCTCGTCGCCAATGTCGACCTGGCGGTCACCTTGCGGCTCATGGGCGACGCCGCGGGCGCCCGCGTCCTCGACGAGCGCGCCCTCGAGCAGTTCCGGGCCGGCATCGGCCCGGACCACCCCTACGCCGTCGCCGCCACGATCAACCTGGCGAGTGACCTGGCGGCACTGGGTGAGTTCGACCGGGCGGTCGAACTGGGACGGGACGCGGTCGAGCGCGGCACGCAGGTACTCGGCGAAGAGCATCCGACGGTACTGGCGGCATCCTTCAACCTCGGACTGGATCTGGCCGCGCTCGGGCGAACGGACGAGGCCGTACAGTTCCGCGACCCGATCCTGGTGCGGTACCGGCGGGTCCTCGGCGAGGCCCACCCCGGAACGCAGGCGGCGGGCCGAGGTGCCCGCGCCAACTGCGACATCGACCCGATCCTGATGTGAGTCAGCCCGGGACGAGTTGCCCGATCCACGCGGCGAGCTGTTCCACGGTCGGTGGCCGGGGAACGGCTCGCAAGGACCGATGCACGGCCCGGACGAGTTCGGGGCAGTGCAGCAGGGCGCGGGCGGCGGGGTGTGGGCCTCGTGCGGCGAGCGCGAGGCCCAGGCCGACCAGGGAGTTCGGCCGGTCCGGGGCCACGGCGAGTTCCCGTCGGTAGCCTTGGACGGCTTCGAGGAAGTCGCCCGCGGTGTAAGCGAGATCCGCGGCGGTGGCGCCGGGAACCGTCGGCGGGCGGCCGTCGTGCGACAGCGGTGTGCCGCTGACGGCGAGTCGGATCAGGTCTGTTCTGGCGTGGGACCAGGCTCCGTCCGGTACCGGCGTAGGGGGAAGATCCGGGGACTCGGGGGTGATCGGCGGCCTCGGTCTTCCGCTGAGCCAGGCCGCTGCCAGCTCGGTGACCACGGACGGGTCCGGCCGCAGGTGGCGGACCCGCCAGCCGGCGAGGTGATCCCGGCCGGCGGCCGCGGCCAGTGCGCCCGCCTCCGCCGCCACGGGCTCGTCCTGCCAAGGACCGAGGCGTTCGGCGATGTCGTCGAGGAACCGGCGTCCGGCGTCGGTCAGTGTCGGATCCCCGCGCAGAACCCGCAGAGTGCGCCACGTCTGCTCGCGCCAGAACGCGAATTCGAAGGCGGAGCGCCGAGGGCTTTGACCGGCACGGCCCAACGCGCGCCAGAACGCGGTGACGCCGAAAAAGGCGTAGACCCCTTGCAGGGCACCGCTCACGGGCCGTGGATCATCCCGCCACGTCACGTAGATTCGTTCACCGGGGTCGGGCTCGTACAACTCGACGAGGTGCAGTAGACCGCCGAGCACGATGTGCTGGAACTCGTGGATGAGACTTTCGGCGAGGGACGCGCCGTCGGCGGGCAGGCCGACCACCGCGCTGCCGAACGCCTCCCCGGTCGACGCGCTCGGATTCCGGAAGAGCACCTGGGGTTTCGGCACCAGTGAGGCGAGCCCCACGGGCATGATGCGGGCCAGGCCGGGGAGATGGGCGGCGATCAGGCGGCACGCTTCGTCGATCAGCCGTTGCCAATCCGCCAATTCCTTGCCAGGCAGTCTTTCCGGTGGGACCGGTTCGTAAAGCCCTCGATAGGGATCGAGATCGTCCAGCCACAGGGTGAACCGGTGCGCGCCGACTCGGCTTCGCACCCGCCGGATTCCCCACCATCCGGGGGCATCGGTGTCGGGCGCGCTGGGCAGACGGATCGTCGTTTCGGCGTTCGAGACGAAGTAGCGGCCGTTCTCGCCTCGCACGATGGCTGAGGAAAACGCCGCGGTACCGGGAAATCTCGCCATGCCGAGGGAAGGGAGCATGGCGTTGCCGTGCCAGGCCGGGATGGCCGTTTCGAAGTCGAGCTCCGCCCGGATCGCCGCGGCCGCCGCGATCGCGTGAGCGTGCCCAAGGTGCATCCACAAAGGACCGACACCGTCGATTCCGTTGCGCAGGAGCCGAGTCGTGTAGCCCGCCCAGCTTCCGGTGTACGGGTTGGTGAGCATCCGGTTCACCGCTCTGGGTGCTCGTGCTTCCGCACGTGCGAGGAGTTCCCAGGCGGAATCCAGCGGCGGCAGAGGACCCGAATGGCCCGGTGTCTTCGTGGCCTCGGTCAGTAACGCGTGGATCAGCAGTTTGCGGCGGCTTCGTTCGGCTCGCCGTAGCCGCCGGGCCATGTCCTCGTCACCGTCGAGGCGCGCCAGCGCGTCGAAGTCCCGCCACGACAAACGATGGAACGCGGGGCGAGCTTCGGCAGGCGGCTGCATCAGTCGATGCGCTCACCGGCCGCGTTGCTGGTGCTTCTGTAGCGCGCGTGGACGCGTCGGGTCCGTTCGACGACGTGGAGCGCGGACTGGCGGAAGGCTTCCCCGTCCAGCTCCCGTAACGCGGTGAAGGAGACCGCGTCGAGATCGATCAACGCCGATTCGATGTCCGGTTCGGTGTTTGCCGAGAAAGAACTCATCGTGCCGATTCCCTCCACCCCGTGAAACGGTTGCGAGAGTTGAACCTCGACAAGGATAGCCGAGATTTCGCGCCTGATCAGGCCCCAGTGGGCGGCGGTGGCCGTCCGGCCGCCAATTCCCGTAATGCGCGAGGACGGGTGATGGTGACGCGCTGACGTGCGGTCTGTACGACACCCAGTCGCCGGAGTTCTTCGAGGCCACGGATCAGGGTGCTGCGCGAGACACGTGCGAAGCCCGCCAATTCCCCTTGGTTGAACCGGAGATCGACCTGCTGCCCGTCCGTCCAGTCGACGGCGTGCTGCAGCGCCAGCTCCAGGAGGACCGCGGCGAGGCGTTGCGGGAAATCCGGCCCGCCTGCTTCGAGCCGCAGCCGGTCGGACTGCTGCAGCCGGATGGCCGCGGTACGGAAGATCTCTTCGGCGATCCGCGGCCGGTCCCGCAGGACGCCGAGGAACTTCTCCCTCGGCACGACGAGGGTGCGTACCTCGTCGATCGCCGACATGGTGGCGGACCGGGGGAGCCCGCTGATCGGGGCGAGCTCGCCCACGATCTCCGCGGGGCCGCGCGCGGCGAGCGGCGCGTCCTCGCCGCGGTAATTGGTGGCGCTGATCTTCACCCAGCCGTGGAGCACGACGAACATACTGGTGGGCGGACTGCCTTGGAGGGCGAGGATCTGGCCGGGCCGCCACACTTTCACATGGCCCGCGCTCCGGAGCGCGGACTGCTCCGCGGGCGTCAACCGGCCCCAGGTTCCGAAGCCCCCGTGGTCACCCGTTGGAGAACCGGTCATCCTGGCCCTCCGGATCGCCGGGGGCCGGATTCGCGCTGTGTTCCATTTGACGCATCAGCCACTCCCCCGACTCGTCAGCATGGTCAGTGGGCAGAACGACCCGGAAGTTTCGCACCGCAACCGGTAATTGTGCCAGGCAAGGGGTGACTTCACCAGGCCTCGGGCCGGCGACGGGGGAGGATGTCATGCGCAGTGCCGAAAGTGTCATGGGACGGCCGAAGGATCACCGGCGTGAACCGGCCGTGCCGAATCCGCGGACGCCCAAGGCGTTCGGCCGAAGACCGGCCTTCTTCGCGCCTCACCCGCCGCTGATGTCCGGCGGGTGGTATCAGGGCGACGACCAAGAGGTCGTCGGGCCGGGGCGGTATCCGGTTCCGCGTCCGCCTGCCAAATCGGTGAAGGTGGCGTTGTCGTGGGTGCTCTTTCTCGGGCCGTTGGGCTTTTGTTATGTGTCACCCGTCGGCGGGCTGATCGCGACGGCGGTCTCGGTCACGGCGATCACCTTCGGCGGGGCCGCGTTGATGGCCGTGATCTGGCCTGTGGTCATGGTGCTCGCGGTGGCGGCGTTGTCCGGCCGTCCGGACAACGACACGAAATGACGTCCGGCCGGTTTCCGGCCGGGTGGACCGGGTGGGGGACGCTCAAGGGGGGCGGCCCCCGCCACGGTTTCCGGGGTACCGGATCCACCATCCGAAAGTCGCGTCTTGTTGCTCCGATCATGCGGCCCGCAAGCGGAACCCTTGAACCCATCAGGACCATATGCTTCTATCTGCTCGATACTCGCCGAAAAGGTGCAGTTTCGAACATGATTGAACCGGGTTCAACGCAGTTCCTGGAGGGCTCCGTGCGCCGTCGTACCCTGCTGAAGGCCGCTGGTGCGGCTTCCGCCTTCACCTTGCTCCCGGCGAGCGTCCGGCAGGCGCTCGCGGCGGAAGCGCCGACGGGCGGGCTCGAAGTCATCGAGCATGTCGTGGTGTTCATGCAGGAGAACCGGTCGTTCGACCATTATCTGGGGACGCTGCGCGGTGTGCGGGGATTCGCCGATCCGGCCGCGATCAAGCTCCCTTCCGGGGCGTCGGTCTTCCAGCAGCCGGACGGTACGGGGACCCTGCTGCCGTATGCGATCGACGACCAGTTCATGGCCGACGTCGACCACAGCTGGTCCGGCGGGCACCGGGCGTGGAACAAGGGCCGCCACGACGCGTGGCGTGCGGCCAAGGGTGTTCGCTCCCTGACCTATCACAAGCGTTCGGCGCTGCCGTTCTACCACGAACTGGCCGACGCGTTCACGGTCTGCGATGCCTACCACTGCTCGGAAATGGGGCCGACCAACCCGAACCGGATGTATCTGTTCACCGGCAAGCTCGGCTTCGAGCCGGACGGCACGACCCGCGCGATCGGCAACGACGCGTGGCAGAACCCCGGGCACACCGGCTACACCTGGAAGACCTATGCCGAGCGGCTCCAGGCCGCGGGCCGCAGTTGGCGGGTTTATCAGGAATGGGACAACTACGGCGACAATTCGCTGGACTATTTCAGCAGTTTCCTGGCCGTCGGAACCAAGGCCCTGTCGAAGGTGAAGGACTCCGCGGGCAAAGCCTTCCCGAAGCTGGAGTACTTCTACTACGCCCTGGATTCGGCCTCGGCCGCCGAACGGACCCGGCTGCTCGACGGACTCGCCGCGGGGGTGGCGACCTTGACCGCGACCGAGCGCGCTCTGTACGACCGGGGCCTGGCCAGGGTCGCGCCGAAGCAGTTGCCGGTCGCCTTCAAGGCCGATGTCGACGCGGGCAGGTTGCCGTCGGTGTCGTGGATCGTCGCGCCGGAATCGCAGACCGAGCATCCCGCGTGGGGACCCAACACCGGGGCCGAGCTGGTGAAGTCGATCCTCGACACGATCGCCTCCAAACCCGACGTGTGGAACAAGACCCTGTTCCTGCTGACCTACGACGAGGACGGTGGCTTCTTCGACCACATGCCACCGCCCGCGCCGCCGGCGTCGGACGACGAGGGCAAGAGTTCCGTGGCCACGACCGACGAACTCGTCTCCGGTGAACCGATCGGGCTGGGCGTGCGGGTGCCCATGTTCGTCATCTCGCCGTGGAGCCGGGGCGGGAAGGTGTGTTCGGAGGTCTTCGACCACACCTCCGTGCTGCGCTTCCTGGAACAGTGGAGCGGCGTCGCCGAGCCGAACATCTCGCCGTGGCGGCGCACCGTCTGCGGCGACCTGACCTCGGCGCTGGACACGACGGCGCCGAACGCGACCTATCCGGCGCTGACGAAACCTGTGCCGACGAGCGGGCCGTGGAACACCCAGCCACAGCCTCCTTCGGTGCAGAAGCTTCCCGTTTCCGAGACCGGGGTGCGGACCGCGCGGCCCTTGCCCTATCAGCTGACGGTTTCCGGACGAGTGACGGCCGAGCGGTTCTGGATCGACTTCGCCAACACCGGATCCGCCGGCGCTCATTTCTACGTCTACGCCAACGCGCACCGCACCGACGGGCCTTGGCGCTACACGCTCGGCGGGAACGCGACGCTCTCGGACTACTGGCAGGTGGGTTCCCCGGACGGCGCGTACGACCTCACCGCGCACGGCCCCAACGGTTTCCTGCGGCGGTTCGCGGGCAACCGGATCACCGCGACCACCGGCGGCAAGCCGAATCCGGAAGTCGTGCTGCGGCCGGGTTCCGGCGTCGTGTACCTGAAGATGACCAATGCCGGCGCCGCGTGCGAGCTGACCGTGCGCACCGGCAACCGGGGTGGCGGACCGTGGAAGTACACGGTCGCCCAAGGCGCGACGGTCGAGGACTGGTTCAGCATCGAAGGCGGTATGGGCGGCTGGTACGACCTGACCGCTCAGGGGCCGGACGGCTTCCTTCGCCGTTTCGCGGGGCATGTCGAGACGGGCGCCGAGACCATCAGCGACCCGGTGATGGGCTCCGGACCGCTCGCGGCCACCGTCCGCTCGGCCGACAGTCAGGAGACCGTGGGCGAGTCCGGTGCCGCGACGAACGCCGTCGACGGTGATCCCGCCACCCTCTGGCACACCAAGTGGTCCGGCGGGGCAGACCCGTTGCCCCACGAAATCCAGCTCGATCTGGGCACCGCTCACACCGTCACGGGCCTGGCCTACCTGCCGCGCCAGGACGGCTCCGGCAACGGCCGTGTCGGCGCGTACGAGGTCTACCTGAGTGCCGATGGGTCGGCCTGGGGAAGCCCCGTCGCCACGGGTACCTTCGCCGACGATGCCGCCCGCAAGACCCTGCGGTTCTGGCCCGCCCGGGCGCGCTATGTGCGGTTCCGCGCCCTCACCGAGGCGGGCGGGCGCGGCCCGTGGACGTCGGTGGCGGAGGTCGTCCCGCTCGGCTGGACGTGACCCGAACGGGCAGAATTCCTTGCCCCAAAGGGAAAGATGCGCGTCGGCCGCCGGGGTGCAAGGGAATCGCGGCCTGTGTCGGCGTGCTCGCCGTCGTCGCCTACGTGAACGGAATCCTCGCCGATCCCGCCTGAAGCCGTGGCCCGGGTCTGATGCCGCCGCCGCGCTGAAGTTACTCCAGTGACGTGTCCCCGAAGTGTTCGAGCAGCAGCCGCAGGCCGCCGATCAGTTCAGCCCACTGCGCCGGTTTCAGCTCGGGCAGGAGGCGGGCTTCGTTCTCAAGGTGGAGTTCGAAGACCTCGTCGACGACTTCGCGGCCCTTGCCGGTCAGCCGGATCTTGATCGAGCGGCGGTCGTCGCTGTCGCGCACCCGCTCGACCAGGCCCTTGGCCTCCATGCGGTCGATCCGGTTCGTGATCGCCCCCGAGGTGACCATCGCGGCCTTGAGCAACGCGCCGGGTGTCAGGCCGTCGGCTTCGCCTGAGCGGCGGAGCGTGGTGAGCACGTCGAACTCCCACGACTCCAGGTCGTGCCGGGCGTTGAACTCCTTGAGCTTCCGGTCGAGGATCCGGGAAAGCCGCTGAACGCGGCCGATTACCTCGGCCGGCCAGAGCTTGTCTTCGAGGTCCGGCCGCTCGTGCCGCCACAGCGCGATCACCGCGTCCACCGCGTCGGCCATGACGCCCTCCAATCGTCTCAACGTTAAGAGACTTGACATTGACAGAAGTCCTTGCTGTTATCTCAACGTTGAGATTATCAGTGAGGAGACATCATGGCGGTCATCGCCGAACGGCCTGTCGCTCCGACCGAGCGGACGGCCGCGAAACCGACGCTTCGTGACGCCGGGCTCGCCGCACTGGCACCTGCCAGCTGGGGCACCGTGTACGTCGTCACCGCGACCCTCCTGCCCCCGGACCGGCCGTTGCTGGCCGCCGCGCTGCGGGCGCTGCCTGCCGGGTTGCTCCTGCTGGCGCTGACCAGACGGCTCCCGCACGGATCCTGGTGGTGGAAGACGACGGTGCTCGGAATGCTCAACTTCGGCGCCTTCCTGCCGTTGATCTTCCTCGCCGCGTACCGCCTTCCCGGTGGGGTCGCCGCGACCCTCGGTGCCCTCCAGCCACTGCTGGTCGCCTTGCTCGCGCTGCCGATGCTCCGCGTCCGGACACCGGCGCCGATCGTGCTCGCCTCGATCGTCGGCGCCGGTGGTGTCGCCCTGCTGACCCTTTCGGCGGAAGCCCGGCTCGACCCGCTCGGCCTGGCCGCCATGCTCGCCGCCGTCGGGCTCATGGCCGTTTCCCTGATCCTGACCAAGAAATGGGGCCGTCCCGAGCATCCGCTGGCGATGACCGGCTGGCAGCTGACCTTGGGCGGTGTCGTCCTGGCCCCGGCGACGCTCCTGTTCGAAGGTCTCCCGGACTCGCTGACGACCGCGAACCTGCTCGGCTACGGCTACATCGGCATCGTGACCACCGCGCTGGCCTACCCGTTGTGGTTCCGCGGCATCGACCGCCTCGCCCCGGCGTCGGTCTCCCTGCTGACGCTGACCAACCCCCTCGTCGCCACGGCCGCCGGGTTCCTCGTGCTCGGCCAGACCCTCACCGGCTGGCAGCTCACCGGCTTCGCCATCGCGCTCACCGCGTTGACGCTGAGCCAAACCCTCGCCCGCCCCAAGAACTGACGAAGGAAACCGATCATGACCGAACTCAAGATCCTCGCGATTTCCGGCAGCCTGCGCGACGGCTCGTACAACACGGCCCTGTTGCACGCGGCCAGGAAGAGGAACCCCGGCGGGATGACCATCGAGCTGTACCGGGGACTCGGCGACCTGCCGCTGTACCGTCAGGACCTCGACACCGCCTCGCCACCGGAACCGGTGGCGGATCTCCGGCGCCGGGTCGCCGAGGCGGACGGGCTCCTGATCGCGACCCCCGAACACAACGCGTCCCTGCCCGCGGCGCTGAAGAACGCGATCGACTGGGCGAGCACGCCGGCCGCCGAATCGCCGCTCCCCGGCAAGCCGATCGCCATCGTCGGTGCCTCACCGGGCGCTTTCGGTTCGGTCCGGGCCCAGCAGGCGCTCCGGCAGATCCTCGCGTCGATCGGCGCCGACGTCGTGGTCAAACCCGAGGTGACGGTGTTCCGCAGTCACGAACGATTCGACGGCGAGGGCACACTGACCGACGACTTCACCGCGTCGCTGCTGGCCGAACTGCTCGCCGCGCTCGCCGGGACCATCCGCCCGCTCGCCAGGTGAGGCTTGGGTTCTCACCTCTCACCAGGTGACCGGCAATTCGTGGACGCCGTAGATGTTCATGTCGGTCTTGAGCTTGACCTCGTCGGCGGGGACGGCGAGCGCGAGCGTCGGGAAACGGCGCAGCAATCCCTCGAAACCCGCCTTCATCTCGATCCGCGCCAGCTGCTGGCCGAGGCACTGGTGGATGCCGTGCCCGAAGGACAACAGGCCGCGGGCGTTGCGATGCAGGTCCAGCGCGTCGGGATTCTCGAACCGCCGCGGATCACGGTTGGCGGCCAGCAGCGAGATGATGACGGTCGACCCCGCGCGGATCGTTTCGCCGCCGAGTTCCAGGTCTTCCGTGGCGTAGCGGAAGAAGATGTCGGCGACGGACAGGTAGCGAAGCATCTCTTCGACGGCGCCGGGCAGCAGCTCCGCGTCGGCACGCAGTTCGGCCAGCTGTTCGGGGTGCTCCAGCAGCGCGAAAGTGCCCAGTGACAGCATGTTCGCGGTGGTCTCGTGGCCGGCGAGCAGCAGGAGGAACGCGGCTCCCGCCAGCTCCTCGATGGTGAGGTCTTCGTGGCGGCCGAGGTCGGACAGGATGTCGTCGCCGGGCGTCTCGCGTTTGCGGGTGACCAGTTCGGTGAGGAAGGTGTTCATCCCGATGAACGCGGCCATCTTCTCCTCCAGCGTCTGGTCCCTGACCATGAGCTGGGCGGAGTCGGCCTGGAAGTTCTCCCGGTCCTCGTAGGGGACGCCGAGCAGTTCGCAGATCACCAGCGACGGCACCGGCAACGCGAACTCCTTGACCAGATCGACCGGCGGGACCAGCGCGGCCATCGCGTCCAGCTGCCGTTCGGTGATCTCGACGATGTGGTCTTCGAGCTGCTTCATCCGCTTGACGGTGAAAGCGCCGGTGAGCCGCTTGCGCAACCGGCCGTGGTCCGGCGGGTCCATGGCGACGAACATGCCCGGCATCGGCGGGGAGGGCTCGGTCGGGGTGGGCATCCCCGGGGTCTCGTACGGCGCGTGGAGGATGCCGATGTCCTGGCGTGAGCTGAACCGGGTGTCGGCCAGCAGCTGGCGGGCCTCGTCGTAGCCGGTGACGAGCCAGCCCTCGTGACCGTCGGGAAAGACCATGGGACTCACCGGGCGGGCCTCGCGCAGCCGGGTGATCTCGCTGGGCGGGTCGAAGGGGCCCGCGTCGCGGTCCATCGGGAGGCCCTGCGGGATGGGAACCGTCTGAGTCATCGCTTCGCCTTTCGTGGTGGTTGTGACCACCACTGTCCCCGCGAGTCCTGACATCGGGCTGACACGGCGCTGACACCACCCGTGTCAGCGCCGTGGCGGGGGCGTGTCAGCGTGGCCGCCCAGAGTGGTGCCCATGACAGAAACAGCGATCGCGGTTTCGGGACTGCGAAAGACCTTCGGGGACAAGGTCGTGCTCGACGGCATCGACCTGGAAGTCCCCGCCGGCACCATTTTCTCCCTGCTCGGCCCGAACGGGGCGGGGAAGACCACGACGGTGAACCTGCTGACCACCCTGATGAAGGCCGACGGCGGGACGGCGAAGGTCGCCGGCCACGACCTCGTGACCGAGGCCAAGGCGGTGCGCGCGGCGATCGGCGTCACCGGCCAGTTCGCGGCGGTGGACGAACTGCTGACGGGCCAGGAGAACCTGCAGCTGATGGCGGACCTGAGCCGCGGGACCGCGGGCAAGCGGGTCGTCGCCGACCTGCTGGAACGCTTCGACCTGGTGGAATCGGCACGGAAACCGGCGTCGACCTACTCCGGCGGTATGCGCCGGAAACTGGATCTGGCGATGACGCTCGTCGGCGATCCGCGGATCATCTTCCTCGACGAGCCCACCACGGGGCTGGACCCGCGCAGCCGCCGCACGATGTGGTCGATCATCCGCGAACTGGTGGACGGCGGCGTCACCGTCTTCCTCACCACCCAGTACCTCGAAGAAGCAGACCAGCTCGCCGACCGGATCGCGGTCCTCGACCAGGGCCGCCTGGTCGCGCAGGGCACGCCCGGCGAACTCAAGCGCCGGATGCCCGGAACGCATGTCCGGCTGCGGTTCACCACCGTCGCCGAACTCGACGCGGCCGCGCGGATCTTCCCCGGCGCCACCCGCGACGACGAGGCGCTCGCCCTGCGGGTCCCCAGCGACGCCGGGACAAAATCCCTGCGCTCGCTGCTGGACCGGCTCGACGAGTACGCGGTCGCCGCCGAAGAGTTTTCCGTCCACACCCCCGATCTCGATGACGTTTTCCTCGCCCTGACGGGCCACAGCACGGAGGCAGTGAAATGAAATCCGCGTCCACGGTGATGTTGCGCCGTAATTTCAAGCACCTCGTCCGCAACCCGACCTCGGTGTTCAACGCGATCCTGATGCCGGTCGTGATGATGCTGATGTTCGTGTACGTGTTCGGAGACGCGTTCAGCGTCGGCGTCGATTACGTCGACTACGCGACGCCGGGATTGATGCTGCTGGCCGTCTGCTACGGGCTCGGCGCGACCGCGACCGCGGTGAACTCCGACATGACCAAGGGCATCATCAACCGGTTCAAGGTCATGGACGTCTCGCGCGGCGCGGTGCTGAACGGGCATGTCGTCGCCAGCGTGCTGACCAACCTGCTCGCCATCGCGGCGCTCACCGGGGTGGCCTTCCTGCTGGGCTTCTCCCCGGCGGCCGGTTTCCTCGACTGGCTCGGTGTGGTCGGGATCGTCGTCCTGCTCGGTTTCGCGGCGGCCTGGCTCACGGTCGCGCTGGGGCTGTCGGCGAAATCGCCGGAAACCGCGGGGATGGCCTCGGTGCCGCTGGTCATGCTGCCGTTCTTCAGCAGCGCGATCGTTCCCGCCGAGAAGATGGGTCCCGGGCTCCGGGAGTTCGCCGAGTACCAGCCCTTCACGCCGATCATCGAGACCCTGCGCGGGCTGCTCAACGGGGCACCGGCCGCCGGCGACGTGCTCCCCGCCCTCGGGTGGTGCGCCGGGATCGCGCTCGCCGGATACCTGTGGGCGTCCTCGACGTTCAAGAAGCGAGCGTGACCTCGGCCAGCCGCTTCCAGTCCGCTTCGGTGCCCTCTCGCGCCGCCTCCGCGAATTTCGCTTCGCCGAGGCGGCGCAGCACTGTCTCCTCGATCCGGGTCACGTCCGGACGGGACCGGTCCGGCAGCCCGCGCAGCTCGTCGGCCGCCCCGAGGAGCCGTGCGGCCTGCTCGGGATCGTCCTGACGCAGGGCCAGATCCGCGATCCCGACGAGCATGTGGGCGATCAGGGGCACGTGCCGCACCTCGGCGGCCGCGTGCCAGGCCGCCTGCCGGTGTTCACGGGACTTTTCGAGCTCCTCCGCGAAATAGCCGAGAAGGTCGTGGCTGATGGCGCGAACGTGGCCGAGGCCGGCTTCGTCGCCCATCACGGTCGTCGCGATGTCGAGCTGCCGCGCCGCCTCCTCGGTTTCCCCGCGCCAGTGGGCGAGTTCCGCGTTCGCGAGGGCGAGCATGCCCAGTGCGCCCGGCCACGTGACGCGTTCGGCGTACAGCTGCGCTTCGGCCACCGCGGCCGCGGTGGCCTCCTCGTCGCCCATCAGCCAGTACAGCTGCGCTTGCCGCGACCGCAGCCGGATGAGGTCCTCGACCGAGCCGACCTCGGTCACGACCGTGACCGCCTCTTCGTAGTACGCACAAGCCGTGGCGAAGTCGCCGCGAGTGGCGATCCGGTCCGCCAGTTCGGTCAGGGCGAACGAGATCCCGAACCGCTCGCCGATCGCCCGGAATTCCCTGAGCGCCTGCTCGAGATATTCGTCGGCCTCCCGGCCGGGATGGCCGAGCGTGATCCGCATCTTGCCGAGGTGCAGCCTGCCCAGCGCGCGGACCCAGTCGTTCTCGTCCTCCAGCACCGGTTCCCACGCGGACAGCGCTTCGTCCCCGGCCAGCATGCGTTCCAGCGGAACGACGAGCCCCAGCAACGGGTGCCGCGACTCGCTGTGCAAGCCGAGCCGGTACGACTCGTGGATCCACTTCGCCGCGGTGTGCTCGTCGGCGAAACCGGAACTCACGAACAACGAGACGAGTCCGTACACCACGGCCGAGACGTCGTCGGACACCTCGCCCGGCGTCCTGACGGCCGCGCTGACCAGCTCCATGCCCTCCGTGCGGTGCCCGCTGAGCCACCAGTACCAGCCGCAGGCCGCCGCCAGCCGCATCGCCTCCGGGCCCTCGCCCGCGGTGAGGGCGCCCCGCATCGCCGACGTGATGTTGTCGTGCTCGGCCTTGAGTTTGGCGAGCCATTCCAGCTGCTCGGCGCGGCGGAGCATCGGCTCCGCGGCCTCGGCGAGCTCGGTGAAATAGGCGAGATGCGCGTGGCGTGCCACCACCGTTTCGCCCGCCTCCGCGAGCCGTTGCGCGGCGTACTCCTTGATCGTGCCGAGCATCCGGTAGCGCGGCGCTTCGTCGCCCGCCGCGACCAGCAGCGACTTTTCGGTCAGCGTGGTGAGCAGTTCGAGGACCTCGTACTGCTCGACCGCCTCGCTGACGCAGACCCGCTCGGCCGCTTCGAGGCTCGCCCCGCCCGAGAACACCGAGAGCCTGCACAGGACCGTCCGTTCGGCGTCGGACAGCAGCTCCCAGCTCCAGTCGACCATGGCGCGCAACGTCCGGTGCCGGGGCAGCGCGGTCCGGCTGCCGCCGGTCAGCAGGCGGAACCGGTCGTCGAGCCGGTTCGCGAGCTGCTCGATGGACATGGTGCGCAGCCTGGCCGCGGCCAGTTCGATCGCCAGCGGCATCCCGTCCAGGATGCGGCACACGCGCGCCATGGTGGACAACGTCGCTTCGTCGGCCACGAAATCCTTGTGCACCGCGCTCGCTCGGTCCCGCAACAACCGCACGGCGGGGGAGGCTTCGATTTCGGCGGCGTCGGCGTGCCGGTCCGGCACGGTCAGCGGCACGACATGCCACAAGCTCTCGCCGGTGATGCCGAGCGGCTCCCGGCTCGTGGCCAGAATCCGGAGACGGCGGCATTCCCCGAGCACGCGATGGGCGAACGCCGCGGCCGCCTCGATCACGTGCTCGCAGTTGTCGAGGATCAGCAGGACTTCCCGGTCCCGGATCGCGGCGATGACCCGTTCGACGGGTTCCGCGTTCGACGAGTCGCCGAGCAGGGCGTCCCGGAGCCTGAGCGCGGCGAGAGTCGCTTGCGCGACATCGCTTTCCGGGCCGATGGCCGCGAGTTCCACCAGCCACGCGCCGTCCGGCAGGTCGTTGAGCAAGGTGCGTGCGGTTTCCGTGGCCAGCCTGGTCTTTCCCGAGCCGCCGGGACCGATCAGGGTGGTGAGCCGGTGCCCGGCGACGAGGTCGCGGACCTTGGCGACGTCGGCGTCCTTGCCGACGAAGCTGGTCAGCTCGGCGCGCACGTTCGTCTTGCGGTTCTCTTCACGCCGTCCGAGCTCGCCCCGCAGCAGCGCGACGTGCACCGCGGACAGCTCCGGCGACGGATCGACGCCGAGCGCGTCGGCCAGGGCTTCCCGCGTGCGTTGGTACACGAGCAGCGCTTCGGTGTCGCGGCCCGTCGCCGCGAGGGCCCGCATCAGAGCGGCGACCAGGCGCTCACGCAGCGGATGCGCGGCCACCAGATCGGTCAGTTCGGTGACCAGCGTCGCGCCGTGGCCGAGGTCGAGCTCCGCGTCGAACCGATCCTCCAACGCCGTCAGGTGAAGCCCTTCGAGCCGGGTGACCGCGGCGTCGAAGGCGCCACTGTCCTGAAGGCCGACGTCCTGCATGGCCGCGCCGCGCCACAGGGCGAGGGCCTCACGCAGCCGCTTCGGCTCCTCGTCGCCGCGGGCCTGGCCGACGAGACGCTCGAACCGCACGGCGTCGACGGCGTCGGGCGAGACCTTCAGCCGGTAGCCGTCCGTCTGTCCCTCGACGACCCCTTCCGGCAGTACCTTCCGCAGCCGGGAAACTAAGCGCTGCAAGGCGTTCGTCGCGTCGGCGGGCGGCTGTTCGCCCCAGATCCAGTCGACGAGCGTCGCCTTCGGGACCACCCTGCCCGGTTCGAGCGCGAGCGCGATCAACAGCCCGCGCAATCGGGCGCCAGGCACGTCGGCGAAGCCACCGTCGTCCGTGCGCACCTCGAAGGGCCCCAGCATCCCGATCTGCATTGGGCCGATTTTGCCACGGGTGACCAGGGGACTTACGACTCGCCGGTGATCCTCGCCGAGCCGATCGACGCCGCGGTGATCGCGTGCGCCGCGGCCCGGGTCGTCGAACCGGAGTTCAGGCCGGTGAGCGACGTCTGGTCGAGGGCGTGCACGACGAACTCGTAGGTGTTCACGGTCGAGGGCGAGCACGGGCCCTGGTAGCCGTAGAGGCTCGCGCTCCCGCGGTAGTAGACCTGCCTGGAGCCGGCCGGCACCGGTGGCCGGTAGACGTGCTGGACGTTCTGGGGGAGCGAGGCCGTGGCCACCGGGATGTCGTAGATGACCCAGTGGATCAGGGCGGCGTTGTCGAGGTCGCGCATGACGATCGCGTAGCTCTTCGCCCCGGCGGGAGCACCCGACCAGGCCAACGGCGGCGACTCGTTCTTCTTGGCCGGATCCTGCCCGCCGCCGCTGGTGCACTCGTGGACCTTGGGCATGAGGCCGCCGTCGGCGAACGCGGTACTGGAGAGGGTGAACGCGTTCTGGGCGGCCGACGCCGTCGGGGAAAGGCAGGCGGCGCAGAGGGCGACCAGGGCGCAGAACACGATTCTCGTTGCTCTCATCGGAGACTCCCGAGGACGTTTTGTGGTTCTCGTGCGCCCGATTCAGCGTAGGCACCGCGGAAAGGGGCGGCTAGCGCACTTTTCCGGTCTATCGAGGTGTTTTCGCCGGGTCCGAACCACGCGAGTTACGGCTCAGGCGCGGACGAGGACCGAGAAGTAGATCGGCCTGCTGGACGGGAAGAGTTCCCGGTCCTGTTCGTCGACCATCTTCCAGAACACCTTGCAATCCACCGGGGCGTTCGGCGGGGTGCTCACGGTGACCGTCACCTGCACGCGCCCTCGCGGCGGGGTGTCGTTGACCGGGATGCGGTCGGGGGTGCGGCAGGCGCCCGGCGCGACCGGGAGATCGGTGCGGCGCAGGTACCGCTTCCGCCATTCGACGGTGCCGGTGTTCTCGAGTTCCCACACCTTCACGAACTGGGTGCCGGGTTTGACCACGGTCTCGTCGGGGATCGTCACGTCGGCGACGAATCTGCTCGAGTCGCCGTGATGCGGCGGTGCGGGCGTGTCCTGCTCGCCCGGGAGCAGGATGACCACGACGGCGGCGATCGCGGCGACGAGCACGAGGGCGAGCGGCACCAGGAAGCTTTTGGATCGCCACCGCGGTGCGGGTTCCGGTTCGCGGTCGGCGGAGAGCACGAGCTGGACGCCCTGCCATCGGGCGTGCCATTCCTCTTCGTCACCGTCGCAGGCGCGGACGAACTCGCGGACCGTCTCCCACGGCTGCAACCGCGTGCCGGTGACGGTGAGATGCAGGGTCGCGTGGGACACCGCGCCGGACTTCGCCGCCATCTTCCGGAAGGACGGCTCCCCGGCCCGCGTCCGGAGCTTCCGCAGCCCGTCCATGAACGCTTCCAGCTCGGGTGCCCGTTCTCCTGTTCGCGGTTCCGGCACGCTCCCCCTCGCGATCGTGTCTGACGTGACAACGATTTTCGTCACTCTGCGCGGCCTGGTGACTATATCGCGAAGAGTGTCCGGATCGCCGCGCCGACCTGCGGAATCCACTGGGCCTTGGCGCTGTCAAACGCTGTCAACCTGCGGGTTTTGACGTCAGACGTTCCGTACAGGCGGTTCCGGCTGACACCGCTTCGGGGCCAGTGTCGGTCACAAGCTGCTCACGGGGAGCAGCCATCGAGTGAAGGAGCAGTCATGCGCAAGGTGGCAACCGCCGCGATATTCGCCGCACTGTCCGCGACCGCGCTGGGGATGACGGCGGGACAGCCCGCGGCGGCCGCGCCGTCGGTCAACATGGAGGCCGTGGTCAAGGCGGCCATGTGGGATCCGTACAAGTCCGACCAATCGATCACGCCGGGCTCCGGGGACAGCGTCAAGGCGGTCGAGCAGGCGCTGGCCGCGAAGAACCTGCTCGACAAGAAGCAGGTCGACGGTCACTTCGGCACGTCGACGGTCACCGCGTACCAGAAGTACCAGAAGTCGCTCGGGCACAGCGGCCTGGCCGCCAGCGGTCTGCCGGGCAAGGGCTCGCTGACCGAACTGGGCAAAGGCCGCTACACCGTGACCGCCCCGATCAGCGTCGGCTCGAAGACCAGCCTCGACGGCAAGACGGTCAACAAGCGCACCGCCGACATGATCGCGGCCGCTGAGAAGAAGGCCGGGGTCAAGTTCACCATCACCCAGGGCTCGTACAACGCCGGCGGTGTAGGTGCCTCGGGCGGTACGCACGACGGCGGCGGTGCCGTCGACATCTCGGTGAACAACATCTCGAACAAGACCGCCGCGGTGAAGGCGCTGCGCGAGGTCGGTTTCGCGGCGTGGCACCGCACTCCCAGCCAGGGCAACTGGGCGGAGCACATCCACGGGATCGCGATCAGCGACACCGACATGTCGCCGCAGGCGCAGGCTCAGGCCGGTGATTACTTCAAGGGCCTCAACGGCCTGGCGAGCCACGCCAAGGACGACGGCCCCAAGGTGAAGAAGGTGACCTGGGAGGAATTCAAGCGTGGGTGACCCCACGGCGGTCCGGACAGGGCGGGCGGCTTCGGCCGCTCGCCCTGTCGTGTGGTGATCACCGCGCCGTGCGCCGCCAGTGTTCCGCCGCTTCGCTCATGTCCTTGTGCAGATGCCGGAAGAACCGGCTGGTGGCGTCCAGCCGCGCCCCCGCCTGCCCGTCGATCAGCCCGGCGCCCCGCCGGGTGACCTCCGCCCATCGGGTCATCGCGTCGAGACTGGTGCGCCAGGCGCGGTAGCCGAAGTCGTCGTCGACGACGTACCGCTGCCGTCCGCCTTCGCGCTCGCGGGTGATCAGGCCGCGTTGTTCGAGCCAGCCCACGGCCTTGGACACCGACGCGGGGCTGACTTTCAGTCTGGCGACCAGTTCGGCGGCGGTACTGCCGCCGGTGTCCGCGGTGAACAGGCAGGCCAGGACCCGGGCCATCATCGACGGGACACCGGTCGCGGCCATCGTCTCGGCGAATTCGGTTTCGAAGTCCCGCACCGTCTCCGGGGTCCGCGCGGTGAGGGGCGGCGGGCCGGGTTTGCGACGGCGAGCCCGCCATCGCGTCGCCTGCTGCGCCTGGCCGGCCCGGTAGCCGTGGGCGCCGCCGTTGCGCGCGACTTCGCGGATCACCGTCGATTTGGGGCGGTCCATCCGGCGGGCGATTTCGGCGTACGTGAGGCCCGCCGACAGTCCCGAGGCGATCTGCCCGCGCTCGTCGTGGGTCAGGCGTCTTCCCGGCACTCGTCCTCCCGTCCCGATGCATTCAGCTCCAGGGTCATTGCATCGATTGTAGGGCCTTCACCTCGGTAAACAGATTCATGAAGTTGCCGGGGCTGGAAAAACGGGCCTAGTGTTCCGGGGGAAGCGAAAAGATCGGGAGGGTACGGAATGACGGCCAAGGTATGCCTGGTCACCGGCGCTTCGTCGGGGATCGGCCACGCCACCGCGCTGGAACTGGTGCGCGCGGGACACATCGTCTATGGCGCCGCGAGGCGCGTGCAGAAGATGGACGACCTTCGCGCGGCGGGCGGCCATCCGCTGAAGATGGACGCCAGGGACGACGACGATCTCCGCCGCGCGGTCGGCACCGTTCTCGATGAGCACCAACGGATCGACGTCCTGGTCAACAACGCCGGCACCGTTCTGCACGGTGCTGTCGAGGATGTGCCGCTCGACAGCGCGCGAGACCAGCTCGAAGTCAACCTGCTCGCGCCTGCCAGGCTCGTTCAGCTCGTTCTGCCCGCCATGCGGGCCCAACGGTCCGGCACGATCGTCAACGTTTCGTCGATCGGCGGCGAGATCGCCCTGCCTTTCGGAGCCTGGTACTACGCGTCGAAGCACGCGCTCGAAGCGTTCTCCGACACGCTCCGCATGGAGGTCTCGCCGTTCGGCATCGACGTCGTGATCATCCAGCCGGGCATCATCAAAACCGAGTTCGAGGACCAGACCGCCGCGCAGCTCCGCGAGAACTCCGGCCGCGGGGCGTATCGGGAAATGGCGGAGGCCATGGCGCGGCACGGTGAGACCGGGCTCAGCGACGGCTCCGACCCGTCCGTCGTCGTGGACGCCATCCGCCGTGCCATCGAGTCCGACAACCCGGAAACGCGTTACGCGGTCGGCCACCTCGCCGAGAAACTCCTGGAACTCAACAGGACCCTGCCGGACCGCGAGTTCGATCAGCTGGCCATGCGCGCGACGAAGTAGCTCACCCGCTCGGCTGCTTCTCGACCCTTCTGCGCCGGGCGCGGGCGACCCCGATCCACAACAGGACGGAGACGACGGCGCCCGGCACCGCCGTCAGGTACACCGGCCACGCGCGGAACCCCGAGAACCACAGCATCGTGGCCAGGCCGAGGGTGATCAGCGTCCAGATCAACGCGAGGGTGCCGCCCCGCCGCCGCCACCGGGCGGTGAGGCCGCTCAGTTTTCCCCGTACTCGGCTCACACCGCCGGATACCCGCTCATCGCCTGGTCAACCCCCGGAAATCACGCCCGGAGATAGCCGGTGATCATCGCCACGAGCTCGTTCTCGAGCCGGGTGACGTCGATGGAGCCGGGCGCGGCGATGAGCTGGTGCACCGTCAGTTCCACAGTGGACGCCACGAGCCTGGCCGCGGTGTCCTTGTCCCGCACGCGGGCTTCGGGATGGCCGTGGAGGAGTTCCCGCAGATCACCGATCATCTCCCATTCCAGCCGGGTGACGCGTTCCAGCAGTTCACCGGAGCGGGGTGCCTGCTCGATCATGACCTGCAGCAGCCGCGGATCGTCGAGATGGTTCTCGATCACCGTGCGCACGAACTCCCGGATGATGGTTTCGAGCGGTTCCGGCGACTTCTTGTACCGGCGCAGCTTTTCGGTGGCCCGGTCGCCGTCGAGGTGGCGGGTGAGCAGCTCGGCCAGGATCGCGTCCTTGTTCGGGTAGTACTGATACAGCGAGCCGATCGAGATCCGGGCCCGTTCGGCGATCCGGTTCGTCGTCCCCGCGGCGTACCCGTGCTCGGCGAAAACGTGAGCAGCCGCGGTGAGGATGCGCTGCCTGGTCAGCTCGGCCCGGACCTGGCGTGGCTGTTTACGTGGCTGAAGCCGTCGTTGCTCCGACGTCATGACACTCCCGGTGAAGCGGCGAGAAAGCGAGTAGCGAGCGGACTGAACAATTGCTCATAATTGTGCCATGACCAGCAGTGATACGCGTCCGCGCCGACTTTCGCCCGAGGAGGTCCGTGCCCGGCTGGGGGAGCCGGAGGCCATGATCAAGGCCAAGGTCCACGACCGGATCGACCGGCACGGCCATCGGTTCATCGCCCATGCCCCGTTCGCGGCGATGGCGACGGCGGACGCGACGGGCCTGCCCGATTGCTCACCGCGCGGCGACTACCCGGGCTTCGTCAAGGTGCTCGACGAGCGCACCCTGGCGATCCCCGACCGGCCGGGCAACAAGCTCGCCGACTCCTTCCGCAATCTCGCCGAGAACGACGGCATCGGCCTGATGTTCGTGGTCCCCGGCGTGCGGGAGGTGTTCCGGGTCAACGGCCGCGCCTATCCCACCGACGAGCCGGACGTCCTCGCCAGGATGCGCACCGAGGGCAAATCCGCGGAGCTGGCGATCATCGTCGACGTGGTGGAGACCTTATTCCACTGCGGCCGCGCGCTGATCCGGTCCCGGCTCTGGGATCCCGCGAGCCAGGCGCTGGCGGACGAACTGCCGTCCGTCGGCGAGGTCGCCGCCGAGCAGATGGGCCTCGACGTCGATCCGGCCGTGGTGGAGGCCATGCTCGAAACCGGCTACCGGCAGTTGTACTGAGGTGAACTTGTTGATGCAGAAGACCGTTCTCGACCGCGTGGAACCGGTCGCCGAAGACACCGTCTCGCTCGTCCTGCGCGGCGCCGAAGGCCCTTTGGCGCCTTGGGAACCGGGCGCGCACGTCGATCTCGCGTTGCCGAACTGGCTGACCCGGCAGTATTCGCTGTGCGGGGACCCGGCCGATCGCGGCGGCTACCGGGTCGCCGTCCGGTACGACCGGCTGAGCCGGGGCGGTTCGGAGTACGTCCACCTGTTCCTGCGAGAGGGCCGGACACTCGATGTTTCCCTGCCGCGCAACAACTTCCCGTTGCTTCCCGCGCCGGAACACCTGTTCATCGCCGGCGGTATCGGCATCACACCCCTGATGCCGATGCTGGCGGCGGCGGGACCTTCGGCCAAGTTGGTGTACGTAGGCAGGTCCGAAGCGACGATGCCGTTCGCCGCCGAGCTCAAGGCCGCGTACGGCGACAGGGTGCGCCTTCACGCCACCGCCGAGCACGGCAGACCCGACTTCACCGCGCTGGCCGCCGGGCTCGGCCCGGGCGCGCTGGTCTATTGCTGTGGTCCGGAGCCGATGCTCGCCGCGGCCGAAGCGGCGTTCCCCGCGAAGGGACTGCATATCGAGCGTTTCCGGCCGGTGGCCAAGGAATTCGCGCCCGCGGAGCCATTCGAGGTGCACTGCGTCCGATCGGGGCGGACGGTGCCGGTCGCCGCGGAAGACTCGCTGCTGGACGCCTTGAACCACGCGGGGTTCCGTATCCCGTCCGGGTGCCGTGAAGGGGTTTGCGGCAGTTGTGAGATCGGCGTCGTCGGCGGTGAACCGGAGCACCGCGACGACATCGGCGCGCCACCGGGACGGATGTACTGCTGTGTCTCCCGCGCGTCGTCACGTCTCGACCTCGACCTTTGATTCGGCTTCCTCGGACGTGAAGAAATTTCCCCGAATTGCCGCCGGAACGGGCCGGTGTAACCCTGGTCATACCGAACGACACCACCACCACGAAGTACAGGAGTCGTTATGACCACCACCGAAATGCCCGCTGTCCACGAATGCACGGTCAGCGGCTGTTCGTACAACCACGACGGCTGCCACGCTTTCGCCATCACGGTCGGTGGCGGCAACGGATCGGCCGATTGCGGAACGTTCGTCCCGCTCAACACCAAGGGTGGACTCGATCGAGTGACCGCACAGGTGGGAGCCTGCTCCCGGTCCGACTGCCGCCACAATTCGGCGTTGGAATGCACCGCATCGAGTGTCCGGGTGGGACCGGGCGAGGGTGACCACGCCGCCAATTGCCTGACCTACGCCCCGTAGCCGCACTTCACGCGGAGGGGTCAGGCTGAGGTCGGGTCTCGCGTCGCGAAAGCCACTTTCGGGGCATCAGACGTCCCGAAAGTGGCTTTCGCGACGTGACGCAACGCCGCGGAGCGGCGATCAGCTCCCGGCCTGGTCGCAGCTCGCGGCGTCGGTGCCGAGCACCGGGTCGGTCACCGGACGGTTCTTGATCGGGACGATCTTCTGGGTCGTCAGCGCGCCGTCGCGAAGCGTGTAGACGGTGCGGGTGCCCGAGTAGGTGAGCGGGTCGGCACCGACGTCGTCGGCTTCGGCGGCGACGGTTTCGAAGGTGCGGCCGCCGCCGTCGAGCGGGGTGCACTGGTAACCCAGATGGGCGGCGACACCGCCGCCCTCGGCGACCGACAGCGGCTTGCTGTCGTTGTCGACGACCTGGGCGAGATTGCGGCCGTCGTAATGCAAAGCCGTGAAGAACGTGGTGTTGGCGCCGACGGACTGGGTGACGATCAGTTCGGCGCGGCCGTCGCCGTTGAGGTCGGTGACGCGCGGGGCTTCGAGCGGGACCGAGCTGTCGGCGCCGAGGTGGATCGAGGTGAAGGTGCCGTGCACGGTGGCGGAGACGACCTGGTCGTTGTCGCCGGTGAGCTGGGCGGTGACGGTCTCGATCTCGCCGTCGCCGTCGAGGTCGGCCACGGTGCCGACGGGGTCGCCGGAAGGCGTGGCCGGCGGGCTGCTCAGCGGGCTCGCCAGCGCCGGGACGACGGCGGCCAGGCTCAGTGCGGCGGCGACGCCGGTGATGGTGGCGGTACGGACGATGCCGGTGTGCTTCATGGTGTGCTCCCTCCACGCTCGGTGAACTTTTCACCGAAAGTGCTCTCATAAGGGGAGACGGTCGCGGACCGGGGAGCGTGCAGTGAGAGTGCGATGTGCCACACGAACGCAACCCGGGTGGCCCGCCCGCGGACGGGCCACCTGAGTCAGCCGATCTTCCACAGTTGGAGCGCGGAGCCCGTGTCGGCCCGTTGGGTGACCGCGGCACCGTCCGAAGTGGACGCGGTCGTCAGCAGCAAACCGGAGCGGACGCTCGCGAGCTTGTAGCTGCCGTCAGGCTGTTTCGCCGCGGTCCAGCGTTGGTTGGGCCCGCCGGTGCACGTCCACTGGATGACGCGCGCGCCGGCCGTGGTGGAGCCGCCTTCGACGTCGGCGCACAGTTTCGAATGGGTGTTCGTCAGGGTGTAGGAACCGTCGGACTGCCGGGTGAACAGCCACTTCTGGTTCGCGCCCTGGTTCGGCGTCCAGGTGACCAGCGGGGTGCCGGCCGCCGTCGACGAGTCCGGGTCGTCGAGGTTCTTACCGGACGCGGCCAGGGTGTGGACCCCGCCGAGCGTGCCCGCGCCGGCATCGGTGAACTTCAGCGTCTGCTCGGCCGAGGTCCGGCCGCCGCCCACGGCGCTCCCGGTCGTGTCGGTCCACGATCGCGGCGGGGTGGTCTCCGCGAGGCGTGAGGTCTTGCCGGACAGGCCGAGCACGAGCCCGCTGTAGCGGTTCACCAGTCGGAAGCCTCCCTTGTCCACAGTGGACGGAATGACGAACCACTGCTGCCCGACCGTCGAGGACGACGTCACGGTGGGTTTCGCGCCCCACGCCCGGCCGGCCTGCACGGTGTCGACGCCGAGAAGCTGGCCGGTGGCGGCGTTGGCGATGCGGTACGAGCCGTCACCGTCGGGGGAGAACTGCCACGCCTCGCGGTCGGAGCCGGTCGTGCTCGCGACCGACGTCGTCGCGGTCCCGGTGCCCTGCGCGAGAACCCGGCCGTCGCCGAGGCCGATCCGGTACTTGCGTGCAGTGTCCACAGGGGACGGTGCGGGGGCGGACGACGTGATGGTCTGGGTGGTGTACTCGCCGCCCGCGTTGTTCGAGCAGGCGACCGCGCAGTACGAACGGAACTGTTTACCGATGATGGTCGAATTCGTCTTGTTCGCGGCGTCGACGAACCAGCGGTACCAGGACTGGTTGGTGTAGCTCCCGGTGTCGCCGATCAGCCGCCATTTCTGTGTCGTCAGATCGTCGGTCACGTAATAGCGCTGGGGGACCACGCTGTCCACGGCTTCCGGCGCGCCGATGTAGAGCCCGAGATGCGCGTTGTAGGCGATGTTCATGATGAACAGATCCGATTTGCGCGGCAGTTGCCCGGCGGCGATCTGCTGGCTGACGTTGCCGGTGTTGGCGGGGTCGTAGTCGTCCGCGACGGGCGTGTAGCCGGTGTCGCCCGAGGCGGAAACGGGGACCATGTTGCTCTCGCGGCCGCCGACGCCCGGCTGGGTCCAGCCGCCGTCGAACCACTTCTGCCACGAGCCGGACGCCATCTTGGCCGAGATCGGCGAGCGGGCGACGTGCGCCAGCCCGGTCATCGGGCCGCCCGCGCCCGCCTTCGGGACGATGCGCGAGCCGTAGTAGACGTAGAAGTACCCGGAGGCGGTGTCGACGAACAGGCGCGGGTCGCCGTCGCCGTAGTCGAACGTCTGATGCGGGAACGCCGCCGTGTCACCGCGTTTGGTGCTGTAGGGCGAGGTGATCGCGTGGTCCTTGATGGTCCACGTCTTCCCCTGGTCCTTCGACACGGCCATGTCGATCGCGTCGTAGTGGGAGAACGAGTACGCGCCGAACGGTTCGGGCGTGAACTCGTTGTGGATCAGGCCGTACCAGTCGCCGGTGTCCGGATCGACCCAGGTGCCGACGAGATCGCAGAAGTTGCGCTGCGAATAACCCGAGCCCGCCGGCGGGTCCGTGGATTCCTTGCCGGTGGGGCTGTTGTTGCAGCGCCAGGTCGTGTCGTCGTTGCGGTCGGCGGGGTTGGCCGGGTTCACCGCGGTGCTGATCGGGTGCTTGGTGAAGCTGTCGAAATCGCGTCCGCTGTAGAAGTCCCATTCGCGCGGCTGGTCCGCGCCGTAGAGCGCGGCCGCCTGCTGGAAGTAGAACGTGCCGTCCTTGTCGACATAGGTACTCGCCGGGGTGTCGGTGGTCGGGCTGAACGACTTCTTGGCGTCGACCGTGATGGTGTACGTCGCGTCCGGCGGCGCGGCGTCGGACGACGCCGGAACCACCGTGGTCGCCGCCACGGCCAAGGCCGCGGCGCCGAGAAGAGGCAGGGTCCGCATGACTCTCTCCCAAGGGTGACCCGCACCACAGTTGGCGGGGCGGGCGCCGATGTTATGAACGTTGTTGCGCGTAAGTCAACGAGTTCGCTCAACTTCAAGCGTTGTTCATGCAGTTATTGCGCGGAAAGTCCAAGCGGTGCGGTGCGGAAGTCCAAGCTCAGTCCGTCGGCACGAGCGGAGGGTCGTCGGGAGGGGGAACGCGCGAACTCCAGCCGCCGGGGACGGCCTGGACGCGCGATTCGCGGAAACGCGCGGGGGAGACGCCGACCCGGCGGGTGAAGAGCCTGCTGAAGTAGGCGGCGTCCTCGTAACCGATCGCCTGCGCCACCTCCTGCACCGGTATTCGCGTGGTGGCAAGGAGTTCCTTGGCTCGGTTGAGGCGGAGGGTCAGCAGGTGGTCCTTCAAACCGGTCTCGGTGCTCCGGCGCACGGCGGCGCGCAGTTCGGCCAGCGTCATGCCGCGGCGGGCCGCGATCTCCGCGACGCTGATCGGCAACAGGGCGTCCCGCGCCAGGGCCTCCAGCAGGGAGCCGTCACTCGGGGTGCTGTCGGCGGCGCGTCGCAAGGCCACCAGCAGGTGATGCACGGCGGCCGAGGCGTCGACCTGGGCCAGCGGGCTGCCGCCTCGCGCGCAGCGCACGATCCGGCTCACGATGTCGCGGACGACCTCGACGTCGCCCAGCGGTACCACCGGCGTCGCGGGCGTGACATAACCGAGTTCCACGTAGGCGTCCACGGCGCTGCCGTCGAAATCGACGAAGCACTCTTCCCAGCCGTGCGCGGGGTCGGGCGCGTAGTGATGCCCGACGCCGGGGACGAGCCACAGCAACGCGGGCGCGACGACCTCCTGGCGGTCGCCGCCCGCCACGGCGAACCAGCCGCGTCCCTTGGACACCACGACGGCGACGTAATGGTCGAGCACGCGCGGCCCCACGACGGGCAGGGTTCCGTGCTGCAGCCCGACACCGAGGCACACCAGGCCCAGCCGTCGATGCACGGCGGACGGTGTGAAGTACCGCATCCAGGTCCGGTAACCCATCCCCGCATCCTCGCGCAGGCACTCCGGGGCGGCTTCGCGGGGCCGGGAAAAGGATTTCGTGCGATTCACTTCTTGATCGCGGCGAAATCCTCAGCGCGGCATCGTCTCTGCGGAATCGCCGGAAGTTCCGGTATACGTGGAAGGGACGGCGCCGCCGGGGAGGACGGCAGGGCGCCGCGAGCTAGGGGGAATCAAAAATGTTCGACGCACGTCTTGTCGCCGACCAGGTCAGTCCGCTGGCCAAACCGAAGATCAGAATTCTGTTCTACACCGATCTTGTCGGCTTCACCGGGAACAACGGCTTTTCCTTGGGAATCGTCCGTGATCTCATTCTGGCGAATCAGCCGTTCTTCGCCGAGTTCGAGATCGATCTGATCAACAGACACGAAGGCGGGCACGCCGCCAACAAACTCACTTCCGACGTTCTCACCGGATACGAGCAGGTGTGGTTCTTCGGTTTCCTGCCGTCCAATATGCCGGGAGAGCCGGAAAACGAGCTCGTGGACGCGGAGGTCGCCGCGCTGCGGGCCTGGATGGACGCCGGCGGTGGCGTGCTCATCACCGGTGACCACTCGAATCCGCGCCCGCCGGGAGCGGATCCGTCGCTGCCCGACTACCTGAACCTCGGCCGGGCGCTGGGGCACCGGGTCCCGCGCGCGGGTGAGCTGCGGGAGTGGAACGACCGGCCGGACTCGAGTATCGAGTTCAGCCACAACACCCACCAGCCGGACCCGTGGGGCAGTGACATCAACAACCCGATCCCGAACGACCTGGACCCGTATCCGCAGGAGCTCATCCTGCGGAGGCGGCTGGGCAGGCCGCACGTGTTGTTCCAGGGCAGGCGGGGCCCGATCACCGTCTTCCCCGACCACATGCACGAAGGACAGCTGCTCATTCCCGAGCGGCTTCCGGCGGACGTGTGGCCGTCGGGGCGCGCGGGCCAGCCGAAACCCGAGATCATCGCGCAGGGCACCGACAAACGCGACGGCAAGGTCTACGGCGTGACCAGTGCGTACGACGGTGCGGCGGCCGGGGTCGGGCGGATTGTCGCCGACGCCACGTGGCACCACTATTTCGACATCAACCTGTGGGGCTTCGAGAAAGGCGGCGAAGTGCTCGACCGCCTCACCGAGTACTACGTGAATCTCACGCTGTGGCTGGCGCCGAAGCCGGTCAAGCTGGAGGTGAACGGGCAGCTGCTGTACTGGCTTTCGCACAATCTGAGCCTTCGCGCGGTACTGCCGGAGGGTTTCCGGGTTCCGGGGATCACCGCGGCGGGCCTGGTCCGCGAAGTCGGCGGGCAGAGTGTGCTCGACGACCTCGTCTGGCCGCTGGAAGGAACGCCGGAGGTGCCGGAAGAACTGCTGCTCGGCGCCATCGTCAAGGAGTCGGTCGCCGCGCTGAGCGGCGGGGACGTCGAGGCGTTCGATGCCGTGGGCGTTGTCGAACGGGGCCTGCGGGCCGGGGCCGAAGAGTACGCCGCCGAGCTGCGAACAGCGCTCGGCGCCGTCGAAGGCCTGGGGGAGCGTCTGTCCTGATCGTGAGCGGTAAGGACGGTTCTAACCGTCCTTACCGCTCACGAGGGCGAGGTGCAGTTGCCGCGCCCACCAGCGCACTTGCGCGGCCGAGTCGTCCGCCGCGGTTCCGGTGAGCCCGGCGCTGCGCCGGAAATCGCTCCCGTACAGGGTTTCCGTGGCCATCGCCTGATGCAGGGCGGCGACGGCGAGCCGCGTGTCGTCCAGAGAGCAACCGGGCGGCCGGAGCCGGTGGAGGGCGTCGACGACCGGGTCGAGCATCCCGCTGCCCGGGTCGTGCCAGCCCGCCGCGTGCAGCGCCACCGCGAGCTCGCCGTAGCCGTTCCGGTACAGATCGTGCAGCGCCTCGACGAGTTCGAGCAGGTCGGCGCCGCGGTCCAGCCAGCTCGCGAGGAGGTCCCGAAGCGCGTCCCGGAGACGGCGGCCACCATGCCGGAGGAGTTCGGCGAGCAGTTTCTCGCGGTTGCCGAAGTGATGGGCGACGCCGGCGTCGGTCATGCCGACCCGCGCGGCCACGGCACGCATCTGGACGGCGGCGACACCGGACTCGCTGAGCAGTGAAGCGGCGGCGTCGAGGATCAGTCGCCGGGCCTCTTCGGGGGTCCGTCGTGCTCGGGGTGTCGTCACGATCGGCATCGTACCTTGATGCGCCAAGGTATCTGCGCTACCTTGACAGGCCAAGGTAAGGGGGCTGTCATGACCACCGAAATCAGTCTTGAGCTGGGGGATGTCACTCTGCGGGGCACGGTGACCGGCGCCGGTCCGACGGTTCTGCTGCTGCACGCGGGCGGGGAGCGCCGTGCGGTCTGGGCGCCGGTCGCCGCGGTGCTGGCCCGGCGTGGCTTCCGGTCGGTGGCCTTCGACCTGCGCGGTCACGGGGACAGTTCCGGCCGGGCGACCACGCTCCGGGCGCTGGCCGGCGACGTGGCCGGGATGGTCGAAAGCCAGCCCGCGCCGATCGTCCTCGCGGGTGCCTCGGTCGGTGGCCTGGCCGCCATCGCCGCGCTGGCGGATCCCGCCGTCGCGGCCAGGGCCTCCGGGCTCGTGCTCGTCGACGTCGTACCGGACATCGAACCCGCCAGGGCGCGTGCGTGGCTCGACTTCCACGGGCTCGCCGGCCGCTACACCCGCCTGGTGGAGGACGTCCTCGGCTCGGGTTCCGCCCTGCTCGCGACGGCCGGGGCCCTGGACCTGCCCATCCTGGTGGTGCACGCCGGACAGGGCTCACCGCTCCGCGACGCCGATGTGGATCGTTTGCGCAAGGCCAACCCCAGGGTCGCCGTCGCCGGTGTTCCGGCGGCGGGGCACCTCGTGGCGAGGGATGCTCCGGAAGCCCTCGCGGACCTCGTGTCAGGGTGGCTTTGTGGCATCCGTCACGGGACGGTTTCGACGCCAGGGGCAGGCGGGCAAGATCTGCGATAGAGCTGTGCGGCGCAGGTGAAGGACAACGTCGTGCACTCGGCGCTACCAGTTGGTAACTTATTGTCGGGGCATCGAAAACCCCATAAGAAGCGGCAACATCGCGCTGCCTACAATGTCGGGCATGACCTACAGCGAACCAGCGCGATCAGCTGCCCCCCGCACCGGATCGCTGGCGTCCGCCCCCTCCTCGGCCGTCTTGGCAACGGGAATCACGATTTATGGATGCGGGCAGGACGAGGCCGCCCTGTTCCGGGAGATGGCACCTCGTTTCGGTATTGTGCCGACCATTGTCGATGAGCCGGTCTCCGAGGACAATATCGAACTGGTCGCCGGAAACAGGTGTATCAGTATCGGGCACAAGACCAAGGTCACGAACTCCATTCTTCTCGCGCTCGGCAATGCGGGCGTGAAATACATCTCCACGCGGAGCATCGGCTTCAACCACATCGACGTGGAGTACGCGGCGAGCGTCGGCATCACCGTCGGCAACGTCGCCTACTCGCCGGACAGTGTCGCCGACTTCACGCTCATGCTCATGCTGATGGCGGTGCGCGACGCCAAGTCCATCATCCGCCGCACCGAGGTCCACGACTACCGGCTGAACGAGGTGCGCGGGAAAGAACTGCGCGATCTGACCGTCGGAGTGGTCGGAACAGGGCGTATCGGGGTCGCCGTCCTGGAGCGGCTGCGCGGTTTCGGCTGCAAGGTGCTCGCCTACGACACGGTGCTGACCGCGTCGGCCGAGTACGTCCCTCTCGACGAATTGCTGCAGCAGAGCGACATCGTGACACTGCACGTGCCGCTCACCACGGATACCTATCATCTCCTCGACGAGAAGAACATCGAGCGGATGAAGGACGGCGCGTACGTCATCAACACCGGACGTGGCCCGCTGATCGAAACCGAAGCCCTCATTTCGGCACTGGAAAGCGGAAAACTGGGCGGAGCGGCGCTGGACGTCCTCGAAGGAGAGGAAGGCATCTTCTACGCCGACTGCCGGAACAAGGCGATAGAGAGCAAGACGTTGCTGCGGTTGGAAAAACTGTCGAACGTGCTCATCAGTCCGCATACCGCCTATTACACGGACCACGCGCTGAGTGACACTGTTGAAAACTCCATCATCAATTGTCTCCAATTCGAAAGCGGGAAGTAGTATGGGTAGGCTGAAAATCGGAATTCTGTTCGGCGGGCTTTCCGAAGAACATCCTATCTCCATCAAATCTGCGCGCGAGGTCCAGAAGCACCTCGACCTCGAGAAGTACGAGCCGTACTACATCGGGATCACCCAGAGCGGTTCCTGGATGCTCTGCGACGGCCCCGCCGAGGATTGGGAGAGCGGGAACGTCCGCCCGGCCGTGCTGTCGCCGGACCGCGGTGTGCACGGTCTGCTGGTGCTGGACGAGGGCAAGTACGAGACGATCGCCCTCGACGTGGTGCTGCCGGTGCTGCACGGCAAGTTCGGCGAAGACGGCGCGATGCAGGGCCTGCTGGAGATCTCCGGCATCCCCTACGTCGGCTGCGACCTCCCGAGCTCGGTCATGTGCATCGACAAGGCCCTCACCTATTCCGTCGTCCGCGGCGCGGGTATCGCGACTCCGACGTTCTACATCGTCACGCCGGACAACGACGTCGACCCGGACCAGCTGAACTACCCGGTCTTCGTGAAGCCCGCCCGCTCCGGCTCGTCGTTCGGCGTCAGCAAGGTCTCCGCGAAGGAAGAGCTGCCCGCCGCGCTGGCGGAGGCGCGCCAGTACGACGCGAAGGTCCTGATCGAAGAGGCCGTCATCGGCAGCGAGATCGGCTGCTCGATCCTCGGCAACGACGAGGACCTGTTCGCGGGCGAGGTCGACCGGGTCGCGCTGACCCACGGCTTCTTCAAGATCCACCAGGAGAAGAGCCCCGAGACCGGCTCCGAGAACTCCAGCTTCATCGTCCCCGCCGACATCCCGGACGAGTCGCGTGACCTCGTCCAGGAGACGGCCAAGGTCATCTACCGTGCCCTGGGCTGCCGCGGTCTCGCCCGCGTCGACCTGTTCCTCAAGGAGGACGGCAGCGTGGTGCTCAACGAGGTCAACACCCTGCCGGGCCTGACCTCGTACAGCCGTTACCCGCGCATGATGAACGCCGCCGGCCTCTCGCTCGGCGACGTGATCGACCGGCTGGTGAACCTGACGCTGGCGGGCCGTGACGAATGAAGGATGATTTCGTCTTCGTAGACGAGGTCGTCTCCGGAATTCGCTGGGACGCCAAGTACGCCACGTGGGACAACTTCACCGGCAAGCCGGTGGACGGGTACCTGGTGAACCGGATCGTCGGCACGCGGGCGTTCTGCGCGGCGCTGGAGAAGGCGCGGGACAAGGCCGAGGAGCTCGGCTTCGGTCTGCTCCTGTGGGACGGGTATCGCCCGCAGCGCGCCGTGGACCGCTTCATGCGCTGGGCGGAAGAGCCCGAAGACGGCCGGAAGAAGGCCAGGCACTATCCGAACATCGACCGGCCGCAGATGTTCGAACAGGGCTACGTGGCCACCAAATCGGGACACAGCCGCGGTAGCACCGTGGACCTGACGCTCTACCACCTGGACACCGGCGAGCTCGCCGACATGGGTGGCGACCACGACCTGATGGACGTCGTCTCGCATCACGGGGCGGCGGGCGTCACGGAAGAGGCCACGAAGAACCGCGCGCACCTGTGTGCGGTCATGGAGGGATCGGGCTTCAGGTCGTACGAGTGCGAGTGGTGGCACTACAACCTGAAGGACGAGCCCTACCCGGACACTTATTTCGATTTCCCCATCGCCTAGGTGTCGCGCGTGAAGGCCCCCTTCCCTCGGTTCAGCCGAGGGAAGGGGGCCTTCACGCGCTTCGGGGTTCGTGAAGGCTCACGCGGCGACAATTGCCGCGAACACCATTTCATCCCATGAATGTGAGTACGGCGTGGCCCGGCCGGTCCCCGGCGGAGGTCGAACGCTGTCCTTTTCCTGTCCTGTGCGCACGAACCTCCTTCCGGGATCGGTGGACGGCGAACCGGGGCCGGCTTCCAGCCTGCCACCCTTCGCTTTGCTCGTGGGTGATCCCCGGGAGGGTGATATTTCGCCCGGACCCTGGGACGCGGGCTCGGCCGTTCGTGTGAACAAGTGTCGAAGAACGGAACGTGAACCGCCGGTGCTGTGATCATCCGGGAAGAAGACGAGCCGCGCGAACGGCCTAACAAGACCTGCGAACAGGCTAACGGGACAACCGGGAACAAGCTTGTACGCGGGCCCTTTACTTATGTTCGTCAAACGAGTCAATACCGCATGCGGAGTTCCGGATATTGATCTTGAGCGCCTCGTTCACTACGAAAATCACACTGTTCGTCAATTGCCGACATGGATTGTTCATGCCATGCTGCACAGGTGCGCATCAGCTGGGGCTGACATGGTGTGCACGCTTTGCTGGGGACAGAGGGGGTGCGTCGGTGACTCGCGACCACGAGCCAAACCAAAGACTTCACTCGCCGATCCTCTGAACCGAGCAGGTATGGAGTCATAAGATCGGACATGTCCGGGACCTCGCGCCGAAGCGGGTGTCGGTTTCGTCAGGCTGACCAAGTGTCGGTCCTGCCGGCCGAAGCCGTCGAGCGTTCGTCCCGCAGATCGCCGTCGGGGCGATGGGAGGATGCCGTTCAGCTTCGGTAGTTCGTCGGAATACGCGCCAACGGTCAGCTGGGAGGCCGTCGAGGCGGGCCGCCGCATGCGGTTCTGCCTGTGGCGCTTGAGGGTTCCTCACCGTCGAGGACATCCCGCCCTGCGGCCGAAGCCGGCGTCGGACGGGTTCATGGTGTCCAACCACCGAAGCCGGGCAGTTGGACGGTGGGGTTTCCGTGCCGTGTCTGAAAGTTGCTGAATCAACAGATTCAATGGGGGCTAGGTGGATCCGACGAGAGTTGACTTGTCCGCTCTCCCTGTCGTCGAAATCGAGCTGTCGAGACTGTCCACTGCTTGTTCGCCGCGTACTTCGGGCGAGGATCCAGAGCATGTCGAGACACTGTTGTCGGCGGAGTGGGAGTTACCGCCCATTCTCGTTCACCGACCGACGATGCAGGTGGTCGATGGCCTGCACCGGCTGAAGGCGGCACGAGTACGAGGCGATACGAAAATCTCCGCGAGGTTCATCGACGGCGCCGAATCCGACGCCTTCGTGCTCGCGGTGGAAGCGAACATCCGGCACGGTCTGCCGCTTTCACTGGCGGATCGGAAACGGGCGGCCGTCCAGATCATCGGGACGCATCCGCAGTGGTCCGACCGGCGGGTGGCTTCGGCGACCGGCATTTCCGCGGGAACCGTGGCCGACCTGCGCAGGCGTGGCGGCGAAGGCGGAAACGGCGCCAGGATCGGGCGGGACGGGCGGATCCGGCCCGTCGACAGCTCGGAGCGGCGGAAGCTCGCCGCCGATCTGATCCGCAACGATCCCGGTCTTTCCCTGCGTCAGGTCGCCAAGCAGGTCGGCATCTCCCCGGAGACGGTCCGGGACGTGCGCGGCAGGCTGGAACGCGGGGAAAGCCCGACCCCGGACGGGAGCAGGAGGCTGCGCGCGAAGCCGGATCCGTTGAGCCTGACGGAAACCGACCTCGGGCACTCGCTGGACCGGGAACGGCTCACCGTGCTGGAGCGGCTCAAGGCCGACCCGGCACTGCGGCTGAGCGAGGTCGGGCGGATCCTGTTGCGCATGCTCGCCATGCACTCGATGGACGGGCAGGAATGGGAACGGATCCTGCACGGTGTCCCGCCGCACCTGTACGGCGTGGTCGCCGGATTCGCCAGGGATCACGCCCGGGTCTGGGCGGGGTTCGCGGATCATCTGGAGAGCAGGGCGACCGACCTGGCCGCACGGTGATCGCGGACGACATCGCGTAGGCCCGAGGGGGACTTTTCCGCACCGCACACGGAGAAGTCCCCTTCGTGTTCCCCGCGCGGTGCCCAGCTCCACGGCTCGACATCACCGGGAGTGCGGCCTAAGAAGTAGTCGTGACCATCGAGAAGGCGCTTGTCGTCGGCACCGGCCTGATCGGCACGTCGGCCGCGTTGTCCCTGAGGGAAAAGGGTGTCGCCGTCCATCTCACCGACATCGACGAACACGCCGTCCGGGTGGCGCGGGAGCTCGGCGCAGGCCGCGAATGGACCGGCGAGGAAGTGGATCTGGCGGTGATCGCCGTCCCGCCGCAGCTGGTGGGGGAGCGGCTGGCCGCGCTCCAGAAGCAGGGCGCGGCACGGGCGTACACCGACGTCGCCAGCGTCAAGGCCGGCCCGATCGCCGACGCGGAACGGCTCGGCTGCGACCTGATCTCTTACGTGCCAGGGCATCCGCTCGCGGGACGGGAGCGATCCGGTCCGGCCGCGGCGCGCGCCGGCCTGTTCGCGGGCCGCCCGTGGGCGCTGTGTCCCGGCCTCGAAACCGGGGCAGAGGCACTACGGCTGACTCGCGAACTGGTGTCGCTGTGCGGGGCCGAGGCCGTCACCGTCGGCGCGGCCGAGCACGACTCGGCGGTGGCGCTGGTGTCGCACGCTCCGCACGTGGCCGCCTCGGCGGTGGCGGCGAGCCTGGCGGGCGGCGACGACGTCGCCCTGCGCCTCGCCGGGCAGGGGTTGCGCGACGTCACCCGTATCGCGGCCGGAAATCCTTTGCTGTGGCGGAAGATCCTCGCCGGGAACGCGCTGCCGGTGGCGGCGGTGCTCGACCGGGTCGCGGCCGATCTGGCCGCGGCGGCGTCGGCGCTGCGGGCGGGCGACCTGGACGACGTGACGGATCTGCTGTGGCGCGGGGTGGACGGCCAGGGCCGGATTCCTGCCGGTCCGGCCGTGGCCCGGTAGTGGGGGTGGAGGCGCGGTAGCGGGGACCGTGGCGCGGTAGCGGGGCGAAGGCGTCCTTCGCTGCGTCTGATGCGGTGATGGGCCCCTTCGGCCCACGTCGGCCTGCCCAGGTGGCCGAGGCGTGTCGCGAAAGCCACTTTCGGGACATCAGGCGTCGCGAAAGTGGCTTTCGCGACACGGCCACGGAACGGACAACGTCCTTTGTGGACGAACAGACCCGAGATGTTCGCCGGGGGCCACTCGTGGACATCGACACGATTCAGCACGATTGAGCTTGCCGACTTCGTGCGTGAGAGGGATGCCCAAATGGAAGTAATGTTGCGCTTCGGGGCGTCGCCCAAGAGCGATGACGACCCCGATCCCTGGTCGAACCGGGTCCGTCCGGGGACGGTGCGCAGAGTCCTCGCGTATTTCCGCCCCCACGTCGGCAAGGTGGCGATCTTCGTCCTCATCGCCGCGATGGAGGCGTTCGTCGTCGTCGCGACTCCGTTGCTGATGAAGGAGCTCATCGACGGCGGCATCCTGAAGAACGACTTCGGGGTCGTCATCCTGATGGCGGTCCTGACCGCCGGCCTCGCCGTGGCGGGCGCGCTGCTGTCGCTGTTGTCCGCCTACGTCTCCGCGAAGATCGGGGAGGGGGTCACCTACGACCTCCGGGTGCAGGCGCTCGACCACGTCCGGCGGCTGCCGATCGCGTTCTTCACCCGCACCCAGACCGGGGTGCTGGTCGGCAGGCTGCACACCGAGCTCATCATGGCGCAGCAGGCGTTCGGTCATCTGCTGATGGCGGCCACCAGTGTGGTCACCGTCCTGCTCGTGCTGGTCGAGCTGTTCTACCTGTCCTGGCTGGTCGCCGTGGTCACGCTGGTGCTGGTCCCGCTGTTCGTCCTCCCCTGGATCTGGGTGGGGCGGATCATCCAGCGCCGCACCGGAACGCTGATGGAGACGAACGCCGGGCTCGGCGGGCTCCTCCACGAGCGGTTCAACGTCCAGGGCGCGATGCTCTCGAAACTCTTCGGCCGCCCGGACGAGGAGATGGCCGACTACCGCAAGCGCGCCGGGAAGATCCGCACCATCGGCGTGAGCATCTCCATCTGGGCCCGGATGTCCTTCGTCATGATGGCGCTGATGGCCTCGGTCGCCACGGCGGTCGTCTACGGGGTCGGCGGCGGGCTCGTGATCGAGGGGGCGTTCCAGCTCGGGACGCTCATCGCCATCGCCACCCTGCTCGGGCGGCTGTTCGGGCCGATCACCCAGCTGTCCGGGCTGCAGGAGACCGCGCAGACCGTGGTGGTGAGTTTCGCGCGGATCTTCGAGCTGCTCGACCTCAAGCCGCTGATCCAGGAACGCCCGGACGCGAAGGAACTCGAGCAGAGCAAGGCGCCGGGTATCGAGTTCGACGACGTGGTGTTCCGCTATCCCACCGCGGACGAGGTCTCGCTGGCGTCGCTCGAACACCTGCGGACCAAACGCGAGAACGGGGACAAGACTGCGGACGTCCTGCGCGGCATCAGCTTCGAGGCGCCCTCGGGGACCCTCACCGCGCTCGTCGGCCCGTCCGGTGCGGGGAAGAGCACCATCACGCACCTGGTCTCCCGGCTGTACGACCCGAACGCCGGCGCGGTCCGCTTCGACGGGCACGATCTGCGCGACCTGTCCTTCGACTCGATCCGCGGCACGGTCGGCGTGGTCAGCCAGGACGCCTACCTCTTCCACGACACGATCCGGGAGAACCTGCTCTACGCCCGCCCGACCGCCACCGAGGAAGAGCTGGTCGAAGCCTGCAAGGGGGCGCAGATCTGGGAGCTGATCCAGTCGCTGCCCCGCGGGTTCGACACCGTCACCGGCGACCGCGGCTACCGCATGTCCGGTGGGGAGAAGCAGCGCCTGGCCATCGCCCGGTTGCTGCTGAAGGCGCCCACGGTCGTCGTGCTGGACGAGGCCACCGCGCATCTGGACTCCGAGTCGGAGGCCGCCGTCCAGCGGGCGCTCAAGACCGCGCTGCGCGATCGGACGTCGCTGGTGATCGCGCACCGGTTGTCCACGATCCGCGAGGCCGACCAGATCCTCGTGATCGACGGCGGAACGGTCCGTGAACGCGGGACGCACGACGAGTTGCTGGCGCGGGGCGGGCTGTATTCGGAGCTGTACCACACGCAGTTCGCCAGGCCGGAGAACAACGCACCCAAGCCGGAACCCGAGGAAGACGAGTTCGACGAAGAGCCGGAACCGCTGGACACCGTGGTCTACGGAGGATGACGATGAGTTCCGCAGCACAGGCCGCACCGACGGTGCTCGATCTCTTCGCCAGGCAGGTGGGCCGGGCCCCCGGCGCGGTGGCCGTGGTCGACGGGGACCGGGTCCTCACGTACCGGGAGCTCGACGAACTCGCGGGCAGGCTGTCCGGGCGGTTGGTCGCCCGTGGCGCCCGCAGGGTCGCGGTGATGCTGGACCGTTCGGCGGATCTGCTCGTCGCGCTGCTCGCCGTCTGGAAGGCGGGCGCCGCGTACGTGCCGGTGGACGCCTCGTATCCCGCGCCGCGGGTGGCGTTCATGGTCGCGGATTCGGGCGCGTCCCTGGTGCTGTGCTCGGCCGCGACGCGTGACAACGTCCCGGAAGGGACCGAGTCGATCGTCGTGACGGACGACGCGGGCGACGTCGCGATCGTTCCGGCGAGCCCGGAGGACCTGGCGTACGTGATGTACACGTCCGGCTCGACGGGCAAGCCGAAGGGTGTCGCCGTCCCGCATTCCAGCGTCGCGGAACTCGTGGGGGATTCCGGCTGGGCGATGGAACCCGACGACGCGGTCCTCATGCACGCGCCGCATTCCTTCGACGCTTCCCTGTGCGAGATCTGGGTGCCGCTGGTGTCGGGCGCCCGGGTCGTGATCGCCGCCCCGGGGCCGGTGGACGCCCGGCGGCTGCGGGAGGCGGTCGCGGGCGGGGTGACGCGGGCGCATCTCACGGCGGGCAGTTTCCGTGCGGTGGCGGAGGAAGCGCCGGAGTCGTTCGCGGGGCTGCGCGAGATCTTGACCGGCGGGGACCTGGTGCCCGCGCACGCGGTGGACCGGGTGCGCCACGCCGCGCCCGGCGCGCGGATCCGGCATCTGTACGGGCCGACGGAAACGACGCTGTGCGCCACGTGGCACGTGCTCGAACCGGAGGACGACCCGGTGGCGGTCCTGCCGATCGGCCGTCCGCTCGCCGGACGGCAGGCGTGGGTGCTGGACGACTCGCTGCGGCCGGCCGCCCCGGACGTGGTCGGCGAGCTCTACCTGTCCGGTGCCGGGCTGGCCGACGGCTACCTCGACCGGCCCGGGCTGACCGCCGAGCGGTTCGTGGCGGATCCGTTCGCGCCGGGCGAGAGGATGTACCGCACCGGTGACTTCGCGAAGTGGACACCGGACGGCGACCTGCTCTTCGCGGGCCGCGTCGACGACCAGGTGAAGATCCGCGGGTTCCGGATCGAACCCGGCGAGGTCGAAGCCGCGATGACCGCGCAGCCGGACGTCCACGAGGCCGTCGTGGTGCCGATCGACGGCCGCCTGATCGGGTACGTGGTGGCGGACGTGGACCCCGCGCTCGTTCGTGAGCGGCTCGGAGCCGTGTTGCCGGACTACCTGGTCCCGGCCGTGGTGATGGCGGTGGCGGCGCTGCCGCTGACCGGCAACGGCAAGGTGGACCGGGCGGCGTTGCCCGCGCCCGATTTCACGGCGAAGGCCGACGGACGCGAACCCGTCACCGAGGCGGAACGTGTCCTTTGTGGACTATTTGCCGAAGTGCTCGGCATCGACCGTGCGGGTGTCGACGACGGCTTCTTCGAACTGGGCGGGGATTCGATCCTCGCGGTGCGTGTCGCGGCCCGTGCGGCGAAGGCCGGTCTGCTGGTGACGCCTTCGCAGATCTTCGGGGAGCGGACTCCCGCGCGGCTGGCCGCGGTGGCGGGCGCCGTGGAGGCCGACCAGCACGTCGACGGACCCCTGGTCGAGCTGACCGCGGAAGACGAGACGGAACTGGCGGCCGCGGTCCCGGACGCCGTCGAAGTCTGGCCGCTGGCGCCGCTCCAGGCGGGGCTGCTCTTCCAGACGACCCTCGACGACCAGGGTCCCGACATCTACCAGACCCAGTGGATCGTGGAGCTGACCGGACCGCTGGACGTGGCCAGGCTGCGGTCGGTGTGGGAGGCGGTCTTCGCCCGGCACCCCGAACTCCGGCTGACCTTCCACCGGCTCGCGTCGGGCAAGGCGGTGCAGGCCGTCGCCGGCCGCGTCGAATTGCCGTGGCGCGAGGTCGACCTGACCGGCGCGAGCGATGTCGAACAGGCCGTCAAGGCGCTGTCCGCCGAGGAACAGCGGGACCGGTTCGATCTCGCCAAGGCGCCGCTGTTCCGGCTCGTGCTGCTCAAGATCGGCGAGGACCGGCATCGGCTGCTGGTCGTCAACCACCACATCCTCACCGACGGCTGGTCGGTGGCGGTGATCCTCAACGAGGTGTCCGCGGCTTACACCTCCGGTGGTTTCCCGGACCGGACGGCCGCCTCGTACCGCGACTATCTGGCGTGGTTGGACAGGCAGGACAAGGAAGCGGCGCGGGCGGCCTGGCAGGCCGAGCTGTCCGACATCGACGTGCCCGCGCTGGTCGCCAAATCGGACTCCGCGACGGACTACGACTACCGCGTCACGCATCTCGCACCGGAGCTCTACACCCGGCTGACCACGTTCGCCCGCGACCACGGGCTGACGCTCAACACGGTGGTGCAGGGCGCGTGGGCGCTGGTGCTGGCGCGGCTCGCGCGGCGGACCGACGTGGTGTTCGGTACCACGGTCGCCTGCCGTCCCGCCGAACTTCCCGGCGTGGAGGCGATGCCGGGGCTGATGATGAACACGATCCCGGTGCGGGTCTCGCTCGACGGAAAGCAGTCCGTGGTGGACATGCTCGCCGGTCTGCAGCGCCGCCAGGTGGACTTGATGCCGCATCAGCACCTGGGGCTGACGGAGATCCAGAAGACGGCCGGCCCCGGCGCGATGTTCGACACGCTGCTGGTGTTCGAGAACTACCCGCGGGACTTCGCCGAGCAGTTCTCGTATCTGGGCACGGTCGAAGGGACCCACTACCCGGTGACGGTCGGGGTGATCCCTGGCGACGAGTTCCGCATCCAGCTCGCCTTCTGGCGCGGGCAGATCGACCGGGCCGTCGCCGATTCCCTGCTGGACTGGTTCGCCGGTGCGCTCGAAGCGGTCGTCGAGGATCCGTCCGGTCTCGTCGGACGGACCGGCATGGGCGAGATCCCGTTGCCCCGTTGGGAACCCGCGTTGATCGACGGTGAGCCGCTGCCGGAGCTGATCGGGCGGATGGCGGCCGAACGGCCGGACGCCGTTGCGGTCACCGACGGCGAAGGCGACCTGACCTACGCGGAACTGTGGGACCGGGCGAGGAGGTTCGCCGCCGTGCTGCGGGCGGCGGGCGTCGATCGGGAGCGCCGGGTCGGCCTGGTGGCCGGACGGTCCGCGTGGTGGCTGATCGGGATGCTCGGGGTGTCACTGGCGGGCGGCGTCTTCGTCCCGGTGGATCCCGCGTATCCGGCCGAGCGGGTGAAGCTGATCTTCGGCAGCGCGGATCCGATGCTGGTGGTGTGTCAGGGAAAGACACGCGACGCGGTGCCGGAGGAATTCGCGGACCGGCTCATGGTGCTCGACGAGCTGGACCTTTCGACGGCCCCGGACGCGGTCCTGCCGAAGGTGGGGATGCGCGACGCGGCATACGTGATCTACACGTCGGGATCGACGGGAACCCCGAAGGGCGTGATCGTCACGTACTCGGGCCTGGGCAACCTGGCGATGGCGCATATCGACCGGCTGGCCGTGACGCCGTCGTCCCGCGTCCTGCAGTTCGCGGCGCTCGGCTTCGACACCATCGTGTCCGAGGTGATGATGGCGTTGCTTTCCGGGGCGACGCTGGTGATGCCGCCGGACGAGGACCTGCCGCCGCAGGCTTCGCTGAGCGACACGCTGGAGCGGTGGGACGTCACGCACGTGAAGGCGCCGCCTTCGGTGCTGGCCACCGTCGACGTGTTCCCGGCCGGGGTCGAGACGGTGACCGCGGCGGGGGAGCTCTGCCCGCCCGGACTGGTGGACCGGCTCTCGGCCGACCGTCGGATGCTCAACGCCTACGGGCCCACCGAGACCACGATCTGCGCGACGGTGAGCATGCCGCTGGCGCCGCACGGCGAGGTGATCCCGTTCGGCGGGCCGATCGGCGGGGTGCGCGGTTATCTGCTGGACGCGTTCCTGCGGCCGTTGCCGCGCGGAGTCGTCGGTGAGCTGTACTTGGCCGGAATCGGTGTGGCGCGGGGATATCTGGGCCGCGCGGCGCTGACGTCCGAGCGGTTCGTCGCCGATCCGTTCGTCCCCGGTGAGCGCATGTACCGGACGGGCGATCTGGCCTACTGGACGGACGAGGACGAACTGGTGTCCGCCGGCCGGGCCGACGACCAGGTCAAGATCCGCGGGTTCCGGGTCGAGCCGCGTGAGATCGAGTTCGCGCTGTCCAACCATCCTCGGGTCACGCAGGCCACGGTGACCGTTCGCGAAGGCCGTCTGGTCGCCTACGTGTCGCCGGGAGACGTCGATCCGGAGGCGCTGCGGAACGAACTCGCCGAGCGGATGCCGGCGTACATGGTGCCCGCGGCGGTGATGGCACTCGACGTCCTGCCGCTGACCGCGCACGGGAAGATCGACCGGAAGGCGTTGCCCGAACCGGATTTCTCGTCGAAGACGGTCGGCAGGGAACCCGCGACCGAGGCCGAGCGGATCCTGTGCGAGGTCTTCGCCGAAGTGCTCGGGCTGGCACGGGTCGGGGTCGAGGACAGTTTCTTCGAGTTGGGCGGGGATTCGATCTCGTCCATGCAGGTCGCGTCCCGCGCGCGTCGCGACGGCATCGCGCTGACTCCGAAGCAGGTGTTCGAACACCGGACTCCGGAACGGTTGGCGCAGTTGGTGGTGAAAGCGCTTGCGCCAAAGCGGGAATCGATCGCCGACGGGGTCGGTGAAGTCCCGTTGACGCCGGTGATGCGACTGTTCGGGGACGGGGTCGCGGCGCCGGGATTCGCGCAGTGGATGGTCCTGGGCGCTCCGGCGGATCTGACGGGGGAGACGCTGACCGCCGGGGTGACGGCGGTGCTGGACACGCACGACATGCTGCGAGCGCGGATGGTCGACGGACGGCTCGTGGTCGGTGAGCGCGGCTCGGCCGGGACCTTCACGCACGTGAAGGTCGAAGGCGAGCTGGACGAGACCGCGGCGGCGCGGGAGGCCGTCGGAAGGTTGGATCCCGCCGCGGGCGTGGTTGTCCAAATTGTGTGGTTGGACGCCGGACCGGACCGGGTCGGCCGTCTGATCGTGGTGGCGCATCATCTCGTGGTCGACGGGGTTTCGTGGCGAGTCCTGGCGGCGGATCTGCGAACGGCGTGCGAGGCCGTCGCCGCCGGGCGGAAACCCGAACTGGAGCCGGTGACGGTGTCCTTCCGGCGTTGGGCGGGTCTGCTGGAGGAGTGGGCGGTCTCGGCCGAGCGGGTCGCGGAACTCCCGGCGTGGCAAGCGATTCTCGGGGAAGGTGAACAGCCGCAGCCGGTGGGCGAGGTGCGTTCGCGGTCGTGGGTGGTGCCTTCGGCGGAGACATCGGTGCTGGTGGGGCGGGCCCCGGTGGTGTTCCACTGCGGAGTGCACGAGGTCCTGCTGGCCGGGCTCGCGGGAGCGGTGGCTCGGTGGAGCGCGTCGGCCTCGGTGCTGGTGGACGTCGAAGGCCATGGCCGTCATCCGGCCGAGGGAATGGACCTGTCCAGGACGGTGGGCTGGTTCACCAGCACGCATCCGGTGCGCCTCGACGTCTCCGGGATCGACCTGGCCGGGGTGCTCGCCGGTGACGCGGCGGCCGGGACGTTGCTGAAGGCGGTCAAGGAACAGTCGCGCGCGGTGCCCGGCGCCGGGCTCGGGTACGGGTTGCTGCGGCATCTCAACACCGAGACGGAACCACTGCTGGCGGCGCTGCCGTCGGCGAGCATCGGGTTCAACTACCTCGGCCGGTTCGCCGCCGGTGAAAGTGGTGATGTGCGGGCGTGGCAGCAGGTCGGCGAGATCGGCGGCTCGATCGACGCGGACATGCGGCTGCCGCACGCACTGGACGTCAACGCGATCATCCAGGATCTGCCGGACGGACCGGAACTGATCCTCCTGCTCGAATGGTCGGACGACGTGTTCGACGAAGCCGGAATCGAACGACTGGTCCAGGAACTGCTGGCCGTGTTGTCCGGACTGGCTTCCCAAGCGGAAGACCCCGCCGCGGGCGGGCACACCGCATCCGATTTCGGTCTCCTCGAATTGGACCAGGACGAGATCGAGAGCTTCGAAGCATTGGCAGCGGAACTCAGCGAAGGCCGGGCATCGTGAACACTTCGACGACGAATTCTGGATCAGCACTGGCCGAGGTCTGGCCGCTTTCCCCGATGCAGGCGGGCATGCTCTACCACGCCTCCTTGGATGACGAGGCGCCCGACATCCACCTCATCCAGCAGTCGCAGATCATCGACGGGCCCTTGGACACGGAGCGATTCCGGAGATCCTGGGAGATCGTGCTCGGTAGGCACGCGGCGCTGCGGGCGAGTTTTCAGCGGCGGAAGAACGGCGAGACGATCCAGCTCATCCCGCGGGACGTCAAGCTTCCGTGGGCCGAACGGGATCTTTCCGATCTGTCCGACGAGGACGCGCTGGCCGAGGCGAGCGTGATCGCGGAGAAGGAGCGCTCCACGCGGTTCGACCTCACGCGGCCACCGCTGCTGCGCCTGATGCTGATCCGGCTCGGCCCGGACAAGCACTGCCTGGTGACCACGAGCCATCACCTGCTCATCGACGGGTGGTCGCGGGCGATCATCGAGGCGGATCTCCTGGAGATCTACGCGACGGGTGGCGTCGCGCGTGCCCCTGGTTCCTACGGGAATTACCTGGCCTGGCTGGGAAAGCAGGACAAGGAGGCGGCCAAGGCGGCTTGGCGCACGGAACTGGACGGGGCCGACGGGACGTCGCTCGGGCTTCCCGAGAATCCCGGAAAGGCGCATGGGCTGCCCGAGAGCGAGGTCGTCCGCCATTCGCCGGAGTTCACCTCCGCGCTGGCCGAGTTCGCCCGCCGCAACGGGTTGACGTTCAACACGCTCGTGCAAGGGGCGTGGTCGCTGGTGCTGGCGCGGCTGGCGCGCCGTCAGGACGTCGTGTTCGGCGCGGTGGTTTCCGGTCGGCCCGCCGAATTGCCCGGCGCGGAGCAGACCGTGGGGCTGTTCATCAACACCGTGCCGGTGCGGGTGCGGTTGGACGCCTGCCAGCCGGTCCTCGGGATGCTCACGGAACTGCAGCGGCGGCAGTCGGAGATGATGGCGCACCACCATCTCGGCCTGCCGGAGATCCAGAAGCTGGGTGAGGCGGGCTTCGACACGATCGTCGTGTTCGAGAACTACGCCGACCCGGCGACCGGTTCGCAGTCTGAACTCAGCCTGACCTTGCGGGACTTCAACCAGGCGACGCCGTACGCGATCACCCTCGGAGTCATGCCGGGCGAAAGCCTCGAAATCGAACTGCAGTATCACGCCGTCGAAGCCTCGGTCGCCAAGGCGGCGCTGGACGGGCTCACCTTGGTGCTGGAGCGGATCATCGCGGAACCGGGGACGCCGGTCGGCAGGCTGGACGTCCTCGACGAGGCCGGCCGTGCGCTGGTGATCGAGCGCTGGAACGAAACGGACGACATCGTCGACGCGTCGTCGGCGGTGGAGCTGTTCGGCCGTCAGGTGGAACGGACTCCGCACGCGACGGCGATCGTGGCCGCGGACCGGGAGTATTCGTTCGCGGAACTCGACGACTGGTCCGGCAAACTCGCGACGGTGCTGACGGCGCGGGGCGTGCGGCGCGGCGACCGCGTCGGGGTCGTGGTCGAACGGTCGGCGGAGCTGCTGGCGGCCTGGCTCGCGGTGTGGAAGGCCGGCGCGGTGTACGTGCCGATCGATCCGGACTACCCGGCCGAGCGGGTCGCGTTCATGCTGGAGGATTCCTCGGCGGCCGCGGTGGTGTGCCGCGCCGGGACCGCGACGCCGTCCGGCTATCCGCGGATCCACGTGGACGATCCGGTCGAGGGTGGGGCGTCCCTGGTCCCGGTCGGGGCGGACGACCTGGCGTACGTGATGTACACGTCCGGCTCGACAGGAACGCCGAAGGGCGTGGCCGTTTCGCACGGCGGCGTCGCGGCGCTGCTGGGCTACCAAGTGTGGGATCTGCACCCCGGTGACGCGGTGCTGATGCACGCGCCGCACACATTCGACCCGGCGTTGTACGAGGTCCTGGTGCCGCTCGTGGCGGGGGCGCGGGTGATCCTCGCCGATCCGGGCGTGATCGACGCGGACACCCTCGCCGCGCACGGGGCGGCGGGCCTCACGTCGGTGAACTTCACCGCCGGCCAGTTCCGCGCGCTGGTGCAGGAGAAACCGGACTGCTTCGCGGGTCTGCGCTACTTCCAGACCGGCGGGGACGTGGTGCCGCTCGGCGCCGTGGAGCGGGTGCGGCAGGCCTGCCCGGACCTGCGTGTCCTGCACACCTACGGGCCGACGGAGACGACGTTCTGCGCGTCGTGGAAGGTGATCCGGCCCGGTGACGAGCTGGGCTCGACGCTGCCGATCGGCAAACCGCATCCGGGACGACGGCTGTACGTGCTGGACGTCTTCCTGCGGCCGTTGCCGCCGGGCGTCGCGGGCGACCTGTACATCGCGGGCGCCGGGGTGGCGCACGGCTACCTCGGCCGGACCGCGTTGACGGCCGAACGGTTCGTCGCCGATCCCTTCACACCCGGCGAGCGGATGTATCGGACGGGCGACCTGGCGTACTGGAACGACGAGGGCGAGCTGGTCTTCGCCGGACGGGCGGACACCCAGGTCAAGATCCGCGGCTATCGCGTGGAACCGGGCGAGGTCGAGGCGGTGCTGGCGGACCAGCCGGGCGTCGACCAGGCGGTGGTGGCGGTCCGCGACGGACGGCTGATCGGCTACATCGTGTCCGGCACCGGGGCGGACCCGGTGCGGCTGCGCGAGCGGATCGCCGGGCTGTTGCCGGAGTACATGGTGCCGTCGGTGGTGATGGCGCTGGCCGCGCTGCCGGTGAACGCGAACGGGAAGGTCGACCGGAAAGCGTTGCCGGAACCCGATTTCAGTGGGCACATCGCCGGCCGGGAGCCGGTGACGGAGATCGAGCGGCTGCTGTGCGAACTCTTCGCCGAGATGCTCGGCCTGGAGCGGGTCGGCGCGGACGACAGCTTCTTCGAGCTGGGCGGCGATTCGATCGTCTCGATGCAGCTGGCGGCGCGGGCGCGGCGTGAGGGGATGACCTTCGGCGCGCGGGAGGTTTTCGAGTACCGGACGCCGGCGGGGCTCGCGTCGTTCGTCGAACTGGGGGAGGAGCCGGACGAGGTCCCCGCGGCGCGGAAACCCGCCGCCGACTTCGAACTGGTCGACATGGGGAAGGACGAGATCGAAGAACTCGAGTCCGAGTTCGACACCGTGTAAGGGCTGCGGTTCGCATTGGGGTCGTGAGTGGCAAGGACGGTTAGAACCGTCCTTGCCACTCACGACCCCCTTTTCGCTTTCCGGACCGTTCGGTGGTGTCGCGAAAGCCACTTTCGGGACATCAGACGTCGCGAAAGTGGCTTTCGCGACATGAGCGCCGGTGGCGAGGTGGCCGGCGCGGATGAGTGGCCGGGGCGAAAGCTCCCATCACCGCATCAGACGCGGCGAAGGGAGCCTTCGCCTCACCGGCGACCCCGCCCGCGACCTCGACACATTTGACTTACCCCCCATAACCCGAAACGCCACTCACGACGCCTTTCGCTTTCCGGCTTCCTGTGGTGTCTGGGTGTCGCGAAAGCCACTTTCGGGACATCAGACGTCGCGAAAGTGGCTTTCGCGACGCGGAGTTGGCCAGGCGAGGCGTTGCGAAAGCCACTTTCGCAACGTTGAAGGTTGCGAAAGTGGCTTTCGCAACACCCCGGCCGGGGTGAGCTGGCGTGAAGGGGACTTTCGCCGCATCGGACGCGGGGAAAGTCCCCTTCGCTCCTGGCGTCGCCGGGTGCGCTGACGTTCAGTAGGGGGTGTGTGGAAATAGGGACACTCAACGTCCCTATTTCCACACACCCCCGCGTTCACGGCGGAAACGGGGCCCGTTGGACATGTTGTCCGGGTCGGCCCTTCGGGCGACGATTCGGTGGGGGGACATGCCGCATTCGACGTCGGCGCCTCGACTTCGCGCAGGACGGGATTCGCCGAAGAACTTCGCTGATCGAGGGAGATATTGATGGCTCAGTCGCGGATCGAGGACATCTGGCCGCTGTCGCCGTTGCAGGCAGGGCTGGTCTTCCACGCGGTCTACGACGGTGAAGGGCTCGACGTCTACATCGGACATTGGATCCTGGAGCTGGACGGGCCGGTCGACGCGGCGAGGCTGCGCGCGGCGTGGGAGGCGCTGCTGGCGCGGCACGCGTCGCTGCGGGCTTGTTTCCGGCAGCGCAAATCGGGTGAGACGGTGCAGATCATCGCGAGGCAGGTGGACCTGCCGTGGCGCGAGATCGACTTGTCCCACCTCGAAAACCCCGACGCGGCCGTGCGGGAGCTGGCCGAGGAGGACCGGACGAAACGGTTCGACCTCGCGACGGCGCCGTTGCTGCGGTTGACGTTGATCCGGCTCGGCAACGACAGCCACCGGCTGGTGGTCACCTGCCATCACGCGATCATGGACGCCTGGTCGCTGCCCATCGTGTTCGACGAGCTGTCGGCGCTGTACGCGGCGGCGGAGCTGCAGGAAGTGACGCCGTACCGCGAATATCTCGCGTGGCTGAGCCGTCAGGACAAGACGAAGGCGCTCGCGGCCTGGACGAAGGAACTCGGCGACCTCGAAGCGCAGACGCTGGTGGCGCCCGCGGATCCGGGACGCGCGCCCGGAATTCCCGAGAGCGTCACGGTCGAGCTGCCGTCGGAGCTCACCCGGTCGCTGGAAGACCTGGCCCGCCGCAACGGATTGACGCTGAACACGGTCGTGCAGGGCGCGTGGGCGATGGTGCTCGCGCAGTTGACCGGCCGCACGGACGTCGTGTTCGGCGCGGTCGTTTCGGCGCGCCCGCCGGATCTTCCCGGTGTGGAAGGGATGGTGGGGCTTTTCCTCAACACCGTCCCGGTGCGCGCGCGGCTGCGCGGCTCGGCGCCGGTCGTCGAAATGCTGGCGGAGTTGCAGAGGGGCCAGTCGGCGCTGATTCCCGACCAGTTCGTCGGGCTGGCGGACATCCAGCAGGCGGCCGGACCCGGCGCGAGCTTCGACACCATGATCGTCTTCGAGAACTTCCCGCGTGAGCTCGGCGGGCCGGATTCCGCCGCGCCCTTCGGCATTCGCGTGCACCAGGGCCAGGAGGCGGCCCACTACCCGCTGACGCTGGTCGCCGTCCCCGGCGAGTCGATGCTCGTCAAACTCGACTACCTGACGGATCTGTACGACGAGGCCGCCGCGCGCGCCGTCGTCGAGCGATTCACCGGCGTGCTGCGGCAACTGTCGGGTGACCTTGCCGTCGCCGACATCGACGTGTCGAGCGCGGCCGAGCGCGAAACGGTCGGTCAGTGGGGTGTCTCAGCCGAGCCGGCACCGGATGTACTGGCGCCCGATCTGTTCTCGCGTCAGGACGAAAGCGCGGTCGCCGTCGTCGCCGGTGACGAAACGCTGTCGTACGGAGAACTGGCCGAGTGCGCCGAGCGGCTCGCGTGGTACTTGAGCGGCAAGGGAGTCCGGCGCGGCGACCGGGTCGCCGTGGTGATGGACCGGTCGCCCGACCTGATCGCGACGCTGCTCGCGGTGTGGAAGGCGGGAGCGGCGTACATCCCGCTGGACCCCGCGTATCCGGCGGAACGCGTGAAGTTCATGCTGGCGGACGCCGAGCCGTCGGCGGTCGTGTGCACGGAAGCGCATCGGGACGCCGTCCTGGACGGCGGTCTGGAACCGATCGTCGTCGACGATCCGGAGACCCGGCGGGCGGTCGCGGAGTCCGCTCGGCTGTCGATCGGCGCCACGGTGGACGACGTCGCGTACGTGATGTACACGTCGGGCTCGACGGGCATGCCCAAGGGTGTCGCGGTGTCGCACGGAAACGTCGCGGCACTGGTAGGAGAGCCGGGCTGGGACGTCGGTCCCGGCGACGCGGTGCTGATGCACGCCTCGCACGCTTTCGACATCTCCCTGTTCGAGATGTGGGTGCCGCTGCTGTCGGGTGCCCGGGTGGTGCTCGCCGGATCGGGCGCGGTGGACGGCCCGGCGCTGGCCGGTTATGTGGCGGCCGGGGTCACGGCCGCCCACCTGACGGCCGGGAGTTTCCGGGTGCTGGCCGAGGAAGCGCCGGAATCGGTCGCCGGGCTGCGCGAGGTGCTGACCGGGGGCGACGCGGTGCCGCCCGCGGCGGTCGAGCGGGTGCGGCGGACTTGCCCGGACGTGCGGGTGCGGCATCTCTACGGGCCCACCGAGGCCACGCTGTGCGCGACGTGGTGGCTGCTCGAACCCGGCGACGAGATGGGGTCGGTGCTGCCGATCGGCCGTCCGCTCGCGGGACGGCGCGTGTACGTCCTCGACGCGTTCCTGCGGCCTGTTCCCCAGGGATTGCCGGGTGAGCTGTACGTCGCCGGAGCCGGTGTGGCGCAAGGCTATCTGGGCCGTTCGACGCTGACGGCGGAGCGCTTCGTCGCGGATCCGTTCGTGCCCGGCGGGCGCATGTACCGGACCGGGGACCTGGCTTCCTGGACGGAGAACGGCACGCTGGCGTTCGCCGGCCGCGCCGACGACCAGGTGAAGATTCGCGGCTACCGGGTGGAGCCCGGGGAGATCGAGGTCGCGCTCGCCCGGCTGCCCGGCGTCGCCCAGGCCGTGGTGATCGCCCGTGGTGAGCAGCTGATCGGGTACGCCGTGCCCGAAGCGGGGCAGGATCTCGATCCGGCGCGCCTGAGCGGGCAGCTCGCCGAGACGCTGCCCGAGTTCATGGTCCCGGCCGCGATCCTGGTACTGGACGAGCTTCCGTTGACCGTCAACGGGAAGGTGGACCGGCAGGCGCTTCCCGAGCCGGACTTCTCCGCGAAGGTGGCGGGCCGGGAGCCCGCGACCGAGGACGAGCGAGTCCTTTGTGGAGTTTTCGCCGACGTCCTCGGGCTGGAACGGGTCGGCGTCGAAGACAGCTTCTTCGAGCTGGGCGGCGACTCGATCTCGTCGATGCAGGTGGCCGCTCGCGCCCGGCGGGAGGGGATCTCCCTGACGCCGCGGCTGGTATTCGAGCACCGGACGCCCGAGCGGCTCGCGGCGCTGGCCAAGGAAGCCCCGGCAAGACCCTCCACTGTGGACACTGGTGTCGGCGAGATCCCGATGACACCGGTGATGCTCGCTCTGGGCGAGAACGCCGCGCGCCCCGGCTTCGCGCAGGCACGGGTGATCATCACCCCCGAGGACTTCGACCAGAAAGCGCTGGTCAAGGCCCTGCAAGCCGTGCTGGACACGCACGATCTGCTGCGGGCACGGGTGGAATCGGGACGGCTGATCGTGCCTGAGCCGGGATCGGTGGACGCGGCCGCCCTCGTGACGCGGGTCGTCGCCGAGAACCTGGACGAGGCCGCCGAACGCGAGGTCCGCAAGGCGACGGCCGCGCTGGACCCGGCGGCCGGGACCATGCTGCGCGCGGTGTGGATCGACTCCCCGGAAACCGGGCAGGGCCGGTTGGCGCTGGTGGCGCATCACCTGGCCGTCGACGCGGTGTCGTGGGGGATCATCCTGCCGGATCTGCGCTCGGCCTACGAAGACGCGGCGCTCGAACCGGTGGCGACGTCGTACCGGCAGTGGGCGCGGCGGCTGGCCGAGCAGGCGCGCGACGAGCGCACCGTGGCCGAAACCGAACGCTGGATCGCCCTCCTCGACGGTGCGGAACCGGCCGTGGACCTGAGCCCGGGCAAGACGCACTCGTGGTCCGCGACGGTATCCTGCGAGGTGGCGAACGACCTGCTCACCCGGTTGCCTGGCGCCTTCCACTGCGGGATCCAGGACGTCCTGCTGGCCGGGCTCGCAGGTGCGGTGACGCGGTTGCGCGGGACCGGCGGCGCGGTATTGGTGGACGTCGAAGGCCACGGCCGTGAGGCCGCCGACGGCGAGGACCTGCTGCGTACCGTCGGCTGGTTCACCAGCGTCCACCCGGTGCGTTTCGATGTCGGCCCCGGAGAGTTGCTGAAGACCGCCAAGGAACAGATCCGCGCCGTTCCCGGTGACGGGCTCGGCTACGGGCTCCTGCGTTACCTCAACCCCGACACCGGCGCCAGGCTCGCGGAGCTGCCGTCCGCGCAGATCGGCTTCAACTATCTCGGCCGGACAAGCCTTTCCGCCAAGGACAGGGCGTGGCAGCCGGCGGGTGAAGGACCGCTCGGCGGCGGGCCGGACATGATCCTGGCCCACCCCGTCGAGGTCGGCGCGGAGGTCCAGGACACGCCGGACGGACCCCGGCTGGGGCTCGCCATCGACGGCCGGGATCTCGACCCCGCCACGGTGGAACGCCTCGGCGAGGCCTGGCTGGCAACGTTGAAGGCGCTCGCCGCCGATCCCGCCGCCGGTGGGCACACGCCGTCCGACTTCGCGCTCGTCGAACTGGCGCAGCAGGACGTGACCGAGCTGGAAGCCGCGACACCGGGGCTGACCGACATCTGGCCGCTTTCGCCGCTGCAGGAAGGCATGCTGTTCGAACGGGCCATCGCCGACGACGGCGTCGACGTCTATCAGAGCCAGCGGATCCTCGACCTCGACGGGCCGCTCGACGCCGGTCGGCTGCGCGCCGCGTGGAACCAGGTGGTCGCGCGGCACGAGACGCTGCGGACGGGTTTTCACCAGCTGGCCTCCGGCGAGCCGGTACAGGTCGTCGCCGCCGAAGCGGAAATCCCTTGGCGCGAGGTCGATCTCTCGCACGTCGGAGAGGCGGACGCGGCAGCGGAGATCGAACGGCTGCTCGCCGAGGACCAGGCGGAGCGCTTCGACGTGACCAAGGCGCCGCTGCTCCGGCTGATGCTGATCAAGCTCAGCCCGGTGCGGCATCGGTTCGTGCTGACGTCGCACCACGTCCTCCTGGACGGCTGGTCCACACCGCTCGTCCTGGGTGAGGTTTCGATCGCGTACGCGGGCGGGCAAGCCCCGTCGAAGTCACCGTCCTATAAGGACTACCTGACCTGGCTGAGCCGCCAGGACGAGCAGGCGACGCAGGCGGCGTGGCGGGCCGAACTCGCCGGTTCCGACGAGCCGACCGTGGTGGACGCCGACGCGGACAAGGCGATGGTCGTACCGGGTGAGCACGCCGAATCGCTGCCCGAAGCGGCGACGCGCGCGCTCACCGGTTTCGCCCGCGGTCACGGCCTGACGTTGAGCACGATCGTGCAGGGCGCGTGGGCGCTGGTGCTGACGCGGCTGGCCGGCCGGACGGACGTCGTGTTCGGGACGGTCGTGTCCGGGCGACCCGCGGACGTGCCGGACGTGGAGCAGATGGTGGGGATGTTCATCAACACCGTCCCGGTCCGCGTGCGCCTCGACGGCGACCTGCCGGTGCTGGAAATGCTCCAGGATCTGCAGGCCCGGCAGTCCGCGTTGACCGAGCACCAGTACCTGGGGCTCTCGCAGGTACAGCGCGCGGCGGGGGCGGGCGCGGTCTTCGACACCATCGTGATGATCGAGAACTACCCGCACGACGCCGACGGTCTCGGTGACGACGGCGGTGTCGCGATCAGCGCCGTCGAGACCAGGACCGGCACCGGTTATCCGCTGACCATGAGCGTTTCGCCCGGCAAGAGCCTGCTGATCCGCCTGGCCTACCGGCCCGACCGGATCGACGCCGGAACGGCGGCGGAGGTCGCCAGGCAGGTCGTGCGGGTCCTGGAGCGGGTGTCGGCGGAGGCTTCGCTTCCCGTGGGCCGCCTCGGTGTGACCAGCGAACCGGCGCGCGAATCCGTGGTGGAGCGGTGGAACGCGACGGGCGAGGCGACGACGGGTGTCACGGTGCCGGAGCTGTTCCGGCGGCGGGCCGCCGAATCCCCGGACGCGGTAGCGGTCGTCGATGGGGAACGCACGCTGTCCTACGCCGAACTCGACCGGGAGTCCGATGGGCTGGCCGGGTATCTGGCCGCGCGGGGTGTCCGGCGCGGTGACCGCGTCGGCGTCGTGATGGACCGCGGCGCGGATCTGCTCATCGCGCTGCTCGCGGTCTGGAAGGCCGGTGCGGCGCAGGTCCCGGTGAACGTGGACTATCCCGCGGAACGGATCGAGCGGATGCTGGCCGATTCCGGTGCGGCGCTGGCGATCTGCGTGGCGGCGAGCCGCGATTCGGTGCCGGACGGCGTCGAGCCGGTCGTCATGGGCGCGACGGAGCACGCGGCGCCGCCGGTCGTCGTCGGCGCGCACGACACGGCTTACGTGATGTACACGTCGGGATCGACCGGCGTACCGAAGGGTGTTTCGGTGCCGCACGGCAGTGTCGCGGCGCTCGCGGGTGACCCGGGCTGGTCGCAGGGCCCCGGCGATCGCGTGCTGCTGCACGCTTCCCACGCGTTCGACGCGTCGCTGGTCGAGATCTGGGTGCCGCTGGTGAGCGGGGCCGCCGTGGTGGTCGCGGAACCGGGCGCGGTCGACGCGCAGCGGGTGCGGGAAGCGGTCGAACGCGGTGTCACCACCATCCACCTGACCGCCGGGACCTTCCGGGTGGTGGCCGAGGAAGCGCCGGAATCCTTCACCGGCCTGCGGGAGATCCTGACCGGCGGCGACGCGGTGCCGCTCGCCTCCGTCGAGCGGATGCGCCGCGCCTGCCCGGACGTCCGGTTCCGTCAGCTGTACGGCCCCACCGAGATCACCCTCTGCGCCACGTGGCTCGTCCTCGAACCCGGCGCCGAAACGGGCAGTGTCCTGCCGATCGGCGGACCGCTGGCCGGCAGGCAGGCGTACGTGCTCGACGCGTTCCTCCAGCCGGTGGCGCCGGGCGTGACCGGTGAGCTGTACCTCGCCGGCGCCGGTCTGGCAGACGGTTATCTGGGCGCCGCGAGCGCGACGGCGCAGCGCTTCGTCGCGAACCCGTTCGCGGCCGGTGAGCGGATGTACCGCACCGGGGACCTCGCGCGCTGGACCGGCGACGGCGAGCTGCTGTTCGGCGGCCGGGCCGACTCCCAGGTGAAGATCCGCGGCTACCGCGTCGAACCGGGCGAGATCGAGGCGGCGCTGACCGCACTGCCCGACGTCGCGCAGGCGGTCGTGGTGGCGCGGGAAGAACGTCCTGGCGAGAAGCGGCTGATCGCCTACGTCACCGCGGAATCGGGTCTGGACTCCGAGACGGTCCGCGCGCGGCTCGCGGATCGGCTGCCGGAGTTCATGGTGCCGGCGGTGGTGCTGGTGCTGGACACCTTCCCCTTGACGCCCAACGGAAAGATCGACCGCGCGGCCCTGCCCGCGCCCGACTTCGCCGCGAAACCGGCAGGCCGGGAGCCGCGGACCGAGGCCGAACGGGTGCTGACCGGTCTGTTCGCCGAGATCCTCGGGCTGGACCGGGTCGGCGCGGACGACAGCTTCTTCGAACTGGGTGGCGACTCGATCCTTTCGATGCGGCTGGCCGCCCGCGCCCGGCGCGAGGATTTCGTCTTCGGTGCCAAGCAGGTCTTCGAGCAGAAGACCCCCGCGGGGATCGCGGCGGTCGCCGAACGCGGCGGTGTGCGGCAGCCCGAGGTCGCCGACGGTGTCGGCGAGGTGCCGTGGACGCCGGTCGTGCGGGCGCTGCTCGAACGCGATCCCGGCGCGATGTCGCGGGGCGCGCTGGCGCAGTGGGTGACGGCTGGTGTGCCCGGCGACCTGACGGAGACGAAGCTGACGGCTGGGCTGCGTGTGGTGATCGACACCCATGACCTGCTGCGGAGCCGGGTCACCGAGTCGGGTCTGGTCGTGGCCGAGCGGGGAACCGTCGACGCGGCGACCTTGCTCCAGCGGGTCGAAGCCGGAGACGGTGCCCTGGACGAAATCGCGGAACGCCACGCACGGGAGGCAGCCGGACGGCTCGACCCCGTCGCGGGCGTGATGTTCCAGGCCGTGTGGGTGGACGCGGGATCCGAGGGACGGCTCGTGCTGGCCGCCCATCACCTCGCGGTCGACGTCGTGTCGTGGCGTGTCCTGCTGGCGGATCTGCAAGCGGCCTGCGAGGAACCGGTGCTCGACCCGCCGCCCGTTTCGTTCCGGCGCTGGGCGCGGACGCTGGCAGGCCAGGCGGCGTCGCGGACCGGGGAATTGGAACTGTGGAAGGAAATCCTCGACGGCGCGCAGGCGCGGATCGGTGAACTCGATCCCCGGCGCGACACCATCGCGACCTCCGGACGCAAGTCGTGGACCTTGCCGCGGGACCGCGCGAGCGTGCTCGCCGAGAAGGCCACCACGGCGTTCCACTGCGGCGTCCACGAGGTGCTGCTGGCCACCCTCGCCGGTGCGGTCACCCAGTGGCGTGGCGGCACCGCCGTCGTGGTGGACGTCGAAGGCCACGGCCGTCAGCCCCTCGACGGGATGGACCTGTCACGGACGCTCGGCTGGTTCACCGATGTCCATCCGCTCAGGTTGGACACCGCCGGGGCGGACACACCTGGTCGGTTGCTGAAGCAGGTCAAGGAGAACGTGCGAGCCGTGCCCGACGGCGGGCTCGGCTACGGGATGCTGCGGTATCTCGACGACGAGACCGGGAAGGTGCTCGCGGCGCTGCCGTCGCCGGAGATCGGGTTCAACTACCTCGGGCGGTTCTCGCCCCGGCCCGAGGGCGACGCGGAACCCTGGCAGCTGGCCGGGACCATCGGCGGCACGGCGGAGGACGACCTGCCGCTGAGGCACGCCGTCGAGATCGACGCGGTCGTGCTCGACGGGGAGATCACGCTGACTCTGACCTGGGCGGAACGCCTGCTCGGGGAAGCCGACGCGGAGGCGCTCGGCCAGGCGTGGCTGGACATGCTGACCAGACTCGCCATCCACACCGAGGGCGGCGCGGGAGGACACACGCCGTCGGACTTCCCGCTCATCACGCTGACGCAGCAGGAAGTGGCCGGCGTCGAAGCCCTCGTGCCGAGCCTGCACGACATCTGGCCGCTTTCGCCGCTGCAGGAAGGGTTGCTGTTCCACGCGGTCGACGAGCGCGGCCCGGACGTCTACGCCGGTATCCGCGACATCATCCTCGACGGCCCGCTGGACGTCGCCCGGTTCCGCGCGTCGTGGCAGACCCTGCTCGACCGGCATCCCGCGCTGCGGGCGGGTTTCCACCGCCTCGGCTCCGGGACCGCCGTCCAGGCCGTCGTCCGCGATGTTCCGGTGCCGTGGCAGGAAACCGACCTGTCCCACCTGCCCGAGGACGAGGCGCTGGCGGAATTCGAGCGGCTCGCGGCGGCATCCCACGCCGAGCGGTTCGACCTGGCGAAGGCGCCGCTGCTGCATCTGCACCTGGTGCGGTTCACCGAGCGCAGGCACCGGCTGGTGCTCCGGTCGCACCACATCTCCGCCGACGGCTGGTCGCTTCCGGTCTTCCTCGGCGAAGTGATGGCAGCGTACGAAGACGGCCGGACGCTGCCCGCGCCGACGTCGTACCGGGAGTACCTCGCCTGGCTTTCCCGTCAGGACACGGCGGCCGCGAAAGAGGCGTGGCGGACCGAACTCGCCGGGCTCGACGAGGCGACCCACGTCGTTTCGCCGGACACGATCGCCGTGCCCATCGAGCCGGACCGCGTCCGCTTCGAACTCGACGACGACCTCAGCGGCCGTCTGATGGAGTTCACCCGGCGGCACGGCGTCACGACGAACACGCTTTTCCAAGGCGTGTGGGCACTTCTGCTGGCCAGGCTGACCGGTCGCGAGGACGTCGTCTTCGGGACCACGGTGGCCGGACGGCCGGTCGAGATCCCCGGTGTCGAATCCGCGGTCGGCCTGTTCATGAACATGCTGCCGGTCCGCGCCAGGCTCACCGGCGCCCAGCCGTTCCTCGAAATGCTTACGGATCTCCAGGAACGCCAGGTCGCGCTGATGCCGCACCAGCACGTCGGACTGACCGAGATCAACCAGCTCGCCGGTCCCGGCGCGGCCTTCGACACGATCGTGGTGTTCGAGAACTACCCGCCGCCGCCCCCGCCGTCCGACGATCCCGACGTCCTCGCCCTGCGCCCGGCGGGGATCCCGGACGACACCGGGCACTATCCGCTGTCCATCCGCGCGTCCGAGGGCGGCGGCGTCCACGGCGAGGTCATCTACCGGCCGGACGTGTTCGGCCGGGACCGGATCGAGGAGATCGTCGCGTCGATCATCCGGGCGCTCGACCAGGTGGTGACCGAGCCGCGGGTGCCGGTCGGGCGGGTCGCGCTGATCGGGCCGGAGCAGCGCCGTCTGGTGATCGAGGAGTGGAACCGGACCGAGGTGCCGTTCGAGGCCGAGGCCCTGCCGGTGTTGTTCCGCCGTCAGGTGGAGCGGTCGCGCGACGCGGTGGCGATCGAGGACGCGAAGCGGACTCTGACCTTCGGCGGGCTGCTCGACGAGGTCGAAACGCTGGCGCGGTTGCTCGTCGGGCTGGGTGTCCGGCGGGAGACCCGGGTCGGGGTGCTGGTCGAGCGGTCGGCCGAACTCGTGGTGACCATGATGGGCGTGACGTTCGCGGGCGGGGCGTTCGTCCCGGTCGACCCGGACTATCCGGCCGAGCGGATCGAGCTGATGCTGACCAGTTCGGCGCCGGAAGTCCTGGTGTGCACGGCGGCGACCCGAGCGGTCGTGCCGTCGAAGTTCGACGGAGAAATCCTGCTGCTGGACGAACTTCCCACCGCGGATCCGTCAGTCGTGCTGCCGTCGGTGAAGGCGGCCGACGCGGCGTACGTGATCTACACGTCCGGGTCGACCGGGGTGCCGAAGGGCGTCCAGGTCACTCATTCCGGGCTCGGGAACCTGGCGACCGCGCATATCGAACGCCTGGGCGTGACGGCGTCCTCGCGGGTCCTGCAGTTGTCCGCGATCGGTTTCGACGCCATCGTTTCGGAGCTGTACATGTCCCTGCTGGCCGGCGCGACGCTGGTGTTGGCCGACGCCGAGACTATGCCGCCGCGGGTGACGCTGGGCGACGCGTTGCGGCGGTGGGGGATCACTCATCTCACGGTGTCGCCGAGTGTGCTGGCGGTCGAGGAGGATCTGCCGGACACCCTGCGCGGCGTCCTGACCGGCGGCGAGGTGTGCACCCCCGCGCTGGTCGACCGCTGGTCGCCGGGCCGCCGGTTCATCAACGCGTACGGCCCGACCGAGACGACGATCTGCTCGACCATGAGCGCCCCGTTGTCACCGGGCCACGAGGTCGTGCCGCTCGGCGGCCCGATCCGGAACGTGAAGCACTACATCCTCGACGCGTACCTGCAGCCGGTGCCGCCGGGCGTGGCGGGCGAGCTGTACATCGCGGGCGCCGGACTCGCCCGCGGGTATCTCGGACGGCCGGGGCTGACGTCGGAACGGTTCGTCGCCGACCCGTTCACCCCGGGCGAGCGCATGTACCGCTCCGGCGACCGGTTCCGCTGGGATCCCGACGGCGAGCTGATCTTCGTCGGCCGCGTCGACGCGCAGGTGAAGGTGCGCGGCTACCGGGTCGAGCCCGCGGAGATCGAGAACGTGCTGGCCGAACATCCGGGCGTCGCCCAGGTGGCGGTCGCCGTCCATCGGGACGGGCCGGGTGACAAACGGCTGGTGGCCTACGTCGTGCCCGCCGACGAGGCCGACGGCTCGCTCACCTCGGTGCTGCGCGAGATGGCGGCCGGGCGGCTGCCGGAGTACATGATGCCCGCGGCGTTCGTGGCGCTGGAGAAGATGCCGCTCACCCCGAACGGCAAGCTCGACCACCGGGCGCTCCAGGCGCCCGACTTCTCCGGCCTGTCCTCCGGTCGCGACCCGCGCACGGCCATGGAGGCGAAGCTGTGCGAGCTGTTCGCGGAGGTGCTCGGCCTGGAGCAGGTCGGGCCCGACGACAGCTTCTTCGAACTCGGCGGCGACTCGATCATCTCGATGCAGCTGTCGGCCCGCGCCCGCCGCGAAGGGCTGGAACTGAGCCCGTGGCAGGTGTTCGAAGAGAAGACACCGGAACGGCTGGCGACGCTCGTCAAGGAGATCCCGGCCGAAGGCGAGACCGCCCCGGAACCGGAACCCGCCGGAGGCTCGCTCGTCGCGCTTTCCGCCGACCAGCTGGACCAACTCGAGGCCGGATTCTCGTGATCAGACACGAAACGCGAGTTCACTCGACCACCCACCAAGGAGCAGATCGTGACCGTTGACGACACTCGCGCGAAACCGCGTTCCAGCGTGGAGGACGTCTGGCCTCTTTCCCCGCTGCAGGAGGGAATGCTCTATCACACCGCCCTCGACGACGAGGGGCCCGACACTTACACCGTGCAGACCGTCTACGACATCGACGGCCCGCTCGACGCCGCGCTGCTGAGGGCGACGTGGCAGGCACTCGTCGACCGGCACGCCGCGCTGCGGGCCTGTTTCCGTTACGTCAGCGGCGCGCAGATGGTGCAGGTCATCACGCGGGACGCGCAGATCCCTTGGCGTGAAACGGATCTCACCGGGCTGCCGGAGGAGATCCTCGACAGCGAGGTCGACCGGCTGGCCGCGGACGAGCTGGCCGAGCGGCTCCGCATCGAGGTGGCGCCGCTGATGAAGCTGCACCTGATCCGGCTCGGCCCGGACCGCCACCGGCTCGTGCACACCCTGCACCACGTGCTGACCGACGGCTGGTCGATGCCGATCATCCACCGCGAACTCGCCGCGATCTACGCCGCGGGCGGGGACGCGTCCGGGCTCCCGCCCACAGTGTCCTATCGGGACTATCTCGCCTGGCTCGGCAAGCAGGACAAGGAAATCGCCCGTGCGGCCTGGCGCGAGGAGTTCGCCGGGCTCGACACGCCGACCGCGGTGGCGCCCGCCGATCCCGGCCGGGTGCCGGAGATCGACACCACGATCGTCGAGCTCTCCACGGAACTCACCGACGGGCTGGCGAATCTGGCGCGGAGCCACGACCTCACGCTGAACACGGTCGTGCAGGGCGCGTGGGCCGTCGTGCTCTCGCAGCTCGCCGGGCGGACCGACGTGGTGTTCGGCGCGACCGCTTCGGGCCGTCCCGCCGAATTGGCGGGTGTCGAGTCGATGGTCGGCCAGCTGCTCAACACCCTGCCGGTGCGGGTCCGGCTCGACGGCGCCCGGCGAGCGGTCGACCTGTTCGCCGAACTGCAGCGCGACCAGTCTGCCCTCATGGCCCACCAGCACCTCGGTCTCCAGGACGTGCAGGCCGTCGTCGGACCCGGCGCGGTCTTCGACACGCTCGTCATCTACGAGAACTTCCCCCGAAAGGGGCTCGGCCAGGCGCACGACGGCCTGACCCTGCGCCCGGTCAAGCGTGGGCGCAATTCCTCGCACTACCCGTTCACCCTGGTCACCGGTCCGGGTGAGCAGATGCCGCTCATCCTCGACTACGACCGCGGCCTGTTCGACGAGACGGTCGCCGGATCGGTCGTCGGTGCGCTCGCCCGCGTGCTGGAACGGCTGGTCGCCGAGCCCGACGTCCTCGTCGGCCGCCTGACGCTGCTGAGCGAGGCCGAACGCTCCTTGGTGGTGAACGAATTCAACGCGACCGAGGGTCCCGTGCCGGGCGACTCCGTCGTCGAACTGTTCGCGCGGCGGGTCGCCGAGGCGCCCGAGGCGGTGGCGATCACCGACGCCGCGGGCGCGGATCTCACCTACGCCGAGGTCGATCAGGCCTCGAACCGGTTGGCCGCGTACCTCGCCGACCGTGGTGTCGGCCGCGGTGACCGCGTCGGTGTGGCGATGGAGCGGTCGCCCGATCTGCTCATCGCGTTCCTGGCGATCTGGAAGGCGGGCGCCGCGTACGTGCCGGTGGACGTCGAGTACCCGGCCGAGCGGATCGCGTTCATCCTCGACGACTCCACGGTCTCGATCGTCCTGTGCACGCAGGCCACCAGCGGCGTCGTCCCGAAGGACACGATCGTCCTCGACGCGCCGGAAACGTGGGCCGCCATCGACGCTTTCCCCGCCACGGCACCGGAATTCCGGCCGAGCGCGGACGACCTGGCGTACGTCATGTACACCTCCGGATCCACCGGCCTGCCCAAGGGCGTGGGGATCCCGCACGGCGGCGTCGCGGGTCTGGCCGGCGATCACGGCTGGCAGATCGGCCCCGGCGACGGCGTGCTCATGCACGCGACGCACGTCTTCGACCCCTCGCTGTACGCGATGTGGGTGCCGCTTTCGACGGGCGCCCGTGTCCTGCTCACCGAGCCGGGCGTGCTCGACGCGGCCGGAGTGCGGCAGGCCGTCGCCCGCGGCGCGAACTACGTGCACCTCACCGCCGGAACCTTCCGCGCGCTCGCGGAAACGTCGCCGGAGTGCTTCGAGGGCCTGGTCGAAATCGGCACCGGCGGGGACATCGTGCCCGCGCAGTCCGTCGAGAACCTGCGGCGGGCTCAGCCGAACCTGCGCGTGCGCAACACCTACGGGCCGACCGAGACCACGCTGTGCGCGACGTGGCTCCCGATCGAACCCGGCGACGTCGTCGACCGGGAACTGCCGATCGGCCACCCCATGACGAACCGGCGGATCTACCTCCTCGACGCGTTCCTGCGGCCGGTCGCGCCGGGTGTGGCGGGCGAGCTGTACATCGCGGGAACGGGGCTGGCACGCGGATACCTCGACAGCCCGGGCCTCACGTCCGAGCGTTTCGTGGCGTGCCCGTTCGTCCCCGGCGAACGTATGTACCGCACCGGCGACCTGGCGCGCTGGACCCGCGACGGCGAGGTCGTGTTCCTCGAACGCGCCGACGACCAGGTGAAGATCCGCGGCTACCGGGTCGAACTGGGCGAGGTCGAATCCGTGCTGGCGGCCCAGCCGGGCGTGGTCGAGGCCGTCGTCATGGCGCGCGAGGACCAGCCGGGGGAGAAGCGGCTGGTGGGCTACTTCGTCTCCGACGGCGGTGACGCGGGCCCGGAGGAGATCCGGCGTCAGATGGGCCTGGTGCTGCCCGCGTACATGGTCCCGATGGCGGTCGTCGCGCTGCCCGGACTGCCGGTCACGCCGAACGGCAAGGTGGACCGCCGGGCCTTGCCCGCCCCGGATCTCGCGGGCCGCGCGTCGGAGAAGGCGCCGGAGAGCGAATCCGAGAAGGTGCTCTGCGAGCTGTTCTCCGAGATCCTCGGCGTCGACAACGTGGGCGTCGACGACGCTTTCCACGACCTCGGCGGCAGTTCGGCGCTGGCGATGCGGCTCATCGCGCGGATCCGCGAGGTGATCGGCGTGGATCTGCCCATCCGGCAGCTGTTCTCCTCGCCGACGCCCGCCGGTGTCGCGAGGGCGCTCGCTGCGAAGTCCCGTCCCGCGCTGGAGCCCGCCGAGCGGCCCGAGCGGGTTCCGCTCACCGCGCGGCAGCTCCGCGCCTGGCTGCTGGCCAGCCCCGGCGAGGAGACCGCCGCTCTGCAGATCTCGGTCGCGCTGCGCCTGCGCGGCAGGCTGGACGTGGCCGCGCTGGCGGCGGCGCTCGGCGACGTCGCGACCCGGCACGAGGTCCTGCGCACGACGTTCCCCGGAGACGCGCAGAACGTCCGGCAGTTCGTGCACGAGCCCTCGGCCATCGAGCTGTCACCGATCCCGGCCACGGAGGAGGAACTCCCCGGTCTGCTCGCCGGGCTGCGCGCGTCGGTCTTCGACCTCACGAGTGAGGTGCCTTGGCGCTGCGACCTGTTCGCGCTGTCGGACAAGGAACACGTGCTGCACCTGCGGCTGCACCGGATCCTCGCCGACGACGACTCGCTCGACGTGTTCTTCCGCGACCTGGCGGCCGCGTACGGCGCGCGGCGTTCGGGCCGGGTCCCGGAGCGCGCGCCGCTGGCGCTGCAGTTCGCCGACTACGCGATCTGGGAGCAGCGGCTGCTCGCGGACGAGGACGAAGAAGGCAGCCTGATCAACGAACAGGTCGCCTTCTGGCGGGACACCCTGACCGGGATCGAAGGGGAGACGGTGCTCCCGTTCGACCGGCCGCGTCCGGCCGTCCCGTCGCGGCGGGCGGGCACGGTCGCGCTGCGGCTGGGTGCCGAGCCGTACGACCGGCTGACCGAGGCGGTGCAACGGCTCGGCGCCGACACGATCCACGTCGTGCACGCCGCGCTCGCCATGCTGCTGAGCAAATTCGGCGCGGGCGAAGACCTGGTGATCGGGACGACGCTGGCGCGGGACGAGGACCTCATCGATCTCGAACCGATGATCGGACCGTTCGCGCGGCCCTTCGCCCTGCGCACGGACCTTTCCGGTGACCCGACGTTCCTCGAAGTCGTCACCCGGGTCCAGGAGGCCGTCCGGGCCGCGCGTCAGCATCTCGACGTCCCGTTCGAGCGGATCGCCGACCTGCTGGACCTGCCCGCCTCGCTGTCCCGCCACCCCGTGTTCCAGGTGGGACTGGAGGTCGACGAGGAGGACATCGGCGCGTGGGACGCGGCGGAACTGCCCGCCCTGCGCACCAGCCTCGAACCCGGCGGAACCGAGGCCACGGAACTGGACCTCGCGGTCAAGCTCACCGAACGGCTCGACGAGGACGACAACGAGGACGGTCTCGAAGGCACTCTTCGTTACGCCGCCGACCTTTTCGACGAGGCGACGGCGGAATCGGTCGCGCGGCGGCTGGTCCACGTCCTGGAGCAGGTCGCGCAGGATCCCCAGCGGCGGATCAGCGACCTGGACCTCTTCCTCGACGACACCGAACGTGGCCGTCCGGCGATCGCGCCGGCGCGGTGGGCCGGCGACGTGCCTTCGGTGGTCGCGGAGCTGGGTCCGCTCGGCGCGCTGGTGCTCGACGGACAGAAGCGACCCGTCGCCCCTGGCGTCGTCGGCGATCTCTACGTCACCGGACCGGCGGTCGACGAAGGCAGGACGGGCGAGTCGTGCCCGTTCGGCGAGCCGGGGCACCGGATGCTGAATACCGGCCTGCTCGCCCGCAAGACCCCGGCCAAGACCCTGATCGTGGTGGGGGAACGGCGGCGATCGAGCACCTCGGTGAAGACCGGTGATTACGAGATCCTGCTGCCGCTGCAGGCGGGCGGCGACCGGCCGCCGCTGTTCTGCGTGCACGCGAGCGGCGGGCTGAGCTGGAACTACGGGCCGCTGCTGCGGCATCTTCCCGCGAACCAGCCGGTCTACGGCGTGCAGGCACGCGGCCTCGCGCGGACCGAACGCCTGCCCGAGAGCGTCGAAGAGATGGCGGCCGACTACCTCGAGCACATCCGTGCCGTGCAGCCGACCGGGCCGTATCACCTGCTCGGCTGGTCGCTCGGCGGCCGGATCGCGCAGGCGATGGCCGCGATGCTCGAAGCCGACGGGGAAGAGCTCGGCCTGCTCGCCCTGCTCGACGCCTATCCCGTCTACATGGGACGGAACGCGACCGGCACGGTGACCGAAGAGGCCGCGCGCGACGAAGACGGCCTCCAGAAACGGAAACAGCAGGATCTGGAGCTCGCCGGCGGCATGGTCCAGGGCCCCGGTGCCCGGGAGCGGCTGGAAGCGGTCATGAAGAACCTCTGGAAGGTCGGGCCGCAGCACACCGCCTCGCCGTTCAACGGCGACATCCTGCTGTTCGTGGCTTCCGAGGACCGGCCGGCGCACCTGCCCGTGTCGGAGGCCGTCGCCGGCTGGAAGGACTTCACCAGCGGCTCGATCGAACACCACGAGATCCCGACCAACCATTACGACATGGTGCAACCCGCGGCGTTGGTCCAGATTGGATCCATCGTCGCCGAGAAGCTCCGGCCGCGGCCGGGCGCCTGAAAGGAAAAGCGATCATGAGCAACCCCTTTGACAACGAAGACGGTTCCTTTTTGGTGCTGGTGAACGACGAGGGCCAGCACTCGCTCTGGCCGACGTTCGCCGAAGTGCCCGCCGGCTGGACCCGCGTCCACGGCGAGGCCTCGCGCCAGGAATGCCTCGCCTACGTCGAGGAGAACTGGACCGACCTGCGGCCGAAGAGCCTCATCGCGGAAGTCAACGGCTGAGCGAAGGGTGTCCAGCCGCTCAATCCGGGCGGTTGGACGAGCTCGGCGAAGGGGACTTTCCCCGCGTAACACGCGGCGAAGGGCGCTTTCCCTGCATCGCATGCGGGGAAAGCGCCCTTCGCCCGGGCGGTCGGACGACCCGCCCACAGCCGATGGCGACCGTGTCGCGAAAGCCACTTTCGCGACATCTGACGTCCCGAAAGTGGCTTTCGCGACACGCTCCGGCGCGAGCGGCGAGGGCCCGGAACGAGAAGCACGCCCAGATCCGGATGGTTGGACGAACTCGACGCTCGTCCGCCCAGGCCGAGAACATCATCCCGCGCGTGACGGCCGGTTGAGGCGAAAGGAACTGCCGTGTTCGAGGAGCTCAACGTCGTCAAGGGCCTGGAAATCCACCGGAGGAACCGCTTCGATCCGGGAGCGGAACTCCTCGCCCTGATGGCCGAAGGCCCCCTCTCCGCCTTGGGCACCGAGGAAGACGGCGAGCGGCGGACCGCGTGGCTGGCCACCGGATACGACGAGGTCCGCCAGGTCCTCAGCTCGGACAAGTTCAGCGCGCGCCTGATCTACGGCGGGACCGCGGCGGGTATCGCCTGGCCCGGTTTCCTCACCCACTACGACCCGCCGGACCACACCCGCCTGCGCCGCCTGGTCACCCCGCCGTTCGCGATCCGGCGGATGCAGGGGTTCCGGCCCGAGGTCGCGCAGATCGTCGAAGACGCCTTGGACACCATCGAGGACATGGGCGGCCCGGTGGATTTCGTCCCGCATTTCGGCTGGGCGATCGCTACGACGGCGACCTGCGACTTCCTCGGCATCCCGCGGGACGACCAGGCGGACCTGTCCCGCACGCTGCACGCCAGCCGCACCGAACGGACCGACAAACGGCGCAACGCGGCGGGCAACAAGTACATGCAGTACATGAACAAGGCCGTCGCCCGCGTGCGCCGCGATCCCGGCGACGACCTGTTCGGGGTCGTGGTGCGCGAACACGGCGACGAGATCACCGACGCGGAGCTGGCCGGGGTGGCCGCGTTCATCATGGGCGCCGGTGGCGACCAGGTGGCCCGGTTCCTCGCGGCTGGCGCGTTGCTGATGGTCGATTTCCCGGAGCAGTTCGACATCCTGCGGGAGCAGCCGGACACGATCCCGGACTGGCTGGAAGAGCTGAACCGGTACCTCACCACCGACGAGAAGCTCCACCCTCGTATCGCGAAGGAGGACGTGACGATCGGCGGCCGTCTCGTCAAGGCCGGTGACACCGTCACGTGTTCCCTGCTCGGGGCGAACCGGGCGAAGTTCCCCGCGCCGGACGACGAATTCGACATCACCCGGGAGAAGTCGCCGCACGTCTCGTTCGGGCACGGTATCCACCACTGTCTCGGCAGGCCGCTGGCGGAGATGGTGTTCCGGGAGGCGATTCCCGCGCTGGCCCGGCGTTTTCCCAAGCTGAGGCTCGCCGAGCCCGATCGCAAGCTCAAGTTCGGACCACCACCGTTCGACGTGGAAGCACTGCTGCTCGACTGGTAGCGCCAGAAAGCCTGAGGAGAATCATGGTAGTTCCCTTGCCGCATCAGCGGATCCGGCTCGATCCGGCGCCGGAGCTCTGGGCGTTGCACCAGGAAGGCCCGCTGCATCGGTATGACACGGAGACCGGGCTGAACGGCCGCAGGCAATGGTTGGTCACCGGATACGACGAAGTGCGCGAGATCCTCGCCGACGCCACGCGGTTCAGCTCGATGCGGCCGGTCGACGACGAGGCGGACCGCGCCCACCTGCCGGGGATCCTGCAGGCCTACGACCCGCCCGACCACACCCGCCTGCGCGGGACGGTGGCCGGGGCGTTCAGTGTCCGGCGGATCGAGCGGTTGCGGCCCCGGGTCGAAGAAGTCATCGAGGAGGGCCTCGACGATCTGGAGAGCATGGGTTCGCCGATCGACTTCGTCCGGTATGCGGGCTGGCCCATCCCGGCGCTCATCGCGTGCGAGTTCCTCGGTGTCCCGCGCGACGATCAGGCCGATCTGTCGCGGATGATCCGGGACAGCCGGGAAAGCCGGATCCCCAAGCAGCGGGCGCAGTCGAGCCTCGGCGTCGTCAACTACTGCGAAAAGCTCGCCGCGCGCGAACGCCGTGATCCCGGCGACGAGCTGATCGGTTTCATCGTGCGCGAGCACGGGGACAAGGTCAGCGACGAGGAACTTTCGGGGCTCGCCGAGGCGATCCTGATCGTGGCGGTCGAGCAGATGGCCGCCCAGCTGGCGATGGCGGTGCTCCTGTTCGCGACTAACCCCGCCCAGCTGTCCTTGCTGCGCGAGCGTCCGGAGCTGGTCGACAGCGCGACCGAGGAAGTCCTCCGCTTCCCGACGATCGTCGAGGCCCCTTCACCCCGGACGGCGCTCGTCGATCTGACCATCGCCGGACACGACATCCACGCCGGTGACGTGCTGACTTGTTCGATGCTGACGGTCAACCGCGCGCTCGGGGACAAGTTCGACATCACCCGCGAGAACAGCCCGGGGCATCTCGCCTTCGGGCACGGCATCCACCACTGTGTCGGGGCTCCGCTGGCGAGGCTCGAACTGCGGGTGGCGCTGCCGATCCTGGCGCGCCGGTTCCCGGCACTGCGGCTGGCGGTCCCGGAAGAGGAACTGCGGTTCGTGGCGGGCAAACCGGCCCCGTTCAACATCGAGGAGCTCCCCGTTGAGTGGTGAGGACACGCGCCCGCTGCACATCCGCAGGCAGGACCTCGATCCGGCGGACGAACTGCGCGCCGCCGGGCCGCTGTCGAAGGTGACGGTGGGCACCGGGGCGGACGCCGAAACCATCTGGATGGCCGCGGGACATTCCGTCGTCCGGCAGGTTTTGGGCGACCACAAGCGGTTCAGCACCCGGCGCCGGTGGCATGAGCAGGACGAAGTCGGCGGGCGGGGCATCTTCCGGCCGCAGGAGCTCGTCGGCAACCTGATGGACTACGACCCGCCCGAGCACACCCGGATGCGGCAGAAACTGACGCCGGGATTCACCCTGCGCAAAATGCGGCGCATGGAGCCGTACATCGAGCAGATCGTGACGGAACGGCTCGATGCCATGGAGGACGCGGGATCCCCCGCCGACGTGATCGAGCTCGTCGCCGACGAGGTGCCGGGAGCGGTGCTGTGCGAGCTGATCGGGGTGCCCCGTGACGACCGCGCCATGTTCCTGAAGCTGTGCCACGGACATCTCGACGCCTCGCTGAGCCAGCGGAGACGGGCGGCCGCCGGCGAGGCGTTCTCCCGGTACCTGCTGGCGATGATCGCCAGGAACCGCGAGGAACCCGGCGAAGGGCTGATCGGCGCGGTCGTCGCCGAACACGGTGACGAGGCCACCGACGAGGAACTGCGGGGTTTCTGCGTTCAGGTGATGCTGGCCGGTGACGACAACATCTCCGGCATGATCGGCCTCGGCGTGCTGGCCCTGCTGCGGCATCCCGAACAACTCGCCGCGGTGCGGGGTGACGGCCAGGCGGCGGACCGGGCGGTCGACGAGCTGATCCGGTACCTCACGGTCCCGTACGCCCCGACACCCCGCACGGCCATGGAGGACGTCGTCATCGGGGACGAGGTGATCAAGGAGGGCGAGACCGTGCTCTGCTCGCTCCCCATGGCGAACCGCGATCCCGCGCTGGTGCCCGATCCGGACCGGCTCGATCTCACGCGGGAGCCCGCGCCGCATGTGGCGTTCGGGCACGGGATCCACCACTGTCTCGGCGCTTCGCTGGCGCGGCTCGAACTGCGGACGGTCTTCACGTTGCTGTGGCAGCGTTTTCCGGGCTTGAGGCTCGCGGATCCCGCTAAGGACACGATGTTCCGCCTGACTACTCCGGCTTATGGGCTGACGAGCCTGATGGTCGAGTGGTGAGGCTCGGTCGGTGGTGACGTGCCGGTGTCGCGAAAGCCACTTTCGCGACGCTGGATGTCCCGAAAGTGGCTTTCGCGACATGGCCTCACGAGTCCCGTACCCGCCCGTCCATGGCGGCGCTGGACGTCCCGCCCGATCGCGGATGAAGATTGCGGCGCGGCAGACGGCCGGACCGCCTTTCCTGGTCACCGAAGGAGCTTCCACTCGGTATGGAGCACGCAATCGACGAGGTCGCGCCGGCCGTGGAGCCGACGGCGAACTACATGATGAGGACGCACTGCGATCCGCACGAGGACATGTTCGTGTTGCGGGAGAAGGGCCCGTTGGTCCGGATCCTCGGGGACGCGTCCACCCAGCTCGGCACGGGCTACGTCTGGCAGGCGCTCGGCTACGACGTCGTACGCAAGATCCTCGGCGACCACGAGAATTTCACGACGCGGCCCCGGCTGACCGAGGCGGAGGCGGAGCGGACGACCAACGGCGAAGACGTGCCCATGGCGCCGCAGTTCGTCGGCCAGATCTCGACCTACGACCCGCCCGAGCACACGCGGCTGCGGCGGATGCTGACGCCGGAGTTCACCGTCCGGCGGATCCGGCGGCTGGAACCCGCGATCCAGGAACTCATCGACGAACGTCTCGACGAGGTGGAAGCCGAGGGCCCACCCGCTGACGTACAAGGACTTTTCGCCGACCCGGTGGGCGGCGGTGTCCTTTGTGAACTGCTCGGTATCCCGCGCGACGACCGCAACGAGTTCATCCGGCGCATTCGGCGGAACGTCGACCTCAGCCGGGGTTTCAAGGCGAGGGCGGCCGACAGCGCGGCGTTCAACCGGTACCTGCTCGGTCTCATCTCCCGCCAGCGCGAGGATCCCGACGACGGTTTCCTCGGCATGCTCGTCCGCGAGCACGGGGACAACGTCACGGACGACGAGCTGAAGGGCCTGTGCACGGCGCTGCTGCTCGGTGGTGTCGAGACCGTCGCGGGAATGCTGGGTTTCGGGGTGCTCGCGCTGCTGGATCACCCCGACCAGAAGCGGATGCTCTTCGAAGGCAAGGAAGAAGCGGATCGCGTCGTCAACGAATTGCTGCGCTACCTCTCGCCCGTGCAGCAGCCGAATCCGCGGATGGCGCTCAGGGACGTCGTCGTCGGCGGGCAGCTGATCAAGGCGGGGGATTACGTCCTCTGCTCGATCCTGATGGCCAACCGGGACGAAGCGTTGACACCGAACCCGAACGTCCTCGACGCGCGGCGCCCTCCGGTTTCGGACGTCGGCTTCGGGCACGGAATCCATTACTGCATCGGTGCCGCGGTCGCGAGGTCGGTGCTGCGCATGGCTTATCAGTCCCTGTGGCAGCGCTTTCCCGGGCTGCGCCTGGCGGTGTCCAACGACGAGGTCGAACTCCGGAACGCGTTCATCGACTGCCCGGATCAATTGCCGGTCACCTGGTAGAGGGGAAGCGAAATGCGCGTGTTGTTGTGGGCGTGCGGGTCACGCGGGGACGTCGAGCCGCTGGTGGCGTTGGCCGCGCGGCTGAAGGAATCCGGCGCGGAGGTGCGGGTGTGCGCGCCGCCGGACAGCGCGGAGCGGCTGGCCGAGATCGACGTGCCGCTGGTGCCGGTCGCCCGGCCGGACCGAGGGATGAACGACGGTGAGGGCCGGGATCCCGAGCTCGCCGCCGCCGGGATCGCCGACCAGTTCGACCAGATGCCCGCCGTGGCCGAAGGCTGCGACGTCGTGGTGGCGACCGGTCTGCTGTCCGGCGCCGTCGCCGTGCGGTCGGTGGCCGAAAAGCTCGGAATTCCTTACTACTACGTCGCTTTGTGCCCGATCCACCTGCCGAGCCACCTCGATGCGCCGCAGCGGGAGATGTACAACCAGGGTGCCGACGGTCTGTTCGGCGACGCGCTCAACGCCAAGCGCGCCGCGATCGGCCTGCCGCCGGTGAAGAACCTCTTCGACTACTGCTCCACCGAAAAGCCTTTGCTGGCCGCGGATCCGATCCTCGCTCCGCTGGAGCCGCGGCACGAGGCCGTGCAGACCGGCGCGTGGATCCTGCCCGACGAGCGGCCTCTTCCCGCGGACCTGGAGGCGTTCCTCGCCGCCGGTCCGCCGCCGGTGTACGTCGGTTTCGGCAGCTCGTCCGGCACCGCCGACGCGGCGAAGGTGGCCATCGAGGCCATTCGCGCGAAGGGGCACCGGGTGATCCTTTCCCGTGGCTGGGCCGGTCTGGACCTGCCCGAGGACGAGGACGACTGCTTCGCCGTCGGCGAGGTGAACCTTCAGGAGCTGTTCCGGAGGGTCGCCGTCTCCATCCACCACGACGGCACGGGCACCACGCACATCGCCACGCGGGCGGGCTCGCCGCAGATCATCGTGCGGTCGATCGTCGGCCAGCAGTACTACTCCGACCGAGTCGCCGAGCTGGGGATCGGTGTCGCCCTCGAAGGGCCGGCGCCGACCTTCGAAGCCATGTCCGCCGCGCTCACCACGGCGCTGGCCCCGGAGACCAAGGCCGAGGCGGTCGCCGTGGCCGACACGATCCGCGCCGACGGGACCACGGTCGCCGTGGAGCTGCTGTGCGACGCGGTCAGCCGGGAAAAACCGTCGGTTCCCGCCTGAGCTGAAAGAACGGGGAATTAAGTGAAGCGCGTGTTGCTGGCGACGTCCGGAAGTCGAGGCGACGTCGAACCGCTGGTGGCGTTGGCCGTGCGGCTGCGGGAGGCGGGGGCCGAGGTGCGGATGGCCGCGCCACCGGACTCCTCCGAGCGGCTGGCCGGGGTCGGTGTCCCGCTGGTGCCGGTCGGCCAGTCGACCCGCACCGCGATCAAGGGGGCGAAGCCGCCGTCTCCCGAGGACGGGCCGCGGCTTTCGGCCGAGGCGATGGCCGTCCAGTTCGCCGAGGTCCCGGCGGCCGCCGAGGGCTGTGACGTCGTGGTGACGACCGGGATGCTGGCCACCGCGGTCGCCGTCCGGTCGGTGGCGGAGAAACTGGGCATCCCGTACTTCTACGGCTTCTATTGCCCGCGGTTCATCCCGTCGCCGCATTACGCGCCGCCGCCTCCGCTCGGCGAACCTCCCGCGCCGGAAGGGGCCGACAACCGGGCGCTGTGGGAGCGCAACAGCCGGAGCGCCCTCAAGCGCTTCGGCGAGCCGCTGAACAGCCAGCGCGCCGCGATCGGCCTTCCGCCGGTCGAGGACGTCTTCGGCTACGGCTTCACCGATCACCCCCTGCTGGCGGCCGACGCGTCCCTCGCGCCTCTCCAGCCGACGGATCTCGACGTCGTCCAAACCGGCGCTTGGACACTGCCCGACGAGCGGCCGCTTTCCCCGGAGCTGGAGGCGTTCCTCGCCGCCGGCCCGCCGCCGGTGTACGTCGGTTTCGGCAGCATGCGTGCCCCCGAAGAGGCCGCCAAGGTCGCCATCGAAGCAGTGCGAGCCCGCGGCCGCAGGGTGATCATTTCCCGCGGTTGGGCCGACCTCGCGCTGATCGACGACCGGAGTGACTGCTTCGCCGCGGGGGAGGGCAACCAGCAGCTGCTGTTCGGCCGGGTGGCCGCCGCCGTCCATCACGGTGGCGCGGGCACGACGACCACGGCCACCCGGGCGGGTGTTCCGCAGGTCGTGGTCCCGCAGATCGCGGACCAGCCGTACTTCGCCGGCCGGGTGGCCGAATTGGGCATCGGGGTGGCGCACGACGGCCCGACGCCGACCTTCGAGTCACTGTCAGCCGCGCTCGAGACGGCGCTCGCCCCCGAAACCCGGGAACGGGCGACGGCCGTGGCGGGCACGGTCCGCACCGACGGGGCCGCCGTGGCCGCGAAATTCCTCCTCGACGCGGTCGACCGCGTTTCCGTCTGAAGCCAGGGGATACGAAATGCGTGTGTTGTTGTCGACGACCGGACTCCGCGGCGACGTCGAACCGGTGGTCGCGCTGGCGGTGCGGTTGCGGGAACTCGGCACCGGGGTGCGCGTGTGCGCGCCGCCGGACACCGCGGAACGGCTGGCCGAATTCGCCGTCCCGTTCGTTCCGGTCGGTCAGTCGTTGCGCGCCATGATGCAGGGGATGGCGGAAGGCCCGGAGCCGCGGCGCCCCGCCGACGAGCTCGCCGAGCAGTTCGACGCGGTCCCGGCGGCCGCCGAGGGCTGTGACGTGGTGCTGGCGACCGGTGTCCTGTCCGCCGCCATCGGTGTGCGGTCGGTGGCCGAAAGCCTGGGGATTCCGTACTTCTACGCCGCGTACTGCCCGATCTACCTGCCGTCGCCGTACTACCCGCCGCCCCTGTCGCGGGGCGACGGACGGCCGCCCGAGGAGGCGATGGACGACAACCGGGCCCTGTGGGACTTCTACAACGAGGTCTTCTCAAGGCGGTACTCGGACGCGCTCAACGGCCGTCGCGCGGCGCTCGGCCTGCCGCCGGTGGACAACCTCGTCGAGTACGGCTTCACCGAGCAGCCCTGGATGGCGGCGGATCCGGTGCTGGCCCCGCCCCGGCCCGAACTCGGCGCCGTGCAGACCGGCGCGTGGATCCTGCCCGACGAGCGGCCTCTTCCCGCGGACCTGGAGGCGTTCCTCGCCGCCGGTCCGCCGCCGGTGTACGTCGGTTTCGGCAGTACGCCCGAAATCGCGGACACGGTGAAGCTGGCCGTCGAGGCGATCCGCGCGCAGGGCCACCGGGTGGTCCTCTCCCGGGGCTGGGCGGACATGGCCCTTCCCGACGACGGAGCCGACTGCTTCGCCGTCGGAGAGGTGAATCTGCAGGCGCTGTTCGGCCGCGTCGCCGCCGTCGTCCACCACGCCGGCGGGGGCACGACGACCGTGGCCGCGCGGGCGGGCATCCCCCAGGTCGTGCTGCCCCAGATCACCGACCAGCCGTACTTCGCCGAGCAGGTGGCCGCGCTGGGCATCGGCGTGGCGTTCGAGGAGTTCGGGCCTGCTCCGACGTTCGATTCGCTGTCCGCCGCGCTCGCCACCGCGCTGTCCCCGGAGACCCGGGCACGCGCGAAAGCCGTCGCGGGCACGCTCAGCGGCGACGGGACGACCGTGGCCGCGGAGCGCCTGCGTGCCGCCGTCGGCCGCGTTTCCGTCTGACCATCAACCGACCAGGGTGAGGAAAATGTCCGATCTGGCTGCAGCACCGCACGAGAACCGGCAGATGGCGCAGTGGTTCGGCGCCGACGCCGAACGGTACGACCGCGCCCGGCCCACCTATCCCGAAGCACTGGTCGACCGGGTCGTCTCGATGAGCCCCGGCAAGAACTTCGTCGACGTCGGCTGCGGTACCGGCCTTTCGTCCCGCCCGTTCCAGGCGGCGGGCTGCACGGTGCTCGGCGTCGAGCCGGACGCGCGGATGGCGGAGGTCGCCCGCAGGCGGGGACTCGAGGTCGAGGTCGCCAAGTTCGAGGACTGGGACCCGGCGGGCCGCACCTTCGACGCGGTCACCTCGGGGACCGCCTGGCACTGGGTGGACCCGTTCGCGGGCGCGGCCAAGGTGGCGGAGGTGCTCGCCCCGCACGGGCTGATCGCGTTGTTCGACAACGGTTTCGAACTCCCGGAGGCCGTCATGACGGCGCAGGGCGAGGCGTACCGGCACGCCATGCCGGACGTGAAGTTCGAGCCGCCGTCCAAAAAGGACGAAGACGTCGAAGAATACGTCCAGCAGGTCTACGCCAAGCAGTACGTGAAGGCCGCCGAAGGCATCCTCCGGACCGGCGCGTTCAGTGTGCCGGAGGAACTGCGCTTCGAGTGGTCGCGAGTCTGCACGCGTGACGAATGGCTGGACCAGATCCCGACGCAGGGCGGGCTCAACCACCTCGCGGAGGACGCGCGCGCCCGGTTCCTGGCGTATCTCGGCTCGGCCATCGACGAAATCGGTGGGTCGTTCACCATCAACTACGCCACGGTCGGCATCGCCGCGGTCCGGCGCTGAAGTACACCAGGGGATACGAAATGCGCGTGTTGTTTTGGTCGTACGGAACCCGCGGCGAGGTCGAACCGCTGGTGGCACTGGCATTGCGGCTGCGCGAGCAGGGTGACGAGGTGCGGATGTGCGCGCCTCCCGACTACACCGGGCGACTGGCAGAGGTCGGCGTGCCGCACGTCGTCGTCGGCAAGCCCGTGCTCGAAGAAGCGGGCAAGCTGGGCGGGCCACCCGAATCGCCCGAAGCCGCGATCGCGGGGATCGCCGAGCAGTTCGACAAGATCCCGGCGGCCGCCGAAGGCTGTGACGCGGTGGTGACGACCGGCCTGCTGTCGGGCGCGATCGGGGTCCGTTCGGTGGCCGAGAAACTGGGCATCCCGTACTTCTACGTCGTTCCCTCGCCGGCGCTCGTGCCGTCGCCGGAACACCGGGGCATGTACAACAACGGTGCCGACGGGATGTTCGGCGGCGCGCTCAACGACCTGCGTGCCGCGATCGCTCTCCCGCCGGTGAAGAACCTGTACGACTTCAGCACCACCGACAAGCCCTTCCTGGCGGCGGACCCGCTGCTGGCACCGGCCGACGGCGGTGTCCAGACCGGTGCTTGGATCGAGCCCGACGAGCGGCCGCTTTCCGCTGAACTGGAAGCGTTTCTCGCCGCCGGCGCGCCGCCGGTGTATGTCGGTTTCGGCTGTTCGCCCGCCCCTGCCGACATCGCCAAGGTGGCCGTCGAGGCGATCCGCGGCCAGGGCCGCCGGGTGGTCCTCTCCCACGGCTGGGCCGGTTTGACGCTGCCCGACGACGGCGGCGACTGCCTGGCCGTCGGTGAGGAGAACCTGCGGGCGCTGTTCGGCCGCGTGGCCGCCGCCGTCCATCACGGCGGCACCGGCACGACGCATGTGGCGGCGCTGGCGGGGGTCCCGCAGATCGTGGTCCCGCAGATCGCGGACCACCCGCATTTCGCCGCCAAGGTGGCCGAACTGGGCATCGGAGTGGCGCACGACGGCCCGAACCCGACCGTCGATTCGCTTTCCGCCGCGCTCGTCACGGCGCTGGCGCCGGAAACCTCGGCACGCGCGAAAGTCGTCGCCAGCACGATCCGCACCGACGGGACGACGGTGGCCGCGGAACTCGTGCGCGCGGCGGCTCTGCGCTGACCTCGTGAGTGGTAAGGACGAAGTCGTGACTCGCGTGATCAGGGGCGTAACTCACGTGATCGAAGGCGTAACTCACGTGACTGGACACGACACTCGAGTGTGCGCTGTCCGATCACGCGAGTTACGCCTCTGATCACGCGTGATACGTGTCTGATCACGCGAGTTCGGCGTTGCGTCACCCAAACGCACCACATTCCCCTTGCTGCTCAAGAGGTCTCGAGCGCTGTCCAGACTCATCAGTTGAAGCGTGACAAGGCGGTAAGCAAAATCAGCACCATGATTCCACGCCGGCTGCTGGCGATATCCCCGCATTTGGACGACGCGGTCCTTTCCCTTGGCGCGAGTCTCGCCCAAGCGGCGCGGGACGGCGCGGAGGTGCTCGTCGACACGGTCTTCGCCGGAACGGCGCCGCCTCCCTATTCCGCGGCGGCGGAGCGAATGCACGCGGTCTGGGGTCTTTCCCCGGAGGACGACGCGCCGCTCCATCGCCGGAACGAGGACATCGCCGCGCTCGCCCATCTCGGGCTGGCGTACCGGCACGGCCGGTTCCTCGACTCCATCTACCGGAGGCTGCCGGACGGCCGATGGCTCACGGACCACGTGGAGGGCGGGCAAAAGCTCGCGGTGGCCCAGGATTCACCGGGCGACGACGGTCTCGTCGCCGAGATCAAGGACGACATCGAGGCGATCGTCGCCGAATTCGAGCCGACGCTGATCGTCACGTGCGCGGCTGTCGTCGACCATCCCGACAACCTGGCCACCCGTGACGCCGCCTTGTCCGCCGCCCGCGCGATGAACGTTCCGATACGGCTATGGGAAGACCTTCCCTATTCGATGTTCAAACCGGGAACGATCGAACTCCCCATCGGTTTCCGGCTCGGCACTTCCGAATTCGAGTCCGCAACGACGGAGACTTGGAAACGGAAACGCGAAGCCGTCGAGTGCTATTCTTCCCAGCTGACGATGCTCAACGGCAGGAACAAGAATTTGTTCGAGAGGCTGGACGAGCACGCGCGGAAGAATTCGCCGCGGGGCGGATTCGGCGAAACCACCTGGCCCGTTCTCCTCGACGACAACAACGGTTAAGCGAGGTACCGGAGTGTCCGCAACACTCACCCATCTGCCGTCACCGTCCCTGGACCCCGCCCCCGAGGGTGTGCGCGGCCGCTGGGCGTTCTGGCGCTCACCCGCCGATCAGCCGCGGTGGGCCCGGCCGGCGCTCCTGGGCATCGCCTTCGTAGCCCTGGTGCTCTACGCCTGGAACCTGCCGAGGGTCGACTTCGCGCCGCTGTACTCGGACACGGCCAAGAGCATGTCCGAGAGCTGGAAGGCGTTCTTCTACGGCACCGTCGACCCGGGGGCGACGTACACGCTCGACAAACTCGCCGGATCGTTCGCGCCGCAGGCCATCTCGGCCAAGATCTTCGGCTACCACGAATGGTCGCTGGCGCTGCCGCAGGTGATCGAGGGCGTGATCTCGGTACTGGTCATGTATCGGGTCGTGCGGCGCTGGGCGGGCGTGGTGCCCGGCCTGCTCGCCGCCGGCATCTTCACCCTCACCCCGGTGCTCGCGCCCATGTTCGGGCACAGCATGCAGGACGGTCTGCTGACGATGTGCCTGGTGCTCGCCGTCGACGCCTATCAGCGCGCCGTGCTCGAAGCGCGGCTCCGGTCGCTGGTCTGGGCCGGTGTCTGGGTCGGTATCGGCTTCCAGGCGAAAATGGTGCAGGCGTGGATGATCCTGCCCGCGCTGGCGATCGGCTACCTGCTCACCGCCCCGGTCGAACTGCGCCGCCGGGCGAAGCACCTGGCTCTCGCCGGTGTCGTGACGCTGGCGGTGTCGCTGTCGTGGATCGCGCTCTACACCTTCACCCCGGACAGTTCCCGCCCGCATATCAGCGGCACCACGAACAACAGCGCGTTCGCCATGGTGTTCGGTTACAACGGTCTCGGCCGTGTCGGCGTCCACCTGCCCGGCGCCGAGGACCCCAATGGCCGCGGTGGTCTTCCGTCGCTCGGCCCTGGTGGTCCCGGTGGCGGCCCTGGCGACTTCCCTGGTGGTCCTGGTGGTCCCGAGGGTGGTCCGGGCGACGGCCCCGGCGGTCCCGAGGGTGGTCCGGGCGACGGCCCCGGCGGTCCCGAGGGTGGCCCCGGGGATCCGCAAGGCCCCGGCGGCGGTCAGGGCCTGGACGAGAACGGGAACTTCGGGACCAAGCATCAGGACGAACAGAACGGGGACTTCGGCCCGAAGGCCGAAGGCGGCCAGCCCCTCGGGCCGGGCGGCCCCCAGCCGGACGAGTCCAAAATGGAGACACGAGCGGATCCGATGGGGGCGACCAAACTGCTCGACGGTCACCTCGGCGTCGCGATCGCCTGGCTGTTCCCGCTCGCCCTGCTGTCGCTGCTGTGCGGGCTCTGGTGGTGGCGCCGCGCCGAGCGCACCGATCAGGTACGCGGCGGGCTGGTGATGTGGGGCGTCTGGCTGGTGACGTTCCTCTTCGTCTTCAGCGCGAGCGCTGTCGCGCACACCGCGTACGTGGCCTCTCTCGCCCCTGCGATCGCCGCGCTTTCCGCGCTCGGCATCGTCACCTTCTGGCGGGCGTACCGCAACGGCGGCAGGCAGGGCTGGATCCTGCCGATCGCCATCGCGGCGGAGCTGGCTTGGGGCGCTTGGCTGTGGTCCCATTACCCGAACTTCCTGCCGTGGGCGAAATGGGGCACGCTCGTGCTCGGCGTGGCCGCCCTCATCGTGCTGATCGTGGCCCGAATGCGTGAGACCGCTTCGAAGTCACTGGTCACCGCGGCCCTTGTCCTCGGTGTCGCGGCAATGATCGCCGCGCCCGCCACCTATGCCTTCTCCGTACTCCATCCCGATTACTCCGGCAGCTCTTTCGACGCCAATGCCGGACCGGCGTCCGGCTCCTTCTGAGGCGGGCCGGTGTCGTTCTCAACGTCTGCGGAAATCTCCGCCGGCCGGAAAGGAAAACTGCCGATGCAGGAATCGCTCGACTCCACCGAGGTTCACCGTCGTTTCCAGCTGATCGCCAACGGTCCCGCCCTGTTCAACGCGGTGGTGTCCGGTATCGAGCTGGACATCTTCGACTTCCTGGAAGAGTGCGGCGGCGCCGACGCGGCGGCACTCGGTGAGTTCACCGGCCTGGAGCCGCACAAGGTCCGGGTGCTGATGCTCGCCCTGACCACCACGGGCCTGATCGAGAAGCGGGGCGTCGACTATGTGAATCACCCGGTCGCGACCGAACTGCTCGCCACGAGCGGTCCGGAGAGCTGGCAGCACATCCTGCTCAGCTGGAAGACCATCTACTACCCGGCGTTCGCGCGGATGACCTCCGCGCTGCGCGCCGGCACCAACGAGGCCCTCGACGCCCTCGACGGCCCGGGGGACACGCTGTACGCGCGGCTCGGCAACGACCCGGAGAAGGCGCGGATCTTCTACACGGCGATGTCGGCGTTCTCGCTGCAGACGATGCCGGGGCTGCTGGAGCACATCGACGTGAAGTCGTCGCGGCACCTGCTCGACGTCGGCGGTGGCGACGGCACCACGGCGGCGGCCCTGCTGAAGGCCAACCCCGGCCTCAAGGCCACGCTGCTCGATCTGCCCAGCAGCGTGGAGCTGGCCGAGCAGCGCGTGCCCGCCGAGGTCACCGACAGGCTCACCCTGCACCCGGCCGACCTGCTGACCGACGCGTTCCCCGGCGGCACCGACCACGCCCTGTTCAGCCACGTGCTCGACACCTTCACGGCCGAGCAGTCTGTCATGCTGCTGGCCAAGGCGTACGAGGTGCTGCCGTCCGGCGGGAAGATCTCGATCTACGGATTCGCGGCCGCGGACGACGAGACCGGCGGCCCGCTTTCCGCGCGGCTTTCGCTTTACCTCAACATTCTCGCCACCGGACGCGGGATGGCCTGGCCGCAGGCCGAGGCCTCGGCGTGGCTGAAGTCCGTCGGCTGTGTCGACGTCCGCTCGGTGGAGTTGCCGTTCGAGCACGCGTTGGTGACCGGCACGAAGCCCTGAGTACGGCCGGTGCAGGGCTCAGAGGCGTAACTCGCGTGATCAGAGGCGTAACTCGCGTGATCAGAGGCGGATCGCCTCCAATCACGCGAGTTACGCGCTCAATCACGCGAGTTGCGCCCTGCGTGCCATGGCAGCTCATATCGAAGTACGTGAAGGCCCCCTTCATCGCGCTAGACGCAGTGAAGGGGGCCTTCACGTACTTCCGAGGCCGGTCGCGGATCCGGAGGTGTTGCGAAAGCCACTTTCGCAACCTCCAGCGTTGCGAAAGTGGCTTTCGCAACACTTCGAGACAAGAAAAGGCCCCCATCCCGCGAGGATGGGGGCCTTTCCCGTACCAGAGCGACCTCAGGGAAGCCGCGGCGTGATGAGCGCCGCGAGCCGCGCGACGCCTTCTTCGATCAGTTCCGGTGTGAGCAGGCTGATCGACAGCCGGAGCTGATGGAATCCGCCCTTGCCGCCGTAGAAGTGGTGCATCGGGGTGAACAGCACGCCGTGGTCGCGGGCGGAGATCTCCAGGAGTTCGTCGTCGACGACGAACGGGACCGTGACGGTGACGAAGAAGCCGCCGGTCGGGGTGTTCCAGCTGACGCCGGCGCACGAGCCGAGCCTGCGGTCGAGTTCGCCCAGCGTCAGCTGCAGGTTGCGCTGGTAGATGGCGATTTCCCGCTCGTTGGCCTTGGTGAGGCTGAAGTCGTTGAGCAGGAGTTTCCCGGCGATCACGGCTTGGGCGATGGGGGAGGTGTTCACCGTGAGCATGCCCTTGAGCTTCGAAAGCTGGTCGGCGTACAGGCCGCCGTCGGCCATCCGCTGGTCCGCCACCGCGAAACCGACGCGGGCGCCGGGCATGCCGGTTTTGGCGAAGGATCCGATGTAGACCACGGAGCCCGACCGGTCGAGTGACTTCAGTGAGGGCAGCCGCTCGGAGCCGAACAGCCCGTACGCGTTGTCCTCCAGGAGCAGGATCCCGTTCTGCTCCGCGACGTCGAGGAGACGGTGGCGCGAAGGCAGATCCATGCTGGTGCCGGTGGGGTTGGCGAAGTTGGGGGTCACGTAGCAGGCCCGGACCCGCTTGCCCTGTTCGTCGGCGCGCTTCAGCTGGAGGACGAGGTCGTCCGGGTCGATGCCGTTTTCGGTCGAGCGCACCGGCCACACGGGGGTGTCGGTGAGCAGCGCCGCGCCGGTCAGCCCGACGTAGGTGGGGGCGGGGGCGAGCAGCACGTCCCGGTCGCCCGCGCGCAGGGTGCGCAGGACCAGGAACATGGCCTCCTGCGCGCCGACGGTGACGACGACGGATTCCGGGGCGGCGTCGATGTTCTCGTCTTCGGCGATGTTCCTGGCGATGAGGTCGGCGATGACGCCCTTGGTGGTGCCGTATTGGAAGAGCGTGCGGGTCACCCCCGCCTCGTCCAGTTTTCGATCTTCGCGCAGATGTGCGCAATAGGCGTCGATGTACTCGTGAATGAGCCGGATGTCGAAGAATTCCTCGTACGGCCGTCCTGCCGCCATGGAAATGGCCACAGGGTATTCGTCGATCAGTTCGTTGAGCAGATTCATCGACGAGATGGCCGGATCGGTGAGCGATCCATGCAGCGTTTCCACGTTCCAGTGAGTGGACAGACCGTTTGAATCCATGAATACTAGGATTTCCATACGCCGTTCAGGTGTCAAGAACAGGCCGTGGACGCCATTTTCGGAGAATGTCCATCGCCGATGGTTCGGACACTCGATCCCCGAAGGTACGGTCGGCTCCGCGCCCCCTCATCGAATCTCGGCGCAGCGGCCCTTTTCCCTCAAGGAGCATCATGCTGATGACAACCGAGAACGGGATCCGGTTGTCCTACAACGACTGTGGTGACGGCCCGCCTGTCCTTCTGCTGACCGGCACCGGCGCGCCGAGTTCGGTGTGGGACCTGCATCAGGTTCCCGCGCTCCGCGCCGCCGGTTTCCGCGTGATCACCATGGACAACCGCGGCATCCCGCCGAGCGACGACGGCGCGGGCGGGTTCACGATCGCCGACCTCGTCGACGACGTGGCCTCCCTCATCGAGTATCTCGACGCGGTGCCCTGCCGGGTGATCGGCACGTCGATGGGTTCGTACATCGCGCAGGAACTCGCGCTCGCCCAACCGGAACTGCTCGATTCGGTCGTGTTGATGGCGGCCTGTGGCAAGAGCAGTCTCGTCCAGCGGGAGCTCGCCGAGGGCGAGGCGAAGCTGATCGAGCAGGGCATCGAGTTGCCGCCGGGGTTCCTCGCCGCCGTCCGTGCCATGCACAACCTGGGGCCCGCGACCCTCGCCGACGACGACGCCGCGGCCGACTGGCTCGACCTGTTCGCGGCGTCGAGCGCTTGGGGGCCCGGCGTCCGGGCACAGCTGTTGGTGAGCGCGCTGCCGGACCGGCTCGACGCCTACCAGGCGATCAAGGTGCCCTGTCACGTCATCTCGTTCGAGCACGACCTCGTGGCGCCCCCGGCCGGCGGGCTGGAGCTGGCCTCCGCGATCCCCGGCGCGACGTACCGCACGATTCCCGAGTGCGGGCATTTCGGTTACCTGGAGAACCCGGAAGCGGTGAACCGCGAGCTGATCCGGTTCCTCCGCGCCGGATCGCGCGAGACACTGGGAGAGACCGTATGACCGTCCTTTCGGCGGCCACGACACCCGATCTGTTCGAGGCGACCGCCGCCGTCCTGCCGGATCGGCAGGCGGTGGCGATGGACACCACCACCCTCACCTACGCGGAGCTGAACGGCGAGGCCAACCGGCTCGCCCGGCGGCTCGTCGCGCACGGCGTCGGCCCGGAGCGGCTCGTCGCGCTGGCGATGCCGAGGTCGATCGAGTTCGTCATCGCGATCCTGGCCGTGCACAAGGCCGGCGCCGCGTACGTGCCGGTCGACCCGGACTACCCGGAGGAACGCAAGCGGCAGATGCTGGACGACGCGGCGGCGCACTGCCTGCTGTGCCTGCCGGGGCAGGACGTGGCCGGTGCCCCCGTCGTCCTGAGCGTGGAACGAGAACCGGGACCGTCCGAGCCGAACCTGGACGACGGCGACCGCCTCGGCCCGTTGCGCCCCGACCACCCGGCGTACGTCATCTACACCTCCGGTTCGACGGGGCGGCCGAAGGGCGTGCTGGTCACGCACCGGGGGATCCCGAACCTGGCCGACGACTACGTGCGCCGTCAGGAACTGGGGCCGGAGAGCAGGTTGCTGGCCTTCGCCTCGCCCAGTTTCGACGCCGCGGTCGCCGAGTTCTGGCCGATCTGGCAGGCGGGTGGCTGCCTGGTGCTGGCCTCCGCGCCGGATCTGGTCCCCGGCGAGCCGCTTTCCCGGCTGGTGCGCGACCAGCGCATCACCCATGTCACGTTGCCGCCGTCCGCGCTGGCGCCGCTGGAGGAGTCGGGCGGGCTGCCCGCCGGGCTGACCCTCCTCGTCGCCGGCGAGGCGTGCCCGGCCCCGGTCGCGAAACGCTGGGCGGTGGACCGCGTGATGATCAACGCCTACGGCCCGACCGAGACCACGGTCGCGGTCACCGCGAGCGAGCCGTTGACCGGAGAGGAGACGCCGCCGATCGGCAGGCCGATCACCGGTGTCCGCACCTACGTCCTGGACGATCGGCTGCGGCCGGTCGAGGACGGTGACGTCGGCGAGCTGTACACGGTGGGGCCGGGCCTGGCCCGCGGTTATCTCCGAAGAGCGGCCGCGACCGCGGAACGGTTCCTGCCGGATCCCTTCGGTGAGCCGGGCGGGCGCATGTACCGCACCGGGGACCGGGTCCGGACCCGCGCGGACGGCCAGTACGTCTTCGTCGGCCGGGTCGACGATCAGCTGAAGGTGCGCGGCCACCGGATCGAACCGGGTGAGGTCGAGGCCGCGCTGCTGGCGGTGGACGGCGTGGCCCAGGCGGTGGTGACCGAGCACGAGAACAGGCTCGTGGCCTATGTGGTCGGCGCCGGTGGCGAGCGCGTTCCGGCCGAGCGGCTCCTGACGCCGCTTCGCGCGCAACTGCCCGGATATCTCGTGCCCGACGTGATCGTCGGCTTGCCGAGCCTGCCGGTCTCGCCCAACGGCAAGATCGACCGGGTCGCCCTGCCCACGCCCGAAGAGGAGCACGCCGGGCGCGCGGCGGCGGGCCGGGAACCGCTCACTCCCACGGAGATCATCCTGGTCGAACTGTTCGCCGAAGTGCTCGGCGTCAGCAGTGTCGGCGTGGACGACAGCTTTTTCGAGATCGGCGGCCATTCGCTGCTCGCGACCCGGCTCGTGAGCCGCATCCGGGAACGCCTGAAGATCCGGCTGAGGGTGCAGGCGTTCTTCGACGCGCCGACGGTGGCCCGGCTGGCCAAGGTGCTCGACGGCGCACACACCTGACCTGGAGACCATTCATGCAGACGACGACAGCCGTCGACCTCGGCGATCCCGACCTCTACACGACCTTGGAGCGGCACGACCGGTGGCGTGAACACGCGGCGGAAGACGCGATGGTGTGGAGCGAGCCCGGCAGCTCACCCGGCGGATTCTGGTCCGTGTTCTCGCATCGGGCGTGTGCCGCGGTGCTCGGGCCGTCGGCACCGTTCACCTCCGAGTACGGGATGATGATCGGTTTCGACCGCGAGCATCCCGACAACTCCGGCGGCCAGATGATGGTGGTCTCCGAACAGGATCAGCACCGGAAGCTGCGCAAACTGGTCGGGCCGCTGCTTTCGCGTGCGGCGGCGCGGAAGCTGTCGGAGCGGGTGCGGGCCGAGGTGTCCGGCGTCCTGGACCGCGTGCTCGACGGCGAAGTATGCGACGTGGCCGCGGCGATCGGGCCGCGGATCCCCGCCGCCGTCGTCTGCGAAATCCTCGGTGTGCCGCCCGAGGACCAGGACATGCTCATCGACCTGACCAACCACGCGTTCGGCGGCGAGGACGAGCTGTTCGACGGGATGACCCCGCGCCAGGCGCACACCGAGATCCTCGTCTATTTCGACGAACTGATCACCGCGCGCCGCGCGAGCCCCGGCGAAGACCTCGTCAGCACCCTGCTTTCCGATGACGAACTGTCGATCGACGACGTCCTGCTCAACTGCGACAACGTGTTGATCGGCGGCAACGAGACGACGCGGCACGCGATCACCGGCGCGGTGCACGCTTTCGCCACCGTGCCAGGGCTTCTGGCGCAGGTGCGGGAAGGGGACGTGGACGTCGACACCGTCGTGGACGAAGTGTTGCGCTGGACCTCACCCGCGATGCACGTCCTGCGTGTGACGACCGGGGAGGTCACCCTCAACGGCCGTGACCTCGAACCGGGCACGCCGGTGGTCGCGTGGCTGCCCGCGGCGAACCGGGATCCCGCCGTGTTCGAGGACCCCGACACGTTCCTCGCGGGGCGGAAACCCAATCGGCACATCGCTTTCGGGCACGGTATGCACCACTGCCTCGGCTCCGCGCTCGCGCGCATCGAGCTGGCGGTCGTGCTGCGGGAAGTGGCCGAGCGAGTGTCGCGAGTGGAGCTGACGAAGGAGCCGTCCTGGTTGCGGGCGGTCGTAGTGCAGGGCTACCGGGAACTCCCGGTGCGGTTCACGAGCCGCTGAGTGTCCTATATGGACTGAGCTGTCAAGCGGACACCATTGATGGGGAAATGGCTTCGCGCCATCCTGTGCATGAGGATCACATCTATTCCACGGAGGAATGTCTTGTCTTCTCACGAAAGCACGCAGAATTTCGAGATCGACTATGTGGAAATGTACGTGGCCGACCTCGAGGCCGCCGCGTCCGGCTGGATGGACAGGTACGACTTCTCCGTCGCGGCCACGGACCGGTCGGACGACCACCGGAGCGTGACGTTGCGGCACGCCGAGATCGTCCTGGTCCTCACCGAGCCGCTGACCGACCGGCACCCGGGGGCGACCTACCTGCAGACCCACGGTGAAGGGGTGGCGGACATCGCGCTGCGCACTCCCGACGTGGCCGCCGCCTTCGAGACCGCCGTGAAGGCGGGCGCGCGGCCCATCCGCGAGCCGGAGAAGCGCGCGGACTCCGTCGTCACGGCCACCGTCAGCGGTTTCGGCGATGTCGTGCACACCCTGGTCCAGAGCGACGACACCGAGGAAACGGCGGCGGTCTTCCGCGGCAAGGGCGGCGTGGACCTGAACGCCATCGACCACTTCGCGGTCTGCCTGAACGCCGGCGACCTCGCTTCCACGGTGGCGTACTACGAGCGCGCCCTCGGGTTCAAGCAGATCTTCGAAGAGCACATCGTGGTCGGTGCCCAGGCGATGAACTCCACCGTCGTGCAGAGCACCTCCGGTGCGGTCACCCTCACCCTGATCGAGCCCGACAAGACCGCCGACCCCGGCCAGATCGACGACTTCATCAAGGAGCACCACGGCTCCGGCGTCCAGCACATCGCGTTCACCAGCCCGGACGCGGTCCGCGCGGTCAAGGAGCTTTCGGCGCGGGGCGTGGAATTCCTGAAGACGCCGGACGCCTACTACGACCTGCTCGGCGAGCGGATCGAGCTGGAGACGCACTCGCTGGACGACCTGCGCGAGACGAAGCTGCTCGCCGACGAGGACCACGGCGGCCAGCTGTTCCAGATCTTCACCGCCTCCACCCACCCGCGTAAGACGATCTTCTTCGAGATCATCGAGCGCCAGGGCGCCGGCACGTTCGGCAGCTCCAACATCAAGGCCCTGTACGAAGCCGTTGAGCTGGAGCGCACCGGGCAGAGCAAGATCGGCCCCGCCCAGCGATGACCCCTCTCTGCCTCGACGACCTCGAACGTGCCGCCCGGGCGGTCCTCCCCGGCGAGATCTGGGATTTTCTCGCCGGGGGCAGCGGGACCGAGGCCTCGCTGGAGGCCAATCGCACCGCGCTGGAGCGGATCTTCGTGATCCCCCGGATGCTGCGCGAACTCTCCGGCGGCACCACCGAGGCCGAGGTTCTCGGCCGGCGCGCCGCGCTCCCCGTGGCGGTCGCGCCGGTCGCGTACCAGCGGCTGTTCCATCCCGAGGGTGAGCTCGCGGCGGCACGGGCGGCGCGGGACGCGGGTGTGCCGTACACCATCTGCACGCTCAGCAGTGTCCCGCTGGAGGAGATCGCGGCCGTCGGTGGACGGCCGTGGTTCCAGCTTTACTGGCTGCGCGACGAAAAGCGGTCGCTGGAGCTCGTACGCCGGGCGGAGGACGCCGGCTGCGAGGCGATCGTGTTCACCGTCGACGTGCCGTGGATGGGACGGCGGCTGCGGGACATGCGGAACGGCTTCGCGTTGCCGGAATCGGTGACGGCGGCCAACTTCGACGCCGGCGCGGCCGCGCATCGCCGTACCGAAGGGCTTTCCGCCGTCGCCGACCACACCGCACGCGAATTCGCCCCGGCCACTTGGGAATCCGTCGAGGCGGTCCGTGCGCATACGGACCTTCCGGTGGTGCTCAAGGGGATTCTCGCGGTGGAGGACGCCGTGCGGGCCGTCGACGCGGGTGCCGCCGGGATCGTGGTGTCCAACCACGGAGGCCGTCAGTTGGACGGCGCCGTACCGGGGATCGCGATGCTGGGCGAGATCGCGGACGCGGTCTCCGGTGGCTGCGAAGTGTTGCTGGACGGCGGGATCCGGACCGGCGGGGACGTGCTCAAGGCGCTCGCCCTCGGCGCGTCCGGTGTCCTCATCGGACGGCCGGTCATGTGGGGACTGGCCGCGGACGGCCAGGAGGGCGCCCGGCAGGTGCTCGACCTGCTCGCCGTCGAACTCCGGAACGCGATGGGCCTGGCGGGCTGCGATTCGGTGAGCGCGATCCGGCGGTTGAGCACTCGGTACGAAAGGTGAGGTCCATGCTGCCCCTTCTCGCACCCGTGACGGTGCGTCCTCGCGACGACCGCGACCACGCGGACCGCATCGCGTTGTCGGCCGCGACGACCGGCGGGGTCCACATGCCGACCAAGGACGTCCGCCTGTGGATCGACGAACGCCGTGAGGCCAACGTCTTCCACGTCGAACGCATTCCCTTCGCCGACCTCGATCAGTGGCGGTTCGAGGACGTGACCGGGAACCTCGTGCACAGCAGCGGGCGGTTCTTCGCCATCGAGGGGCTGCACGTGGTCGAGGCCGACGGCCCCCACGGCGACGGCCCGTACCGCGAATGGCGGCAGCCGGTCATCAAACAGCCCGAGGTGGGGATTCTCGGCATCCTGGCGAAGGAGTTCGGCGGCGTCCTGCATTTCCTCATGCAGGCCAAGATGGAGCCGGGGAACCCCAACCTGGTGCAGCTCTCGCCGACCGTGCAGGCCACGCGCAGCAACTACACCAAGGCGCACGGCGGCACGAACGTCAAACTGATCGAGTACTTCGCCCCGCCCGACCCGGAACGGATCATCGTCGACGTCCTCCAGGCCGAGCAGGGCTCGTGGTTCTTCCGCAAGTCCAACCGCAACATGATCGTCGAGACCGTCGACGACGTGCCGATGTGGGACGATTTCTGCTGGCTCACCCTCGGCCAGATCGCGGAGCTGATGCACGAGGACGAGACGGTCAACATGAACGCCAGGAGCGTGTTGTCCTGTCTGCCGTACCACGACGAGGCTCCCGGCGCGCTGCTGTCCGACGTCCAGCTCCTGTCCTGGTTCACGAACGAGCGTTCACGCCACGACGTGCGCGCGCGGCGTATCCCGCTCACGGACGTCTGCGGCTGGAAGCAGGGCGTCGAAGCGATCGAGCACGAGGACGGCCGGTACTTCAAGGTCCTCGCCGTCGCGGTGAAAGGGAGCAACCGCGAGAAGATCAGCTGGACACAGCCGTTGCTGGAATCCGTCGGCACGGGCGTGGTCGCGTTCCTTGTCCGCGAGATCGACGGCGTGCCGCACGTCCTGGTACACGCCCGCGCCGACGGCGGATTCCTGGACACCGTGGAGCTGGCGCCGACCGTCCAGTGCACGCCCCAGAACTACGCGCATCTGCCCGCGGAGAGCCGCCCGCCGTTCCTCGACTTCGTGCTGAACGCGCCACGATCGCGGATCCGTTACGAGGCCATGCATTCCGAAGAAGGCGGCCGTTTCCTCAACGTCCGCGCCCGGTATCTCGCGATCGAGGCGGACGACACGGTGGAGGCTCCGCCCGGCTACGCCTGGGTGACCCCCGGCCAGCTCACCGCGCTCACCCGGCACGGGCATTACGTCAACGTCGAAGCCCGCACCCTGCTCGCCTGTATCAACGCCGCGACGGCACAGCCGCAACGAGAGGCATGACATGAAACAGATCACCGTGCTGGGGGCGTCGGGTTTCGTCGGCTCGGCCGTGACGCGCGCGCTGGCGCGGCAACCGATCCGGTTGCGCGCGGTGTCGCGCAGGGGGCTCGCTCTGCCGGGCGGCCAGGCCGAAACGACCGTCGTCGCCGCCGATCTCACCGACCGCCCCGCGTTGGCCGAAGCGGTCGCGGGCTCGGACGCGATCGTGTACCTCCTCCTCGCGGACGGCGGATGGCGGGTCGCCGAGACCGAAGAAGCCGAACGCGTGAACCTGGGCGTGATGCGGGACCTCGTCGACGTCGTGAGCGGACAGCCGCTGGTGCTCTACGGCGGTGCCGCGTCGCAGGTCGGTGTCCCGCCCCGCGAGCCGATCGACGGGAGCGAGACCGACGAACCGGGAACCCCGTACGACCGGCAGAAACTGGCGGCGGAACAGATTCTCAAGAAGGCCACGGCCGACGGCCGCGTGCGCGGGATCAGCCTGCGGCTGCCCACGGTGTTCGGCGAGACGCTGACCGAGGGCGCGAACTCCGACCGCGGCGTCGTGTCCGCCATGGCGCGGCGCGCGCTCGACGGGCAGGACCTCACCATCTGGGGCGACGGCACCGTGCGCCGCGACCTGGTCCACGTCGAGGACATCGCGACCGCGTTCACCGCGGCCTTGGCCGCCCCGGAGGCACTCGTCGGCGGGCACTGGCTGCTCGGCGCCGGCCGGGGAGACCAGCTGGCCGACGTCTTCCGGCTCGTGGCGAAGGAAATGGCCGCGCACACCGGACGAGGCCCGGTGGACGTGCTCTGCGTCGATCCTCCGTCGCACGCGCCGTCGACGGATCTGCGCAGCGTCACCATCGATTCCACGCCGTTCCGGGCGGTCACCGGCTGGCGTCCGGAGATCTCACTGCCCGAAGGAGTGCGTCGCACCGTCGCCGCGCTGACCACCCCAGTTCACGGAAAGGCTCGCACATGACCACGCGCGTATGGGACTACCTCGCCGAATACGAGACCGAACGGCTCGATCTGCTGGACGCGGTCGAGACGGTCTTCAACTCGGGGCAGCTCGTGCTCGGCGCAAGCCTGCGCGGTTTCGAAACGGAATTCGCCGCGTACCACGGCGTCGGGCACTGTGTCGGTCTCGACAACGGGACGAACGCGATCAAGCTGGGCCTCCAGGCGCTGGGCGTCGGCCCGGGCGACGAGGTGATCACGGTGTCGAACACCGCCGCCCCGACCGTCGTCGCCATCGACGGCACGGGCGCCACCCCCGTCTTCGTCGACGTCTGCGAGGACGACTTCCTGATGGACACCGGCCAGGTCGAAGCCGCGATCACCGAACGCACCAAATGCCTGGTGCCCGTGCATCTGTACGGCCAGTGCGTGGACATGGCGCCGCTGAAGGCGCTCGCCGCGAAGCACGGACTGTCCATTTTGGAGGATTGCGCGCAGGCGCACGGCGCGCGGCAGAACGGCACGATCGCGGGCACGACCGGCGACGCGGCCGCGTTCTCCTTCTATCCCACCAAGGTGCTCGGCGCGTACGGCGACGGCGGCGCGGCCCTCACCACCGACGAGACCGTGGCCGCGAAACTGCGCCGGCTGCGGTACTACGGCATGGAGGAGCGCTACTACACGGTCGAGACCCCTGCTCACAACAGCCGGTTGGACGAGGTCCAGGCCGAGATCCTGCGGCGCAAGCTCAAGCGGCTCGACGCTTACACGGCGGGCCGCCGGGCGGTCGCCCAGCGCTATGTCGACGCCCTCGGTGACACCGAGCTGAAGCTGCCGAAGACCGTCCCCGGCAACGAGCACGTGTACTACGTGTACGTCGTGCGGCACCCGCGCCGCGACGAGATCCTCGAACGCCTCAAGGCCTACGACATCCACCTGAACATCAGCTACCCGTGGCCGGTGCACACCATGACCGGGTTCGCCCACCTCGGTTACGAGAAGGGCTCGCTCCCGGTCACCGAGAAGCTGGCAGGCGAGATCTTCTCGCTGCCGATGTACCCCGCGCTGTCGCCCGACCTGCAGGACAAGGTCGTCCACGCGGTCCGCGAAGTGCTGTCCACCCTCTGACCACAGGAGCAAAACCGTGCAAGCACGCAAACTCGCCGTCGAAGGCGCGCTCGAGTTCACTCCGCGCGTCTTCCCCGACGACCGGGGCCTGTTCGTTTCGCCGTACCAGGAGGAGGCGTTCATCGAGGCCCACGGCGGCCCGCTCTTCCCGGTGGCGCAGACGAACCACAGCCGGTCGAAACGCGGTGTGGTGCGGGGTATCCACTACACCGTGACCCCGCCGGGCACCGCGAAGTACGTCTACTGCCCCCGCGGCAGGGCCTTGGACATCGTGGTCGACATCCGCGTCGGCTCGCCGACGTTCGGCAAATGGGACGCGGTCCTGATGGACCAGGAGAACTTCCGGACGATGTACTTCCCGGTCGGGGTCGGCCATGCCTTCGTGGCGCTCGAAGACGACACCGTGATGTCGTACATGATCTCCTCGCCCTACGTGGCGGAGAACGAACTCGCCCTCTCGCCCCTGGACCCCGCCCTCGGCCTGCCGATCGACACCGACGTCGTGCCGATCCTGTCCGAGCGCGACACGGCGGCACTGACGCTCGGCGAGGCGGAGGGGCAGGGAATGCTCCCCGACTACAACGCCAGCCTGGAAATCGAACGGCGGCTGTCCGTTCTCCCGCTCTCCGTCTGACTTTCTCTTCACCCGAGCCCGGCCGACGAGGGCCATCACGGACCCGACTCGGTGTCGCCCGAACGGCGGCGCCGACCGTGATGGCCCTCGAAGGCGCGGGCGCCTTACCGGGTAATCGATATCCAGGGCGGGCCGGGCGCACCGGTCCGCCGGGGGAAGGACGCCGAACTTGACGACCGATGGCCTTCAGCCGTCAATGGACACTTCGAAGTGGATCGCCTGGGTGCGGCGGCACCAGCGGTGGTTGCTCGCGGGCGCCGTGATCGCCCTGCTCACGCAGATGGCGATCGCGATGATCACGACCGCCGTGGAACAGTCCCCGACCATCGACGAACCGGTCTACGTCGGCACCGCGGTGGTCTACCTCGAAGAGCACAGCCTGCGGTACAACCCCGAACATCCCCCGCTGGGCAAGCTCATCATCGCGACCGGGGTGGCCTTCACCGATCCGAAGGTCGCCCCCGGTTTCAACGGTCACGAGTGGGAACTCGGCAAGCACGTCGTCTACGAGGCGGGCAACGATGCGGAACGGCTGATGCTGTTCGCCCGGCTGCCGGTGATCCTGCTGACGTTGCTGTTCGGCCTGGTGGTCTTCGCGTTCGCGTCCGATCTGACCGGCCGCGCCGGCGGGCTGCTGGCGCTCACCCTGTTCACCTTCTCGCCCGACGTCATCGCGCACGGATCGCTGGCGACGCTCGACGTGCCGGTGGCCGGGTTCCTGCTGACGTCGGTCTGGCTGGTGTGGCGCGCCCGGCGCAGACCAGGTCTCTACCTCCCGCTCGCGGGGCTTGCCCTCGGCGCGGCCACGGCCACGAAAGTGCTTTCCCTGGTGGCGGTTCCGGTGCTGATCCCGCTGGCCGTGCTGTCCGTCTGGCATGCCCGCCGTGCCCGCGGCCTGGACCTGAAGACCCCCGCCCTGCTGATCGGACGCGGCCTGCTGGCGGCCGCCGGGATGGCGCTGATCGCGATCGCCGTCGTGTGGGCGTCCTACCTCGTCGTGGATCCGCGGCTGCGGTGGGAGACGCCGGAGGGAATGCAACCACTCCACGGGATGCGCACCCTCGTCGACTGGCTGCCGTTCCCACAGCCGTTGAAGGACGGGATGCGGTTCCAGTTCGAACTCGAAGACCACGTGTGGCACAACTTCCTGTTCGGCAGGCACTACACGGGATCGCTCTGGTACTACGGGCCCGCCGCGTTGCTGGTGAAGACGCCGCTGGGCGCGCTGGCGATCTGGCTGGCGGGCGCCGCCGTGCTGCTGTCGGTCCGGCGGCTGCGCCCGGCCGCGCCGTACGTGCTGCTCCCGACTGCCCTGCTGATGGCCACGGCCATGGTCATCGTCCGCGACAACGGGGTGCGGTACCTGGCCTTCGCGCCGATGTTCCTGGCCGTCGCGGCGGCCGCCGTGGTCGTCGTCCGCAAACGGTGGGTGAAAGCGGCCGCGGTACTCGTGGTGGCCTTCGCCGCGGTCAGTTCGCTGATGACGTTCCCGTACTACCTCCCGTACTCCAACGAGGCGTTCGGCGGCCCGGAGAACACCCATCGGTACCTGCTGGATTCCAACGTCGACTGGGGACAGGACCTGGGCCGCCTGGCGGACCGGCTGAAGAAGGACTACGCGGGTGAACGCACCTGGCTCGTCTACCAGGGGAGCGGTCTGCCGTCCCACTACGGCATCGACGCCGCCGATCCGCTCACGGTCCCCGCGGACCAGGTGCACGGGGTGCTCGCCGTGTCGGATTCCGCGGTCTTGGGCGCCTTCGACGACCCCATGGGCGGTGGTGGCACCGGCGGAGGCGGCCAGACCGGCGGCGCGACCGGCGATCTGGCGGCGCTGATCGCCGGCAGCACGCCGGTCGAGAGAGTGGGCCACTCCATGACGATCTACCGCCGTCCGTGACACCCGTTCGGTCCACTTGAGACAGTCGTCGCATGTCGCGAAAGCCACTTTCGAGACACCAGATGTCCCGAAAGTGGCTTTCGCGACATGGTCCCGCCGGTCCCGAATCGTGAGCCTGTACCGATTTCCGGGGTCGCATCGGCCTTGGACGCGTTGACCATCGAGATCCGCGAAGCCTAATTTCGGAATTGTCCACTGAGATCCGCGAAAGGTGAGACCAATGCCCGCTGCGCAGGTCAAGCAGCTGCTTCGTAGCAAGCTCAGAACATGGGGGTGGATGTACCGATGACCGCCATCGTCGAACCGGCCGAAGACCTTTCCGTCCTCACCGGACTCACCGAGATCACCCGGTTCGCCGGCGTGGGGACCGCGGTCTCCTCGGCGTCCTACTCGCAGACCGAACTCATCGAGATCCTCGGCATCGAAGACCCGAAGATCCGCTCGGTCTTCCTGAACAGCGCCATCGAACGGCGTTTCCTCACCCTGCCGCCGGAGGAGCCCGGCGGCGCACGCGCGGCCGAACCGCAGGGCGATCTGCTCGACAAGCACAAGAAGATCGCCGTCGACATGGGCTGCCGCGCGCTCGAAGCCTGCCTGAAGTCGGCAGGAGCGACGCTTTCCGACCTGCGTCACCTCTGCTGCGTCACCTCGACCGGTTTCCTGACCCCCGGCCTCAGCGCGCTCATCATCCGTGAGCTGGGCATCGACCCGCACTGCAGCCGGTCGGACATCGTGGGCATGGGCTGCAACGCCGGTCTCAACGCGCTCAACGTGGTCGCGGGCTGGTCCGCGGCGCACCCTGGCGAACTCGGCGTCGTCCTGTGCAGCGAGGCGTGCTCCGCCGCCTACGCCCTGGACGGCACGATGCGGACCGCGGTGGTCAACAGTCTTTTCGGCGACGGATCCGCGGCGCTCGCGCTCGTGTCCGGAGACGGGCGCGTGCCGGGTCCGCGCGTCCTGAAATTCGCCAGCTACATCATCACCGACGCGGTCGACGCGATGCGCTACGACTGGGACCGTGACCAGGACCGGTTCAGTTTCTTCCTCGACCCGCAGATTCCCTACGTGGTCGGGGCGCACGCCGAAATCGTCATCGACCGGCTCCTGTCCGGGACGGGTCTGCGCCGCAGCGACATCGGCCACTGGCTGGTGCATTCCGGGGGGAAGAAGGTGATCGACGCGGTCGTCGTCAACCTCGGCCTGAGCCGGTACGACGTCCGGCACACCACCGGCGTGCTCCGCGATTACGGGAACCTTTCCAGCGGCTCCTTCCTCTTCTCCTACGAGCGGCTCGCCGACGAAGACGTCGCCCGCCCGGGGGACTACGGCGTGCTCATGACCATGGGGCCTGGCTCCACAATCGAAATGGCGCTTATTCAATGGTGACGCGTAACGAAATCAAGAGCGGCCTGGTGCTGCGTTTCGACGGCTCCCGTCCGCTGTCCCCGACGGCCGTCGAGGAGATCGCCGCGCTCTGCGACCGTGCCGAGGACCTGCGCGAGCCGGGACCGGTGACCGTCCACGTCACGGGTGCCCCGCCCGCCGGCTGGGCGAAGGGACTCGCGGTCGGTCTGGTGTCCAAATGGGAGCGGGTCGTGCGCCGGTTCGAACGCCTCGGCAGGCTCACGGCCGTGGTGGCGTCGGGCGAATGCGCCGGGATGGCACTGGATCTCCTGCTCGCCGCCGACGTCCGGATCGCCGAGCCGGGCACCACCTTGCGGCTCGCCTCGGCGGGTGGCGGCACCTGGCCGGGGATGACCGTGTACCGGCTCACCAAGCAGGCGGGCGCGGCGGGTATCCGGCGGGCCGTGCTGCTCGGCACCCCGATCGGGACGGACCGGGCGCTCGCGCTCAACCTGATCGACGAGGTGTCCGGCGATCCGGCCGCGACACTGTCCTCATTGGACGGTGTCACGGACGGCGCCGAGGCGGCGATCCGGCGCCAGCTGATCTTCGAAGCCGGCTCGACCACCTTCGAGGAGGCACTCGGTTCCCACCTGGCCGCGGCGGACCGCGCCCTGCGGCGGGAAGCCAAGTCGTGACGACGGACAGCGCGCCAGGGCTCGATCTCCGGGCCCTGGCGGGGGAGGCCCATCGGGTCGACGACGAGATCCGGGCGGCGCGCACGGCCTTCGTCGAGGCACACGCCGAACAGATCTACGCCGAACTCACCGACGGCCGGACGCGGTACCTGCGCATCGACGAACTCGTCCGGGCCGCCGCGCTCGCCTTCCCCGGCCTCGTGCCCTCGGAGCAGCAGATGGCGGCCGAGCGTTCGCGTCCGCAGGCGGAAAAGGAAGGGCGCGAGATCGACCAGGGCATCTTCCTGCGCGGGATCCTGCGTGCACCGAAGGCCGGCCCGCATCTGCTCGACGCGATGCTCCGCCCCACCGCCAGGGCACAGCGGCTGCTTCCGGAATTCGTCGAGACCGGTGTCGTGGAGATGGAGGCCGTCCGGCTGGAACGCCGTGACGGCGTCGCGCACCTGACCCTGTGCCGCGACGACTGCTTGAACGCCGAGGACGCTCAGCAGGTCGACGACATGGAGACGGCGGTCGACCTGACGCTCCTCGACCCGTCCGTCCGGGCAGGACTCCTGCGGGGCGGGGTGATGAGCCATCCCCGCTATCTGGGCCGCCGGGTGTTCTGCGCCGGGATCAACCTCAAGAAGCTCAGCGCCGGCGAGATCCCGCTCGTCGATTTCCTGCTGCGGCGCGAAACGGGCTTCATCCAGAAGATCTTCCGCGGTCTGCTGACCGACGGATCCTGGCACTCCAGGTTCACCGACAAGCCCTGGATGGCGGCCGTCGATTCCTTCGCCATCGGCGGTGGCACCCAGCTGCTGCTGGTCTTCGACCACGTGCTGGCGGCGTCCGACGCGTACCTCAGCCTTCCGGCGGCGAAGGAGGGGATCATCCCCGGGGTGTCGAACTTCCGGCTTTCCCGTATCGCCGGACCGCGGGTGGCCCGGCAGGTCATCCTCGGCGGCCGCAAGCTCCGGGCCGACGAGCCGGACGCCCGGTCGATCGTCGACGAGGTCGTCGCGCCGGAGGAGATGGACGCGGCGATCGATGGCGCGCTGGCCCGCCTCGACGGGGAGGCCGTGGTCGCCAACCGGCGCATGCTGAACCTGGCCGAGGAGCCCACTGAGGAATTCCGCCGGTATATCGCGGAATTCGCGCTACAGCAGGCTTTGCGCATCTACGGCGCGGACGTGATCGGCAAGGTGGACGGCTTCGCGGTAGGCGCGCGATGAGCGAAAGCGCTGTGCGGTACGAAAAGAAGGACCACGTCGCGTACGTGACGATGAACCGGCCCGAAGTGCTGAACGCGATGGACCGGCGGATGCACGCGGAACTCGCCGGGATCTGGGACGACGTCGAAGCCGACGACGACGTCCGGGCCGTGGTCCTGACCGGTGCGGGAGACCGCGCGTTCTCGGTCGGACAGGACCTCAAGGAACGCGCGCGGCTGACCGAGGAAGGCGTCGAGGCGTCGACGTTCGGCAGCAGCGGTCAGCCGGGGCATCCCCGGCTGACCGACCGGTTCACCCTGTCCAAACCGGTGGTCGGCCGGGTGCACGGCTACGCGCTGGGCGGCGGTTTCGAACTCGCGCTCGCGTGCGACATCGTCGTCGCCTCCGACGAGGCGGTCTTCGCGTTGCCGGAGGTCCGGCTCGGCCTGATCGCCGGGGCGGGTGGCGTGTTCCGGTTGCCGCGGCAGCTTCCGCTGAAGGTGGCGATGGGCTATTTGCTGACCGGGCGCAGAATGGACGCGGCGACGGCCCTGCACCACGGACTGCTCAACGAAGTCGTGCCGTTCTCCGAATTGGACCGATGCGTCGCCGGATGGACCGACAGCCTGGTGCGAGCCGCTCCGCTTTCGGTCCGCGCGATCAAGGAGGCCGCGCTGCGATCGCTCGACCTACCGCTCGAGGAAGCTTTCAAAACCTCGTATCCGTGGGAAGAACGACGACGGACCAGTGTGGACGCGAGCGAAGGAGCCCGTGCCTTCGCCGAGAAACGGGATCCGATCTGGACCGGTCACTGAATTCGGGTTGGACCATTGTTCCGTGCGCCGGATGGTGGAAGATTCCGGGTAAGAGACTTCTGGTTCGAACACTTGCCGGGCTTGTTTCTTCGTTCACCCGAGACCGCCGTCCGGGCCGGGAAAACCCGGCTTTCCCGCACCCCGGTGCCGGCAGAAATCCTGGATATCTGTGATGACCACTCTCGCCACGGTCGAACTCGACAACCAGCGCATCGACCGGATGGTCCCGCTGGTCACGCCCGCCCTGCTCCACCACGAACTGCCGCTCGGCGCCAACGCGGCCGACACGGTGCGCCACGGCAGGGAAAACGTCCTGCGTGTCCTCGACGGCACGGACGACCGGCTGCTCGTGATCGCCGGGCCCTGTTCCATCCACGATCCCGCCGCGGCCCTCGAATACGCCGACCGCCTCGCCGCCCTCGCCGGCCGGTTCTCCGACGATCTCCTGGTCGTCATGCGCGTGTACTTCGAAAAGCCCCGGACGGTCGGTGGCTGGAAGGGGCTCATCAACGACCCGCACCTCGACGGCACCGGCGACGTCAACCGCGGTCTGCGCATCGCCAGGGATCTGCTCCTCGAACTCGCCGAGGGCGGCCTTCCCGCCGCATGCGAATGGCTGGACACCACCATCCCGGCGTACCTGGCCGACACCGTCTCGTGGGGCGCGATCGGCGCCCGCACGGTGGAAAGCCAGAACCACCGCATGCTGGCCAGCGGGCTGTCCATGCCGGTCGGCTTCAAGAACCGCCGCGACGGCGATGTCACCGTCGCCGTCGACGCCATCCGTGCCGCCGAAGCGCGCCACGTCGTCCCCGGCGTCGACCCCAGCGGACTGCCCGCGATCCTGCACACCGCGGGCAATCCGGACTGCCATCTCGTGCTGCGCGGCGGAAACAGCGCGCCCAACCACAACCCGGCGTCCGTCCGCGCGGCGCTCACCACCCTGCAGAACGCGGGACTGCCCCGGCGCGTGGTGATCGACGCCAGTCACGACAACAGCCGCAAGGACCACCTGCGCCAAGCCGTCGTCGCCGACCAGATCGCCGAACAGATCAAGAACGGCCAGCGCGGCATCGTCGGCGTCATGCTCGAATCCAACCTCAAGGCCGGTCGCCAGGACCTCCACCCCGACCGTCCGCTCACCTACGGCCAGTCCATCACGGACGCCTGCATCGACCTCGCCGCCACCCAGGAGGTGCTCCAGTCTCTGGCCACGGCGACCGCCGCTCGCCGGGCTGCACGCCCCTGATCACGCGAGTTACGCCTCCAAACACGCGAGTTACGCCTCTGATCACGCGAGTTACGCGCCTGATCACGCGAGTTACGCGCCTGATCACGCGTGTCGTCCGTTTGGCACCTGTATCCCGCGCCTCAGCCGCCGACGCCGTCCAGCAAAGCCATCTCCTCCTCACTCACCCGAATGCCGCCCGCCGCGACGTTCTCCTCCAGATGCCCGGGGTCACCGGTCCCGGGGATGGCGAGCACGTGCGCACCGCGGTGCAGCGTCCAGGCGAGCCGGATCTGCGCCGGGGTCGCGTCGTGTGCCGCGGCGACTTTCGCGACCTCGGCCTGCCCCGGAACGGCGTCGGGCGTGGCGGCGCCGGGTAGCGAAGTGGTGACGGCGAAGAAGGGCACGAACGCGATGCCGTGCTCGCCGCACAGGTCTACGAGCGCGTCGTCCTCGCGGTCGGCCAGGCCGTAGCGGTTCTGCACGCAGACCACCGGAGCGATCGACAGTGCCTCGGTCAGCTGGTCCGCCACGACGTTGGAAATACCCAGATGGCGGATCAGGCCGGCCTCGCGCAGCTCCGCCAGCGCGCCGAAGTGCTCGGCCACCGAGCCGGGTTCCTTGCCCATCGCGGCGCCCCAGCGCAGATTGACGACGTCGAGGTGGTCGAGACCGAGTTGCCGGATGTTCTCTTCGACCTGACCGCGGAGCTGGTCCGGGCGTGCGAAGGAGAATTCGCCGTCGCGGGAGTGGCCCGCGCCGACTTTCGTGGTGATCACCAGGTTCTCGGGATACGGCTGGAGCGCGGTGCTGATCAACTCGTTCGCCGAGCGCGTCGGCGTGAAATAGAACGAAGCGGTGTCGATGTGGTCGACGCCGAGTTCGATCGCGCGGCGCAGGACGGCGATCGCGGACTCGCGGCTCTTGGGCTTCTCGTCCCACGGCATCCCGGTCAACCGCATCGCGCCGAGGCCGATCCGGTTGACGGTCAGATCGCCGAGCCGCCAGACGTTGTCGTGAAAGTTCGTCATGACCACCAGCGTCGCGACGGGCCCGTCCGTAGTCAGGAAATGGCAACAACCTGCCAGCCGGTCGCGGGTCGGGCAGTATCGATGCCATGCGGACGAGTGATGCGGTGACGGTCGTGCGCGGCGAGGAGGAGCTGTTCCGCCGCGTCGGCCATCTGTTCTCGACCGTGACCGACATGGCGTGCGCCGCCAACGACCTCGCGACCTGGGTGGCCGAGCGCCGATCGGACGAACTCGCCGCGGCCGCCGAACGCCGGGCGGGCCAGGTCCGGATCCGCAAGATCTACCGGGCCGACCTGCTGCTCGACCCGGGAACCGCGCAGGAGCTGGCGAGGGTCCGCGATCGGTTCGGAGCCCAGATCCGGATTTCGACCGAGGCCGTCAACGAGACGATCGTGATGGACGGCAGGCTCGTCATCCTGGCGGGCGACCTCGTCGCCGGGCAGCGCGGCTACAGCGTCATCACCCAGCCCGAAACCGTGCAGGGCGTGATGTCGCTGTTCGAGGCGACCTGGCGAGCGGCGACCGAGCTCGACGTCTTCGACGCGCAGGTGTCCGAGATCCGGCGGCTCGCGCCCGCGGTGCTGGATCTGCTCGGCAGCGGCGTCAAGGACGAAGCCGCCGCCCGGAGTCTCGGCCTCGGCGTGCGGACCTACCGAAGGCGGGTGGCCGAGCTGATGGCGGCGCTCGGTGCCGAGTCCCGGTTCCAGGCGGGCGTCCGGGCCCGCGAACTGGGTTTGGTTTAGCCCACCCGACCGGGTGAGTATCGGCTACGGAAAGTAGCTCCGGCAGTCCGGTATGCCGCTGTCCACCGGCGCCGAGAGGGTAAGATCTTGCCGCCGAGGACGCCGGTGAAATCTTCCGGGAACCGACGCGCGGCCGGCTGCGTCGGTGTACACGAACGGCGTCATCGCGTTTCGGGAAACGGTGCGCACGCGTGGGTGTGAACTCATAGGGTGCGCGGTACAGCAGTGTGGGTCAGGCAAGCACGCGCGCAGGCGCCGGACTGGAGGGATCATCCATGACTCGCCGATTCGATCCAGAGCAGATCGCCGCGCTGGCCAAGAAGGTCGGCGGGCTCAAGGACGGCTACAGCGGCGCGGGCAAGGACCTCGGCGACGGCGACCCCGGCGGCGCGTTCGGCGACCTGAAGAACGCGGGCAGCACGGGGACCACGATGAAGGGTTTCCACCGCGGCGTGAACGCCGAACTCGCGGCCGCCGCGAAGCTGGTCGACGCCGCGTCGAACGCGTTGGCCAACGCCGCCCAGCGGATGCGGAACGACGAAGCCGCGGGTGTCGACACCCTCCGCGGCGGCGCCCGCGAGCGGGACTGATCGGACTGAAGACGGGAACCAGGGGGATTTACCGATGACCACCGCGGAGCGGAATCCGAGCACGCTCGACGACCCGTCGCACGATCGTCCGAAGTCGTTGGACGCCATCGACAAACACGCCCAGCAGGCGCAGAAGCTCAATTCGAGCGCGGTCAACGACCAGGCGAGGAAGGTCGGCGGCGCGGCGACGAGGGCGAACGACCTCGGCGACGACCTCAAGGTCTTCCGCGACGACGTCCTGCGCAACTGGGAGGGCAAGGACGCCGACGCCGTCGCCGAACACCTCGAAAAGCTCGGCAAGGCCAGCTACAAGGTGAGCGACAAGGCCGAGGCCGCCAAGAACATCCTCCAGCGGGTTTCCGAGATTCTCGACGAGGTCAAGAAGAAGGTCGCACAGCTCGCCCAGGAAGCCAACGACAAGGACGCGGACAACCGCAAGCTGATCGACGCGGCCCGCCGCCGGAAGAACAGCTCGAAGGACGACAACGAGATCGCCTCCGCCGCGACGGACATCGAGCGGCTCCGGCAGCTCAACGAAAAAGACTCGAACGGCAAGAAGGACGAGATCGAGAAGGCGCTGGACGACGCCGAGAAGCAGATCGACGATCTCCTCAAGCCGCTCGGGCTGGAGATCGAAGGCGGTTTCATCGAGCTCATCCCCGCCGACGACGGCCAGACCACGGCGTCGAGCGTCAACGCGAAGCCGGTCAACTCCAACGTGGGCAGTGCGCCCAGCTACGGCGGGGGAGACGGCGGCGGTGGCGGTGGAGGCGGCGGCGGTGGCGGCGGCCCCGCCGGGGTGCCGGGCGACGGCAGGCCCGCGAAGCCGATCGACGCGCGGGGCGACAACCCGGCGAAGATCGCCGAGCAGTTCCTCGGCCGCAACGCCGGCGACCTCAAGGGCAGTGGTGAACTGCCCGCCATGCAGTCGTGGGTGCCCAACAACGTCAACTGCGCGAACTTCGTCTCCGGCTGTCTCGAGGCGGCGGGCCTGATCGACAAGGGGCAGGCCAGTGCCTCGGTCGCGGGCCTGACGGCCAACCTCGAAGCGGACGGCTGGAAGTCGGTGCCGCTCTCCGAAGCGAAACCGGGCGACGTGGTGATCTCGAACAACGGCGGGCACGTCGTGCTGTACGCGGGCGATGGCCAGTTCATCGGCTCGAACAACGTCAACCCCGACGGTTCGCAGAAGATCAGCATGGGCGGCGGTGGCGGCCTCGTGAAGATCCTCACCCCGCCGACCTGATCCGACAGAACGCCCTAGCATCACCGGGCCGGCTGACGCGGTCGCTCGCGTCGCTGCCCGCCAGTGGGAGGTAGCTTGATGTACACCCCGTCCGCACGACCCGTCCCGGTGTCGCTGAACCCCGGCGACCCGGTCCGGGAAGCGGTACTCCAGGCCGCCACCGCCCGGCTCGACCAGGAATTCGGCGATCGGGTCCAGGTGGCCGTGGAACAGCTCGACCGGCTGGGTCCCTGGGTCTTCCTGCAGGGGACGATGCGCGGCACCGAACCCGGCCGGTCGTACTACGCCGGCACCATTTACGAGAACAAGCGCGCCGACGGCGTCATGTCCGACGTCTACGTCGCGCTGCTCAAAAAGCGGAGCGAAACGAACGTCGACGACGACGCGCGGTCCTGGCGGGTGGCCAACTGCGCCATCGGCCCGACCGACGTCGCCTGGCTGACCTGGCCGGACGAGCACGAAGTGCCGCAGGAGCTCTTCGGGTTCTGACCCGTCACGAGGTCCAGTCCGGCAGGGCGCTGGCGATCTCGCCGGGGGAGGGCATCCGGGCGATCTCCTCGGCGATCGTCCTGGCCGCGTCGCGATGAGCGTTCCGTCCCAGCAGGGTCCCGACGTGTTCGGTGACGGCTTCGGCGCTCGGTTCGCCGGGCTGGAGACTCAGCGCGGCACCCGCCGCGCAGAGGGCTTCGGCGTTGGCGAACTGGTCGGCGCCCTGCGGGAGGATCAGCTGCGGGACGCCGACGGAGAGCGCGCCGAGGGTCGTGCCGCTGCCGCCGTGGTGCACGACCACGTCGACGTGCGGCAGCAGGTCCGCTTGCGGGATCCACGGTCGCACCGTCACGTTGTCCGGTACGGCGCCGAGTTCCTCCGGGCGGACCCGGCCCGAGGCGACCACCACGTGCGCGCCGAGCGGGGCCAGCCCACGGATCACGGTGGTGAGCACTTCCGGCGTGCCGAAGGCGGTGCCGAGCGTCAGATAGACCAGCGGACGAGCGGATCTTTCGACGCGCCACGGGGGCACCGCCGGTTCGGAGTAGGACACGGGCCGCAGTGCGATGCGTTCGGCCGTCGCGAGGAAGTTCTTGTCCTGCAAGGACTGTGGGCAGATGTCGAGATGCGGGCGGGCGGGCCGTGTCGGCGGCTCGAGCCCGATTCCGCCGGGGAACAGGCGGCCGAACCCGTGCCAGAGGCCGGGGATCCCGGCGCGCTCCGCGGCGATGGCCACCCCGGGTTGTCCCCATTCGTGCACGACGAGGTCGGGCCGTAGCCGTGCCAGATCCGGTTCGAGATCCTCGGCGTAGATCTCGTAGAACGCGTCCGCCGGGCGAAAAGGCCTGAGACCGTTCCTCAGCAGCGGCGCGTGGACGTTCTCGCCGGCGGCGAAATGCACTTCGTGCCCAGCGTCCCTGGCGGCGATCGCGAGCGGGATCAGCGGGTAGGTGTGGCCGACCGACGCAAGGCTGGCGAAGAGGACTCGCATGCGCACCAGTTCCGTTCAGATGTTCAACCCAGATGTTGACAACATCTGAAGGTTAGCGCGGATGCTTGGTGCGCGCCGCGACAGGCTGCGGATCCGCCAGTAAGACGATCATGTCCAGTGCCCGTTCGAGGTCACCGTGGGCGCGAACCGGGTCCGGATGGGCCACGTACTGCAGGATCAGGCCGTCGACGGAGGCCAGCGCGAGCCTGCCCAGCGTGTCGAAGCCGACGGCGCAGCGTTCGCCGGCGGCGATGGCGGCCTGTTCGCAGAGCCTGGTCACGAGCGAGATGTAGCCGTCGTACTGGGATCGGGCAAGGTCCGGCGCTTCGCTCCGCAACGAATAGCTGGAGAGCTCGTACTGCATGATCTGGAGCCCCACGTCACCCTCGACGAGTTTGTCCCAGAACGTCGTCATGCCCGTCCGGAGCGCGTGCTCGAAACCCCGGTCCGGGTCGAGGCCGCTGCGCAGCGCGTCGGAGATGTCGTCGACGACCGTGCCGATGACCGCGCGCAACAGCTGGTCCTTGCTCGGGAAGACGTAGTGCAGCGTGCCCAGCGAGATTCCCGCTTCGGCGGCCACCGCGCGAAGAGTGGTCCCGGGTACGCCGACGGTGCTGAGCACCCGGATCGCCGCGGTGACGATCTGGCCCTCGCGTTCCGCCGCCTTCACGTAGGCCATTCGGCTTCTCCTTCGTCGACAGTGTCCGAGTTTCGCATATCGGCTCTTGTGTCGGGTGCAAGCCCGTCCTACTTTAAGTCGGACAACCGACCGACAATTTGGGGAGTCTGCCGTGCGCACTGTCGATGTCGTGGTGATCGGAGCGGGCCTCGCGGGGTTGACGGCCGCTCGCGCGCTGACCGGCTCTGGACGCACGGTCGCCGTGCTGGAGGCGCGGGACCGGGTGGCGGGCCGCAACCTCGGTCGTGAGCTGGTCAACGGGGTCCCGGTCGAGCTGGGCGGTCAGTGGATCGGCCGGACGCAGACCGAGGTCCTGAAACTGGTCGCCGAACTCGGCCTCGAAACGTTCCCGACTTACGACGACGGAGCGGCGGTGACGGTCTACAACGGCAGGCGCACCACCTACACCGACGAAACGTTCGGGCTGTCCGATCAGGCGGCGCTCGAAGTCGGCCGGATGAAGTTCGAACTCGAGGCCTTGGCGGGCACCGTGTCGCTCGCCTCTCCGTGGACGTCACCCGAAGCCGCGGGGCTGGACCGCGTAACCCTGGACGAATGGCTTCGCGCCGCCACGGACGACGTCGAGGCCCTCGCGTTCTGGGGAGCCGTCGTCCCCGCGGTGTTCTCCGCGGAACCGGCGGAGATGTCGTTGCTGCACTTCCTGTTCTACGTCAAATCCGCGGGCTCGCTGGACATCCTCGTCGGCACCACCGGCGGTGCGCAGGAACTGCGCGTCGTGGGCGGCACCCACCTGATCTCCGAGCGGCTCGCGGATCAGTTGGGCGACGTCGTCACGCTCGGCGCGCCGGTCCGCGGCATCGCCCACCACGCGGACGGGGTCGAGGTGCGCCACGACGGCGGGCGGATCGCCGCCCAGCGGGTGATCGTGGCGATCCCGCCCACGCTGGCGGGACGGCTGCGCTACGAGCCGGCGCTCCCGGCGGCACGCGACGGGCTGACCCAGCAGATCCCGATGGGCAGCGTGATCAAGATCCAGGTGGCCTACCCGGCGCCCTTCTGGCGCGACGCCGGGCTCAACGGGTTCGCGTTCAACCTGGACGACCCGCTGTGCGTCACCCTGGACAACTCGCCGCCGGACGGCTCCTGCGGCGTCCTCGTCGGCTTCTTCGAGGGCGCCCACGCCCGCGAGGTCGCCCGCCTGTCGCCCCGGGAACGCCGCGAGGCCGCGGTGGCCACGCTGGTGAAGCAGTTCGGGCCGGAAGCGGCGGAACCGATCGATTACGTCGAACAGAACTGGATGGAGGAGGAGTACACCCGCGGCTGTTACGGCGGCCGTCTCGGCGCGGGCGGGTGGACCCAGTACGGCGCCGCGCTGGCCGCGCCGGTCGGGCGGATCCATTGGGCGGGCGCGGAAACCGCCGACATCTGGAACGGCTACATGGACGGCGCCGTCCGTTCCGGGCATCGCGCCGCGGCCGAAGTGCTCGCGCTTCTGGCACAGTGAAAGCGAAAACCGGCGGCCGGGTCAATTTCCGGCCGCCGGTTTCCGATATCAGGGGCGGTAGATCTCCTTGACCGTGGCGATCTGGTCCTCACCGTTCACGCTGATCCGCGCGAGCACCGGGTTGCCTTCCCGCACCTGCTGGATCAGCTGACCCCGGCGCCCGAAGGCCTGGTCTCCAGCTGCAAGGAGCTGTTCGGCACGCCGCAGACCACCTCGGTCCCGGTTTCCGTCAGGCGGGCGCAGGTCCACTTGCCCCGCACGTCGAGTACCCGCTCGCCGGGGCCTTCGGCCTGCGGCAGTTTCTCGTAGTACTCGGTGATCACGTTGTACGCCTCGGTGCAGCCGGGCGTGGTGCCGTCGGTCGCGGCCACCGCGATCAGCTCCATCCACGGCCGTCCTGGCGCGCCGACCTGGCCCCCGTGCTCGCTGCAGTTGACGTCGCCGCCGGACGATTCGGCACCGGTACCGCCCGCGGCCGCCCCCTGGCCACCGCCCGCCTGCGCCTGTTCGACGGCCGCGTTCTTCACCGGAGAACCCTTTTCCGCGACATTGTTCCCGCCGCACGCGGAAAGGAGTGCGGTGGCGGCGACCGCCCCGCCCACAATGGCCGTTTTGATGGTCTTCTTCGCGGTGAATTTCATTTCAGCGCCCCTCTCGCATTCCTTGGTGAAGCTTTTTCCGGAAGACGCCGGGAGCGGAATGGGGTTGCTTCGAAGAGGCGGTGCGGAGCAGGGGTGCCCGAAGGTTCGGACCGCCGTGTCCGCAAGGGCACGACCTCGGTTTGCCGCGCAACCTCCCCGGCATGGAACGCGAGACGCCGGGGAGATCGCGAAGCCGGTTACGGGATGACGCGGTTGCGCAGGTTGTTCGGGTACGGGCCTTCGCCGTGGATGTTCAGCTCGTTGTTCACTTCGAAGCTGTAATACGGGTGCGAGCTGAAATAACTGTCCAGATTGGTGCCGCCGAAGCAGATCAGATCCGCGCCACCGGCCGCCCTGGGCCCGTTGCACAGGCTGAGCGTCGGATAACGGAAGGAATCCACCGGCCGGAAACCGGCACCGCCGGGGCCGGGAACGGGCAGGTGCCCGATCAGCCCGCCGGGGTCACCCGGCCAGTTCGACTCGACGGGCTGCCGCCGCCCGTCCGCGAACAGCACGCCCTGGATGTTCCGCCCGGGCGGCTCGGTCTCCAGCACCGTGCCCGCGACGAGCGCGCCGAGACTGAACCCGACGATGTAGACCTTCGTTTCGAGGTCGCAGCCATAGGTGACATAGAGGTTGTAAAGCGCCGTCCGGAGATTGGCGACCCCCGCGTCGACGTCGGCGTACAGATTCACGTCCCCGGCGCCGTTCGGATACGGAATGCGCACCGGGTCGGCGCCGCCGGGCGCGAACGCCCGGTCCAGAAGTTTCTGCGCCCCGCCGTCCTGATATCCCGGCACGACGAACATGACGGGCCCGCACGGGCCATCGGGCCGCACGGGTGCCGCCTGTGCCGCTCCCGCTCCGGCGATCGCGCCGGCCAGGGTGACGACGGACAGGACGGCGGTCGCGAGCAGACGTGCTCCGGTTCTTTTCATCGGTTTCTCCCCACTGTCGGGTTGGCCCGCCGAACGCTAATGAGCCCCGATGAAATACCGATGAAATGCGGGTAATTACGGCCGCCGTACCCACTTTCAGGTGAAATTTTCGCTATGGGCTCAAGTTCGCCGCCGCCGACCCGTGAGGTAGTTTTCCCGGTATGACGAAAATGCGTGGGTTTTCGATGCTCGCACTGGTCGCGTGCCTGGCCATCGCGGGTTGTGGTGGTGATCCGCAGCCCGCTCCGGCGGCGGGCCAGGGACCGAGCCCATCGGCGACCGGAACCCCGGCGGCATCGGGTTCGGCGTCGGCGTACCCGATGCCCGCGGGCTGGCCGTCGCCCGAGTTCCCGATGCCGCCGGGCGGTACGGCGTCCGGCCCCCATACGACCGACACCGTGGTGTCGTTCCGGATCTCCGGCGTGGACACCGAAACCGCGAAGAGCTTCTACGCGGAGACGTTGCCGGGCCTCGGTTACGCCGACACCCACAACGCGAACCTCGCCATCGTCCGCTACGAGGGCAACGGGCTGAAGATCCTGGTGCAGGACGAACAGAGCGGCTCGGCGCGCGTCACCATCACGAAGACGGCGGGCTGACGATCAGGCCCTGGTGTTGACGCTGACCGGCCGGGAACCGGTCCGGGGGACGCCGCCTTGGAGGTTGGAAGAGAGGCCGACCCGGGTGGAGCAGTTGATGACCTGGTAGTGCAGGTGATAGTCGGTGGACGCCCCGGTGGTGCCGGACCAGCCGACGACCCTGCCCTGCGGGACCCAGGTGCCCGCGTTGTAGATGGCCCGGTTCAGATGCGCGTAGTGCGTGCAGGTGCCGTTCGAGTGCCGGATGATCACCTCGATACCGTTCTGCCAGTACGGTGACCAGCCCGAGACGAGGATTTGGCCGCCCTGCGCGGCGGAAACCTCGTAGTTGGCCGGAAGAGCGAAATCCCAGGCGTATTCGTTGTAGGGGCCGGTGTGGGAGAAGGTTCCTTCGGGTCCCTGGGAGACGGTGTAGGCCTCGCCCGCCGGGTACGGCAGTTCGTAGTAGTAGTCCGCGGCCGAAGCCGTGCCCGAGCCGGTGATCGAGAGGCCCGCCGCCATCAGCGCCGCGGCCGCCATCGTGACCAGCCTGCGCGGTAACGCCTTTTTGGTTCCGCCCATGGTGTCCTCGCTTTCCGAGCGATCAAAGCCCTGTCGTCGGCAGGGCGTCCCTGACTAAACAGGCAGGGCACGGCTCGGACAATGGTGCGTTCAGGGCTTGCGCGAAGGCGGCGAAAGGGTTATTTCACAGGGCTGACGTGCACGATGATGACCTGGACTTCAGCGTTCCGCCGATTCGCCGTCGACGCCGTATTTTTCGACGCCCTCGCGGATCCAGGCGAAGAATTCGTCGCGAGAGCCGGTGGCCGGGAAGTAGGTCACTTCGCTGATGTCCTGGCGGGTGGGCACGCTGTTGAACCGGATCCGGTCGGTGCGGGCCTCGATGGTGCCGTGGGGCGCGGCGATGCTCAAGGCGATCTTCCCTGACGCCGGCGGTGTCCACTGTGGAGAAACCGGAGACGCTCGGCGGACTGTCCGGTTCCGCCTGCCGCGAAACCCGGCAGGCCGAGAGCGCGGCGCAGCCGACGAGGAGGAGGGGCCACCGCTCGCGTCATCGGCGGCCGGCGGTCAGGATGACGAGGAACTGGCCTCCGCCCGGCTCGACGCCCGCGGTCACCGGCAATCCCGGTACCAGGCGGGAAAACCGGTCTTCGAGCCAGTCGGCCGCTTCTTTGGCGTCTTGCTCGGTCGGACAGCGGGCCACCAGTTCGCGGCCGCCCTTGCGTTCCAGCCGTCCGGCCACGGTGATCAGCGGCGCGGGTTCGACCACGTGCAGGCGGTCCGGCCAGGCGATGACCACCTTGACCGCGCCCTTGCGGGTGTTGCACCCGCGATGCGCGAGCCGCTCGGGGATCTTGGCCTTCCGATCGGCGGTCCGGCTGTCGACACTCGGCCCGCGCGGATCGTTCACCGACATGTCCGGGTCGACCGGTTCGTCGCACACCCAGCAGCGCCAGCCGTCGCGCTCGGCCACGTCATCGAGAAGACTCATCCGGCCAACCTAGCCTGCCGCTCCGCGCGTTCGCCGGGGCGCGGGTGTCGCGAAAGCCACTTTCGGGACGTCTGGTGTCCCGAAAGTGGCTTTCGCGACGTCGCCTACTTCGTGCAGTGGATCCCGGCTTCACCCCGGTACATCACGGAGCTGATCCTCACCGAGTACAGGTGGATGGTCACGCATCGCTCCTGCGCGAACCCGTACATCGAAGCCTCGTTGTAGGCCTGCAGCAACGCCGTCCGCTTGGCCGAGGCCGACGTCTTCTCCACGGTGGTCCCGATGAACGCGCGGGTCTCCTCGGCGCTCGCCACTCCCGGTGCGAGTGTCATGAGTCCCGCGAGGACCACGGCGGCCCCCGTGGCGCGGGCGATCGTTCTGTTCATGATTTCCCCTCCTGATTTCATCGCTGGCAGTAGAGCCAGACGGTCGCGCTGTAGTAGCTCGTGTGCGATCGGACGTCGGCGCTGCGCCGATAGCACTGCGAGTCCAGCCAGCCGGTGTTGCGCGCGAAGGTGCGGGCGACCTTCTCCGCCGAGCTGATGGCGTCCGCCGGGTACGGTCCGATGCCGGTGGCGTGGAAGTCCCCCGTCTCCACGGCGAAAGCGGGCGGCGCCGACAAGGTCACCGCGGCCACCGCCAGTGCGGCCGCGGTCAGCAACTTCTTCATGAGAGCTCCCCTCTGAGTCGTCAGCCAGAATCGACTGACTCCCTTCAGTCATTCATCTCAGCTAACGTGATGACCGTAAGGGAGTGCCGGATCTACTGTCAACTCATGTGAACGGCAATCTTGAAGAGATTCATTTCAGCTTACGGAGGTGAAGATGACCGAACCACGGGCGACCACGCTCACCGACCGGATCGACCGCCTCTTCCAGGTGGTCCGGCGGGCAGGCGGCGACCAGCACAGCCACGAGGAGGTGGCGCGGGCCTGCCGGGAGAGCACCGGCGAGTCGTTTTCCGCCGCCTACCTCTGGCAGCTGCGGACGGGCCGCCGGGACAACCCGACCAAACGGCACCTCGAAGCGCTCGCGGCGTTCTTCCAGGTGCCGCCCGCGTACTTCTTCGACGACGAACAGGGAAGGGCTCTTGCCGAAGAGGTCGAGTTGCTGGGAGCGTTGCGCAACACCGCGGTGCGCAACCTGGCGTTGCGCGCGGTGACGCTGTCCGAGGAGGGGCTCGGCACCGTGTCCGACATCGTCGAGGCGATCAAGCGGCGCGAGGCCATGCGTGACCAGGGGGAGTAGCGATGTTCGGCAGGAAGAGCGCGCTCTGGCGCAGATGTGAGCGGATCGCGGCCACCGTGCGGCTGCCGGAACCGTTCGACGTCACCACGTTGTTCGGCGAGGTCGCGGCGACGCGCGGGCGGCCCATCGAACTGGTGGCGCTCGAGGCGCGGCCGGGGGCGCCGTGCGGGGTGCTCGCGGCCACCGATCGGGCGGACTACGTGTTCTACACGCGGGACACGTCTCCGTTGCACCAGCGGCACATCCTGCTGCACGAACTCGGCCATCTGCTGTGCGGGCACGTCGAAGGCGAGGTGCGGCCGGAGGCGATCGCCGCGATGGTCGCGCCCTCGCTTTCGGTGGACCTGGTCCGCCGGGTCCTCGGCCGTACGACGTACGCGCAGGAGCAGGAGAAAGAAGCCGAACTCTTCGCGTCGTTGCTCATGCGCCGAGCCGTGAGCACCGGACCGGAATCCGATCGGCTGCGCCATGCCCTCGGTTCGTGATCAGCTATCTGTCGGCCGCGCTGCTGGCGTCGATCGGCTTCGCCCGGCTGCTGGCGGTTCGCGCCGGGCCGCGGCATCTGACCACGTTCTTCCTCAGCATGGCGGCGGGCCTCGCCGTCTCCGCCGACGCCACGGTCCGGTTGCTCGGTGACGACCTGATCCCGAGGCTGGTCACCAACGCGCTGCAACTGCTCGCGATGCGCGCGCTGGTCCAGGTGGTCCGCAGTACCCGGTCACCGGTAAAGCCGACCCCGTTCTGGCCCATCGTGCTCTGCTGGGCGGTGATGATCCTGTGCTACGTGGACATCGTCCCGCATCGGCTCGAGCTGGGCACGCCCGCGTTCCAGTGGCGCTTGAGCGTCGTCGCGTATCAGGTGGTCCTCTCGGCGTACGGGGTCACCTGCCTGGTGATGTTCACCCGTACGCTGGTCCGCAGCGCCGCCGATCGTCCACAAGGGACCTTCCGGACCGGTCTGCGGATCCTGATCGGCGCCGCCGTCGCGACCATCGCGTGGATCCTGTTCTCCGGGCTTCCCACGCTGTGGCTGGAGATCACCGACCTCTCGGACCTCGACTTCATGCCACGCGCCCGCCTAGTCGGGCTCGGCGCGATGGTGCTGTGGGTCCTCGGTGGCCTGTTCACCACCTGGGACGGCGCGCTCCGGCTGGTGCGCGCGTGGCGAGGGATCCGGGCGGTGACACCGTTGTGGAAGGAACTCGTCGCCGCCCATCCGCAGATCGCGCTGCCCGTGCGCCACGATCTCGAGTTCACGTTGTACCGCAGGGTGATCGAGATCCGTGACGGTCTGCTCGCGGTGCGGGCCCACGTTCCGCCGCAGCTGGGGGACTGGCTGCGCACCCCGGTCGACGAACCCACGCGCGCCGCCGCCGAACTCGCGGCGGCGCTGGTGATGCGTGAGGCGGGCCGCAGCTGGCCGCATCCTCCGGCCGGGCCGGACGGTGCGTATCCCGGCGTGCGGGAGGAAAGCGCCTGGCTGAGCCGAGTGTCGTCCGCGTTCACGCACTCCCTCGTCGTCCGGGAGGTACGGGAACGCGCGATGGCCGAGGCCGGGCGCCTTCCCTGACGGTCAAGGCTTGCCGAGTTCCAGTGTGGCGTTGTGCAGGGACGAGTACATCGGGTCGGAAGTGAAGTCCGGCCCGGTCTCTTCGCCGAGGTAGACGTCGATGTGCCGGTCGCCGCCGAGACCGGGGGTGAACTCGTCCATGATCCGCCAGGAGGCCGACCGCAGCCGGTCGCAGACACCCGCGTCGATCGCCGTGCCGTCCTCCGCGGTGCCGCAGCCGGTGATCCGCAGTTCGCGCCCGGCGGAGAGGACGTTCGGATCCGCGGCGGCGGAGACGAACGGTTCCAGCGGGCGCCCGTGGCTGTCACGGGGCGCGTTGTCCAGCCAGAAGCCGGTGTCGTGCGACCAGTTCAGGTAACGGCCGGCGTGCCGCCCGCTGACGATGCGGCCGGTCCCTTCGTCTTCGACGGCCTTCACGAACCCTTCGGGGTAGCGCCCCAGGTTGTCGTCACCGCGTTCGCAGTCGAGCACCAGGCAGCCGGTGACCGGCACGGGGTCTTCGTCGTGATGCGTTTCGACGGCGGTGTAGTACACGGTCACGTACCACCCGGCGGACGACTCCTTCCCGGACTTGCCGCGGTCGATGGCGGAGGCGGCGGCGAGGGCCAGCACGGCGGCCGCGAGGACGAGAACGAGCTTGTTCCGTTTCGGGCCGCGCCGGTGCTGGCCTGCCATCACACTCGCTCCAGTCGTTGTGTCGGTTCGGCTTCGGCCAGCGGATGCGGCACCGGCCGGGTCCGCTCGGCGGCGGCCAGCACCTCCGAGGGAATCGGCTGGGTGACACTGGGATCGACCGTCGCCGGCGGCGTGGTCGGACGCGGCAGCGGGAGCGGCACGGATACGGGCGCGGGCATCGGGACCAGCGCCGGCATCGGCGGCGGGGCCTGACCGTCTTCGGCCAGCCGTTCGGTCTTGGCCCAGCCGTTGCGTCCGGACAGCAGCCGGAACAGCGCCCGCCACGTCGCGATGATGCCCAGCGCCAGGAACCACGGGTAGAGCAGCCCGGCGAACAGGCAGCGGAAGATGTTCTCGTCGCGGAGCCGGACCCAGTAGACCAGTCCCCAGAGCAGGCTCGGCAGCATGGCCAGCCCGACCAGCATCGCGGCCGACGTCGGCAGAGTGTCCACTGTGGCCACCAGCCCGCCCAGGGTGCTCCCGGTGGCCAGTGCCACCGCGGAAGCCGCGACCAACCCGACCAGCAGCAGCGACATGGGCACGGTCAGCCAGGGCGAGAGCAGGTAGATCAGGAAATCGGTGAGGCCGACGCCGCTGACGAACCTCGACGTGGTCAGCCTGCGAAGGTGCCGGAAACACTGCAGATTGCCTTGCGCCCACCGGGTTCGCTGACGCAGCAACCTTTTCACGTCGGTCAGTCCCTGCTGGGTGACCCACGCGGATTTCGTGTAGCGCACGCGGATCCCGTCCAGGTGCAGGCGCAGACCGAGTTCCAGGTCCTCGACGAGGCAGGCCGACCACGGTCCCGGGTGGAACCGGGCGAGGACGGACAGCCGGGTGAACTGGCCGTTGCCGCCCAGCCCGACACTGCCGACCAGGTCCCGCAAGGACTGCGCGGAGTCGGCGATCGCGCCGAATTCCAGATCCTGGAGCAGGGCCAGCGTCTTGTGCCGGTTGTGGATGCGCACCCGGCATTGCACGGCGCCGACCGATTTCTCCGCCATCAGCTCGGCGATCTCGTCGAGCATCCCGTCGCTGCAGCGGCCGTCGCCGTCCACGATCCCGACGACCGTTTGCTCGATCGTGCCCTCCCTGCGGGCGATGTCGAGGATGTAGCGGTACGCGGTGTTGAGGCCCTCGCCCTTGCCTTGCCGGGCCATCGGGAGCTCGCGGCGCAGCACGTGCAGCCGCGGATCCCTGATACCGGCCAGAATACGCGGTGTCGCGTCGTCGGAGGCGTCGTCGACGACGACGACCCGGACCGGGGTGTACCGGGTTCCCGTGGCCAGCGCGTTGCGCACCGTGTTCGCGATGACGCGTTCCTCGTTCAGTGCCGGGATGACGATCCAGAACGGCACCGGATCCGGCGTCCGGCGCACACTGCGCGGTCGTTGCGGGGACCGCCAGGCGAACACCGCCAGGACGAGGTTCTGCAGCGGCCACCAGATCAGGACGCCGACCATGATGGTGGCGATGACGGACAGACTGGTTTCCATTTCGCTACTGCCCCCTTTTCGGCGCGGGCGCGATTCGGACGAGAATCGAGCGAGTGGCGAAAAGCAACAGAATGAACGCGGCGAGTGACAGTGGCAGCCAGGGCCCGGCGCTCGCGGCGAGCCCCATGGTCGCCGTCGCCCCCACCGCCGGTCCGATCCGGATCACAGACATTTTTCTCCCCCAAGCTAGAAGTGCTCAAATCCTTGTGCTGAAAGGATTGTGCGCGATGCGGCCGGGCCCCCCGGCCGGTCCCGCATCGTCGACTACGACGTGAAGAGTCCTGCGCCGGTTCCCTCGATCGGGTGAGGAAATTCGCCGGGAACCGGACAGAACCACTCTGCGTCGCATCGGGCACAGCGCCCCGCACAATGGATCTTGAGAAGTGCGTGGAGTCGCGGAAAAGAATATTCGAACCTTGGGGGAGTAATGGTTTGGAATAAACAAGGAACCCGGCCGCGGGTGTGGCTCGTGATGGGGACCCGGCCGGAGGCGATCAAACTGGCGCCGGTCGCGGAGGCGATCGTCGCGGCGGGCCGGATGGAACCCGTGCTGGTCGCCACCGGGCAGCATCCGACGATGGTCGATCAGGCGCTGGAGACGTTCGGTGTCCGCGCGGACGTGACGTTGCCGCTGCACCGCCGTGACGGTGGCCAGCCCGAACTGCTCGGCCAGATGCTGACCGGCCTGGACGAACTGGCCGACCGTGAACCGCCCGCGGTGGTGGTCCAGGGGGACACCACGACCACCCTGGCCGGCACGCTCGCCGCGTTCTGGCGCCGGGTGCCGGTGGTGCATCTGGAAGCGGGCCTGCGCTCGTTCGATCTGGCCGCGCCCTTCCCGGAGGAGCTGAACCGGCGGCTGGTCACCCAGGCCGCGTCCCTGCATCTGCCGCCGACGCCCGCCGCGGCGGAGAACCTGTCGCGCGAACTGGTCCCCGCCGAGCGCATCGTGGTCACCGGCAACACTTCCGTGGACGCGATCCGCGCCATCGCCGACCGCGGGGCGGTGGACTACCGGGACGAACGGGTCGCCGCGGCCGTGGAGGCGGCCACCCGAGGTGAGCCGCTGGTGCTGGTGACCGCGCACCGCCGCGAATCCTGGGGCGAACCCCTGCGCCAGGTGCTGCGCGCGGTCGCCGAACTGGTCGCCCGGCATCCCGGCGTGCACGTGGTCCTGCCCGCGCACCCGAATCCGGCCGTCCGCGAGCTGGTCGGCGCCGAACTGGGCGACGTGTCTCGCGTGGTCGTCACCGAGCCGCTGCGCTACGACGAACTCGCCGGCGCGCTCGCGGCGGCCACGCTGGTCTTGTCCGACTCCGGCGGGATCCAGGAGGAAGCGCCGACCTTCGGGGTGCCGGTGCTGGTGTTGCGAGAGGTCACCGAACGGATGGAAGCGGTGCACGCGGGCTGTGCCCAGCTGGTCGGCACCGACCGCGAGCTGATCGTGCGGACGGCGTCGGAACTCCTCGCCGACCCGCGGGCCAGGGCGGCCATGATGAGCAACGGCAACCCCTTCGGCGACGGAAAGGCCGCGTCGCGCACCGAGCTAGCGCTGGCCCGGTTGCTCGGCCTCAGCACCGAGCCGGTGGAGGAGTTCGCCGCGCTTTCGGGAGGTGTGCTGGTATGACCGGGAAGCGGAAGGGACACCGGCGCCGTCGGACGCCCGCCGGGCTGAGGTTCGCGGCGCTGGCCGTCGTCGTCGCGACCGGGCTGGTGACGCTGGTCGTGTACACGCGCCCGGCCAGCGCGATCCTCGCGTCGCCGGCGGCCGCGCCGGTCTCCCTCGGCGACCGGCTGGCGATGGGCAGCGAGGTCGGCAGCCCGGGACCCGGCGGGAACCGCGACCACCGGACGCTGGTGGTCTACGACGCGGGCGAGCGGGACGCGCCGAATCCGCCCGCGAGCGCGGACGAAGCCGGAATGGCCGAGGCGCACGCGATGCAGACCGCGAACCTGGTCTCACGGGCGGGCAGCTGGACGATGCGCGCCGCGGCCGATTACCGGGCCGGTGAGATCGGCGGATACCAGGCGCTGGTCTACGTCGGCGTGCTCAGCGAGGCCGCATTGCCTGCCGCGTTGCTCGCGGACGTGGCGGCCGCGAAGGTGCCGGTCATCTGGATGGGCGAGAACATCCATCGCCTGGCGGAACACGACCCCGGTATCACCGCGCGCTGGGGATGGACGCCGGTCGGCCGCACCCCGACCTCACCGACCGAGGTCCGCTACAAGAACGTGCCGCTCGAACGCAACCCCGAGATCGGCTCGATTCCGTTGGTGCGGCGGGACAACCCGGCGGTCAACGAAGTGCTCGCGGACGGTGTCACGGGTGGCGAGCACACGCCGTGGGCGGTGCGCTCCGGGACGTTCACCTACCTCGCGGAGGCGCCGTTCTCCTACGTCAACGAGGGAGACCGGTACCTCGCCGCCGCCGACATCCTGCTCGGCACGCTCGCCCCGAAGACCACGGAACGGCACCGCGCGCTCGTGCGGATCGAGGACATCGGACCGCGCACCGATCCCGGCCAGATCCGCCGGATCGCCGACCTTCTCGGCGGGCAAGGGATTCCGTTCTCGCTGGCGGTCTATCCGTACTACGCGGACCCGCACGGCGTCGCCAACGGCGGCAGGCCGACCTTCGCCAGGCTCGTGGACAGCCCGGCCTTGGTCGACGCGCTGCACCACGCGATCCGGCGCGGCGCGACGATGATCATGCACGGCTACAGTCATCAGTTCGAGGAGATGGCGAACCCCTACGGCGGGGCGAGCTCCGCGGACTACGAGTTCTACACGGCGATCGTGGACAAGAACAACCACGTCGTGGAGACCGGCCCGGTCCCCGGGGATTCCGCCGAATGGTTCCGCGGGCGGATCGCCACCGGGCTCGGCGAGTTCCGCCGGGTCGGGCTGCCGGAGCCGGAAGTGTTCGAGTTCCCGCATTACGGCGGTTCCGCGGTGGACTACAAGGAGGTCAGCTCGCATTTCGCGGCGCGCTACGACCAGGGCAGCTACTTCGCGGGATACTGCCCGCGCGGCGCCTGCGGTTCCACCTCGACCGTGTCCTATCAGAACAAATACGGTCAGTACTTTCCTTACCCGGTAAGGGATGTCTACGGTGCGGTGGTGATCCCGGAGAATCTGGACCACATCGCGCCGGAACCGTTCAACCAGCACCCGGCGCGGCTGCCCGCGGAACTGATCGCCGACGGTGCGAAGTCCAAAGTGGTCCGTGACAACGTGGCGAGTTTCTTCTTCCACCCGTTCCTGCCGCTGGAGCACCTGAGCACGGTCGTCCTCGGCCTGCGGGCGCAGGGATACGAGTTCACCACCGCCAGCGAGGTCGCCCGGGGCTGACCTTCGGTGGCCCGCGTGTCGGGTGCGATGGCCATCCGCGGTCGTGTCGCGAAAGCCACTTTCAGGACGTCAGACGTCTCGAAAGTGGCTTTCGCGACACACGCCCGGGCAATGGGTCTCACCGCCGCCTGGGCCGGGCCATCGTTTGCCTCCGCTGACGTTGCGAAAGCCACTTTCGCAACCTTCAACGTTGCGAAAGTGGCTTTCGCAACCTGCCACTCGGGGCCACCGCTCAGCTATCGGAGGCCACGAAGATCCGGACGAGTTTCCCGGCTCCCCACACCAAACCGAGCCGATGCCCGGCGAGGTCGTAGTCGACCGTGGTCTCGCCGTTGGCGCGGTTCACCCAGCTGTCCCGCGCGAGCGCGCCGCCCGCCCGCAGGTAGTCGTCGACCTGGTGGCTGTATCCGCCGAGGTCGAGCCCGGAGATCACCCGGTCGGCGCTCGGGCAGCGCGCGACATCGACGGTGACCCTCTTCACCAGCCCGTCGAGCGCCACGATGTTGACGCCGTCGGCATTCGGCATGTCCGGGGCCAGCTCAGTGCGCCGGACGGTCGAACCGGGGAAGAGCTCGCGCAGTTCCGTGTACGCCGCGGAGTCCTCGGGCGCACCCAGCGCGTCGCACATCGTCACGATGACGCCGCTCAGCGGCTCCCCGGAGGCAGGGGGCTCCTCGGTCTTCAGCGGCGCCGGTCGCGGGTCCCGGCCGCCGAAGCCGGCCACCCGGTCCCAGATCCAGTCGGCCATCGAGTCGGCGACGGGCTCGTCGGGCTGACCTGGCCGTCGCCGGACCAGCGCCCCGAACGCGACGGCGACCAGGTACGTCCCGTCGTCGTCGGTCATCACCTGTTCCCAGAGTTCGTTCTCGGGCCAGTCGGGGTGCGCCGCCCGGTCGGCCTCGATCTCGGCGTCCATGGCGAGGATCTCGGCCGCCGACAGCAGCCGGAACGGCTCCGCCAGCCCCCAGGCCGCACCGGAACCGGGCTGCTGGCCGTTGTGCCAGGTGAGCAGATCCTCCGCGACCATGGCGCCGACCTTCTCGTCGCCCTCGGCCAGCTCGGCGGGCGTGGCTCCCGGCCGCAGGGTGGCGCGCAGCTCGTCGGGCAGCACCGCTTCCAGCGCCGTCAGCGCGGAACCCAGATCGGTGCCGATCTTCATGTCGCGGATCTGCCGCCACGCCATCTCGAGCGCGCCGGTGCGGCGGATGTCGTCCAGGGTGATGTTGTCGCCACGTGCCTTCTCGACGATCCCCAGCATCGTCCGAGCGGTGTCCACCAGGCTGTGCAGCAGGTCGTCGGTCGGATCTTCACGCAGCAGCCGAAGACCGAGTTGTTCCGCGTCGTCGAACCGGTACTGCGCCAGGTAGGCGTAGCCGAGCAACATGGCGACCCAGGGGTCCGCCGCGTTGGCCCGGATGGCCTCTTCGGCCGCGGGAGCGAACCGTTCGGGTGGTGCGGCACTCTCCAGCAGGTACTCCGCGCGTTTCCCCAGCGCCTTGGGAAGCTGGCCGGGCGCCGTCCGCGAGCACAGAGTCACCGCCTCGTCGAGTTGGCGCCACCCTTCCTCGTGGTCCCCGGAGAGCGCCTGGGCGGAGCCCAACTGCATCCAGTCGTCCCAGCCCTCGTGCTCGTGGGCCAGTACCGTGCGCGCCCACCGCAGCGCCTCGGGATGGTCGTGTCCGGCCAACGCCAGACGCCGAAGCGCCCGAGCCGCCCAGATGAACTGGCTGTCGCGGCGACCGGCTACCCGAAGGAAGAGACGCCGCGCCTCGTCCGCGTCGCCGCAGGTCTCACGGTGGTAGCCGAGCACCATCAACGCGCTGCTTCGCTCCGGCTGGGTCGCGAGCACCTTTACCGCCAGCTCGGCGACCTTGGGATGCGTCGGCTGTGCTTCGAGGAGTTCCCAGGCGAGGTCGAGGTCGCGCTCGACGTCGTCGCTCATCGCATGCCTCGCTTCACCCGGTACGCCCGCAGCTGGTCGAAGGTCCCGTCGTCGACGCCGTATTCGAGGACCGGCGCGACCTGGTCGAACCAGGACGTCGTGGACGGGGTGACGCCGCCGACCGCGCCCAGGAGCGCGTCGGTGGTGACGGGCACCAGTTCGCCCCTGCTCATCGACTCGACCATCGCCTTCTGCAGCACGGTGGTCGTCAGGTGGCTGAGGTCGGCACCGGAGAACCCCTCGGTCGCCGCCGCGACGGCCACGACGTCGACATCGGCGGCGGGTTTGCCCGCCAGGGCGCCCTGGACGATCGCCGCCCTGGCGACCGCGTCCGGTGGCAGCACCAGCACCGTCTTGTCGATCCGGCCCGGACGGCGCAGCGCGGAGTCGATGTCCCACGGCCGGTTCGTCGCGGCCAGGAAGTAGACCCCGTCGTTCCTGCCCGCCATGCCGTCGAGCTCCTCCAGAAGCTGGGTGACGAGCATCCGCATCGCCTGCGATCCGCCACCGCCGGAGGTACGCCGTCCGCCGAGCGCGTCGAACTCGTCGAAGAAGATCACGCACGGCGTCGCCGCGCGGGCGTGGCGGAACACGCTCTGGATCGCCTTCTCGCTCTCCCCGATCCACTTGCTGAGCAGGTCCGCGAGGGTCACGTGGAGGAAGGACGCGCCGAGATCGCCGGCGATCGCCCTGGCGATGAACGTCTTGCCGCACCCCGGCGGGCCGTACATCAGCAGCGACCCGCCGGGCTTCTGCCCGAACGCCGCCGCCAGCTCGGGGTTGCGCAGCGGAGCGAGGAACGCGGTGTCCAGGTGCTGCTTGACCTCGGCGAGACCCGCGACGTCGGTCAGCGTCACCGCCGGGCGCTCGGCGTCCCACAGCGACGCCGGCACAGTGGTTTCCTCGGGATCCTCGTCGGCCGGAGCCGGGACCGGGGTCGAGGTGCGCAACCGCGCCGCCATCAGCCGGGCGCGCAGCAGCCGGACCCGCGCCGGATCACCGCCGTGGGCCTCGAACGCCGCCAGTTCGGTGGCGGCGCGTTCCGGTTCCCGCTCCAGCAGCAGCGTGATGAAGTCTTCGCGCAACGCCAGGTTGCCGGGATCGGCCTCCACCTCGCGCGCGATCACCTCGACGAAGCCGTCGTCCGGTTCGGGGCTGTTCTCTCTGGTCATTCTGTTCTCTCTCGTCCGCGCCGCGGCCGTGTCCGGTTCAGTTCCGGCGACGGTACCCGAGCATGATCCCTATCAGGGGCGAATCGGGGACGGTCCCTGATGTGCGCCGGCCTCGCCGGATGGATCGTGGCGTGGTGACAGCAACGACAACCGAGTCATCCCGACCTCTGACGACCGATACGCTCGACCGGGCGATGTTCTTCGGCGGCAACGCGCCGATGGAAGGCGTGCTCAATTCGCTGGCGATGGAGCCGTTCATCACCGGTGCGCAACCACACTCACGGGCCGCCGAAATCACCGAGGTCTCCCCGGAGGCGACGCTGCTGCCCCCAGGAGTCAGCGCGGATCTGACGTACGAACTCGACGGGCGGCACTCACACCTCGCCTTCGGACCTGAATGGACACTCGTCGCGTTGCGGAGACGAGCCGGTGCCGCGACCGTGTGCGTGTCCGCCACGTCCGGCGAGCTGGCGGACGAGGTGCTCGCGGCCGCTGTCCGAACGGCACGGACGGGGACGCCGGGGGAGTCGGCCGTACCGGTCGGTTTCTGGCACGTGCAAGGGTGCGGTGGCGCCGGCGTGCGCGCACCCCGGACCATGGACTTGCCGCCGTGGCAGGAGATCCGCGGCAACTATCCGCGGTCGGCGGTGACCGCGCTCGACACACTCATGACGGTGCGCCCGCAGGACGTCACCGGCAGGTTGATACTCCTCCACGGCCCCGCGGGCACCGGCAAGACGACCGCCGTGCGCGCACTCGCGCACGAATGGCGGGACTGGTGCCAGGTCGACAACGTCCTCGACCCCGAGGTCCTGTTCGCCGATCCGGGCTATCTGACGTCGGTGGTGCTCGGTGAGGAGCGAGCGGACGCGCGGAAATGGCGGCTGCTCATCCTCGAGGACTGCGACGAACTGGTCGGCGCGGACGCGAAGCGCGACTCCGGGCAGGCCCTGTCCCGGCTGCTCAACCTGACGGATGGCCTGCTCGGGCAGGGCCTGGACATCCTGGTCTGCCTGACCACCAACGAGAACGTCGCGCGGTTGCACCCCGCGGTGGTCCGGCCGGGCCGCTGCCTCGCGGAGATCGAGATCCCGCCGCTGCCCCAAGCCGAGGCGGCCACTTGGCTGGGCACCGGTGCGGAGATCGGCGCGGAGGGCGCCACCCTCGCCGAGCTGTATCGCCTGCGAACCGCGGTCTAGGCCGGGCTGGACGGGGTTCGCCGTTCGCCGGATTCGCGGAGGCCGGGCTGTTAGGGTCCGGCCATGCGGGTGTGGTGGTGTGGCCTGGTCATAGGCGCGGTCGCGCTGCTCGGCGCGTGCGGCGGAGGTGGATCGGGGAGGGGCCAGGTGGTGCCCTCGACGACGCTGACGACCCCGGCGACAGGCCTCGTGCCGACGACGACGCGGCCGACGGAGCCCCCGGTGACCACCACGACCCAGAGGACGACGCCCACCACGACGCCCACCACGACGCGCACGACGACGCGTCACACCACGACTCAGCGCAAGACGACGACCGCGAATCGCCCGACGGCCCCGCGCCGCACCCCTCCCCGAACGCGGTGAGGATCTGCTCAGATGATGGAGAGCGCGCGGCGTGAGTTGGAACGGATGCGAGCATCGTCCGATGCGTGGCGAGAGCTGCGCTATGAGCGTGCCGTGGACGCCGATGGCGACGGGAACGCGATGCGGCGCGCCAAGGTGTTGTGGGCGCTGCAATACGACCGCCGTCCCGAAGATCTCCCGCTGGTGCGGTGGTTGGCCCGGCAGGAGGCGTCGTGCCGTCACGAGGCGCCGTTCCAGGGACTGAGCGAGGAAACCGAGCTCGCCGGTTTCCTGCTCGCCGAATACCGGCAGGTGGAGGACGTGTGGCTGCACTGGGAAATCAAGGTGGCGAATTTCGACACCTGGGGTGGCTACGATCTTGAACACCTGTTCGCCGCTGGAGCACGGGTCACCACCGCCTTCGTCCGCGGCAGCGGGCATACCGACCGTGCCGCGGTACTCGAGCGTTTGCTCGACGACAAGGGCAGGCCCTGCGTATCCGAGGAGCGCCTGGCGAAGTGGTCGCAGCGCAAGCGCTCTCGCTTCCCGACGGATCCGGCCGCCGAGGACCCGCTCACCTGGGTCGAGCGCGCCCATCAGATCGGCGACCGCGAACTGGCCCGTCAGGAGCTGGACCGATGGGCGGCCGGCCGCGAGCGGGACAAGGAAACACTGAGCCGGCTTCGCTACTACCTGGCCGGATTGGGGGCGTTCGCCGAGGCGGCTCGAGCGCAGCGTGAGACCCTGGCGTTCGCCGGCGACGGTCGGGATTCGGCGTCGGCTTGGCAGACCCTTGCCGGGCTGGAACGCCAGGCAGGCGACCACCAAGCCGCCTGGCAAGCGCTGCGTGAGTGCCGCCGAGCCCTGGAAGACGTGTCCGGATGGTCGGAGCTGGGGCTGGGCCGGATGTACGTGGAGGAACTGTTCCTGCTCGCCGGCTCCGCGGAGGGCGAACTCGCCGGGGTGGTGTTCGCCGAGGCGGACCGTCAGGCTCGCGACATGCCCGGCCTGTCACTTGTGGTGTTGCGAAGCGCCGCCGAAGCGGCAGGCAAGATCGGCGACCAGACCAGAGCCGAGCACTACCGGAACCTCCGCGATGCGGAGCAACAGCGCATCGACACCGCATAGGGGGCCGAGCCCCCGTCCCCGGTGAGGGCTGGCGGTTTCCGACGTGGCGTTCGACGGCTCGCGCGGCTGACGCGTTCAGCCGGGCTTCGAGGCGGCCAGCCGGTTCAGCAGGCGGATCCGGCCGTGGTTGGGGACCGAGCGGATCGGGTGCCCGGCGAGGCCCCAGTGCCCGAGAAGGGTGTTCGCCGCGGTCCAGCCGGTGGCGGCCGCGCGTTCCATGAGGGCGACCGGGAGGTCGATCCGGATGCCGTCGCCCGCGAGCGCGAGGGCCGGGTCCGGGGTTGCCACCGTGGGCCGCCGGGCGAAGTCGCCGACGCCGAACAGCGGGCAGTCTTCGCGCCACAACGTGATGTCGCCGACGACGCGGGCGTCCCGGGTTTCCGGGTAGATCTCGCGGAGGCGGCTTTCCAGCGCCTTTTCCAACCCGCTCGAATCCTCGGTGGCGGCCGCGTAGGCGTGTAGTTCGACGACCGATCCGCCGGTGCGGGCGGCCCAGCGCCGGGCTTCTCCTTCGTACCGGTCGAGCAGGCTGATGTTGTCCAGCGGCGGGATGCTTCCGGTGCCGAGGAACGGTGGACGACGCGGCTCGACCGGGCGGTCCAGCCAGAGCCGCCGGACCAGGAAGGGCGGGGCGGTACGCAAACCGCCGACGCCGGCTCGCCAGGTCTCGGTGCCGATATCCGGTGAAGCGGCGACGATTTCGCGCAGCCCGGAGACGTCGCAGGCGAGGACCACGCCGTCGAAGTTCTCCGTCCGGCCGCCTGATTCGATGGCGAACCCTTCCGGGGTCCGGCCGAGGCCGGTCACCGTCGTGCCGGTGCGGATGTCGGCGCGGCGGCCGGTGAGATAGCCGGCGAGCGGGTCCCAGAGCGCTTGGGGGAACGGCTCGGTCGGTACGTCGAAGACCAGACCTTCGCTGGAGCCCAGGAAATACAGATGGAACATGGTCGCCAGCTCGGCGGCCGACAGGTCACGCGGGTCGGCGAAGAAGCTGCGGGAGAAGACCTCGAACGCGAGGTGCTTGGCGGCGGGCGGGAAGTTGATCGCTTCGAGGAAGGTCGAGGCGTCGGTGCGGTCGAGCCGATGGTAGATCTCCGGCACGCTGACCGTCGCCAGTGGCAACGCCTCGCGGCCGCTGAGGTGCAGCAGATCCTTGCGGGTGAAGGTCGGGCTACGCCAGGCGAACGCCATCGCGTTCCACGGCGGGGTGCGCGGAAGCCCGGCGAAGGTGTCGATGCGGCCATGTGCGTCCAGCAGCGGGTAGTCGGTCAGCGGGGTGAGCCGGTCCAACCGCGGATCGGTGCGCGCGAGCAGGGCGCGCAGGTTGTAGTACTGACGGAAGAAGGCGTGGAAACCCCGGCTCATGGTCACCGCGGTGCCGTCCGCGAGCCGTTCCCGCCAGCCGCCGACGCGCCCGCCGAGATGGTTCTCGCGTTCGAAGACGGTGACGGCGACGCCGCGTTCGGCCAGTCCGGTCGCCGCGGTGAGCCCGGCGATGCCGCCGCCCACGATCGCGGCGGTGGGACGCCGTCCGAGCAGTCCGGCGTCGGCCAGCCCCGGTGGGGCCTGCCGGGTGACGCGGCGGGGATCCCTGGGGCGGGTCACCTCGTCTCCGGGGGCGCGGTGCCGACGACGGTGTGGACGATGCCCCGCTGCCAGCCGCCGACGGTCGCGGTGTGGACGTCGGTGAAGCCGGCGTCGGTGAGGCGCCGGGCGAGTGCGGTGACGCCGTCGAACTCGAGGACGCTGCGGCGGAGATGACGGTAAAGCGTGGTGTCGCCGGTGGTGAGCTTTCCGAGCGGGATGATCACGCCCGCGCAGACGGCGTTCCAGACCCAACGGGCGCGCCGGGAGTCGCGGACGGAGTACTCGTGCACGGCGAGCCGGCCACCCGGCCGGAGCAGTTCGCGCAGCCGGCGCAACTGCGTGGTCGGGTCGGTGAGGTTGCGCAGCAGGTACGCCGCCAAGATCCCGTCGAACGGACCGTGGATCCCGGCCAGCTCCTCGACCGGGGTGTGCACGAATTCGACGCTGCCGGGCCAGGTCTTGCTCCGGGCTCGCTCCAGCATTTCGCCGGACGCGTCGAAGGCGGTGATCCGGGCGGACGGCAGCACTGAAAGGAGGGCGGCCGTGGACGCGCCGGTTCCGCAGCCGGCGTCCAGCACCCGCGGTCCAGGAGCGGCGAGCCGACGGGCGGAAAGGCGCAAATGCTCGTGGTAGCCGGGATTCGCGCCGACGAGCCGGTCGTAGAACCGGGCTTCGGTGTCGAAGGCCGAAGGCACGGTCTCGCGGGGCAAACCGTCTCGCGCCATGGCGTTCATCGCGCATCCTCTCGTGATCGGGCTCGTTCCCACAGCAGCAGCACGGCGGTCACCATGGCGAAGCCGAAGAGGAAGTCTTCGACCGGGATGTCCCACGGGAACCGCCAGCCGGTGATGTGTTCGGGCGCGTAGCGGACGATCGGCGCGGACAACTTGGTCAGCCAGCCGTCGACGGGGATCTGGAAGCCGGTGACGATCACCATGGTGAGCCAGTAGGCGGGTTTGCGGAACAGCCCGGTCTTCAGCAAGGCGAGCTCGAACAGTACGACCACGATCACCGAGACGAGGGCCGGAACGGTGTAACCCCAAGGGATCATCGCCGGACCGCCTGTTTTCCCCGGCGCCGGGCCGCGGCGAGGGTGAGCTGGACCGCTTCGTAGGTCAGCACCCCGCAGATCGGGATCACGACGAAGAACAGGATCTCTTCCAGCGGAAGGGAAAACGGCGCGCGGACACCGGTGACGAATTCGGGCGCGTAACTCCAGACCTCGCCGGCGATCGCCACCGCGTCCCAGACGAGGAAGACCACGGCCACCGGGAGCAGCGCGCGGGCGAGGCGTTTCGGCTGCCGGTAGACCCGGGCGCCTGCGATCTCCAGCGGCAGCGTCACCAGGACGCAGGCCGCCAGTACGACCAGATACTCGACCTTGCCCACTCAGCCCACCGCCGACGGGGGAGCGGGGGCGGGATGCCGCGTCCGAGCCCACTGCGAACGAGCGAGCGCGCCGCAGGCGACCTTGAGCCGGCGGCGCCGGGACACCTTCGCCCGGCCGGCGAAGACGTCGTGGTCGGCGTCTTCGATCCGGTCGAGGATCTCCCCGTACAGGGTCGCGGCGGTGGCCACACAGGGGCGTGAGACCGGATGCAGCATCGCGATTCCCGGCCGCGCTTCGGCGTAGACGCGCCGGGTCACCGCGATCTGTTCCTTGATCGCGGCCCGCAAGCGTACGTCGGCTCGTCCGTGCTCGGCGCACCAGGAGAGCCGTTCGCGGTCGACGTCGTGCTCCTTGAGTTCGTCGGCGGGCAGATAGACCCTGCCGCGCTCGAAGTCCTCGGCGACGTCGCGGAGGAAGTTGGTCAGCTGGAAGGCCTTGCCGAGCGCGGCTGCCCGCGGTGCCGCCTCTTCGCGGGGCGCGACCGCGCCGAGGATCGGGAGCACTTGCAGGCCGATCACCTCCGCCGAACCGCGCACGTACTCGTCGAGGTCGCCCCTGGTGGCGTAGTCGGTGACGCTCAAGTCCATGCGCATCGACGTGAAGAAGTCGCGGAAGAGCGGTTCCTCCAGCTCGTACCTGGCCGCCGTGTCGATCACCGCCGTCAGCAGGGGATCGTCACTCGTGCCCGCGGTCAGGTCGGCGAGAAACCGATCCTCCACTTCGGACAGTCGTGCGGCAAGGGACTCCGGGGTGGCGTCCGCGTCGGGCTCGTCGACGATGTCGTCCAGCCATCGCGCGAATCCGTAGAGCGCGTGGACGGCGGGCCGTTGCGCGGGGGTCAGCATGCGGGTCGCCAGGAAGTACGTCCGGCCGTGCCGGGCGTTGACGTCGCGGCACCAGCTGTACGCGGCCCGCAGGCCCGGTTCGTGGATGTCGGCGGCGTCGAGTTCGCGTCTGGTCATCGGCTCGCCTCCCCTGCCAGGTCGAGGACACGCGAGCGGCGCCCGGGCACGCCGGTGATCCGGTCGGCGGCCAGCCTGCCGGAGATCAGCACGGTCGGCACGCCCACTCCCGGCACCGTTGCTCCTCCCGCCAGGACGACGTTTTCGGTGCCACGGGGGAGGTTCCGTGGCCGGAACGGTCCTGTTTGGACGAAAGAATGCGCGTAGCCGAAGGGCGTTCCGGCCACGTGTCCGCGGCCTGCCCAGTCCGCGGGGCTGATGACCTCGGTGAACTCGGGTTCGAAATCCGGCAGGAGCCGCTGCCGCGCGACGGCGAGGATCTCCTCCGCGTACGGCCCGGCGTCGGCGGCCCAATCCGCGGGGCCCCGGTCGAGATTCGGGACCGGCGCGAGGATCGAGTAGAGCTGACGGCCCGGCGGCGCGAGGCCCGGATCGGTCGCGGTCGGCCGGGTGATCAGCAGGGACGGGTCGCTCATGCGGCGGCCGGTGGTGATCAGCTCGTCGAAGGTCGAGCGCCAGCCGTGACCGAAGGAAATGGTGTGGTGCCCGACGCCGGGCCGGGTATCGGGGCCGCCGGTGTGCAGGATCAGCGCCGACGGCGCGGCCCGCAGCGGAACAGGCCGCTTCGGCGCTCGGCCGAGCAGCCGGTAGCTCTCGGGCAACTCGGTCGTCAGGACGACGGCGTCGCACGGATGACGTTCGCCGGCGGCCGTGCGGACCGCGTGGATCCGGCCGCCGTCGCGTTCGAGCGTATGCACGGGGTCGCCGTAGTGGAAGGTGACACCGTTCTCGGCGGCGACCCGGGCGAGCGCCTGGGGGAGGGCCGCGACCCCGCCGGGCGGGAAGTACACGCCGCCGACGGTGTCCATATAGGAAATGACCGCGTACAGCGCCAGCGCCCGCATCGGCGACTCGCCCGCGTAGAGCGCTTGGAAGGTGAACACCCGCTTCAGCCGCTCGTCGGACAGGAAAGACCCGATCTTCGGGTCCAGCCGCCGGAATCCGCCCAGCGCCACCAGACGGGCCAGGTCCGGGTTGAGCATGCCCAGCGGTGAGTCGATGTTCGAGTCGATGAACCGGCCGAACTCGGTGCGGTAGAGCCGGGTCAGCCAGTCGCGCAGGCGGAGGTAGCCCGCGGCCTCGGCGGGTCCGGCGAACTCGCGTACCGTGTCCGTCATCGCCGCGGCGTCGGTGTGCACGGGCAGGGTGCTGCCGTCGGCGAACTGTGCCAGGTAGGCCGGGTCGAGCCGGGTGAGCGGCAGTTCGTCGTCCAGTTCGGCGCCCACGGCGCCGAAGGTGTCCCGCAGGATCGACGGCATGGTCAGCACAGTCGGGCCGGTGTCGAGCAGATAGCCCTCGCGTTCGACGCGCCCCGCGCGGCCACCGGGGCCGGGGTCGCTTTCGAGGACGACGACCTCGCGCCCGCGGCCCGCCAGGTGCAACGCGGCCGCCAGGCCCGACAGCCCCGCTCCCACGACGACGATCCGGTCCGTCCGGCCGGGCACCGTTTTCACTGGTCGCGCTCCGTGCACCGGGCGGCGAGGACGGCCAGCGCGTCCGCGGCCTGCCGGGGGACGACGGCCGGGTCGATGACCGCGAACGCCTTGTCGGCACGTTCCCGGATGAGTTCGCCGAGGCGTTCGCGGGCGCCGGTCGCCGTGATCAGTGCGCACCAGCGGGAGACGGCGTCGTCGTCGACCGTGGTCAGGTTCAGCAGTTCGCCGAACTCGTCGCGCTGCCCTCGGTCGGCCATCTCCACGGCGAGCACCACGACACTGGACGCCTTGCGATCGCGGAGGTCCTGGCCCGCGGGTTTGCCGGTGACCGCGGGATCACCGAAGACGCCGAGCAGGTCGTCCTTGAACTGGAACGCCTCTCCGACCAGGCCGCCGTACTCGGCGAGCGCGGCCATGACGTCCGGCCCGCAGCCCGCCAGCGCGGCGCCGAACTCGAGCGGCCTGCGGACGGTGTAGTTGCCGGACTTCCGGCGCAGCACGTCGAGCAGCGCGTCCCAGCCGGGAAGCGTCCGGGCGTCGTTCACCAGATCGGCGAGTTGCCCCACCGCCAGCTCCGCGCGCATCGCGTCGTACCTTGGCCAGCCGCGCGACAGCGTTTCCGCGTCCAGACCGGACTCCCGGAGCAGCTGCTCCGACCAGACCAGGAAAAGGTCGCCGGCGAGCGTCGCCGCGGATTCGCCGAACCGCTCGGCGGAGCCACTCCACCCCTGTTCGGCATGCCACCGCGCGAAGCGCACGTGCAGCGCGGGACGGCCCCGTCGCAGCGCCGAGGCGTCCATGACGTCGTCCTGCGCCAGCGCGAAACAATGGAGCAATTCCAGGCTCGACGCGGCCCGCAGAGCGGCGTTCGATTCCGGGCCTCCGCACCGCCAGCCGACATAGGCGAACATCGGCCGGAGGAACTTCCCCCCGGCGAGGAACTCGGGGAGGACGGTTTCCGCGAGTTCACCCTCGCCACGGCCGGAGAAGTGCTCGGCGGCCCGTGCTTCGACGAAACCGTGGGCCTCGGCGAGGCAGCGCCCGCCCAAGGCGTCCAGCCACGCGGCCTGCGCCTCCTTCGACGGCATCGTTCCCGCCGTCATGGTCGACGCCATCCGCCTTCCCTCCGCCGATCCGGTGATTTCGTTTCATAACCGTTTCATGCCTGGTGTACCTTGTCTACTAGATCCGGCGGCGCGCCCGCAACTCGAGCGATATCGCCTGTAGGGCAAGGAAGTCCTGGGATTCCCGGGATTTCCCGGCGCAAACCCGGATCGCTCGCGGATCGAAGAACACCGTCTTGCGGACGAGGGTGGCCCGGACCCCGCCACCCTCAGGAGCCCGGCGCCCCTCGCGCCTGGCTCTGGATGCCCGGCGGCGCCTCGTGCGGACCGGTCCCCTCCCCGGGGCCCCGCCGTGGCGCCGCCGGGCGTTCTTCGTTCCGGGACGTATGCGCCCGCCCACGTCCGGTGACCTCGTAAGCTGCCCGCAGTGATGGCCCTGTGAGCGGGTACCGCACCGGAAACGTGGAATGGATGGGCGTCGACGAGATGAACGGCCGTGGCGGCCCCGAAGCCGGAGGTTCGTGGACCCCCGGCAAGGTCGCCGAGCTGCTGGGCGTCTCGCCGGTCACGCTCCGGACCTGGGCCTCGCGGTATGGCGTCGGCCCCACGTTGCGGGCCGACGGGCGTCACCGCCGTTACTCGGACGCGGACGTTCGCAAGCTGCAACATATGCAACGGCTGATCGACCGGGGGATTCCTGCCAGGGAGGCGGCCGCGGCGGCCTTCTCCGGTGCCGACGTCACGGTCCCCGACGTACCCGTCGGCAGGCTGGTCGGCGAACTGGAGCAGGCCGCGGAAGACCTCGAGTTCGCTTCCCTCGCCGCGCTGCTGGACGAGACCCTCGACGGGGTCGGCGCGGCGGCGACGTGGACCGACGTGTTGCTGCCGATCCTGCGCCGCCTCGGGCGCCGCTGGGCCGGAGGTGACGTGTGTTTCGAGTCGGAGTGGGCGCTCACCACCGAGGTTTCCCTGGCGCTGCAACGCTATGTCGCCCGGTTCGCCACCGTGCCCACCGAACGGGGGGTGCTCATCGCCTGTTGCCCGGACGAGCGGCACAGCCTGCCGGTCGAAGTTCTCCGCGCGTCGCTGCTGGAGATCGGTATTCCCGCTCTCTACCTCGGTCAACTGGTGCCGGCGGAGACCATGGCCGGCCTGGCGTCCAAACTGGATCCGGTGCTGGTGGTGCTGTGGTCGATGTCCGCCGGCACCGTCGACGTCCTGCTGTGCGAGCGTCTGCGGCGGCAGGGGTCCGAGGTCGTCGTCGCCGGTCCCGGCTGGGAGGGACTCAACGTTCATGGCGCGCCTTGGGTCAACGACCTGACCGCCGCGCTGGATGCCGCCGCCGCTCACTTCAAAGCCTGAACCGTTGCGGGATCGCTTCAGGTGCCTGAGGATGGCTGGAGGGACGACGCGCGGCAGAAAGGGCTTCCGGTGGATCTCAGGCGGCAGGTGGTCGAGCGCTGGCCGGCGAAATGGCCGGTCCAGCCGTTCCGGGAACCGGCCTGGGCCCGGCAGGAACCGACCTACCGGGAATGCAGCCCCGCGCTGATCGACGCCGCGGTCGAACGTGCCGACGCGCGTCCGGCAGGCAACTGGTTCGTCGTCGCGGCCAGCCGTGAGATCGGCGCGGACCGGCCACTGGGCTTGCGCGCCGGTGGCCGGGAATTGGTGGCCTGGCGTGGTCCGGACGGTGAGCTGGTCATCGGCCCCGGTGCCTGCCCGCATCTCGGTGCTCCGCTCGAGCAGGCTCGTGTCCATTGTGGAGAGTTGGTCTGCCGGTGGCACGGATTGCGGGTCGGGCCCGGACGGCCGGGCTGGTCGCGGTTGCCGTCCTATGACGACGGGGTGCTCGCCTGGGCTCGCCTCGACCGCTTCGGCGGTGAAAGCCCCACCGAGCGGCCGATCGTGCCGGTCCGTCCGCGAGGCGACGTCACCATCGACGCGGTCGCGACGCTGACCGGGACCTGCGAACCGATGGACGTCGTCGCGAACCGGCTCGACCCTTGGCACGGCGCGTGGTTCCATCCGTACTCGTTCACCCGGCTGAAGGTCCTGTCGGCTCCACAAGGGAACGACGTCAGTGACGCCGAAGACAAGTTCGTCGTCGAGGTGACCTTCCGGCTCGCCGGGAAACTGGGCGTGCCGGTGATCGCCGAGTTCACCTGCCCCGAGCCGCGCACGGTGCTGATGACCATCGTCGACGGCGAAGGCGCGGGCAGCGTGGTCGAAACCCACGCCACCCCGCTCGGGAACGGCCCCGACGGACGACCGCGTACCGCCGTGATCGAGGCGACGATAGCCACGTCCGACCGGCCCGGTTTCGCCAAGGCCACGAGGATCGCACCGGCTCTGCGGCCCCTGATGCGCCGCGCGTCCGCGCGTCTCTGGCGGGACGACCTCGCCTACGCCGAGCGGCGCTATGCCTTGCGAGCGGGAGACGTCGCCGATGGCCGGGCATGAAACCGATGTCGTGATCGTGGGTGCGGGCCTCGCCGGTCTCGCCGCGGCGCTGCACCTTCACCGGGCCGGGATCGCCTGCGTGGTCCTGGAAGCCGGAGACGACCCTTGGCCCCCTCACTGCCAGTCAGATTCGACGAAGGCGCTGACCTGAGGTTATCGAGAACCCGCTGGTCGGCTGGCGCAGTTGTGCTCAGTTCGATGCGGTCCGGTGTCGTTGGGCGCTGTTGTGACCGACGGCGTGCTCCAGAAAAATTGGCGAGAGCCGGCCTGCCAGTGACAGCCGTGAGTGAGCGCCGTGGACGCGATGCCTGGTCGCCGGCGAGTGTCGGTTCCCGTGTCTGCGGACCATTGCTCGCGACGTTGAGTCGACCAGTTGCACGCGTTGTCGACAGCATCCGCTCATGCCAAGTTGAGGACGTCGAATGAGTTGAGCGAGTCAGCGGCAGATGCTGCCTCCACTCGACGTTCGGGGCCGACGAGCTCGTAGTGACCCGAATGTACGGCTCCTCGGCCCCGCTGCGTCGTCGCGCCGTTGCGGGATTTTCCCGCCCGGCCCGGCCGATCGGGCTTACCCTGCACAGAACCATTTTTCTGGCGGGAAGCGGCTGCCGCTCACGGCGTGTTTGCGCTACGGTACTCGCTGCTGATGACGTCCTTCGATCCCCGCTGCCGTGGAGCTGCCGCATGATCCCCGGCTCGGCCCAGGCGTCCTTTGCCCTGTCGATCGTGAGGATTTCATGGAGTACCCCCTGCTGACGGCAGCGCTGGTCTGCGTCTCGCTGCTCGCCGCGGCCTTCGCGCTGCTGCTGGTGCGCCAGCGCCGGGTCACCGTCAACACCGGCCGTCGTGGTGAGCAGTTGCTGGCCGAACTCCGCGCCCGTGATGAGGAGAACCGGCACCTGTTGCACAGGCGATTGCCTGCAATCGTCGAGGCGCAGACCAATCAGGCCGTGACCGTGCCCGGCCCCTTGCGTGCCGTCAACGGCGAGGACCCCCACCGCGAACTGCTCGGGGTGATCAGCGAGCTGACCGGCCAGACCCGCCGCGACGCCGCCGAATCCGCCGCCGCCACCCTGCGCGCGATGATGCGCACGGTGCAGAACCTCGCGGGGGAGCAGCAGGTGCTGATCTCGGCGATGGAGGAGCAGCACGACAATCCCGACGTGCTCGACGGCCTGCTCGGACTGGACCACGCGAACTCGCAGCTGGGCCGCCGCGCCCAGGCGACCGCCGTGCTCTGCGGTTCGTGGCCGGGCCTGCAGCGCTCCGCCGCGACCCTGACCGACGTGGTGCGCGGGGCCACCAGCCGCATCCGCGACTACGCGCGCGTGCAGATCCCGGTGTCTTCGGACACCGCGGTGGTCAGCCAGGCCGTGGAACCGGTGGTGCTCGCGGTGGCGGAGCTGATGGACAACGGCGCCCGCCACTCGCAGCCTGGCTCACCCGTGCAGGTCACCTTCCAGCAGGCACACAACGGGCTGGCGATCGTCATCGACGACGCCGGGGTCGGCATGACGGTGGAAGCGGTGCAGCGCGCGGGCTGGCTACTGGAAGGCCACGGCGGTCGGGACATCGCCGCGCTCGGTGTGCCGCCGCGGATCGGTTTCGCCGTCATCGGCGTGCTTTCCCAACGTTACGGCTTCCGCGTCTCGGTGGACATGCGCTCGCCCTTCGGCGGGGTGCGCGCGGTGCTGTTCCTGCCGAGCGAGCTGCTCACCCGCGCCGCCGCCCCGGCGCCGGCACCGCAGGAAGTCCCGTCGCTGGTCGCGCCTGCCAGCCCTGCCGCGATCACTCCCAGCCCGACCCCGCACGTGCGCGTTCCCGCGCCGGAACCACAGTCGGCCGAACCGGCCGAGGACCTGGGCACGACCGCGCACGGACTGCCCCGCCGTCGGCGACGTGCCCCGGTGTCCGGATCGGCCGGCACCACGTTGTCGGTTCCGGTGGCGCCGTCCGCCGCGCCGGAAGGGACCGAGTCCCCGGTGAACAACAGCCCGGTCGCCACGGCCACGGCCTGGCAGCGCGGCACCCGCCAGGGCCGCGCTTCTTCCACCGATGACGAAAGGGATTTCCAGTGAGCAGCTCCGTCACCACCAACAACCGGTTGGGCTGGATGCTCGATCAGGCCCTGCAGATGCCGGAGACCATCTCCGCGGTGCTGCTCTCGGCCGACGGCCTGCTGATGGCCCATTCGCAGGGAATCACCGTGGAGGACGCCGAGCGCACCGCCGCCGCGGTCTCCGGGCTCCAGTCGCTCGCCCGCGCCACCGGCGAGTTCTGCCGTCAGCCGCCGGAGCAGTGGCGGCAGACGCTGATCGAATTCGACGGCGGGTTCGTCTTCCTGACCTCCGCCGGACAGGGCGCCTACGTCGCGGTGTCCACCACCGGCCGGGTGGACATCGAGGGCGTTTCCTCGCGCTTGCAAGAGCTGGTGCAAAGACTCGGCCAGGAACTCACCGCGCCGCCGCGCTTTCCGGCCGAGGGACCCGGCAACCCGGCATGAGCGGGCAGCGGCGGGAACGGGCGCTGGTTCGGCCGCACGTGGTCACCGAGGGCCGGGCGCATCCGACCCGCAACACCCTGGACGTGGCCACCGTGGTGCTGGCCACCTGGGCGCCGATGACCGGGCTGAGCCCGGAAAAACGGCGGGTGATGGAGCTGTGCCGGGGCGGCGCGCTGGCCGTCGCGGAGGTGGCTGCGCATCTCAAGCTGCCCACCAGCGTCACCAAGGTGCTGTTGTCGGACCTGCTCGACAGCGGGCACATCGAATCACGGGCCGCGGTGCGCGAGACCGAAGTCCCCGACCAGCAACTCCTGCAGAAGGTACTCGATGGCCTCCGTGCTCTCACCTGACCGATACGTTCCCGCCACGGTCCGGACCTCGGTGAAGATCCTCATCGTCGGCCCGTTCGCGGTGGGGAAGACCACCTTTGTCGGCACGCTCTCGGAGATCCGCCCGCTGCGCACCGAGGAGCGGATGACCCAGGCCGGCGCACTGGTCGACGACCTGTCCGGCGTGCGCGGCAAGGACACCACCACGGTGGCCATGGACTTCGGACGTCTGACACTGAGCGATGAGGTGGTGCTCTACCTCTTCGGCGCCCCGGGTCAGCAGCGGTTCACGCAGATGTGGAAGGACCTGGCCCACGGCGCGCTCGGGGCGCTGGTGCTGGTCGATCCCAGCCGCCTGCAGGACTCCTTCGACGTGATGGGCCTGCTGGAGGAACTGGACCTGCCCTATGCGGTGGCGGTCAACCAGTTCGACGGCGCGCCGCGTTTCCCCGAGGCCGAGCTGCGCGAGGCGCTCGATCTGCTACCCCAGACCCGGCTGGTCACCTGCGACGCCCGCGATCGCGCGTCCGCTGCCTCGGCGCTGATCAGCCTGGTCGACTACCTGTTCACTCCCGTCCGCCAGGAGCATCCGTGACCGTTCCCGCCATCCCACCCCCCGGTTGTCCCGCTCACGCCACGCGAACCCCGCTCTACGACGAGGAGTTCGCAGCGAACCCGGCTGGGGTCTACGCGCGGATGCGCAAGGAACACGGCCACGTCGCGCCGGTCGAGCTGGCGCCGGGGGTGAACGCGAGCCTGGTACTGAGCTACGAGGCCGCGCTGGACGTACTGCGCTCCCCGCAGACCTATCCGCGGGACCCGCGCCGCTGGCAGGCCAACCAGTCGCCGGACAACCCGGTGATGCCGATGATGGGCTACCGGCCGAACTGCCTGTTCACCGACGGCGCGGTGCACGCGCGCTACCGCAGCGCGGTCACCGACAGCATCTCGCGGGTGAACCCGCACGCCCTTCTGGACTACGTGGAGAAGGCCGCGCGGGAGTTGATCGCGAAGTTCTCCAGGAACGGCCGGGCGGACTTGCTCACCGAGTACGCCGGAACTCTTTCCCTTCAGGTGTTCAACCACCTCTTCGGCTGCCCGCCGGAACTGGGCGAGCGGCTCACCGCGGGGATGCGCGGGATCTTCGACATGGTGGATCCGGAGCGTGCCAACGCCGAGCTGACCGCGGCCATGCTGGACCTGCTGGCGCTCAAGCGTCGGCAGCCGGGCCAGGACGTGCCCTCGTGGATGATGGCGCATCCCTCGAGGCTGACCGACGAGGAGATGCTTCACCAGCTGGTGCTGCTGATGGGCGCGGGCACCGAACCGCAGCAGAACCTGATCGCCAACGGGCTTCGGCTGCTGCTGGTGGACGAGCGTTTCGCCGGGGACCTGGCAGGCGGCAGCCTGCACGTGGAGGACGCGCTGGAGGAGATCCTCTGGAGCGACCCGCCGATGGCCAACTACTCCGCCGGTTACCCCTATCCGGCGGCCGACCTGATGGGCACGCGCCTGCCGGCCGACGAGCCCGTGGTGATCAGTTTCGCCGCCGCCAACACCGATCCCGAACTGGGCGACGCCCAGCGGGCCGGTAACCGGGCGCACGTCGCCTGGAGCGCCGGGGTGCACTCCTGCCCGGCGCAGGGCCCGGCGCGGCTGATCGCCACCACCGCCATCGAGACCCTGCTCGACGCGCTGCCGGATGTGCGCCTGGCTGTGCCGGACGCCGAATTGCGCTGGCGGCCGGGCCCGTTCCACCGCGCGCTGGCCGGTCTCCCGGTCCTGTTCACCCCCGTCGTCGCACCGGTCAGTCCCGTTCCCGACCCGACAGGAGAGCACCCATGGCACCAGCCCGCCCGTTCGTCCTCGATCCCAACGGCCGTGACATCCACACCGAAGGCGCCGAACTCCGCGCCCGGGGAGCCGCGACGCTGGTGGAACTCCCTGGCGAAGTGGTGGCGTGGTCAGTAACCCAGCCGGAGCTGCTGCGGAAACTGCTGTCCGACCCGCGGGTGTCGAAGGACCCGAACCTGCACTGGGCGGCCTACCGCGATGGTGAGATCCCCGAGGACTGGCCGCTGCGGATCTGGGTCTCGGTGCAGAACATGTTCACCGCCTACGGCGGCGACCATCGGCGGCTCCGTTCGCTGGTGTCGAAGGCGTTCACCCCGCGCCGAGTGGAAGCACTGCGGCCGTGGATCGAGGAGTTGACCACCGGCCTGCTGGACCGGCTCGCCGCCGGGCCTGATTCGGTGGACCTGCGGGAAAACTTCGCCTACCCGCTGCCGATCGAGGTGATCTGCGAGCTGTTCGGCGTACCCGAGGAGCACCGGCCCGATCTGCGGCGCGCGGTCGACGGGGTGTTCAACACCTCGCTCAGCGCCGAGGAGGCGCAGGCGAACGGCGTGCTGATGTACGGGATTCTCGGGCAGCTGGTGGCGAACGGGCGGGAGAACCCCGGTGAGGACCTCGCCAGCGGCCTGATCGCCGCGCGGGACGAGGACGGTTCGGTGCTGGAGGAGGCCGAGCTGATCGACACGCTGATCCTGATGATCTCGGCCGGGCACGAGACCACGGTGAACCTGCTGCACCACGCGATCCTGGCGCTGCTGACGCATCCGGAGGAGCTGGCGAAAGTGCGCTCCGGGGAGCACACCTGGGCCGAGGTGATCGACGAGACCATGAGGTGGCAGGCGCCGATCGCGAACCTTCCACTGCGGTACGCGGTGGAGGACATCGAGATCGATGGGGTGCACATCAAGGCGGGCGAGGCGATTCTGGCTTCGTACGCGGCGGCGGGCCGCTGTCCCGAGGTGCACGGTCCCGACTCGGACGAGTTCCGGCTGTCGCGGGAGTCGAAGAGTCATCACCTGTCGTTCGGGCACGGCGTGCACTACTGTCTCGGCGCGCCCTTGGCGCGCTTGGAGGCGGAACTCGCACTGCCGGCGCTGTTCGAGCGGTTCCCCGATCTGGCCCTGGCGGCGGAGGTTTCCGAGCTGGAGAAGATGCCGTCGTTCATTTCGAACGGGCACACGAGTCTTCCGGTACGCCTCAAGTAAATGCGGTGGGTGTGGCTTCACCGCGGATCCGCGGTGAAGCCACACCCACCGAGCCACCTTGAAGGTGCTCGAACTCGTGTGCCCTGTCCTTTGCCGGCTATCAGCGCGCGCTGGTGTTGAGGAGCTTGGATTCGATCTCGACGGTGTCGGGGTGGGCCAGTGGTTCGAGGATTTCGAGCGCTCGGGTCCATGCGTCGAAGGCACCGGGGTGGTCGCCCGCTGCCTGTAACGCGTCGCCGAGGTGGTCGAGCGTCGTTGCTTCCAAGTAAGGGCTGCCTAGTTCGCGGAAGAGGGCGAGTGAGTCGCGGTAGCACTGCGCGGATTCGGCGTGCCGGCCGAGTTTGTGGTGTGCGCGTGCGAGGCAGTGGAGGTTGTGGGCTCGGCCGTCTCGGTCTCCGATGCGGTCCAGTAAGGGTTTGGCCTCGCTGCAGTGGGCGAGGGCTTGCTCGTGGTGGCCTGCTTTGCCGTGGTACCAGCCGATGGCGGTGAGCGTGAACGCTGCCCAAGCGTGGTCGCCCGCTTCGCGGCATAGCCGTAGTGCTTCGTGGGCGTGCTCGAGTGCCAGGGTGTGGCACTGCTGCAGGTCGTAGGCCGAGCTGAGGGAAAAACGGGTGATGGCCATGCCTGTCGTGTCGCCGAGGTGCGTGTAACCCTCGAGCGCGTGTCGCAGGTGCTTCAGGGCTTGGTCCTGGTTTCCCAACAGGATTTCGGCTCTGCCGAGCAGAAGTCGGCTGGTCGCCCGGGCGAGGTCGTCGTCGAGACGGTCGGCCGCTTCGAGCGCTGTGCGCTGGGACTCGGCGCGCTGTGCCAGGTGTCCTCGCCTGCTCAGGTAGGTGCTGTGCACCCAGGGCAACTGCCAGGCGTGCACGTCCAGGCGTGCGCGGACGGCCGCCGCCGTCGCGGCGAGCAGTGTGGCGTGCTCCGCGGTGAGCCAGTGCATGGCCTGGTGATAGTCGGCGATGGGAAGGTGCGGGACGTGGTCCGGTGCCGCGGTGAGTGTGATCGGTGGCCAGTGCGGTGCCAGTTGTCGTTCGGCGGCGAACCCGTTGTGGAGGTAGAAGTCGAGGCATCGGCGCAAGGCCGTTCGCCGTTCGTGCTCGGTGTCCTCCTTCTCGGTCAGTTCGGTCGCGTATGCGCGGAGCAGGTCATGCGAGCGGAAGCGGCCGAGGCGATGCTCGTCCACGAGGTGTGTCCGCGTGAGCTCGTCCAGCAGAGCGCGGGCGCGTGACACGTCGATCCCGGCAAGCGCGGCCGCGGCGAACCGGTCCGCGTCGGGGCCGGGGTGCAGGCTCAGCAGCCGGAACAGCCGGGCCGCCTCGGGACTCAGCGTCCGGTACGACCAGGAGAACACCGTTCGCACGCTCGATGTGGTGCCGTCCGCTTCCAACGCGTCCAGCCGCGCTCTCTCCTCGTGTAGTTCGTCGGCCAGTGCGCTCAGCGGGAACGACGGGTTGGCCACCGCGCGACCCGCCACCACCGCCAAGGCCAGCGGAAGCCGGGCGGAGTGCGCGACGAGCCGCGCCACCGCGTCGGGTTCGGCGGCCACCCGGTCGGATCCCAGCCGCTTGATGAGAAGCGACACGGCCTCGGCCTCGTCGAGCACGGTCAGGGGGACGGGCACGGCTCCCTCGTGGGTGATCAGATCGGTGGCCCGGTCACGGCTGGTGATCACCGTGAGGCAATTCGCGCCACCCGGCAGGAGGGGCCGGATCTGGTCGGCGTCATAGGCGTTGTCCAGCAGCACCAGTGCTTGTCGGCGGGCCAGCTGACTGCGGTACAGCGCGGCCCGCGCGTCCGTACCGGCCGGGACGTGCTCTGCCGGCACGCCCAGCGCTTCCAGGAAACCGTGCAGCACGTCGTCCGGAGACAGCGGTCTGCCCACCTGATCGAATCCGCGGAGGTTCACGTACAGCTGCCCGTCGGGGAACCGCCCGGCTTCGCGGTGTGCCCAGTGCAGTGCCAACGACGTCTTGCCCGATCCTCCGGTACCCGTCACCAGAACGACGCCGGCGGCGGCTTTCAGCGCGTTGTCGAGCAGACCGAGTTCACGGGTGCGGGAGATGAACCACGGTGACGCCGCCGGTAGCTGCTGTGGGACCGGTTCCGGGGCCTGGGCCGTCTGCTGGGCGGCGGGCGGAGGCGGCACCTGCGAGGCGAGCATCTGCTGCTGCAGACGTCGCAGCTGATCGCCGGGCTCGACGCCGATCTCCGCCACGAGCCGGGCGTGGAACGTGCGGTACTGCGTCAACGCCTCCGCCCGGCGCCCGCATCGGTACAGGGCGAGCATGAGCTGACCGGCGAGTCGCTCGTCGAACGGGTTCGCGGTTGTCGCGGTGGTCAGCTCGGCCAGTAGTTCGGCGTGCATCCCGAGGTTCAGTGCTATGTCTTGACGCCGGACCTGGGCGGCGAACCGCTCTTTCTGCAGTCGGTCGCGCACCGACGCCAGCCAGGGGCTGTCCAACTCGTCGAACGGCACACCTCGCCACAGCCGCAATGCGCGGTCGAACAGGGCCAACGCCGGCTGTCCTTCGGCTGCTTCGCGAGCCTGTCCGAGCAGGCTGTGAAACAGGTGCAAGTCAACGGTGTCGACGTCGACCTGCAGCACGTATCCGCCACCTCGGTGGGCGATGTCGAACCCCGCGATGTCCCGCAGGGCGGTTCTGAGCCGGAAGAGGTAGCTGTAGAGGGCATTTCGAGCTCGTAGCGGGGCCCGCTCTCCCCACACACGGTCGACCAGCTGACCGGCGGTCACCTTGCGGCCCGCCTCGGCGAGCAGGACGGCGAGCACGGACCGCTGGCGAGCGTGCCCGATGTCCAGATCCTGTCCGTCGATCCGGACACGGACGTCGCCGAGGACGGCGAACTCGACCCCCACAACACCTCCTGGCTGCACTCCAAGACCTCTCTTACCTGCCGATTCAAGATTAACGCGAGATATGTGCAGGACTGATCACCCAAAGTAGTAGTCCCAAGGCCGATGCTCGTACCGGCCTGAGGACGGAGGACACGCATGAGGCTCCACCCCGGTGGTCCGGTGGCGCAGTTGGTCATCGCCGTGGGCCAGCCGGCGCTCGTGGTCGGTTTGTCCCTGGCCGGGGCCTGGTTCAGCGCACATTCATCGCGCGTGCTGGGTGGGCTCCTGTTCGTCATCGGCCTGGTGCTCTGGCTGACCTCCATTCTCCTCGCCGCACCTCTGGGATGGATCTTGACGGGAGCGGCGGCCACGGTGATCGCCGCTTTCGCCGTGCAGGCGGGGGTGAACGACGCGGCGCTGTACGAACGCGGCATACGCACGTCTTGCACGGTGCTCGACATCGAGACCCGCCGCGTGCCCATCCGAACCTATGACGGGGAGCAATGGAGCACGACCACGGACACCTACTACGACCACCGTCTCGTCTGTGGAGACGGACGCGAGGAGAGCCTGTCCCTGTCGTTCCGTGCCGCTGGTGAAGGTGCCCGGCTGGACGTCGTCCACGACCCCGCCGGCGTGGTCGCGACCCAGCCCGCCGGGGAGGTGTCGGACGGAACTCGTTCCGCATGGATCGGTGCGGCCTCGTTGCTGGCCGCCGTGGTCGCGCGCGTGCTCGGGGTCGTGCACGACGGGCCGCCCTTCGGCGGCCACGTTCGGCGAGGGAGAGATCGGCGATGGCGCCGGTCACGGATATCGCAAGGGGGGCGTCCGTGGTGACCCGGGAAACCCTCTGTGGTTCCGGGGGCGGAGGTACCGGGCAGACGATGGGATACGAATCCGACCCGCACCGGCGGACCTTGGTGATCTGCGCGGTGATCGGCGGCGTCCTCGTGCTGGTGCCGCTGGTGCTCTTCCTGGCGAAGCCGACCATGGAGATGCAGGCCGGCGTGTCGTTCGGCGGGCTCGCGAAGGCGCCCGGGGCCCGGTCGTTCGCGGCCGGGTTCCTATTCGTCATCCGGCTTCTGATGCTCTTCGTCCTGTATCGGGCGGTGCGCCGTCGTCGGCTGGCCACGCCCGGAGCGCCGGTGACGCGTGTCCTGGTGGTCATGGCGTCGCTGCTGGCCGCGTTGTCCGTGCTCCATCTGCTGGTGACGGCCGTGCAGTTCGTCCAGCCGGGGTATCCGATGCCGGAGATGGCCGCCTCGAACGCGAACGCCGGGTTGAGCGGGCTGCTGCTGGCGTGCGTGATCCTGGGCGGCGACCGGCTCCACGGCACCCGGGTCCTGGGCGGCGACCGCCTGCGGCGCCGAGAACAGACCAGTCAGGCGCTGCTGGCGTTCGCCTGTGGTCTGCCGGCGCTGGTGGCCCTGATCAAGTTGATGCACGCGGCGGTCCAGAGCGGGGCCGACGTGGTGTCCGCCGCCTTGCTCTGCGTGCCCACGACGGCGATCGCGCTCTGGGTCGTGCACCGGATGCAGCGCCATCGGCGGATCCCGGTCAAGATCCTGGTCGCCGGATTCGGCTGGGGTGCGGTGATGGCCGCTGGACTCGGCCTCGCGCTGCCGATCCTCTACACCTACCTGAGCGACCAGTTGCTGGGCTACAACAGGTTCGTCGCGATCGTCGACGGGTTCAAGGCGCCCATCTCCGAGGAACTGGCCAAAGCCGTCGGCGTGCTGCTCATCGCCTTCGCGGCGCGGCGGTGGGTCACCGACCTGGTATCCGGTCTCGTGGTCGGGGCCGCCGTCGGTCTCGGGTTCCACTTCCTCGAATCGATGCTGTACATGGCCGCCCCGGGCACGGGCGGCGCCGTGTACCAGCACTGGGTACGGCAGGTGGTCGGAATCATGCTGATGCACGTGGCCTTTTCGGCGCTGGTCGGCGCGGCGATCGGCGCCGCCCGGCAGGTACGGAACCCGAGAGCACGGCGCACCATGATCGGCTGCGGGCTGCTGACCGCGATCTGCGGCCACTATCTGTACAACAGCCTGATCTCGTTGCTGCCGCTGATGTTCCGCGTCAGCGAGCCGGTGTTCGCCATGGTCGTGTTGCCACTCCTGGTCCTGCTGCTCCTCGGCCCGTTCCTCGTCATGTACCTGGTGTTGTTGCGCCGAGGCCTGCGTTACCAGAGCGCCGCGCTCACCGTCGAGCTCCGACACGAGGCGAACAGCGGGCACACCGCGGTCACCGCCGCCGAATTGCCGGTGCTCCTCAACCCCGCTCGCCGGTTCCGCGCCGGCGTCGACGCCTTCCGGTGCGGCGGTCCGCGTGCCTACCGCCGACTGTCCCGCCTGTACCGGGCTCAGCTCGACCTGGGCATGTGCCACTGGCACCAGGCACGCCGGGACCCCGACCGGGCGGACGTGGACCTCGCACTGCTGCGGCGGCACATCCAAGACCTCAAGACCGGCCAAGAAATCCGCACGGGAAGGGTCCGTCATGCGTAACGTGCTCGGGCGGGCCGCCCTCCTCGTGACCACCGTCTTCACCGGGCTGCTGCTTACTCCGGCCACAGCGCTCGCCCAGTGCACCGGCGGCCTGGTCAACACCCTGGACAGTCCGGGAAACGATGGCTGCGGCGGAATCTACCCCGCGGTCGGGTCAGTGACCGCGGTGGTCGCCGCCCTCGGTGCCGCCGCGGTCCACGCCGCGTTCAGCTATGCACGAGGTCGTGCGCAACTACCCGAGGAGCAGAACCCCTGCACCTACTTGAAAGCGGACGGAAGCCACGAGCTGCGCGCCAATCCCCTCATGGGGGAATTCATCCAGGGTGACGTGCGTGGCGACGTGTTCATGAAGGGCGGGACCATCGAGGGCAACGTGTACGGCAATGTGGTCATGTGGGACGGCGCGACCATCACCGGCATCGTGTTCGGTGACGTCGCCCAGCTCGGCCGGCACAACGTCATCGGCGAAATGGGCCCGGCAGGTGCGAATTCGATCGGTGGTGGGGTCCGCGGCAATGTCGTCCAAGCAAGACGTGTCACGGGCACGATCACCATCGGTGGCCGCACGATCTCTTCACCGGTCAGGTGATGCGCTCACCGCCGGGCAGCTGTGGGGCGCGATGGCGTGCCGGCAAAGGCCAGAGCCCCTTATCCTGGAGAGGGAATCAGTGGAATTCGACTTCTCTGTCACTGAGCTCGGGCGCCTGCTGGGCGGCTGGACGGGTAACGTGATCGGCGCCGAACTGAGTGAGCACAGTCGGTTGCTGTGCGCCAAGGACTCCTGTTCAGCACACTCCATCTCGGACAGGCTCGTCAGAGCGAGTCGGGAGGACCGAGATCGCTGGTGCTCGGCGACGGACCGGTTACTGGTGGAGATCCGCGCCTTGCAGGAACGTGAGGAAGCCGTCAGCCGCCACCTGCGGGCGCCATTTCGGGGTGGCCTGGGGTGGCGGATCAAGTACGCGCGACGGAACTGGTTGCTGCGAAAGGGATATGACGCGGCGAGCGCGCGGCTGCGGTCGGACTTCAAGACTGCTCTCGCGGACCACCAGAAGAGCATGGGTGACCTTCCCGGTTACCTGGAGGAGTACGCCATGCGGGAGAAGGCGCGCAAACGACGAGAGGAGGAGCAGGCCAGGAAGAAGCGTGCGGAAGCCATCGACGGTGCGTCCGGCCCGGTGTGGGCCTACGAGATTCGCAAGCGCTCAGGCGGGCACCGCAGCTTCTGGATCTATCTGAGGAGCTTGGACGCCGAAGGCGGCAATGAGCATACCGCGCAGGAGGTCCACGCCGCGCTGACCGCGGAACGGACCGAACATCGCTACACCGGAGTGCATTGGGGGCAGGAGACCGCTCGCGCGTTGGAGGAGAAATACGAAACCGTGGTATCCGGGTGGGCGCGGCTCACCGGCGAAGTGATCATCCCGCGTCCCTACGATCCGAGTAGCCCGCAGATCTGGTCGAAGTACCACGGCGGACCCCCGAGCAACTACTGCGGTGGCAGCTTCTAAGGCGTCTGGATCGGTCATCGATCGAACTTCGGTCGCCGGGTACGCGTCGCAAGCCGAGGAAATCGGCAGGAGCGGGCGGCGTGCTCCTGATTCGCTTCACCTACTGGACAGTAACCAAAGTTCGGTGGATCAATTCCCAAAGCGGCTACCACGTAGGACGGTGCATCAGGCCTACTAAGTCGGCCGCGGGTTTGCTGGCGGGTCCGAGATCAAGTTGCGAACTGTCAAGCGGTGGCGCATACCGGGTCTGTCCATTTTCGACGCTGGCGCCCGGGAGGTTGGTATGGCTTGGGCAGAGAAGATCGGCCCGCGCTCGTGGCGTGTCCGTTATCCCACGGCTGACGGCAGGATCGGGTCGCGTTCTGGTTTCGGTACCAAGAAGTTGGCCGATGACTATGCCAATCGGATTGAGGCCGATCAACGGCGTGGTATCTGGTTGGACCCGCAGGCGGCGAAGACCAGCGTGTCCGCCTGGGTGGCCTTGTGGACCGAAACTCTCGACGTGGAGGTCCGCACCGAGGAGAACTATCCCAGAATACCGCGTTGGCGGTGACGTTGTGGGTCAAGGAGTTGCGGCGCCGCTACGCCGGCGCGTAGGAGGGCGCGGCGTGGTCGGCGCCGTGAACGGTCACTCGTTCCCACGGAACGGGTCCGGGCCACGCCCGAGCAGGTCGTCCGGATTTCGGACAACGCGGAGTTGCCCGGCGGCCGCTGTTATGGGCTGTTGGTCTTGACCGCGGGCTGGACCGGGGCACGCTGGGGCGAACTGACCGGTCTGCGCCGCGTCAACACGCACCTCGACGACGGGTGCATCGTCATCGATCCGGACACCGGCTGCTTGTATGAAGGTAATCATCGGCTCTGGCTCGGGCCGCCGTCGACGGGTCTTCCGCCCTCGGCGGACGGAAACCTTCGACGTTCCGACGCTGCCGTGTCGATCGAGCCTGTCCGGCAGAGGCTGACGTTCCATGGACTACGGCACAGCCACAAGACGTGGATGATCGCTGACGGTATCCCCGAGATCGCCCAAGCCCGGCGGCTCGGGCACCGGCTCGACACAGCCGGCCGGATCTGAGCGGTGAAAATCGGAGTAGCTGAGACGTTCCCCTGCCTCGCTTCACCGCGCGCCCTCGGCCTGGCGCCTGCTGCTGATCATCGAGCAGGCAGAGCGGCAAGATCGACCCTCCAGAAAACCTCCAGCTGAGGCTCCCGGATCTTCAGGTGATCACCGAAGATCTGCTACCACACGAGAAAACCCTCCCTGACCTGCGGGAGTTCCGCTGATTCGGGAGGGTCTTCTGATTGTGGAGCTAAGGGGACTCGAACCCCTGACCCCCTCACTGCCAGTGAGGTGCGCTACCAGCTGCGCCATAGCCCCGGAGCGGCTTTGTACTCCGCATCTCGTGTGTCCATACATTACACCGCCCGCGCAGGCCGTTCACGCGGGGGTCACTCTATGCACCCCTGGCTCCCGCAAACCGCGCCGACCTGCATCTTTGCACCTTATTTTTAGCCGTGTATTGACTCCGCGTGTGACCGCCGTTACGTTTTCGACCATCGTGACGCCGAGGTCCCCGCCCGCTACGCCGCGTCTCCACTGGGCTCTGCCTCAGCTCGCCCCTGCCCGTACGACGCGGAGGAGGTCCCGATGAGGGCCAGAGCAGCCCTGATAGCCCTGTTTTCGCTGGTCGGAGCACTGATCGTGGTGGCTCCGGCGGCGCAGGCGGCCATCGTCCCCGACACCTGGTACACGGTGTCGACCACCGGCGGGAAGTGCGTGGACGCGCGTGCCGCCGGAACGGCGAACGGGACGGTCGTCCAGCAGTACGCCTGCAATCAGACCTTTTCCCAGCAGTGGCAGTTCCAGCCCGCCTCGGGCGGGTACTACCGGGTCACCACGCGCAACGATCCGGCGCAGGTGTGGGACGTGGCCGAGGTGTCGACGGCCGATGGCGGGCTGATCCATCTGTGGGCCTACGGCGGCGGGAACAACCAGCAGTGGCAGCCGGTCGAGGAATCGGGTGGGGCGTATCACTTCGTGAGCCGCAACAGCGGCAAATGCCTGGACATCCCCGGTCTCTCGACGCAGGACAGCACACAGCTCCAGCAGTACGCCTGCAACGGCACCGGCGCCCAGTCCTTCCGGCTCACCCCGGTCTCCGGCACCGCGAACCCCGACCTCGGGCCGAACGTGCTCGTCTTCGACCCCGGTATGTCGCAGGCGGCGGTCCAGTCCCAGGTCGACAGCGTGTTCTCGCAGCAGGAGACCAGTCAGTTCGGCTCGAACCGCAAGGCGTTGCTGTTCAAGCCGGGCTCGTACAACGTCGACGTCAACGTCGGGTTCTACACGCAGGTGCTCGGGCTCGGCCTTTCTCCCGACAACGTGACGATCAACGGCGCGGTGCACGCGGAGGCCGACTGGTTCCAGGGCAACGCGACGCAGAACTTCTGGCGTGGCGCGGAAAATCTGTCCGTCAATCCCACAGGCGGCACCGATCGCTGGGCTGTTTCACAGGCCGCGCCGTACCGCCGCATGCATGTCCGCGGCAACCTGCAACTCGACGACGGTGGCTGGTCGAGCGGCGGCTGGATGTCCGACGTGAAGGTCGACGGCCAGGTCCGGTCCGGCTCGCAGCAGCAGTGGATCTCACGCAACTCGCAGTTCGGGAGCTGGAGCGGCTCCAACTGGAACATGGTGTTCGCCGGCGTCGACGGCGCGCCGTCGACCAGTTTCCCGAATCCGCCGTACACCACCGTGAACACTACGCCGGTCGTGCGGGAGAAGCCGTTCCTCTACGTCGACGGCGCGGGCGCGTACCAGGTCTTCGTGCCTTCCCAGCGCACCAACGCCTCCGGCATCACGTGGGGCGCCGGTCAGCAGGGGTCTTCGCTGCCGATCAGCCGGTTCTTCATCGCGAAGCCCGGCACGACGGCGGCGCAGATCAACGCGGCCCTCGCCGAAGGCAAGGACCTCCTGATCACCCCGGGCGTCTACCACCTCAACGAGACGCTCCGTGTCACCCGGCCGGACACCGTCGTGCTCGGTCTCGGCCTGGCGACGCTGATCCCGGACAACGGCATCACCGCGATGACGGTGGCCGACGTCGACGGCGTCAAGATCGCCGGCGTGCTGATCGACGCGGGCACCACGAACTCGAACACGCTCATGGAGGTCGGCCCGGCGAATTCGGCGCAGGACCACGCGGCCAACCCGACCTCGCTGCACGACGTCTTCTTCCGCGTCGGCGGGGCGGGCGTCGGCAAGGCCACGAACAGCCTGGTGGTCAACAGCGACGACGTCATCGGCGACCACCTGTGGATCTGGCGCGCGGACCACGGCAGCGGCGTCGGGTGGACCACCAACACCGCCGACACCGGTCTGATCGTCAACGGTGACGACATCACGATGTACGGCCTGTTCGTCGAGCACTACCAGAAGTACCAGACGATCTGGAACGGCGAGCGCGGCCGGACTTACTTCTATCAGAACGAAATGCCTTACGACCCACCGAATCAGGCCGCCTGGATGAACGGGTCGACGCGGGGTTACGCGGCCTACAAGGTGGCGAATTCGGTGACGAACCACGAGGCCTACGGGCTCGGCAGTTACTGCTACTTCAACGTGAATCCGAGCGTGGTGGCCGATCGCGCGATCGAGGTGCCGAACAACCCGAACGTCCGGTTCCGCAGCATGGTCGCCGTCTCCCTCGGCGGGAACGGGACGATCAGCCGGGTGATCAACGATCGCGGCGGACCGGCGAACTCGGGATCGACCGTGGCCAACCTGGTCGCCTATCCCTGATGACCCCGGTGCGCGCCGGGATGGCGGTCGCGGCGCGCACCGGTCCTTCACCCCTACGGGTGGCGTGCCGCGCGTAAGCCCACCGGCGCTCCGATACTCGGGGCATGCCTCTCGCCGGTCTCACCGTCGTCGAACCCCGCCTGGCCTGGCCGCTGGCCGCCGTGCGCGGGGTTTTCGCCATCCTCTTCGGCGTTCTCGCGTTGATCTGGCCGGGAACGACCGTCCTCGCCCTCGCGATCCTCTACGGCATCTACGCGATATTCGACGGCATCGGCGGCATCATGCAGGCCTTCCGGCCGGGCGACGCCGCCCATCGCGCCGCCTACGGAGTGCTCGGCGCGTTCGGGATCATCGCCGGTGTCCTGGTCCTGATCTGGCCGGGGATCACGGTGCTCGTGCTGGCACTGCTGGTCGGTTTCTGGGCGATCGTCACCGGCATCGTCGAGATCGTCGCCGCGATCCGGCTGCGCAAGCAGATCGAGGGGGAGGCGTTCCTCATCGCGGCGGGCGCGCTTTCGCTGATCGCGGGCATCGTGATCGTGGTCAACCCGATCGCCGGCGCGTACGGGATCGCGTTGCTGGTCGGGATCTACGCCCTGCTGTACGGCGTGATGCTGCTCGTGCTGGCCCTCCGCCTGCGGAAGCTCACTCAAGCCTGAAAGCCTGCCGGAGCTGGACCCGCGCTCCGGCACGGCGCAGGTTCGACAGGCTCGGCGAGCCTTCCACAGCGGTCGCGACGGCTAACCGACGGCCTTCGCGGGCGGCCGCGGCCAGGCAGTGGAGGAGCAGCCGCGCCTGCGCGCCTTTGCCGCGATGTGCCCGTGGTGTGGCGGATCCGCCCAGGAGGACGCCGGGACCGTGCGTACTCAGGGCCGCGGCGGAGATCGGCACCCCGTCCTCGACCAGCAGTGACCGCCTGATTCGTGGATCGGCGTGTTCGGCGGCCATGAACGCCGTGACGACGTCGTCGCTTTCGTACCCGTCGAGCAGGACGCGGAGAAACGCGTCGAGGTCGGGCGAGTCGTCGACATCGGCGTCCGGCGGCGCGAATTCAGTGAGCGGAAGGGTCGCGATCGGACGGACGCCGGCGGGCACGAGGCCAACGCCGGGGAGCAGGCCCGGCGGCAGCACCAGCGTCGGCGGGTCGCCGGTCCAGCACGACGATCCGGCCAGCCGGACGGCCCTGGGCAGGTTCGCTTCGGTGACGCCGGTGATCGTGCGCAGGAACCGCAACTCCGGCGCGGTGGCCAGGACAGCGAGCAGACCGTCCTCACGCCATGCGGAGAAGGTGCCCGGCAGACCCGCCGCGGTGGCCGCCTCGCTCGCGACGACGGCACGGGCGTGGATCACTTCTTCGGCTTCGATCAGCACGGCCCCCAACGTAATAGGCTGACCCGGTGAGCCAGCCGATCCTGTTGACCGTCGACGACGATCCCGCCGTGTCCCGTTCGGTCGCCCGCGACCTGCGCAGACGGTACGGAAAGGACTACCGGATCATCCGGGCCGATTCCGGTGCCGACGCCCTCGAAGCGCTGCGCGAGATCAAGCTGCGCGGCGACGCCGTGGCCGCGATCCTCGCCGACTACCGGATGCCGCAGATGGACGGCATCGTCTTCCTCGAGAAGGCGATGGACCTGTTCCCGAACGCCCGTCGCGCGCTGCTGACCGCCTACGCCGACACCGACGCCGCGATCCAGGCGATCAACGTCGTCGACGTCGACCACTACCTCCTCAAGCCGTGGGACCCGCCGGAGGAGAAGCTCTATCCGGTCGTCGACGCGCTGGTGGAGACCTGGCGCGCGGTGGGGGAGCGGCCGGTCGACGAGATCAAGCTCATCGGCCACCGGTACTCCTCGCCCTCGTTCCACCTGCGCGACTTCCTGGCGCGCAACGCCGTGCCGTACCGCTGGTACTCCGTGGACGACGACGAGGGCCGCCGGATCCTCGAGGCGGCGGACGCGGCGCCGCAGGACATCCCGGTGCTGGTCACCCCGGACGGCACGGTGCTGCGCCAGCCGTCCGGGCCGGAGCTCGCCGACGCCGTCGGCCTGTCCACGCGCCCGGCGCAGGAGTTCTACGACCTGATCGTGATCGGCGGCGGGCCCGCCGGCCTCGGGGCGGCCGTGTACGGCGCGTCGGAAGGGCTGCGCACCGTCATCGTCGAGCGCAAGGCGACCGGCGGGCAGGCGGGCACCAGCTCCCGTATCGAGAACTATCTCGGTTTCCCGGACGGCGTTTCCGGCGCGCAGCTCACCGACCGCGCACGGCGGCAGGCGCTCAAATTCGGCGCCGAGGTGCTCACCGCCCGCGACGTCGTGGGCCTGGAGGCCCGCGGCTCCGCGCGCGTGGTCATGTTCGGCGACGGGACCGAGATCGCCGCGCATTCCGTGGTGCTGGCCAGCGGCGTCACCTACCGGGCGCTGGAGGCTCCCGGTGTCGCCGAGCTCGCCGGCCGAGGCGTGTACTACGGCTCGGCCGCGACCGAAGCGCCCGAGTGCAAGGGCGAGCACGTCTACATCGTCGGCGGCGCCAACTCGGCGGGCCAGGCGGCGGTGTTCTTCTCCAAGCACGCCGCCGACGTCACCATCCTCGTCCGCGGCCAGTCGCTCGAAGCGTCGATGTCGCATTACCTGATCGAGCAGATCGCCGGGATACCGAACATCCACGTCCGCACCCGGACCACGGTGGTCGAGGCGCACGGCGACGATCACCTCGAACGGCTGACCCTGTGCGAGAACGGCGGCGCGACCGAGACCGTGCCCACCGGTCACCTCTTCATCTTCATCGGCGCCGCCCCGCGCACCGACTGGCTCGGTACGGAGATCCAGCGTGACGACCACGGTTTCGTGCGGACCGGTCCGGACCTGCTCACCGACGGCGGCCCGCCGCCCGGCTGGCCGCTGGACCGCGACCCGCACTACCTGGAGTCGTCCATCCCGGGCGTGTTCGTGGCGGGCGACGTCCGGGCGGCGTCGGTGAAGCGTGTCGCGTCGGCCGTGGGCGAAGGCGCCATGGCGGTCACTCTCGTCCACCGATACTTGGAGGAGCAATGAGCGTTCTGCCCAGGGAGGAACTGCGCGGGCTCTTCCTCTTCGAGCATCTCAGCGAGGAACAGCTCGACTGGATCGACGAGCACGCCGTACTGGAGCAGTACAGCGGCGGCACCACGGTCATGCGCGAGGGCGAACCGGCCACCTGCTTCTATCTCCTGCTGTCGGGCGCGCTGCGGATGACGCGGCTCGTCGGCGGCACCGAGGTCGAGACGATCCGGTCCGATCAGCGCGGCGCCTACTGCGGTGCGACGCAGTTCTTCGTGCACCAGGAGACCGAACACACCTACGGCGCTTCGGTGCACGCGGTCAGCGACCTCACCTTCCTGACCCTGCCCGCGGCGGAGTTCGCCACCGAGTTCCGCCGCTGGTTCCCGATGGCGACGCATCTGCTGGAGGGCATGTACCTCGGCTGGCGCAACAGCGACACCGTGATCGGTTCGCGGCGGCGGCTGCTGGCGCTCGGCGAGCTTTCCGCCGGGTTGACCCACGAGCTCAACAACCCGGCCGCGGCGGCCGTCCGCGCGACGGCGGCGCTGCGGGAGCGGGTCGCCGGGATGCGGCACAAGCTCGCGATGCTGGCGAAGAAGAACGTCGATCCGACGTTGCTGGAGCAGTTGCTGGACATCCAGGAACAGCTGGTCAAGCAGGTCGCCTCGGCCCCGAAGCTGACCGCGATGCAGCAGGCCGACCGCGAGGACGAGATCGGCGACTGGTTCGACGGCCACGGCATCGACCAGGGCTGGGACCTCGCCGACATCTACGTCCGCGCGGGCCTGACCGTGCCGGATCTGGACCGGCTGCTCGACTCGGTCGGGGAGACCTTCCTCGACGGCGCCGTCCGCTGGCTGGCGTACGCGCTCGAGACCGAGATGCTGATGGGCGAGATCGAGGATTCGACGACCCGGATCTCGGTGCTGGTCGGCAAGGCCAAGCAGTACTCCCAGATGGACCGTGCCCCGCACCAGTGGATCGACGTCCACGAAGGACTCGACTCCACTCTCGTCATGCTCGCCGGCAAGATCGGGCCGGGAATCCGGGTCGTGAAGGAGTACGACCACGCGGTGCCGAGGATCCCGGCGTACGCGGGCGAGCTCAACCAGGTGTGGACGAACATCATCGACAACGCGCTCGGCGCCATGGGATCCGACGGCACGCTGACCCTGCGGACGTCCAGAGTGGACGATCACGTGCACGTCGAGATCGGGGACACCGGGCCCGGTATCCCGGCGGAGGTGCGGCAGCGGATCTTCGAGCCGTTCTTCACCACGAAGCCGGTGGGCCAGGGGACCGGGCTCGGCCTGGACATCTCCTGGCGCATCGTCGTCGAACGGCACCAGGGCGATCTGCGGGTCGATTCGGAGCCCGGCGACACCCGCTTCACCGTGTGCCTGCCGGTCTCGGAGCAGTCCGTGATCTGATTTTCCTTCTACCCCAACGGTTCGCCAGGAACTGACGACTTCTTTCGTTCATCGATCGTTCACTTCGAAATGGCTCACTCGCGCGTCAAAAGAGTCGAACGGGCTGAAAGATCGAGCTGGTGAACGAGGGGGTGGGCCGGTGAAACGCCGTCTGTCGATCGGCCTGGCAGTGGTACTGCTGCTGGCCGTGGTCGCCGTGATCGTCTGGGGCCGGGACGGTGACGAGAACACCGCGCAGGGGGCCGATCTGACCACGGTGCGCGGTGTCATCGGTTCGGAGAAACTGGCCTTCTTCTCCGACAATCGGGTGGTGGACGCGTTCGCCCGGCACGGGCTGAAGGTCGAGGTCGACTCCGCCGGCTCGCGGCAGATCGCGAGTATGGATCTCGGGAAGTACGAGTTCGCGTTCCCGTCCTCGTCGCCGGCCGCGCAGCGGATCCAGCGCGACCACAAGGTGACCGGCGTGCACACGCCGTTCCAGTCGCCGATGGCCGTCGCGACCTTCGAACCGATCGTGAACCTCCTGAGCGCCAACGGGACCGTGCGCAAGGGCGCCGGGGACTACCAGGTGCTCGACATCGCGAAGTACCTCGAACTGGCGCAGAAGAGCACGCGCTGGGACCAGCTTCCCGGCAACACCGCCTTCCCGGCCCGCAAGAACGTGCTGCTCACGACCACGGACCCGCGCGAATCGAACTCGGCGGCGATGTACCTGTCGATCGTCTCCTTCGTCGCCAACGGGAACAACGTGGTCAGCACGCCGGAGGCCGAGGCGAAGGTGCTGCCCGCGGTGTCGAAGCTGTTCATCGACCAGGGCTACACGCAGAACAGCACCGAAGGCCCGTTCGAGGACTACCTCGCCGCGGGCATGGGCAAGACGCCGATGGCGCTGATCTACGAGTCGCAGTTCGTCGACAGGCTGGTCCGCGCCGACGGTTCGATCCGGCCGGACATGCGCCTGCTCTACACGGCGCCGACGGTGTACTCCAAGCACACGCTGGTTCCGTTGAAGCCGAACGGCGACCAGGTGGGCAGGCTGCTGGCGACCGACCCGGAGCTGGGGAAACTCGCCGCCACCTTCGGCTTCCGCACCGGGGACCCGCGTTTGTTCGCCGACGTCGTCGCCGCGGCCAAGGCGCCGGTGCCCGCGGATCTGGTGGACGCCGTCGAACCGCCGTCGTTCGAAACGCTGGAGCGGCTGCTCGACGCCGTGAAGAAGCAGTACTGATGGACGATTTCACGCTCACTCCACCCGAACCGGTGGAGGCGATCCCGGCCGAGCGGGCCGCGGGCCTGGTCACGCTGGCGCCGGAGGTCCACGCCGAGGTCGCGAAGCGCGCCGAGAGTTTCGCCCGGCGCCTCGAAGCGCTCGACGTCCGATCGCCGGAGTTCACCCGCGTGCTGGACGAACTGCTCGCGGTCGGTGAGTCCGACATGCGGGCGGCCGCGACCGTCGCGGGCGCGCTCCTGGACCGCTCGACGCGGGCACTGGCGGAAATCGGGTCACCGCAACAGCAGGCGGCGGTGAGCCTGGCCGGGCTCCGGCGGACCGTGGCGGAGATCGACCCGGCGAAACTGCCGATCACCGGCCGCAAGCTGATGGGGCTGATCCCGGTCGCGGGCAGCGCGAAGAAGGCGCTGGACCGCTACCGCGCGGCCAACGAGCCGGTGAACGCGCTGGTACTGGACCTGCGTGCGCGGCAGGACGTCCTGCGCCGGGACAACGCCGCGCTCAAGGGTGAGCGGGAGCGGCTGTGGACGACGCTCGGCAAGCTGTCGGAAGCGGCCGCGTTCGCCGAAGCCGTCGACACGGCCGTCGAGCGCCAGGCCGGGATCTTCGACTTCACCGATCCCGCGCGAGCCAAGTCGCTGCGGGCCGACGCGCTGCACCCGATCCGGCAACGGCATCAGGACCTGCTGACCCAGCTCGCGGTCAGCGCGCAGGGTTATCTGGCGCTGGATCTGGTGCGGCGCAACAACGACGAGCTGATCCGCGGGATCGAACGGGCGGTGTCGACCACCGTCGCGGCGCTGCGGGTCGCGTTGCTGGTGAGCGCGGCGCTCGCCGGTCAGCGGGACGTCCTCGACGAGGTCCAGGCCGTGCAGGCCACCACCGACGGGCTGATCAGGGCCAACGCGGAAATGCTGGAACTGCGCAGCGCCGAGATCCAGCGCGCCGGCAGTGATCCGGCGGTGGCGGTGGAGACGATCCGCGAGTCGTTCGAGCGGATCTACCGGAGCATCGACGCGATCGACGAGTTCAAGGCGGGGGCCGTCTCGACGATGGCGGCGACCGTGGAGGCGCTGTCCGGGGAGATCCGGCGGGCCGAAGACCATCTGCGCCGCTCTCACGAGACGGCGACGGCCGAGGGGGCATCGTGAAACGCTGGGCGGTCTTGGCGATCAGCGCGGTTTGCGCGCTGTCGCTGGTTTCCTGCGATTCGAGCGAAGGCGGGACGCAGAACCTGGGGGAGGCCGAGCCGGGCACGTTGCGGGTGCTCGCGGGCAGCGAACTGGCCGATCTGCAGCCGCTGCTGGAACAGGAGGCGGCCGCGACCGGCGTCAAGGTGAAGTTCCAGTTCACCGGCACGCTTGAGGGCACCGAGGCGCTCGCGAACGGCAAGGTGGACGGCCAGTACGACGCCGTCTGGTTCTCGTCGAACCGCTACCCGGCGGCGGTTCCGGAGGCCGCGAAACGGCTGGGCGAGCAGGTGAAGATCATGAGTTCGCCGGTGGTCCTCGGTCTGTCCGCGTCGTCGGCGCAGCGACTCGGCTGGACCGGACGGCCGGTGGGCTGGGGAGAGATCGCCGAGCAGGCCGGGAAGAAGGCCTTCACCTACGGCATGACCGATCCGTCGGCGTCGAACTCCGGTTTCTCGGCACTGGTCGGGGTGGCGTCGGCGCTCGCGGGGGCGGGCAACGCGGTCGACGCGCGGCAGATCGCTTCCGTCACCCCGAAACTGACCGAGTTCTTCAGCGCGCAGGCGATGTCCGCGGGCTCGTCCGGCTGGCTTTCCGAGGCCTACCAACGACGGGCGACCGGCCAGGATCCCGGCAAGAAGGTCGACGGCCTGATCAACTACGAGTCCGTCCTGCTGTCGATGAACGCGAGCGGGAAGCTCCCCGAGCCGCTGACGCTGGTGTACCCGTCCGACGGCGTCGTCACGGCGGACTACCCGCTGACGTTGGTGCAGAGCGCGAATTCCGATGGGCGGGACGCGCATCGCAAGCTGGCCGAGCGGCTGCGCACACCGGACACCCAGCGCAAGATCATGGAGACCACGCAGCGCCGGCCCGTCGTGCCGGGTGTCCAGCTGGGACAGCAGTTCGCCCGGAAGGACCTCGTCGAGCTGCCGTTCCCGGCGACGCAGCAGGCGGTCGACGCGTTGCTGGGCGCCTACTTCGACAAGATCCGGCGGCCGTCGCGGACGCTGTACGTGCTCGACACCTCCGGCTCGATGTCGGGTGACCGGATCGAGTCGCTGCGCGCAGCATTGATCGGGCTGACCGGCGCCGACGGTTCGCTGACCGGCCGGTACCGCCGGTTCCGCAGCCGTGAGGAAGTCACGATGCTGCCGTTCGACACCGTGCCCGGCAGCCCGGAGACGTTCACCGTCCCGGAAGGCGATCCACAATCCGCGCTGGACAAGATCAAACGCTTCGCCGAGGGACTCGACGCGAACGGCGGTACGGCGATCTACGACAGTCTGCACCGCGCGTACGACATCATGGGCCCGCTGGTCGCGCGCGACCCCGATCGGTTCACCTCGATCGTGCTGATGACCGACGGGCAGAACGCGAACGGTGCCAAGTTCTCCGATTTCCAGCTGAGGTTCCCGTCGCTGCCGGAGGCCGTGCGGCAGATTCCGGTGTTCACCGTGATCTTCGGCGAAGGCGACTCGACCGAACTCGGCGAGGTCGCGAAACGCACCGGCGGCAACGTGTTCGACGCGCGAGGCGACGTCCTGCCCAAGGTGTTCCAGGAAATCCGCGGGTACCAGTGATCCGGTATCTCGGCTCCACGAAGAATCTCGCCGGCTGCGTCGGCGGGCTGATCGGGCTCGCGCTGTACTTGACCGGCGTCGTCGGCGGACTGTGGCCGCTCGTCGTCGCGGGGCTGTACGCGGTGTTCGCCCTGCTCGCGCCGCCCGAGCGGGTCCGGCTGGTCTCGGCGGACGCCGCCGCCGAGGCCGGTCAGCTGCGCGCTGATCTCGACTCGTTGCTGGGCAAAGTGACCGCGCGGGCACAGCGCATGCCGGAGTCCTCTGTGGACGGTGTGCGGCGGATCGCGGAGGTGCTCGACGACCTGCTTTCGCGGCCGGAGCGGTGGGCGGCCAACCCGGACGTCCAGCATGCCGTCACCCGGTTGGCGCGAACCGATCTGCCGCTTTCGGTGGAGACGTACTTGAATCTGCCGTGGTGGTTCGCCGCCAAACGCCGGGCCAGTGGTGAGCCGAGCACGTCCGACGAACTCCTCACGCAACTGGAACTGCTGGAGACCGAAGCGCACCGCATCGCGGAGCGGTTCTACGCGGGCGACGTCCACCAGCAGGCCGACCACACGCGCTATCTGCGCGAGCGCGGCGAATCGGTTTAGCCGTCCCGGTCAGTGGCAAGCGAAAAACAGTCTGCCGGTCGTTCTGCCTGGGCAAGGCTGTTTTCCCGTGGTGGACTTGGGAAGCCGATCCGGTCGTGGTCGGTTTCCGTCAGCCCCAGGGAGTTCAGACGTGCACAAGTACAGACTCGGGGCGGCCTTCCTGGCCGCTGTGGTGATGTGTCTCGCCGGCGGTGTCCCGGCGAACGCCGAGGAGCGCGGCGACCACTGCGTCGCCGACACGGCCACCGGAGCGTTCCGGTGCTTCGACAGCGTCGGCGATTCCTTCGCCGCGGCGTCGGCGGGCGAGGTCGGCGCCTCCGCGACGGTGATCAGCGTGCTGTACGAACACGCGAACTTCGGCGGTGCGAGCGTCACGGTCACCGGATCGCCCTGCACCGAGGGAACCAACCAGACCCTCGGCTTCCTCGGTGACTGGAACGACAAGATCTCCTCGTTCCAGACCTTCAACAACTGCTACATCACGATGTACGAGCACGCCGAATACCAGGGCGGCACCCAGGAGTGGTACGCCAACGACAGCGGCAACTACGGGTCGAACATGAACGACAAGGGCAGCTCCGTGGTGTATTCGCGCGGACCGTCCCGCGCCGAGCTGCTCAAGGACTGCGGTAACGCGACCAAGACCTGCAACGCCCACGTCGACCAGCGCGGTCAGGACTTCTACGGCAACTGGGGCCGGGTCGACACGGTGTTCAACTGCAGCGCCAACAAGATCACGCAGGTGATCGGCAAGCGGGACACGCGCAGCGGGAAGAACACGGTGTCGAACGAGATCAGCGTGAGCGCGGGCTTCAAGTTCCTCGTCGACTGGTCGGTCGCGTACAAGCGCACATGGGGCCAGGAATGGGGCTGGGAGACCAGCGAGAGCGTCGAAACCCGGATCGAGGTCAACCCCGGCTACTGGGCGGGCCTGGACCGCTCGCCGGTGATGAAGGTGGCCAGCGGTTCGTACGACATGTGGTACGACAAGCGCAGGTGGGGCCACCACCAGTGGTACGTGTGGAACTTCAGCGGTGAAGGCCCGGCCCCGGGTGTCGTGGGCCAGACCCGGACCGTCGGCAAGAAGATGACTTCGGACGAGAAGAAGAGGGTGTGCGGGAAGTCGGCCGGGCTCGTGCGGTCCGCCGCCGCCCCGCAGGCGGAAAACGCCGCCGCGACGTCTGCGCCCGCCGTTCCTGCCGCGCCCGCCGTGCGCGTCGCGCAGGGGCCGCTGCACAGCTAGCCAGGTGGTACGGCTCGGCGGCCGCGAGCGATCAGCGGCCGCCGAGTCCCGGCAGGGTCAGCGTGGCCACCGCCGTCGTCACCCAGCCCAGCAGATCGCCGAGCGGGATGGTGGACAGTTTCTCCGGCCATTCCTCCGCCAGCGCGTGCAGGACCAGGTGACCGTCGTGCGCCTCGACCGCGACGAGCCGGATGCCTTGCGGGAGTTCGGGAAGCGGCAGGACGATCGGCTTGAGCCGGGACGGTGGGCCGAACCGGCGTCGTCCGATGTGGACGGACATCGGCCGGAGGACGACGGCTTCACCCTCCACAGTGGACTCCAGGGCGAGATGGCCCCAGCCGGGCCGCTTTTCCCAGCGGACGTGGAAATGCCCGTCCTCGCCGGGGGTCACGATGATGCCCGGCCGGACCTCGGTCACGCGCGCCTGGAGGACTTCCGGTGACACCCGGATCGCCATCTTCACCTGCTCGGGGATGGCGGCCGGGGACGGGAGCGAGCGGAGCCGGACGTTCGACGCCAGCACGGTGATGCGTTCGAGCGGCGTCTCCGGCCAGTCGACGTCCTCGACGACGATGCGGACGTCGCCGACCTTGCCGGTCGCGGCCAGGCTGAGGCTGTCGGTTTCGTAGTCGAGCCCGGTCAGGGTGAGTCCGACGTCGTGCCCGTCCACCTTGGTCGTCAGCCGCCGCCCGACCAGCTGTTCGGTGACGGTCTTCAGGATCGCGGCCGGGGTCACGGGCACGCTGGGCAGCAGCGCCCGTCCGGCGGCGGCCAGGCCGAACAGCTCGGGAAGCGGGTTCAGGTCGAACCATCTGCCGTCGCTCATCCGTCCAGTGTCGCCGAACGGGACGCCGATCGCCGCCGCAGGGGGTCAGCGGGCCGCGAAACGGGCGATCACACCCGCCAGGATCACCCAGAACGCGGCGGCCAGACCGTAGTCGAGGATGACCGCGAGATTCGGGTCACTCACCGGGAAGAGCCCCGGCCAGAACAACGCCAGCGGTTTGGCCAGTGCCTGGATGAAGATGAAGAAACCGTTGCCCGCATTGGCTCCCGCGAGCACCATCACCATGTACAGCAACTCGATGAAAGCGAACACCGCGCCGATGCCGGTGATGACCCGCACGGCGGTGTTGCTCCTGCTGGTGGTTCGCCATCTGGACATATCGGAAAAGTTCCCCGGCTCCGCCGTGGCAAACGCTTCAGCGGTCAAGTTGCGCCGATCGGCCGTACCTCGCCCACTGCTTGGAGGCGGCCGGTGACGGAACGCTGCTCAGCTGATATCGATTATCATTGTCGCTATGACTCTTGGGGACTGGAACGACCGCTGGGAGCGCCTCATGGCGAAGTACCATCCAGGACGCGAGCGGGCGATCGCGCGGACGATCGACCTGGTCGCGTCGCACTGTGACGGTCCGGCGCCGCGGGTGCTGGACTTGGGTGGCGGCACGGGCACGCTCTGTTCCCGGCTGCTCGAGCGCCTTCCCGGGGCGGAGATCACGTTGGTCGATCTGGATCCGGTGATGCTGACGATCGCCGACGCGTCCCTGCCGTCCTCGGTGGAGGTGGTCCGGGCCGACTTGCGTGACCCGGATTGGGGCACGCGACTGCCGTACGAGGGCTATGACGCCGTTCTGGCGGTCATGGCGTTGCATTATCTGCCGCCCGGGCGGCTGACCGAGTTGTACGCCGAACTCGCCGGGCTCGTGCGGGTGGGCGGATTCGTGGCCACTGTGGACGACATGCCGGACGCGGAGGTTGTGGCGACCGCGAGCGACGACGGCGAAGATCCCTGGAGTAATTGGTGGGATCAGGCCGCGGTGGATCCGGTGCTCGGGCCCGCCGTGGTGGAACGGGCCCGGTTGTTCGGTGATTCGCCTTCGGTCGAATGGCATCCTCCGGCCGAGTGGCACCTTCGTGCTTTGGGGGCGTTGGGCGCCTTGGATGCCTGCGTGACTTGGCGGAACGGCATTCAGGCCGCTGTGGTGGCCTTCAAGCCTCGCTGAACGGTGCCGTGCTCTCCCTCAGCACGACTCGCCCGCGGACCCGCTCCGTCCGGGTCCGGCCGGCGCGTTCCGGCAGCGTCGTCAGTTCCAGTACCCGCTCGCCCAGGTCTTCCAGCGGGAGGGCCACGGTGGTCAGCGGTGGTGTCAGGTCGCGGACCATCGGGATGTCGTCGAACCCGGCCAGCGAAACGTCGCCGGGAACGTCGATCCCGTGCTCGCGCATGGCCGCGAGCGCGCCCGCGGCCATGACGTCGGTCGAGGCGAAGACGCAGGTGGCGCGCAGGCCGCGGCCGATGAGCCGCTGAGCGGCCTCGTAACCGCCGTCGCGGGTGAAGGGCCCTTCGACGATGTCCTGGCGCTCTACTGCGACGCCTGCTTCGGCGAGGGCTTCGAGGAAGCCGCCGACGCGGTCGACGACCGTGGTGAGCGACGTCGGCCCGGACAGCACGGCGAACCGGCGATGTCCGAGCGTGAGCAAAGCCCGCGCGAGGTCGGCGGCGCCTTCCCGGTTCTCCGGCAGGACCGCGTCGGCCCGCAGGCCGCGGTGCCTGCTGAGCACGGCGACCCGTCCGCCGGTCGCGCGGTAGCGGTCCAGCTCCCGGCGCAGGACTTTCTGGCGCTCCCGGTCTTCGAAACCGGACCCGATCAGCATCGCCCGCACGCGATGCCCGCGCACCATCGCGGTGTAGGCGACCTCACGGTCCGGGGCGCGGAACGTGCTGCCGAGGACGACCTGGAGGTCGTGACGGCTCGCCGCGCGCATCACCCCGCGGGCGATGCCGGCGAAGTACGGGTCGCCGACGTCGTGACAGATCACCCCGACCGTCCGGCTGGACGACCGGGCCAGCGCCTGGGCGTGCGCGTTGGGGGAGTAGGCCAGCCGTTCGGCCGCTCGCACGACACGATCGCGCAGCGCCGGGCCGACGCTCGCGGTGCCGTTGAGCACTCTGGAGGCGGTCGCGAGCGAGACTCCGGCCGCCTTCGCGACGTCGCCGAGGGTGTTCTGGGCCTGGTGGGCCATTCGTTACTCCCTCGGCTCCGGTGGCGAGGGGATTCTACGGGATGAGAAAGCGCTTTCAGTACCGCTCGGTCCCGCGGTCACGCGGTCATTCTCCGAGCGGTGCGCCTCGCCATTGCCATCCGGCTCGCGACGGGCGGCCCGGTAGCTCCACCCGGTCCGTCGCCCACAGCAACGCCGTCCAAGGCTCGACGCCGTCGACGTCCACCTCGGGGAACATCCGCGCGAGCACCCGCGAACAGACGTCGCGCGGGGGATCGAGGGTGACGTCGAGTCCGCTGGCCATGTCCTCGCCGTGGACCAGGACTTCGACGCAGCCCATTCCGGCGAAACCTTCGAGGTCGGCGCGGCCGCTCGGGTGATACGCGCGGACGTCCGGGGCCACCGTGCGGAGCGTGGCGCACAGGATGCCGCCGCCTACCGCGACGAACTCCAGCATCTCCGACGGAGTCGCGGCCCGGTCGGCGACGGCTTCGAAGCAGACGAACCGAGGTGTCGGTGGCCGCGCGATCAGCAGGCCGGCGTAGGAGATGAGGCAGTCGCCGAGATGCTCGGCGGTTCGCCAGGCGTTCAGTTCGCCGGTGCCCGGTGCCGCCGTCCAGTCACGGCCCGACGCCTCGCGCAGGCTGTCCGTCACGCTCCTGATCGCCGCGTCGAGGTCGCCGGGGGTGACTGTCATCGTGGCATCAGCTCTGTGTCCCTCAACTCTGTGCCCCCTCAACTCAGAGGTGTCGGAAACGCGACCGGGCCGCGGCGGCCGTTCTTCCCGACCGCGCGCACACCGAAGAACACGTTGTCCTTCGACAGATCCACTTTAACCTCGGTCGTGTCGCCGACCTTGATCACGTGCGTCCAGTCGGCCGCCGTCGTCTCCCGCCAGACGACTTCGTAACCGGTGAGATCCGGGTCCGTCCCGCGCCGCCACACCAGATCCGTGTCGTTCGTCAGCTGGTTCGTGCGGATCCGGACGTCCTCGGGGGTGCCGGGCGCGGTCGCCAGCGACCACATCGTGGCCGCGTTCACCCGCGCGACCCTGGCGATGAACGGGAAGTCGCAGAACTCGGGCAGATCGCCGAACCGCTTGCCGTTCTCCACCCGGACGTCCTGGTGCTGGTGCGCGTAATCCTCGTGCGGTTCGGTGAACCGTGCGGCCGGATAGCCCTGTTCGAGGAACGGGATGTGGTCGCCACCCCGGAGGTAGCGATCTCGGCGGTGGATCACCCGGACAGTCATGCCGGTCGCGTCGTTCTCCGCGACCGACCGCACGAACCGGGCCAGCTGGCGGGACGGCGAATCGTTCTCGCCACCGACCGCGCGCCGGATGTCGGCCTGCACCGGGGTCTCCGACGTCGGCACGCCCTCGGCGAACAACCGGATCGTGCGCGGATCCCTTGTCCCGTCGTCCGCCCGGCTCGAACCGACGATGTCGTTGGTGAACATCGCCTGCACGTTCGCGCCCGCCGCCTTGTACAGCGTCGCCATGTGCCGCGCGCCGAACAGGCCTTGCTCCTCGCCCGCGACCGCCGCGAACACGATGGTCGCCGCCGGGCGGCGAGTGGCGAGCACCCGGGCGAGTTCCATCGCGACGGCCACTCCGGAAGCGTCGTCGTCGGCGCCCGGAGCGTCCTTCGTCGCGTCGAGCGGATCCGAACACCGGGAGTCGTAGTGGCCTGACACTACGTAGACCCGTTCTGGGGTGGTAGAACCGCGCAACGTGGCGACGACGTTGGTGATCGTGGTGGCCACCGGGATCCGGGGTGGGGCGGGCTGCTGGAGGTACGACTGCAATTCGACCGTCATCCGGCCGCCCGACCGCTGCGCGGATTTCGTCATCTCCGCGAAGATCCAGTCGCGGGCGGCGCCGATTCCGCGGACGGGATCGGTCTGCGAGGACAACGTGTGCCGCGTCCCGAAGGCGGCGAGCCTCCTTACGGTGGTCTCGATGCGATGTTCGTCGATCTCCCGCAGAATCGCCCGGAGCTCGGCGTCGGGGCGTTGCGGAGTGAGGAGTTCGCCTGGGCCATGAACTTCTGGTTCTTCGGCGCCGGCCGGGACACCGGCGAGGGCAGTTGACGACAGGGCAGCCGCCGAGAGCGCCGCCGAGGTGGACAGGAAAACTCGTCTGGACCTTTCCTCAACCATTCTCCTGTTCCTACGCGCCTTGTGTTCGAGCGTCTACCCGCGAAAAGGATGAGCGCGACGGGCGGGAGATGCGGGAGGATCACCGGGTGATCTTCGGGAAAAAGAAGTCCTTGGCCGAGGCACTCCAGGAAACGCTGGAGAGCCGGGGGAGCGGTGTGGGCATGCTCGTCGAAGCGCTCGTGCGCGTCGACAAATCCGGCGATGCCGCTGAAATCGCGGCTGCCTTCGAGAAGATCACTGAGACACCGGCGCTCATCGCGACTCTCGACGAGTACTGGCGCAACGAGCGGGCTCTGGATGAGCTCGCTCTGTCGCTCAGGGTCGGCAAGGCAGGCCTGCTGGCAACCGCGATCGTGGCTTCGCACCGCAACGGCCGGATGCGGGAACTGGCGGTCACGAGACTGCTGGCGAAACCTTGCCCGGCGACACTTCCGTTCCTGCTGTTGCGCATGACGGACTGGGCATCTCCGGTCAGCGATGTCGCCCGCGCGGGTGTCATCCGGCTGCTGCACGATGATCCGGCGACCTACCTGCGGCCGGCTGCCGAAACGATGCTTCACCTGGGGCGCCGTCGCCGCGGTGGCTTCGGCGTGCGACAGCTGTACGCGGCTGCTTACGACGTCCCGGCGGAGGTGCTCGAGCGGCTGATGTGCTCGGTGAACTCCGCGGTGCCGCGGTTCGCGTTCGAGGTGCGCACTCGGCGTGGCGATCTCAAACTCGATGACCTGGTCCGGCTCGCTCTGACGCATTCCGACAAGGGCATCCGCGTACGAGCCGGCGAGGCCGTCGCCCGCGACGCCGTCTGGACAGGTCGCGTGGACGTCCTGCGCAAGCTGGCCGCCTGCCGCCACGGCGAAGTACGGATCAGCGCGCTGACCGGACTCGCACGTCTCGGCCACTGGGAGGAGATCGCGGGTCTGCTGGACGACCGTTCCACGCTGATCCGCGCGCTCGCACGGGATGCCACCCGGCGTACGGGCGTCGACGCTGTCGTTTGGTACCGGTCCGCTGTCTCCGTCGCGAACCCTTCTCTCGGAGCCATCGCGGGATTTGCGGAGTCGGGGCGAGCAGAGGACGGGCGGTTGCTGTATCCGTTGCTGAGGCATCCTGTGGCCAGGGTGCGGGCGCAAGCCGTTGGGGCGCTTCGGATTCTGGATGCCGTTCCGGTCGATTCGGTGCGGCCGATGGTCGAGGATCCTTCGCGACGGGTGGTCAGGGCGGCGTTGAAGGCGTTGGGGACACAGGTCTGATGTTCGCTGCCGTCTGGGCGTCGGTGTAGAGCCTCCGCACCGGCGCTCAGGCTTGAGGTTCGTCGTCATCGGGACCCGTACGTGGTTCGTGGAACGGCTCTGGCGATGTCTCGTAGGTGTCCCCGCTCGGCGTGGTGATGATCATGCCGCCGTCGCCGGTGGGCACGGCCGACCACCCTGGTTCCTCCCGAAGCAAATTGTGGCCTTTGCAGTAAATGTGGCAATTGTGATGGTTGGTCTTGCCGTCCCGAGCCCAGGAGGTGATGTGGTCGATCTCGGAGAACTCGGCAGGCCGGTGACAGCCCGGTTGCGTGCACTCGCGATCCCGCGCCTTGATCAACCGTGCCAAGGACGCCGGTGACCGGTATTTGCCGGCGCCGGCTTCCAGCAGCTGGCCCGTGGCGGAGTCGGTGATCAGCCGCGACCAGGTCGAGCCGGGGTCGGAGGCGATCTCGCGGACCAGCCAATCGGGGATGGGCCCGTACCCGGCGAGCGTCGCGGGGTCCTTGCCGGCGCCGACGAGTGTCAAGAAATCGACATAGACATGGATGTGCGCACGCGGCTTGCCGTGTCCGTCCTCGGCCAGCAGGCGTTCGGCGAAGATATCGGCGCGATGCTGATCGAGGGTGCGGGATTTGTCCTTGTTCCGCCGGGATCGCGCGGCTCGGCTCATCGATGCGTAAAGGGAACTGGCGACTTCCGTGGGAAGATGGCCGGAGAGGGTGGACATGATCCCGTCGTGGTGTTCCAACGAGATATGCCGCGACGCGCGTTTCTTGGCGGCTCGTTCGCGATAACCGTCGGGATCGAATTTCTGCACGGCGTAACTCACCGAGCCTCGGATCGCGACAGGATCACGATCGGCGAGGCGTTTGGTCAGCCAGGCGTCGACCTGCGCCGCGACTTCGTCCGATACTTCCCGTGTCAGTTGCATGACCTTGGAAGCCTTGTACAGGTCGATATCGCCACGCTCCAACGCCGCCAGAGTGTTCGGCAGGCGGGCGACGAGAGCGCAAGAGGTCTCGACGAGCAGGAACGCGTGATTGCGGGTGACCGAGAAGCGCAGGGCGACCTCCTCGGTCACAGATCTTCGTGACCCGCCGCGAGTGGCGAAGTCGGCTAACGCCCGTACCTGACGTCCCTGTGTCCGACGAAGCGAAAGCTCTTCGTCGAACGCGGTGTCAAGAAAGCGAGCGGCTTTCGGGTTATAAGGGAGAGTTGTGGTCATGCCGATGATCATACTCGAACTTACGTTCGAATGCGATCGAGAGCGTGATCGAATTTAAGCGGAGAGTGAACGGTACTCTCATGCATGCGGAACGCCGGCCATGTGGCCGTACTGGTGGGTCGCCATCGGTTCTCGGTTGCACTGACCGACGCCTCCCATCACGTCGACGGGGCTACCGGCCACTCGGGACGAATCGCCGAGCCTCACTTGTCGGTGATGCTCTCCCAGAGCGCGTAGAACGTGGCTCGGGAAACTGGCGTGAGGCCGGGTTCGGCGAGGTCGAGCGCCTGGTCGGTGAGTCCGCCGGCGTCATCCTCGATGTTCCGCCACCAGTAGCGGTGAGCAGCCCCGGACGAATCCTGCTCGATTTGCTTGATGGCCACTGTTTCGTGGTCGACCACGACCGCCTCCCACAGCCAGCGGGCTCCTTCGTCGACCAGGCCCTCATGATCCACGTACTCGTAGTACTGGCGAAGCTCGGAGCCCTGGTCCAACGCCCGGTATCGCGCGACGCTCGCCCGGAACGCGGCTTCGGTCTCCCGCGGCCAGCGCCGTTGTGCGGCCAGACGTCGGTAGCGCGTCTCCACGTCCGCCGGAAGATCGGTCACGACCAGAGTATGCCGGTGAGACCGAGCTTCGAGGGAAGAAGAAACCGGCCGACGGCGAAGTGGTGGTGAAAGCTGACCGTCGACGGGAAGGATCCACATGTCAGAGGCGGGCATATGACAGCGGGAACGGGGGAGCAGGTGACCGACGCCGACCTGGCCGCCCGGTTGCCGCAAGACCCGGAACTGTTCACCGAAGTGCACGATCGCTACTTCGCGGCCATCTACCGCTATGTGGCCGGCCGGCTGGACGCGCAGACCGCGGAGGACATCGCGGCGGAGACGTTCCTCGTCGCGTTCGACCGGCGCGCCACGTTCGACGCCGAACGCGGTGAGGTGCGGGTCTGGCTGTTCGGCATCGCCACGAATCTGGTGGCCAGGCACCGCCGCAGGGAGGCTCGGCACTATCGGGCGCTGGCACGGGTGAGCGCCGCACCAGTGGTCGAGGGCCACGAGAGCAGGGTGGTCGCGTCGGTGGCCGCCCGGCGGTTGCTTCCTCAACTCGCGAACGCGCTGTCCCGGCTTTCCGCGGGGGAACGGGACGTGTTGCTGCTCGTGGCGCTCGGCCAGCTCGGGTATGAGGAAGTGGCCGCGGCGCTCGGTATCTCCTCCGGCACGGTCGGCTCCCGGCTCAACCGTGCACGCAAGAAACTCAACCTCATCCTCACCCCGGAGGCACTCGATGAATGACCTGCAGACACTGCGCGCCGCGCTGGCCGTCGACGAGCCGTCCCAGGACGTGATCGACCGCAGCCGTCACCGGCTCCAGAACCGGATTCGCGGTGGCCGGACTTCCCAGCGGCGGACCGGATGGCTGATCGCGGGAGCCGGACTCACGGCGGCCGCCGCTGCCGCCGTGGCGATCGCGGTCATGCCTGCCGCATCGGTCGACGGTCCGCCGGTGCAAACGGTCAGTGGGCAGCAGATCCTGCTCGCGGCCGCCACCGCCGCCGAGCGTTCCCCCGAGGGGTCCGGCACCTACTGGCACGTGAAGGTGACTGAGGCGGACGCCGCCGCTGCTGCGAGTGAGTATGAGTACTGGATCAAGCCGGACGGTCAGTCGTGGATGCGGGGAGCGAAGACGGGAGGCAAGGTCATGCCGATCAAGGCGCTCTCGGCCACCCCGTTCTCGCTGGTCGCCGTCGATCTGACCCTCGAACAGTTGCGTGCCCTGCCGACGGACCCGGACGCGTTGAAGGCCTGGATCGCCGAGGCCCTCGAGCGCAGTGACGCCAGGACGAGCGCGGGCAAGTTCACCGCGAGCGACCGGGAACAAGCCGCCTTCCAGTCGTTGATCTCGCTGGTGTCCACACTGCCGGCCACGCCGGAGGTCCGGGCCACGGCCTTCCGCATGATCGCCGCCTACCCAGGTGTCGAAAACCTCGGCACGGTGCCGGGCGGGCAAGGCCTGGTGCTGCCCACGGGCGAGCGGCTCGTCGTCGATCCGGCGACCGGCCGGGTGAACGGGACGTCGGTCTTCGTCACCATGGACGGGGCGGTGTACAAGGTGGCCAACCCCGCCGGCGCCAGGATCAACGCCGAGTGGACCGACACCCTGCCCGAGTAGCGAATCGGTGGCCGGGAGCGTGCCCCGCTCCCGGCCACCGCGGGCTGACCGTCATGGGCCATCGAGGTCGAGTGGCGGCATCGTCGCCACGCCCTGGGCCCAGACGTCTCGGAAACCAGGCTGGACCGCGAGATCGACCAGCTCGATCCTGGCCCCGATGCTGTCGAGCCGGTGGTAGGTGAAGGAACGGCCGTAGGGGCAGGAGTCGAACTCGATCGGCGCGCCTCGATCCGCCAGGCGCTGTTTGTCCGTCTCGACGTCCTTGGACCAGTAGCCGATGTGGTCGAAGCGAGACCCGTCGGTCGCGTCCCACGGACTGCCGGCGGGTCCTTGGATCACCTCGAAGAACGGTGGCCCGCCGGTCGAGAACACGATGTCGTAGTCCCAATCGCCGAGGGTGCCCGCACGGACCGGACTCCAAGTCACGCCGAGAGTGCGAGTGAGGTCCTCGGTCGCCTGTCCGATATCTCGGACGACGAAGCACAGGTGGTAGAAGGCGTTCACCCGTCCTGTCTATCAACTCGCTGCGCTATCGTTGATCGATGTCGCGCGCGGTCGTTCTCGGTGGGACCGGGCTGATCGGCTGCGCCACGGCACGCCGGTTGCTGGCCGCCGGTTGGGAAGTGACCGTGATCGGCCGAGACTCCTCGCGCATGCCCGAGGACATCGCGCTCGCGGGTGGCCGGTTCGTCGCCGCGGACCGCGGCGAACCCGGCCGACTCGCGGCGGCGCTCGGTGGGGGAGCCGATCTGGTGGTCGACTGTCTGTGTTTCACCGCCGCACACGCCCGTGATCTGCTGCCACTGCTGGACGATGTGGGGTCCACGGTGATGATCTCCAGCAAGGCCGTGTATGTCGACGCGGCGGGCAACCACGTGAACTCGGCCGTCGCGCCGGTTTTCGACGGCCCGATCCGTGAGTCGCAGCCCACCATGGCCCCACGCGAGGACGTCGACTACCGCACTCGCGACGGCTACGGCGCCAACAAGGTGGCCGCGGAACGTGTCCTGCTCGACAGCGGACACCCGGTCACCGTGCTGCGACCGTCCAAAGTCCATGGTGAGGGGTCGGCCAAGCCCGGCGAATGGGTGTTCGTCAAACGCGTGGCCGACCGGCGCGAAGTCCTGCTCCTGTCCCGCGGTGGCCGCGGCGTCGACCATCCGAGTGCGGCCGGGAACATCGCCGCGCTGATCGAAACCGCCGCGGAAAACCGCGGCAGGCGTGTCCTCAACTGCGCCGACCCGGACGCACCCGACGCCCTGGCCATCTCGAGAACCGTCGCGAAACACCTCGGCCATCGGTGGGAGGAAGTGCTCCTCGACGACCACGCCCCCGCCGGACTCGGCTTGCATCCCTGGGACCGCATACCGGGTATCCGGCTGGACATGACCGCGGCCGGGCGGCTGGGCTACCGGCCGGCCGGCGACTACGCCACCACTGTGACCGCCGAACTGGATTGGCTGGTCTCCACCGATCGGCTCCCGGCAGGCTTCGACCACGACTTCGCGCCGATGCTCGACTACGCCGCAGAGGACGCCTACCTCGCGGCGCGGTAGCAGGCCCGAATCCGCCTCAGCCCTCGCCCGCGGGAAGCAACTCCCGCAGCATGGCCAGCAGCTCCCGCCGGTCCCCGGCGCCGAGTTTCCCGCGGATCCGCGCCATGTGGTGCTCCACGGTCTTCCCCGAGATGAACAGTTTGCTGCCGGCCTGCTTGTACGTCAGCCCGTCGACGACCAGCCGGGCGACCTCCAGTTCCCGTTCGCTCAACGCGCTCAGCCCGGTGGCCGTGGTGGGTTCCGGTGCCCGCCCTTGGAACTGGCGGGCCGCTTCGAGCAGCTGGACCATCGCCTTGCGGTCCGAGGTCCGGATCGCCGCTTGCCCGGCGAGCCGCGAAGCGTCCCAGCAGAGGCCGAGTTCGTGCAGTTCCGAGGCGGACGCGGTGATCTCTTCGGGGTCGAAGGAGCCGGTCAAGACGGCGAGCCAGCCGGTCGCGGCGGCGGCGAGTGCGGCCGGATAGCGGCCGCAGGAGGCGAAATCGTCGAGTGCGGCCAGATGGTCGCCCGCCGACGCGTGATCTTCGACGGTGATGGCGGCGTGGAGTTCGTGCCAGCGCAGGGTGGCTGTCCACAATGGAGGATTGCCGAGCGCGTCGAGTACGGAATGCGCCCGCTCCAGCCGGCCAGCCAGTTTGGCGCCCGCGCCGCCCCGTGCGGCCGCGATCGCGAGTTCTCCCAGCGGCAGCAACGAATACAGGTCCGGCTGTTGGCGCATCGACGCCTGGTACGCCCGGTCCCAGGAACGTTGCAGGCCGGGAAGATCGCTCGCCCGCCGCGCCAGGCCCAGTTGCAGGGTGGCGGCGAAGAGTTCGTCGCGCGCTTCGAGACCGTCCGGCGGCATCAAGGCCTCGGCGGCCGTCTTGAGGTCGCCCGCGGTCATCGCGACCCAGCCGAGCAGCAGCCGGTGCCGTTTCGCGAGCAGGTCGCCGCCGATCCGCCCGTCCACCGCGCGTCTCAGCACCGACTCGGCCAGGGCGAGTTCGCCGGAATGCAGGCCCACCAACGCCGCGAGGGCCGCCGGGCTGTCCGGGAGCGGAGCGGGCGCGCCCGCCGATTCGAGCATCGAGGCCGCGCCCAGCAGGGCCGACAGCGTCTCCGCGCCGCAGCCGGACACCGAGCCGGTGATCGCCCGCGCCATCCGTGAAGCGGCGCCCGCGAACAGGGTCGGGACTTCCGGAGTCTCCAGCACACCTCGGGCGGCTTCGAGTTTTCCGGTGCCCAGCAAGGCGATCGCGGCGAACGCCTTCGATCCCGCCCGGCCGGACCATTGGTACAGCTCCGCGCTGTGCGCTAGTTCGCCGCGGTGCGCCAGCACGGTCGCCGCCACTTCGGCGCCCGCTGCCCTGGCATCGGTGTCCGACGTGCTGCCGAGCATGCCGTCGCCGAGCCGGAGCGCGGTGTCGAGGTCCCCTGCCAGCGCCGCGGCGTGCGCCCAGCCGACGGTGAGCGCCGCGCCGCGCCCACCGGCCTCGGACGCGGCTTCGTAGAACCGCGCCGCGAGTTTCGTGTCGTCGGACATCGCCTCGCGGGCGGCCGCCTCGAAGGCCGCCGCCGCGCTCGCGCCCGAACTTCCCGTCCCCAGCAAGGAACGAGCGAGCTCCAGCACCGGAAGCCCGTCCCGCAGCTGGAGTTCCACCAGTCGCTGCAGCACCGTCAGCCGCCGCCCTGGCGAACCCCAGGTCCGGATGGCTTCGGCGGCGATCGGCAGCAGCACGTCGTCCTCGCCGAGCAGACCGGTCGCCCTGGCGCTGTCGAAGACCTCGGGCAGCCCTTCGCGATCGCGGTTCAGCAACGCGGCCAGCAGATCGAGATTGCGGCCGGCGCCCGCTTCCGCCGCGATCAGGTAGCGGTGCACGTCGTCGTCCAGCTGTTCCAGCTCACCGCGGAAGTCCGCGAGCCTGCCGGTGACCGCGCGGAGCACGAATCCCGGGACACCGCCGGTCCTGGCGTGGACGTCCTCCGCCGTGGCCGCGTCACCGCCGGCGTGCTCGACGAGCCGCCGGACGTCGTCGACGCCGAACGCGCCCAAGGCCACCGACCTGCCGAAGGAATCGGCGAGCACGCGCAGGGTCGTCGTCCGCGCCGCCGGCCGGAAGGCCAGCACCACGGGAGCGGTGGTTTCTTCGGCCTGTGCCTTGATCTTCGCGATCTCGTCGTCGTCGAGCTGATCGGCGTCGTCGACCAGCAGCGCTTCGACCCCCGCGTCCGCGTAGTGACGTCCGAGCTGGCCGAGCAGATGGGTCTTGCCGTGCCCGCCGGGGGCGACGACGGTGACCCGCACCGGGAGATCCGGGGCGGTGGTCACCTCGTCGAGCAGGCGCCGGGCACCCGGATGGATGATGCCGGGCTTGTCGAGCAGTGCGTTCAACAGCGACCTTCGGGGGTGGACGGGGTGGCACCGGGGGTGGGCGGCGCGCACGAGCTCGAAGTGGTGGGAGGGGCTTCGGGACCCTTGTCCGCGGTGGCTTCTCGAGTGGTCAGGGTGAGCAGCAGGGTGCTCGCGGCCAGGACCACGACCGCGGCCCCGGCGACGAGAGGCTTGCGCCGGCTGAGCAGTTTCGCCGCCCCGGTGCGTTCTGGCAAGGGGAAGGGGGTGATGTCCACCGGCGGCCGTTCGGGTCGCTCGGTGAGCTCTTCGGGCATGTCGACCCGGGGGAGCAGGGTGGTTTCGATGGTCGCGACGGCGTTCGACGCGGCCCCGCCGGGTTGAGGAACGTCACGTCGCGCGGCGATGTTGGCCGCCCCGGTCGCCACCGTCAGCACCGGGTCGCTCGAAGCGAAGAGGGGGCACGGGGTTCGGCCGGGGATCGGCGGGGCCTCACCGCAGAGCACGATGCCTGCCAGCGCCTGGGGCGGGATCCCGGCGCCGTGCGCGAGTTCGAAGACCTTGCCGACGGCCTCACCGGGGTCGACGCCTTCCACCGTTTTGACCGGCTGCCAGCCGTTGACGCCGGCGGCGGCGATCGTGACCACCGCGCCGTCCGGGCCGAATTCGCAGACACCGGCGGTGACGTCGCCGTGCGGGGCGAGGTACGCGTGCAGGGCGGCGACCGGCGCCGCCACCAGCGCGGCACGGGGGAATCCGGCCTCGGCCAGTGCCCGGCGCAGCAGGTCCCGGCGGAACGAACCCCAGCCGACGGGGTGCGTGAGCACGATGTGGCGCGGTTTCTCGCCGAAACGTTCGGCCGCTTGATCCACCGCGGCGTCCACGAGGACCGCGCTGAGGGATTCGGGCGGGAACCGCTCGCCGCCCACGATCACGGGGACGTCGTCGCCGACCCGTTCGTGGAACCCCGTGAGCAGACGGGCGGGCGCGGACCGGCCCGCCTCGACCGCGGCGTCGCCGGTGAGCAGGTAGCCGTCGTCGTCGAGGAACACCGCGGACGCCGCCGCCGGGCCGCGCGCGCCGAGCCACGACGGCTCGGGCACGCCCCAGCCGTCACCGGTGTCCACGCAGGTGGCGGCGGTGGTGCGGGTCGAGGCGATATCGATGCCGAGGACGTAGGGCAACGAGCATCCTCCTTCGCTTGACCAGCCCCTAAGGACCAAATAGGGCCACTCACCTGAACGGCTTGACCCATCCGGGTGAGGGTTGGCATTAAACCCAACCGAGTGCGTCTCGGTTAAGCCCCTAACGCCCTAACGATGTCATACCGATCCCCTATTGGCTGAGTGAGCGACGACCAGGAGTGATCCCCGATGTGCCCAGTGGCACCGGCTCACTAACTTCGGTGACCTGCGCTCAGCCGTGCCCTCCGGCCGCTGAGCCGGCCCCACCGACCTAGACCTCCAGGAGAGTCCTTTCATGGGTTCCGTCCAGACCCTGCACGACTTCACGCTGAACCTGCTGAACGACACCGCGGCCCGCACGGCGTTCGCCAACGACCCGCAGCAGGTGCTGGCCGACGCCGGCCTCGGTGACATCAACGCCGCCGACGTGCACGAGGTCGTCCCGCTGGTGCTCGACTTCGTCCCGGTCGACACCGCCACCGGCCTCACCGGAACCACCGCGGCCACCGCCGACAACCTGGCGGGCTTCGGCGGCGTCACGAACGTCGTCGACGGCACCGACGGCGAGTGCGCCGACGGCGTCCAGGGTGCGATCGACCAGCTCACCGCGCTGACCGCCGGCCTGCCGGTCGCCGTCCCCGGCGCCGACGCCCTCCCGGGGCTGCCCGAGGCCGGTCTCCCGGGTGTCCCGGCCGTGCCGGGCCTGCCGGAGCTGGGCCTGCCGGCCGTCCCGGCCGTGCCCGCCGTGGGCGACCTGCCGGTCGACGTCCCGGGCCTGCCCGCCGTCCCGGCCGTCTCCGACGTGACCGACGTGTCGAACGCCGCCGCCGGCGTGACCGCCCTCGCGCAGAACACCGTCGGCAGCTTCGGGCTGACCAACGACCTGTCGCGTGGCCTCGACGCCGCGTCCGTCGGACAGGCGGGCGACCTCGCCACCGGTGCCGTCGGCACCGCCACCGACCTGGCCCACAGCGTCCCCGCCGTGGACACCGCCGGTCTCCCGGCCGTCGACTCGGTCCCGGCCGTCGGCGACCTGACCGGTGACCTGCCGCGCACCGACGGTGGCGCGGGCGACGCCCCGAACTTCCTGTCCGAGGTGGGCGACCTGACCAGCACCATCGGTCACGTCGACGTCGCCGACGTCACCACCAAGGTGCACGACATCGCGAACAACTACGGTGACGTCGCCAACAACCACGGCGACGTGACCGGCGAGGTCGCGGGCAACGTGGCCAACGAGGTCGCCAACGTCGCGAACCACGCGGGCGTCACCGAGGTCCACGACACGGTTTCCGACGTCACCAGCACCATCGGCCACATCGGTGACGTCAACATCGGCGCCGGCGACATCGCGTCGAACAACGACATCCACATCGGCTGATACGAACATCTTTCAGCTTTGTGCCAGGGCCCCGCGACCGCAGCAGGTCGCGGGGCCCGCACGGCATTGTTGGCCCATGCCACATTGATTCCGCGCTTGGTTAAGGGAACACTGCATCCCCGTGACAGCCCCAGCCTGGCTCGACGTGCTCAACGAGACCTTGGACGCCTGTGCCGCCCACAGTCGCGCCGACCTGGCCGAACGCCTCCGGCGCAGACGAGACGAACGGGCGCCGGGCACCCGGATCGCGGTGGTCGGTTTTCCCAAGCAGGGCAAGGGTTACCTGCTCAACGCGTTGCTGAACGCGCCGGTCTGCGCGGTCGGGGACGCGAGCACGCCCGCCGTGCCCACGGAGATCGGCTACGCCGCTGATCCCGCCGCGACGCTGGTCGGGCACGCCAGGGAAAGCGTCCCGGTCGGTGACCTGGCCAAGGAACTCGAAGTCCGGCCGCCCGGTTCCCTGCGCCGGGTCGAAGTCGGCCTGCCGCGCGAACTGCTCGGCACGGGACTGGTGCTGGTGGACACCCCGGCGATAGGGGATCCCCGATCGCCGCGCACCGCCGCCACCCTCGATGTCCTCGCCGACGCGCACGCGGTGATCCTCGTCTCCGACGCGACACAGGAACTCCAGCCCGCGGAACTCGCGCTGGCAAGGCACATCCGCACCTGGTGCCCGGCGCTGGTGCTGGCGCTGACCAAGATCGACGTGAGCCCGGACTGGCGGGAACTCGCCGCCCGCAATCGCGCCGCGCTGTCGGAGACCGGCGTCGTCGCCGACGTCTTCCCGGTGTCCGCGACGGTGCGCCAGGCCGCCGCGAAGGCCGGTGACGCCGTCCTCAACGGACGGTCCGGTTTCCCGGAACTGCTGAACTGGGTGGGAGAGCAGGCCGCACGCCCGATCGAACGCACCCGTGCGCTCGCCGCCGCGGTGAGTGTCCGCGCGGCGGCGGTCGAGCTGGTCGAGACGTTGCAGACGCGGCTCAACGCGGTCTCACAGGACAACGGCGTCGACCAGGTCACGCTGTTGCACCAGGCACAACGGCGCAGCGAGGAGCTGCGGCGGCAGAACGTCCGCTGGCAGAACATGTTGTCGGACGAGATCACCGACCTGATCTCCGACGCCGAATACGACCTGCGCGAGCGGACGCGGATGATCGTGCGGCATATCGACCGCACCTTCGACGAAGGCGACCCCGTGCAGATCTGGCCGGATTTCCAGACCTGGCTGGAAGAGAACCTCGCCGAGGCCGTCGAGACGAACTACAACTGGGTGTCCGACCGGTCGGAGTGGATCGCGCAAGCGGTCGCCTCGACGTTCGGGTCGCATTACGGCCAAGCGCCGGAACTACCGCTGACCGGGTCCGGAGTGGACTCGATCCCCGAGGTCGGCGCTCCCAAGATCGAGCGGTTCAAGATCGGGCAGAAACTCTTCACCGGATTGCGCGGTTCCTACGGCGGCGTGCTGATGTTCGGCCTGGTCACCAGTCTCGCCGGGCTGCCGCTGATCAACCCGGTGTCGCTCGGCGCCGGCGTCGCGTTCGCGACGAAGAGCGTGCGCGACGAAGGCGGGACGCGGTTGCAGCGACGTCAGGCGCTGGCGAAGGCCGCCGCGCAGCGCCACGTCGACGACGTGTTCATCCGGTTCAGCAAGGAGATCAAGGACGAGGTCCGTCAGGTGCAGCGGCGCCTGCGCGACCATTTCGCCGCGGTGTCCGACCAGCTGTCGGAAGAGCTGACGCGGCAACGGGAACTGATCATCGCCGGATCCGCCGAACGGGACCGGCGCACCCAGCGGGTCAAGAAGGAGATCGACCGGCTGGCCGCCCTGCACCGGAAGGCGGGGGCGCTCGGCACCGGCGCCACGCCGCGCCGGGAGCTTTCGGCGTGACCGCCGACGTACGGGAACTCCTGAACGAAGCCGCGGCGCACTACCGGGATCGCCCGCACGCGGTGTCGATGCTGCGGGAATGCCTGGAGCGCCTGGAAGAACCGCTGCGCGTCGGTTTCACCGGCACACCGGGAACCGGAAAGTCCACTTTGGTCTCCGCGCTCGCGGAATGGCCGACGCGGGCCCTGCGCGAAATCGAACTGTTCGACACCCCGGCGCCCGCCGAACACGTCGACGCGACGGTGCGGCTGGTGCGCCATCTCGAACCCGACGAACTCGCGGGCACCCGGCCGGTGGGCGGTTCGGCGTTCGCGCGGCAGACGGCGGTGAACTCCGTGCTGGTGCTCGGCAGGGCGGACGAGGTCGGCGCGGGCCGGATCGACGCCCTGCTCACCGCGAAACAGCTGGCGCGGCGGGCCTGGCGCGAGAACCCTGATTGCGCGGGATTCCAGGGAGTCATCGCGGTCGCCGGGCAACTGGGTTACGCGGGGCGTGCGCTGCGGGACGACGAATTCGAGGTGCTGCGCGCGCTCGCGTCGGTCTCCCGGCCGGAGCTGGAACGGTACCTCCTGTCCGTCGATTCCTTTGTGGACGATCCGTTCCCGGTGGGGGTCCCGCCGGAATCGAGGAAGCACCTGGTGTCGCGGTTCGGACTCTACGGGGTCCGCCTGGCGATCACCCTGATCCGCACCGGGTGCGAGAGCAGGCTGAAACTCTCGGCGGAACTCGTGCACCGCAGCGGTCTCGGCGACCTGAGGGATACGCTCGCGGGGTGTTTCGTCGCGCGGGCCGAGGCGTTGAAGGCGCGCACGGCGGTCGTGCGGCTGGAAGGTCTTCTCGCCGCCGAACCACTTCCGCACGGCGATCGGCTCGCCGCGCGGGTGGAGCGGTTCGCCGCGGCGGCGCACGACTTCCGGGAACTGCGGCTCATCGCCGGTATCCGCGGCGGCCGCACGGCGTTGACCGGAGAGGTTGCCGAGGAGGCCGTCCGCTTGCTCGGCGCGCAGGGACTCGCGCCCACCGAGCGGCTCGGTCTCGAACCCGACGCGGAGCCGGCCGAGATCCACGCGGCCGCGGAAAGCGCGCTCGTCCGCTGGCGGCACGAGGCGGAACGGGCCGACGCCGCGCACGCCGAACGCGCGGCCGCCCGGGTGATCGTGCGCTCGGTCGAAGGGCTGCTCAGCCTGTTCGTGGCTTGACGCCTGCCGGTCCCCCGAGTCACCATAGACCTCTCTATGGCGGCTCTGACCAGGCGAAAGGGGTCCGGCATGCCCGACGACGCGCGTCCGGATGTACGGCTTCTCGGTGAACTTTTCGCGTATTGGGCGGAGACGATCCCCGAGCGGGAAGCCCTCTCGTTCCAGGGGCGGCGGCTCACCTGGGCACAGCTCGACGAGCGGGCGAGGCGGGTCGCCGGTGCGCTCGGGGCCGCCGGGCTCGGCAGGGGCGACAGGGTCGCCTTCGTCGACAAGAACACGCCGGCCTGCCTGGAGGTGACCTTCGGCGCGTCCTCGCTCGGGGCGGCGAACGCGGTCGTCAACTGGCGCCTCGCCCCGGAGGAACTGGCGTACGTCCTCGGCGACAGCGGCGCGCGGATCGTCTTCGCCGGTCCCGAATCGCTGGCCGCGGTCGAGGCGCTGCGTGATCGGCTGCCGTCGGTCGAGCGCGTGATCGTCGTCGGCGGGGAAGACAACCAGTACGAGGACTTCCTGGCCGGGGCTGACCCCGCGGGGCCGTCACCCGAGGTCGGCGAACACGACGGCGCGCTGATCATCTACACCAGCGGTACCACCGGTTTCCCCAAGGGCGCCGTGCTGACGCACCGGAACCTGTTGGCGCACAGCAGGAACGCCGGTGCCCAGTTCCCGATGGGGGAAGGCGATCGCAACCTGGTCGCGATGCCGCTGTTCCACGTGGGCGGGAGTTGTTACGCCATCATCGGTTTCCATTACGGGCAGCCGACGACGATGACCCGCGAGCCCGACGGTAAGTCCCTGCTGGGCGCGCTGGCCGAGGGTGTCACGCACGCGTTCCTGGTGCCCGCAGTGGTCGCCGGGATCATGCAGGCGGGGGAGCAGGCCGTCGCCGCGTTCTCGCGGTTGAAGTACCTGGGCTACGGTGCGTCGCCGATGCCGCTCCCGTTGCTGCGGAAGTCGCTCGCGGCCTGGCCGGGCACCAGGTTCGTGCAGGTGTACGGCATGACGGAACTGTCGGGAGTGGTGACGGCGCTCGATCCGGAGGCGCATCGCGACACCGCCCGTCCGGAGCGGCTGGCGTCGGCGGGCACGGTGCTGCCCGCGGTGCGGATGCGCGTCGTCGACCCGGCGACCCTCGAAGACACCGAACCGGGGACCCCGGGTGAGCTGTGGTTCCGCACCGACCAGGCGATGGCGGGCTATCTGGGCAAACCCGAGGCGACCGCGGAGACGATCGTCGACGGGTGGGTCCGCAGCGGCGACGTCGGCAGGGTCGACGACGGAGGCTTCGTCTTCATCGAGGACCGCGTCAAGGACATGATCATCACCGGCGGCGAGAACGTCTACTCGCCCGAGGTGGAACGGGTCCTCGCCGAACATCCCGCGGTCGGCGAGGTCGCCGTGATCGGGATTCCCGACGAGCGCTGGGGCGAACAGATCAAGGCGGTCGTCGCGCCCGTGCCCGGGCAAGAGGTCGACGTCGACGAACTCGTCGAGTACTGCCGGGAACGCCTGGCGCACTACAAATGCCCGCGTACGGTCGAGATCGTGGAAGCGTTGCCGCGCAACGCGACCGGCAAGATCCTCAAGCGCACCTTGCGGCGCCCGTACTGGGAGGGGCGGGAGCGGGCCGTCTGATGCCGTCGACCGTCAGCCGCGAGAAGTACTTCGACGCGGCGCTGGACCTCCTCGCCGAGTCCGGGTTCGCCGGGCTCAACGTCGGCACGCTCGGCAAACGCCTGGGCGTCACCAGCGGATCCTTCTACCACCATTTCGGCGGCTGGCCCGGTTTCGTCGGCGCGCTGCTCGAGTTCTGGGCGCAACGGCAGGTGCGGATCCTGCGGGACCTGGACTTCGGTTCCGGCGGACCCGAGGCGGACTTCGCCGCGCTGATGAGCCTGACGCGCGGCCTCCGGCATCGCGCGGAGGCCGCCATCCGCGCCTGGGCGGCGAACGACGAAACCGTTCGCGTGGCGCAGAAACGCGTCGACGACGCCCGGGTCAAGACGGTCGGGAAGGTGGTGGCCGAGCTGATCCCCGACCGGCGCCGCGCCGAGGTCGTGACCTCGCTCGGGCTGGCGATGCTGGTGGGGTATCAGCAGGTGGCCTCGGCGGGCGGCTTCACCGATCTCGGCGAGATCCTCGACGAGTACACCCGGCTCGTGCTCGCGGGTTAGGCGTTGCCGAGCACCCGGGTCACGGTGATCTCGACGACCACGCGTTCCGGGTTCGGCTTGGGCTGCCGGTAGCGCGCGGCGTAGCGGTTCTCGGCGTCGCGCACCGACTCCGGGTCTTCGCGCAGCACGGCGCGTCCCTCCAAAGTGGACCAGCGCGGCCCGTCGATCTGGCAGGCGGCGACCGGAATGCCCTGTTCGCCCGCTTCCTTGATCAGCCGGGCCTTCTTGGACGAGCGGAACGTGATCACCCTGGCGATCCCGGCCTCGAAGTCCACCGTGACCCCCACCGCGACGACGTGCGGGGTCCCGTCGGGGCGGACCGTGGTCAGGGTGGCGAGGTGCCGTTCGGTCCAGAAGTCCCGGAAGGACTCGCCGCGCGCGCTCAGGTCGATCGTCATGGCGTCAACGCTAAAGTACGCGTCACGCAGGCGTCCTTTGAGGTAATAGTAAGGAAACTTTCTTAACTCTCTTGTTTTTGCCCCACCCGGCTGTCACTCTCGAAACGCGCCGCCGCCATCAACGACGTTTCCGGAGGAGCCGATGAGAAAGACCGTTCGGACAGTGCTGGCCGCGGCCGCGCTGACCGCCGGGCTGGTCGCCACGACCGCCCCCGCCACCGCGGTGACCGCTCAGGGGACCCCTTACCTGCCAGGCGTTCTGCGCCCGTCCGTAGCCCAGTCGGCGCAGGACGCGGCGCTCGCCAAGTACTACGACTACTGGAAGAAGAACTTCCTGACCACCAAGTGCGGGGCGGGCACGTACGCGGTCAAGGCGCCGGACGCCGACCATGCCTTCGTGGCCGAGGGGCAGGGCTACGGCATGACCATCGCGGCGATGATGGCGGGCAAGGACCCGCAGGCGCGCACGGTCTTCGACGGCATCCTGAAGTTCGTCAAGGCGCACCCGTCGGTGATCGACAAGGATCTGCACGCCGCCGAGCAGAACGAGAGCTGCCAGAGCGACAACGGCAGTGACTCGGCGACCGACGGCGACCTCGAGATCGCGTACGGCCTGCTCCTCGCCGACAAGGTCTGGGGCAGCGGGGGTTCGGTCAACTACAAGGCCGAGGCGCTGCGGATCATCAAGGCGATCAAGCGCAGCGAGGTCAACCCCGACACCAAGTTCATGCGGCTGGCGGACTGGGCCGACAGCGGCAAGTACATCAACAGCTCGCGCTCCTCGGACTGGATGCCGGGGCACCTTCGCGCGTTCGAAAAGGCCACCGGCGACTCGTTCTGGGGCCAGGTCCGGACGCGGCAGGAGAAGGCCGTCACGCAGCTGCAGCAGCAGTACGCGCCGAAGACCGGCCTCATCCCGGACTTCGTCGTCAACACGAACTCCACGCCGAAGCCCGCTCCAGACGGCTTCCTCGAGGACCACGACCCGCACTACGGCTACAACGCCTGCCGTGACCCGTGGCGGCTCGGCGTCGACGGCATCACCGTTTCGGGGAGCCCCGCGCAGGGTCAGGTGCGGAAGATGAACACCTGGATCCAGCAGAACACCGGCGGCAACCCGGCCAAGATCACCACCGGCTACACGCTGTCCGGGTCCAAGCTGCCGGGCGAGACGGGTCAGCACCCCTGCTTCACCGCGTCGTTCGCCATTGCGGCGATGAACGACCCGGGCAGCCAGGCCTGGCTCGACAAGCTGTGGACGTCGATCACCACCTGGTCGCCGAACGCCAAGGACTACTACGGCACCGGCATCACCGTGCAGGTCCTGATCATCCTGTCGGGGAACTACGTCGCGGTCTGAGGTAACTCGCGCGAAGGCCTCCTTCCCTCGGCTCAGCCGAGGAAACTCGACCTTCACGCGTTCCCGAGTACATGAAGGCCCCCTTCCTTGCGCCTAGGTACAGGAAGGGGGCCTTCATGTACCTCAGGCGAGCAAGGTGCAGGTACCGAGCTGGTCAAGGTCTCGTGAGTGGTGAGGACGGTTAGAACCGTCCTTACCACTCACGACCCCGGGCCACGGAAGCCGCGTGAAGGGGGCCTTCACGCGCGAAACGGACATCCACCGGACAGGATTTCAACTGCGAGTTGACCTCTTCAACACCCAGTTGTAGCGTCGGCGACCACCTGAAGCCCCCGTGGAGGTCCGTCATGCCGTCGACGCCGCTCACCCTGACCCGAACCTGGCGCCTGGCCGTGCTCACCGGCGTGGCCGCGCTCGTCACCGCGGCCTGCGGAGGTGGGCCCGACGGTGCCGGTGGCCAGGAACCCGCCGCGCCGGGCGCGCCCGCCGCCATCCCGGACACGGCCGCGCTGATCGAGTCCGTCCAGAAGGACGCCGCCGTCGCCGGCACCCTGCCCGCGAAGTACGCGCAGGCCGGGATGCTGCACCTGGCCTCGAACCTGCAGTCCGCGCCCAACAACTTCTACGCCGCCGACGGCAAGACCCCGATCGGCTACGAGGTCGACCTCGCCAAGGCCATCGGCAAGAAGCTGGGCGTCACCGTGCACCACCAGGACATGGCGTTCGGCTCGCTGATCACCAGCCTCCAGTCCGGCCGCGTCGATCTCACGATGGCCGCGATGAACGACACCAAGACCCGCCAGGCGCAGATCGATTTCGTCGACTACTTCTCCTCCGGTATCACGATCATGGTCCGCAAGGGCAACCCCGACGGGATCTCCGGCGCGGACACGTTGTGCGGCAAGAACGTCGCGGTCGTGCAGGGGACGAGCCACCAGAAGTTCGCCGAAGAGCAGAACGGCAAGTGCACGCAGGCCGGGAAGCCCGCGCTGACGGTGACCGCGACCGATTCCGACACCCAGAACCAGAACCAGCTCCGCACCGGCCGGGTCGCCGTCATCCTCAACGACCTGCCCAGCGCGGTCTACATCTCGCGGACCGCGGGCGAGGGCAAGTTCTTCGAGGTCGTCCCCGGCGAGCCGATCAACGGCGGGCCGTACGGGATCGGCGTCAACAAGGAGAACAAGCCGCTCGCGGAGTCGATCCAGAAGGCGTTGCAGTCCCTGATCGCCGACGGCGGTTACGGCAAGATCCTGCAGGCCTGGGGCGTCGAGCAGGGCGCGGTCAAGGAGGCGAAGCTCAATGGCGGAAGCTGAGCCGCTGCCGATCGTCCGGCTGAGGCACTGGGGCCGCTGGGTCAGCGCCGTCGTCATCCTCGCGCTGCTGGTGCTGCTCGGGATCGCGCTCGCGAACGCGCAGATCCAGTGGGATTCCGTCCCGGAATTCCTGTGGTACCGGGTGATGGCGGTCGGTCTGCTCAACACCGTGCTGCTCGCGGTGATCGCGCAGGGTTCGGCGATCGTCATCGGGATCGTGATCGCGTTGATGCGCCGCTCGGCGAATCCGGTGGCGCGCTGGTTCGCGGCGGGCTACATCTGGCTGTTCCGCGGGCTTCCGGTGCTGCTGCAGATCCTGATCTGGTACAACCTGGCGCTGGTCTTCGAGTTCATCTCGATCCCGCTGCCGTTCGGCGGCTACCTGCTGCACGAGCAGACCAACGTGCTGATCACCGCGTTCACCGCCGCGCTGCTGGGCTTGGCGCTGAACGAGAGCGCGTACATGGCGGAGATCGTCCGCGCCGGGCTGAACAGTGTCGACAGTGGACAGACCGAGGCGGCGAAGTCGATCGGGATGTCGCCGGGCGCGACACTGCGCCGCGTGGTGCTGCCGCAGGCGATGCGGGTGATCATCCCGCCGACCGGCAACGACTTCATCAACATGCTCAAGGGGACGTCGATGGCGTCGGTGATCGGCGTGACCGAGCTGATCCACGCCGCCAACAACATCTCGTCCAACAACCTGCTGGTGATGGAGACCCTGTTGGCCGCCGCCGTCTGGTACATGGTCGTGGTGACCGTCGCCGGGGTCGGGCAGCACTATCTGGAGCGAGCCTTCGACTCCGAGGATCGGTCGAGGAGCCCGTTCTCCCGTGCCGCCAAGGCCTTGCGCACCGCGCCGCTGGTGAGGAGTGAACGTGTCTGAGCCGCTGCTCAAAGCCGTCGGCGTCCGCAAGAGCTATGGCCACACCGAAGTACTCGGCGGGATCGACCTCGAAGTCCACAAAGGACAGGTGGTCTGCCTGCTCGGCCCGTCGGGCGCGGGGAAGAGCACCTTCCTGCGCTGTGTCAACCACCTGGAGACGATCGACGCCGGGCAGGTCTGGGTCGACGGCGAGCCGATCGGTTTCCGGCTGCGCAACGGAAAACTGTACGAGCTGAAGGAACGCGAGGTCGCCCGGCAGCGGCGCGACATCGGCATGGTGTTCCAGCGGTTCAACCTGTTCGGCCACCGGACGGCGCTGCAGAACGTCGTCGAAGGGCCGGTGCGGGTGCTCGGCGTCCCCATGGACGAGGCCAAGGAGCAAGCGCTCGAACTGCTCGACAGGGTCGGCCTCGCGCACCGGGCCGACGCCTATCCGGCGCAGTTGTCCGGCGGGCAGCAGCAACGGGTCGCGATCGCCCGGTCGCTCGCGATGAAACCGAAGCTGATGCTGTTCGACGAGCCGACGTCGGCGCTCGATCCGGAACTCGTGGGCGAGGTGCTGGCGGTGATGGGTACGTTGGCCGCGGAGGGGATGACGATGGTCGTGGTGACGCACGAGATGGGGTTCGCGGCCGAGGCCGCGGACGAGGTGGTGTTCATGGCCGACGGCGTGGTCGTCGAGACCGGGCCGCCGGGGGAGATCCTGAGCGCGCCGAAGCACGAGCGGACCAAGCAGTTCCTGGCACGGGTCCTCGCATGACGCGGATCTCCCCGCGGTACCTGCTGCAGTTCGACGAGCCGGCCGGGTACCTCGACTTCGCGCGGTTCGGGCCGCCGTCGCACGCCGTGCTCGACACGACGGCGAGCCTGCTCGACGCCGCCACCAAGGCCGGTCCGTCCACTGTGGACGACCTGATGCGGCAGGAGACCAGGGCCAAGGCCGCCGCCGCGCGGCTTTCCGGCAGCGACACCGACCACACGGTGCTGCTGCCGCACACCAGTCTCGGGTTGTTCCAGGCGGCGTTCAACGCGCCCGGCGGCCAGGCGCTGGTGTCGGCGGCGGAGTTCCCGGCCAACACCTACCCGTGGGCGCGGGCCGAACAGGCGGGACGGCTGACCGTGCGGCGGCTGCCGCTGGGGAACGTCACCGCGGGCGCGGTCAAGGCGGCGCTGACGCCGGAGACGTCGCTGGTCAGCGTGAGCGCGGTCGACTTCCGCACCGGGTACCGCGCCGATCTCGCGGCGATCCGTGAAGTGGTCGGCGACAGGCTGCTCGTGGTCGACGGCATCCAGGGCTTCGGGGTGACCGAAGCGCCCTGGGAGGTCGCGGACGTGCTCGTCGTCGGCGGACAGAAGTGGCTGCGGGCGGGGTGGGGCACCGGTTTCGCCGTGCTGTCCGATCGCGCGCTGGAGCGGATGGAACCGATCCTCTCCGGCTGGACCGGCGCCCGCGATCCGGGATTGTTCGACGACGAGATCCATCCGGCCGACGAGACCGCGGCCTCGTGGTCCCTCTCGAACCTGAGCCCGATCACCTCGGGCGCGTTCGCGGCCGCGCTGGAACTGGTCGAGGAAGCGGGCGTCGGCGCCATCGCCGGACGGATCGCCGAACGGGTCGGCGAACTCGAAGAGGCCGTGAAATCCGTGGGCGGGGAAGTGGTTTCGGCCGTCGACCGGCGGGCGGGGATCCTCGCCTTCACGCTTCCCGGGCACGCGGCCGAACAGGTGGGTTCCGCGCTGGCGAACGCCGGGATCGCCGCGACCGTGCGTCCGGAACATGTCCGGCTGTCGCCGCACGCGTCGACTCCGGCGAGCGCGGCCGAACAGGTGCGTTCGGTGTTGGAGCGGCTGAAGAAGCCGGTCACGGTGGTCGAAGCGCCGGTCGTCGCTTCGGCGGCTTCAGGGGATCTGCTCACCGCGCTCGTCCCGGCGGTGCACGCGCTCGCGGCGATGCTGGGGCCGGGCAACGAAGTCCTGCTGCACGACCTGAGCAGGCTCCCGGACTCGATCGTCGCCATCGCGGGTGACCTCACCGGCCGGACGGTCGGCGGGCCGATGACGGATCTGCTGCTGGGCCTGGTCCGTCGCGGTACCACGCAGGACCTGACGAACTACGAGACCCACGGCCCCGACGGGCGCGCGATCCGCTCGTCGACGTTGTTCCTGCGGGACGCCGACGGGGTCGCGATCGGTTGCCTGTGCGTCAACCGGCTGTCCGACGGTGCGCCGAAGGCCAACGGGCACGAGCCGGAGACGTTCCCGCCGGACGTCGACAGCCTGCAGCGGTTCCTGGTCGGGCGCGCCGTGGCGAAGGCAGGGATCCCGGTGGACCTGATGAAGAAGCGGCACAAGGCGGCCGTGGTCCGGGAACTGGACGAGGCCGGGTTCTTCCTCATCAAGGACTCCGTGGACCACCTCGCCGGGGAACTCGACGTCACGCGGTACACGATCTACAACTATCTGAACGAGATCCGGGGAACCTGACGCTCTCGCGCGCGCAATGAAGGACGCTTTCATAGCAAAATTTGCTATGAAAGCGTCCTTCATTGCAGCGGGGGCTAGGCGAGGAAGGACTCCACGGCATCGGCCGCCTTGTCGATTCCGCCGTTCCCGCGCGTCTCGGCCTGGACCTCGGCGAGCCGCGCGGCCACCTCGGGCGACCCGGAGACCCGATCGACGGCGGCCCGCAACGTCGAGGCCGTCACCTCGTCCGCCGGGAGCTGCTCGCCGACACCGAGTTCCGCCAGCTTCGCGGCGTTGCCGAAACCGTCGGTGGCCAGCGGGATCGCGACGGTCGGCACGCCGTACCAGAGCGATTCCGTGCTGCCGCCCATGCCGGCGTGCGTGATGAACGCCGACGCGGCCTCCAGCACGGCGAGTTGCGGCACGAACGGATGCACCTCGATGTGCTCGGGCAGCGGCCCGAGCGCGGCCGGATCGGTCTGGCCGATGGAGATGACGACGTGCCAGTCCGAGTCGCGGAAGCCGTCGACACAAGCGCGGAACAGGTCGAGCTGGTCGGTGAAGGCCGTGCCGAGCGACATCAGCAGGACCTTCCTGCCGTTCGACGGCGGGGTCCAGCTCCGGTCGGCGAGGCGTTCCGGGTCCAGCGCCGGGCCGACGAACCGGACCGTGGACGGCACGCGCTCGACGTTCGGCTGCATCGCCTTCGGCAGCAGCGCGAGCACCTGGGGCGGATGGGAGATCCAGTCCCAGGCGTCGGCCTCGATGCCGTTCTCGTGCAGCCATCGGGTGAACGTGGCGAAATAGTCCTTTCCGGACGGTGAGGTCCGGATCGCGGTCAGCATCTCGCCCATGTCCTCTTCGTAGCCTTCCCAGGCGACATACGTCGGGGAAAGCTGCACCGCCGGAACGTCGTAGCGCTCGGCCAGCAACGGAGCCGGGAGGCCGCCGATGTCGTACAGCAGCAGGTCCGGGCGGTTCTCGTCGTAGAAGCCGGTGAGCACCGGCATCGCCTGGATGCCCTCGTCGAGGAAGACCCGCATCTGCGACGCCGGATCCTCCGGCCACGCCGCCTGATCGCCGAGCGGGAGGATCGACGGATGCGGGACGACCTCGGCCCCGGTCGGCTCGATCAACCCGGTGAGCGGTTCGCCCACGGCGTAGGTGACCCGGTGCCCGCGAGCGACCAGCTCACGGATGATCGCCAGCGACGGATAGACATGGCTCGGCGCGGTGCTGCCGATCATGGCGATGTGCTTGTTCCGCATGATGTCCTGTCCGGTTCCGTGAAGGGGTGTCAGACGGCGGGCATGGGGACGTGGCAGATCATGATCGTCAGCGTAGCGAGCCCCGCGAGACCGCCCAACCGATTAACGGGTTGCCCGGTTTGCCGCGATCGGGACCCGCCGTTGGTAGGGACCTTCGCCGCAAGGCTTCCGCGGGTCAGGGACGTGGATAGGGTTTCGGGGCTTTCACCTTTGGAGGGAAAGGGAGAAACCTTTGAGACGTGTGCTCATCACCGCGCTGGCCGTCGCCACGCTGGCGTCGGTCGCGGTGACCGCGCCCGCCGTCGCGGCGGAAGAGACGCAGCCCGCCGAGACGATCACCTGGGGCGCCTGTACCGACGAGACCTTGATCAAGGCCGGTGCCGAATGCGGCTACCTGCCCGTTCCGCTGGACTATTCGCGGCCGCGTGGCGAAAAGATCCAGCTCGCGCTCAGCCGTGTCAAGCACAAGACACCCGACGCGCAGTACCAGGGCGTCATGCTCACCAACCCGGGCGGGCCCGGCGGTTCCGGGCTGCTGCTCGCCACTCGCGGGACGCGCGTGCCGAACCACGCCGGCGACGCCTACGACTGGGTCGGTTTCGACCCGCGCGGCGTCGGCTCCAGCAAACCCGCGCTTTCCTGCATCCCGAACTACATGGACTACAACCGGCCGAACTACGTGCCGACGACGCGGCAGCTGGAGCAGACCTGGTTGCAGCGCTCGAAGTCCTACGCCGACGCGTGCGCGGAGAAGAACAGCCGCGCGCTGCTGGAGAACATCAAGACGACCGACACGGTCAAGGACATGGAGAGCATCCGCAAGGCGCTCGGCGCGGAGCAACTGAACTTCTACGGGTACTCCTACGGCACGTATCTCGGCCAGGTCTACGGGACACTGTTCCCGCAGCACGTCCGCCGGATGGTCCTCGATTCCACTGTGGACCCTCGCAACGTCTGGTACCAGGCCAATCTGAATCAGGACGTGGCGTTCGACGTCAATCTCAACATCTGGTTCGGCTGGGTCGCGTCGCATGACGGCGTCTATCACCTCGGCAAGACCCAGGCCGCGGTGAAGCAGGTCTTCGACGAGCAGCTGAAGAAGCTGGCGGCGGTTCCGGCGGGCGGCTACATCGGGCCCGACGAGTTCCTCGACGTCTTCCAGCAGGCTTCCTACTACCAGCTGCGCTGGCCGCTGCTCGGGGACGCGCTGGCGAAGTTCGTCAACAAGGGCGACTGGCAGACGATGAAGGGCCTGTTCGAGGGCTTCGGCGGCCGTGGTGACGACAACGGCTATGCCGTCTACCTCGCCGTCCAGTGCACGGACGTGAAGTGGCCGCCGAGCTGGCAGCAGTGGAAGCGCGACAACTGGCGGACCTATCAGCAGGCGCCGTACTTCACCTGGCAGAACGCTTGGTTCAACGCGCCTTGCCTGTATTGGCCCGCGAAGCCCGGCAAGCCGGTCAAGGTCGACGGCTCGAAGGTGCCGAGCGTGCTGATGATCGGCGAGACCCTCGACGCGGCGACGCCGTACGAAGGCAGCCTCGAAGTGCGTAGCCGGTTCCCCGGCGCTCGCCTGATCGGTCAGCCGGGCGGCACGAGCCACGCCATCACCCCGCGCGGCAACGCGTGCGTCGACAACCGGATCGCCGACTACCTGGCGACCGGGGCACTGCCCGAGCGCAAGCCCGGGCGGACGGCCGACGTCGAATGCGCGCCGCTACCACTCCCGGTACCCGCCTAACCCGGGAGTACATGAAGGCCCCCTTCCTTGCGCCCAGGTACAGGAAGGGGGCCTTCATGTACTCCCGGGGTTTCCACGGCAGGGGACTTTGTGTTACAAAGTGGAAGTGAGCTTTGTAGTTCAGAGTGCTCGAAGGGGGAAAGTCATGGCGGACGCGTTCAGCCTCCAAGGGCTGGTCAAGCGCTTCGGCGACGTCCTGGCCGTCGACGACGTCAGTGTGCGGGCCGCACCGGGGGAGGTCGTGGCGCTGCTCGGGCCGAACGGTGCGGGCAAATCGACCACCATCGACATGCTGCTGGGCCTGAGCAGGCCGGACGCCGGTCAGGTCCGGGTCGCCGGGCTCACCGCGGCCGAAGCGATGGACCGGGGGATGGTCGGCGCGATGGCGCAGAACGGGACGTTGCTGAGGGACGCCACGGTCGCCGAACTCGTCGGCCTGTTCGCTTCGCTGCACCGGAACGCGCTGCCGGTCGGTGAGGTGCTCAAACGCGCCGGCGTCACCGAATACGCGAATCGCCGCTGCGGGAAGCTCTCCGGTGGCGAGCAGCAGCGGGTGCGGTTCGCGCTCGCGCTGGTCGGTGATCCGGACCTGCTGGTGCTCGACGAGCCGACCGCCGCCATGGACGTCGACGGGCGGCGCCGGTTCTGGGCGTCGATGCGCGAGTACACCGAGACGGGCCGCACGGTCCTCTTCGCGACGCACTACCTCGCCGAGGCCGAGGACTACGCGGACCGCGTCGTGCTCATGCGGCACGGCCGGGTGGTCGCGGACGGTCCGGTCGGCGAGGTCCGGGCCGCGGTCGCCGGACGCGTGCTGCGTGCCGTCGTCCCGAATGCCACCCAAGCCACGCTCGCCGCGTTGCCCGGGGTGTCGCGCGCGGTGCTGCGCGCCGGGCACGCGGAGCTGAGCTGTGCCGACTCCGACGCCGCCATCCGCGGCCTGCTGCGCGAGTTCCCGCTCGCCTCGAACATCGAAATCACCGCTGTGGGACTGGAAGAAGCCTTCATCGCACTGACCGCCGATGTGGCTGAAGGAGCATTGCGATGAACCTGAACTACCTGGCGCTGGAGATCAAGCGCATCGTCCGCAGCCCGCAGTTCGCGTTGTTCACCATCGGCATGCCACTGGCGATGTTCCTGTTGTTCGGCGGGATCTTCGGCGCCCGCGACATCGCTCCGGGGGTCTCGACCGCGACGGTGACCATGGTGAACATGGCCGCGTACGGCGCCATGACCGCCGCGCTGTTCACCGGCACCCGTGTCGCCACCGAACGCACCGACGGCTGGCAGCGCACCTTGCGGCTGACACCGATGCGGGCGCCCGGCTACCTGATGGTCAAGGTGGCGGCGGGATTGTTCGTCGCGTTGCCCGTACTGCTGGTGATCTTCGCGGCCGGCATGATCCGCGGTATCCGGCTCGAAACCGGCCAATGGCTGACGATCTTCGGCGCGCTCTGGCTCGGTGCGCTGCCCTTCGCGGTGCTGGGCCTGATGATCGGCCTGTTCGGCAAGGGCGACACCGTCCAGGCCGTGACCGGCGCGCTGATGCTGCCGCTGGGCATGTTCGGCGGACTGTGGATCCCGCTGCAGGTCCTGCCCGGCTGGATGAACACCGCGGGGCACCTCATGCCGACGTACTGGCTCGGTGAGATCGGCCGCGCGCCGGTGCTCGGCGGTTCGGGCACGCTGACCGCCGTCGCGGTGCTCGCGGCGTGGCTCGTGGTCCCCGCGCTCGTGGTGATGGCGAGGTTCCGGCTCGACACGGCGAGACTGTGAACCCGTGTTAGTTTTCCGAGGTGGTGGAGGATGAACGGGACGGCGACGAGCGGCCGATGACGCCCGAGGAGTCGCTCGCGCTCATCGCCACGGAGTCCGAGAAGACCCGGCGCGAGATCGGGCCGAATCCGGCGGTGCTGCTCGCCGTGTGGGGTTCGGTGTGGCTGCTCGGCTTCGGGCTCGTCTACCTTTCCGCCCCGCCGACCGCGCTGCTGCCGATGTGGGCCGCCGGGGCGATCGCCGCCGCCGGTTTCCTCGGCGCCATGGCGTATTCGGCGATCTACGGCATCCGTTCGGGCCGCGGCGTGCGCGGGCCGTCCCGGCTCGTCGGGGCGATGTACGGGTGGAGCTGGATGATCGCGTTCGGCGGGCTGACGGTGGTGAACACCGCGCTGATCCGCCTCGGCCTCGACACCGGACTGATCCCGTTGCTGTGGTCCGGGACCGCGCTCATCCTGACCGGCCTGATGTACCTCGCCGGCGGGATGCTGTGGCAGAGCAGACTGCAGTACGGCCTCGGCGTGTGGATCATCGCGTGCGGCGCGGCGAGCGTGCTGGCCGGGGGACCGCACAACTTCCTCGTGCTGAGCCTCGCGGGCGGCGGTGGCTTCCTGGTGGCGGCGCTGGTCTTCCTGGTGCGGGCGCGATGAGCGAAGACGGGCTGCCCCAGCTCGATCCGGTGATCCACGCGCAGGCTCGGCTGCGGGTCACCGTGGCGCTGTCGAGCCTGGGGCCGGGGGACAGCATCACCTTCCCCCGGCTGCAGCAACTGCTGGACATGACCCCGGGCAACCTGTCGACCCATCTGCGCAAACTCGAGGACGCGGGCTACGTCGACATCACGAAGGCGTTCGAGCACCGCACGCCGGTGACCCTGGTCGAGCTGACCACCCGTGGCCGGGCCGCGTTCGAGGAGTACACGAAGGCCCTGCATCGTCTTCTCGAGGTGCCGGGCGATGGGCGGGCATGACCGGTGGGTCATCCACCTCGACATGGACGCGTTCTACGCCTCCTGTGAACAGCTGACCCGGCCGACCTTGGCGCGGCGTGCGGTGCTCGTCGGCGGCGCGGGCCCGCGCGGCGTCGTCGCCGGAGCGAGTTACCAGGCGCGCGAACACGGGATCAAATCGGCGATGCCGATGTCGCAGGCCCGGCGGTTGCTGCCGCCCACCGGGGTGATCCTGCCGCCGCGGTTCAAACTCTACGAGCTGCTGAGCACCCAGGTGTTCGACCTCGTCGCGAAGTACGCGCCTGTGCTGGAACGGATCTCCCTCGACGAGGCCTTCGCGGAACCGCCTTCGCTGGCCGGTGCCTCTTCCGACGAGGTGCGGGAGTTCGGTACGCGCCTGCGTGAGCACATCCGGTCCGAAATCGGCCTGGTGGCGTCGATCGGGGCGGCGTCGGGAAAGCAGGTCGCGAAGGTCGCGTCGGATCTGGCGAAACCGGACGGGCTGCTCGTCGTCGACCAGGGCACCGAACGCGACTTCCTCGCGCCGCTGCCGACCAGGGTCCTGTGGGGGATCGGCCCGGTGGCGGAAGGGAAACTGCGGGCGATCGGCGTCCGCACACTGGGTCAGCTGACCGCGCTCTCCGACGCCGACGCGGTGTCCACTTTGGGCAGTGTGGTCGGGCGGGACCTGCGGCGGCTGGCCACCGGCGTCGACGACCGGCCGGTGTCCGACCGCGCGGAGCTCAAGCAGGTCAGTGCGGAGACGACCTTCGACCGCGACCTGATCGATCTGGTGAGCCTGCGCCGCGAGGTCCGCGACCTCGCCGTGCACGCGCACCGGCGCCTCGTCAACGCCGAACGCGTCGCGCGGACGGTGGTGGTGAAGCTGCGGCACACCGATTTCAGCACCGTGACGCGTTCGGAGACGATGGCCTCGCCCACCGACGAATTCGACCAGCTCGCCGCGATGGCGGAACGGCTGCTGATCGATCCCACCGAGTTCGGCGGGGTGCGGCTGGCCGGGGTGGCGTTCTCCGGGCTTTCGGTGCCGCATCAGGATCCGCTGTTCACTCTTTCCGTTCCGGCCGCCGAGACACCCGTGGTCGAACGAGCGCCCGCGCCGGTACCGGTGGCGACGTCGAGCTGGCGGCCCGGGGACGACGTCGTGCACGAGTCGTACGGGGCCGGATGGGTGCAGGGCGCCGGGCACGGGCGGGTGACCGTCCGGTTCGAGACGCGCACCAGCGGGCCCGGGGTGGCGCGGACGTTCCCGCAGGAGGATCCGGCGCTGCGGCGGGGTGAACCCGGCGACTGCCTGGCTTGAGGGTCGCGTGCTCGAACGCGTAACTCGCGTGATCAGAGACGTATCTCGCGTGATTGAAGAGCGAACTCGCGTGATTGGAGGGCGATCACGGTGTCCCGGTCAGATGCACCAGTTCCCGTCGTCGCCTTCGATCAGCAGCGCGCCGTACGCGCGTTTCTCGTTCCGCTGGTCGTTCAGGACCGCCATGGCGGCCTGCCCCTTCTGGTCGACACTGCCGACGGCGACCGGCGTTTCGCCTGAGACCAGCTCGTCCGGAGCGGCGGGCTTATCCGGCGTGCGTGGGCAGGTCAAGGCCAGAAGCGCGGGATTGTCACCGTCGGTCATCGCCTTCGCGATCGCCCCGGCGGTGCCGTCCGCCGTCGTCCGGTCGGGCGACGAACCGCACGCGGCGGCGACCCAGAACGCGACGACGACGAAACCGATCAGGCCCCACCGGGAGTGCGCGGACATGGCAGCGATACTCCGCGATCAGGCGTGACGCTGTCCAGTGACCGGCCGTAAGGCAGGATGGAGAGACCTTCACCCGATCGAGGGAACAGATGTTCAGCTCCCGTGCCCGTCAGACCACCGCCCTCCTCGGCGCCGCACTCCTGCTCGCGGGGTGCAGCGGCGCTCCGGAACAGCCGCCGTCGCCTGCGACGTCCGAGGCGCCGAGGACGAGCCAGGCGCCGGACGGGTCGTTCACCGTGGTGGCGACCGGTGACGTGCTGATCCACCCCGCGCTGACCGAGCAGGCGAAGGCGGACGGCGGTGGCAAGATCGACTACCGGCCCCTGCTGGCCGGGATCAAACCGCTGGTCTCCGGGGCCGACCTCGGCATCTGCCATCTGGAGACCCCGCTCGCGCCGAAGGGCGGGCCGTACAGCGGCTACCCGTCGTTCAGCGCGCCGCCCGAGATCGCCGGCGCGCTCAAGGACACCGGGTACGACAACTGTTCGACGGCGTCCAACCACACGATCGACCAGGGCGTGGACGGCGCGACCAGGACACTAGACGAACTCGACGAGGCCGGGATCAAGCACACCGGCTCGGCGCGTTCGGCCGAAGAGGCGAAGAAGCCGCTGATCGTCGACGTCAACGGCGTCAAGGTCGCCCAGCTCTCCTTCTCCTACGGGTTCAACGGGATCAAGGTGCCCGCGGGCAAACCCTGGCTGGTCAACCAGATCGACGCCGAAGACGTGATCGCCGAGGCCAAGGCCGCGCGGAAGGCGGGCGCGCAGGTCGTCCTCGCGAGCCTGCACTGGGGCACCGAATACCAGCACGACCCGACCGCCGAACAGCGCTCGCTGGCGAAGAAGCTCCTCGGCGACGACTCGATCGACCTGATCATCGGCCATCACGCGCACGTCGTGCAGCCCTTCGAGCAGATCAACGGCAAATGGGTGGCCTACGGCCTCGGCAACAGCGTCGCCCGGCATTCGGAGCCGAAGGGGTCGACCGAACAGGGCGCGGCCGCGCGGTTCCGGTTCGTGCGGGACGGCGAACGCTGGAAGGTCGACAAGGCCGAATACGTCCCGACGCTGGTCCAGCTCGGCCCGCCGATCCGCCTGCTCGACCTGACCGCGGGGCAGGCCGGGAACGCCGGCGCGGAAGCGCTCAAGGCCACCGACGAGGTCGTCCTCAGCCGTGGCGCGGGCGACCGGGGGCTGACCCGCCCCGGCCGCTGACCCGAGGGAACAGGGGTGGGCTCATCCCGCCCACCCCTGCCTTACCGCGCCCGCCTTCAATACCGTCGCCGCACCACCAGTTTCGCGAGGGCCGCGAGCTCGGCGCCTGGGCGGGGCACCGGGTTCGAGACGGCGAGATGGTGCAGCGCGCCGGTCAGGAGCGCGTCGGCCTGCTCCTGACTCCACGCCCGGCCGCCCGCCCGTTCCACCAGCTCGGCCGCGTGGGGCAATTCCGCGGCGTCGAGGTTTTCCTTGCGGTACAAGGCATCCAGTTCTCGCCCGGCTTCGGTCCCCGAGTGGAGCGCGGCCACCACGGGCAGGGACTTCTTCCGGTTGGACAGATCCGAGTGGACCGGTTTCCCGGTCACCGCCGGATCGCCCCAGATCCCGAGCAGATCGTCGATGTGCTGGAACGCCAGCCCGAGTGCCCTCCCGTACTCGGTCAGCCGGTCGATCTGATCCTGCCTCCCTTCCCCGGCGAGCGCTCCGAGCGTGCACGACGCCCCGAGCAACGCGCCGGTCTTCCCCTCGGCCATCCGTACGCATTCGGCGGTGTCGACGTCACCGAGTTCCTCGAACTTCAGATCGGCGCTCTGGCCCTCCAGCAGGTCGATCACGGCGGTGCTGAGCACGCGCAGCGCGGTCTGCCCGAACGGGGACAGCACCTCGAAGGCCCGGCACAGCAGGGCGTCCCCGGCGAGGATCGCCGCGCCGGTGCCGAAAACGGTCCACGCCGTCGGGCGGTGCCGCCGGGTGGTGTCGGAGTCCATCACGTCGTCGTGCAGCAGGGAGAAGTTGTGCACCAGCTCCACCGCGACACCCACCGGGACGGCGATCTCGGCGTCCCCGCCGACCGCCTGTGCCGACAACAGCGCCAGCGACGGCCGCAAGGCCTTCCCGCTGTCCGAAGTGGACGGACGACCGTGTTCGTCCCACCAGCCGAAGTGGTAGCCGGCGATGAGCCGCATCGATTCCGGCAGGCCGTCGACGGCGTCGCGCAGTGCCGGGTCGAGCAGATTCCGGCTCCAGCTCAGCACTTCACCGGCTGGCCGGGCGCCGGTATGGGTCTCGGTTGTCGTCAACGGACTCCCTTTCAGTCGACCCGGTGAACTGCTGTTTTTCGCAATTCGTGGATACCCATTCGGGTGGGACAGGTGCAAAGTCAACATAGCAAGGGGTAATGCCCGGACAAACAACTCGATCGGGTCTGCGGAGAGGTTCACCTGATTGCCGGACTGCCCCGGACGCGTGCCGCGGGGGCGGCCGTTCGGGTGTCGGCACTACGCGAAATGCCGGTATACGACGGGGTTGGTGACGTCTTGTGGTGGCCGCTCACCCGGTCGTGAAGCCGCGCTCTCCGACCGGTGACGCGCCTTTCCGCCGTGTATCGGAAATTGTTTCGAGTGCTGGGAAATTGGGCCGAGCCGGTGATGATCCACTCGCCGTGGTCCGCCGCTGGTATGAATTGATTCAACCGGTCTTTTCGCTCGTGGAGCGGTGAACTAGCTTCAGCAGTCTCCGTGGGAAGGACTCGAATGGGTATTTACCTGACCGGCATCGCGTGGGTCGTCGGCGCGGCGGCCCTCGCGGGCTTCGTCGGCTACCTCGTCCGCAGGTTCGGCTGGGACGAGGGACGGCCCGACAACAACGACGCCGCCGGTCAGGTGTTCACCATCGTCGGCGGGCTGCACGCCGTCCTGGTCGCGTTCATCCTGATCTCGCTCTTCGACTCCGCGAGCGCGGCGCGCGAGGGCTCGTACCACGAGGCGGACAGCCTGGTCGCCGCGGTCTGGGCCGCCGATTCGCTGGGCACCGAGGTCAAGGACGAGGTGCGGAAGCTGAGCGCGGAGTACATCACCACGGTCGAGCAGAAGGAGTGGCCGCTGATGGCCGGGGGACAGACGAGCATCCCCGATCTCGGCTGGACGCAGCTCGACAACCTGCGCAAGGCGGTGGACAAGGCCCCGTCGGACGACGACTGGGTCCGTGAGCGCAAGGCCGAGGCGTCCACCCAGCTCTGGCAGGTCTACGAGGCCAGGCAGGACCGGCTGAACGCGGTCGTCGGCGGCCGGGTCGGCGGCGTCGTCTGGTTCGCGCTCATTCTCGGCAGCCTCGTCTCGGCGCTGTTGCCCAACCTGTTCGGCGGTACCCGGCTGGCCGCCCATCTGGTGATCGTGTCCACTCTGGCCGGCACGGTCACCTTGCTGCTGTTCGCGATCTACCAGCTCCAGAACCCGTTCGGCGGTGGGGTGCGGATCCCGCCGGACGCGTTCACCTCAGCGCTGGCGAGGATCGCTTGAGCCGGTGAGCACTGTGGACCGGGTGACGCGGACGGCGGCGACGGTGGCCGTCGCCGGTCTGGTGGGGGCGTCGGCCTTGCTGGCCCCGATGGCCGCGCGCGCCGCCGAGGCCTGCCTGATGGTGCAGGCGGAGACCGAGTCGCACGGGAAGTCGAAGCTGCGCTGGCTCGATGCCGGATCGGGGACCACTTCGCGCGTGACCGAGCCGGGCTACCGGCTCAACGCGCTCGGGTACTCCGCGACGCGGAACCTGGTCTTCGGTGTCGCGGAAGGACTCAGCCGGGGCGCGCACGCGGTGACGATCGACCGTGACGGGAAGGCACAGGACCTCGGTCCGATCACCCGCGCCGGGAACCGGCTGCCGTTGTGGAGCCCCGTCGCCGGGGTGACCGCCGGCGCGATCGGCGGGAATTCCTGGTATCTGCTCAGGAACGGCACACTGTACACAGTGGACTTGACGCCGGGGGAGCGGTACCTGCGGGTGATCAGGACCGTGTTCCTCCGGCCGATCACGCTTGCCCACGACGTCAACGATTTCGCGTACCACAACGGATTGCTCTACGGCGTGTCCACCACCTGGCGGGGGAAGGGCGCCGTGATCACCATCGATCCCGCGTCCGGCAAAGTCCGCGAAGCCGAAGACGCGCGTTTCCCGCCCGCCGACGTCTACGGCTCCGTCGTACTCGGCCGCGACGGCGCCTTGTACGCCACCGCGAACCGGATCGGCGGGCGCAGCGTGCTCTACCGCCTCGACCGCGGCGGGCAGGTGACCGTGGTGCGTTCGGGGCCGCCGCTGGCGGGTTCGGACGCCGCGGGCTGCCTCACCGCGCCCGAACCGCCGAAACCCGAGCCGCCCAAGCCGACTCCGACACCCACGCAGACTCCCACGCCTTCGCCCACGCCGTCACGCACTTCGTCTCCCAGCCCGTCGTCCACGCCATCGCCCAGCCCGTCTTCGTCGCCGAGTCCTTCACCGACTCCCTCGCCGACGCCGTCGTCGAGCCCGGCGCCCACTCCGGCACCTCAGGTGGTCCCGCCGCCCGCTCCCGCGCCGAAGCCGTCTCGTTCGGCCGCGCCCCGGGAACGGAAGGAAGAGGCGGCCGAGACCGACTCCCTGGCCCGTACGAAGGAGAAGCGGCGGTGGGGATTGACCGCGCTGGTGCTGATCCTCGGCGGCGGCGCGGCGGCGGGTGCCGTCCGGCGGGGCCGGTGAGTCAGTACTTGAACTGGTCCACGTTCTCGCGCGTGATGAGCAGCGGGTCGCCGAGGAGCACGGTCTTCGTGTCCTCCTCGTACTTGATCGCGGGGAGTTCGAGGTTGACCTTGTTCGACGGGCCGAGCCGTTTGCCCTCGGCGATCTGCTTGCCCGCCCACGCGGTGAGGTAGCCGAGCGATTCGACGTTCCACAGCACCGACAGCGACGCGGAACCGTCCAGCAGGTACGGCTTGATCGCCTGCGGCGTCCCGACGCCGACGGTGAAGACGCGGCCGATCTTCTGCTGCGACCGCACCGCCTCGGCGACCCCGGGCGCGGACGTCGTGCATTCGCCGACCAGGCCGGTGAGGTCCGGGTACTTGGCCATCAGGCCTTTGGCCAGCGCGGTGGCGTTGTCCTTGTCCTCGCCGGCGTAGACCGTTTCGACGAGCTGTGCATGGGGGTACTCCGTAGCGGTATACGCACGCTGGACGGCGATCCACGCGTTGAGGTTCTCGGCGGTCTCGCCGCAGGAGACGATCGCGTACTTGCCCGCGTTCCCCATCTTCTTCATCAGAGCGTCGGTGAGCGCCTTGCCGATGCCCTCCGGGGTCGCCTGGTTGACGAAGAGCTCGCGATCGGTGCCGGGCGCGTCGGTGTCCGAGGTGATCACATGGACGCCCTTGGCCCGCGCCTCGGTGATCGCGGGGGCGATCGCCCTCGGGTCGTTCGGCGCGATCGCGATGACGTCCACCTGCTGGTCGACGAGGCCGCGCACGATCGAGACCTGCGCCGCGGGGTCGACCGTGACCGGCCCGGTCGAGGACCATTCGACACCGAGCTGCTTGGCCGCGGCCTGCCCGCCGGTGTTCATCGCCTCGAAGTACGGGATACCCGCGACCTTCGGCACGAAAGCGATCCGGATCGGCTTCACCGCCGTCTCCGCCGGTTCGTCACCACCGCCACAGCCGGTCAGCCCGAACACCATGCCCCAAGCGAGCACAGTGGCAACGACGAGCGTCTTCGTCGGCCCTCGCATCTCCACCCCATAGTCACGGAACTACCTGAACCAGCCGATCGGTCTACGCGCGGTGGAGACCTCCGGCGAAACTAGGGGTCTTCGGTTACCCCGGTCAACCGGATGAGCGCAAAGGGTTACGTAAGTGAGTTCATCGACCTGGGCTGATTACCGGGTCGGCCTACGGGGGTGACGGTGAGCGACCGCGAGATGCGGATCACTGCGCCATCCATACGGGTGGGGGGTATGGTGTCCGCATGAACGAGACACGGCATGGAGCAAGCTGGTCGATGGCGGCGTCGGCGACCCTGCACTGCCTCACCGGCTGTGCGATCGGTGAGGTCCTCGGCATGGTGATCGGCACGGCGCTCGGCCTCGGCAACGTGGCGACGATCATCCTCGCGGTGGCGCTCGCTTTCGTCTTCGGCTACGCGCTGACCATGCGCGGCGTGCTGAAGTCGGGCCTGCCGTTCGGCACCGCGCTCAAGGTGGCGCTGGCGGCCGACACCGTGTCGATCGCGGTCATGGAGATCGTGGACAACGGGGTCATGCTGGTGGTGCCGGGTGCCATGGAGGCCGGGCTGGCGAGCCCGCTGTTCTGGGGTGCGCTGGCGTTCGCGCTGGCCGTCGCGTTCGTGCTGACGGTGCCGGTGAACAAGTGGATGATCGGGCGCGGGCTGGGGCACGCGAAGGTCCACGCGCACCACGGCGGGCACGGTGGCCACAGTGGTCACGAAGGGCACCACGCGCACTGAGCGCTCTTCGCTGCACGGCTCGCGGCCGCCGGGTCAGACGCTCGACAGGTCGATCGCCTTGTCGATCTCCTTCGGCATCAGCACCCGCAAAAGACTCTCCAGCAGGTAGTAGTCGGCGTAGGGCAGCGAAACCTCGACGCCGTCCTCCGCCCGGCGGTTGCGCGTGCCCCGCGCCACGATCGCCTCGGCACGGGTGGACTTCGTGGTCAGGCAGGTGTCGCACAACGCGGTGAGGATCCGGATCGCCGCCTCGCGGTAGTGCGGCCGGTTCGCGACCTTCGCCAGGTCGAGCAGGCCGCACGCCATCACCGCACCGGCGGAGGAGTCCTTGATGTCGTGCGGCGCCTGCGGCGCGAGGTAGTCCCACACCGGAACGTTGTCGGGGGTCAGCGCGCGCAGCGCGAAGTCGGCCAGGCGTTGCGCGGTCCGCAGGAACAGCGGGTCGCCGGAACGCCGGTACATCGTGGTGAACCCGTAGATCCCCCACGCCTGACCGCGCGACCAGCAGGACGTCGGGCTGTAACCCTGCACGGTGTCCGGGCCGATTTCGGCGCCGGTGCCGGGGTCGAAATCGACCACGTGCGGCGTCGAACCATCGGGACGCAGGAAGACCCGTTCGGTGGTCTTCGCGTGGGAGACGGCGATGTCGAGGTACTTCCGGTCACCGGTCTGCTTGCTCGCGAAGGTCAGCAGGTCCAGGTTCATCATCGTGTCGATGATGACCCGGCCGGCGTTGGTGGGCGTGCCGAGCGCGCCCCACGCCCGGATGAACTTCCCTTTTTCGTTGTAGCGCTGGATGAGCGACGCGGCGGCATTGAGCGCGCCGGTGCGCCATTTCTCGTCGCCGGTGAGCCGCCAGCCGGTCACCCACGACGGGTAGAAGAGGAATCCGAGGTCATGGTCCCGCGTCTCGTGCTGGCGCGGAGCGAGCTTTTCCGCCGACGCCATGGCGAGGGTGCGGAATTGCGGATCGCCGCTGTAGATCGAGGCGAGCCACAAAGTCCCCGGCCAGAATCCGCCGATCCAGCCGCCGTTCTGCGAATAGGTCCATTTCTCGAAACGGGTGATCTCCGGAAAGGCCGTCACGCCGGGCGCGACGGCCCGTAGCTTGGTCACCGCGTAGTCGGCCGTTCGGCGGAAAGTCCTTAGCCCGTCGGATACTTCCTCGGCCGCGGCGGCCGGAGTGATCGTCGTCGCCGCGACGGCGGCACCGGCAGCGGTGGTCAGCAGGGTTCGCCGGGAAACGCTCACAATGCCCGCCATTCGTCAGTGGGAAATGCGTCACGGGAGTTTCGCACGACGATCACGGCATTGTGAAGACCATTCGCGGTTGTGAATAAATGGCTCACTCAGCGGGACGGATGTTCGCGTTGTGGTGGAACACGTTGTCCGGGTCGTACACCGCCTTGATCGCGGCCAGCCGCGCGTACTTCTCCGCGCCGAACGCCGTGCGCACCCGGTCTTCGTCGTATTCGTTCATGAAGTTCAGGTAGCCGCCGTAGTTGTTGGAATGCGGCAAAAGTTCCTCCCACAGCCTCCGCGCCCAGACGCGGTCCGCGGCCAGGAGCTCCGGCGTCGGGGCGGTGGCCGCCAGGCCGACGACGAAGCCGGGCGTCCGCGGCCCGCCGAACGCGGTCGCGTCGTCGTGCACCGTCGAGAACGTGTCCTGCAGCGGCACGATCGGCATCACGGTCGTCGGAGACGCCTTGTCCGGCAGGCGCGTGGCGATCAGGTCGATGACCTTTTCGGACAGGGAAGCGACGTAAAGCGACTTCTCGTAGGCGAGGATGCCCCGTGGCGCGGTCGGGTCGAGCAGTTTTTGCAGCGCCGCGTACGGCATCGGGGTGACCAGTTCGAACGCCGTGGGCAGCCCGCTCCGGAGCCGCTCGACCAGCCGGGCGTGCCGTTCGGGACCGTCGAAGCCGGCGACGACCAGCGCGAGACCCGGCGTGAGATGGTGCTCCGGCGGAACGAACGGCGCGGGTGGCGCGTTGAGCCCGACGAGCATGGAACCGGTGCCCGGCGGCAGCGACGCGATCACGTCCTTCGCGAAGCGCATCGCCTCGGGCGCGTCCGCCAGTGTCCAGAAGAACATCCCGACCTCGGCGAGGCCGACCCGGTGCAGCCGGAACTCGAATTCCGTGACCACACCGAAGTTCCCGCCACCGCCGCGTAGCGCCCAGAAGAGGTCCGGATGCTCCGCCTCGGATGCCCGCAGGATCCGGCCGTCGGCCGTCACGACCTCCGCGGAGAGCAGATTGTCGATCGTGAGCCCGTGTTTCGCGGTCAGCCAGCCGAAACCACCGCCGAGGGTGAGGCCGCCGACGCCGGTGTCGCTCACCGTGCCGCCGACCGTCGCGAGCCCGTGCCGCTGGGTCGCCTCGTCGACATCCGCCCACAACGCGCCGCCCCCGACCAGGGCGGTGCGGGTGTCCGGGTCGACGGTGATCCGGCGCAGCCCGCCGAGGTCGATCACCAGTCCGTCGTCGGCCACGGCGGAACCGCTGAAACTGTGCCCGCCGCCGCGCACGGTGATCTCGAGGCCCTTTTCGCGGCCGAAGGCCAGTGCGGTGACGACGTCTTCGCGCGTGGCGCATTCGGCGACCACCGCCGGGCGCCGGTCGATGTCCCCGTTCCATACGGCGCGGGCCGCGTCGTACCCCGGATCGGCGGCGGTGACCACCGCGCCGGAGAGCTTCTCGCGCAACGTGGTCGTTTCAGGCGGATTCATGGGACCCCCTCAGGTCGTGGCTACCGCACGGTCTCCGAGCGGCGAGCGACGCCCAAGGTCCGTCCGCGTGGGCGAAAGGGCGGACGAAAGGGCGAAGGCCCGGCGTTATGGGGTACGCCGGGCCTTCGCGATCAGGGGATTACGAGCGGATCAGGGGGTCACGAGCACTTGGGCGCCACCGGCAGGTCCGAGCCGGTCTGCACGTAGGTGTCGGAGATGTAGTGCCCGGGGCCGATCCGGTCCCAGATCTTGCTGGTGCCGAACTTGCCGGTGACGGTCTCGCCCTCGACGTAGCACTCGATGTTGACCTTCGCGTAGTTCGCCGCGAGGCCCTTGATCGCCGCGGTGGTGCTGGCCGAAGCCCGGACGTTCATCGGGTCGCCCGCGGTGCTGACGACGCCGGTCGGGCCGGAGCCGGTCCACAGGTAGGAGACGTTGACCCAGCCGTTGTCCGTCATCTTCAGGCCGTCCCAGAAGGTGCCGTCCGCGAGGTCGATACCCGCCGGGTTGGCCACCCTGCGGCCGAACTCGTCCTTGCCGCCGTTGTAGCCGTCCTGGTACGCCGCCTGCGCTTCGGGCTTGCCCTGCGGCAGGTTCTTCCACATCTGGCGGGTGGCCGACGGGTTCCAGTAGTCGTCCTTGGTGTTCCACGGGCCGACGTCCCACACCGGCGCGTACTCGCAGCGGCTGTTGTCGGTGCGGCAGATGCGGACGGTGTAGTTGCCGGTGTTCTTCGGCGCCAGGCCGCGGCCCGAGGGGAGGGCGACGAAGTGGTCGCGGGACTTGATCACGTGGCCGTTGGCGGTGGTGCCGCCGACGAGGCCCTCGCGGGTGCCGTAGACCTTGTACGTGAGCGGGGCCGCTGCCGCGCCGATCGCGTTGACCTGCGGGCCGAGCTCACCCTGAAGGGTGACGTCGCTGACCTTCGCGGTCACGCCGTCGGTCAGCGTGCGCAGTCCGATGCGGACCTGGACCGTGGAGACCGAGGCGGACAGCTGGGCGGCGCCGCCCTCGGTGGGCGTCCACTCCGTCCAGTCCTGGGAGTTGAGCTTGCCTCGGACGTCGACCTCGACCTCGGTGCCCTTCGGCGCGTCGGCGGTCACCTGGGCGGTGACGCGGTTGACCGGCTTCCCGAGCTTCTGCTCGGCCAGCAGCAGGTAACCCTGGCTGCCGATGGAGTCGGGTTTTCTGTGCCAGGCGGCGTTTTGCAGGCTGAGCACGCCGCCGTCGCTGCGGACGTTGACGTCGTCGCCGTCCACAGTGGACAGGTCGGCGCGCCAGCTTCCCTCGGGCGCCGCGTTCGCGGGGCTGGCGGCCAAGGCGGTGACCGCCCCCACGGCCAGCACGGCCGCCATCACCCGGCGGGCCTTAACGGTCCGGACCATTCCGGTCTCCCTTCGAGCACTCTCGGTTGCTACGAAGGGAGCTTCGCCGGGGCGTGTACACGATCGATACAAAAGCAAGTCGGCACCTGGTTGCGGTGGGTGAACCCCGCAAACAGGTGCCGAAGGGCGAAAAGGTCAGGCGCTCGCGGAATCGTTGTACGAGGCTTCGGCCGATTCCTGCAGGCGCGAAGCGAGAGCGGATTCCTGTGGCCGCGCGGAGAGTTCCCGCCACAACGCCAGCGCGCGCTCGGAATACGTCCGCGACCGCTCGGGCTGGCTCAGCGCCTCGTGCAGTTCGCCGAGCAGCTGGGACACCTCGGCTTCGGATCGGCGGTCCCCGTTGCGCCGGTGCACGCTCAGCGAATTGACCAGCAGCAGCTGCGCGTGGGCCAGGTCGCCGCTGTGCAGATACAACTCGCCGAGGTTCTGGTTCGCGTAGCCGACGCAGTGGTCGTCGCCGAGTTCGTTGAAGATCGCGATGGCACGGTCGACCCGTTCCCGTGCCCCCGCGAGGTTCCCCTGGTGTTGGCGCAGCATGGCGAGCCGTTTCAACGCGTGCGCCTCGCGATGCCGGTCGCCGATCCGGGCGGACTGGTCGAGCGCCTCGGTGAACCAGCGTTCCGCGTCGGCGAACCGGCGCCGCGCCAGCCACACCGCGCCGATCGCGATCCGCGCGACGGCCTCGCCGTGCGGATCGCCCGCCGCCGTGAACTGGTCGAGCGCCGCGTGACAGTGCTCCAGCGCGACGGTGTCCTCGCCTTTGATCCGCAGCACGGTGCCGAGCCCGGCCAGCGCGATCGCCGCGCCCCGCGCGTCGCCGATCTTGTCGAACAGCAGTTGCGACTGCTCGAACGCGACCAGGGCCTCGGCGTAACTGTCCTGGTACAGCTGGATCTGTCCGAGATTGCGCTGGATGATCGCCTCGCCGCGGACCTCGCCGGACCGCCGGGCGGCGGCCAGCGCGACGGCGTGCGTGTGCATCCAGTCGTCCTGGTGACCGCGCTGGTCGAAGTACGGCGCCAGCGCGGCGGCGAGCCGCCAGGCCAGCGAGTCGAGGCCCAGGTCGGCGGCCAGCGCGACGGCGGCGACGCAGGTGTGCCGCTCGGCGGCGAACCACGCGGCCGGATCCCCGATCAGCTGCGCGGTGCCCGGCGGCAGCGTGGGCTGGACGGCCGTGTCGTCCCGGTAGAGCCCGAAGAAATGGATCGGCATCCGGTCCGCGGCTTCGACCGCGAGCGCGAGATAGCCCTCCAGCACCCGTTTCGTGGCGTCGCGCGCCTTCGCCGGCACGTCCTGCGCCCGGAGTTCGAGGGCGTAACACCGCAACAGGTCGTGCAGGCGGTAGCGGGGCTCACCGGTGGCATCCGAGCCGCTGAGCTCGACCAGATGAGCGTCCACCAGCACATCGAGGACGTCCTCACCGTGCGTGCGGCCGAGCAGGGCCGCGACCACCCAGCCGGGGAACTGGACCGAGCCGAGCCCGCCGAGGCCGCGGAACGCGGTCGCCGCCGACATCGGCAGAAGGTCGTAGCTGAGCGTGACACTGGCCCGCACGGCGAGATCGCCGACGCGGAGTTCGTCCAATCTTCGTCTTTCGTCCCGCAGCCGGTCGGCCAGTACGCGCAACGTCCAGCCCGGCCGATGGGTCAGCTTCGCCCCGGCGACCCGGATCGCCAGCGGCAGATACCCGCAGTGGCGCAGGATCGCGGTCGCGCACTCCGGCTCCGCGGCGACCCTTTCGGTGCCGACGATGCCTTCGAGCAGCTTCGCGGCCTCGGCTTCGGGCAGCAGGTCGACGTCGACCGGGGTGGCTCCGGCCAGATCCGGCATCCGGATCCGGCTGGTGATCAGCACCGCGCAGGAACCCGCGCCGGGCAGCAGCGGGCGGACCTGTGCCGCGCTGCCGGCGTCGTCGAGGACGACGCACATCCGGAGGGTCGCCAGCCGGGAACGCAGCAACGCCGCGCGCTCGGGAAGATCGCGCGGCAATCCCGCGTCGGGAACACCCAAGGCGCGGAGCAACTCGGCGAGCACGCTCATCGGGGGCCTGGGTGAGGACGACGTCCCGGCGAGGTCGACGTGCAGCTGACCGTCCGGGAAGTCGTCACGGACCGCGTGCGCCACCCGGATCGCGACGGAGGACTTGCCGATCCCCGGCGCCCCCGACAGCACCGCGATCGCGGGTTTTCCCTGTTCACGGCGGTCGTGGAAGAGGGCGACGAGTGCGCTGACGACCTCGTCGCGGCCGGTGAAGTCCGGCAGGTCCAGCGGCAGCTGGCAGACCGGCGTCATCGGCACGGTGAGGGCGGCGGTCACCGCGTCCTGGGTCGCGGACGGCGTGAGGACCAGCGACGCCCGCAGTTCCCGCAGCCGCGGCCCCGGCTCGGTGCCGAGCTCGTCGGCCAGCACCTTCTCGGCCGTTTCGTAGGCCTCGATCGCGTCGGCCGTGCGGCCGTCGGCCCGCAGCGCGACGATCAGCTGCTGCCAGAGCTCCTCGCGCAGGGGATGCTCGGTGACCAGGCCGCGCAGTTCGGCGACGGCCTCGGCGGTCCGGCCGAGTTCGATCCTCGCCCGCAGCCGCTGTTCCTGGACCGCGAGCCGCAATTCCGTCAGCCTGGCGACGGTCGCGCCCCAGCCGTGGTCGTGGGGGAGACCTTCGAGGACCTCGCCGCGCCACAGCGCTTCGGCTTGATCCAGCAGGCCCAGCGCGGATTCGGCTTCCCCGTGGCCGAGCGCGTCCTGCGCGCGGGCGGCCAATTCGCCGAAGCGGATGTGGTCGATCTCGTCGGGCGCGGCCTTGAGGATGTATCCGGATGCCCGGCTTCCGATGCGCTCCCCGAGTTCGGGGTCGTGGTCGGCGAGGCGTTTGCGGAGTGAATGGACGTAGGTGCGGATGTTCGCCGCCGCCGACCTGGGCGCGGACGAAGGCCACAGGACCTCGATCAGCAGTTCGGTGGAGACGACGACGTTGGGCTGGAGCAGGAGAGCGGCCAGCAGCAGCCGGGGTTTGGGCCCGCCGAGCGGCACCACCTGCCCGTCCACCGCCACTTCGAGCGGACCGAGAACGCGAAACCCGAGAATAGTCACCTAAACCGCCAATACGGCAGGAGCCCCATATCCGCCGATAATATTGCCGTCCCGCCATGGTTGGCTAGATCCATTCGCATGCATGTGCAGACAGCGGTCGGCGTTTGTACGTGATGTGTACGACGCCGGTCGACGCTGCGGTCATGAAGCGTTCAAGTGTCCGGCGGCTCGCCGGTTTCTTTCTCGTGCTGGTGACGGCGGGCGCCTTGGGCCTCGCCGGAGCCACTCCCGCACTGGCCGCGGCCACCGGGACCGTGAAGACGGCGGGTGATCCGCTGAACGTCCGCCGCGCCCCGAGCACCTCCGCGACCGCGGTGCGCACGGTGGCCAACGGCGCCACGGTGACCATCGACTGCCAGACGATCGGGACCTCGGTCACCGGTCCGCTGGGCACCACGACGTTGTGGGACTACGTCCCCGCGCTCGGCGGCTACATCTCGGACAGCTACGTCTACACCGGCTCGGACCAGCGGATCGCGCCCGACTGCGGAGTCGGTTCCGGCAGCGCCGAATGTTCCACCGGCGTCTGCGCGGGTGAGGGGCAGTTCCGCTCGTCGGACGCGCATTTCCTCGTCTACGACAGGAACGCCGACGGCAAGTCCGCCGTGGTCGCGTACTGGCTGAAGGGCGGCGCCGGCCCGTTCTACGTCTGGGCCTCCGGCGGCAACGGCACCCACGTCGACAAGGCCGTGCCGGTCGCGAAGGGATCGTGGGTCTATTACAAGGTCTGCGTCGCCGACGCCGCCGCGAATCCGACGCTCGAGGCCTGTAGTGGCGGCATCACCGATTACGCCGCGTGAAATCCCTCCCCGTTCTTTCCCCACTTCGAAAGGTTGAATTTTCATGGGCCAGGTGAATCGGCGGGCGGTACTCCTCGGGGGAGCCGCTGCGGTTTCGGCGGCGGCGTTGTCGTCGACCGTGCCTTCGTGGGCGAGCGCGAGAACACTGGCGGCGGCACCCGCCATCCACGACCCGTTCCAGCTCGGTGTCGCGTCAGGTGACCCGCTGCCGGACAGTGTCGTGCTGTGGACGCGGCTCGCTCCCGCCCCGCTGAACCCCGACGGCTTCGGCGGCATGCCGGACGCTTCGTACACAGTGGACTGGGAAATCGCCAACGACCAGGCGTTCTCCTCGATCGCGCAGAAGGGAACCGTGACCGCGACCCGTGCCTCCGGGCACAGCGTCCACATCGAACCGGTGGGCCTCGAGCCGGGACGGGAGTACTTCTACCGGTTCAAGACCAGCGGCTACATCTCGCCGGTCGGCCGGACGCGGACCGCGCCCGCCGCCGGTGCCGCGGTGAACCAGCTGAAGTACTGCTTCTCCTCCTGCCAGCACTGGGAGGAAGGCTGGTACCACTCGTACAAGGGCATGCTCGCCGACAACCCGGATCTGGTGCTGTTCCTCGGCGACTACATGTACGAGCGGAAATCCGGCCGCGCCGCCGCCGACCGGAATCCGCGCAGGCTGGCGTTCACCGAGGACGTGACGACGCTGGCCCAGTACCGCGCCCGGCACGCCCAGCACAAGACCGACGCCGACCTCCAGAACGCGCACGCGATGGCGCCGTGGGTCGTCGTTTTCGACGACCACGAGGTGATGAACAACTGGAACGGCACCGCCAGCCCGGCCACCGCGGACCGCAAGGCCGCCGGTTTCCAGGCGTTCTACGAGAACATGCCGATCCGGTCCACCGCCAAGCCGAGCGGCGCGTCGATCCGGCTGTACCGGCAGTTCGGCTGGGGCAACCTCGCCCGGTTCCACATGCTCGACACCCGCCAGTACCGCAACGCGCAGGTGCCCGACCCGTCCGGTTCGGCGGGCCCGTCGTGCACCGACATGCGGTCGACGTCGCGCAGCATCCTGGGCACGACGCAGGAGGCCTGGCTGCTGAAGGCGCTGGAGACGCATCCGGCGAAGTGGGACTTCCTCGGTCAGCAGGTCTTCTTCGCGACGCGTGACGGAGACGGCAACAAGGCGACCTGTGAAAGCCCCGATTCCTGGCAGGGTTACGAGGCTTCCCGCGACCGGATCGCGAAGGGCATCGTGGACCGCAAGGTGCCGAACCCGATCGTGCTGACCGGCGACGTCCACCGGCACTGGGCGGCCGACCTGCGCCGCGACTACTTCAACCACAGCGATCCGGTGTTCGGTTCGGAACTGGTGACGACCTCGGTCACGAGCAACAGCGACACCGCGACCGATCCGTCGTCGACGTGGCTGTCGAACAACCCGCACATCAAGTACTGCCGGGGAAAGCGCGGTTATGTCCGGGTGACGGCGTCGCAAACGCAGATGCGGGCGGATTTCATGACGGTTTCGGACACCACCGAGTACGACTTCTCGAAGGTGGTCCTGGCCGCGGACCGCAGTTACGTCGTCGAGGCGGGGAAGCCGGGGTTGCAGCGGGTCTGAGTCAGGACAGCAGATCCACCAGCGCGTCACCGCGAGGAGTCCGGGCCACGAGCACCACCTGGCCCTCGCGGTGCCGCTGGATCAGCCCCGCCGAGACGAGCTGTTCGCAGTGGTAGGTCGCGGTGCTCGCGGCACAGGACAACAGATTCGCGATCTCGCCCATCCGGGCGGGCTTTCCCAAGTGCCGCAACAGTTTCGCGCGGTGGGCGCCGACGACCAGATCGAGTCCGTCGATACCGGGGGCCGGTTCGGCCTTGCCGCCGTCGAGCAGGCCGTCGAGTCCGGGCAGCGGGTAGCCGATCCAGATGGCGTCCTCTTCGTCGAAATTGGACACCACCGAGCGGCTGCCCGCGAGCATCGGGACGAGGATCAGTTTGCGGCCGTGGACGGCGTACTTCGCCGGCTCCGCGTCGGGCAGCAGCAGACAGCCGTTGCTGAACCGGAAATGCGGCCGCAGCAGGCCGAGCACCGCGTCCGTCCCGCCGCGGACGGAGGCGACGCCGATCCGTTCGATCTCGCGATCGAGCAGGGGCCGGGCCTTGGTCCAGAGGTTTTCGGTCGCCAGCCTCGTCGCGGTGAAGGCGTCCGCGAGCGAGGCGGCCCAGCGTCTCGGATGGTCGGCGGCCTGCCGCCACTGCGCGGGCACCTGGTCTCCGAAGACCTCTTCCAGGCCTTTCAGGACGTCGGATTCCGTCAGTTCCCGCAGCATTTCCGCCTGGGCCGCGGCGGAACAGTCCTCCCCGGGACTGATCGGGACGATGAAGTCCGGTTGCACCGAGGTGCCGCGGCGGGCGAGTGAGCTCGCCGCGCGGTATCCCTGCTCGGGGATCGCCGAACCCACCTGACGGCGCCAGGCGGCGGGCAGGCCGCGGTCGTACCCCCCGACGACCTCGACGAGCATCGAAACCAGCGAGATGTGCGGGGAAACCGTCACACCGACCGGGATCGTGCTGGTGTCACCGAGTTCGAGCCGGGTATAAGAAGCCGGGGGCGGCGTCTCGCGCATCCGGTCGTCCCTCCTGGGAGTGGGCGTCGCAGCACGCGATGTTAGCGCCTCCGGTCAATACCCGGCACCCGGCCGGAAAAAGGCCGAAAGGCGCTTTCCCAGGTCGGAAGCGGGGAAAGCGCCCTTCGGCCGGTGCGGCGACCTCAGTGGGCGAGTTGCTCATTCATGATGAGGAACGCGCCGAGACCGTGGAAATCGTTGGTGTTGCGTTTTCGTGCGTAGTAATACGCCGTATCGCCGACGTTGGTGCCTTCGGAGATGTTCGAGATATCGGTCGATCCGTCGGATCCGGTCGAAACCTGGGACAAAACCCCGCGATAACCCTTCGCGGCCACGGGCCGGTACTCGGCGCCGACGTAGCCGCGTTCCACCGCGCGGGAGAGCAGGAAGGTGTACATCGCCGAAGCCGAGGTCTCCAGCCAGTTGTCCTTGTCGCCGCCCCGGTCGACGACCTGGAACCAGCGGCCCGAAGCCCGGTCCTGCCAGCGGGTGTACCCCGCGGCGAGGAATTTCACGACGTCGACGAGCCGGCGGCGTCGCGGATGGTCGCGGGGGAGGATTTCGAGGAGGTCGATCGCCGTCATCCCGAGCCAGCCGATCGCACGGCCCCAGTGGAATTTCGAATGCCGTCCGGGGCCCGACGCCCACGGTTCCGAGCCGTCTTCGTCGTAGGCGTGGTACAGCAGGCCCTTCGCGGGCTCCTTGAGCCGGTCGAAGTAGACGCTGACGTTCTTCGCGGCCTCTTCATAGCAGTAGGCGGCATCCCCGAAGGTCTTGCCGTACAGGGCGAGGAACGGCTGCGCCATGTACACGCCGTCCGCCCATAACTGTCCGACCCTGCTCGTGGCGTGGAACATCCCGCCGTCGGACGTCCGGGGATAGGACGGGAACCGCGCGCGCAACTGGTCCGCCGCGGTCTTGTATTTCGCCTGCCCGGTTTCGGTATACAGCAAGGGGAACATCTGCCCGGAGCGCATCGCGTCCAGGTTGGTGAAATTGTTCGAGATCCCGCTTTCGGTGACGAAGCGGTCGTACCAGGCGAGGATGTAGTCGAGGTAGGACTTCTCGCCGGTGCGCCGGTACACCAGGTACTGGCCGTACAGGTAGAGGCCGCGGGTGTAGCCCCAGCCGCCGAGGGTGGCCGGGGTGTGCCGCTTCATCGTCGAATCGACGACGGCGCGCGACCAATCCACCGGAGCCGCCGACGCCACGCCGGGCAGGGCGAGAGCGCCGAGGGCGCCCGCGGTTCCCGCCAGCATCGTGCGCCGGGAAAGCCGTGCCGCGCGAAGAGGATCTGGGGACATTCGGGGCCCTTTCCTACGTCGGGAAACGGGTCGCTGGGCTGAATTTCCTTGTGGGACAACGTCTACCCGGGTGCTCGTCGGCGAGTCAAGAGAGATCCGATCTCTTCCCGCTGGGCGGCACTCTCCTGCGAAGCCGCCGGCTCGCCTACGATCGGTGCGTGAACGAGCTGACCTTCCGCGGCCGCCGCGTCGCCCGGGACCGCGCCCTGGTCATGGCGATCGTCAACCGTACCCCCGACTCCTTCTACGACAAGGGGGCGACCTTCTCGGATCCGGCCGCGCTCGCCGCCGTCGCCGGGGCGGTGGCCGACGGCGCCGACATCGTGGACATCGGCGGGGTCAAGGCAGGCCCCGGCGCTGAGGTCGATGTCGAGGAAGAGATCCGACGGGTGGTTCCGTTCGTCGAGCGGATCCGCGAACTGCACTCCGGCCTGGTGATCAGTGTCGACACCTGGCGCCACGAGGTCGGCAGGCGCGCGGCGGAAGCGGGCGCGGACCTGATCAACGACACCTGGGCGGGAGCCGATCCGAAACTGGCCGAGGTCGCCGCCGAGTTCGGCACCGGTTACGTCTGCTCGCACACCGGGAACGCCGTCCCGCGCACCCGCCCGTTCCGGGTGCACTACCCGGACATCGTCGCGGACGTCGTCGCGGAGACCACGGCGCACGCCGAAGCCGTCGTCGCGCTCGGTGTCCCGCGTGAAGGGGTGCTGATCGACCCGACGCACGACTTCGGCAAGAACACGTGGCACAGCCTGGCGCTGCTGCGGCACGCGCGGGAACTGGCCGACACCGGCTGGCCGGTCCTGATGGCACTGTCCAATAAGGACTTCGTGGGCGAGACACTCGGCGTGGAACTCGCGGAGCGGGTCGACGGCACCCTCGCCGCCACGGCCTGGGCGGTGGCCGAGGGGGCCAAGGTGTTCCGGGTCCACGAGGTACGGCGCACCCGGCAGGTGCTGGAGATGGTCGCGTCGATCCAGGGGACGCGGCCGCCCGCGCGCGCCATCCGCGGGCTGGCCTAGGACACGGCCTAGCCGTCCAAGGGGATGACGGCCGAAACCGTGGTGCCCGATCCGGGTTCGCTCGCGACGGTCAGTTCGCCGCCGAGCGCGCGGACCCGGTCACGGAGGCCGTACAGCCCGGAGCCGCCGCCGATGTCGGCCGTGCCGGTGCCGTCGTCGTGGACGTCCACCCGCAGGCCGTCGTCCTCGACGCGGATGCACACGCGGACCTCCCCCGCCCGCGCGTGTTTCAACGCATTGGTGACCGCCTCCGAGACGACGAAATAGGCCGTCGCCTCGACGGCGCCGCTGAGCCGCGGCACGTCCGCGCCCGCGAGATCGACGGTGAGCGGGACGCGGTCCAGCAGTGACCGGACCGCGGGGATCAGCCCGGCTTCGGTGAGGATCGCGGGCCGGAGCCCGCGCGCGAGTTCGCGCAGTTCGGTGACCGTGGCCTGCAGTTCGTCGATGGTGCTCCTCAGCAGGGTCGCGACGGCGGGGGTGAGTTCGCCGCCGAGCCGTCGCTCCGCCATCCGCAGCAGCAGGACGACACTGACCAGGCGTTGCTGGGCGCCGTCGTGCAGATCCCGCTCGACCCGCCTCCGCTCGTCGTCGGCGGCGGCCACGATGCGGGCACGGGAGGCTTGGACCTCGACGAGGCGCTCCTCCAGTTCGGCGGCGAGCCGCTGGTTGTCCAGCACCAGCCCGGCCGCCGCGTTGAGCGCGTCGATCGACCGGCTGTCCTTCCACACTTCGTCGTCCTGCACGAGCGCGGCCAGCCCCGAGCCGTCGCGTTCCAGCAGGAGCCGGATCATCTCCGCGTTGCCGACCCGGGCCCGCAGCACGCCGATCAGGAACGTCAGCGGCCACAGGCAGAACGAGATCCGGTAGACGTCCAGCAGCGGTCCGGACAACGGGTGCCCGGAGCCGAGCGCGTTGCCGACCGTGGTGCTCAGCGCGCCGACCACGGCGATCGCGAGGACGGGGGAGAGCAGTCGCCGCTGCGGAATCCGTCCGGTGAGCCAGCGGTAGAGCAGCACCACCACGACCCCGCCGCCGATCAGCGCGCCGACGAGCTCCAGCAGCCGTTTGACCAGCTGTTCGGCCTCCGGCGACGCGGCGACCGCGGCGAGGTTCTTCGGATCGTCGTTGACCAGCAGGCCGAGGACGGCCGACCCGAAGACCACGGCGTACGCGGAGAAGGCGAGCACCCGTTCGGAGCGTGACCGGAGCTTCCCGTGCGGGAAGGCGAGCACCAGATGCGCGATCACCGGGCTCGACGCGGCCGACAGCGCCAAGCCCGCCGTATGTATGAGCGGGTCTTCGGCGAACTGCAGGTCCTCGGCGAACAACGCGAGCCCGGCCAGCGCGATGAGCAGCCCGATGGGGTTCGAGGTGCGGCGCACGTGCGCGACGGCGCCGGCGAGAAGGAAGAGGAACCCCGTCGCCGTGGACAGGGTGGTGTCGAGCACGGTGTGCGTGCCGTCGGCGATCTTGAGCGTCGACGCGACGACGCCCATGCCGATCCCGGCGGTCAGCACGCCCGCCATCGCGACGGTACGAGGGTGCGTCACCACTAAGCGTGATTCGCCCGTTCGGCCCGATCCGTTACACCGGTCCTGAAATGTGGAACAGGAGTTCCGCCTGGTGTCAAGGATTCTCAGCATCTTTCCCGTCATTCGGATGGCGATGCAGGCACGTGGGTGAACATGCGACTCTCGCGCCACCACCCGAGCCGAGTCGTATCCTCCGAAAGGCGACCTTCCGTGCGCACCCACCACAGAACCCGCTTGCTGGCCGCGGCCTTCGCCGCCCTGACACTGGCCGGCGGGATCGCGGGGTGTTCGCGTGCGGACAGCGGCGCCGCTCCGGCGGAGCAGAAGAGCCAGGGCGCCGCGGCCGAGGTGCGCGTCGGGTACTTCCCCAACGTGACGCACGCGCCCGCGCTGATCGGGACCAAGAACGGCTTCTTCGCCAAGGAACTCGGCTCGACGAAGCTCACCACCCAGACGTTCAACGCCGGACCCGAAGAGGTCAACGCGCTGCTCGGCAACTCGCTCGACATCGCGTTCATCGGCTCCGGCCCGGCCATCAACGCCTTCACCAAGTCCAAGGGCGCCATCCAGCTGGTCTCCGGCGCGGTCACCGGCGGCGCCCAGCTGGTCGTGAAGCCGGAGATCACCACGCCGGAGCAACTCGCCGGGAAGAACATCGCGACGCCGTCGCTGGCGAACACCCAGGACGTCGCGCTCAAGAAGTTCGTCGCCGAGAAGAAGCTGTCCGACGTCAAGGTCACGAACCTCGACAACCCGAAGACGTTCGACGCCTTCAAGAAGGGCGAGCTCGACGGCGGCTGGCTGCCGGAGCCGTGGTCTTCGCGGCTCGTGCTCGACGCGGGCGCGAAGGTCCTGCTGGACGAGAAGACGCTGTGGCCGGAAGGCAAGTTCCCGACCACGGTCGTGATCGTCCGCAGCGAGTTCCTGCAGCAGCACCCGGAGACCGTCACCGCCATCCTCAAGGGTGAACTCGCCGCCATCGAGTGGGCGAAGACCAACCCCGTCGAGGCGAAGAAGGTCGTCAACGGCGAGCTCAAGGCGCTCGCGGGCAGCACCCTGAGCGAGGCCGTTCTCGATCGCGCGTTCTCCGGCATCGAACTCGGCATCGACCCGGTGGCGTCGACCTTCACCCAGCTCGCACAGGACTCGGTGACCGCGGGCGTGGTGAAGTCTGCGGTGGACCTCAAGGGGTTCGCCGATTTCGGCCCGCTCAACGCCGTGCTTTCCGAGCAGGGCAAGCCCGGCGTGAACGCGCCCGGGCTGACGAAGTGACCGGAGGGGATCAGCGATGACGACCACCTTGGAGCCCGGCCTGTCCACCGGTGTCGCCGTGCGCCTCGACGGGGTGCGGAAGGCCTTCGGGCCGACCGGCCGCGCCGTCGTGGCCCTCGACGGGATGGATCTGACGGTCGCCCCCGGCGAGTTCGTCTGTCTCCTCGGCGCCTCCGGCTGCGGCAAGAGCACCCTGCTCAACCTGGTCGCCGGGCTCGACCGGCCGACGTCGGGCTCGATCACGCTCGAGACCTCGCGGCCCGCGGTCATGTTCCAGGAGGCCGCGCTGATGCCGTGGCTGACCGCGGCCCGCAACGTGGAACTGCCGCTGCGCCTCGCCGGTTTCGGCCGGTCCGAGCGTCGCGAAAAGGCGGCCGAACTGCTCGAACTCGTCCGCCTCGGCGGTGCGGGCGACAAGCGGCCGCACGAGCTGTCCGGCGGGATGCGGCAGCGCGTCGCGCTCGCCAGGGCACTGGCCGCCACCCTGCGCGTCGGCGGTGACCCGGAGCAGTCGCTGCTGCTGATGGACGAGCCGTTCGCCGCGCTCGACGCCATCACCCGCGACGTCCTGCAGGGTGAACTGCTGCGCGTCTACCGCAGCACCGGCACGTCGGTGCTGTTCGTGACCCACGACGTCCGAGAGGCCGTCCGGCTCGGCCAGCGGGTCGTGCTGCTTTCGTCGCGGCCCGGCCGGGTCGTGCGGGAATGGCGCGACGTCCAGGCCTCCGACGCCGAAGAGCTGACGCTGGAGATCACCGGTCACCTCCGGGAGGTGATCAGTACCCATGCCGCGGCTTGACCGCCCCGCAACCGCGGCGGAAGACGCCGACGAGGCCGTCGGCGCGGGACTCGACTCGCTCGACACCCCCACCGGGGAACGCCGGGAAAGCCGGGGAAAGCGATTCTTGCGCGGCTTCGTGCCGCCGGTGGTCTTCCTGGTGTTTCTGGTCGCGCTGTGGCAGGCCCTGTGGGCCGCCGCGTTCTGGCCGGAGGCCATGCTTCCCGCGCCGCTCGCGGTCTGGGACGAGCTCGTCGGCATCACCGTCGACGGGGAGATCTTCGAGTTCGTCTGGACGTCGGTGCACCGCGCCGCGCTGGGCTTCCTGATCGGCGTGGTCATCGGGACCCCGCTCGGGCTGCTGGTGGCGAAGGTCCGGGTCGTCCGGGCCGCGGTCGGACCGTTCCTGACCGGGCTGCAGAGCCTTCCGTCGGTGGCCTGGGTGCCCGCGGCGATCCTGTGGTTCGGGCTGAACGACGCGTCGATCTACTTCGTGGTCCTGCTCGGTTCGGTGCCTTCGATCGCCAACGGCCTGGTCGCCGGCATCGACCAGATCCCGCCGATACTGCCGCGGGTGGGCCAGGTGATGGGCGCGAGCAGGCTTTCGTCCGCGCGGCACATCCTGCTGCCCGCCGCGCTGCCCGGATTCCTCGCCGGGCTCAAGCAGGGCTGGGCGTTCTCGTGGCGTTCGCTGATGGCCGCCGAGCTGATCGCGCTGTCGCCGGCGCTCGGCAAGGGACTCGGCGCCTACCTGCACGAAGGCTCGTCGTTCAACAGCATGGAGGCCGTGATGTCGGCCATCTTCCTGATCCTGCTGGTCGGCGTCGGTATCGAGCTGGTGCTGTTCCGGCCGCTGGAACGGTCGGTCCTGCGGGCACGGGGGCTGACGGCCTCGCTTTAGCGTTCACCTTCCGGAGGTGGCAAACCTACGACACCGTAAGTTACGGTGTCGTAGGTAGGCGTTTTCCGTACCCTGGAAGGACGAAACGCATGGCGGTCCCCGAAACCACCCGGCTGATGCTCGAGCTCGAGGGGACGGTGGAGGAGAACCTCAATCGGCATCTCTCGGTCGCCAAGGAATGGATGCCGCACGAGTACGTGCCCTGGGACGAGGGCCGTAACTTCGCCGATCTCGGCGGTGAGGCGTGGGATCCCGAGCAGTCCCGGGTGTCGCCGATCGCGCGGACGTCGTTGGAGGTCAACCTCCTCACCGAGGACAACCTGCCGAGCTACCACCGTGAGATCGAGCGCGCTTTCGGCCGCGACGGCGCGTGGGGCACGTGGGTGCATCGCTGGACCGCCGAAGAGGGCCGCCACGGGATCTGCATCCGCGACTACCTGCTGGTGACGCGCGCGGTGGACCCGGTCGAGCTGGAGCGGTCGCGGATGCAGACCATGGAAGCCGGGTACGACAGCGGCGACAAGGAACTGCTGAACGTCTTCGCGTACGTGTCCTTCCAGGAGCTGGCGACGCGGATTTCGCACCGCAACACCGGCAAGTACACGCAGGATCCGCTGTGCGAGAAGCTGCTCGCGCGGGTCGCGATGGACGAGAACCTGCACATGCTCTTCTACCGGAACCTGGTGCAGGCGTCGCTGGAGCTGTCACCCGACGCGATGATGCGCGCCATCACCGACGAGGTCGTCCAGTTCCAGATGCCGGGCGCGGTGATCCCGAGCTTCGTGCGGAAGGCCGCGCTGATCGCGAAGGCGGGCATCTACGACCTGCGGATCCACCACGACGAGGTGATCTGGCCGTTGCTGCGGCAGTGGAAGATCTTCGAGCTCGAAGGGCTCGGCGAGGTGGGGGAGAAGGCGCGGGACGAACTCGACCAGTTCCTGAAGGCCCTCGACACCCAGGCTTCGCGCTTCGAGGAGCGCCGCGCGGCCTCTGAGGCCCGCGCCGCCGCCCGAAACGCGTGATACGCCCCCAAGCACGCGAGTTACGCACTCAAACACGCGAGTTACGCCTCCAAGCACGCTGAGTCGGGCCGGCCGTGCTGGGACGGAAGGCGTAACTCGCGTGACTAGAGGGGTAACTCGCGTGATGGAAGGCGTAACTCGCGTGTTCAGAGGCGTAACTCGCGTGAAGGGCTAGCGCGAGCGGCGCGAGCCGGCACGGGTCCCCGAGGAGAAAGCGGCGGCACCGCCGCGACGGGCCGGAGCGCCGCCGGACTGGTTCCGCGAGGACTGCGACTTGGCGGCACCGGAGCCCCGGCGGGGCTGGGATTCGGCGGAACCGCGACGGGCCTGGCCGCCGCCCTTGGGCGCGCCTTCGCGACGTCCGGTGCTTTCGGCCGCGCGACGGCCTTGACCGGCGGAAGCGCCGCGACGGTCGCCCTCGGTGCGAGGCTGACGCGAACGGCCGTCGGAAGAGCCGCTGCGACGGCCACCGGAAGCGCCACGGCCACCGGCGGAGGGACCCCGGCCGCGACCACCTCGGCCGCGTCCACCGCTCGCCGGACGATCTTCGTCGTCGCCCTTGCCCGGGATGGCTTCACCGCTGGCGCTGACCCGCTTCGGCCGCGTGTCCACGATCGGCCGACGCGGCGACGCGGTGAACGAACGCTCACCGGGCGCCAGCTCCGAAAGCAGCGGGTGGCCGGGGCCGAGCTGCGTCGTGGTCGGCTTGATGCCCGCCTTGCGGGTGAGGTCACGGACGTCGCCGACCTGCGCGTCGGTCATCAGCGTGACGACGGTGCCGGACGCACCGGCCCGCGCCGTCCGGCCGGAGCGGTGCAGGTACGCCTTGTGCTCGACGGGCGGGTCCGCGTGGATGACCAGCGTGACGTCGTCGACGTGGATACCGCGTGCGGCGATGTCGGTCGCGACCAGCGTCTTCGCCGCGCCGGAGGCGAACGCCTCCAGATTGCGGGTGCGGGCCGTCTGGCCGAGGTTGCCGTGCAGTTCGACCGCCGGCACGCCGGAAGCCATGAGCTTGCGCGTCAGCTGCTTGGCGCGGTGCTTCGTCCGGGTGAACACGAGCGTGCGGCCGGGCGCGGCGGTGAGGTCGATCAGCACCGGCAGCCGGTGGGTCTCCTCCAGGTGCAGCACGTGGTGCTTCATCGTGGAGACCGGCGACTGGGCCGAGTCGACGCTGTGCGTGACCGGGTCGTGCATGAAGCGCTTGACCAGCACGTCGACGCCCGCGTCGAGGGTCGCGGAGAACAGCAGCCGCTGCCCGCGCTCCGGGGTCTCGGCCATGATGCGCCGGACGTCGGGCAGGAAGCCGAGGTCGGCCATGTGGTCGGCCTCGTCCAGCACGGTGATCTCGACGTGGTCGAGTTTCGCCTCGCCGGAGCGCATGTGGTCGGCGAGCCTGCCGGGGCACGCGACGACGATGTCGACGCCGTCACGCAGCCTGGTGATCTGCGGGTTGGGGCTGACGCCGCCGAAGATCGTGGTGACCCGGAGGCCGAGCGGTTTCGCCAGCGGCAGGAACGACGCCTCGATCTGGGTCGCCAGTTCGCGCGTCGGCGCCAGGACCAGCGCACGCGGGCGGCCGGGGCGGCGGCGGGTCGGGCCTTCGGCGAGCCGGGCGAGGACGGGCAGCACGAAGCCGTAGGTCTTGCCGGAGCCGGTGCGGCCGCGGCCGAGGACGTCCCGGCCTGCCAGCGAATGCGGCAGCGTGGCGGCCTGGATGGGGAACGGGCTGGTGACGCCCTGTTCGGCGAGCGAGTCCACGAGGGTCTTGGGCAGGCCGAGTTCGGTGAAAGTAGGTGTGCTCATAAGCGTGTGGGCGCACGGGCGCCCTGGTATCTCCGTAAGGATAGGAACGGTTGTCCTGCCCGGCGCAGACCTCGGGGGGCCGCGGCGCGTGGTCTTCGACAACGAAACGCGGCCCGAGGCAGAACTGAGCGGACCGCGTCGTCCAGTGTACTGGGTCCTGATCTCCCGGGCTACGTGATATCGCCCGCACCGGTCCGGTGATGTTCGTCGGCTCGGACGAACCGGGCGCGGCGTCGCGGTGAAACGCTGGCCTGACCGGACGAAAGGGGACACGGGTGTCGAACGTTCAGGATCTGCAAGGGGTGCTCGACGAGGAGGCGCGTCGCGCGAGCGTCCCCGGCGCGGTGGTGGGGGTGACGTACCGGGGAGAGGAGTCGGTTTTCGCCACCGGTGTGTCCAGTGTGGACACCGGACTTCCGGTCGATCCCGGCACGTTGTTCATGATCGGCTCCACCAGCAAGACCTTCGCCGCGGCCGCCGTGCTGGCCCTGGTCGAAGACGGTGCGCTGGACCTGGACAGGCCGGTCGTCGAGTACCTGCCCGACCTCCCCTTGGCGGATCCGGTGGCGCGGAAGACGGTGACCCTGCGTCAGCTGCTCACGCATTCGGCCGGTTTCCTCGGCGACGTCGACTTCACCACCGGGTGGGGAGACGACGCACTGGCCCTCGCGATCGCGAAGTTCGGCGACCTGCCGCAGAACTTCCCGCCCGGCGAGGTGTTCTCCTACTGCAACGCCGGATTCCAGCTGGCAGGCCGGGTCGTCGAGGTGGTGGCGGGCGAACCCTTCGAGGACGTGGTCCGCGCCCGGCTGCTCGAACCCCTCGGCATGACCGAGTCGTATTACCTGCCGTGGGAGGTGCTCACGCGCCGTCACGCCGTCGGGCACGTGCTGCGCGACGGTGAAGCGGCGGTCGAGCACACGGTGGGCCTGACCCGCGCGGACAGCGCGAGCGGCGGGCTGTGGTCGACCGCGGGGGACCAGCTGAAGTGGGCCCGGTTCTTCCTGACCGGCGAGGCCGAGGGCAAGCCGCCGATCAGTGAAGCCACCCGCGATCTCATGCGTGCCCCGCAGCGCAAGGCCGCACTGCGGTTCGAGGAGGTCGGGCTGAGCTGGCTGCACACGACCCACGGCGCCGCCCGGCTGGTCCGGCACGGCGGCAACGTGAGCAACCTGCAGCTGTCGGAATTCGTGACCTTGCCGGAGGAGGACTTCGCCGTCACGGTGCTGACCAACAGCGCGGGCGGGTCCGCCCTGGGCGCGAAGATCGTCGACTGGTGCCTGGAGAACGTGGTCGGGCTGCCGCCGCTCACGAGCCCGCCGCCGGTCCCGCAGCCGGACATCGCCGAGTACCTGGGCCGCTACCAGACCGGCGACCTGGCGTTCGTGGTCAAGGACCGGGACGGCGCGCTCTGGGCCCAGCTGGTCGCCGACGTCGAGGGCTTCCCGTCTCCGCCGCCGTTCGAGGCCGTTTTCGTGGGCGGCGACGCGATCGCCCCCGCCGCCGACACCCGCAAGCCCACCGCGCGTTTCCTGCGGAACGACCACGGGGAGGTGACTTCGATCGAGTTCGGTGGCCGGACGGCGAAGCGAGGCGCTACGGTTACCGGGTAGTAACTTCGGCTGACCAGGAGTGACCATGAGCGAAAAGGCGACCGCGTTGTTGCTGAACCCGGGTGGGTACGACCCACGGCAGTTCGACCCGGAGACGCGTCGCCTGCTGCGTGCCACCATCGAGTGGTTCGAACAGCGTGGCAAACGCAAGCTCGTCGAGGACTACCACGACCGAACCTTCTATGCGGACTTCATCGAGTTCGCGGGCAAGGAAGGCCTGTTCTCCACGTTCCTCACTCCCGGCGCCAACGCCGAGGGGAACCCCGACAAGCGCTGGGACACCGCGCGGGTCGCGGCCCTGTCGGAAATCCTCGGCTTCTACGGCTTGAACTATTGGTATCCGTGGCAGGTCACCATCCTCGGCCTGGGCCCGGTGTGGCAGAGCGCGAACGAGGCCGCCCGCAAACGCGCGGCGGACTCGCTCGCCGCCGGCGGCGTCGCCGCGTTCGGACTGTCCGAAAAGGAGCACGGGGCCGACATCTACTCGTCGGACCTCGTGCTCACCCCGGACGGCGAGGGCGGCTACCGCGCGAACGGGTCGAAGTACTACATCGGCAACGGCAACTGCGCGCGGACCGTGTCCGTGTTCGGCCGCATCGACGGTGTCGAAGGGCCGGACCAGTACGTGTTCTTCTACGCGGACTCGGAGCATCCGAACTACCGAGTGGTGAAGAACGTCGTCCCGTCGCAGATGTACGTCGCCGAGTTCGAGCTCAACGACTACCCGGTGTCCGAAGAGGACATTCTGCACGTCGGCGCCGAGGCGTTCTCCGCGGCGCTGAACACGGTCAACATCGGCAAGTTCAACCTGTGCTTCGGCGGCATCGGGATGTCGACGCACTCGCTGTACGAGGCGATCACGCACGCGCACAACCGGGTGCTCTACGGCAAGAAGGTCACCGAATTCCCGCACGTGCGCCGGGAATTCGTCGAGGCCTACGCGCGGCTCGTCGCGATGAAGCTGTTCTCCGACCGTGCCGTGGACTACTTCCGCAGCGCGAACGCGGACGACCGCCGGTACCTGTTGTTCAACCCGATCACCAAGATGAAGGTGACCACCGAGGCGCAGAAGGTCATCGGCCTGGTCGCGGATGTGGTGGCGGCCAAGGGTTTCGAGGCCGACACCTACCTCGCGATGTCCAAGAACGACATCGACGGCCTGCCGAAGCTGGAAGGCACGGTGGCGGTGAACCTCGCGCTGATCGCGAAGTTCGTGCCCGCGTACCTGTTCGCGCCGCAGGCCTACGAGCCGGTGCCGACCCGTTCCGACGCGGCCGACGACGAGTTCCTGTTCCGCCAGGGCCCCGCGCGCGGGCTCTCGAAGGTGCGGTTCCACGACTGGCGTGAGGCGTACGCCAAGGCGTCCGCGATCCCGAACGTCGCACGGTTCACCGAGCAGGCCGAGGCGCTGGTGAAGCTGTTCACCGAAGCGGCGCCGGACGAGGCTCAGCAGCAGGACATCGACTTCGGTCTCGCGCTGACCGAGCTGTTCACGCTGGTCGTCTACGGGCAGCTGGTGCTGGAGCAGGCCGAGATCACCGGCATCGAGACCGAGGTCGTCGACCAGATCTTCGCCATCCTGGTGCAGGACTTCAGCGCCACCGCGGTGGAACTGCACGGGAAGTCGTCCTCGACCGAGGCGCAGCAGGCGCTCGCGCTGGCTTCGATCCGGAAGCCCGTCGTCGACGCGGCCCGTTTCGACCACGTGTGGTCGCTGGTGCGGGACCTCTCGGGCGCCTACGCCATGAACCCGTGAGCTGAAGGGGACTTTCCCCACATCTGACGCAGTGAAGGGCGCTTTCCCCGCATCGCATGCGGGGAAAGCGCCCTTCAGCCGCTCTACTTGCCGAAGCCGGCCTTCCGGAGCGCGTCCGCCATGGCGCCGCCGCCACCGGAGTTGCCGCCGCGGTCCCGGCCGCCACCGCGGCCGCCCTGGCCGCCACGCTGACCGCCGCCTTGACGCTGACCGCCCTGGCCGCGGTCACGACCGCCGCCGCCCTGCTCACGAGCGGGCTTGCCGGGCTCGTCGTCCAGCCGCAGGGTCAGCGAGATCCGCTTGCGCGGCACGTCGACCTCCAGGACCTTCACCTTGACGATGTCGCCGGGCTTGACGACCTCACGCGGGTCCTTGACGAAGTTCTTCGACAGCGCCGAGACGTGCGCGAGGCCGTCCTGGTGCACGCCGACGTCGATGAACGCGCCGAACGCCGCCACGTTCGTCACGACACCTTCCAGCCGCATGCCCGGCTTGAGGTCGCCGATCTTCTCGACGCCGTCGGCGAAGGTCGCGGTCTTGAACGCCGGACGCGGGTCGCGGCCCGGCTTTTCGAGTTCGGCGAGGATGTCGGTCACTGTCGGGAGACCGAAGGTGTCGTCGACGAACTCCGTGGGCTTCAGCGCCTGCAGGGTCCGCGCGTTGCCGATCAGCGAGCGGATGTCCGTGCCGGTCGAGGACAGGATCCGCCGCACCACCGGATAGGCCTCCGGGTGCACCGAGGACGAGTCGAGCGGGTCGTCGCCGTCCGGGATCCGGAGGAAGCCCGCGCACTGCTCGAACGCCTTGGGGCCGAGCCGCGCGACCTCCTTGAGCCCGCTCCGCGTCTTGAACGGACCGTTCTCGTCGCGGTGCGCGACGATGTTCTCCGCCAGCGTCGTCGTGATACCCGAGACGCGGGTCAGCAGCGGCGCCGACGCGGTGTTGACGTCCACGCCGACGGCGTTCACGCAGTCTTCGACCACCGCGTCGAGCGAACGCGACAGCGAGATCTCCGACAGGTCGTGCTGGTACTGCCCGACGCCGATCGACTTCGGGTCGATCTTCACCAGTTCCGCCAGCGGGTCCTGCAGCCGGCGCGCGATCGAGACCGCGCCGCGCAGCGAGACGTCCATGCCCGGCAGTTCCTGCGACGCGAACGCCGAAGCCGAGTAGACCGACGCGCCCGCCTCGGAGACGACGGCCTTCGTCAGCTTCAGTTCCGGGTGCTTCTTGATCAGTTCACCGGCGAGCTTGTCGGTCTCGCGCGACGCGGTGCCGTTGCCGATCGAGATCAGGTCCACCTTGTGCCGGGCGCACAGCGCGGCGAGTTCGGCGATGGACTGGTCCCATTTGTTCGCGGGCTGGTGCGGGTAGATCACGTGGGTGCCGACGACCTTGCCGGTCGCGTCGACGACGGCGACCTTGACGCCGGTGCGGAAGCCCGGGTCGAGGCCCATCGTGGCGCGGGTGCCCGCCGGGGCGGCGAGCAGCAGGTCGCGCAGGTTCGCGGCGAACACGCGGACGGCGTCGTCCTCGGCCGACTGGCGCAACCGCATCCGCAGGTCGATGCCCAGGTGCAGCAGGATCTTCGTGCGCCACGCCCAGCGGACGGTGTCGCCGAGCCACTTGTCGGCCGGGCGGCCTTCGTTGGAGATGCCGAACTTGTGGGCGATGCGGTTCTCGTATTCGGTCGGCCCGGTGCGCGGTTCCTCGGTCGGTTCCTCCGACTCCATGGTGAGGTCGAGGATCTCCTCCTTCTCACCGCGGAACATCGCGAGGATCCGGTGCGAGGGAAGCTTCGTGTAGGGCTCGGAGAACTCGAAGTAGTCGGAGAACTTCGCGCCCTCTTCGGCCTTGCCGTCGCGGACCTTCGAGGCCAGACGGCCTTCCGCCCACATCTTCTCGCGCAGTTCGCCGATCAGGTCGGCGTCCTCGGCGAAACGTTCGACGAGGATCGCGCGGGCGCCGTCCAGCGCGGCCTGCGCGTCCGCGACGCCCTTGTCGGCGTCGACGAACACCGCGGCCGCGGCCTGCGGATCGGTGTTCGGGTCGCTCAGCAGCCCGTCGGCGAGCGGCTCCAGACCGGCCTCGCGGGCGATCATCGCCTTCGTCCGCCGCTTGGGCTTGTACGGCAGGTAGATGTCTTCGAGGCGGGACTTGGTGTCCGCCGCCATGATCGACGCTTCGAGCGCCTCGTCCAGCTTGCCCTGGCTGCGGATCGACTCCAGCACCGCGACCTTGCGCTCGCCGAGTTCACGCAGGTAGCGGAGTCGTTCTTCGAGGGTGCGGAGCTGGGTGTCGTCCAGCATCCCGGTGACCTCTTTGCGGTACCGGGCGATGAACGGCACGGTCGATCCGCCGTCCAGCAGGTCGACGGCCGCCTTGACCTGCCCTTCGCGCACACCGAGTTCTTCGGCGATCTTCTGCTCGACTGTCTGCAGGCCCTGCACGCTCACTCCCACGCTCCTGAATCCGCCCTCGGGTGCTCTCGGACCCTGCATTCTGCCGCTCGTGCCGAGCCGACTTTCGTATGGCCTCCTCTAACCGAACCCTTGACAGTTGTATTGGTCTAGTCCATTTTGATGTGGCCGACATCACCCGTTCGTGGAGGCCAGTCGTGAAAGTGAAGCCCAAACACGCGTTCCTCGCCCTGCTGTCGTCACTGGCCGTGTGCCTGGGGGTGACTTTCGCGGTCTCGGGCAGTGCCTCGGCCGCCAACATCCTGACCAACCCGGGCTTCGAACTCGGGACCACGAGCGGCTGGACCTGCACCGGCACGGCCTCGGTGGTCACCACGCCGGTCCACTCGGGCAGCCGCGCGCTCAGCGCCACTCCGGCGGGTCAGGACAACGCCCGCTGCTCGCAGAGCGTGGCGGTGAAGGCCAACACCGCGTACACGCTGTCTGCCTGGGTGCAGGGCAGCTACACCTACCTGGGTGTCACCGGCACCGGGACGGGTGACAAGAACACCTGGACCCCGGGCGGCGGCAGCTGGTCGCAGCTCTCGCTGAGCTTCACCACCGGCGCGTCCACCACGAGCGTCGAGATCTACCTGCACGGGTGGTACGGCCAGCCCGCCTACTTCGCCGACGACGTGAGCCTCGACGGCCCCGGCGGTTCGCCGACCACGACGCCGACCACGCCGACGACGTCCACGAGCCCGACGACGACCACCACCACCAGCTCGCCGACGACCACGACGAGCACCCCGCCGACCGGAAACCTGCCGAAGCACGTGATCACCGGCTACTGGCAGAACTTCTACAACGGCGCGAAGGCGCTCAAGCTCGCCGACGTCCCGACGAAGTACAACATCATCGCGGTGTCCTTCGCCGACGCGACGGCGACGCCGGGCGCGGTCACCTTCACCCTCGACTCGGGTCTTTCGAGCCAGCTCGGCGGCTACACCGACGCGCAGTTCAAGGCCGACATCAAGACGGCGCAGGCGCGCGGGCAGAAGGTCATCCTGTCCGTCGGCGGTGAGAAGGGCACGATCCGCGTCGACTCCGCGGCCGCGGCCACGAACTTCTCCAACAGCATGAAGTCGCTCATCGCGACCTACGGCTTCGACGGTGTCGACATCGATCTGGAGAACGGCGTCAACGCGACCTACATGGCGCAGGCGCTGCGCAGCATCCACGCGGCGGGCGGCACGGTGATCACCATGGCGCCGCAGACGATCGACATGCAGAGCCCGGCGGCGGAGTACTTCAAGCTGGCGCTGAACGTCAAGGACATCCTGACGATCGTCAACATGCAGTACTACAACAGCGGCACGATGCTCGGCTGCGACCAGAAGGTCTACTCGCAGGGCACGGTCGACTTCCTCACCGCGCTGGCCTGCATCCAGCTGCAGAGCGGTCTGCGGGCCGACCAGGTCGGGCTCGGCCTGCCCGCGTCGGGCTCGGCGGCCGGTGGCGGCTACCAGGCGCCCGGCAACACGGTCAACGCGCTGAACTGCCTCGCGAAGGGCACGAACTGCGGTTCGTTCAAGCCTTCGACGACGTACCCGACGATCCGGGGCGCGATGACCTGGTCGATCAACTGGGACGCCTCGCAGGGCTACGCCTGGTCGAACACGGTGAGCGCGGGCCTGGCCGGCCTCCCGTGATGATCCGCTAGACCGGGGCGGGTGCCGGCGTCGCGCGGGCGGCGGCACCCGCCCCTTCCATTGCCCGCGTTTAGTCCTCTGGATGCGGTAGTTGGCAGGGCGAACTACCGCATCCAGAGGACTAAACGCGTGAGGGTCAGAGCGGGGTGAGAGGGAGCCGGAGGGCCGCGGGGGCGTGCGGCGGCACGACGGGCTTGAGCGGGGCGACGGGGGACAGGCGCCGGTAGGGAGAGCCGAGCGGCGGCCGCGGGTCGGGCTCGCCCTTGTTGGGCCATAACGACATCGCGCGTTCCGCCTGCGCGGTGATGGTCAGCGACGGGTTCACCCCGAGGTTCGCCGAGATCGCCGAGCCGTCCGCGATATGCAGCCCGGGATAGCCGTGCACGCGCTGGTACGGATCGACGACACCGGTCTCGGCGCTGTCGCCGATCGCGCAGCCGCCGATGAAATGCCCGGTGATCGGGATGTTCGCCAGATCCGTCCAGGCGCCCTGCGCCAGCCCGCCGATCTTGTCCGCCACCCGCCGCGTGACCTCGTGCCCGGCCGGGATCCACTCCGGGTTCGGCTCACCGATGCCCTGCTTCGTGGTCATCCGGCGGCCGAAGAGCCCGCTTTTCGTATACGTGGTCACGGAATTGTTCAGCGTCTGCATCACCAGCAGCCCGACCATCCGCTCCGACCACCGTCGCGGGTTGTGCAGCCGCACCAGCTGCCGCCGGTTCCGCCACAGTTCCCGCGCGCCCAGCACCCATCGGCGTTTGCCCGGCTCGGCGTCGACGAGCACCGTCGTCAGCAGGCCCATGAAGTTGCTGCCCTTGCCGTAACGCACCGGTTCGACGTGCGTGACGGCGTCGGGATGGATCGACGACGTGATCGCGACGCCGCGGGTGAAATCCGTGTCCTCGCGCAGGGAACGCGCGGCGAGCACGGCCTCGGAGTTCGTCCTGGCGAGCAAGCCGAGACGCGGCGACAGGTCCGGCAGCGTTCCCGAGTCCTTCAAGGAATGCAGAAGCCGTTGCGTGCCAAGGGAAGCGGCGGCGAAGACGACCTCGGAGGCGGTGAACGTCCGCTTGCGCTTGCGCACCCATCGTCCTGTTCGGACGGTGTCGACCGCGTAGCCGCCGTCGATCGGCCGGACCGACACGGCGGTGGTCAGCGGATGGACCTCCGCGCCCGCCTTTTCCGCCAGGTACAGGTAGTTCTTGACGGTCGTGTTCTTCGCGCCGACCCGGCAGCCGGTCATGCACTCGCCGCAATGCGTGCACGGCTTGCGTAGCGGGCCCTCGCCGCCGAAGAACGGGTCGACGTCGCGCTTGCCGAAGTGGACGCCGACCGGCGTGGGCCGATAGGTGTCCGCGATGCCCATGTCCCCGGCGACCTCGCGCAGCACCCGGTCGGCCGGGGTGACCAGCGGGTTCTCCACCACACCCAGCATCCGTTTCGCCTGGTCGTAATGCGGGGCGAGTTCGGCCTTCCAATCGGTGATGTGCGCCCACTGCGGGTCTTCGTAGAAGGTGTCCGGCGGTTCGTAGAGCGTGTTCGCGTAGACGAGCGACCCGCCGCCGACGCCCGCGCCGCTCAGCACGAAGGTGTTCTTCAGCAGCGTGAGCCGCTGGATGCCGTAGCAGCCCAGTTTCGGGGCCCACAGGTACTTCCGCAGCCGCCACGACGTCTTCGCGAACTCGTCGTCGGCGAACCGGCGGCCGGTCTCCAGCACACCGACGCGGTACCCCTTCTCGGTGAGCCGCAACGCGGTCACGCTGCCGCCGAAACCGGAGCCGATCACCAGCACGTCGTAGTTCATCGCGCACCCGCCGTCCGGTAGTCGCCGAGGTCGAGCTTCTTCGTCCGCCGGTCGTACTCGGTCACCAGGCCCGGCCAGTTCGTGCTCACGCGGCCGTTCTCCTGGCGGTACCAGCTGGCGCAGGTCGTCCAGACACTCTTGCCGAGGCGTCGCTGGATCTCCTCGTCGTACTTCTGCTCGACCTCCGGGACGACGTCCATATAGGACACTTCGGGTTTGGCGAGGTGTTCGACGGCTTGGCGGATGTAGCGGGCCTGCCGTTCGATCATGTAGATGATGGAGCCCGCGCCGAGGTTCGTGTTGGGCCCGTAGACGCAGAACAGGTTCGGGAAGCCCGGCACGGTCATGCCGAGGTACGCCCGCGCGCCGCCCTTCCACGCGTCGGATAGCGACTTCCCGCCGAGGCCCTCGACCTTCAGCTCGCCGAGGAAGTCGGTCGCCGCGAAACCCGTTCCGTAGACGATGACGTCGGCCTCGTGCTCGACGCCGTCCTCGGTGAGCACCCCGGACGGGGTGATCGCGCTGATCCGCCGCGTCTCCACGGCGACGTTGTGCTGCGCCAGCGCGGGCAGGTACTCGTTGGTGAACAGGATCCGCTTGCAGCCCAGCGGATAGTCCGGGGTGAGTTTCTCGCGCAGCGCCCGGTCCTTGATGTGACGGCGGCGCAGCTGGGCCGTCCGCAGTTCGAAGACCTTGGCCAGCAACGGATGTTTGGTCATCGCGTAGGTCGCGTACTCGGCGAGGAGGAAGATCCGCAGCCTGCCGAGCAGCTGGGTGGCCGGCAGCCGGTGGAACAGCCGTTGCTGCCAGCGCCGGTAGCTGGTGTCCCGTTTGGCCATGATGTAGGGCGCGGTGCGCTGGAACACCGTCAGCTCGCCCGCCTGGCGCTGGAGCTCGGGCACGAACTGGATGGCGCTCGCGCCGGTGCCGATCACCGCGACCTTCTTACCGCGCAGGTCGACGTCGTGATCCCAGCGCGCGGAGTGGAAGCTGGCGCCCTTGAAGGTCTCCTGTCCGGGGATGTCCGGCTGGACCGGCCGCGAAAGCTGGCCGACGGCAGGGACGAAGACGTTCGCTTCGAAGGTCTCGCCGCCCGCGGTCTCCACTCGCCAGAGCCCGCGCTCCTCGTCGAAGGCCGCGGCGATGACGCGGGTGCCGAACCTGATGTGCGGTTCGAGCCCGTAGCGGCGCACCACGCGTTTGAGGTACTCGTGGATGTCCGGTTGCAGCGAAAACCGCTTCGGCCAGTCGGGGTTGGGCTCGTAGGAGAACGAGTACAGCGGCGACGGGATGTCGCAGCCGGCGCCGGGGTACGTGTTCTCCCGCCAGACGCCGCCCGGTTCGTCCGCGCTTTCCAGGATGGTGAAGTCGTCGAATCCGGCGCGTTTGAGCTCGATCGCCGTCCCGACCCCGCCGAAGCCCGTCCCTACGATCAGCACGCTCGTCTCGCCCATGCCGATCGAAGTTACCCAGCGGTCACCCCGCTAGGAAGTACACGACCGGCCACTCAATCGAGATTTTCGGCCACGATCTCCACCGAATGGCTTTCGGCCTTCGGGTGAGCCCAGGTCAGGAGCCGGTGAGCGGAGCTTTCGAGAGCGTCCAGATCGCGCTTCGGGACGCGCTCGAACGGCGTGATCACCACCGACGCGGCCTTCTTCACCGTCTTGATCTCCCAGAACCCCTTCACGAACCCGCCGACCAGGATGGTGCCCTTGACCAGGCCGTTCTGTGTGATGACGACCTTGCGGTACTCGTCGCTGATCACGCGGGTGCGGTCGGCGTAGGACAGGACGGTCTGGTCGAACGGCCCCAGCAGCCGGGCGGGCGCGGGCGTGTCCGGGTCCGGCCGCGGGGCGTCCTCGAGGTCGAAGAGCTCGCGGCCGTTCTCGTCGCGGAACGTCCGCAGCTCCGGCCGCAGCCGCTCGGCGACGTCGCCGAGCTTCGTGATCCCGGCCCACGCCTGCGCGTCCTGCACGCTGGCGGGTCCGAACGCGGCCAGATAGCGGCGGAACATCGCTTCGGGGGACGGCGTCGCGTCCGGTTCGGCGCCCAGCCAGTCCTCGGCGGTCTGATACGTCGGCTGCCCGGACTTGCCCCAGACCCCGCGCGGCGGGATCTGCACCAGCGGCAGCAGCGCCCGCGCGACGTGCACCAACGACGACGGCGCCACGCCCTCCCACTGCTTCGCCAGCTCGGCGCCGAGGCCTGCCGACGAAAGCGGCCGCTCGCCGAGCAGCTTGCGGGCGGTGCGGGCGATCTCCTGGTGATCGAGGTCCTTGATGTCGGGGCCGAACTGGGTGTTGCCGGTCACCGAACGGTCGTAGAGTGGCTGCACGATGGGCCGCCACGCCAGCGCGTCCGCGGGTTTCACCAGGTGCACCGTGCCGCGCATGAGCGCGATCCGCACGACACTCTTGTCCAGCAGCAGGTTCGCCAGCTCTTCCTGGCGGAACCCGTGCAGCCGGGTCCACAGCGCGAAGTACGGCGGGTTCGGGGCCTGTGCCTGCAACCCGGCCAGCTGCTCGACCGCTTCGAGCGCGGTCATCTTCGAACGCCGGAGCAGCAGCTGCCGGTCCAGCATGGCGCGGTTCAGCGCGCGCCTGCTCAACGTGTCGGACATGCCGCTCACCCTAATCGGGATCAAGGACAGTTACGGTCCTCAATGCGGCGAGCGTTGCCGGGATCCATAATCCCGGCCATGGAACTACCGCCGCCGGTGATCCGGGACTGGGACTACCCGCGCGGCACGGCGAGCATCGTGCTCATGGCCCGCTTCGCCGCCGAGAACGGTGTCGCGGGGCTGGAGTCCTACGAGCACGCCCCCGTGGACGGGCAGGTCGACGCCCGGCAGGAGCTCGCGGTGGTCCGGGCCCTGGTCCGCGGGCTCGGCGGCGGGGACGACGTCGCGCTGCGGCTGAGCAGGCGATACCGGGTCAGCGCGTTCGGCATCTTCGGTTTCGCGTGCATCAGCAGCCCGACACTGGGGGACGCGATGCGCTTCGCCCTGCGCTACCTCGACCTGAGTTTCACCTTCTGCATCCCGCATGTGACCGTCGAGGCCGGACGGCTCGCGCTGGCCATGGACGACAGCCGCGTGCCGGGCGACGTCGCCCGGTTCCTGCTGCTGCGCGACCTCGGCGCCATCCACACCGTCATGCGCGACATCCTGCCGGACATCTCCTTGCGCTCCGTGTCCTTCCGGCACGAGCGTCCCTCCACAGTGGACGAATACGTGCGCACGTTCGGCCTGACGCCGTCGTTCTCCGCTCCGTCGCATCTCGCCACCCTGGATCCGCTCTTCCTCGACAAACCCTTGCCGCAGGCCAACGACCAGACGGTCGCGGTCTGCGCCGCGCAATGCGATCTGCTGGTGTCCCGGAAACGGGAACGCTCCGGGATCGCCCAGCAGGTCCGGGAACGGCTGGTGCGGCTCGGCGGCGTCGACGCCGGGATGGACGAGGTCGCGCGGCAGCTCGCGCTCAGCCCGCGCACCCTGCGACGGCGGCTGTTCGAGGCCGGGACCGGCTACCGCACGCTGCTCGACGAGGTCCGCCAGGCCCTGGCGGAGGAAATGCTCGACACCGGCGCGCTCAGCGTGGAGGACGTCGCGCTGCGGCTGGGCTACGCCGAAGCGTCGAGTTTCATCTACGCGTTCAAACGCTGGAAGGGGATGACGCCGGCGGCTTATGCCCGGCGGAACGCGTTGCGAGCACGGCCGGGTAGGTGACCCGCAGCAGGTGCAGGATCGAATCGGTGAGGAAGACCCGCAGCTCTTCGCGGCCGAGCGTGCCGCGGATCAGCCATTCGCGTGAGGCCGCGCGCAGCATCCCGCCGTAGGAACGGATCATCGCGCGGAGTTCTTCGCGACCCTCGGTGACGTCGCTCATCAACGCGGCCGCGAGCACGCGATCGGCGGCGATCTCGTCGGCCTCCAGCATGATCCGCTCGATCTCCGGGTCGCGGCCCACCGCCTCCGGGCCGATCGCCGTCAGCCACGCCTGCTCGTTGCGCTCGACGACCTCGATCCAGTGCTGGACGCTGATCGCGAGCCGCTCTTCGGCGCTCGTGTCGGGCAGGTTCTCGATCACCGGCGCCGGGACGATCATCATCTGCCGGACGACTTCGAGGTACAGCTCGCGTTTGCCGCCGAAGTAGTGGTTGATCAGCGGCCTCGCCACCCCGGCGGCCTTCGCGATGTCCGAGGTCGAAACGGAGGCGTACGTGCCCGCGCCGAACAACCGCCGGGCCGCGGTCAGGATCTCGGCGCGCCGGGCGGCCGGCTCGAGGCGGCGCCGCCGGTTGTCCGGATCGGTGCTCATGGGCCGAGCGTAACCGTTTCACGTGACCGCCTGCCGTTACTCATTCGGAACAACCCGCCGGTAACCCCCGGGGCCTTCATGGCGACGTTCGGGGCGGGGGGACCGGGCGTCATGGGTAGGGACGAATGGCCAGTGCCGAACGCGAGCCGGTTCGCCGTACCGGACGGTGGGTCAGTGTGCGGCTGCAGCATCGTGACGTCCGCGTCCAGGACGAATGCGTCTCGTACGCGGGCATCGTGATCACCAGCTTCGAGAACGGTGCCGAGGTCGGCGAACGCTGGATCCCGCTCGGGGTCGATCCGTCGGAGGCCGACGACGAACAGCTCATCCAGCAGTTGCGCGACGCGCTGATCTGGCAGGCGCGGCGGCCGCCCAAGGTCGCGGGGGAGTAGCAGGATCGGGAAGGTTCCCAAGCTGCTGAAGGACGCTTTCACTGCATCACATGCGGTGAAAGTCCCCTTCAGCCTCCTTGGGTCCGGAGGCCGTCGAAGGCGATCTTGCACACCGCGTCCGCCAGTTCCGTCCCGGCCGAACCGCGCCGCGGCCGGTACCACTCGATCAGCGAGTTCACCATGCCGTACAGCAGGCGCGCGGTGACCGCGGGATCGATGTCGGGCCGCACGTCGCCCTCCGTCTCGGCCTGTTTCACCAGTTCCGTGACGAGCCGGTCGAACTCGCGCCGCCGCGCCAGCGCCGCCCGCTCGATCTTGGTGTTGCCGCGCACCCGCAGCAGCAGGGTCACGAACGGCAGCTGCTCGACCAGCACGAGGACACTGCCCCGCACCAGATGCTCCAGCTTCTCGATCGCCTTGCCCTCGAAGGATTCCGTCTCGGCGGCGACGGCGAACAGGCCGTTCAGCGCGCGGTCGACGGCGAGCCGCAGCAGTTCCTCCTTGCTCGGCACGTGGTGGTAGATCGCGGATTTCGTGATGCCGAGCTTGCGGGAGAGGTCCTCCATGCTGGTGCCGTCGTAGCCGCGTTCGTTGAACAGTTTGACCGCGACCTGAAGCAGCGACTCGAGGTCGTAGCCGGGACGTCCCCGGCGGGCGGGGGTGCTCAACCGCGGTCCCGTTCGTCGAGTACGCGGCGCATCTTGCCCAGCGACCGTTCGAGGGTGTCCGGGTCGACGACCTCGACGCCGACGCTCACGCCGACCCCGTCCTTGACGCCGGCGATCAGCCGGGCGGCGGCCTCGGCGCGCTGCTCGGTGGTCGCGTCCGGGCGCGCTTCGACGCGCACCGTCAGGTGGTCCATCCGGCCCTTCGTCGACCGGATCAGCTGGAAATGCGGCGCGAGCGCGGGGGTCACCAGCACGACTTCCTCGATCTGCGTGGGGAAGACGTTGACGCCACGCAGGATGATCATGTCATCGCTGCGCCCGGTCACCTTCTCCATCCGCCGGTACGCCGGCCGCGCGGTGCCGGGCAGGAGGCGGGTCAGGTCCCGCGTGCGGTACCGGATGATCGGCAGCGCCTGTTTGGTGAGCGAGGTGAACAGCAGCTCACCCTCGGCGTCGGTGGGTTTCTCGGTGAACGGGTCGATCACCTCGGGGAAGAAGTGGTCCTCCCAGATGTGCAGCCCGTCCTTCGTCTCGACGCATTCCTGCGCGACGCCGGGGCCCATCACCTCGGACAGGCCGTAGATGTCGACGGCGTCGATGCCGACGCGGTCCTCGATCTCCGTGCGCATCTGCTCTGTCCACGGCTCCGCGCCGAAGATGCCGACCTTGAGCGAACTCGACTGTGGGTCGATGCCCTGCCGTTCGAACTCGTCAAGCAGCGTGAGCATGTACGACGGGGTGACCATGATGATCTCGGGTTTGAAATCGGTGATGATCTGCACCTGGCGCGCGGTCATGCCGCCGGACGCCGGGATCACCGTGCAGCCGAGCTTCTCGGCGCCGTAATGCGCGCCGAGGCCGCCCGTGAACAGGCCGTATCCGTAGGCCACGTGGACCTTGTCGCCCGGCCGCCCGCCCGCGGCGCGGATCGAGCGCGCCATCACCGTCGCCCAGGTGTCGATGTCTTCGGACGTGTAGCCGACGACGGTCGGTTTCCCGGTGGTCCCGCTGGACGCGTGGATGCGGCTGACCTGCGCTTCCGGCACGGCGAACATGCCGAACGGGTAGTTGTCGCGCAGGTCCTGTTTCGTGGTGAACGGGAACTTCGCCAGGTCTTCGAGCGCCTTGCAGTCGTCCGGGTGAACGCCCGCCTCGTCGAACTTCCGTTTGTAGAACGGCACGTTGTCGTACGCGTGCCGCAGCGTCCACCGGAGGCGCTTCAGCTGCAGCGCCTGGAGCTCGTCGATGGTCAGGTTCTCGGCGTCGTCGCTGAAAGTCATCGTCATGCCTTCTGGATGGTGCGGCTGCGGCCGCGGAATTCGGCGACGACCTCCGGCCCGTCGGGGGTCTCCCGGTGCACGGTGACGTCGTAGATGCCGTTGCGGCCGTAGCGGGTCCGCTCGGTGGCGGTGGCGATGAGGTGGTCGCCGAGTTTGCCGGCGGCGACGAAGGTGATCTCCGCGCCGGACGCGACGGTCACCGGGCCACGGCTGTTGCAGGCGCAGGCGAACGTCGTGTCGGCCAGCAGGAAGACGTAGCCGCCGTGGGCGATGTCGTGGCCGTTGACCATCGTCTCGGTGATCCGCATGGTGGCGACGGCGTGGCCTTCGGCGGCCTCGATCAGCTCGATGCCCAGCGCCTTCGACGCCTGGTCGTCGGCGAACATCGTGTGCGCGGCGTTAGTCAAGCCAGACCACCTTGTTACTGACCGAATGGACGGTTGTTAAAGGGTGTCGCAAGTAAAGGCGCGCTTCCGGGTGGATGTCAAGGATCCGCCGCCGTCCGGGGGTTTGCAAGACCCCGGACGCGAGCTACAGTGAATTACTGAACGGACGGTCTGTTAATCCACCATGAAGGGTCGCCCCATGGCATTGCTGCGCAGCTACGTCTCCGGCGGATGGCACACGGCGGAAAACGACGGCGTACCGCTGCACGACGCCTCGACCGGCGAAGAGGTCGCCCGGGTCTCGTCCGAGGGCGTCGACTTCGCCGCCGCGCTGGAGTACGGGCGCCGCGTCGGCGGCCCCGCGCTGCGCGAGCTGACCTTCCACCAGCGCGCCGCGCTGCTGAAGGCACTGGCCTCCCACCTGCGGGAACACCGCGACGAGCTGTACGCGCTCTCGGCGCGCACCGGCGCGACCAAGACCGACTCGATGGTCGACATCGACGGCGGCATCGGCGTGCTGTTCGCCTACTCCAGCAAGGGCAAGCGCGAACTGCCGAACGACACCGTCTACGTCGACGGCAACGTCGAGCCGCTGAGCAAGGGCGGCACCTTCGTCGCCCAGCACATCGCCGTCCCGCTGCGCGGGGTCGCCGTCCAGATCAACGCGTTCAACTTCCCCGTCTGGGGCCCGCTGGAGAAGTTCGCGCCCGCGTTCCTCGCCGGGGTGCCGAGCCTGATCAAGCCCGCCAGCCAGACCGCGTACCTCACCGCGCGGCTGGTCGAGATCATCATCGAGTCCGGCATCCTGCCCGAGGGCACGCTGCAGTTCGTCGCGGGCAGCGTCGGCGACCTGCTCGACCACGTCACCGCGCAGGACCTCGTCTCGTTCACCGGCTCCGCGTCGACGGCGCAGAAGCTGCGCGCGCACCCCGCGATCGTGCGCAACTCCGTCCGGTTCAACGCCGAGGCAGACTCGCTGAACCTGTCGATCCTCGGCCCGGACGCCCGACCCGGCACCACCGAGTTCGATCTCTTCGTCAAGCAGCTGACCACCGAGATGACGGTCAAGGCCGGCCAGAAGTGCACCGCCATCCGCCGCGCGTTCGTCCCCGCGGACCTGTTGGACGACGTCGCCGAGGTCGCGAGCGCGCGGCTGGCGAAGGTCACCATCGGCAACCCCACCGCCGAAGGTGTGCGGATGGGCGCGCTGGCCAGCTTGGAGCAGCGTGAGGAGGTCCGGCGGTCGCTCAAGGCGCTGCTGGACGTCGGCACGGTCGTCTTCGGCGATCCCGAGCAGGTCGAGGTCGTCGGCGCGGACGCCGAACGCGGCGCGTTCATCTCGCCAGTCCTGCTGAAGGCCGACCCGGAGCGGTCGGAGCCGCACGAGGTCGAGGCGTTCGGCCCGGTGTCGACGCTGCTGCCGTACACCTCGACCGAACAGGTCATCGAGCTCGCCGCACGCGGCGGCGGCAGCCTCGTGGGTTCCGTCGTGTCCGCGGACCAGGAGTTCGTGCGCGAGGTCGTCCTCGGGGTCGCGCCGTATCACGGCCGTCTGCTGGTGCTTGACGCCGAAGACGCCAAGGAATCCACCGGTCACGGTTCGCCGATGCCGCAGCTGGTGCACGGTGGCCCCGGCCGCGCCGGCGGCGGCGAGGAGATGGGTGGCGTCCGCGGCGTGCTGCACCACATGCAGCGCACCGCCGTCCAGGGCAGCCCGAAGGTGCTCAGCACGGTCACCGGCCGCTGGGTCGCGGGCGCGCCGAGGACCGAGCGCGACGTCCACCCGTTCCGGAAGTCCTTGGCGGAGCTGAAGATCGGCGACTCCGTCGTCGCCGGCCCCCGCACTGTCACCCAGGAAGACGTCGACCACTTCGCCGAGTTCACCGGCGACACCTTCTACGCCCACACAGACCCCGAGGCCGCGGCGGCGAACCCGCTGTTCGGCGGGATCGTGGCGCATGGGTACCTCGTGGTCTCGTTCGCGGCGGGCCTGTTCGTCTCGCCGGAGCCCGGCCCGGTGCTGGCCAACTACGGCCTGGAGAACCTGCGGTTCCTCACCCCGGTCAAGGTCGGCGACTCGCTGACCGTGACCCTGACCGCGAAGCAGATCACCCCGCGCATCGACCAGGAGTACGGCGAAGTCCGCTGGGACGCCGACGTGACCAACGCCGACGGCGACTCGGTCGCCAAGTACGACGTGCTCACCCTGGTGGCGAAGGAGCAGTCATGACGGCCACTCTTCCCGATGAAGCCTCCGCAGATCTCGAACGGCATTTCGAGGCGACCATCGCGCGTGATCAGCGCATCGAGCCGCGTGATTGGGTGCCCGAGGGCTACCGCAAGACGATGATCCGGCAGATCGCGCAGCACGCGCATTCGGAGATCATCGGCATGCAGCCCGAGGGCAACTGGATCACCCGCGCGCCTTCCTTGCGGCGCAAGGCGATCCTGCTCGCGAAGGTGCAGGACGAGGCCGGGCACGGGCTGTACCTGTACTCGGCGGCGGCCACGCTCGGCGCCGACCGCGCGGATCTGACCGACAAGCTGATCAACGGCAAGCAGAAGTACTCGTCGATCTTCAACTACCCGACGCTGACCTTCGCCGACGTCGGCGTGATCGGCTGGCTGGTCGACGGCGCGGCGATCTGCAACCAGGTTCCGTTGTGCCGCAGCTCGTACGGGCCGTACGCGCGCGCCATGATCCGCATCTGCAAGGAGGAGTCCTTCCACCAGCGGCAGGGTTTCGAGCTGCTGATGACGATGATGCGCGGCACGGAGAAGCAGCGGGAAATGGTGCAGGAGGCGGTGAACCGCTGGTGGTGGCCGTCGCTGATGATGTTCGGCCCGCCGGACGCGGACTCGCCGAACACCGCGCAGTCGATGGCGTGGAAGGTCAAGCGGCACACCAACGACGAGCTTCGCCAGCGTTTTGTCGACATGTCCATTCCGCAGGCCGAGGCGCTGGGTGTCACCTTCCCGGACCCGGAGCTGAAGTGGAACCCCGAACGCGGGCACTACGACTTCGGCGCCGTCGACTGGGACGAGTTCAAGAACGTGTTGAAGGGCAACGGCCCCTGCAACGCCCAGCGCGTCGCGCACCGGCGGCGGGCCCAGGAAGACGGCGCGTGGGTGCGGGAAGCCGCCGCCGCGCACGCAGCGAAGAAGGGTTCGTGATGAAACACGACTGGCCGTTGTACGAGGTGTTCGTCCGGGGCAAGCGCGGCCTGAACCACGTGCACGTGGGTTCGCTGCACGCCGCCGACGACGACATGGCACTGCACCACGCGCGGGATCTCTACACCCGCCGCAACGAGGGCGTGTCGATCTGGGTCGTGCGCGCGTCGGACATCACGGCTTCCTCGCCGGACGAGAAGGACCCGTTCTTCGCGCCCAGCGGCGACAAGGTGTACCGGCACCCGACGTTCTACGACATCCCCGACAACGTTCCGCATATCTGACATGAGCTTCGACAACGCCTACGAGGCGATCACCGAGGAGAACGACTCCCGCTGGGCCTTCGGCACCGGGTTCGAGGATCCGCTGTCCGGTGTGGACACGACGGTCCCGTCCGGTGTGGACGGAGCGCGGCTCGCGGCTTACTGCCTGATGCTGGGCGACGATGCGCTGATCTTTTCGCACCGGCTGCAGGAGTGGTGCACGAACGCGCCCGAACTCGAAGACGAGGTCGCGATCGCGAACATCGCGCTCGACCTGCTCGGGCAGGCCCGGCTGCTGCTGGCCCGTGCGGGCAAGGCCGACGGCAGCGACCGCACGGAGGACTCGTACGCCTTCTTCCGGAGCGAGCAGGAGTACCGTAACGTCCGGCTCGCCGAGTTGGACGGCGGGCATTTCGGGCATCTGATCGCGCGGCTGCTGGTGTTCTCGATCTGGCGGCTGGCGCTTTTGCAGCAATTGCAGTCCTCTGTGGATCCGGTGCTCGCGGCCATCGCGGACAAGGGTGTCAAGGAAGTCGCCTATCACCGGGATTACGCCGCCCAGTGGGCCGTGCGGCTCGGTGACGGCACCGAGCTGTCGCACGCGCGGATGCAGGAAGGCCTGGAGGCGGTCTGGCCGTACGTCGACGAGCTTTTCGTGGCGCACGAGGTGGAGTTCGTCGAGTCGCCGTCGCTGCGGCCGGAGTTCGACGCGATCCTGGACCAGGTGCTGGCCGTCGCGAAGCTGACGCGCCCCGAAATCGGTGCCATCGCCGGGGTTTCCGGCCGGATGGGCCGCGACGGCGTGCACACCGAACGGATGGGCTTCCTGCTGGCGACCCTGCAGAGTGTCGCGAGAGAACACCCGGACGCGACATGGTGACCGCGTACGCCGTGGCGGCCACGGTCACCGACCCGGAACTGCCGATGCTGACGCTCGCGGACCTCGGTGTCCTGCGTGAAGTGTCCGAAAAGGATGGTCGGGTGGTCGTCGCGATCACTCCGACCTACACCGGCTGCCCGGCGATGGACACCATGCGCGACGACCTCGTGCACGCGCTCACCGGCGCGGGCTACGGCGAGGTCGAGGTCCGGACGGTGCTCCAGCCCGCCTGGTCCACCGACTGGATCACCGAGGACGGCAAACGGAAGCTGGCCGAAGCGGGCATCGCGCCCCCGGGCGCCGCGCCGCGTCGGACCGGTCCGATCCCGCTGACGCTCAGCCCGCCGGTGTCGTCCGTGCGCTGCCCGCACTGCGGTTCCGCGGACACCGAGGAGCAGTCCCGGTTCAGCGCGACGGCGTGCAAGGCCCTGCGCCGCTGCCGGTTCTGCCTCGAACCGTTCGAACACGTCAAGGAGATCTAGCGTGACCGCCACCCTGCGCCGCACGGGCTTCCACACCCTCAAGGTGTCCGACGTCCAGCGCTTGTGCGACGACGCCGTCGCGGTGACCTTCGACGTTCCCGAAGCTCTCGCGGACACCTTTCGCTTCAAGCCGGGCCAGTCGCTGACCCTGCGCCGCGAGATCGACGGCCGCGACGAGCGCCGTTCGTACTCGATCTGCGCGCCCGCCGGCGCCGCTCCGCGGGTCGGCGTCCGGGAGGTGCCGGGTGGGCTGTTCTCGTCGTGGCTCGTGCGCGACGTGAAGCCCGGCGACGAGATCGAGGTCGCGCCGCCGACCGGCAGCTTTTCCCCGGACCTGGACGTTCCTGGGCATCACGTGCTGATCGCGGCCGGATCCGGGATCACGCCGGTGCTGTCGATCGCGTCCTCGCTGCTCAGCGACTCCGAGGCCACGGTGACCGTGCTCTACGGCAACCGCCGCACGGACACCGTCATGTTCGCCGACGACCTCGCGGATCTGAAGGACCGTTACCCCGCTCGGCTCGAACTCGTCCACGTGCTCTCCCGCGAACCGCGCGAGGCCGAGCTGTTCACCGGGCGGCTCGACGTGGAGAAGCTGCGGCGCCTGTGCACCGTGCTGATCCCGGTCGAGGACGTCGCGCACTGGTGGCTGTGCGGGCCGTTCGAGATGGTGACCGGCGCGCAGGAACTGCTGCGCTCGCTGGACGTCGCCGACGATCGCGTCCATCAGGAACTGTTCTATGTGGACACTCCGCCGGAGCCGGTGCACCACATCGATCCGGCCGTCGTGGGTGCGTCCAGCGAGGTCACGCTGGTCCTCGACGGCCGGTCGACGACGATGACGCTGCCGCGCAGTTCCTCCCTGCTCGACGGTGCGCAGAAGTACCGCCCGGACCTGCCGTTCGCCTGCAAGGGCGGCGTGTGCGGGACCTGCCGGGCGAAGATCTGCGACGGCAAGGTGGACATGCGGCGCAACTTCGCCCTGGAGAAGGCCGAAGTCGACGCCGGTTTCGTGCTCACCTGCCAATCGGTGCCGATCTCCGACGCGGTGACGGTGGACTTCGACGCCTAGGTGCTCGTGAGCCAGCGGGTGATGCCGATGTCCTTCAGGAACGGCCGGTCGTGGCTCGCCACGATCAGCGTGCCCCGGTAGGCCAGCAGCGCCTCGGTGAGGCGCCGCACGCTCGCCAGGTCGAGGTTGTTCGTCGGCTCGTCGAGCAGCAGCAGCCGAGGCGTGGGCTCGGTCAGCAGCAACGTCGCCAGCGTGGCGCGGAACCTTTCCCCGCCGGACAGCGACGCCACCTCGCGGTCGGCCGCCTTGCCCCGGAACAGGAACCGCGCCAGCCTCGCGCGGATCTCGTTGTCCGTGAGCGACGGCGCGACCAGCCGCACGTTGTCCACAATGGACAGAAACTCGTCGAGGACGTCGAGCCGCTGGGGGAGCAGCCTGGCGGGCACGAACAGCCCCACCGCGCCCGATTCCGGCGGGATTTCGCCGGTGATTGTGCGGAGCAGGGTGGTCTTGCCGGAACCGTTGGGGCCGACGAGCGCGATCCGCTCGGGGCCCATGACGTGCAGGTCCACCGGCGGACCGAAGCGGGGCACGGCGTTGACCCGCAGCACGTCAGTGCCTCGGGGGACGGTCGTTTCCGGTAGCTCGACCCGGATCTCGGCATCCTCCCGCACCAGTTCCTCCGCGGCCTTCATCGCCTCGACGGCGCCTTCGAGCCGGTCGGTGTGCAGATTTCGGTACTTGCCCGCGGCAATCTGCGCGTCCTCCTGGCGTTTGCGCATGCGCCCCTTGGGCTCGCGTTTGGTGTCCCACATCTTCTGGCCGTAGCGGGCGCGCCGGGCGAGTTTGGTCCCGGCCTCGATCAGCTCCCGTTTCTGCCGTCGGACATCGGACTCCGCCGCGCGTAGGTGCCGCCGCGCCGCCTCCTGCGCGACCTCGACGGCGTGCTCGTAGTCGTCGAGGTTCCCGCCGTACAGCGTGACCTCGTGGTCGCGGACCTCGGCGATCCGGTCGACCAGGGAGAGCAGTTCGCGATCGTGCGAGACGACCACGAGGATGCCGACCCAACCCGCCACCTCGCGGTGGACGAGTTCGCGCGCCCGCAGGTCGAGGTTGTTCGTGGGCTCGTCGAGCAGCAGCGCGGCGGGACGGCGCAGCAGCAGAGCGGCCAGCCCGAGCAGCGTGAGCTCGCCACCGGACAGTTCGCCCGCCCGCTGGTCCAGCCGGATGGCGCCCAGGCCGAGCCGGTCGAGGATCGCGTGGATGCGCTCCTCGACGTCCCAGTTGTCGCCGATGGTGGCGAAGTGCGCTTCGGCGGCGGAACCGCTCTCGACGGCCCGGATCGCCGCGCGGATCGCGGTGACCCCGAGCACGTCGTCGACACGGCGGCCGGTGTCCAGGACGAGGTTCTGCGGCAGGTAGCCGAGCTCACCCGGTGCGGTGATGGAGCCTGTGGTGGCCCTGAGATCGCCGGAGAGCAGCCTGAGCAGCGTGGACTTACCGGATCCGTTGGTGCCGACCAGGCCGGTGCGGCCCCCGCCGATGGTGAGCGAGAGGCGTTCGAACGCCGGAGCGCCGTCGGGCCAGGTGAAGGTGACGTCGGAAAGCGTCAAGGAAGAAGACATGAGACTCCCTGCGAAGGAGGTGGGATGAGGGCGCAGGTTCGTCTCAGAAGATCACCGCGACAGGTTAGCCCGTGCGTGGCCGCGTGGCGATCGATTTTCCGGCCGTTGCCGTTTCGCGGCAACAGGGTCAGAACGGTGGTTCCTCGGTACGGGGTGGGTGCAGAGGCGGAGGGGTGCTGTCGTAGGCCTGGCCGGTCGGTGTGGTGATCGTCAGGGTTCCGTCCGGTGCCAGCCGGTAGATCCAGCCGGGTTCGTCCTTGAGCCGATGGTCGCGGCGGCAGAAGTCGATGAGGTCGCCGGCGTCGGTGTTCCCCTGGAACTGCCACGGGATGGAGTGGTCGAGATCGCAGGCCTGAGCGGGCCGGTGGCACCCTGGTCTGCGGCATTCGCGGTCGCGGACCCGGACGAACTCGTCGAGAGCGGCCGTCGGGCGGTACCGGTTCCGGCCGAGATCCGCGACCTGACCTGACAGCGGGTCGGTGATGATCCGCCGCAGCACCGTATTGGGTCCGCTCGCGATATGGCGCGCCAGCGACGCCGGGATGTGGCCGTGCCCGGCCATTTCCGCCGGGGCGTCGTTGAGACCGAGGTAGGTGAAGAGGTCCATATAAAGGAATACCTCGGCGCGTTCGCTTTTTCCGCCGCTGCCGCCCAACAGGAGGTCGAGGGCGACGTCGGCGCGAAGCTGGTCCAAAGTGCGGGTCTCGTCGCCGATCTTGAGCGCGCCGGCCTCCCGGTTGATCCGGTTGTAGGCGGCGGTGACCTTCTCCACCGGGCCGTCCTCGATCTCCAGCGAGGCCACGCCCGCCTCACCCTGACTCACCACGAGCCGTCGGCCTTCGCGGGCCTGCTCGCAGCGCTTGTCCGCACCCTCACGATCGACGGTCGCCGCCACGTGGTTCGCCGCTTTGCGGATCTGTTCGGCGTTCTTACCGGGCAATCGGTCTTCCAGCAAGGCGTCGGCGGCGAGCGCGTGCTCGTCGGACAGCCATGCTGTGGCCGTCACGACTTTCATCGCGCCGAATCCGTCCACCTGGCCCTTGTCCATCAAACCAAGGGTGCGGGGCAGTCTGGTGGTCAACGCGTCGGCGGCGGCGACCAGCCCGGCCGCGTACTTGTCGCCCACCGACAGGGCGAACGCGACTTCCTGAGTGACGCTACGCGCGCCTTCGCGATGCCGGTTCAGCTGGGACAGGGCACGGTAACGGATCGCCTCCAGCCGGGCGATTCCCGCCGACGCCGCTTTCGCGAGGGCGACGGATTCGTTGTCGTCCAACGAATCCGCGGCGGTATTGATGGCCTTCAGGTTGTCGGGGCTGGTGATTTCCTCAAGTAGCGCCACGGCGGTGGCTTGGTAAGTGTCCACCCGACGAACCTACAACTCCCCACCGACAGTTCTGGATCATGCGACTGCCGTCGCCGTCGTCGAAATTCGGTAATGCTTTTCGTGGCAAGGGAAACTTGGATGTGCGCGTTCGCTCGGTAGTGGTAAACCGTGCGCAGAAAGGATTTCTTGCGCGCTGGCCTTGGAAGCAGGGCTTCTCGTATTGGCGGGTGATGGTCGCCGGTGTGTCGACCGTTGTCGCGTTGGGTGGATGCTCCGTGGCTTGCGCGAGCAGTTGTTGCCGAATTTCGGTAATGGCTCCGGTGTGGCGGCTTCGATGACGGGGGCCGTTCTCCGGGTCCCGCGGGCGACCGTTGCCGAATTTTGGTAATGGTTCGGTGTGTTGGCCTTGGGCGCGTGACATCGATCGTTCCGCGGATGCCGCGGCAGCGGTTGCCGGTTTTCGGTAATGACTCGGGTCCGTCCACCTCGATCACGGGGACCCGGCCCCGCAGGCACCCGTTGCCGAATTCCGGCAACGGAGGACCTGGCGCAAGCCCGACCATCCGTCGCCTCGGCGACCCCCGACCGGCCGGGGCATACTGGCGGACGTGACCGAACGCCCCCATGTCCTGCTGTCCGCCGCGGTCTCCCTGGACGGCTACCTCGACGACGCGAGCGACACCCGGCTGGTGCTGTCCAACGACGAGGACTGGGCCAGGGTGGACGGTCTGCGCGCGGAGTCGGACGCGATCCTCGTCGGCGCGAACACGGTGCGCGCGGACGACCCGCGGTTGCTGGTCCGCTCGCCGGAGCTCGTCGCGAAAAGGGTCGCGGAGGGACGCCCGGAGCAGCCGGTCAAGGTCACCCTCACGCGGAGCGGGTCACTCGATCCGGCGGCACAGTTCTTCACCGTCGGTGACGCCGAGAAGCTGGTCTACGCGCCGCCCGGCGTCGTCACGGGAGTGAAGGCGACCGTCGTCGAACTGTCCGGCCTAAGCGAAATGCTGGCGGATCTCTTCGCGCGCGGGGTGCGGCGGCTGATGGTCGAAGGCGGTGGCGCGATCCACACCCAGTTCCTCACCGAGGGGCTGGTCGACGAACTTCACCTGGCGATCGCGCCGTTCTTCGTCGGGGACCCGCGCGCGCCGCGCTTCGTCGGCCCGGGCGCTTTCCCGCGCGGGCTGGCCCTAGTCGAAAGCACACGGCTGGGAGACGTCGCCGTACTGGAGTACCACGCGACGCCGGAACCGTCCGAAGTGGACATACTGCGCCTGCGTGAAGCCATCGCCCTGGCCGAGAACTGCCCGCCGCGCACGTTCCGCGTGGGCGCCGTCATCACGGCCGCCGACGGCGAAGTCATCTCCACCGGGTTTTCGGGTGACGGCGATCCCGCCAACCACGCTGAGGAAGCCGCCCTCGCCAAACTCGAACCGGGAGATCCGAGGCTGGCGGAGGCGACCATGTACACGTCACTGGAGCCGTGCAGCTCGCGGACGTCACATCCGCGAAGCTGCACCCAGCTCATCCTCGACGCCGGCATCCCGCGCGTCGTTTTCGCCTGGCGCGAGCCGTCGGTGTTCGTCGACTGCGTCGGCGCCGAAACGCTGGAGGCGGCCGGACGCCGGGTGATCGAGGTACCCGCCCTCGCCGCCGACGTCCGCCGCGCGAACACCCACATCCCGGGTGTCCACCTCTGAACTTCTACTTGCAGGCGTCGCAGCAGCCGCAGCCCAGACCGGTGCACGCCGAGCAGCAACCGTGGCGAAGCACGACCTTCAACAGACGCTTGATCATCGCTGTCCTCCCGATCATTGACGTCCCACCGCCCTTGTCACGCTAAGTTCTGCGCATACGACAGTGGTACCGCCGGGAGTGCCATGGCCCTGCTCCAGCGGGTGACGGTCAGGATTCGAGGTCGCCCTCCAGCGAGAGGTAGACCTCGCGCAGCTGAGCCAAAAGGTCGGCGTCCGGCTCCGCCCAGAGCCCTCGATCGGCCGCTTCGTTCAGCCGCTCGATGATGCCGCGCAGCGCCCACGGGTTGGCCTGGCGCAGGAACTCCTGGTTGACCTCGTCGAGCACGTAGGACTCGGTGAGCTTCTCGTACATCCAGTCGCCGACCACCCCGGCGGTGGCGTCGAAACCGAAGAGGTAGTCGACGGTCGCGGCCAGCTCGAAAGCTCCCTTGTAGCCGTGCTTGCGCATCGCCGCCAGCCAGCGCGGGTTGACCACACGGGCGCGGAAGACACGGGCGGTCTCCTCGCCGAGGGTGCGCGTGCGGACGGCGTCCGGCGTGGTGCTGTCGCCTACGTAGGACGCTGGGGCGGTCCCGGTCAGCGCGCGGACCGTCGCGATCATCCCGCCGTGGTACTGGAAATAGTCGTCGGAGTCGGCGATGTCGTGCTCGCGGGTGTCGGTGTTCTTGGCCGCGACCACGATCCGCTTGTACGAGTTCTCCATGTCCTCGCGCGCCGGCCTGCCGTCGAGGTCGCGGCCGTACGCGAAGCCGCCCCAGACCGCGTAGACCTCGGCGAGATCCTTGTCGTCGCGCCAGTTCCCGGAATCCATCAGCGGCAGGAGGCCCGCACCGTACGCGCCGGGCTTGGAGCCGAAGATCCTCGTGGTGGCCCGGCGTTCGTCACCGTGCGCGGCCAGATCCGCGCGGGTGTGGGCGCGGACGAAGTTCTGCTCGTCCGGCTCGTCGAGGTTCGCCACCAGGCGGACGGCGTCGTCCAGCAGCGTGATCACGTGCGGGAAGGCGTCGCGGAAGAAGCCGCTGATCCGCACGGTGACGTCGATCCGCGGGCGGCCGAGTTCGGCGAGCGGGATCGCCTCGATGCCGGTGACCCGGCGCGAAGCCTCGTCCCAGATCGGCTGGACACCCAGGAGGGCAAGGACTTCCGCCGCGTCGTCGCCCGACGTGCGCATGGCCGACGTGCCCCACACCGAGAGACCGACCGAACGCGGCCAGTCGCCCGTGTCCTCCTTGTAGCGGCGGAGAAGCGAGTCCGCGAGCGCCTGCCCGGTCTCCCAGGCGAGACGGCTCGGGATGGCCTTCGGGTCGACGGTGTAGAAGTTGCGGCCGGTCGGCAGCACGTTGATCAGGCCGCGCAGGGGAGAACCGCTGGGCCCGGCCGGGATGTAGCCGCCGTCGAGCGCGTGGAGCACGGCGTCGATCTCGGCGCCGGTGCCCGCCAGCCGCGGCACGATCTCGGTGGCGGCGAAGGTCAGCACGCGGGCGACCTCCTGGTGCTCCGGCACGTCGGCGACGACCTCGGCGACCGCGGCGGGGGACCAGTCCCTGGCCTCCATCGCCTCGACGAGCGACCGTGCCTTCTGCTCGATCGCGTCCACTTCGGACAGTGGAGCGTCGCTGTTCTCCTTGAGCCCCAAAGCGGAACGCAGACCGGGGACCGCGCCCTGTTTGCCGCCCCACATCTGCTGGGCGCGCAGCATGGCGAGCACGAGGTTGATCCGCGCCTCACCCACCGGCGCGGCGCCGAGGATGTGCAGGCCGTCGCGGATCTGGGCGTCCTTGACCTCGCACAGCCAGCCGTCGATGTGCAGCAGGAAGTCGTCGAACTCCGCGTCGTGCGGGCGTTCCTCGACACCGAGGTCGTGGTCCAGTTTCGCGGCCTGGATCAGCGTCCAGATCTGCGCGCGGACCGCGGGCAGCTTGGCCGGGTCCATCGCGGCGATGTTGGCGTGCTCGTCGAGAAGCTGTTCCAGGCGGGCCATGTCGCCGTAGCTCTCGGCACGGGCCATCGGCGGGATCAGGTGGTCGACGATCGTGGCGTGCGCGCGCCGTTTGGCCTGCGCGCCCTCGCCGGGGTCGTTGATCAGGAACGGGTAGATCAGCGGCAGGTTGCCGAGGACGGCGTCCGGCGCGCAGGAGTCCGACAGTCCCGCGGTCTTGCCGGGAAGCCATTCCAGCGAACCGTGTTTGCCGAGGTGGACGACGGCGTGCGCGCCGAATTCCTCCTCCAGCCAGCGGTACGCGGCCAGGTAGTGGTGGCTCGGCGGGAGGTCCGGGTTGTGGTAGATCGCCACCGGGTTCTCGCCGAAGCCGCGCGGCGGCTGGATCATCAGGATGACGTTGCCGGACTGCAGGGACGCGAGCACGATGTCGCCGTTGTCCACATAGAGCTCGCCGGGAGCGGGGCCCCAGTGCTCCTCCATGCCCTCGCGCAGCTCCGCGGGCAGCTCGGCGAACCACGCGCGGTACTTGTCGGCCGGGACGCGGATCGGGTTGCCGGACAGCTGTTCCTCGGTGAGCCACTCCGGATCCTGGCCGCCCGCGGCGATGAGCGCGTGGATCAGGGCGTCACCGTCCGGCTGGTCGGTGCCGGTGGGCTCGACTCCGGGGAACGGGTCCTCACCCAGGTCGTAACCCTGATCGCGCATGCGGCGCAGCAGTTCGATCGCGGACGCGGGCGTGTCGAGGCCGACGGCGTTGCCGACGCGGGAGTGCTTCGTCGGGTACGCGGACAGCATCAGCGCGATGCGGCGTTCCGGCGGGGGAGTGTGGCGCAACCGGGCGTGGGCCAGCGCGATCTTCGCGACGCGGGACGCGCGCTCGGCGTCCGGCACGTACTTGGGCAGGCCGTCGTCGTCGATCTCCTTGAACGAGAACGGGACGGTGATGAGCCGGCCGTCGAACTCGGGGACGGCCATCTGGTTGCCCGCGTCGAGCGGCGAGAGGCCGTCGTCGTTGGCCGACCAGGTCTCGCGGTCGCTGGTCAGGCACAGGGCCTGGAGGATCGGGATGTCGAGCGCGGCCATCTCGGCGACGTCCCACGCTTCGTCGTCGCCGCCCGCGCCGACCTCGGACGGCCGGGTGCCGCCGGCGGCCAGCACGGTGACCAGGAGCGCGTCGGCCTTGGCCAGCTCGGCCATCATCTCCGGCTCGCGGGTGCGCAGGGACGCGCAGTGGATCGGGAGCGCGCGGCCCCCGGCGTCCTCGACGGCGTCGGAGAGGGCGTGGACGAACTCGGTGTTGCCGGACAGGTGATGCGCCCGGTAGTAGAGGATCGCGATGACCGGACCCTCGGTGGTCTTGGGCTCGCGCTCGAGGACACCCCAGAGCGGCTGCACCGCAGGCGGCTCGAAGCCGTCACCCGTCAGAAGGAGCGTGTCACTCAGGAAGCGGTGCAGCTGGGTGAGGTTCTCCGGCCCGCCCTGCGCGAGGTACGCGTGCGCCTCCGCCGCCGTGCCCGCCGGGACCGTGGACAGCTTCATGAGCTGCGCGTCCGGCGTCTGCTCGCCACCGAGGACCACCACGTGCGCGCCGCTCGCGCGGACCGTGTCGAGCCCTTCCTGCCAGCTGCGTTCGGAGCCGAGGATCCGGACGACGACGATCGGGGCGCCGTCGAGCAGGGCGGGCAGCTCCGCCAGGTCGAGCCGGGCGGGGTTCGCCAGCCGGTAGTCGGCCTCGCTGGAACGGGCGCTGAGCAGGTCGGTGTCCGAAGTGGACAGAAGCAGGATCACAGCATTCCTCACTCGGGGTGTCCGCGCCCCGGGTCGTGCGGTCGCGCCGGCCGGAGTTCCTGGCTTCCCCTCCTTGATCGGGAGGGGTGACAGTGGCGGGACCGCCCCGGACTCTCACCGGGTTCCTCCACCTGCCGACGCGTGGGTTCTGCGGTTCACTCTCCGGTGCGGTCCGGCGGGAGTCAAGGTGATGTGTAGCCGGGGTCGAACGCGTACCCCATGCCGCGGGCGGTGCGGATGTGACCGGCGCCGATCTTGCGCCGCAGGGTGCGGACGTACACGTCGACGATGTTGGAGCCGGGGTCGAAGTCGTAACCCCATACGTGGGAGAGGATCTGTTCACGGGTGAGCACCTGGCCCTGGTGGCGGATGAACAGCTCCAGCAGGGCGAACTCGCGTGAGGTCAGCTCCACGCCGGTGCCGTCGACGTCCGCGCGGCGCGTGCGCAGGTCCAGCGACAGCGGGCCCGCGTGCAGCACGGTGGTCTCGGCCACGAGCTCGGTGCGACGCAGCCGGAGCCTGATCCTGGCCAGCAGCTCGTCGAATCGGAACGGTTTCGCCATGTAGTCGTCGGCGCCGCCCTCCAGCCCGGCCAGGGTGGTCTGGGGCGAATCGTGCGCGGTGAGGATGACCACCGGGGTGGTGTTGTGGTGTTCGCGCAGGGTCCGCAGCACGGACAGGCCGTCGCGGGAAGGCAGGCCGAGGTCGAGGACCAGCAGGTCGTAGCCGTCGCCGAGGGCGTACTGGAGGGCCTGTTCACCGTCGGCGACCACGGTGGTGGTGAAGCCGTTGGCGATGAGTCCTTTGCGGACGAACGAGGCGATGCGCTCCTCGTCCTCGGCGATCAGGATACGGGCCACGGCGTGCCTCCTTCGACGGTGTGAACAGGAATTTCGATGGTGAACCGGGCGCCGCGGCCCGGTGCCGACTCCAGGCGCACCAGCCCGTGCTGAGCCTCGGCGATGGCGCGCACGATCGCCAGCCCGAGCCCGGCCCCGCTCCGGTGGCCGCCCGACGGCCCCCGGTTGAACCGCTGGAAGATCCTTTCGGCGTCCTCCTGCGGCACCCCGGGGCCGTGATCGGCCACCCAGAACGACACGGTGTCCTCGGTCACGGCCGAGCCGATCAGGATCTCGTCGCCGTCCGCGGTGTGCTGGACGGCGTTCTGGGCCAGCTGCACCACGGCCTGGGTCGTCCGCTGCTCGTCGAGCGCCACCTGGCCTTCGCCGAGCGCCTCCAGCCGCCAGCGACGGTCGCCGATGGTGCGGACCTTGGCGTAGAGGTCGCTGGTCAGCTCGGTGACATCGGTGGGGGCGAGTGTGACGAAATCGGGCTGCTCGGCTTTGGCCAGCAGCAGGAGATCGCCGACGATGCGGTTCATCCGGTCGAGTTCGTCGACGCACAGCCGGATCGCCTCTGCCCGCGCGACGGGATCGTCGTCGAGCAGTTCGAGATGGCCGAGCACGATCGTGATCGGGGTCCGCAGTTCGTGGCCGGCGTCGTCGAGGAACCGCCGCTGCGTGGCGAACGCCAGGTCGAGCCGGTCGAGCATCGCGTTGAACTGTTCGGCGAGCGCGGCGACGTCGTCACGGCCGTCCACGGGGATACGGCGGGTCAGGTCGTGTTCGGTGATCTCGGCGGCGGCGCGGCGCACCAGCCGTACCGGGGCGAGGATCTGGCCCGCGACCAGCCACGCCGCCGCCCCGGCCAGGACCAGCCCGAGCAGCCCGACGAACAGCAGGGTCCGCACGGTGGTGGCGATTTCGGCGCGGTCGCGGTCCACGAAGTAGCCGACGACGAAGGAACCCCTGTCACCCTCGCGGGTGCCGGAGGCGTCGACGCGGATCCAGCGCATCTCCCCGGCGGGGGTCTCGACGCTGCCGCTGCGCGCCGGGTCGGCGAGGATCGGGTTCAGCAGCCCCGGGCTCTCGCCCAGCCGGAACGGTTCCTCACGGTCCTGCAGGATCGGTCCGGACGACGGCGTCCAGGCCAGCACCACTTCGTCGTCGTCGACGTACTGGCGCCGCAGATGCGCCGACAGCGCGGACCGCACGTCCGGGAACGGCTGCCCGGTGGCGCGGTCCACCCCTTCTTCCAGCACCTGGCCCAGTTCGGCGGCTTCCTGTTCGAGCGCGGCGTTGACGTCGCTGTCGACCTCGCGCAGCAACAGGTTGTACGTGACCAGCGTCGTCGCCACCGTCACCACGGCGACGAGCAGCAGCAGCCAGCCCATGATCCGGATCCGGGCGGGGACGGCCCGCATCCTGGGCCGTCGCCGGTGTTCAGTCGTCACTGTCGTCGTTCTGCCCGTCGTCGTCCTGGTCGTCGCCGGGCGGGACCACCGGGGGCGGTGGCACGACCACCGGCGCCGAACTGCTCGTCGGCGGCGGGGCCGGTGCCGGGTGATCCCTCAGTTTCACCTCGATCGGAGCCCGCGGTGCGGGCGGCTCCGGCCAGGCCCAGGTGACCGCCGCCGCACCGAGCGGGAGCGCCACGGCGGCGACGAGCAGGGCGATACGCGGCGAACGGGCCATGGCTCCACCCTTCCGGTCGTCGATGTGGCGAAGATGAGGACAAGATGAAGGGATCTTCACATAACGGGCGCTGAGAGGCGGGTGCCGACCAGCACGATGCGCAACATCCGTTCGGCGGCGTCGGTGAGGAACTCCGCGCCGCGCAGGATCGCCTCGTCCAGGTCCACCGGGCCCGGCTGGATGGCCTGGAAGGCGTCGATGCCGACGGCGTAGGTGGTGTCGGCGTCCATACCGATCCGGCCGGCGAGCGCGACCACCGGCTTCCCGTGCGCCTTGGCCCGCCGCGCGACCTCGGCGGGCACCTTCCCGTGCGGGGTCTGGGCGTCGATCGTGCCCTCGGCGGTGACCACGAGATCGGCCGCGGCCAGCCGCGCGTCCAGGTCGACGTGGTCCAGCAGCACCTCGAACCGCGGCAACAGCCGGGCGCCCAGCGCGGCGCAGAGGCCAGCGCCGAGACCGCCGGACGCGCCGGAACCAGGCACGAGCGCGACGTCGGCGCCCAGGTCGCGCCGCAGGATGTCGGCCCAGCTGTCCAGTGCCGCCGCCAGTCTCTCCACCTGCTCGGGGGTGGCGCCCTTCTGCGGGCCGAACACCCTGGCCACGCCGCGCGGGCCGCACAGCACGTTGTGCGGGTTGACCGCCAGCCGGAGCTCGGTGTCCGCGAGCCTCGGATCCAGCCCCGAGACGTCGATGTGCCGGGCCCGCGCCAGCTCCGCCCCGCCGGGGCCGACCTCCTGGCCGGCGCGGTCGAGCACCCGTGCGCCCAACGCCTGGAGCGCCCCGGCCCCGCCGTCGGACACGCCGGAATCGCCGCAGCCGTCGAGCACCGAGGAACAACCCGCGTCGAGCGCGGCGATCATCAGCTCGCCGACACCCCGGCTGGTGGTGCGCCCGGGATCGCGACGGTCGGCGGGCACCAGGCGCAGGCCCGCGGCCGCCGCCATCTCGACCACCGCCGTCGACCCGTCGCCGAGAATCGCGAAATGGGAGCGCACCGGCAGCCCGACCGGGCCGGTGACGACGGTGTCCACCACCGTCCCGCCGGTGCTCCCGGCCAGCGCGACGGCCGAACCCTCCCCGCCGTCCACCAGCGGGACACGGTCGATCTCCGCGAACGGGACGACCCGCAGTACACCTTCGGCGATGGCGTCGGCGGCCGCTTCGGCGCCGAGACTTTCCTTGAACCCACTGGGGGCGACGACGATCCGCATGACTTCCTCCTGGTTGTTCACGGCACGAGCGGAAGGCCAAGACGAGGCCAGACGAGCAAGGCGAAGACGGCGACGACGACCACGTGCAGCGGCGCGAGCACGGCCGAAAGCCGGAGCAGGTCGCGGGCCGAATAGGTCGGCACGCCGTCGATGTCGGAGAACAGGGCGACGGGTTTGGCGGACGAGGTCAGGGTGTGGCAGAACCCCGCCGCCGCGGTGGACGCGAACACCGCCGCGGCCGGGGCCAGCCCGGTGGCCGCGGCGAGCGGGATCACCACCGGCACCAGCACCGAAGACCGCGCCGACCGGGACTGCACCGCCAGATGTGCGGCCGTGCTCACCACGATCACCACCGTCAGCACCACCCACGGCGGTGCGCCCCTGGCGGGACTCAAAGCGACGTCCGCCACCCAGGCCGCCGCACCCGACCCGACCAGCGCGCTGCCCAGCGCGGCCGTCGCCGCGGTGAACAGCAACAGCGACCACGGCACGGTCTTCAGCGCCGCGCCCGTGGTGACCCGATGCGGCGGCACGCACATCGCCAGCGCGCCGATGAGCCCGACCAGCGCGGGCGGCAGGCCGTGCCACGCTTCGGTGCACCACAGCACCAGCACCACACCGGTCGTCACCGCCGCGAACCGCTCCGTCCGCGTCCACGGCCCTCGCGGCGGGAATCGCGCGCGCAGATCGAACCGAGCGCGGCGGTCCTCGCGCGTGGTGAACAGCCGCAGGACGACCTCGACCGCGAGATGGGACGAGACCGCCGCCAGCGGCAGGCCCAGCACCAGCCAGCGCAGGAAGCCGATACCGTCGCCGGTCGCTTCACGCAGGAGCTGGTCGGCCACCAGATGCGCGCCCGCGCCGATGAGCGTCGAGACCGCCGAGAGCAACACCACCGTCGGGAAGAGCACTGAGAGCGCCTTGGCCATCCGCGGGAGCGCGCTCGCCAAGGCGGTGAACACCGGCACCGCCAGCGCCGCCCGCCCCGACGTCGAGGGGACCGCCAGCGACGAGACCACCAACGCGACCGTCGACAGATGCGCCAGCCCCCGCACCGACCGCGCCCGCGCCGGCAACACGGCCACGAACCGGTCGACCAGCCCCGAACCGGTCAGCCCGGCCGCCAGCACGAACGCCGCGATCAGCAGCCACACCAGATCCGCGCCGAGAGTGGCGAACAGGTCGTCGGGCGCCAGGATCCCGGTCACGGCCAGGACGGCGACCGCCGCGAGCGCGATCCACGTGTCGTCGAGCGGCGTCAGCACCCATGCGCCTACGGCCGCGGTGAAAACGGCCAGTACCAGTGCGCCTTGCCAGGTCGGCCCGCCGGGGATCAGCGCGGTGGCCGATGCCGTGATGGCCGCGGCAGCGATCAGGACGGTGCGGGTGGATGCCTTGCGGTTCTTGGGTTCCTGCTTCGGCGCCTGCGGGTTCGGGGTCGGGGTCGCTCGGGTCGTGTAGGTGTAGGCGGTCACGGTGACCAGCTTGTGGCGCGCTCCTGAATCGTCCGTTAAGGACGGATGAGGAGGTCTTCATCTTTCTGCGGGGTTGCCGCGTGCCAGGTTCCCATGCGCGGAATGCGGCTTTGGGGACGCTCAACGGCACCAATGCCACATTGGGGACATGGAGCGAACGACCACCAGGCCGGTGTGGCGGGCACAAAGGTAGTGAAGGCCTCCTTACCTACTCTGAAGGTAGGTAAGGAGGCCTTCACGGAAGGTCCGGCTGTGGGCATGACGAGGGGCCCGTCGCCGGTGTGGCTGGCGGGCTCCTCGGGTTCAGACGTGGTGGAGGGTGTTGCGTCGGGGGTGTCGGAGCGGATCTCGGTATTGGGGTGGAATGAACTCCGGTAACCCATCGGCGGCCATGCGTACTTCCCAGTCGCCGTGGTGGATCAGCCGGTGGTGAAAACCGCACAGCAGCACGAGATTCCGGAGATCCGTCGGGCCGCCATCTGCCCAATGATAAATGTGGTGAGCGTGGCAATTCTTCGGTTTCCGATGACACCCGGGGAACGCGCAGCCTCCGTCGCGGATGTTCAACGCACGCCGCTGGCCCGGGGTCACGAACCGTCGAAGTCGCCCCACATCCAAGGGTTCTCCGGCGGCGCTCATGACGACGGGGAGCATGAGGCAGTCGCAGGCGGCGAGGCGGGCTTCGCGGGCGGTCATCGTGCCGACGAAGTCCAGGCACGCGGTGCCGAGACCGGACTTGAGTTCCTCTAGGCCGATGGTGACATGCAGCAGGGTGCGGTAGCCGCTGGTGCCCGGCTGATCCGGGCACGCGATCGCCAGATCGAGGATGTCGACCCACGCATCACCCATGCGCTCGCACTTCATCCGCAGATCAGCTTGGCCGAACTCATCGACCGGGCGTGGCTGGGCGTAGGCCTCCAGGGCGGCGGCGGTGCGGGCCCCGGTCTCGTCATCGAGGAGCCCGGTGAGTTTCCAGAACCCGTCTTTGCGGCGCTCCAGGGTGATTTCCCGGCGCGGCTCGGCAGGTTCGGGGTCTTTGGGTTCGCTACCGTCGGGGTCGAGCAGGGCGAGGAGGTTCGCTTCAGCCTCGGCGAGTTGCCGGGGACCGGCACTCGGGGCGAGATCGGCGAGGATCTTCTCGGCGTTGACGCGGTCTTCGGCGGGGAGCTTCTTCAAGATCTCCAGGATCTGGTCGATCCGCTCATCTCCGACCAAGCCTTCGGCGGCGACAGCGGCGGTGGCGGGCAGCGCTGCGGGAACTTCGGTGCCATCCAAGGCGCGGGTCGGGTTCAACGCGATCGCCCGCTTCACCACCGGACCAGCTTCACCACGCGACAACCCCGCCACATCCGCAAACCACGCAGCCGTGGACCCGTACCCGTATAAGTCTTTCGCGCCCCGAGACTCGATCTCCGCCAAAAACCGCCCCAACCCGGCAGTGGCCATCCGAATCACCTGCAAGGACTGCTGCACGCCATGGGCAAGCTCCAGCTTGCCGGCGCGCCACAACTCCTGCGGCAACTCGGGAAGGAAGGTCTCGGACACCCCTCAAGAATACCCGAACAAATCGAACAAATGTTCGTAATTTTAAGCAACCGTCAAAAGGAACAACCAACACTGAAGAGTGAATCGGGTCGCCGACGTGAATCACCTTGCGTAAGGCGCCTGACCCCCTTCGTAATTAGTCGACCAAATGCGAAGGGGGGCAAGCTCAAGCCGACCGCTCCGACGAGGAGTCCCCTATCCGCGGGAAAGGGGCGGTGGAGAAGATGATCTCCACCGCCACCTCGAAGAACTCCGCGATCCTCAGTGCGAGGTAGAGGCTCGGGCTGTACTCGCCGCGCTCGAGGTAGCCGATGGTCTGGTAATGCACACCCAGTGCATCGGCGAGTTCGCGGCGGGAGATGCCCCGTTCCGCCCGTAACATCGCGATCCGGTTGTAAACGACCTCGCTCATGAACTAGCCAATTCGCTGCATCGCCTTTTCCCGTCGTTCCGCCACCGAGGACCCGGACTCGCGCCGCGCCATGCGCCGCAGGACGACCGGGGCCAGCGTCAATCCGATCACGGCCCACACGGCGAGCACGCCGAGGGTCTCCCAATGCCGCCAGGACTGCCCGATCTCGACCATCACCGTCGAGTCCGGCAGCAGCGCCGACCGCATGCCGAGCCCGAGCCAGTACATCGGGAACACCTGCCCGATTCCCTGCAGCCATTCCGGCAGCGCGGTGATCGGGTAGAAGATCCCGGAGATCGCGCCGATGCCCAGTGTCGGCAGCATGATCAGCCCGATGCTGCGCGCGTTCGAGGTCAGCGAGCCGAAGATCGCGCCGATCGGCATGGTGGCGAGCAGGCCGAGCACCAGCACCCACAGCAGGCCAAGCCACGACGGCAGGCCGCCGGGCGCGATGCCGTCGAACAGGAACAGGCTGGGGATCAGAACCAGCAGCATCCCGATGACGGTGCTCAACGACACCGTGACGACCTTGCCGACGAGGTAGCCGATCATGCCGTTCGGGGTGGCCTTGGCGCGCAGGAGCGTGCCGTCCTCGCGTTCGACGGCGAGGACGCCCGCCATCCCGAGCATGCCGCTGAACACGATCGACGCGCCCAGCACGCTCGGCACGGTGGCGGCGCCGAGCGAGAACTCCGTGCCCGGCAGTTTCGCGCCGCGCATGAAGAACATGACGACGACGAAGATCGCCGGGAACATGAAGGTGTTGAAGAGGTCTTCCCGGTTGGTCATCATCTGGCGGGCTTCGAGCCAGCCGCGCCGGAGGCCCAGCCGGACACTGTGCTGAATCGTGTTCATCGCGCGCCCACCGCCTCGGGGGATTCGGCCTTGCGGACCAGGGTCATGTACGTGTCTTCGAGCGACGCCCGCCGGACCTCCAGATCGGCGATGGCGTCCCCGTGCTGCTTGAACAGTTCGTGCACGTACTTCGTCGATTCCGTGGTCGAGTGCACGAACCGCTGGCCGTCCAGCGTCCAGCGCACCTCGGCCTCGCCGGCGATCTGCCTGCTCAGCGCGTCGGCCGAACCGTCGGCGACGATGCGGCCGTGGTTCAGGATCAGGATCCGGTCGGCCAGTTTCTCGGCCTCGTCGAGGTCGTGCGTCGTCAGCAGGATCGTCGTGTCGTCGTCATCGGTCAGCCGGTGCACGAGTTCGTGGAACTCGCGCCGCGCCTCCGGGTCCAGCCCGGCGGTCGGCTCGTCGAGGAACAGCAGTTCCGGACGGCCGACGATGCCGATCGCGACGTCGAGCCGGCGCCGCTGCCCGCCCGAGAGCATCCGGACCTTCTTGTCCGCGTGCTCGGTCAGGCCGACCGCGGCGACCAGTTCGTCCGGATCCCACGGCCGCTTGATGCGATCCGTGGAGTACGGCGCGTAGTAGCCGCCCAGGTGTTCCAGCAGCTCGCGCACCCGCCATTTCGCGTGGTCGCGCCAGGCCTGGAGGACGACCCCCAGCCGCGCCCTCCAGTTCTCGTCCGCGTGCGCCGGGTCGACGCCCAGCACGCTGACCTCGCCCTCCGACCGCATCCGGAAGCCTTCGAGGATCTCGATCGTCGTGGTCTTGCCCGCGCCGTTCGGACCCAGCAGGCAGATCACCTCGCCGCGATGCGCGGTGAAGTCGACGCCGTGGAGGACGTCGTTCGTCCCGTACCGCATGCGGAGATCTTTGACGGAGATCATCGCGTCGTGTGGATCTCTCATTGGTCACCCCCATCTCAGTGCTGCGATCGAATGTAGCACACCTACTACATATGATCTGAGACATACTCTCGCTCGAACCGGGCATCTACAGTGAGCGCATGTCCACGAGCGCTCGTGTCCGAGCTGACGCGTGCCCTGGTGTCTTCGCCACGCACGACGCCGCCGACGGTCCGCTCGCCCGAGTCCGGTTGCCCGGTGGCGCCATCACCGCGGCCCAGCTCGAGGCGCTCGCGGACGCCGCCGACGACCTCGGGGACGGCGCCCTTCACCTGACCTCCCGCGGAAACGTGCAGTTGCGCGGCGTCACCCGGCCGGGTCTCGCGGGCAGGCTCGCCGCGGCCGGGCTCCTGCCTTCGCCGTCGCACGAACGCGTCCGCAACATCCTCGCGTCGCCCCTGAGCGGCACCGCCCAAAAGCTCGCCTCGGCGCTCGACGAGGCCCTGTGCGCCGACCCTGAGCTGGCCGAACTCCCGGGACGCTTCCTCTTCGCCCTCGACGGCGGCCAGGGCGACGTCGCCGGTGAGGGCGCCGACGTCTGCTGGCGCGAGGGTGCCGTGCTGCTCGCCGGCGAAGACACGGGCCTGCGGGTCACCGCCGAGCGCGCCGTCGAGACGCTGCTCGCGGTCGCGCGCGCGTTCCTTCGCGTGAGGGGAACGGCCTGGCGGATCAGCGAACTCGTGGACATCGAGCCGCTGCTCAGGGGCATCCCGGGCGAACCGGCGGAGCCGCGGAAGTTCGAGGTGAACCCGGGCCTCCCGATCGGGCCGATCGGTGAGGCGATCGGCGTCGCCCCGGTCTTCGGCAGGCTCACCTCGGCTCAGGCGCGCGAGATCGCGAAGGCCGGGAACGCCGTGGTCACGCCGTGGCGATCGATCCTGGTGCTCGGCTCCTTGGCGGCGGACACAGGACTGATCACCGATCCGGACGCGCCGTCGCTCGGGATCAGTGCCTGCGTCGGGCGACCGGGCTGTGCCAAGTCGCTCGCCGACGTGCGGGCCGACGCGGCCCGGGTCGGACGGACGCCGCGAGCCCATTTCGCCGGTTGTGAACGGCGCTGCGGCAAACCCGCGCGCGAGCACGTCGACGTGCTCGCGACGGAGGACGGTTATCTGGTCGACGGGGCGTTCGTCCCGGTCGGCGAGCTGACGAGAACGTTGGCGGAGAAGGAGCAGCAGTGATCGACTACATCCGGGACGGGGCCGAGATCTACCGGCATTCGTTCGCCACCATCCGTGAGGAGGCGGATCTCGCGATCCTCCCCGACGACGTCGCGGTGCTGGCCGTGCGGATGATCCACGCCTGCGGGATGGTCGACCTGGTCGACGATCTCCGCTACAGCCTGGACGTGGTGGAATCCGGGCGCGCCGCGCTCGAAGCGGGCGCACCGATCCTGTGCGACGCGAACATGATCGCCTCCGGGGTGACCCGCAAACGTTTGCCTGCCGCCAACGAGGTGCTGTGCACGCTGTCCGATCCGAAGGTGCCGGGGCTGGCCGAGCGGATGGGCACCACCCGGTCCGCGGCCGCCTTGGAACTGTGGCGCGACAAGCTGCCCGGGTCCGTGGTGGCGATCGGCAACGCGCCCACCGCGTTGTTCCGGCTGCTGGAACTGCTCGAAGAGGGGGTCGGCGCGCCCGCGGCGGTCATCGGGGTCCCGGTGGGCTTCATCGGCGCCGCCGAGTCCAAAGTGGAGCTCGCGAAGCGGGCCCCCGCCCCGTACCTGGTGGTGCACGGACGCCGCGGCGGCAGCGCGATGGCCGTCGCCGCGATCAACGCGATGGCGAGTGAGGTCGAATGAGCGGGCTCGGGAAACTCTGGGGTGTCGGGCTCGGGCCCGGTGACCCGGAACTGATGACGGTCAAGGCCGCCCGGCTGATCGGCGAGGCCGACGTCATCGCCTATCACAGCGCGCGGCACGGCCGGAGCATCGCGCGTTCGGTCGCCGAACCGTATCTGCGGGACGGCCAGATCGAGGAGAAGCTGGTCTACCCGGTCACCACCGAGACCACCGACCATCCCGGCGGCTACGAAGGCGCCATCGCCGACTTCTACGAGCTGAGCGCGAAACGGCTCGCCGAACACCTCGACGCCGGACGCGACGTGGTCGTGCTCTGCGAAGGCGACCCGTTCTTCTACGGCTCCTACATGTACATGCACGAACGCCTCGCCGACCGCTACGAGGCGACCGTGGTGCCCGGCGTGACGTCGGTCAGCGCCGCGTCCTCCGTCCTCGGACGCCCGTTGGTGCAGCGCGACGAGGTCCTCACCATCCTGCCCGGCACGCTGCCCGCACCGGAGCTCGCGCGACGCCTCGCCGACACGCAGGCCGCGGCGGTGCTCAAACTCGGGCGCACGTTCGGCAACGTCCGCGAGGCGCTGGCCGAAGCCGGGAAGCTGGACGACGCCTTCTACGTCGAACGGGCGACCTGGCAGGCGCAGCGCGTCGAGCCGTTCGCCGACGTCGATCCGGATTCGGTGCCGTACTTCTCGCTGGCGCTGCTGCCCAGCCCGGCCTACGCCTCCCGGCTCGCCGACGAACCCGAAGTCTCCCGGAAGCAGGAAACGCCGACGGGTGGTGAGGTCGTGGTCGTCGGCCTCGGCCCGGCCGGCCCCGGCTGGCTGACCCCCGAAGCGACCGAGGAACTGGCCGCGGCGGAGCACGTCGTCGGCTACGGCCCGTACGTCGCGCGCGTGCCGCAGCGCGCGGGCCAGCAGCGGCACGCGTCGGGCAACCGCGTCGAGGCCGAACGCGCCGTCGAAGCGCTGGAGCTGGCCGCGAACGGCGCCAGGGTCGCCGTCGTCTCGTCGGGTGATCCCGGCGTGTTCGCGATGGCGTCGGCGGTGCTGGAGCAGGTCGCCGCCGGTCACGGCGCGGGCGCCCGCGTGCGGATCGTGCCCGGCGTGACCGCCGCGCAGGCGGCCGCGTCCCGGGTCGGCGCGCCGCTGGGCCACGACTACTGCGTGCTTTCGCTGTCCGACCGGCTCAAGCCGTGGGAGATCATCGAACGACGGCTGGACGCGGCGGGCGCGGCGGATCTCGTGCTCGCGCTGTACAACCCGGCGTCCCGCACGCGGACCACGCAACTCGCGCAGGCCCGCGACGTCCTGCTCCGGCACCGCGCGCCGGAGACACCGGTGGTCGTCGCCCGCGACGTCGGCGGGCCTGAGGAGGACGTCCGCGTGATCACCCTCGGCACGCTGGAGCCGTCGGAAGTGGACATGCGCTGCCTGCTGATCATCGGCTCGTCGAAGACCCGGGCCGAGAACGGCGTGGTCTGGACGCCGCGCACCTACGAGTGATCGCGCGTCTCGGTGTGGTTGGCGGGCGGGTGAGTGTTACCGCGGGTGAGGGGTGTGTGGAAATAGAGACGTTCAACGTCTCTATTTCCACACACCCCCTACGCCTCCGGCGGTCTGGCCGTCGTGACCGGACCGGTCAGGCGGGCACTGTGTGGATTTCTGGTCATCCAACGCCTCAAAATCCACACGGTCGCGTCCTTGGGCGGACGCCGCGCACCTACGAGTGATGCCCGAGGCCCGCGTTGCGGGCTTGGGCGAGCAGCACTTCCCGGTCGTCCGTGCCGGCCTTGGCGTGGATCGACGAGACGACGTTGCGCACGGTCTTGGGCGCGAGCCCCAGCCGCCGCGCGACGGCCGGGATCTCCAGCCCGCCCGCCAGGAGGCCGAGCACCTCGTGCTCGCGTGAGGTCAGCCGCGGGAACGCCCGCATCGGCTGCGACGCGGCGAGCAAGCCGTAAAGCCGGTCCGCCGCGCGCTCGCCGAACACGACCGCGCCCGCCGCCACCCCGCGGATGAACCGGACCAGATCGTCGTGGCCCGCGCTCCGGGACAGGACGCCGCGGGCACCCGCGAGCATCGCGGCGATCACGAGTTCGCCGTCGCCCGGCGGGGTCAGGACCAGGATGGCGGTTCCCGGGACGCGGGCAGCCACTTCGCGCGTCACGGCGAGCCCGTCGAGCCCGGGTGGGTGAACCGGCAGGACGAGGACGTCCGGACGAAGGGCCGTGGCGTGCCAAACCGCCTCGCGTTCGTCGGGGGTGTGGGCGACCACCTCCAGGCCCGCCAGTTCCGCAGTCGCGGGCGGTTCGGGCACACCCGCGAAGACCACGGTCACCACTTGGGTTCGAATCGGCACGCCATCGGTTGTAGCGCAGAACTTTTGTACAGTGTCGGGCCGTTTTCGGTGAACAATGTCCATTAGGTAACGCTTGATGTCAGTTGGTGAACCCGCGGCCGCGATCGACGTCGGCAGGGCGCTGCCTGGTCATCCATCTCGCGATGGCGGACAAGGCGCCCCGCCGCCGCGATAGCGGGGCCTTCGGCCGGGGCGGGTTCACGCGTTCGGTTGCTTTTCAAATGCGTCTGCTGCTCCGCCAACAGGCGCTTCGACGATCAGGGGGCTTGGTGCCGAGACGCGAGCGCCCGCTGGGGCCGGGCGACGACGCCGTCGTGAGCTTCGCGGCGGATCTTCGGCAGCTTCGCGAGAAGGCCGGTGGGCCGACGTACCGCGAGCTTTCGACCCGTGCGGGCTACTCGGCAGCCGCGCTTTCCGAAGCCGCGGGCGGACGGAAACTGCCGGGGCTCGCGGTGACGACCGCGTACGTCACCGCGTGCGGCGGCGACGTCCCGGCGTGGGAGGAGCGCTGGCGCACGGTCGCCGCCGGCCTCGCCGCGGCGGCGGGCGAACGCGACGACGCCGAGCTTCCGTATCTGGGGCTGGCCGCGTTCCAGACGGCCGACGCCGCCCGCTTCTTCGGCCGCGAGCGGCTGGTCGCCGAGCTGACCGGCAAGCTCGCGGAACGTCGGCTCGTCGGTGTCTTCGGCGCTTCGGGTTCGGGGAAGTCGTCCGTCCTGCGAGCCGGATTGGCGGCGGTGAGCGAGCGTCCGGCCGTCATCCGGACGCCCGGGGCGCATCCACTCGAAGAGGACCTCGACGCCGAGGGACGGCTGCTGATCGTCGATCAGTTCGAGGAGGTCTACACGCTCTGCCGTGACCAGACCGAACGCGAGAAGTTCGTCGACAGGCTGCTCGCGCTCTCCCGCGACGAGCACGGGACGCGGGTCGTCCTCGGTGTCCGCGCGGATTTCTACGGTCACCTCTGCCGTCATGCCGGGCTGGTCGAGGCGCTCACCGACGCGCAGGTGATGGTCGGCCCGATGACCGCCGACGAACTCCGGACCGCGATCGTCGAACCCGCCGTCCGCGCGGGCTGCCGAGTGGAGGCGGCGCTGGTCACGACGCTCGTCGCCGACGCCACCGGCCAGCCCGCGATGCTGCCGCTGGTCTCGCACGCGCTGCTGGAGACCTGGCGCCGTCGCCAGGGGATCACGCTGACCAGCGCGGCCTACGAGGCGGCGGGCGGGATCCTCAACGCGATCGCGCAGACCGCGGAGGCGGTCTACACGGATCTGGAGCCGGACAGACAGCGTGTCGTGCGGCAGATCTTCCTTCGGCTGACCGCGCTCGGCGAAGGCACCGAAGACACGAAGCGTCGTCTCAACCGCCGCGAACTCGACGACGACCCGGCGACCACGGAGGTCCTCGAACGCCTCGCCGACGCGCGCCTGCTCGTCCTCGACCGCGACAGTGTCGAGATCGCCCACGAAGCGTTGATCCGCGGCTGGCCCCGGCTGCGCGACTGGCTCGCGGAGGACCGCGAAGGGCACCGTCTGCATCGCCAGCTCGCCGAAGCGACCGAGCTGTGGGAGTCGCTGGATCGCGACAAGGGCAGCCTGTACCGGGGCACGCGGCTGGGTCTCGCGGCCGAATGGGCGGAGCGGGAGCCGGAAGCGCTGAGCGCGCGCGAGCGCCAGTTCCTCCAGGCCGGGCTGGACGCCGAAGCCGAGGAGACCGCCGTCGGCCGCAAACGGACGCGGAGGCTGCGAAGACTCGTGGCGCTCCTCGGTGTCCTGCTGCTCCTGGCGGGTGTCGCCGTCGGATACGCCGTCGATGCCGGGCGGACCGCCACCGACCAGCGGAACGTGGCACTCGCGCGCAAGGCCGTCGTCGACGCGAAGGCGTTGCGGGACTCGAACCCGGCGCTGTCGACGCAGCTCAGCCTCGCCGCGTACCGGCTCGCGCCGATCCGGGAAACCCACGACGGCCTGCTCGCGTCCATGGCGGCGCCGTTCGCCACCCGGATGGTCTTCGACCCCGGCGACGTCACCGTCGCGCTGAGCGGGCAGCTCATGATCACCTCGGACTCCTACCGGGCGACGCGAGTGTGGTCGATCGCCGACTCACGGCATCCGGCGCTCTTGGCGACGCTGCCCGGTTCGGAGGAGGTCCGCGGGCCGCTGGCGTTCAGCCGCGACGGGCGGGCGCTGGCGACCGCAACCCGGGACCACCGGGTCCGGCTGTGGGAGCTGACCGATCCGCGGAATCCGGTGCGGAAGGCGGACGTCACCGGGCATCGGAACACGTTGCTCTCCCTCGATTTCAGCGCGGACGGCCGACGCCTCGCCACGGGTTCCGTCGACCGCACCGTCCGGCTCACCGACGTCGGCGACCTCGGCGCGCCGAAACCGCTCGGCGGCATCCCGGCCCCCGAACTCGAACGCGCCGTGTTCGATCCCGGTGGCACGATGCTCGCGGTCACGAGCACGAACTGGACGGCGGAACTCTGGGACGTCACCACACCGTCGGCGCCACGGCGGCGCTCCGTCCTTTCCGGACACAAGGACCTCCAGCTCACCCCGGCGTGGAGCCCGGACGGGCGGCGGCTGCTCACCACCAGCTGGGACCGCACGGCGAGACTCTGGGACGTCGCCGATCCGGCGGCGCCGCGGGCGCTGTCGACGTTGACCACCCCGGCCGTGGTCTGGGCGGCCGGGTTCAGCCCGAGCGGCAGGCTGGTGGTGACCGCGGGGGACGACCAGTCCGTGCGGCTTTGGGACGTCACGGGACCGGCGAAGGAACTGCCGCCGCTTTCGGGGCACACGAACGCCATCTGGTGGGCGGGCTTCGCCCCGGACGGCAAGACCATCGTGTCCGCCAGCGAGGACCGGACGGTCCGGCTGCAGGACCTCGGCGAACTGGCGCTGGCTTCGAGCGCGGGCTGGAACGCCGGCACGTTCACCGAACAGGGACGGATCCTCGTCACCGCGGGGGACGACGTGCGGCTCTGGGCGATGGACGATCTCCGTGCCCCGCGTCAGCTCGCGAAACTCCCCGGCCCGGCCACCGTCACCGCCGTCGCGCTGAGCCCGGACCGGCGAAGCCTCGCGCTCGCGACCCACGACGGTGCCGGGGTCGCCGGGAGGTTCCTGCTCCAGCGCTGGGACATCGGCGATCCGGTGGCGCCGCGGTTGCTGGCGTCGACCGGTGTCATGCCGACCTACTCGCTCGCGTTCAGCCCGGACGGGAAGACCTTCGCCTCCGGCCACGACGACGGGCCGATCCAGCTCTGGGACATCGGCGATCCGGCTCGGTTCGCGGAGCCGCGGGTGCTCCCGGTCGGCGACGGGACCGTGTGGTCGCTCGCGTTCACCCCCGACGGGCGGACGCTGGCGGCGAGTCAGGGCCCGGACTCGGCCGCGGTCACGCTGTGGGACGTCGCCGACCCGAAGCGCCCGGGTCTGGTGTCGACTATGCGGCCCGACGCCGGTGCCCTGTTCAAGATGGCGCTCAGTCCCGACGGCCGCCTCGTCGTCGCGGGCGGCGACGACCGGCACCTCTACTTCTGGGACATCACGGATCGCGCGCGTCCCGCGCGGCTGGCGAAACTGGGCGGAAATCCCGAAGGCGTCGGGCATCTCGCGTTCGGGCCGACCGGCCGGGAGCTGGCGGCTTCGGCGTTCCGCACGGTGCGCGTCCTCGACCTGGCCGATCCGCGGAATCCGGTCGAAAAAGCGCAGTTCACCGGCTTCGCGGCGACGGTCAACTCGCTGGCGTTCCGGGACGACGGGCATACGCTCGCGGTCGGCAGCAGCGGCGTCCAGCTGTGGCAGACGAACACGGACCGCGTGAGCGAGGAGATCTGCCGTCTGGCGACGCCGAGGATCACGAGGGAAGAGTGGGAGAGGTATTTCCCGGGGCTCGGCTACACGCCACCGTGCGGATGAGCGAAAGCTGTCCACAGAGGACAGGCCCTCGCTACCGCCTGGGCCGCCCGCTCGTGCTCCCGCCTCCGTTGACGTTGCGAAAGCCACTTTCGCAACCTGCCACCTTCGTCCGGAGGTGACCTGGGTGGACAGAGGGCCCGACAGGGCGAGAAGCGCAGGGAGTAACTCCCTCCGTAATAAACATATAGCGCATGGGGGGACTTGCCACAAGACCCCGGTCATGCCGCACACTCACTCGCCGTAGCCGAAACCGGGTGAAATGGGAGTCTGTGTCAACTCAGGGTCATGAAGAAGAGTTGCGGTCCGAACGCGAATACGTCGCCGGGCTCTACACGCGCCTGGACGCCGAACGCGCGCGGGTGAAGGGGGAGTTCCAGGCGGCGCTGGGCGGAACCGGCGGGACGGCCATGGAGCGTGACGTCGAGGTGCGGGCGCTGGCCAGGGAGTCGCGGCGGCTGGACGTCGTCGACAACGGGCTGTGCTTCGGCAGGCTGGACAGCCTCGCGGAAGAGACCTCGTACATCGGTCGCATCGGGCTCTTCGACGAGGAGAACGACTACGAGCCGGTGCTGCTCGACTGGCGGGCGCCCGCCGCCCGCCCGTTCTACACCGCGACCGCCGCGACACCGGAGAAGATGCGCCGCCGCCGTCAGTTCCACACGCACGGACGTGAGCTGCTCGGCTTCACCGACGAGGTGTTCGGCCGCCCCGGCGGCGACGCGGAGGGCGACGCGGCGCTGCTCGCGGCCGTCAACGCGCCGCGCGGCGAGGGGATGCGCGACATCGTCGCGACGATCCAGTCCGAACAGGACGAGATCATCCGGCACGAGCACCCCGGCGTGCTGGTGATCGAGGGCGGGCCGGGTACCGGGAAGACCGTGGTGGCGCTGCACCGCGTCGCGTACCTGCTCTACACCCAGCGCGAGCGGATGGAACGCCACGGCGTGCTCGTGGTCGGGCCGAATCCGGCGTTCCTGCACCATATCGGCCGGGTCCTGCCGTCCTTGGGCGAGACCGACGTGGTGTTCATGACCACCGGGGATTTCGTTCCCGGCAAGCACGTCACCGCCGAGGACGGCCCGGAAGCGACGCGGCTCAAGGGTTCGCTGAAGATGCTGGACGTCCTCAAGGCCGCGGTCGCCGATCGCCAGCGGCTGCCGGAGGAGCCGGTGCTGATCGACCTCGCCGACGTCACCGTGCGGATCGACGCCGAGACCGCGGAATGGGCCAGGGACGAGGCGCGCAAGAGCGGTCTGCCGCACAACGAGGCGCGCGGGACGTTCATCGACGTCGTCACCTACGTCCTGACCGAGCGGGCGATCGCGCGGATCGGCCGGGGCTGGCTCAGCCGGGACGACCGCGACGAATGGGAGCGGCTGCGGAAGGATCTGCTGAAGGAACTGGCGGAGAGCGAGACGTTCACCACCGCGCTCGGCGAACTCTGGCCGATCCTGACACCCGAAAGTCTCCTGGGCTCGCTTCTCTCATCCTCGGAACGGCTTCGCGCGGCGGGTGCGGACCAGGCGTTGCTGCGCGCCGACGGTGACGCCTGGACGGTGTCGGACATGCCGCTGCTCGACGAACTCGTCGACCTGCTCGGCCGCGACAAGGCGGCGGACGAGGCGGCGGAGAAGGCGCTCGCGCGGGAGAAGAAGGCCGAGGCCGAGTACGCCGAAGGTGTACTCGACACGATGAAGCTCGACCGCGAGGAGATGGACGAGGACGTCATGTTGTCGGCGGAGAACCTGCTCTTCGCCGACGAGCTCGCCGACCGGTTCGTGGAGCACGACACGCGCAGCCTCGTCGAACGCGCCTCCGCCGATCGCGATTGGACGTACCGGCACGTCGTGGTCGACGAGGCGCAGGAACTGTCCGAAATGGACTGGCGGGTGCTGATGCGGCGCTGTCCCAACCGGTCGTTCACCGTCGTCGGCGATCTGGCGCAGCGCCGGTCCGAGGCCGGGGCGCGATCGTGGGACGCGATGCTGAAGCCGTACGTGCCGGGCCGCTGGATCTACCGGTCGCTGACGGTGAACTACCGCACCCCGGCGGAGATCATGGCCGTGGCCGCGTCCGTGCTCGCCGAGTTCGCGCCCGACGTCCGGGCGCCGGAATCGGTCCGGTCCAACGGGGTCCGGCCGTGGGCGCGGCAGGTCGACGCGGATGCGCTGGCCGGCGCCATCGAGGAGTTCGTCAAGGACGAAGCCGGACGTGAGGGCACCAGCGTCGTGATCGGCCCGCCCGGGGTGCCGGGCACCGTGCCCGCCTCGGAGACGAAGGGGCTCGAGTTCGACGCCGTCCTCGTCGTGGACCCGGAGCGGATCCTCGCCGACGGCCCGCGCGGTGCCGCTGAGCTCTACGTCGCGCTCACGCGCGCTACGCAGCGGCTCGGGGTGCTGCACGAAGGCCCGCTGCCGGAGGCACTGAAGGACGCTTTCCCCGCATGAGACGTGACGAAAGCGTCCTTCACCGCGTCTGATGCGGTGAAGGACGCTTTCAGCCCACTAGCGCGTCGGGTCCTTGCCGTTCGGCTGCCGGGGACCCGGACCCGGCGACCACCAGCCGGGGACGACCTTCTCGCCGTGGACGATCGTCGGCGCGATCCCCTCGGTGAACGGTTCCACCTGCAGCAACTGGCCCCAGGACTGGCTCGGCTGGCCGATCAGGTAGCTGGGCACCTCGGGTTCGGCCGCGACCTCTTCGAGCCAGCCGATCGGGCCGCCGTTGGTGCTGGACGCCCAGTTCGCCTCGTCGGCGACGGTGCCCGGGGTGATCCGGTAGTCGGGCATCTTCGAGATTCCGTCGTGCGACGTCACCGGCTGCACGCACGGGTAGACGAACGACGCCGGCCAGTCGACGTACACCTGCTTGCCCGCGATCTTCTCGGTCAGCGTGGTGAACGTCGGCACGCGCGGCGCGGACGCGGCGATCCAGCCGTCTTCGGTGAGGTCGTTGTCGACGATGTTGATCCGCACGGACGTCGTCTCGGCGGGGAGGTCGCGCAGGTTGATCCGGGTGTCGTTCCAGCCGTTGGTCCCGGCGCCCGGCGGCAGCACGAACTGGCTGCGGACGACCTTCACGCCTTCGCTGGTGTTGACGCCGTAGTCGAGGCTCACCGACGTCGGCCGCCGGGCCGCGCCGGCGGTGGCGACCACGATCTGGCCGTCGGCGGGCTTCTCGGAGAGGGCGTACCAGTCGCTGCGCAGCCGTCCGGCCCGCGTTTCGGCGTCGAGGAAGCTGCTCCACATCGGGACTTCGTCGGGTTTGAACCCGTGCGGCGGCTCGGCCAGCGGGTCCTTGTCGTCGATCGCGCGGGTGTGGAACCCGGTCTGCACGCGGCCGTTGTCCTGTTCCGGATCGGGCAGCGGCGGCGGGGTCTGCCCGGCGGGCGGCTCCTCCTTCTTGACCGGCACCGTCCGCTGTTCGGACTGGGCGCGCAGGATGCTGGTCGCGGCGTCGCGTTCCACCATCACGTGGTCGGAGAGGTTGCAGCTCTTGCCGAACAGATGCCCGAAGTTCGCGGCGCCGAGGCTGTAGGAACCCTGCTGGTTGTGGATCGCCCACGCCATGCTGACGAATTCGCCCGTGGCCATCAGACCGCAGACCACCACCAGCGAGAGCGAACCGAGCCGCAGCGACCGGCTCCGCCCTTCCTGCGGTCCCGCTTGCAGCCCTGGCCGGTGCGCGCGGACGTTCTCCACGAACGCGTACACCCCGGAGATCGCGGCCGCGATCAGCAGGATCGTCGACAGCGGGATCCCGCCGATCGACGGCGCCACCGCGGTCCACTGCACGCCGAGTTTCGAAACGAACCAGTACGAGTTGGGCCCGGTCGCGGCCAGCGCGCCGACCACGAGCAGCCCGGCGAGGAACGCGGCGCGGTTGCGCCTGGATCTCAGCACCGTCGAACTGGTCGCGAGCGCGGTCAAGGCCGCCATGGCCGCGCCGACCGCGGCGAACGCGCCGAAGTGGTGCGTCCACTTGGTCGGGGTCAGCGCCAGCAGCAGGAAGAACAGCGCGACCGTGCCGATCAGGCGGCGGCTGGGGCCGAGCGCGGCGCCGGGGATCCGGCCGCGGCGCAGCAGCACCACCAGGCAGGTCCCGGTGCACAGCAGCACCAGCAGCACGGGGAACCGGCGCGGCACGGAGCCGTCCGGCAGGCTTTCGAACAGCAGCTGGTAGCGCGCGAGTTCCTGGAACCACGACAGGTTCGGGCCGACCAGGGTACGGATCCGGGTCGCCTCCTGCACGGTGGCGAAGGTCTGGTCGGCGAACACCACGACCAGCACCAGCAGCCCGGCGGCCAGCACCGGCGCGAGCACCGGCAGCCAGCCGTTCTCGGCGCGCTGGCGGACCAGTTTGTACAGCGGGCGTGCGGCGACCAGGAACGGCGCGACCGCGATCAGCCCGGTCGGCGTCGCGGCCAGGGTGAACCCGGCCGCGGTCAGCCCGAGGCACAACGGCAGCAGGCGTCGGGTCACCAGCGCGCGCTCGACGGCGCAGATCGCCAGCAGCGAGCCCAGCGCGGCGACCGGTTCGGGCCGGACCCCGTTGTTGAACGGCATCCACCAGACCAGGAAGACCGCGGCGGCGGCCCAGCCGGCGGCGCGGCTCGTGCGGACCTGGGTGCCCAGGCGCGGCATGACCTCGCGGCTGATCAGCAGCCAGCTCAGCACGCCGAGCAGGAACGACGGGAGCCGGATCCACGGCGGCACCGTGCTGACGTGCGCCATCAGCTGGTACACGTGGTAGAACCAGCCGAACGGCGCCTCGGCGACCCCGAACCAGCGGTGGTAGTTCGTCAGGTAACCGGTCTCTTCGGCCACTCTCGACATCGTGAGGATGTAGCCGTCGTCCGAGGTGACCGGGCCGATGAAGACCCAGGCGCCGAGCGCGATGATCACCGTCGCGTCGCGGGCGGTCAGCCGCCACCAGCCGACCGGCGCCCAGCGTGGCGCGCGGCGGGCGAAGCCGGAGTCCATCCGCCACACCGCGATCAGGCAGCCGATGAACGACAGCGCCGCGATGACGCCGATGATCCACTTCCACACGGTCGGTGAGGTCTGGTAGCGGGTGTCCGGGACGACCGAGACGTGCAGGCCGGCGATCGGGTCCTTGCCCGCGTTGATCGACGAGTAGATCCCGACCAGCCGCGGCCGGACGTCGCCCTCGGCGTGGAACACCACGGTCTCGGCGACGGTCACCGTCATCTGGTTCGCGTCCGCACGGAGCTTGACGTCGCAGTTGGTCTCCGGCAGCGGTTGCTGCACGATCTGCTGCCCCTGGCTGGAGGCGAGCAGCACGCCGTTGTCGATCCGCAATTGCAGGCCGACGCCCTTGCCCGCGCGCGGGTCGGTGCGGCCGTCGGGCACGGTGGAGAACAACAGCGCCTGGCCCTGCGAGCGCGCGTCCAGCGACCGGACGGTCGTGCACGGCAGATCGACGCGCAGATCCTGCGCCCAGTACCCGGTCAAGGGCGCGTTGACGGAGCGGGTGTCGCCGCCCGTTGGCCAGACGACCTCCGCTGTGTCCTGCACCACCGGCAGGAAGGGGAAAGCCAACGCGCACAAGGCGGACAGCAACCCCAGCGTGACAGCGATCAGACGCATCGGCGCAACGCTAACGGGTCTGGTCCGAACGGCTTACGCAGGGCTGCCCTTCGCCGTGCCGCTCAACCAGGTTAGAGCGCCCTGAACTGTCGTTACGCTGGCCGTTTCCGGCCGCGGCGGCCGCCGGACCACGACCACCGGGAGGCCGAGCCCGCGAGCCGCCGTGAGCTTCGCCGCGGTCATCGCGCCGCCGCTGTCCTTGGTGACGAGGACTTCGACGCCGTGCCGCTCCATGAGCGCGCGCTCCTTCTCCTCCGTGTACGGCCCGCGGTCCAGCAGGATTTCGTGACGGCGGGGGAGCGGCGCTTCGGGCGGGTCGACGCAGCGGATCAGGAACCAGAGATCCAGCCCGGCGAAGGCGGCGAGCCCTTGACGTCCGCTGGTGAGGAACACGCGTTCGCCGAGCGCCGGAAGCAGCCGCGCGGCGTGGTCGAGGTCGTCGGCCCAGTGCCAGGTGTCGCCGGGCTGTTCGGTCCAGCCGGGCCTGGCGAGCCTGAGCAGCGGCGTGCCCGTTTCCCGCGTCGCGATGGCCGCGTTGGCGCCGATGCGTTCGGCGAAGGGATGCGTGGCGTCGATCACCGCGTCGACGTCGTTCTCGGTCAGCCAGCGCGCGAGACCCGCCGGGCCGCCGAAGCCGCCGACGCGGACTTCGCCGTAAGGCAGCTTCGGGCGCGCGACGCGTCCCGCGAGTGACGACACGACGTGCTCGTCGCGCGCCACGAGTTCCTTCGCGAGCTCGCGTGCTTCGCCGGTACCGCCCAGGATCAGCAGTTTCATCGCGTCACGGCCGCACGCCACCGTTCCAGTGTGCGCAGGTTCGCGAGCGTCTCCGCCCAGGTGAGTTCGGGCGCCTGGCGGTCTTCGAGGTGTGCGGCGACGTGGTCGGCCTCGCGAGCAAAGAGGCCTTGAGTCGCTTCGACCTCGATCACCTCGGGCTCGCCGCCTTCCGGCGTGAGAATGATCTGCGACGTCTTCGGCTTGCGCATTTCGTGGATCCACGCCGGTTTCGGCACGTACAGCTGCCCTTCCGAGCCGTACACGCGGATGTGGTCGTCCTGCGTCAGCTGGAAACCGCAGGCCAGCTGCGCGAGGATCCCGCCGGGCAGCCGCAGCAGCCCGAACGCGACTTCGTCGACGCCGTTGTCGTCGAGCCTCGCCATCCCGAGCACCTCTTCGGGCTCGACGACGTCCTGCCCGGTCGCCGCCTGCGAGACCAGCCGCGCGAGTGACGTGCAGTAACAGCCGACGTCGAAGATCCCGCCGCCGCCCAACGCGGGATCGGTCAGCCGGGGGACGGCGAAGTTGTAACTGAAGGCGACGTCCACGGCGCGGACCTCGCCGATGGCACCGCAGGAGATCAGCTCGGCCAGCCGCCGGATCTGCGGGTGCAGCCGGTACATGAACGCCTCCATGAGGAAGACGTCGTTCGCGCGGGCGGCCTCGATGACCTTCTCCGCTTCGGCGACGGACATCGTCAGCGGCTTCTCGCACAGGATGTGCTTGCCCGCTTCGGCCGCGCGGATCGCCCATTCGCCGTGCAGCGGATGCGGCGTCGAGATGTAGATCGCGTCGACGTCCGGATCGGCGAGCAGGTCTTCGTAGGCGCCGTAGCATTTCGGGATCTCGAAGCGGCTCGCGAACTCGGCCGCCCGGTCACCGGATCGCGCGGCGACGGCTTCGAGGACGCCGTGCTTGCTCTCTTCGACACCCGCCGCGAACTCGGCGGCGATGGTCCCGGCGGCCAGCAGGCCCCAGCGGATGCTCTTCACAACGACTCCGGTTGGTTGGCGCGATCGCGGGTGGCCGAGTACAGGAAACTGTCGGGAAACCCTTCCGCGGCAAGGACTTCCCCGACGAAGATCATCGCCGCGCGGCTGATCCCGGCCTCGCGGGATCGCGCCGCGATGGTGCCGAGCGTGCCGCGCAGCACCTGCTCACCCGGCTGACTCGCCAGCGCCACCACCGCCGCCGGGCAGTCGTCGGTGTAGAACGGCCGCAATTCGTCGACTACCTGCTCGACGCGGTTGATCGCCAGATGCAGCGCGAGAGTGGTGCCGGTACGCGCGAAGTTCGCCAGCGTTTCCCCCGGCGGCATGGCCGTGGACCGGGCCTGTGCGCGGGTGATGACCAGGCTCTGGCCGACCTCGGGCACGGTCAGTTCACGCTTGAGCAGCGCGGCCGCGGCGGCGAACGCGGGCACACCCGGCGTGACGTCGTAGGGGACGCCGGCCGCGTCGAGACGGCGCATCTGCTCGGCGACCGCGCTGTAGATCGACGGATCGCCGGAACAGAGCCGGGCGATCTCGTGTCCCTTCTCGTGGGCCTCGACCATGCGCTCGACGATCGCGGGCAGGTCGAGGTTCGCGGTGTCGACGAGCACCGCGTCGTCCGGGCAGTACTCCAAGAGCGCTGTGGGCGTCATGCTGCCGGGGTACAGGCAGGTCTCGCAGCGGCCGAGCAGGTCACGGCCTCGCACGGTGATGAGGTCGGCCGCGCCGGGACCCGCGCCGATGAAGTGCACTGTCAAGGTTTGCTCCATTGGGTGACGGCCCGCGCCGGGGTCCAGCCGGTGAATCCGCCCAGCGGCGCGGCTTGCTCGACGGCGACGCGGATCAGCTCCCCGCCGTGTTCGCCGTACGCGCGGGCCAGTGCCTGTTCGGATTCGAGGGTCACGCCGTGCGCGACGATCCGCGCGCCGGTCGCCAGGCAGGCGTCCAGCACACCGGGCACGGTCAGGCCGCCGCCGACGAAGATCGCGTGCGGCGTGGTCAGCCCTTCGAGTGCGTCCGGCGCCGCGCCGATCACCACGTCGAGTTCCGGGACGCCGAGCGCGTCCGCGTTCCGGGAGATGCGGGCGGCCCGCTCGGGCGACCGCTCGATCGCGATCGCCCGGTTCGCGGGATGGATCCGGGACCACTCGATCCCGACGCTGCCCGCGCCCGCGCCGACGTCCCACAGCAGCTCGCCGGGCGTCGGCGCGAGCCTGGCCAGCGCGGACGCGCGAAGGTCGCGTTTGGTGAGCTGTCCGTCGTGCTCGAAGGCGTCGTCGGGGAGGCCGGTCAGCGGCAGCGCGGGTCCGTCGGCCTCGATGGCGAACACGGTCAGCGTGCCGGGGCCGACACGCTCTTCCGGGCCGCCGAGATCGGACAGCGCGGTGACGCGGCTTTTGCCGTAACCGCGGGCTTTGAGCAGGTCGAGCAGGTCTTCGGCGTTCGCGCCGAGGACGAGGATCTTCCGGCCGGGAGTGAGTACGCGGTTCACCCGGCTGATCGCGCGGCCGACGACGGTGACCACTTCGGTCTCCTCCGCCGACCAGCCGAGCTTCGCGCGGGCGAGCGTGGCGGAGGAGAGCGCGGGCAGGACCTCGACGTCGTAGCCGCGCTGGATCAGCGTCGTGCCGATGCCGGACAAGAGGGGATCGCCGCTGGCCAGCACGCAGACGCGGCCTTCCCGTTCGGCGAGGAAGGCGTCCAGGCCGGGCAGGAGCGGGCTCGGCCAGGGTTCGCTTTTCATCCCGGCGGGCAGGTACGCGAGCTGCCGCGGCGAGCCCACGACCACGTCGGCGCCGAGCAGTGCTTCCTTGGCCCGCTCGGACAGGCCGGGCCAGCCGTCGGCCCCGATCCCGACGACCGTCAGGGGTGATTTTTCGCGCACCTCGGTCACCGTAGATGACGGAATTCCTATGCGATGATCGGCCGGAGGTCGTCGACGACAGGAGAGCTGTGAAGCCGTACCCGTTCACCGCCGTTGTGGGGATGCCGGATCTGCGCCTGGCGCTGGTGCTTTCCTCGATCTCGCCCGCCGTCGGCGGGGTGCTGGTGCGCGGGGAGAAGGGCACGGCGAAGTCGACGATGGTGCGCGCGCTGGCCGGTCTGCTGCCCGGCGTCGACGTGGTGGACGCGTGCCGGTTCTCCTGTGACCCTGTCGAGCCCGATCCGGCCTGCCCCGATGGTCCGCACGCCGAAGGCTCGCCCGCGCACCGCCGTCCCGCGCGGCTCGTGGAACTGCCGGTCGGCGCGGCCGAAGACCGCGTGATCGGTTCGCTGAACCTGGAACGCGCGCTCGCGGACGGCGTCACCGATTTCCAGCCCGGTCTGCTCGCGGCCGCGCATCGCGGGCTGCTGTACGTGGACGAGGTCAACCTCCTGCACGACCACCTGGTCGACACGCTGCTCGACGCCGCCGCCATGGGGCGCGCGACCGTCGAGCGCGAGGGAGTCTCGGTGTCGCACGCGGCTCGGTTCGTCCTGATCGGCACGATGAACCCCGAGGAAGGCGAACTGCGGCCGCAGCTGCTGGACCGCTTCGGGCTCACCGTCGAGGTCGCGTCCAGCCGGGATCCCGAACTGCGGGTCGAGGTCGTCCGCCGTCGGCTCGCCTACGAGGCGGATCCCGACGGTTTCGCCGGCCAGTACGCCGCGGCCGACGCCGAACTCGCCGCGGACATCGAGGCGGCACAACGACTTCTGCCGTCGGTCAAACTGCCGGACGACGCGCTGCGGCAGATCGCGGAGGTCTGCGCGTCGTTCGAGGTCGACGGGATGCGCGCGGATATCGTGACCGCGCGGACCGCGGTCGCGCACGCCGCCTGGGCCGGGCGCACCGAGGTGACCACCGAAGACGTGCGGGTCGCGGCCCGGCTCGCGCTGCCGCATCGCCGTCGCCGCAATCCCTTCGACGCGCCCGGGATCTCCGAGGAGCAGCTGGAACAGGCGCTGCAGGACGCCGAGCCGGAAGGCCCTGGTCCCGACGACGACGGTCCCGGCTCGGGCACCCCGCCGGAGGGCGGTGAGACCTCGGGCCCGCCGCCGTCGGAAGGCGGACAGGAGCCCTCGGGCGGCGGCCAAGGCGGTGACCAGAAGCCGGTCGGGGCCGGGGAAGCCTTTCGTGCCAGGCGTTTCGAGGTGAAGGGCACCGGCGAGGGTGCCGCCGGACGTCGGTCGAGGGCGATCACCGACAACGGGCGGACCATCGGCGTCCAGCCCGCCGGGACCAAGGACGGGCATCCGCATCTGCTCGCGACCGTGCGCGCGGCCGCGCCGCACCAGCGGTCTCGCGGCCGCAGCGGCGCCGGACTCGTGGTGCGGCCCCAGGATCTCCGGTTCGCGCGGCGGGAAGGGCGCGAGGGCAACCTGGTGCTGTTCTGCGTCGACGCGTCCGGCTCGATGGGCGCGCGGCAGCGGATGCGCGAGGTCAAGACCGCCGTGCTGTCCTTGCTGCTCGACGCGTACCAGCGACGCGACAAGGTGGGCCTGGTGACCTTCCGCGCTTCCGGCGCCGAACTCGCGCTCCCGCCGACGATCAGCGTCGACGCCGCCGCGTCCCGGTTGGACGGTCTCGCGACCGGCGGACGGACCCCGCTGGCCGAAGGACTCCTTGAGGCGGCGCGGGTTCTGCGGATCGAAGCGGTCCGTGATCCGTTGCGGCGTCCGCTGCTCGTGGTCGTCACCGATGGCCGCGCGACCAGCGGCGCCGATGCCGTCCAGCGCGCGAAACAGGCCGCCGGGCTGCTGGCCGGGAACGTGACCTCGATCGTGATGGACTGCGAGAGCGGGAAAATGCGGCTCGGGCTCGCCGCCGAACTGGCGGAACACCTTGGTGCGGAACATGTCCCGGTCGCCGAGGTCGCCGCCGACACCCTCGCGGGCGCCGTCCGCACACGTATTTCCGGGAGGGCCGCGTAATGCCACAGGGTAAACCGGAAACGGTGCCGAACGACGGGCTCACCACGCGGCAGCGGCGCAACCGCCCCTTGCTCGCCGTGCACACCGGCGAGATGAAGGGCAAGTCCACGGCCGCGTTCGGGATGGCGTTGCGCGCGTGGAACCAGGGCTGGTCGATCGGCGTGTTCCAGTTCGTCAAATCGGCGAAATGGCGCGTCGGCGAGGAAGCCGCGTTCCGTGCCCTCGGCAAGCTGCACGACGACACCGGCCAGGGTGGCGCCGTCGAGTGGCACAAGATGGGTGAAGGCTGGAGCTGGGCGCGTAAGTCCGGTTCCGAGGAGGACCACGCCGAGAACGCCCGTGAGGGCTGGGCCGAGATCAAACGCCGTCTCGCCGCCGAGACCCACGACTTCTACGTCCTCGACGAATTCAGCTACCTGCTCAAATGGGGCTGGCTGGAGGTGGACGACGTCGTCTCGACGCTGACCGCGCGCCCCGGCCATCAGCACGTGGTGATCACCGGCCGGTACGCGCCGCCGGAGCTGATCGAGGCGGCGGACCTGGTCACCGAGATGACGAAGGTGAAGCATCCGATGGACGCCGGGCAAAAGGGCCAGCGAGGCATCGAATGGTGAACCGCGTGGTCATCGCCGCGCCCGGTTCGGGGCACGGCAAGACCACGATCGCCGCGGGCCTGATGGCGGCGTTGCGCGCGCGGGGGCTGAAGGTCTCCGGGCACAAGGTCGGTCCCGACTTCATCGACCCGAGCTACCACGCCCTCGCCACCGGGCGGCCCCCGCGCAACCTCGACCCGTTCCTCCAGGGTGAGGATCGGCTGATCCCGTTGCTGCGGCACGGTTCCGCCGGTGCCGACATCGCGGTCATCGAAGGCGTGATGGGCCTGTTCGACGGCGCGCTCGGCACCGAGGGGTACGCGTCGACCGCGCATGTGGCGCGGCTGCTGGACGCGCCGGTGGTGCTGGTCGTGGACGCCTCGGCCGCGTCGCGCAGTGTCGCCGCGACCGTGCTCGGGTTCGCGCAGTACGACACGCGTGTCCGGCTGGCCGGCGTCATCCTGAACAAACTGGGCTCGCGGCGGCACGCGGACGAGATCGTCACCGCGCTGGAAGCGACCGGTGTCCCGCTGCTGGGAACGTTGTACCGCAACGAAGAGATCCACGCGCCCAGCCGTCACCTCGGCCTGGTCCCGGCGGCGGAGCGGGCGAGCGAGTCGGAACGGCTGCTGCCGGAGCTGGCGGGATGGATCAGCGAGGGTGTGGACCTCGGCGCGATCGTGCAGGTCGCCCGATCGGCTTCGCGGCTGTCGGGGGAGCCCTGGCGGCCGCCGTTCTCGTATGACGGACGCCGGACGGTGGTCGCCGCCGCGGCCGGTCCCGCGTTCACCTTCCGCTACACCGAGGCCGTCGAGCTGCTCGCCGCCGCCGGTGTGGACGTCGTCGACGTGGATCCGTTGCAGGACAAGGAACTTCCCGAAGGCTGCGCGGGGCTGTACTTCGGCGGCGGCTTCCCCGAGGTCCACGCCGAAGAGCTGTCGGCGAACGTCCCGCTGCGGACCGCGATCGCGCGAGCCGTCGGCGACGGAATGCCCGTCGTGGCCGAGTGCGCCGGGCTGCTGTACCTGTGCCAGGACATCGACGGGACACCGATGACCGGCGTTCTCGACGCCTCCGCCACCATGACGAAACGCGGAAAACTCGGATACCGCAAGGCTTTCGCACCCGCCGACAGCGTGCTCGCCGTCGCGGGGCAACGCGTCACCGGGCACGAATTCCACCGCACGATCATCGAACCCGGCAGCGGCCCGACCCCGGCGTGGGGGTGGGATCGCACGCCCGACGGTTTCGCCTCGGCGTCCCTGCACGCGTCGTACCTGCACGTCCATTGGGCCGGCTACCCCGAACTCGCCGAACGGTTCGCCGCCGCGGTGCACGACCATGGCTGACTACGACCTCTGGCACCACGGTGATCGCGAGGTCGGCGAAGGTCTCGTCGATCTGGCGGTCAACGTCCGCCTCCCGGTGCCACCCGCTTGGCTGCGCGCCGAACTGGCGGCGGCCCTGGACGATCTCGCCGCCTATCCGGACGTCACCGCCGCCACGGCCGCGGTCGCCGCCCGGCACTCGCTCCCGGAGTCCCAGGTGCTGGTGACCTCCGGCGCGGCCGAAGCCTTCACATTGCTGGCCACGGCGTTGCGGCCGTCGTATGCGGTGGTCGTGCACCCGCAGTTCACCGAACCCGAAGCCGCCCTGCGCGCGGCCGGTCATCCCGTGCACCGGGTGGTGTTGTCACCCGACGACGGCTTCCGGCTGGGCGACGTTCCGGAAGAAGCCGATCTGGTCTTCGTCGGGAACCCCACGAACCCGACGTCCGTGCTGCATCCGGCAGGGGATCTCCTTGCGCTGGGTCGCCCGGGTCGCCTGGTCGTCGTCGACGAGGCCTTTCTCGACGCAGTCCCCGGCGAGACGGAAAGCGTTGCGGGACAACCCGGTTTCGTCGTCCTCCGCAGCCTGACGAAGACGTGGGGGATCGCGGGGCTGCGCGCCGGATACGTACTGGCGGATGAGTCCGTTGTGGACAGTCTGCGCGCGGTCCAGCCCCCGTGGTCGGTCTCGTCGCTCGCCGCCGTCGCCGTGGTGGCGTGCTGCCGTCCCGAGGCGCTGGAGGAAGCCGAAAAGCTGGCGGTGGCGGCGGAAGCCGACCGGGAGTACCTGGTTTCGGGCCTGACCGCGTTGGGCGTCGAAGTGCTCGGGGAGCCCCGGGGGCCTTTCGTGCTCGTCCGGCTCCCTGGCGCCGACGGTGTCCGGGAACGGTTGCGGGAGAACGGTTTCGCCGTCCGGCGTGGGGACACCTTCCCGGGGCTGGACGCGCGGTACCTGCGGATCGCGGTGCGGGACCGGGAGACAGTGGACGCGTTCTTGGCGGCACTCACCCGGACTGGTTGGATAGGCGAGTGAACTTCGCGATCGGCGTCTTCGATCTCTTCGCCTACACCATCCCCGGCGCGCTGTACGTCGCGTTCTTCGGCTACCTCGGGACGAAACTCCACATCCTGACCGCGGCGAGCATCGGCGGCGTGCCCACCGTGGTACTGGTCGTCGTGATCGTGGTGCTGAGTTTCCTGCTGGGCTACCTGGCCTATCCGCTCGGCGAGGCGCTGGAACGGATCGTGCCGCGGAGGCGGAGCAGGAACGCCGCCGAGGAGTTCGTCCGCCGGATGCCCGCCGCGAAGGACCGCCCGTTCCTGAAGGAGAACACGCATCTTCTGCTGTGCGCGCTGCAACTGCACGACAAGGAGGTCGCGGTCGACGTCACGCGGCTGCGCGCGTCCGGGCTCATGGTGCGCAACTGCGCGCCGCCGTTGCTGTTCGGCGCCATCGCCGCGATCGTCCAGATCTTCGCGGGGAAGCATCCTTGGATCGCGGCCGGGCTCGCGGTGCTGTTGCTGTTCGCGTCGCTCACCCTGGTTTCGCAGGGCCGCAAACTCGGCCTCTGGGCCGGGATGAAGACCCTCGAGCTGTGCTTCTGGTTGCCGGAAATCGACGAGAAACTGGCGCCGGATACCACTGCGGACCGGGGCCAGTGAGGCCGAAGGCGTAACTCGCGTGCTCAGACGCGTAACTCGCGTGCTTGGAGGCGTAACTCGCGAGTTACGCCTCCAAGCACGCGAGATGCGTCTCTGAGCACGCGAGTTACGTCTTTCAGAACGACGAAGCCAGCAAGACCCCGGCGACGGCGACCTCGACGCAACCGCCGAGCACATCCCCGGTGACCCCGCCCAGCCGCTGAACGCACCGCGTCAGCAACGCCGCCGCGGCCAGATACCCCAGCGCCACCGCGGCGAGCCCTTGCCACCACGGGAGTGCCAGCGCCGCCGTGCCCGCGAGCACGGCGAACACCACCGCCGCCGTCCACACCGGCACCGAACCGGCGACGGTCGCGCCCAGCCCTTCCGGCCGTGCCGAGGGGACGCCGCGCGCGCAGCACAGCGAGAGCACCCCGCGTCCGGCGACGACCGCCACCGCGACCGCCGCGATCCCGTGCCCGGCCGAGATCGCCCCGGCCAGCGCGCCGGTCTGCACGAGCAGTGTCAGCACCAGGGTCGCGATCCCGGTCGGCCCGGAATCCCCGCGCCGCATGACCTCCAGCGCCCGCGCGCGGTCGTACGAAGCACCGAGCCCGTCCGCCGTGTCGGCGAGCCCGTCCAGATGAAGGCCGCGGCTGCCCAGCGCCACCGCGCCCAACGCGAGCGCCGCCGACGCGAACGCGGGCAGACCGATCACCTCACCCAGGAAGACGATCAGCGCGGCGACGGCCGCGAGCGGCACGGCGGCCAGCGGGCCGAGCACCATCGCGCCGCCCGCCACCCGCCGGTCGATCACCCCCGGCGCCGGCACCCGGACGGTGGTCAGGGTGCCGACGGCCATCTTCAGCGCGTCGGCGATCAAGCCAGATCCGCCAGCAGACCCATGTCCGCGAGGATCGCCCGCGCCGCCCTCAGCGTCGGCACCGCCTGCACGGCACCGCTGCCCTCGCCGAGCCGCAGCCCGAGGTCGAGGATCGGCTCCAGCCCGAGCGACTTCAACGCGAACGCCTGCGACGGTTCGGTCGACCGGTGCCCGGCCAGCCACCACTGTTCGGCACCCGGCGCGATCTCGCGGGCGACGAGCGCCGCGGCGCCGGAGAAGACGCCGTCGAGCAGGACCGGCACCCCCCGAACCGCGGCCTGCACGAGAAAGCCCGCCGTCGCGGCGAGACAAGCGCTGCCGAGCGCGGTCAGCACCGCGAAGGGGTCTTTCACCGCACCGGCCCTGATCAACGCGGCTTCGACGACCGCGAGTTTCCGTACCCGCCCGTCCTCGTCGATCCCGGTGCCCGTACCGACGACGTCTTCCGGGAAAAGGCCGAGCAGCGTGGCGACGACGGCCGCGCAGATCGTCGTGTTGCCGATCCCCATGTCGCCGGGAATGAGCAGATCCGCGCCGCCGTCGATCTCCTCGTCCGCGATCGCCAGCCCGTGCTCGAACGCCGTCCGCGCCTCGCCCTCGGCGAGCGCGTCCTCGACGTCGATCGAACCGGAACCCCGCCGGACCTTGTGCGCGGTGACCGCGGCGGGCACGTCCGCGCCGTCCCAGTCCACCGCGATGTCGCACACCCGCACCTTCGCCCCGGCCACCCCGGCCAGCACACTGACACCGCTCTTGCCGGCCAGGAACACCCGCACCATGGCCGCGGTGACCTCACGCGGATACGCCGACATCCCGGAAACCCCGTGGTCCCCGGCGAAGACGACCACGCGGACGTCGTCGAGCGGCCGCGGCGGGACGACACCGTGCGCCGCGCTGAGCCAGGCGGCCAGGTCTTCGAGCCGCCCGAGCGAACCCAGCGGCTTGACCAGTCCGTCCAGTCTCGTGCGTGCCGCGGCTTCGGCGGCGGCGTCCGGGATGGCGATACGCATGGTGACTCCTAAGGCAGGTCCAGCATCCGTCCGGCGACGACCAGCACGGTCCGGTCGGACACGGCGGCAACCCGGTTGTTCAGCGCGCCCAGCACATCACGGAACACGCGTCCGGACACCGTCGCGGGCACCACACCGCTGCCGACCTCGTTGCTGACCGCGATCACCGGCACGTCGGCCTGCGCCCACGCCGCCAGGAAGTCCTCCAGCCGGTCGTCGAGCCGCCGTTCCCAGCCCTTGCGCTGCTCCCAGGCGCCGACCTCGTCGAGCACCCGGCTGATCCACGTGCCGAGACAGTCGATGAGCAGCGGATGCGTCGCCGTGCGCAGCACCGTGGCCAGGTCGGTGGTCTCCACCGTCTTCCAGTGGCCCGGCCGCCGTGCGCGGTGCGCGGCCACCCGGGCGGCCCATTCGGGATCTTCGGCGCTCGGCGGCAGCCCGGGCGCGACGTAGGTCAGGTGCGGGTGACGGGACGCGAGCCGCTCGGCGTGGTGTGACTTCCCAGAGCGGACGCCGCCCAGTATCAGCACCTTGCCGTCGTCGCGCGAATAGCGGCGAAGTGCCCGCGCGAGGGTCTCCAGGACCTTCGCGAGGCGATGCGTCAGCTTGGTCATACCCCGCATTCTCGTGCACGCGCTACGGTTCGCCACGTGCCACTCCGACAAGCCGCCACCGCAGCCGGACTCGTGACCGGTTACGTCGCCGACGCCGTGTTCGGAGATCCGCGGAGGAGGCATCCGGTCGCGGGCTTCGGCCGGGCCGCGCAAGCCCTCGAACAGCGGGTTTACGCCGATTCGAAGGTGCGGGGCGCGGCGTACACCGCCGTCTGCGCGGGCACCGTCACCGGATTGGGGGTCGCGGCCCAGTTCTGGACCCGGAAGCGTCCGTTCGCGCGGTTCGCGCTCACCGCGGCATCCACCTGGGTGGTCCTTGGCGGCAAGGGGCTCGCGGACGAGGGCACCCGCATGGCCAAGCTGCTCGACGACGGCGACCTGCCCGGCGCGCGGCAGCGGCTTTCGCATCTGTGCGCCCGTGACGCCACCGGGCTCGACACCGAACAACTCGCGCGGGCGACCACCGAGTCCATCGCCGAGAACACCTCGGACGCGGTCATCGCGCCGCTGCTGTGGGGCGCGGTCGCCGGGATCCCCGGCCTGCTGGGTTACCGCGCGCTCAACACGCTCGACGCGATGGTGGGCTACCGGTCCCCGAAGTACGCCAACTTCGGCTGGGCGTCGGCGAGGGCCGACGACCTGGCGAACCTGGTGCCGTCCCGGGTCGGCGCGGCGCTCACCGTGGCGTCGGCGCCACTGGCGGGCGGTTTCGCCAAACCCGCGTTCCGGATCTGGCGCCGCGACGGGAAGCACCATCCGAGCCCCAACGCGGGCCAGGTCGAGGCCGCCTTCGCCGGTGCCCTCGGGATCAGGCTGGGTGGGACGAACAGTTACGGCGGACGCACCGAACGCCGCGGCGTCCTCGGCGACGGCCGCGAGCCGGAACCGGTGGACGTGCGCCGAGCGGTCCGGCTGTCGAGGGCGGTCGGTCTCGCGGCGCTCGCTGTCGCGGTGGCGGTCGCGCGGTGAGCGGCCTGCTCGTCGCGGGGACGACGTCGGACGCGGGCAAGAGCCTGGTCACCGCCGCGTTGTGCCGCTGGCTCGCGCGTCAAGGCGTGCGGGTCGCGCCGTTCAAGTCGCAGAACATGTCGAACAACTCGATGGTGTGCGCGGACGGCGCCGAGATCGGCCGCGCGCAATGGCTCCAGGCGCGGGCGGCTCGCGTCGAACCCGAAGCCGCGATGAACCCGGTACTGCTGAAACCGGGGAGCGATCGCCGCAGCCACGTCGTCGCGCTCGGGAAACCGTTCGGCACGCTGGAAGCGGGGGAGTACGCGACCGGCCGCGCCGGTCTCGCCGAGATCGCCTTCGACACGTTTTCTTCGTTGCGACAACGGTTCGACGTCGTGCTGTGCGAAGGCGCGGGTAGCCCGGCCGAGATCAACCTTCGCGAAGGCGACTACGTCAACATGGGACTGGCGCGCCGCTTCGGCCTGCCTGTGGTCGTGGTCGGCGACATCGACCGCGGCGGCGTCATGGCCGCGATGTTCGGCACCCTCGCCCTGCTGTCCGCCGAAGACCAGGCGCTGGTTTCGGGCTGGCTGGTCAACAAGTTCCGCGGTGACGTCGGCCTGCTGCGGCCGGGACTGGAGACGCTGGAAAAGCTCACCGGCCGCGAGGTCTTCGGCGTGCTGCCCTGGCTCGACCAGGTGTGGATCGACTCGGAGGACGCGCTCGCCGCCGCGGGCTGGGGCGTGTCGGGCGGGTCGCTCCGGGTCGCCGTCGTGCGTTTTCCCCGTGCCTCCAACGCGACCGACGTCGACGCGCTCGCCGCCGAGCCCGGGGTCTCGGTCGCGCTGACCGCAGATCCGGACACGGTCCTGTCCGCCGACGTGGTGATCCTGCCGGGTTCCCGCGCGACCGTGGACGACCTGGCGTGGCTGCGTGCGCGCGGCCTGGCGGACGCCGTGCGGACGCGGGCCGAGGCAGGACGTCCGGTGCTGGGGATCTGCGGCGGCTACCAGATGCTGGCCGCCGAGATCGAGGACGACGTCGAATCCGGCGCCGGCACGGTCCCCGGTCTCGGTCTGCTGCCGACGCGCGTTTCGTTCAGTGCCGACAAGGTGCTGGCCCGGCCCTCGGGCTCGTGGCGCGGGCAACCCGTGGAGGCGTACGAAATCCACCACGGCACCGTGACCCCCACCGGCCCCGCCGAGTCCTTTTTGGACGGATACCGGCAGGGCGCGGTATGGGGCACGATGTGGCACGGAGCCTTCGAGAACGACGGTTTCCGCCGCGCCTGGCTGGGCGAGGTGGCGGACTGGTCACCCGCCGCCGGGGCACCGGGTTTCGGCGCGTTGCGGGAGAGCATGCTGGACCGGCTCGCTGACGCCGTCGAGGAACACGTCGACACCGAGGCTCTGCTGCGGCTGATAGAGAAGGGTGCCGACGGCGGCCTGCCTTTCGTGCCGCCCGGCGTCCCCTGACGCATTCAGAGGACCAAATGCTAGCTGACCCGCACGGTGTCTTTACGCCCCAACGCCTTTTCGGCCAAGGCACCGAAGGTCAGCCCGAGCGCGGTCCAGAGCACCACCTGCGTCCCGACCGACGCGAGCCGGAACGTCCACAGCGTGGAACCCGGGAACCCGTCGGGGACTTCGTCGATCGACGGCAACAGCGCCGCCGCCACCCCGATCAGCACGACGTACCCGCCCGCGGCGAGCAGGCCGCCGCGCCACGCGCCGAGCTTGTCGGCCAGTTTCCGGCCGAACGCCGCCGCGAGGATGCCGACCAGCAGCGAAAGCGCGACGAAACCGAAGTACAGCGAAGTCCGGCTCCCGATCGTGCCCGCCTGGCCGACCGCGGGAGGATTCCCCGGGTACTTCAGGAACGGCACCAGGAACACGACCACGAAGGCGCCGCCGGCGAGCAGCGCCGCGGTCACCCGCGGCCGCAAAGTGCCGAGGCGTCCGTAGACGAAGGCGAACGCGAGCGAGAACAGCCCGCCGACGGCGACCCCGTACAGGCCGACGCCGGTCAGCAGGCCCACGGTGCTCTGCACACCACGCGTGACCAGCTCTTCCTCGGCCTCGGCCGGGGCGTGTTCGTGGGCACCCGGAGCACTGTGCGAATGAGCGGCGGTGCCTTCGAGACCGATGGCGGCATCGACCGAAGGCTCGCCGAAGAAGTACGCGAAAAGGGTCGCCAGGACACCGGCGACCAGGCCCGCGAGCATGCCGCGGACCAGCAAGGTCCTCATCATGGGACGCGTGCCGCCTAGTGGCACGGGAAGGCCAGCAGGTGCCGGCCGTCGTGGACGAACTCGTGGACGTACGAGTTCGCGAACACCGACACCGCGCCCTGTTCGGCGCTGATGAAGTACAGCGTGATCAGCGACAGGAGGATGACGAGCACCGCCCAGGGCAGGATCTCGCGGACGGGGATCCGGACGGGGACGGGTACTGCGGCTACCGCTTCGGACATGGCGGTGGGACCTCCTCGGGCTAGCGCGGCCTCTTCAGGGGTGTCACGACGGCTCCGGGTCTGGCTTCCCCGATGGCTCGGGGTCACAGTGGCGCGACCGCGCGGATTCTCACCGCGTTCCGGGTGCCGTCGTCTGGCCGACCGAGCGTAGGTCGCGACGAAGCGTCCGGTCAATGTGACGGAACCCGATCGGCGCAGGCTCGTGACGTCACGGGCATCCACCGATCGGTTGATGGGGGCTCCACCGTCGCCCTCCTCAACCGTGGCCAGGCGGTTGATTCGGCGGACCCCCGCCGCGCGGCATGGTCTTCGTATGGCAATCATCGAGGTGGAAGACCTCGTCAAACGCTACGGCGACCACACCGCGGTGAACGGGGTCGGTTTCGCCGTCGAGCAGGGCGAGATCTTCGGCATTCTGGGCCCCAACGGGGCGGGCAAGACCACGACGGTCGAGTGCGTCGAGGGGCTGCGCGTCCCGGACGGCGGGACCATCCGGGTCTGCGGGATCGACCCGCGAAGCGAAACCGGCGAGCTGCGGCAGCTGCTCGGCGCGCAGCTGCAGGAAAGCGAGTTGCCGGACAAGCTCAAGGTCGGCGAGGCGATGGAGCTGTACGGCTCCTTCTACCGTGAACCGGCCGACTGGCGGGAACTTCTCGGCATCCTCGACCTGACCGACAAGATCGACACCCAGTTCCGCAGGTTATCCGGCGGGCAGAAACAACGGCTGTCGATCGCGCTCGCGCTGATCGGCAACCCGAAGGTGGCGGTGCTCGACGAGCTCACCACCGGCCTGGACCCCCAGGCGCGCCGCGACGCCTGGGGCCTGATCGAGCGCGTCCGCGAGCGCGGCGTCACGATCCTGCTGGTCACGCATTTCATGGAAGAAGCCGAACGACTGTGCGACCGGCTCGCGGTGATCGACTCCGGCCGCGTCGTCGCGCTCGACACCCCGGCCGGGCTGGTCGCCGGCGTCGACGACCGGCAACGCATCCGGTTCCGGCCGTCCGCCCCGCTGGACCACGCCGTGCTGACCGCGCTGCCCGAGGTCACCTCGGTCGACCGCGCGGGCGACCAGCTCGTCGTGACCGGCACGGGCAACCTGCTGCTCGCCGTCACCACCGTGCTCGCCCGCAACCAGGTCACCGCGGCCGGCTTGCGGGTCGAGCAGGCGTCGCTGGACGACGCGTTCGTCGCGCTCACCGGCCGCACCATCGATTCCTGAGGAGAGAACACCATGTCCGCCCTCGCCCGGCTCACCGTCGCCGAGACCAAACTCTTCTTCCGCGAGCCGATGCTCGTGTTCTTCGTGCTCGCGTTCCCGCCGCTCCTGCTCGTGGTCCTCGGCGCGTTCCCCGCGCTGCGGGAACCCAGCGCGGACCTCGGCGGCGCCAGGGCGATCACCCTGTACCTGCCGATCATCGTCACTATGGGCCTCGCCATGTTCGCGCTGAACAGCGTGTCCCAGCTGCTCGCCACCTACCGGGAAAAGGGTGTGCTGCGGCGCATGCGGACCACCCCGGTCAAACCGCACGTCATGCTCGGCGCGCAGCTGCTGATGTCCACGATCATGTCCGTGGCGACGATGCTGGTCGTGCTGGCCATCGGCAGGGTGCTGTACGCCGTGGGCCTGCCCCGGCAGTTCTTCGCGTACCTGATCGCCTATCTGCTGACGGCGCTGGCGATGTTCGCCCTCGGCCTGCTCGTCGCCTCCGTCGCGCCGACCGGCAAGAGCGCGGGCGCGATCGGGACCCTGCTGTTCTTCCCGATCCTGTTCTTCGCCGGTCTCTGGGTGCCGCGCGCCGAGATGAACGACGTCCTGCGGACGATCAGCGACTTCACCCCGCTGGGCGCCGGCGTGCAATCATTGCAGGACGCCACCGCCGGTCACTGGCCGCAACCACTGCAGGTGGCGGTCTTGCTGGGGTGGACGATCGTGGCGGGCGGGCTGGCCGCCCGGTACTTCCGCTGGGAGTGAGTCGTGGGCATCGAGGCGGAGCTCCGTGCGGAGTTCGACCGCTGGGAACGGGTCGAGACGAAGGTCTTCGACGTCCTTCCGTACGTCCTGCTGGCGATCGACGTCCTCATCTCGGTGCTGCTGCCGATCTGGCGGGTGCCGGTGCACCTCCCGGCGGTGCTCGCGCTTTCGGCCGGGATCCTGGCCTGGACCTTCTGGTTCCACACGCTCCACCCGGAATGGCACCGCAACGGCCCGCTGATGGGCCTGTACTACACGGGCCTGATGGTGCTGACGGCCTGCCTGGTCGCGGTCGCGCCGTGGTACGGCCTGTTCGCCTTCATCGGCTACCCCCAGGCGTTCCATTACCTGAAAGGCCGGTGGCGCTACGTCGGGGTCGCCGCCACGTCCGTGATCTCGGCGGTGTCGTACCTGGGTGGGCTGACCGGGATCCAGGACGAGAACATGTGGGCGGCGTGGGCGGCGCTCAGTGTGATCATCACCGTGCTGGCCAGTGCTTTCTCCCGGATCGCCGAGCAGTCGGACGAGCGCAACCTCAAACAGAAGCGGGCGCTCGCCGAGCTGCACGAGGCGAACACCAGGCTGGAGGCGGCGCTGGAGGAGAACGCCGGCCTGCACGCCCAGCTGCTGGTCCAGGCCAGGGAGGCCGGGGTGCTCGACGAGCGGCAGCGGATCGCCAGGGACATCCACGACACCCTGGCTCAGGGCCTGGCAGGCATCCTCACCCAGCTCCAGGCCGCCGAACAGACCCTGGACGAGCCCCCGGTGCTGCACCGGCACGTGACGAACGCGATGAACCTCGCGAGGGAGAGCCTGACCGAGGCACGCCGGACGGTGCACGCGGTGCAGCCGGAACCGCTCGCCGAGGGCAGGCTCCAGGACGCGATCGGCGAGGTGGCCAGACGCTGGTCGGAGGTGAACCACGTCGAGGCGGTGCTGACCACCACCGGCGACCCCCGGCCGATGCACGCCGATGTCGAGGTGACGTTGCTCCGGGCCGCGCAGGAAGCACTGGCCAACGTGGCCAAGCACGCGAAGGCGGGCAGAGTCGGCCTGACCCTGTCGTACATGGAGGATCTGGTGACGCTCGACGTGCGTGACGACGGGGTGGGCTTCGAGCCCTCTGCCAAGCGCGCCAAGGGTTCTGCCAACGGTGGGTACGGGCTGGCCGGGATGCGGCAGCGCGTGCAGCGCCTCGCCGGACGGCTCGACATCGAGTCGGAGCCGGGCGGGGGCACCGCGATCTCGGCGTCCGTGCCGGCGATCCCGGCCGGGGCCGAGCGATGATCTCGCTGCTGATCGTCGACGATCACCCGGTGGTGCGGGACGGGTTGCGGGGCATGTTCAGCGCAGACCCGCGCTTCGACGTCCTCGGTGAGGCCGGGGACGGCGAGGAGGCCATCGCCGCGGGGGTGAAGCTCCGGCCCGACGTGATCCTCATGGATCTCCGCATGCCCCGGATCGACGGCGTCACGGCCATCGAGGAGCTGGCGAAACGCGGGGTGACCTCGCGGATCCTCGTGCTCACCACCTACGACACGGACAGCGACGTGCTGCCCGCCATCCAGGCCGGTGCCACCGGATATCTGCTGAAGGACGCGCCGAGGGACGAACTGTTCCGCGCGGTGGAGGCGGCCGCGGAGGGCAAGGCGATGCTTTCCCCCGCCGTCGCGACCCGGTTGATGGGGCAGATGCGGCAGCCGGCCTCAGGTCCGCTCTCCCACCGTGAACTGGAAGTCCTGGAACTGATCGCCCAGGGCTCGACGAACCGCGAGGCCGCGAAGAGGCTGTTCATCAGCGAAGCGACGGTGAAGACCCACCTGCTGCACGTGTACGCGAAACTCGGCGTCAAAGACCGGGCGGCGGCCGTGGCCACGGCGTTCTCCCAGGGGTACCTGACACCGCGCGGCTGACGATACGGCGTCGGCGGAATCCTTGCGGGCCGCGACGGGCCGCATGTCAAAATCCAGCTATGACACCTGCGGTGGCGGCACTCGATGTCGGCGGAACGTCCATCAAGGCGGCCCTGTACGACGCGGACCTGAAAGACCTCGCCAGCCTGCGCGAGCCGACGGCGCGCGGAGCGGACGGCGAGGCGCTCGCGGACCAGGTCGCGCGGATCGTGGAAACGCTGGGCAAGCAGGCGGGGACCGGGACGCCGGACGCCGTCGGCGTGGTCATCCCCGGCATCGTCGACGAAATCGGGCGAGTGGCGCGGTTCTCGGCGAACCTCGACTTCCGGAACGTGCCGTTCGGCGAGATGCTCGACCGCAGGCTGGGGCTGCCGTTCGCGTTCGGGCACGACGTCCGCGCCGGCGGGCTCGCGGAGTTCCGCGTCGGCGCGGGCAAGGGCTGCACCGACGCCGCCTTCATCCCGGTCGGCACCGGGATCGCGGCCGCGCTCCAGCTCGACGGGAAGCTGTACGCCGCGGGCGGGCAAGGCGGCGAGATCGGGCATATCGACGTCGGCCACCGGCTGGCGTGCGGGTGCGGCGCGACGGGATGTCTCGAGGCGATCTCCTCCGCGTCGGCCATCGCCCGCCGCTACAGCGAGCACACGGGGCGGCCCGCGGACGGCGCCGAGCAGGTGGTCGACGCCGCTCGGCACGGCGACGAGGCCGCGATCTCCGTGGTCAACGACGCCCTCGAGGGGCTCGGCCACGGCATCAAGACCCTGGTCACCTTGCTCGCGCCCGAAGTCGTCGTCCTCGGCGGCGGCCTGTTCACCGCGGGCGACTACGTCCTCGAACCTGTCCGTGCGTGGCTGGCGGCGAACCTGCAGTTCCAGCGGATGCCCGAACTGCGGATCGCGCAGCTCGGCGACGAGGCGGGCCGGCTCGGCGCGGCGCTGCTCGCACTGGACCGGCTCAAGCCTTGACCACGCGCACGCCTTCCTCCTCGAAGGCGTGCACCCGCTCCGGATCCGCGCGGCCATCGGTGACGAGAACGTCGACGTCGGTGGTCGCGCAGATCTTCGCGAAGGCGTGACCGCCGAGTTTCCCGCTGTCGGCGAGCACGACGACCTGACGGGCACGGGCGGCCATCAGCCGGTTCGTGCTCGCGTCGCCCTCGTGATGGGCCTGCGCGCCGTGCACCGGGTCGAAGGCGTCCACCCCGAGGAACACCAGATCCAGCGAGATCTGGTCGAGGAACAGGTGCGACAGCGGCCCGGACAGGTCGAACGACTGCTGCCGCGCGACCCCGCCGGTCACCACGATCTTGATATTGGGCCGCACGGCCAGTTCGTGGGCGATGTTGAGCGCGTTCGTCACCACGGTGAGCGACGGCCCGCCGGTCGGCTCGCCCATGTCCGGCCGGGTCGCGAGCGCGCGGCCCACTTCGGTGCTCGTGAGGCCCCCGTTGAGGCCGACCACCATGCCGGGGTCGACCATTCTGGCCGCGGCGGCGGAAATCCGTTGCTGTTCGGGCGCGTTGCGCGCCGCCTTGTGCCGCAACGGAAGGTCGTACGCGACGTTGCTCGCGACGGCGCCGCCGCGCGTGCGGACCACGAGATTGCGGCCCGCCAGGTGATCGAGGTCCCGGCGGATCGTCGCGGGGGAGACACCGAGTTCGCCCGCCGAAACCTCGACGTCGACTTTTTCCTGTTCTCCCACCATGTCCAATAAAGCCGTGAGTCGTTCATGCCGATTCATCCCCAGCTCCCTCCCCGAAGCCCGATGTCGCTTACCGCACCGGACAAAGTACTACGCGTCGCGATACGGGCGGCGAGAAGCGGCGGTTTCGGGACAGCGGGAGGGAAAAGGGTGAAAGGGCGGGCGCCGGCCACCCCCAGTGTGACCGGCGTCCGCCCGGTGGCCGGCACGCCCAGGACCGGCCCGTTTCGCAGGCTATCTCCGCCGACTCCGGATCGATATCGGATTTACGCCCGTTCCGGTGACGTTCAGCGGATATTCGCCGCCAGATCAGCCCTTTCCGCCGAGCCCGCGAAGGAAGGCGAGTGACGGCATGAAGAAGTAGTCGCCGCCCTTCAGCGTCACCGCCTGCGGGATCGGATCCGCGGTCACCGTGCTCGTGCCCGCCCATTCCGTGGTGTAGACGGATTCCGGCCGCGGGCCCTGGCCGATGACCGGGTCGAGGCCCGGCGGCTTGACCCCGACGGGCGGGATCGGGAACCCCGGGTTGTTCGACCAGGTCGCCTGGGTGAACTCGAACTGGTTGCCCAGCACCGAATTGAACGCCATGAACAGCAGCCCGACGCCGCCGCTGGGCCGGGCCGACGGCGGGAGATCGGCGTTCGGGTCGTCGGCTCGTTCGCCGTAGGGCACGCCCCGCCGCGCCATCAGGTGCAGGCGTTCCTGCGGTGGCTGTTCGGCGCCTCCGCTGCCGCGCGGGTTCGTCTTCCGGATATGGGCCTGGAAGGGGCATTTGGCGCCGGCGGCGTCACTTCCATAGTCGAAGTTGTTCGGTACCGGACTTTCCGCACCCTCTTCCCGCTGCGCGGTCAGCGGAGTGCCGTCCTCGAAACGGCCGACGATCATCGCGCCCGCCCGTTCCCGGTCTTCGCCGACGAGGCCCAATTGATCCGCCAGAACCTCCTCCGACTGCTTGAACCGCCGCACATTCTGTTCCAATTTACGGAAAACGAAGTAGCTGCCGAAATGCACTCCGGGATCGGGTGCGGCGTGATCCGGGACGAGCACCTGATTCAGCGGAGTGGTCGGGTCCCAGACGCTGATCCCGTCCGTTCCCGTCTTTTCCGCGTGGATGTCCTCGACCAGGAACAGCGGCTGGCTCCGGCCGTCGACGTAGCCGAAATGCTCGATTCCGTCACCGTTGGCGTTCACCCGCCCGAATCCGGTTTCCTCGGCGACGACGGAAACCGTCGGCGGAATCAGCGCCAGAACCTCGTTCCGGCGTGCGGTCATCGGAGCGTCCTCGGCGTCGCCGACGATGACGACCGCGTGGATCTCGTCGTGATATCCCCCGTCGAACGTGGAGCGCGGCGGGTCGTTCAGCTTCTCGCGGGTCTCCTGCGCGCGCATGCCGAGACCGAACGATTCGTCCTGCGGCACTTCGATTTTCAGGAACCGGTAGCCCGCCGCCGTCAGCCCGGTGCCGACGTAGGGCGACCCCTTCACCCCTTCGGTTTTGAAGCGTTCGACCTCGGTCAGGTGGGCTTTCGCGGACTTCATCAGCGGGACGAGCGACGCGAGGAACTTCATCGCGTCCGGTGCCTCCGAAAACCGGAGGAACAGTGCGGAAAAATGGTCGCGAGCGTGGGCTTTGAGGATGTTCGGCTGTAGTTCTTCGAGCATCTTCGCGGCGTCGCCGGTCGCGGTCTTCCATTCCAAGGGCATGGTCAGATCGACGGACATGGCAAGGAACCCCCTCCTTGAAACCCCGCCCGGCGGCCCCGGCAGGTCTGTGCCGGTCGTCGCCGTGCGGGTCTTACCCCTTGATACAACCGATACCGAAAGCTCGCCGTCCTCACCCGCAAGTACCCTCTTTCGGCGGTTTTATCACTCGAAAGGACCAGTGCCTCCGTCACGCCCCGCGTTTAGTCGGGCAAAAACGCGTGAAGGCCCCCTTCCCTCGGCTCAGCCGAGGGAAGGGGGCCTTCACGCGCTAAAGCGGCCTAGGTGAGAGGCCGGTCGGTCGGCGCGATCGGGGCGGGCAGCACGTCCCGCCCGGTGAGGAACGCGTCCACCCCGGCCGCGGCCGAGCGGCCTTCGGCGATCGCCCACACGATGAGCGACTGGCCGCGGCCCATGTCGCCCGCCACGAACACGTTGTCGACGCTGGTCTTGAAGGACTTGTCGCGGGCGACGTTGCCGCGCTGGTCCAGTTCGACGTCGAGCGACTCCAGCAGGCCTTCCCGCTCCGGGCCGACGAAGCCCATCGCGAGCAGCACCAGCTGCGCGGGCAGTTCGCGTTCCGTGCCCTCGACCGGGACGAACTTGCCGCCCTCGTTGCGCACCTCGACCAGCTTCAGCGCGCGCACGCGCCCGTCGGCGTCGGCCAGGAATTCCTGGGTGTTGACCGAGTACAGCCGTTCGCCGCCCTCTTCGTGCGCGGACGAAACGCGGTAGATCATCGGGTACGTCGGCCACGGATGCGCGTCGGACCGCGAAAGCGGCGGCTTCGGCATGATCTCCAGCTGAGTCACCGACTTCGCGCCCTGGCGGTGCGAGGTCCCGACGCAGTCCGCACCGGTGTCGCCACCGCCGATGACCACGACGTCGAGGCCTTCGGCGCTGATCGGCGAGACGTCCAGCTCACCGGCGGCGGCCCGGTTGGCGTGCGGGAGGAACTCCATCGCCTGGTAAATGCCGTCGTGCTCGCGGCCGTCGATCGGCAGGTCGCGCCATGCCGTCGCGCCGCCGGCGAGGACCACGGCGTCGTAGGACGACTTGAGTTCCTCGACGGTGAGGTCGACGCCGACGTTCACCGAGGTCCGGAACTCCGTGCCCTCGGCCCGCATCTGGTCGAGGCGCCGGTCGAGGCGGTGCTTCTCCATCTTGAATTCGGGGATGCCGTAGCGCAGCAGCCCGCCGATCTTGTCGGCCCGTTCGAAGACCACGACGCTGTGGCCCGCGCGCGTGAGCTGCTGCGCCGCGGCGAGTCCCGACGGGCCGGACCCGACCACCGCCACCTTCTTGCCGGTCTTGACGACCGGCGGTTCCGGCGTGACCCAGCCTTCTTCGAAGGCCCGGTCGATGATCGAGATCTCGACCCGCTTGATGGTGACGGGATCGTCGTTGATCCCGAGCACACACGCCGTTTCGCACGGCGCCGGGCAGAGGGTCCCGGTGAACTCCGGGAAATTGTTGGTCGCGTGCAGCCGCTCGGCCGCGTCGCGCCAATCGTCGCGCCAGGTCAGCGTGTTCCACTCGGGGATGAGGTTCCCGAGCGGGCAGCCCTGGTGACAGAACGGGATACCGCAGTCCATGCAGCGTCCGGCCTGCTTCTGCAGCTTCGACGTCGCGAAGTCCTCGTACACCTCGCGCCAGTCCATCAGGCGCAGGTCGACGGGACGGCTCTTGGGCGTCTCGCGAGTGGTGGTCAGAAAGCCCTTGGGGTCAGCCATGTGCGGCCTCCATGATCGCCTCGTTCACGTCACGCCCGTCACGCTCGGCTTCAGCCTGCGCCGCGAGCACGCGCTTGTAGTCCTTCGGCATGACCTTGCCGAACCGGTCGACGGCGGCGTCCCAGTCGGCGAGCAGCGCACGCGCGACCGCGGACTCCGTTTCGTCGTAATGCTTTTCGAGCGCCTCGCGCAGGAAGTCCACATCGGACGAATCCAGCGGGTCGACGTCGACCATCTCCGGGTTGATCCGGTGCGCGGGCAGGTCCAGCACGTAGGCGACGCCGCCCGACATGCCGGCCGCGAAGTTGCGGCCCACGCTGCCGAGCACGACCACACGGCCACCGGTCATGTACTCGCAGCCGTGGTCGCCGACGCCTTCGACGACGGCCAGCGCGCCCGAGTTGCGCACGCAGAACCGCTCGCCGACCTTGCCGCGGATGAAGATCTCGCCGCTGGTCGCGCCGTAGCCGATCACGTTGCCCGCGATGATGTGCTCTTCGGCGTTGTATCGCGCCACCTTCGGCGGCCGCACGATGAGCCGTCCACCGGAGAGACCCTTGCCGACGTAGTCGTTGCCGTCGCCGTAGAGCCGCAGCGTGATGCCCTTGGGCACGAACGCGCCGAACGACTGACCGGCGGTCCCGGTGAAGGTGACGTCGATCGTGTTGTCCGGCAGGCCTTCGCCGCCCCACCGCTTGGTGAGTTCGTGGCCGAGCATGGTGCCGACGGTCCGGTTCACGTTGCGGACCGGCAGTTCCAGCCGCACCTTGTCCCCGGAGGACAGCGCGCCCTCGGCGAGCTGGATCAGCGTGTTGTCGAGCGCCTTCTCCAGCCCGTGGTCCTGCACCGTCTGCTGGTGCCGCAGCCCGGCCGGGGCCATGTCGGGCACGTGGAAGATCGGCGACAGGTCGAGCCCGGCGGCCTTCCAGTGGTCGATCGCCTTGCGCTTGTCGAGCATCTCCGCGTGGCCGACGGCCTCGGCGATGGACCGGAATCCCAGCTCCGCCAGGTATTCCCGGACCTCCTGGGCGATGAACTCGAAGAAGTTCACCACGTACTCCGCCTTGCCGCTGAACTTCTCGCGCAGCTTGGGGTTCTGCGTCGCGACGCCGACCGGGCAGGTGTCGAGGTGACACACCCGCATCATGATGCAGCCGGACACCACCAGCGGCGCGGTCGCGAAACCGAACTCCTCGGCGCCGAGCAGCGCGGCGATGACGACGTCACGGCCGGTCTTGAGCTGGCCGTCGGTCTGCACGACGATGCGGTCGCGCAGCCGGTTGGCCAGCAGCGTCTGCTGCGTCTCGGCGAGCCCGAGTTCCCACGGGCCGCCCGCGTGCTTGATCGACGACAGCGGCGAAGCGCCCGTGCCGCCGTCGTGCCCGGAGATGAGCACGACGTCCGCGTGCGCCTTGGACACACCGGCCGCGACCGTGCCGACGCCGACCTCGGACACGAGCTTCACGTGGATGCGCGCGGCCGGGTTGGCGTTCTTGAGGTCGTGGATCAGCTGGGCGAGATCCTCGATCGAGTAGATGTCGTGGTGCGGCGGCGGCGAGATCAGCCCGACACCCGCCGTGGAGTGCCGCGTCTTCGCGATCCACGGGTACACCTTCGCGCCGGGCAGCTGGCCGCCCTCGCCGGGCTTCGCGCCCTGCGCCATCTTGATCTGGATGTCGTCGGCGTTGACCAGGTACTCGCTCGTGACGCCGAACCGGCCGCTCGCGACCTGCTTGACCGCGCTGCGGCGTTCGGGGTCGTAGAGCCGGTCCGGATCCTCGCCGCCCTCACCGGTGTTCGACTTGCCGCCGAGCCGGTTCATCGCGATGGCGAGGGTTTCGTGCATCTCCGCCGAAATCGAGCCGTAGGAGATCGCGCCGGTGGCGAACCGCTTGACGATCTCGGAGACCGGTTCGACCTCCTCGATCGGCACGGCGGGCCGCTGGCCGATCTTGAAGTCGAACAGCCCGCGCAGCGTGTACAGCTTCTGCGCCTGGTCGTCGACGGCCTTCGTGTACTCCTTGAAGACCTCGTACTTCCCGGCACGGGTGGAGTGCTGCAGCTTGAACACCGTCTGCGGGTTGAACAGATGCGGTTCGCCCTCGCGGCGCCACTGGTAGTCCGAGCCGGTCTCCAGCTCGCGGTGGTTCGCGCGGAACCCGTCGCGCGGGAACGCCCGGCGGTGCCGCTCGGCGACTTCCAGCGCGAGCGTGTCGAAGCCGACGCCGCCGAGCCGGGAAGTGGTGCCGGTGAAGCAGTTCTGGATGACCTCGTCGCCGAGCCCGACCGCTTCGAAGATCTGCGCGCCGGTGTAGGAGGCCACTGTGGACACTCCCATCTTCGACATCGTCTTGCGGACGCCCTTGCCCAGCGCCTTGATGAGGTTCGCGGTCGCCTGCTTCGCGGTGACACCGGGGATCAGGCCCTGGTCGGCCATCTCTTCGACGGTCGCCATCGCCAGGTACGGGTTCACCGCCGCGACGCCGTAGCCGATCAGCAGCGCGATGTGGTGCACCTCGCGCGCGTCGCCCGCCTCGACGATGAGGCCGACCTGCGTGCGGGTCTTCTCGCGCACCAGGTGGTGGTGCACCGCGCCGGTGAGCAGGAGCGACGGGATGCCCGCGTGGTCTTCGTCGATGCCGCGGTCGGACAGCACGATCAGCCGCGCGCCCTCGGCGATGGCCGCGGACACCTCGGCGCGGATCTCGTCGAGCCGCCGCACGAGCGCCTCGCCGCCGCCGTGGACGTCGTAGGTGCCGTGCACGGTGACCGCCTGGAACTCGGGCAGATCGCCGTCGTCGTTGACGTGCACCAGCTTCGCGAACTCGTCGTTGTCCAGCACCGGGAACGGCAGCACGATCCGGCGGCACGACGACGCGTCGGCCTCCAGCAGGTTCGGCTGCGCGCCCAGCTGGGTGCCGAGCGCGGTGACCAGTTCCTCGCGGATCGCGTCCAGCGGCGGGTTGGTCACCTGGGCGAAGAGCTGGATGAAGTAGTCGAAGATCAGCCGCGGGCGGCTGGACAGCGACGCGATGGGGGAGTCGTTGCCCATCGAGCCGATCGGCTCCGCGCCGGTGCGGGCCATCGGCTGGAGCAGGACGTCGAGTTCCTCTTCGGTGTAGCCGAAAGCCTGCTGACGGCGCACGAGCGCGGCGTGCGGCGGGATCTCGCGCTCACGTTCGGGAAGCCCGTCGAGCGGGAGCAGCCCGTCCTCGACCCATTCGTCGTACGGGTGCTCGGTGGCGAGGCGGTCCTTGATCTCCTCGTCCTCGACGATCCGGCCGGCGGCCGTGTCCACGAGGAACATGCGGCCGGGCTCCAACCGTCCTTTCCGGACGATCGTGGACTGCTCCAGCTCCAGCACGCCGACCTCGCTGGCGAGGACGACGAGGCCGTCTTCGGTGACCCAATACCGGGCGGGGCGCAGGCCGTTGCGGTCGAGCACCGCGCCGATCTGGGTGCCGTCGGTGAAGGAGACCAGCGCCGGGCCGTCCCACGGCTCCATCAGCGTCGAGTGGAACTCGTAGAACGCGCGGCGCGCGGGGTCCATCTCCTGATGGTTCTCCCAGGCCTCCGGGATCATCATCAGCACGGCGTGCGGCAGCGGCCGTCCGCCGAGGTGGAGCAGCTCCAGCACCTCGTCGAAGGAGGCCGAGTCGCTCGCGCCGCGGGTGATGATCGGGTAGATCCGCTTGAGGTCGCCCGGGATCAGGTCGGATTCGAGCAGCGCCTCACGCGCGTCCATCCAGTTCCGGTTGCCGCGCAGGGTGTTGATCTCGCCGTTGTGGGCGACGTACCGGTACGGGTGCGCCAGCGGCCACGACGGGAAGGTGTTGGTGGAGAATCGGGAGTGCACCAGGCCGATGGCGCTGGTGACGCGCTCGTCGGTGAGGTCGGCGAAGAACTTCTCGACCTGCGGCTCGGTGAGCATTCCTTTGTAGACGATGGTGCGCGAAGACAGGCTCGGGAAGTAGACGTCGTCCTCGACGAGCGTGTGCTCGGCACGTTTGCGCACCACGAAGGCGGCGCGTTCCAGGGCAAGGCCCTCCAGTGCGTCCTGTCCGGCAAGGAACAGCTGGCTGAAGTACGGCATGGTCTCGGCCGCGCCGGTGCCGACGTGTTCGGTGTGGACGGGAAGCTCACGCCAGCCGAGGACGCGCATGCCCTCTTCGGCGGCGACGCGCTCGATGGTCGTCATCGCGCGGCCGCGGGCGTTTTCGTCCTGCGGAAGGAAAGCCGTGCCGACGGCGTACGCGCCGGGCTCGGGAAGTGCGAACCCGACGACCTCGCGATAGAACTCGTCGGGGACCTGGATGAGGATCCCGGCGCCGTCGCCGGTCTCCGGGTCGGCGCCGCGGGCCCCGCGATGTTCCAGGTTCCGCAGCGCGATCAGCGCTTTGGCGACGATGCCGTGATCGCGTTTACCGGAGAGATCGGCGACGAACGCGACACCGCAGGCGTCATGTTCGAACTCCGGGTCGTACAGGCCTTCGGGGGCCTTGCTGCCCTTGTAGCTGGCATGGTGGGTCACGGCTGGCCGCCTCCCAAGGCGTCGGCGCGACCGGTACCACTCCGTTCGGGTGGTTCGTACGTGAACCAGTTAACGGAGTGGTCCGGGACCGCGATGGTCAGTCGAGAGGGAACGATCCCGCCCGCGGAAACGGGGGCAGGCCTCGTAGAGCCGCACTGCACTGGGCGGCCGATGCGCATATCGGTACTGCTGTGCACGTGGGTGCCGTCTGGCCACTGTGGTGGGCGGCTGACGGGTACACGTGTTACTCCCGGGTTCGCCGGTCTTATGACGATAGTGTGAAATCGCTGTTATCGACATACGTCGCTTGGTCGGGGTGGGAAATGCCACGCGGGCGTTGACTTCAAACATCATCTGCCCACTGGCTGGAACGACATGTCCACTCAGTGGAGCATCAGCGCGCTGACCTGCGTAAATCACTGCGCGCATCCCCCGATAGTGTGACCTGGATCGCGCAGTGGAGTGGGTTTCGCCGGTGTTGCGGTGACCCCGGGTGACCGTCGAATCGCCCGAACGGCAGAGTGTCCCGGCCGGTTTGAGAGGCTTGGCCGATGGCGGATCGTTATCTCACCGTGGCGGGCACCGGGGTCCACGAGATCGAAATCCGGCGGTCGCGCTTCCTCTGCGCGCTCGCCCCGGTCACCTCGGAAGAGGCCGCCCGTGAGGTGATCGCCGCCAGGAAGAAGGCCGATCCGGCGGCCCGGCACCACTGTCACGCGTTCGTGTTGGGCGCCGACGGGCGCACCCAGCGTTCGAGTGACGACGGCGAGCCCGCGGGCACGGCGGGCACCCCGATGCTCGAGGTGCTCCGCCGCCGGGAGCTGACCGACACCGTCGCGGTGGTGACCCGCTACTTCGGCGGGGTGCTGCTCGGGGCCGGCGGCCTGATCCGCGCGTACGGGCAGGCCGTCTCGGAGGCCGTCGACGTCCTCGGCGTCCGGGAGTACCGGCGGCTGCGGCTGGTGGAGGTCGTCGTCGACTACGACCGGGCCGGACGGCTGGAGAACGACATCCGCTCGTCGCCGTACCTGCTGCACGCGACCCGCTTCGAGGACGTCGCGCATTTCGACGTCGGACTCGCGCCGGATCAGGGGGACGCGTTCCACGCCTGGCTCGCCGACCTCACCGGCGGGGAGGCCCTCGCCGAGGAGATCGGCGAGACCTGGCTGCCCACCCCGTGATCAGACGCGTCACTCACGTGATTGAAGGCGTAACTCGATGATCGCCCTCCAATCACGCGAGTTACGCCTCTGATCACGCGAGTTACGCCTTCGATCACGCGTGGGGACGGGCCCGCCACTCTTCCAGCGTGATGGCGTACTCGACCTCGCCCTCCTCCGTGCCGGGGATCGGGTTGTCGAAGTGCTCGTGATAGGTCCGGACGTGCCGCATCCCGATCTTCTCCATGACCCGCCGGGACCCCAGGTTCACCGCCATGGTCGCCGCCCAGATCCGCGTGGCCCCGAATTCGGTGAAACCCTTCTCCAGGAGTGCGAGCGAACCTTCGGTCGCATACCCCTTGCCCCAGGACGACCGGTTCAGCCGGTAGCCCAGTTCGGGGTCGTCCGTAGGGTGATCGCGCAACGGGCGGAAATGGAACCAGCCCAGGAAATCCCCGCTCGATTTCTCGATCGCCGCCCAGAACCCGTAACCGGGGAAACGCTCGTAGTAACCGAGAAAGGCGGGAAGGTCGTGGTTTACGATCTCCGCCCGGTCGGCGGGTTCGCCACCGTTGAGGTAGCGCATGACTTCGGGGTCGTCGTAGAGCGCGAACAGGTCGTCGACGTCGGCGTCGGTGAACTGTCGCAGCAGGAGCCGCTCGGTCTCCAAAAAGACAAGCATCGGCAAAGCGTGGCGACGGCGAGGCGCCCTGGCAACCGTTTTACGCGGCCGCTCCGGGGCCCGCGAGGTCGTCCAACGCGGCCGCCCCGGCCTCGGTGAGCAGGGCCGGAACGCGCTCGCCCCACCGGCCGTCTCTGGCGGGCGCCACCAGCCCGAGATGGGCGAGGCGATGCGCGGTGTGCTGGTCGCAGCAGGCGAGGCCGTCGACGAACAGGTCCGGCTCGCGGCTGCAGCTGATCTCGGCGTGGCCCTCGGCCACGGCTCTCAGGGTGGCCCGCTCACGATGGTTGAGGTCCGTCCGAAGGTCCATGGCGTGCCTCCTTTCCGTCCCGCACTGAACAGTCAAACCCATACCCCCGACAGTTTCCGTCTCCTTGGATGCGAAGTCCGGGATTTCGGGCGGACTGAAGGGCGGCGAGTCGCCCACTAAGGGGTATCACCGGGTATTCGAGGCGGAAGCGGTTCCAGTTCGGTCTTGCGCAGATGGCGGAAAATGATCGAGCTGCGGAAGCCGATGATCTCCTTACGCTTCGCCAAGCGATCCACCAGGAATGCGTGGAGCTGATCGACGTCCTGTGCGGCGACATGGATCAGGAAATCGTCGCTGCCGGCGGTGACGAAGACCGAAAGGACTTCCGGCAATTCCGCGACCGAACGCTGGAAGGAGTCGATCACCTCCCGGCTCAAGGGCCGCACCTGCGCCGAGACCATCGCCTGGACGCCGCGGTTGAGGCTGCGCAGGTCGATGTCGGCGTGATACCCGCGGATGACGCCGCGCTCCCGCAGCAGCCGGGTCCGTTCCAGGCAGGTCGACGGCGCGACGCCGACCTTGCGGGCGATGTCGCGGTTCGACTGCCGCGCATCCGCCTGGAGTTCCCGGATGATCGCCGAATCAAGTTCGTCCACGCTCACTCCTTCGCCCGGTCTGCCGAATAACGTTCGGCAGAGCCTCCGCAAGCTTGGGCGTCAGCCTAGCTTCAACGCAATTAGCCGACTAAATGCGTGGGAGGAAGCGGAATGTCCGTACAGGAGTTGGTCGTCCGGAGGGGACGCCGGTCGGGAGTGACCACGATGGTGGCCGTGCATTCGAGCACGCTCGGCCCGGCCGTCGGCGGCTGCCGGTTCAAGGTCTATCCGCGGGTCCACGACGCTATCGACGACGTCTTGCGGCTGTCCGCGGCGATGACGCGCAAATGCGCGGTCGCGGGCCTGGACTTCGGCGGCGGCAAGAGTGTCGTCGCGCTCGACGCCGTGCCGACCGCCGAGCAGCGGCGCGAGATCCTGCTCGACCACGCCGACCTCATCGCGTCACTCGACGGCGCGTATCTCGCCGGTCCGGACGTCGGAACCGGCCCGGCGGACATGCTCGTGCTGCGCGAGCGCACCCCGCACGTGTTCTGCCTCCCCGAGGAGCACGGTGGGACCGGTTCGTCGAGCGGGCCGACCGCCGTCGGCGTGCTCGCCGCCCTGCGAGCGGGCGCGCGGGCCGTCTTCGGTGACGACGAGATGCACGGCCGCAAGGTGGTCATCAGCGGCTACGGCTCGGTCGGCGCCCACCTGGCCGCCGATCTGGTCACGCGCGGCGCCGAGGTCATCGTGTCCGATGTGGACGAACGACGCCTCACCGCGGCCCACGACCAAGGCCTGACCCTGGTCCAGCCGGAGGAAGTGCTCGGCATCGAGGCCGACATCCTGATGCCGGCGGCCGTTGGCGGCGTGTTCGGCCCGGGAACCGAGGTCAACGCGCCGCTCGTCGTCGGCCCGGCCAACAACCAGCTCACTGAGGACACGGTGGCGGACGACCTCGCCGCCAAGGGAATCCTGTGGATCCCGGATTTCGTCGCGAGCGCCGGGGGAGTGGTCTACACGCTCGGCCGCGAAGCCGAAGACCTGACTCACGAACAGGCGCTCGACCGCGTCGAAACCCTGGAGGAGACGACGCGAAGGATTCTCGACGCCGCTTCGGCCAACGGCACCACGCCGTTGGCCGAAGCGGACGCACTCGCCGAAGCGAGACTCACTTCTGGTGCGGAGCCACGTACTCCTTCGCCTCGGGAGCCTCGAACAGCGGCTTGACGTAGCGGACCCCGCCCTCGGCCGACGCGTCCGGTGTCGCCGCGTACACCTGGCGCGTCGCCGGGGTGCCCGCCTTCGAGAAGTCCAGCGCCGCCACCAGGTCACCCGTGCTCGCCGACGTCGTCTGCTTCAGCGCCGCGGCGATGCCCTCCCGGGTGAGGTCCTTGTTCTCGCAGGCCTTCTTGAGCACCGTGCCCCAGACCTCGCCGACCGCGTATCCGTAGGGGATCCCGCCGTTCGGGGTCTCCTTGTACGCCGCCTTGTACTTCGTCGCGACGTCCTTGGCCTTGGGGATGTCGGCGGAGAACGGCACACTGCTGGCGACGATCGTCAGCTTGTCCAGCGCGTTCGCCGCCGGGCTCTTGAGCAGCACCGGGTCGAAGGTCGGGTTGTTGCCGAGCACGGGGACGTCGAGCCCGAGCGCCTTGTTCGCCGCGAGGGCGGAGCCGGTCTGCGCCGGCGTGGTGGTCAGGACGATGGCCTTGACGCCGTCGCCCTTGAGCCCGGTGACGATGTTGGTGAGGTCGTTGTCCGTGGAGGTCACCTTGACCTCCTTGACCGTCAGATTGTGCTTCTTCGCGTAGAACTGCGAGCCGCGCAGACCGTTCTTGCCGTACTCGCCGTCGATGTAGACGTGCCCGATCGTGTCGCCGTCCTTCACCAGGCCCTGTTCCTGGAAGTACGACAGGCCGTCGATGATCTCCAGGTCGTAGGTCGTCCCGACGATCATCACGTACTGGTTGTCGAGCAGTTCCGAAGACCACGACGCGGGCGCGGCGACGGTCTTGTCCGACGCGATGTTCTGCTTCAGCGCGGCCACCACGGGCGAGCCGAGCAACTGCACGAAGCCGAGGACCTTCGGCTCGATCTGCGGATACAGCGTCTTCGCCGTGTCCGCCTTGTAGCCGTGGTCCACGGTCTCGAGTTTGACCTGACGCCCGCACGCCCCGCCCCCGGCGTTGAAGTCCTTGGCCCACAACTCGTTCCCCTGCGTGATGCCGAGCCCGAGGTTCTTGAACACCCCGGTCTTGTCGGTCATCACGCCGAGGGTGATCTCCGACGCCGTCACTCCTTTGTCGGTCTTGACGCCCGAACCGTCCGCCCCCGAGGACCCCGAGTCGCCCGCCTTCGTGCTGCACGCCGAGAGGGCGAGGACCGCCGCCAGCGCGACGGCCGGATATGTGCGCTTCATTTGTCTTGCTCCTCCGGGAGATGAGGTTTCCTTGCTGACGTGATCCGGCGACCGATCGCGGCGAGCCCGCCAGGTTCGAAGAGCACCACGAGGATGATCGCGGCGCCGTAGACGAACGAGCTGACCAGGATCGGGGTCAGTGCGCCGTCGCCGGTTCCGGAGAACCAGCCGAGATCGGCGGAGTACAGCGAAAGCACCTGCGGCAACCCGTTGACGATCAACGCGCCCACCAGCGCGCCGGGCACCGAGCCGAGTCCCCCGATGATCACCATGGCCAGGAAGGCGATGGAGATGTTGATGCCGTACGTGCCGAATTCGCTCTCGTCGGGTTTGAGGATGTCGAACCACAGCACGGTCATCGCGCCCGCGAGCCCCGCGTACGCCGATGAGACGGCGAACGCGCCGGCCTTGGCGCGCGTGACACTGACGCCCATCACGGACGCCGCGGCCTCGTTGTCCCGCACCGCGCGCCACGACCGGCCGACCCGGCTGCGCACCGCCGCCTTGGCGACCACGAACGCGAGCACGGTCAGCAGCAGGAACAGGTACCAGAGCCGTTCCGCCTGCCGGATCGGCACGCCCATCAGCTCGATTTCGGGGCCGTCGTTGGTGAACGGGAAACCGAACAGCGAGAACGGTTCGGGGCTGCGCCCGGTCGACGTCCCGCCGGTCAGTGTCTCGGCCGACTGTCCGAAGTAGAGCCCGAGGAACACCAGCGAAAGCGACGCGACACCGAGGTAGATCCCGCGCAGCCGTCCGGAAACCGGCGCGAACGCCAAGCCGAGCAGCGCGGCGATGACCACCGCGCCGACCAGCGAGAGGCCCGGATCGAGGCCGAGCCCGAACACGCGCTCGTCGTCGACCGGTCCGGAAAGGACGGTGTACCCGGTCGCGCCCGCCAGCAGGAAGAACGCGTGCGCCAGGGACAACTGCCCGGCCTGCCCGACCAGCATCGTCAGCCCGATCGCGCCGACGCCGCCGATCATCATGTACTGCCCGGCCTTCAGCCAGGCGGCGTCGAGGTACAACGGGATCGCGAGCAGGACGACCAGCAGCGCGATCCAGGCCAGCGCCTTGAGCAGCCGTCCCCGATCGCGTTTCGCGGGCGGTGTCGGCGGGGCGGCGGGAGGGGCTTTCACGGCGGTGTCAGACACGTGTGCTCTCCCTCGTCCCGAACAACCCCGACGGCCGCACCACCAGGACCACGAGCATCACCAGGAAGACCGCGCTCTTGGAGAAGTCGAACGACACGTACTGAGCCGAAAGCGCCTCGACCAGCCCGACGACCAGGCCGCCCACCACCGCGCCCGCCGTCGAGTCGAGCCCGCCGAGGATGGCCGCGGGGAACGCCGCGAGCGCGATGGAGTGCGTGCCGCGGGACAGTCCCGCGCCGGAGAAGTCCTGCGTGGCGATGAAGAGCACCGCGACCCCGGCGAGGACCCCGGCGACCACCCACGCCGTCGCCGTCACCCGGGAACTGCGGATTCCCATCAGCGCGGCGGCTTCGCGGTTCTCGGCCTGCGCCCGCATCGCGACGCCCCAGTTGGAGTACTTGAACGCCAACGTGAACGCGGTGATCAGCACGGCGGCGACGAGCAGCGCCACCAGATGCGTGCGGAACAGCGTGATCCCGCCGATCTGGAACGGCTGCGCGTCCCAGGCGTCGCCGAGGAACGGCAGCGTGACGCCGAGGCGCCGCACGATCTCCTCGGTGATGATCACGTCGACACCGATCGTCAGCAGCGCCAGGCTGTTCGCGTCCGCGTGCTTTGAGCGGGACAGCAGGAACCGTTCCAGCAGAAGGGCGAGCAGACCGGCCGAGAGGATGCCGACCAGTGAAGCGCCCGCCCAGCCGAGCGATTCGCGCGTCACGACGACCAGGTAGCCGCCGAAGAGCACGAGCGAGCCGTGCGCGAAGTTGACCACTTCGGTGGCCTTGAAGATGATCACGAAACCCAGCGCCAGCAACGCGAACACCGCGCCCTTGCCGAGCCCGTTCACCACGAGTTGCAGAAAAGTGTTCACGCCGTGGCCTCCGTGCCGAGATATGCCCTGATCACGTCCGGATCCGACTGGACCTCGGCCGGGGTGCCGTCGGCGATCCGCCTGCCGAAGTCCAGGACGGTGACCCGGTCCGCGATGCCCATCACCAGCCCCATGTCGTGTTCCACCAGCAGGATCGAGATGCCGAGCTCGTCGCGGACGTCGCGGATCGTCCCGGCCAGTTCGGCGGTCTCGGTGGCGTTCATGCCCGCCGCGGGTTCGTCGAGCAGCAGGAGGACCGGCTCGACGGCGAGCGCGCGGGCGAGGTCGACGCGCTTCACGGCGCCGTAGGGCAGCGCGCCGACGGGGAGATCCACCAGCGCGCCGATGCCGAGGAAGTCGCAGATCTCCTTGACCCGCGCGGAATGCCGTCGTTCGGCGCGGACCGTCCACGGCAGCCGGAGCCCGCAGGCGAGGAAGCCGCCCTTGGTCAGCGCGTGCCGTCCGAGCATGACGTTGTCGAGCACGGTGGAGCCGGGGGAGAGGGCGGCGTTCTGGAAGGACCGGCCGACGCCGAGGCCGGCCAGCCGGTGCGGCGGGAGTCCGGAAAGGACGGCGTCGCCGAGCCGGACGCTGCCGGTGTTCGCCCGGTAGAGCCCGCTGATCACGTTGAAACAGCTGGACTTGCCGGCGCCGTTCGGGCCGATGAGCGCGTGCAGCGAACCGGAGCCGACGGTGAAGGAGACGTCGTCGAGCGCCCTGATCCCGCCGAAGCGCAGGGTCACGTTCTCGACGTGCAGCTCGGGCGGCGTCATCCGGCCCACCTCGACAGGCGCCGGCCCGCGAGCTGCTTGCGGGCGTCGGCGGCTTCGGCCTCGGCGGTGGCCTGCGATTCGGCGTGGCCGCCGAGGTAGAGCCGCTGGACCTCCTCGCTCGCCGCGAGTTCGGCCGTCGTCCCGGCGAGCGCGACCCTGCCCACCTCCAGGACGATCGCGTGATCGGCGACGCGCAACGCCATCACGGCGTTCTGCTCGACCAGCACCACGGCGGTGCCCTGGTCGTGGATCTCGCGGATGATGTCGCCGATCTGCTCGACGATCTTCGGCGCGAGACCGAGCGAGGGTTCGTCGAGCAGCAGGAGCCGAGGGCCCGACATCAGCGCGCGGCCGATCGCGAGCATCTGCTGCTCGCCGCCGGAGAGCAGGCCCGCTCGTTGCTTGGCCCGTTCGGACAGGACCGGGAAGAGTTCGTCGACGCGTTTGCGCGCGGCGGCGCGCTGCTCGGGGGAGCGGGCGCCGATCCCGCCCGCGCGCAGGTTCTCCTCGACCGTCATCCGCGCGAAGACCTGGCGACCCTCGGGGACGCCGACCACGCCGAGACCGACGATGCGGGCGGGGTCCAGTTTGGTCAGTGGTTTGCCGTCGTAGCGCACCTCGCCGGCGGAAACCGAGCCGCGGTGCATACGGAGCGTGCCGGACACGGTGCGGAGCAGCGTCGACTTCCCGGCACCGTTGCTGCCGAGGACGGCCAGCACTCCATCAGGTGAAACGTCGAGGTCGACCCCGTGCAGTGCGGCCACCGATCGGCCGTACCGCACTTGAAGATCACGGACACTCAGCAAGCCGCCTCCTCCATCCGTGTGACCCGAGTCACGATCGGTGGCGGTCATCCTGCGTGGGCACCCTCCGCCGCGTTACCCCCACCTGGAGACCCACACGGCTACAAAACGGACACAGCGCATTTCGTCCTCTGAATGCGGTACTTGCACGCGCAACTACCGCATTCAGAGGACGAAATGCGTCAGAGGAGGCCGGCTTCGGAGGCCTTCCCGATGGCCTCGACGCGGTTCCGGGCGCCGAGTTTGTGCAGCGCCGACTGCAGATAGGTCTTCACCGTGTTCCGCGCCAGGCCGGTCGATTCCGCGATCTCCGGATTCGTCTGACCCTGTGCGGCGAGCCGCAGGACCTCGTACTCGCGCCGCGTCAGGCCGCTGCGGGCCAGCGCGTCGGACCGCTGGCCGTCGTCGGGGAAGATGCGTGGATCGACGACGCGCTCACCCTTGAGCACCTGCCGCAACGCCGCCACCAGATCCGTCCCGGCGACGTCCTTGAGCAGGCAGCCGTGCGCGCCGGAATCCAGCGCGGCCCGCACGCCCTGATGGTCGCCGTGCGCGGTGAACACCACGATCCGCCCCGCCGGGTGCACGCGCCGGAGCTCGGCGATGACCTCGGGCGCGAGCATGTCCGGCAGCCGCAGATCCAGCAGGATCAGCGCCGGTTTCAGCTCACCCGCCCGCCGGATCGCGGACCGGCCGGTCTCGGCCGAGCCGACCACGGTCATCGCCGGGTCGTAGCGCAGCAGCAGGCTCACCCCATCGCGGACCACCGGATGGTCGTCCACGACGAGGACCGTCACCGGCGACGGCACGGTTCCGGCACCCAGGCGCGCAGCGTGCACCCATCGTCCTCGTCGCGGACCAGGCTGACCCGGCCGCCGAGCCGCGCGGCGCGTTCGGCCAGCGCGCGCAGCCCCATCCCGGTCCCGGGCCCGGGTTGCTCCGTGTCTTCGGAGCGATGCCCGGTCCCGTCGTCGGCGACGACCACCTGCACGCCGTCGTCGCTGGGCAGCAAGCTGACCACCACGGACAGCGCGTCCGCGTGTTTCTCCACGTTGAGCAGGCCTTCCCGGACGGCCGCGACCAGCAGGCCGGTGCGTTCGGCGTCCAGCCGCGGCACCGGGGCGAGCTGGACGAACCGCGCCGGGACGCCGCAGCGGGCCTGGAACGAGCGGCAGTGCTCGGCCAGCTCTACCGGCAGCGCCCGCTCCGGGCTCGACTCCGACAACGCCAGCAACGACTCGCGCAGCGCTTTCGACGCGGCCGACACGTCACCTTCCAGCCGCCGCAGCCGCGATTCGAGCGCCGGGTTGTCGCTGATGTCCTCGTGCAGGTTCCGGACCTGGACGCCGATGGAGAACAGCAGCGCGCCGACCGAATCGTGCAGCGCGCTCTGCATCCGGAGCCGCTCGGCGGACAGCGCGGTCTCCCGGTCGGACTCGGCGACCGACGCCAGTTTCAGCGCCCGGCCGGCCTCGGTGGCGATGTCTTCGAGGGACTGGACCGCGTCGTCGCCGAAGTCGCGGCGCTCGCGCATGGCGGCGTACGCGATGGCGACGGTCTCGGTCCCGCTGACGATCGGGACGGCGATCATCGCGGCGAGGCCCTCGCCGCGGACCTGCGCGTCGAACTGGTGGGTGATACTCGGCGAGTTGACGTAGTCGTTGACCCTCACCGGCTTGCCCAGCGCGAGCACCCGCCCGCCGATGCCCTGGCCGATGGGCACGGCGAGGTCCTGCAGCGCGTCCGTGCGGGTGCCCGACATCCAGCGGATCACCGCCTGTTCGGGCCCGGTCAGCTCGGCGACGAAGCCGGAATGCGTGCCGATCGACTCGCGGATCAGGCGCGCGGTTCCGTTGAGCGCCGCGACCCGGTCGAGGGTGGCGAGCAGCTCTTCGCGCTCACGAAGAAGCCCGCCGAGCACCGCGCTGTGCTCGGCGGCGAGGTCTTCAGCGGCGTGCCGTCTCGCCGTCACGCGCTCACGATCGCACACCGGACGTGGTTTCCGACACACCCGTCCGGAGAGGTTCGCCGATGCGTTCTCGCCCGCGGTTGTCTTGAATGGACCCGTGGAGATCCTGGCCGACGCCGCGACACTGGCGCTGTATACGACCGACGCCTCCAACTACCGGCACGTGCCGAAGGGTGTGGTGCTGCCACGGAGCGCCGACGAGGTGATCGAGGCCGTCGCCGCCTGCCGGGAGGCCGGGCTGCCGGTGATCGCCCGCGGCGGCGGCACCAGTGTGGCCGGCAACTCGTGCGGACCGGGCGTCGTGATCGACACGTCACGCCACTTCGGCGGCGTCCTCGGCCTCGACCCGGCGGCCCGCACGGCGCGGGTCGCCCCGGGAACCGTCCTCGACGACCTCCAGCGCCTCGCCGCGCCGCACGGCCTCCGGTTCGGGCCCGATCCGTCGACGCATTCGCGCTGCACGATCGGCGGGATGATCGGCAACAACGCCTGCGGCTCGCATTCGGTGGCCTGGGGCCGCACGGTCGACGTCGTCCGGGAGCTGGACGTGCTGCTCTACGACGGCACCCGGCTCACCGTCGGGCCGACCTCGCCGTCCGAAGTGGACGCGCGTGCGGCCAAGCCCGGCACCGAAGGCCGGGTCTACTCGGAGCTGCGCGCGCTCGTCCACGACAACCTGGCGTTGCTGCGGACCGAGCTGTCCTCGTTCAGCAGGCGGGTGTCCGGGTACGGGCTGGAGCACCTGTTGCCGGAGAACGGTTTCGACGTCGCCAAGGCGCTGGTCGGCAGCGAGGGCACCTGCGTCACCGTGCTGGAGGCGACGGTGTCCCTCGCCGAGGTGCCGCGACGCAAGGTGCTCGCGGTACTCGGCTTCGAGTCCGACATCGCCGCGGCCGACGCGGTCCCAGAGATCCTGCCGTGGTCGCCGCTGACCGTCGAGGGCGTCGACGCGGACCTCGTCGCCCTGCTGGAACCAGGCCGCGCCGACGGACTTCCGCCGGGCGGCGCGTGGCTGTTCGTCGAGATGGCCGATCCGGAAAAGGCGCGTGGGCTGATCGACGGACTCCGCGGCGTGTTGACCGGATCCGCGCTGCTGGACGACGCGGCCGCGCAGAAACGGCTGTGGCGGATCCGGGAGGAGGGCGCCGGTCTCGCGACGCGGCTGGCCGGGGGCGAGGAAGCGTGGCCCGGCTGGGAGGACGCGGCCGTCCCGCCCGAGCGTTTGGGCGCCTACCTGCGGGAGTTCAAGCAGCTCATGCGCGAGCACGGCCGCAAGAGCGTCGTCTACGGCCACTACGGCGAGGGCTGCCTGCACCTGCGGCTGGACTTCGATCTCCTTTCACCGCAAGGGATCAGCGGGTTCCGGTCGTTCCTCGAAGAGGCGGCGGACCTGGTCGCCGCGCACGGCGGCTCGCTGTCCGGGGAACACGGCGACGGGCAGGCCCGCTCGGAACTGCTGACCCGGATGTACAGCCCCGAAATCCTCGCGCTTTTCGCGCGGTTCAAGGGGATCTTCGATCCGGCGGGCATGATGAACCCGGGCATCCTGGTGAACCCCAGGCCGGTCGACGCCGATCTCCGCGTCCGGCGCGCGCCGCTGGAGCTCGAAGACGTCACCGCGCTCGCGTACCCGGAGGACCGGGGGAGTTTCGGGCAGGCGATGCGGCGCTGCGTCGGCGTCGGGAAATGCCGCAACACCACCGGAGCCGGCGTGATGTGCCCGAGTTACCGCGCCACGCGGGAGGAAAAGCACTCGACGCGGGGCCGCGCGCACCTGCTCGCCGAAATGGTGAACGGCGAACTGATCAACGACGGCTGGCGCTCGGAAGAAGTCGCCGAGGCGCTGGATCTCTGCCTGTCGTGCAAGGGATGTCTGTCCGATTGCCCGGTCGATGTCGACATGGCGACCTACAAGGCGGAATTCCTGCACCAGCACCACAAGGGACGGCTGCGTCCGGCGTCGCACTACTCGATGGGCTGGCTGCCGCTGTGGTTGCGCGCGGCGTCGCTGGCGCCCTGGCTGGCGAACACGATGTCGCGCCGGTTCTCCGGGCTGCTGAAGAAGTTCGGCGGGATCGCGCCGGAACGGGACCTGCCGACGTTCGCCACGGCGCCGTTCACACGACGCCGCGCCGACCTGAAGCGCTGGGCGACCGGCTCCCGGCCCGTGGTGCTCTGGCCCGACTCCTTCAACAACTACCTCACCCCGGACGTCCTCGACGCCGCGGCCGAGGTGCTCACCGCGGCGGGCTACGACGTCGTCCTGCCCGATCGCGGCGTCTGCTGCGGCCTGACCCTGGTGTCCACCGGACAGCTCGACGCGGCGAAGAACGTGTTGCGCCGTACACTTTCCGTGCTCGAACCGTACCTGCGGTCCGGCTACCTGGTGGCCGGTCTGGAGCCGAGCTGTACGGCTCTCTTCCGCGGTGATCTCCCAGCGCTCCTGCCCGGCGACCCCGTGGCGGAACTGCTCGCCGAACGGACCAGGACCTTCGCCGAACTCGTCGAGGACTCGCCGCTGGAATTCCGGTCTCTGGACGTCGAAGCGCTCAGCCAGGTGCACTGCCATCAGCACGCCGTGCTCGGCTTCGACGCCGACGAGGCCGCGATGCGTGCCGCGGGTATCCACAATTCCACAATGGACTCCGGCTGCTGTGGACTGGCGGGCAACTTCGGCTTCGAACGCGGGCACTACGACGTTTCCGTCGCCTGCGCCGAAGACCGCATGCTGCCCGCGATCCGTGCCGCGGCCGAGGGGACCGAGGTGGTCGCGGACGGTTTCAGCTGCCGGACGCAGATCGAGCAGCTCGACGGACGGCGGGCCGTGCACCTGGCCGAGCTGTTAAGGCGTGCGTTGCCTTGAGTGTGCGGCGCGTTCGGCCCAGGGATCGGCGAGCATGTCGCGAAAGCCACTTTCGCGACGTCTGGTGTCCCGAAAGTGGCTTTCGCGACACCCTTCGGCACCCGGCCGATCTCCGCACCGCTCACGAGACGTGACCGAGCCGCGCGTCCCGTTCGGCGTACTTCTTCAGCGTCAGCAGCTGTTTCCGCATCATGACCAGGTCACCCCAGCCGAGCAGGAACTCCTTGAGACGCCCGCCGAACCCCGCAGAAGTCACGACGATGCGGCACAGCATGCGGCACGACCGCTCGTCGATCGGTTCGACCGAGTACGTGGCGGCCACCGGGCCGAACAGGTTCTCGGACTTGGCGAAGGTCCGTCCGGTGAGGCTGTGCCCGCGGTCGACCTCGGTCAGCTCGAACACGATCAGCGTGTCGCCGGGAGCGAGTTCGTCGGCGCCGGGGGTGAGGCTGTCCGGGCTGCGACGGCCCAGGTTGTCGAGCAGGTCGTAGCTGTAGGGCGCGACCGAGATCTGGCAGAGCCAGCGGTAGGCGAGCGCGGCGGGCGCGTGCACGGTGACGGCGCGGTCGAAGCGGGCGACAGGGCCGTCGAGCAGGGTGTCCGCCGGTTGGGCGCGGCGGCGTTCTTCCGGGGTCGCGCCCCAGTTCGCGGGTGATCCGAAGGGCATGGCCGCCTCCGTACGGTGCCGTATGGTTTTCCATACGGTAGCGTACGGGGCGTGAAAAGGAAGCTCGCGCGTGAGGATTGGGCGGACGCCGCGCTCGAAGCGTTGTGCGAGGGCGGCGTCGCCGCGATCGCCGTCGAGCCCCTCGCGGCGAAACTCGGGACGACGAAAGGCAGCTTCTACTGGCATTTCGCCAATCGAAGCGCGCTGGTCGAAGCCGCCGTACGCCGGTGGGCCGAGCAGGACACCGAGGCGTTGATCACGCTGCTGGACGGGATCTCGGATCCGGAGCGAAGGCTGCGCGAACTCTTCACCCTCGTCTTCGGGGGCAAGGACGACGAGCGGGTCGAGCTGGCCCTGCTCGCCCACGCCGGCGACCCGGTGATCGGCCCGCTGCTCGCCGACGTCACCGCGCGGCGCGTCGACTTCATCGTCCGGTGTTTCCGGGAAATGGGCCGTCCGGAAACCGAAGCCCGGCATCGGGGCTTGCTGGCGTACACGGCTTTCATCGGGTTGATCCAGGCCCGGCGGGCGAGCGGCGGAACACTGCTGCCCGCGACGGAACGGCCGGGCTACCTGGAGTTCCTGCGCGGGATTATCACCGGGTGATAAGGATCTTCGGCTCTTCGGGCGGGTGACCGGCCGGATCCTTCCTGCCGCGCCGCCCGCCGCTCATCATCATGCTCCATGACAGCCACGTATCCCGCGGCGAAGGACGACCCCGCGACCCCGATGGGCGCGATCTACGCCGACCATCCGCCGATGTCCCGGGTCGTCTTCCCCAGCGGTTGCGAAGGCTGGCTGGTGACCCGCTACGAAGACGTCCGCCTGATCTTCTCGGACACGCGGTTCTCCCGGAACCTGCTCGCGCCGGGCTCGCCGTGCCTCATCGAACCCGGCGACTTCTCCACCGGAGAGCACAGCATCCTGAACATGGACCCGCCGGACCACACACGCCTGCGGAAGCTGACGGCGCAGGCCTTCACCGTCCGCCGGATCGCCGGGCTGCGACCGCGGATCCAGGAGATCGCGGACACGCTGCTGCGGGCGATGACCGAACAAGGCCCACCGGTGGATCTGGTGGAGATGTTCGCCTTCCCACTGCCCACCGCGGTCATGTGCGAGATCCTCGGCGTCCCTTTCGAAGGCAGGGAACGGTTTCGTCAGTGGTCACGCGTGATCGTCACGCCCATGGCGTACAGCCCGGCGGAAGTGGCGCAGGCCCGGCGTGACGGGGCGGACGACATGGCGGACCTCGTCGCCGTCAAGCGGGTGACGCCGGGGGAGGACCTGCTGAGCGTCCTCGTGCACGCTCGCGACGAGGACGGCGATCGGCTCACCGAGGCCGAGCTGATCGATCTGGCCACCCAGCTCCTGCTCGCCGGGCACGAGACCACGGTCAGCCTCATCGCGACCGGGATCGTGCTGCTGGCGGGAAACCCGGATCAGCTCGCCGCGCTGCGCTCGGATCCGAGCCTGACCGAAGGAGCCGTCGAAGAGATCATGCGGTTCGACGGGCCCGCCGACGCGTCGTTGCTCCGGGTCGCGCTGGAGGACGTCGAGCTGAGCGCCGGTCTGGTCCGGCGCGGCGAGGCGGTGCTGGCGCACACCGGCGCGGCGAACCGTGACGAAGCCGCCTTCCCCGGCGCGTCGCGGTTCGACATCCGGCGCCGGAACGCGCCACAGCTCGGTTTCGGGCACGGCCTGCACTTCTGCCTCGGCGCGGCACTCGCCCGGCTCGAAGGGGACATCGCGTTCCGGACGCTGCTCGACGGGCTGCCGGGGCTGGATCTCGCGGTTCCCGCTTCGGCCATCGCCTGGCGTCCGCCGCTCTCGATCCGCGGTCCGGAAGCCGTGCCGGTGACGTGGGCTACCACCAAGCGCGGCTGAGGCTCTCCAGTGTCGGTTCTTCCGGCGCCGGAAGAACCCTGAAGTACCAGGTGAAATTGCTGTAGACGTGCAAGAGCGCGTAGGCCAGGCAACGCCGGGAGAACTCCTCGTCCGGCTCGGCGCCGTATCCGGCCAGCAGCCGACCCAGGAAGTCCTTGTCCCCGCCCGAAACGAACAGGCCGACCGCGACGAAGTCGTACTCGGCCGCACCTCGCATCGCCGGTTCGAAATCGAAGAGCCCGGTCAGGCGCGGGCGTCCGCCGTCGTGGGCGACCATGAGGTGATCGCGCATGAATTCGGTGTGCAGCGGGACGATCGGCGGGCTGCCCAGATCGACGGAGTCGAGGAACGCCGGGATCTGCGCGATCCAGCTTTCGTCGAGACCGGTCCGGCGGTGATGCTCGACGACCTTCGCGCGCTGCCCGTCGACGAACGCGGCCCAGTCCGGCGGACCGAGGACGTCGAGCCGCGGGTCGTGCAGCGAATGCAGGGCGGCGGCCAGCGCCTCGCCGAGTTCGGGAGCGAGCCGGTGTTTGTCCTCTGTGGACAGTTTCGGCCAGGCGTCCTTCAGCGTTTCGCCGCGCAGGCGCTCCATGAGCACGTAGCCCCAGCCGTCCCGTTCGCCGGCGTCGTGCACGGCGGGCGTCGGGATCGGCAGTTTCCCGTGCAGGACTTCGAGCATCGTCCGCTCGGTGGGAAGCTCGTCCCGATGCACCGGCGGGAACAGCTTGAGCACCAGATCTTCGCCGACGGCGTAGACCGGCAGTGAGCCTTCGGTGAACGGGACGGCTTCGCCAAAGCCCAGTGACGTCACCGCCGGAAGAAGGTCTTGCCTGGTCAGCGCGTCGAACTCGGCTTCGGTGCCGGCGGGCGGAAACGGGATCACGGCACGACCGTAGAGCAGCGAACCGGGGACGGCGACGTAATTACCCGCTGCGCTCCAGCAACGTCCGCGCCGCGCCGAGCACCAGACGGCAGACGTCGTCGGGATCCGCGCTGGCCAGCGGTTCCTTGCCGGTGATGTCACGGACCAGGCCGATCCCGAGCAGCCAGGCGAGGATGAGATCGGCCCGCAGATCCGCGTCTTCGGCGTCGGTCAGCGTGGCGAGCACCTTGGCGTACTCCTCGCCGAGCTGCCGCCGGACCGCGGCGGCGGCGCTGTCGTGCCCCGTCGAGCGCAAGTACGCGTCGAGGGTGCGGTCGCGGCCGGTGTCGGACTCCAGCATGCTGCGCAACGCCGTCCCGAGCAGTTCGTCCGGTGGGGTGGTGGCGATCTGCTCGCGTCCGCCGCGCGCCAGGACCTCCTCGAACAGCGCGTCCTTCGAACCGAAGTAGCGGAACAGCAATGCCTGATTGGCTCCGGCGAGTTTCGCGATGTCGCGCACGGTCGTCCGGTCGAAACCGCGTTCGGCGAAGAGGGCCGCCGCCGCGTCGAGCAGCGCCGCCCTGGTCGCGGCCGCGTCGCGCTTGCGGACCTGCGGTTCTTCCGTCATCGCCAAAGGCTAGCCGGACGTCGCACGGTAGGCGCATTGACGCTCACCGTGATCATGGTTAGCGTTGTAAGCAGTTGCTTACAAACCGCCGAGCCGGGGGGTTTCCGGACAAATGACCACCACAGACACCGAATTCGTCGCCTATCCCTTCAACGAAGACGCCGGGCTCGAACTCAACGAGGCGTACGCGGCGGCCCGCGAGACCAAGGGCATGCTCCGTGTGCGTCTTCCGCACGGTGAGCCGGCGTGGCTGGCCACCCGGTACGCCGACGCCCGCTTCGTGCTGGGCGACCGGCGCTTCTCCCGTGCGATGGCGGCGGAACGGGACGAGCCGCGGATGGCGCCGGGCAGGCGGCCCGGCGGGATCCTGAGCATGGACCCGCCGGATCACACCCGGCTGCGCACGCTGGTCGCGAAGGCGTTCACCATGCGCCGCGTCGAACTGCTGCGGCCGCGCGTCGCCGAGCTGGCGGCTGGCCTGATCCAGGACATGAAGGCCAAGGGCCGGCCCGCCGACCTGGTCGAGGACTACGCGCTGCCGATCCCGGTCGCGGTGATCTGCGAACTGCTCGGGGTCCCGGTCGAGGACCGGCCGAAGTTCCGCGTGTGGAGCGACGCCGCGCTGTCGACCAGCCCGCTGACCACCGAAGAGATGATGGCCAACCAGGACGAGCTGCGGGCGTACATGCACGTGCTCGTCGAGCAGCATCGCGCCGAGCCGCAGGACGACCTGATGACCGCGCTGATCGAGGCGCGCGACGTCCGCGACCGGCTCAGCGAGCTGGAACTGGTCGACATGTGCATCGGCATCCTGATCGCCGGGCACGAGACCACCGCCAGCCAGATCCCCAACTTCGTCTACGCCCTGCTCGAACAGCCGGACCAGCTCGCCCGCCTCCGCGCGGACCTGGACCTGATCCCGGCCGCGGTCGAGGAACTGCTGCGGTTCATCCCTCTGGGTGCCGGAGCCGGGTTCGCCCGCTACGCCACCGAAGACATCCAGGTGGGTGACGTGCTCGTGAAGGAAGGCGAGCCGGTGATGGTCGCGATCGGTGCCGCCAACCGGGACGCGCTCCAGTTCACCTCGGCGGAAACCCTCGAATTCGGCCGGGAATCCAATCCCCACCTCGGTTTCGGGCACGGCGTGCACCACTGCCTCGGCGCCCCGCTGGCCAGGCTGGAACTGCAGGAGGCTTTGCGGGCGTTGCTGCGGGATCTCCCCGGACTGCACCTCGACGGCGATATCGTGTGGAAGACGCAGATGCTGGTGCGGGGTCCCCGCTCCATGCCGATCGGATGGTGAGCATGAGCTGGAAAGTCGACGTCGATGGCGACACGTGCATCGGCTCGGGGATGTGCGCCGCGCTGAAGCCGGAGGTCTTCGCACTCGACGGTGCCACGGCGACGGTGGTCACGGAGGAGGTCGAGCCGGACGAGACGGTGCTCGACGCGGCGGACTCGTGTCCCGCGATGGCCATCGAGGTGACGGAAAAGGGTGAGGTGATCGGGCCGCGGCCCTGATGACCGCTCGTTAATGCGTGGCGGTCGTCGGTGAAGAGGCGTAGGACGACAAGGTGAGCGATGACGGCTTGACCCTCCGCACCCTGACCACCGACGACCTGCCCGCGTTCGCGGAACTGCTCGCGAGCGCCTTCCTGACCGACCAGACGGAAGGCCTGAAACACCGCGAACGGCTGGTGTTCGAGCCGGACCGCACGCACGGTGTCTTCGACGGCGACGACCTGATCGGGGCAGGGGAACTGCTCACCCGCGCGATCACCGTTCCCGGTGCCGGGCAGACTCCGCTCGCCGCGGTGACGTCGGTCGCCGTCGCGCCGGGGCACCGCAGGCGGGGCGTGCTCACGCGGGTCATGCGGGCGCAGTTGCACGGCCTGCACGAAGACGGCGGCGAACCGATCGCCGCGTTGTGGGCGTCCGAAGCGGTCATCTATCCGCGTTTCGGTTATGGCCTCGCGGCGCAGTTCCACCGCGCGAAGGTGCGCGCCAAGTCCGCGTTCCGGCCCGGCGTCGAGCTCGAAGCCGAACGAGTACGCGAAGTCGGGCGGAAACAGGCGATTCCGCTGATCAAGGCGATCTACGAAAAGGAAGCGCCGCAACGGGCCGGTGCACTCGACAGGCCCGAGTCGACTTGGGAATTCGTTCTCGACGACCCGGAGTACCGCCGTCACGGCGCCACCGCGCTGAAGTTCGCCGTCCTCCCGGACGGTTACGCGATCTACCGGTTGAAGAACGACTGGAACGAAGAAGGCCCGCGAGGGATTCTGACCGTGCAGGAACTGGTCGCGACCACGCCGGAGGCGTACGCGACGCTGTATCGCTTCCTGCTCGACTACGACCTGGTCTTCACGCTGGAGGCGTTCACCGCCCTCGACGAGCCGCTCGTCCATCTGCTCGCCAATCCCCGTGCCATGACCCGGTCAGCCGGTGACTCCCTGTGGCTCCGGCTCGTCGACGTCGATCGTGGCCTCGTCACCCGGCGCTATGGCGCTCAGGTGGATCTGGTGCTCGGCGTCCGCGACGCCTTCTGTCCGTGGAACACCGGGAACTGGCGGCTCGTCACCGACGCCGGCGGGAACGCCGAGGTGACGCGCGTGGAGGACGCGCCGGACCTCGAACTGGACGTGGACGACCTCGGCGCGATCTTCCTCGGCGGGACCAGGCCCAGCACACTGGCCGCCGCGGGCCGGATCAAGGAGCGGACCGACGGCGCGGTTTCCCGGGCGACGGCCGCGTTCGCCACCGACCGTGAACCGTCCTGCCTCGAATCCTTCTAGCTCCGGCATTACCTGCCGGGTAATCGACTTCGCGTGGTCGCCCTTGCCAAGGTGACCAGGTGCGAAAGATCAAGAGATTCCTTGGCGTGGCGGCGGTTCTCCTCGGAGCGACGGTGATGGGAAGCGGGACGGCGGTGGCGGAGACGACCGAAGGCTGCTCGATTCCGAAGCAGCTCGGAGACCTGGTCGAAGGCGCGGTGTCACCGTCCGCCTGCGCCTTCATCACCAAACAGACCGAATTCGGGGCGATGCGTTCGGACACCCCCGAAGCGCGGGAAGCCCGCGTTCGGTTGTACGGCACCATTTTCGCCTCGGACGGGACGCTCGCCGAATCGGGCAGCGCCGCGCCGATCCAGGGCAGGGCGGACATCGAGAACAACCTGCGTACTCTGCTGGGCGCGTTCCCGACGTTCCGGTTCACCCCGGTGAAGATCGTGGTGAACGGCGACGCCGTCTTCTACGAGGCGGCCAACGAAGCGGTGATCCACGGCCGGATGGTGCGGTATCCGGCCGTCTACCGGGTGGTGCTCGAGGACGGCGAGGTCACCCAAGGCCGTCGCTATCACGATCGGACGGAATGGTTCCGTCCTCTCGAAAACGACGGTCTTCGCGAGCTTTTCGCCGGTATCGGCGACAACTGTCCTCGAACGGGACCGGCCTTCACCGGCCCGGGGCTGACCGCGCCGGTGACCGACCCGGCGTGTCATCTCGCCTACCTCGGCAGGCTTTCGGGCGCGATGACCGACGTCCGGCTGGCACCCGATCAGGCGGCGGCGGGTCCGCGCACGAAGTTCCAGGAGTTTCGCGGGACCGTGCGGGCGAAAGGGCGGACGATCGACTTCGGCGTGATCGTGGGCACCGGACCCGGCCTTCTCCGCTACTACTTCGACACGCTCCCGCTGAGCTACGACGACGCGGAAGTGGCCGCTCTGTTCACCAAGCTGCTCACGGGCGCAGTACCCCCTGCTCGGTGACGACCGCGGTGACCAGCTCGAACGGCGTCACGTCAAAGGCCGGGTTGAACACCTCCGCGCCTTCTGGAGCGACCTTCGTGCCACCGAAATTCAGGACTTCGCCGGGATCGCGCTCCTCGATCACGATCCCGGCGCCGTCCGGCATCGCGGTGTCCACAGTGGACGAAGGGGCGACGACCACGAACGGGATGCCGTGGTGCTTCGCCGCGATCGCCAGGCCGTAGGTGCCGATCTTGTTGGCGACGTCGCCGTTGGCGGCGATCCGGTCCGCGCCGACGAGCACGCAGTCGACCAGGCCGCGGCTCATCGCGGCGGCGGCCGCGCCGTCGGGCTGGATGCGGTACGGGACACCGGCTTCGGCCAGCTCCCACGCGGTCAGGCGGGCGCCCTGCAGCAGTGGCCTGGTCTCGTCGACCAGCACGGACTCGACCAGGCCGCGGGCCTGAAGATGCCAGACCACGCCGAGCGCGCTGCCCCAGGCGACCGTGGCGAGGTGGCCGGCGTTGCAGTGACTGAGCAGCCGCAACGGCCGCCGCTCACAGTGTTCGAGCACCACGCCGGCCGCCAGCCGGGAGGCTTCGTGGTTGATCCGCTCGTCCTCGTCGAGGATCGCCAGCGCTTCGGCGAGGACGGCTTCGGGCCCCTCAGGGAGCTTCGCGAGGGCGCGGGAGACACCCCAGCTCAGGTTGACCGCCGTCGGCCTGGCCTGGGCGACGCGGTGCGCCTCGGCCTCGACGTCGCCTCCAGCATGGGCCGCGAGCACGACACCGAGCGCCCCCGCCGCGCCGAGCGCCGGCGCCCCGCGCACCGCCAGCCGCTGGATCGCGTCGACGAGTTCGCCGACCGTGCGCAGTTCGAGCACGCGATACTCGGCGGGAAGGACGGTCTGGTCGATGATCGTGACCGCGTCACCGGTCCAGTCGATCGTCCTGCGCATGGCTCTCCCGTGAAATCCGGTTGTCCCGTCGCGACCGCTTCGGTGAGGATGCGGCTCGTGACCATTCAACGCCACCATCCGCCCGGTCTGCACCCCACGCCCACCTACCACCACGTGACCATCGTCGAAGGACGGCGGGACATCCACCTCGCCGGCCAGTGCCCGCTCGCCGAAGACGGCAAGGTCGTCGAGGGCGACGTGCTCGCCCAGGTCGACCAGGTCGTCGCGAACACCGCCGCCGCGCTCGCCTTCGCCAAGGCGACCCCGGCCGACGTGGTGCGCACGGTGATCTACGTGGTCACACCGGACGCCGACGTGCTCTCGGCCGTGTGGGACCGGTTCGTCGAGTCGGAGATCGGGGAGGCCTTCACCACCGCGAGCACCCTGCTCGGCGTCGCGCAGCTCGGGTATCCCGGGCAGCTCGTCGAGCTCGACGTCACCGCCGCCACGGCCTGACCTCGCACGAGCCCGCGAAGTACATGAAGGCCCCCTTCCTTGCGCCTATCGCAAGGAAGGGGGCCTTCATGTACTTCGGCCTTCGTCAGGTGATGATCGTGACGACCGGTTCCCCGGCCTTCGCGGCCCCGGCGAAGAAGGTCACCAGTTCGTCGTAGTACCCGCGCACGTAGTCCAGCGCGTCGGGCTCGTCCCAGATCGACGGGTAGATCCCCTCGGCCTCGAGATCCGACAGCTCGACACCTTGGGCGAGCCGATCGAACCCGGTCCGAGCCATCTCCGCCGAGATCGTCCGCACCTCGTCCGCGGTGAAATGCCGCGGTGGCCCGTCACTGTCGGCTTCCCCCAGCAGTGCCCCGCCCAGCACGAAGTCGACCTCGAACCCGGCGCGCCCCGCCAGGAACCACAGCGCGTTCCACGCCTTGTCGATGTCCACCGCCCGCTCGGTTCCGGCGGCCTTTTCGGCGTACGCCCAGTACCGCTCGGGTTTCTCGGTCAGTTCACGCACCTCGTCCGGCGTGACCCGCAGGTACGCCCCGCACATGCCCATCGGTCAGAGACCCGCCATCAGGTCGGTCTCGGTGATGCCCGGCCCCTGCCCGGCACGGATGAACCACTCGACGCCGAACGCCTGCGCGAAACCCTCGTCGGGCATCGCGAGGAAGAACGAATCCTCACTGATCTGGCTGGCGTGCGCGCGCATCGCGGCCCGCTTATACGGCAGGTACGCGGTGACGTCGACCCTCGCCGTCAGGACCGCTTCCGGCTTGCCGAACTCGGAACCGTCCTCGAAATCGGGAAGGTCCTCCGCCTTCAGCTGCCCCGTCCGCACCGCCTCCTCCATGCCGCGGCGCATCTCGTCGCTGTTGCTCGTCGCCTCGTAGACCCGCGGCGTGCCCGCCAGCTCGGCCGCGCGCATCCCGACGCGATGCACCTGGATGTGATCCGGATGCCCATAGCCGCCGTTGTCGTCGTACACGGTCAGGACGTCGGCCTGCTCCTCGCGCAGGATCGCGGCCAGCCGCTGCGCGGCCTCCTCGACGTCGGCCTGCCAGAACGTGCCGGGCACGTCGTTGCGCGGCTCGCCCATCATGCCGGAATCGGTGTACCCCAGGAACTCCACCCGCTTGGCCCCCAGCACCTCGGCGGAAGCGTGCGTCTCCTGCACGCGGCGCTGCCACAGCTCCTCTCCGTCGTCGAGGAAACCGTCCGGCACCTCGCCGACCTCCCCCCTGGTCGCGACGACGAGCACGACACGGTGACCTTCCTCGAAGGCCTTGCGCATGACGCCGCCCGCGACGATGCACTCGTCGTCGGGGTGGGCGTGAAAACTCACCAATGTGGCCATGCTGGGGAAACTACCGGGAGGCACCGACATATTCCGGCGGGTGCCGAAGGACTGCCGAACTTCACGCGGGGAAGGTCCGCCCGAGGAACTCCAGCGTCAGCGCCCAAGCCGCCGCGGCGGGCTCCGGCTGGTGGAACATCGGCGCCACATGGTTGTGGAACGCGTGCCCCGCGCCCTCGTGGACGTGGATCTCGGCCCCGTCGTGGGAAGCCACCGCCTCGGCCAGCTTCCGCACCCCTTCGACGGGAATGTAGGGGTCCTCGCCGCCGAACTGGAACTGGATCGGGCAGGTGATCTTGTCCAGCAAGGGAAGTTGCTCCGGAACCCGCGAGCCGTAGTACGAAACCGCGACGTCCGGGTCGCCTTCGGCCGCGGCCGCGTAGGCCATCGAGCCGCCGAGGCAGAAGCCGAAGACGCCCGCGCGGCCGTCTGTTTCGGGCAGATCGCGCAGCGTCGCCAGGGTCGCGAGCACGTCGGTGACGGCGCGTGCCGGATCGAGTTGGCCGGCGACGGCCATCGAGGCCGAGAGCCCGGCTTCGTCGTGCGTGGCCGACCAGCCGGGGGAGATCCGCCAGAACAGTTCGGGCACGGCGACGACGTAGCCGAGGGCGGCCAGGTCGGCCGCGACCGACTTGAGGTAGTCGTCGAGGCCGAAGATCTCCTGGATCAGCACCAGACCCGGGCCGGAGCCGGATTCGGGCAGCCAGAGCGGGGCGTCGAACGAGCCGTCGGCGACGGTCACCTTGGTCATCGGGTTCCTTCCAGTGCGCGCACGAGGCAGTCCGCCACCAGGGCGGCCTGCGTGCCGTCGGGGTCGAGGTCGGGATCGAAGATGGTCAGCTCCAGCCCGGCGGCGCCGGGGATGGCGAGCAGGCCGCGGAGCAGTTCGACGAGCTTGTCCGGGCTGAGCCCGCCGGGATCGGGACTGTCCACAGCGGACACGAATTCCGGATCGAGGGTGTCGATGTCGATGTGGATCCAGAAACCGTCCAGCGGCGCGAAGATCTCGCGGGCGGCGGCGAGCGCGCCGTCGGTGCCGGACGCCATGATCTCCTGGCTCGTCACGACACGCAGCCCGGCTTCCCGTGCCTCGGCGGACTCTTCCGCGCGCACGCCGAGCACGAGGACGTCCTCGTCGCGGACGTAAGGACCCAGACCGTCCACATCGGCCAGTTCCGGTTGGCCACGGCCGGTGACGACGGCGAGGGCCTCACCGCCGACCGAGGCGACGTGATCGGAATTGCCGAGATGCCGGAAGTCGTCGTGGCCGTCGAAGTAGACGATGCCGAAGCGGCCTTCGCGGCGAAGAGTGAGCATGGCGGCGAGTGCGATCGAACAGTCGCCGCCGAGCACCACCGGGAAGCCGCCGTCCGCGCGGATCTTCGCCAGGCGCCCGGCGAGGGCCGCGGTGTAGGTCGCGATCCCGGCCGCGTTGCGCACGCCGCCGCCGGGTGACCAAGCGGGCAGATACCGCGGCGGGGTGACGACACCGCCGTCGGTCGCGCCCAAACGGGTGAGCAGGCCGTGGTCACGGAGCGCGCCCGGTGCCTTGTGGCAGCCGGGGACCACACCTTCGGCGGGCGGGCGCAGTCCGAGATTGGACGGTGCGTCGAGCAGTACGAAATTCCCCATGCCCATACCGTAGTAGCGATCCCTGGTGTCGCGCCGTCCGTCCCTTTAGGTTGAAGGGACGGACAGAGGAGGCTCAATGGCGGAGCGGACCAAATACATCCTCGACGAAGCCGACATGCCGACCAGGTGGTACAACGTCGTCCCGGATCTGCCGGAGCCGCCACCGCCGCCGTTGCATCCGGGCACCCGTGAGCCGGTCGGCCCGGACGACCTCGCGCCGCTGTTCCCGCAGGCGCTCATCGCCCAGGAGGTCAGCACCGAACGGTACATCGACATCCCGGAAGAGGTCCTCGACGTCTACCGGCTCTGGCGGCCGTCGCCGCTGTTCCGCGCGAGGCGGCTGGAGAAGGCGCTCGGCACTCCCGCCCGCATCTACTACAAGTACGAAGGTGTCAGCCCGGTCGGCTCGCACAAACCCAACACCGCCGTCCCGCAGGCGTTCTACAACGCGGCGGAGGGGGTCACCAGGCTGACCACGGAAACCGGCGCGGGACAGTGGGGAAGCGCGCTCGCGTTCGCGTGCGCCACCTTCGGGCTCGAGTGCGAGGTGTGGCAGGTCCGTGCTTCGTTCGACCAGAAGCCGTATCGCAAGCTGATGATGGAGACCTTCGGCGCGACGGTGCATCCGAGCCCGTCCGAGCTGACCGAATCGGGCCGCGCGATCCTGGCCGCGAACCCGGACTCGACCGGGAGCCTCGGCATCGCGATCAGCGAGGCGGTCGAGCAGGCGGCGCAGGCGGAGAACACGCGTTACGCGCTCGGCAGCGTGCTCAACCACGTGCTGCTGCACCAGACGATCATCGGCGAAGAGGCGCTCAAGCAGTTCGAGCTGGCCGGGGACACCCCGGACGTCCTCGTCGGCTGCACCGGCGGCGGATCCAACTTCGGCGGGCTCGCCTTCCCGTTCCTGCGCGAGAAACTCGCCGGCCGGATGGACCCGGTGATCCGCGCGGTCGAACCGGCCGCCTGCCCGACGCTCACCCGCGGGAAGTACGCGTACGACTTCGGGGACACCGCCGGGTTGACGCCGTTGCTGAAGATGCACACGCTCGGTCACGACTTCATCCCCGACCCGATCCACGCCGGCGGCCTGCGCTACCACGGGATGTCGCCGCTGATCTCGCACATCTACGAACTCGGGCTGATCGACGCGGTCGCCATCGGGCAGGAGGACTGCTTCGCGGCAGGCGTGCGGTTCGCCCGCGCGGAGGGCATCATCCCCGCGCCCGAGCCGACCCACGCCCTCGCCGCGTGCATCCAGGAAGCTTTGCGGTGCAAGGAAACCGGAGAGGAGAAGGTGATTCTGACCGCGCTGTGCGGGCACGCCCACCTCGACCTTCCGGCGTACGGCGCGTACCTGGCGGGCGACATCTCCGACCACGCGCTGTCCGACGAGGTCCTCGAGAAGTCCCTCGCCGGCCTCCCCTGACCGCATCCAGAGGACGAAACGCGACGAAGTCAGCCCGTCACCTGGTAGCCCGACGTCCGGTTCCGCCCGGTGTTCTTCGCCTCGTAGAGCGCCCGGTCCGCGACGGCGATCACCGCGTCCAGATCGCTGACGCCCGGCCGGTCGGCGAGGCCGATCGACACGGTGACGTGCTCGGGCAGGTCACCGGCGCGCGAAGCGACGCTCGACCGGATCCGTTCCGCGATCGCGTGGGCGTGGACGGCGGGCGTGCCGGGCAGCAGGACGACGAACTCCTCGCCGCCGAACCGCCCGACGAGATCCGTGCCGCGCACTTCGGTGCGCAGTGTTTCCGCGATCGCCGCCAGGTACCGGTCGCCGACCAGATGCCCGTGCCGGTCGTTGATCAGTTTGAACCGGTCGACGTCGACCATCAGCAGGCTGGTGTGCCGCCCCGCGCGCCGCGCGCGGTCGAGTTCGTCGGCCGCCGCCTCGCGCCACGCCTTGGCGTTGAGCAGCCCCGTCTTGGCGTCGCTGCGCGCTTGCCGTTTCAGTTGCCGCAGCAGGACTCCGCGGTGCAGCACCAGCGTGATCCCGACGACCAGCAGCAGCACCACGGGCCAGTCCCGCAACGCCCACGCGACGATGACGCCAAGGGCGATCGTGGCCGCTTCGAGCGCGTATTCGAACGGCTTCGCCAGCGCGTCGCGCAGCCGCTCGTGCGGCGTGCCGTAGTACACCGCGATGGTCATGAGCACGGTGTTGACCAGCAGGAACACTCCGCCCGCCGCGACAATCGAGCCGAACGAGGAGACGTCGCGGGGGAGTACGTCGAACGGGGCCGCGTTCCGGGAGAGGAAGGCGGCGGCCGCGAAACCCGAGAGCACGGTCGCCGAGGTGGAGTACACCCGCCGGAACAACGGGTTCGGCTGCCCGCGGAGCCAGCGGTAGAAGAACGACACGGCGATGACCAGCGCGGCGAGCGCCGGGTGCACCAGCAGCACGGCGGCGAAGGTCCACACGCTGTCGAGTGAGATGTGCGGTGTGCCCGCGAACCGTTCCCGCACCCGCTCGACCGGGCGCGACAACTCCGTGTACGCCACGGCACTGACGATCAGGATCGCGAAGGGGAGCGCGTCGCCCGGAGTGAACGGGATCCGGGCAAGTGACCAGGCGGATCCGGCGATCGCCGCGACGTCCACCAGGAGGACGAAGCCGATCAAGCCGCGGTCGGGTAGCCGCCACAGCGCCCAATTCGTTAGCGCCACGGAGACGAACGTAATCGGTTGGATACTAGGTGTCACTACGCTGTATGGGTAGGCGTGGGTGCACCACGCGTGACCGGATCGGGGAAGCAGAGGGGGTGAGCTCCATGCGCGGGCAGAACTGGTGAATACCCGGTTCCGGTCAAAGGGGGTGAAGCGGGGCCACGTGGCGCCAAGCCCGGGTGGCCGGAACAGCCACTACGAGACCGGCGAGTGCGATGACCGAGACCGTCGTCGCGGGTGAACCGAGCACGCCGACGAGCAGGCCGCCGGCGATCAGCCCGATTCCCTGCACGGCGATGAGTCCCGACCCGGCGAGGCCGAAGGCCTGGCCTCGTTCGGTGTCGGGTACCAGCCGCATGAACGTGGTGCTCGCGGTGACCTGGTAGGCCGCGCACATCCCGGACAGCAAGAGCAGTCCGGCGGCGTAGGGGAGCGAAGGCCGGAACCAGAACGCCGCGAGCGGTACGATCGCGCCGAGCGCCAGCCCGCCGACCATGCGCAACCGGACTTCCGGCCGCACCAGCCTGCTCAGCGCGAACACCCCGAGCACGATCCCGGCGGGATGCGCCGCGAGCAGCAGTCCCGCCGTCGCCGCGCCGCCGCCGATCTCCGCGGCGTAGGGCACGGCGAGCCCTTCCGGGACGATCACGAAACCCGCCAGCCACGCCAGCCCGACCAGCGCGCGCAGCCGTCGATCGTGCCAGATCGTCCTGGCACCGGCCGAAAGCCGCCGCAGGGTCGACGTCGCCGGTCCGCCCGCTCCCGAAGCGGGCCGGACGCGGACACCCAGCCGCAGCACGATCGCCGAGACACCGAACGTCACCGCGTCCAGCGCCAGCCCGCGACCCGGCCCGATCGCGGCGATCACCGCGCCGCCCAAGGCGAAGCCGGCGAGCTGGCCGACCTGGTTGGTGATCTTCAGCAGGGACTGGCCGAGAACGTAGGAATCCCCGCTGAGCACCGACGGCAGGACCGCGGCCTGCGCGGCGGTGAACGGCGCGTTGGCGAGTTGCACAACCACCAGCACGGCGGCGAGCACGGGCAACGGGATGCCGGGGACGGCGAGCACCGCGACCAGGAGCGCGCGGACGACGTCGGAGCAGACCATCACCGCGCGGCGCGGGAACCGGTCGGCCAGTCCGCCGAGCAACGGTCCGCCGATCAGATCGGGCAGGTAGGTGAGCGCGTAGGTCAGCGCGGGCCACGTCGCCGAACCGGTGCGCTCGAACACCAGCACCGACAAGGCGACCCTGGCCACCTGGTCACCGAGGATCGATTGGAGTTCCGCGAACCAGATCGCCCGCAGTTCACCGACCGCGAGGATCTGCCGGAAGGTCGCCTTGGACTCCACGAGGTGACCACCCCCGCCAGGTCGGGTGAGTCACCGAGCGTACCGCTCCGGACGCGCGTGGTGATACCGCGAAGTGCGTGAAGCCCCGCTACTCCGTGCCGCAGGTGATCTTCGGCTGCGGGTTGTAGTGCACGTTCCGGGTGTGCCGCCGGATCTCGCGCCCGGTCGAGGCGTCCTTGATGACGCGGGTGTCCGACGTGGTGAAGCCGGGCGCGCCGTTGCTGGGCTTGCAGTTCTCGGCGGGGCCGGGCTTCGTCGGCGGCTCGGACGGGTTGCTGCGGCCGCCGGGGATCGACTCGACGGTGTACTTCTTGGTGCCCCACAGCCGGATCGTGATGTCCGACGGCGTCCAGATGGTCTGGATCGCGACACCGGTGTCCGTGTCGTTGGTGAACTTCAGGTCGATCACGCTGCCGCCGCTGTGGTTCTGGAACACGGTCGCCTCGCGCGCGGCGGGGTAACGGCTGATGTAGTAGCTGTGTTCCTTGTGCTCGGTGTCCTTCATGCCGGCGAAGTACGAGGCGTTGTACAGCGTGGTCGCGAACTGCGAGATCCCGCCGCCGACCTCGCGCCCGGGCGCGCCGTCCTTGATGACACCGGCCTCGACGTAGCCCTGCGCCGCGCCGCGCGGCCCGGTGAACCCGTTGAGGCTGAACGTCTCGCCCGGCTTCACGATGGCGCCGTTGACCTTCTGCGCCACGACCCGGATGTTCGTCCCCGAGTCCGGCGCGAACCCGCCGGTCTTGAACTCGCTGACGACCTCCTTGATACCGAGCTGGTTGGCCTGCTCGGTGGTCACCTTGGCCGGGGTCTTCTTGTAGGTCACGGGCAGCTCGCGGGGCGCGGCGCGCTTGAGCACGTCGAGCACCGGCTTGAGGCTCGGCTCCCAGTCGACGACGTTGGCGTCCTCGGAGGGCTGCACGGTCGGCTTGCCGCCTTCGAAGACGATCTGCGCGTCCTTGCCCTCCTTCTCGGTGGACTTCAGCTGCGGGCCCGCGGCCTCGATGATCTTGTTGTTGTCCACCTTCGGGTTCAGCACGCCGCCGTCGACGGGTTCGAAGGTCAGCGCGGCCGCGATCTGCTCGGGTTTGACGACCGCGTCCTTGCCTTCGCCCTTGACGACCATCGGCGACGCCACGGCGGGCTTCGCGATCTGCTCGAGAGCGGCGTGGACGGCCTCGGCCGAGACCTTGACCGGGGTCTGGGTGACCGCGAGCGTGAGCGGCTCGCCGCCGGCCCAGCGCTCCAGGATGGTCTTCTTGGCGGCTTCGACGTCGAGCTTCTGCCCGGCCTTCGGCTCGACGGCGACCGGTTTGGCCTCCTCGAAGCGCACGGTGCCCTCGATGGGGTCGCGGTCGACCTTGTCGCGCAGGTTCTCCAGCGCGGCGGTGAGCTTGGCGTCGTCGGTCTGGGTGACGACGCCGACCTCTGTGGTCGAGAAGAACGACGCGATCCGGGTGAACGGATTCAGCGGCTGGTCACCCGCCTGGTCGAGGGTGGCGGGCCAGTCGAGGCGCAGCCCCGCGTTGTTCGGCGCCAGCGACTCCTCGGCGTCGCCCGCGACGACCTTCACCGGCCGGGTCAGCCGCGGCTCGATACCGCCGCGGAGCTCCTTCTCGGCCGCCGCGCGGTCCATCCCGCCGACGTCGACCCCGGCGACGGTGACGCCGCGGGGGACGCTGCCCTGGGAGACCAGCACGTCGAGGGCGTACGCGACGACCAGCAGGCCGAACACCCCGCCGCCGATGAAGGCGGCCTTGCGGTAGCTGCGGCGGCGCTTCGGTGGCGCGGGCTCCTCCGGCGTGGCAGACTCCGCGAACCCGGGCGTGACGACCGGGAGAATGTCCGTCTGCTCAGCGTGGGACTCGGGCCAGCGCGGTTCCTGCGGCAACTCTCCACCCTCCACGGTCCGGCGAGGCCGGGCGTCGTGATCGAACATCCGGGCCTTCCACACGTTCCGGACGTAGGTTCAAGATACGGGGCGCGTTTTGTGGTCGTGCAACTCGCCCGGTTGGGTGAGCGGGTCACTCCGTCGGGTGGTCACTGGGCGTCAGGTTCGGGATTTTCGCCCACTCTGGCGAGAAAGTCGAAGTCACAGCCCTCATCGGCCTGCGTGATGTGATCGGCGTACAACGCGCCGTAACCCCGTTCGTACCGCGGAGCGGGCGTGGTCCACTGTGCCCGGCGACGTTGCAATTCCGCATCATCGACGTCGAGGCTCAGCCGTCGCGAAGGAACGTCCAAAGTGATCCGATCGCCGTCGCGGACCAGCGCGAGCGGCCCGCCCACGTGGGATTCCGGCGCGACGTGCAGCACGCACGCGCCGTAACTGGTGCCGCTCATCCTGGCGTCGGAAACGCGGACCATGTCCCGGACGCCCTTGGCCAGCAGGTGATCCGGCAGCGGCAACATCCCGTACTCGGGCATCCCCGGGCCGCCGAGCGGGCCGGATCCGCGCAGGACGAGGACCGAATCCTCGGTGATGCCGAGCGAGGGGTCGTTGATGCGGTTCTTCAAGTCCTTGTGGTCGTCGAAGACCACCGCGGGTCCGGTGTGGACGAGCAGCCGGGGATCGGCGGCGATGTGCTTGATCACCGCGCCCGACGGCGCCAGATTCCCGCGAAGCACCGCGACTCCCCCCTCGGCGGCGACGGGGTTTTCGCGCGTACGGATGACATCGTCATCGTGCACCCGTGCCGTTTTCAGGTTTTCCCCGAGCGTCCGGCCGGTGACGGTGATCCGATCGGTGTGCAGCAGATCGGTCAGCCGGGAGAGCAGGCCGGGAAGCCCGCCGGCGTAGTAGAAGTCCTCCATCAGCCAATCGCCGCCCGGCCGGATGTTCGCCAGAACGGGGACCCGGCGCGCGATCGCGTCGAAATCGTCGACGGACAACGGGATCCGCGCGCGCCCGGCCATCGCGATCAGATGGATGACGGCGTTGGTCGAGCCGCCCAGCGCCAGCACGGTGGTGATCGCGTCGGCGTACGCGCGCTCGTCGAGGATCTTCGTGACGGTGAGGTCCTCCCACACCATTTCGACGACGCGCGCGCCGCTCGCCGCGGCCATCCGGTGGTGCGCCGAGTCGACGGCGGGGATCGACGCGGCGCCGGGCAAGGTCAGGCCGAGTACCTCCGCGACCGACATCATGGTGGACGCGGTCCCCATCGTCATACAGGTTCCGGGAGAACGGGCCAGCCCACGCTCCAATTCGGACAGTTCCCCGTCGCCGATCAGCCCGGCCCGCTTGTCGTCCCAGTACTTCCACATGTCGGTGCCGCTGCCGAGCACCTCGTTCCGCCAATGCCCGCGCAACATCGGGCCCGCGGGGACGAAGATCGCGGGCAGTCCCGCGCTCGTCGCGCCCATCAGCAACGCCGGTGTCGTCTTGTCGCAGCCGCCCATGAGGACCGCTCCGTCGACGGGGTAGGACCGCAGGATCTCTTCGGTCTCCATCGAAAGCAGGTTGCGGTAGAGCATGGGGGTCGGCTTCTGGAAGGTCTCCGACAGCGTCGCGACCGGGAACTCCAGCGGGAATCCGCCCGCCTGCCACACCCCGCGTTTGACCTGCTCCGCCCGCTCGCGCAGATGCATGTGGCAGGGGTTGATGTCGCTCCAGGTGTTGAGGATCGCGATGACGGGTTTCCCGAGGTGCTCCTCCGGGTTGTAGCCGAGTTGCCTGCTCCTGGCCCGGTGGCTGAAACCGCGTAGTTCGTCGCCGCCGAACCAGCGGTGGCTTCGGAGTTCCTCGGGGTTCCTCATGAAGCGAGTATGACATCTCATATATGATCGCTCTCATGCCTTCGACCTTCAGCCTGCCCGCTTCACGGACCGAAGTGGTCCTCGAAGAGATCCGCCGCGGCATCCTCACCACGGAGCTGAAGCCCGGCCAGCCGCTGGTCGAAGCCGAACTCGCGGCCCGGCTCGGGGTGTCGAAGACGCCCGTCCGCGAGGCGCTCAAGGTGCTGTCGAACACGGGACTGGTGACCTTCAGCCCGTACAAGGGCGCCTCGGTGTGCGTGGTCGACGCGGAGCTGGCGAAGTCCGTGTACGACGTCCGCATGGTGCTGGAGCCCGAGGCCGTGCGCCGGTCGGTCGAACGCCGCTCGCCGGACCTGCTCGAAGACGCCGCGGAGGCGTTGAAGGAGGCGTCGGCGGCGATCTCGGACAAGGACCAGGCGGCGCTCAGCCTGCTCAACCGCCGGTTCCACCGCGCGCTCTACAGTGGTTGCGGCAACCCGCTGATGGTCTCGATACTGGACGACCTCAGGGACCGCGCGGCGTTGATCAGCGTGGTCGGCTGGGCGGCGAATCCCAGCTGGCGCAGGGAATGGGCCGAGCACAAGGCGGTGCTGGCGGCGGCGAAGAAGGGTGACGCCGACGGGGCGGCCGGGCTGCTGCGCGCCCATATCGGCGACTTCCAGGACCGGATCCTCGAGACCATCGGAGACGAATGATGCGCCTGCTCCTCATCTCCGACACGCATCTGCCGCAGCGCGGGAAGAGGTTGCCCGCACAGGTCTGGCGCGAGGTCGATGCGGCGGACGTCGTCATCCACGCCGGTGACTGGGTCGAGGTCGCCCTGCTCGACGAACTCGAGGCCCGGAGCAAGCGGCTCATCGGGGTCTACGGCAACAACGACGGCGAGGACCTGCGGGCGCGGCTCCCCGAGATCGCGCGGGCGGACCTCGGCGGCGTCCGCCTGGCGGTCATCCACGAAACCGGCGGCAAGCAGGGGCGCGAGCGCCGCTGCGACGAACAGTTCCCGGACACCGACGTCCTCGTGTTCGGGCACAGCCACATCCCCTGGGACACGGTCACGCCGAACGGGCTGCGGCTGCTGAACCCCGGTTCGCCGACCGACCGGCGGAGCCAGCCGTTCTGCACGTACCAGACCGCCGAGATCAGCGACGGCGAGCTGCGCGACGTAGCTCTTCATGAGCTGCCGCTTCGCCGCTGACCGGGTAGACAGGTAGCCATGGAACCGGCGCAGGCGTTGAGGGAGATCGCGTTCCGGCTGGAGCGTGCGGGCGAGCCGACCTACCGGGTGCGGGCGTTCCGGCAGGCGGCTTCGGTGATCGCCAAGGTCAAGCCCGACGACCTGCGCAAACGCGCCGAAGCGGGCACGCTGACCGCGTTGCCGAATATCGGCAAGGCGACCGCGGCCGTCGTCGAGGACGTCCTCGCCGGACGCCGCCCCGCGTACTTCGAGAAGATCGGCGAGCCGAAGCTGCCCGACGGCGGCCCGATGCGGGCGGCGTTGCGCGGCGACTGCCACACCCATTCGGATTGGTCCGACGGCGGCAGCCCGATCGAGGAGATGGCGGAGGCCGCCCGCGCGCTCGGCCACGAATGGATGGTGCTGACGGATCACTCGCCGCGGCTCACCGTCGCCAACGGCCTTTCGCCCGAACGGCTGCGGCGGCAGATGGACGTCGTCGCCGAACTGAACGAGACGATGGCGCCGTTCCGGATCCTGCACGGCATCGAGGTCGACATCCACCTCGACGGCACGCTGGACCAGGAGGAAGAACTGCTGGAACAGCTGGACTTCGTCGTCGCGAGCGTCCACTCGAAACTGCGGATGCCCGCGAAGGAGATGACGCCGAGGATGCTCGCCGCGGTGCAGCATCCGCGGGTCCGCGTGCTCGGCCACTGCACCGGGCGGCTGGTGATGGGAGCGCGCGGGAAACGGCCGGAATCGGAGTTCGACGCGGAGGCGGTGTTCACCGCCTGCCGGGACAACGGGGTCGCCGTCGAGATCAACTCGCGTCCCGAGCGCCGCGACCCGCCGACGCGCCTGCTGAACCTCGCCGTGGAGCTGGGCTGCGACTTCGCGATCGACAGCGACGCGCACGCGCCGGGCCAGCTGGACTGGCTGGTCTACGGCTGCGCGCGGGCCACCGAGCTGGGGATCGAACCGGACCGGGTGATCAACACGCGGACCGCGGAGGACCTGCTGGCCTCGTGAGTGGTGAGGACGGCTAGAACCGTCCTGACCACTCACGAGACCAGCTCCACCCGGCACTGTCCTGGTGAGCATGTCGCGAAAGCCACTTTCGAGACGTCTGATGTCCCGAAAGTGGCTTTCGCGACACCGGCTCCAGACCCCCTCGGTAAGGACCGTCCACTCACGAGAGGGTCGCGAAGCGCAGGCCGGCGTCGCTCAACCGGTCGATCAGCGCCTGCCCCATCGCGGTCGCCGTGGTGACCTGCCCGGCCGTCGCGGGCAGGTCGTCCAGCGCCAGGCACAGCGCGGACTCGCCGAGCATCTTCGCCGTCTCGCCGTACCCCGGGTCGCCGCCGGACACCTCGGTCACGACGCGCTCGCCGCCGCTCTCGGCGTGGAACCGCACGGAGAACCACGACCGCGCCCGGCGCTGCTCGTCCGGACCGCCGCCGGGCTTCAGCAGATTCGACAGCGCCCGTCGCGCGGGCGGGATCTGGGCGGCGGCGAAGACGAGACCCATCCCGGCCGCACCGGCGGCCACCACCGGAAGCCGTTTGATCGCGGCGAAATGCCGGTACGTGAAGTCGGGGCCGTACCTCGGGAGCGCGGCGGCGGACCGGGCGACGATCATCGGGTCGATGGTCGGCAGCGGCACCGCCCAGAAACCGTCGGGGCTGCGATGGGGCGTGCCCAGCGCGGCGCGCGCACGACGGCCCGCCGGTCGCGGTTCGGCCGCCGTGCGATCCCGTGCGGCGCGGAAACTCGACGGCAGCCGCGAAAACGCCGTCAGCGCCGAGAGGAAGGTGCCGCCCGACGGTGCCGCTCCCGCGCGCACGTACCCGTCGATCCGGACCGGTTTCCCTTGTGGCAGCTGGGAAACCGTGAACAGTGCGCCGAGGTCGTGCGGGATCGAGTCGAAACCGCACGCGTGCACGAGCCGGGCGCCGGTCTCGACCGCCCGGGCGTGGTGGGCGAGGTACATCTTGTCGGTGAATTCGGGCTCGCCGCACAGGTCGGCGTAGTCGGTCCCCGCCTCGGCGCACGCGGCGACCAGCGGTTCTCCATAGTGGACATACGGGCCGACCGTGGTGGCGACGACCTTCGTGGACTCGGCGACCTTCCGCAGCGAGTCCACATCGGTGACATCGGCCCGCAGCAGTGGTAGCTCGGAGAGCGCCGGATTGATCGAGAAAAGCTTTTCCCGCAACGCTTCCAGCTTGACGGGATCGCGTCCGGCCAAGGCGAGGCGCAGACCGGGCGGCGCGGTGCGGGCGAGGTATTCCGCCGTCAGGCCACCGGTGAACCCGGTGGCGCCGAAAAGGACGACGTCGTGGTCACGGTCGGCAGGCATGGCGCCAGGCTACCGCCGGTCAGCGCCTGTCGCCGGTGTAGACGACGGCGGCGCTCACCGCGTCCACCCCCGAGATCAGTTCGGCGAGCGCCTTCGGGAGTTCCCGGTGCGTGGACCCGGCCCACGCCCGCAGGCCGGCGCGGTCGAGTTCCGGTTCGCAGAAATCGTCGAGACCGATGGTCCAGGCCAGCAGGGCCAGGCAGACCGAGTGCGGATCCGGCTGCTCGGTGCCGAGGACGGCCGTCCTCACCCTGCTGCGCGCGGCCGTCGACATCAGCAGATCCCGTGGCGGGTAGCGGTGATTCTTCCGCACGAGCATCCGGTCGGTTTCGCGGTCGATCACCCCCGCGGCGAGCAGGTTGTCCGCGACCGTTCCCCCGAGATCGTGGCGGAGGTGGCCGACCCATTCCCGCACGGTGTGCCGCTCGGGTTCGCGGAGGATTTCCGAGAACACCCGATCCAGCGGGGGATGGGCGAGGCCACGCCGTGACAGCGGCCGGATTCGTTTGCGTTCCACGGTGATCCGCTCGGCGAGGAGGAGATCACAGAGCGCGGAACCGGCCATTCCGATGCCGAGTCCCGTGCCTCGCAGCGCGGGTTTTCCGGTGAACTCGTCGTGGGCGAGGAAGAACAGGGAATCGACCAAGGTCAGCCGACGCATGAAGGCACGCCCTCCGGCGTTGTGGTGCGGGACGGCCAAAGTAGCGGTAGCGCGCGGACCACTGCGACCCGAGGTCCGTTTTTAGCCTGAACGGACGTACCTCGCCGGGGTGGCCGGCCCTAGGGTGGGATGGCTCTCGCAAGATCAAGAACCTTCAGCGCCAAACCGACGTCCGGGGGGACGGGTTCATGGGTACGCAAAGACCGCGGCGCGGTCTCGGCCATCGACGGCTCGGAGCCGCGCAGATCGTGTTCTTCGTGGTGGCCGCGGCCGGTCCGCTCTTCGCCATCGCGGGCGGGGTCCCGACCAACTACGCGGTCACCGGCAGTATCGGGGTGCCGCTGTCGTTCCTCCTGCTGGCCCCGATCCTGGGACTGTTCGCGGTCGGTTACGCCGCGATGAGCCGCTACATCACCAACGCGGGCGCGTTCTACCCCTACGTCGCCAACGGGGTCGGCAAATCCACCGGCGCCGGGATCGCGTTCGTCACGCTGATCTCCTACAACGCCATCCAGATCAGCATCTACGGACTGTTCGGCTGGTCGGTGTCCACCTGGCTGGGCACGCTCACCGGATCCCCGCCGCCGTGGTGGCTGTGCGCGCTGGTGATGGTGCTGATCATCGGCGCGCTCGGCGTCCTGCGGGTCGATCTCAACGCCAAGGTGCTCGGGGTGGCGCTGTGCCTCGAAGTCGCCGTCGTCGCGATCGTCGACATCGCGTTGTTCGCGAACCCCGCCGGTGGCAGCGTTTCCTGGGTCCCGCTGGAGCCGTCGAGCCTGTTCACCACCGGTGTGGGCGCGGTGTTCGCGTTCTCCGCCGCCGCGTTCATCGGTTTCGAGGGCGCGGCGACCTACGGCGAGGAGACCCGGGAACCCAGCCGCACGGTCGGGCGCGCGACGTACGCGGCGATCGGGCTCACCGCGGTGCTCTACGTCGTCTCGTCGCTCGCGCTGGCCGTGGGCACCGGGCCGGACGTCATCGTCACCACCGCGGCCGCGCAGGGCCCGGACCTGCTGTTCAACCTGGCCGGTCAGCACCTCGGGGAGACGTTCTCCGATGTCGCGTACACGCTGTTCGTGACCGGCCAGTGCGCGGCGCTGCTGAGCTTCCACAACGCCGTCGCGCGGTACTTCTTCGCGCTGGGCAGGGAAGGGCTGCTGCCGCGTTCGCTGGCCAAGACCAGCAAACGCACCGGTGCGCCGGTGGCCGGTTCGCTCACGCAGACCGCGCTGGCACTGGCGGTCGTGGCGCTGTTCGCGATCGCGGGCCGCGATCCGGTGACCGAACTGTTCACCTGGCTCGGCACGACGGCCTCCACCGGTGTCGTGGTGATCATGATCGCCGTCTCGCTGTCGGTGATCGGCTTTTTCAAGCGGCGCCGCGGTGCCGAAAACGCCTGGCGCCGCTGGATCGCGCCGGGGGCGGCGATGCTCGCGCTGTCGGCCGTCCTCGCGCTGATCCTGCTCAACTTCGATCTGCTGCTCGGCCCGGCCGGGACGTTCCTGTTGCGCTGGGGGCTGCCCGGTCTCGTGCTCGTGGCGGCACTGGCCGGTTTCCTGCGCGCGGAAGTGTTGCGGACGAAGGATCCCGAGACGTACGCCGCCATCGGCGGCCCGCTCGAAGACGACGAGCCCGTCGCGCTGAGGGCGGGGCGATGATCGTCCGGCCCGCCGAACCGTCCGAAATGGACACCGTGGTCGACGTGCTGGCCGAGGCATTCCACGACGACCCGGTCAGTGCGTGGGTCTTCCCCGGGGACGAGCGCCGCGCGGTGGCGCAGCCGATCTTCCACCGGGCGGTCCTGCGGGGAACGCTCGCCGCGGGCGGACACGTCGACGTCACCGGTGATCTGTCCGCGGCCGTCCTCTGGACGCCCGCCGGGGAGGAGGAGCTGGACGACGACGCGTTCGACGGCCTCACCGGGGAAGAAATCGGCAGGCTCGCGGCGTTGTTCGAGGTGATGACCGAGCACGCCCCCGGCGGCGAGTACCACCACGCGCAGTTCATCGGCGTCCGCAAGAACGCACAGCGGCAAGGGATCGGCGCACGGCTGCTGAAGTACGGGCTCGACCGGTACGGCGCGGTGCCCGCGTACCTGGAGGCGAGCAGCGCGGAAAGCGCGAAACTGTACCGGCGGCTGGGTTTCCGCGATCACGGACTGGCTTTCGCGGTCGAGGGCGGGCCGCCGATGCTGCCCCTTTGGCGGGAGCCGTCGATATGTCTATAAAGGACTGGTAAAGTGGCGGGCAGATGACGACGAACCGTGCCCCCGCCACACGGCACCGTTCCGTCTTCTTCCTTCTGATCTTGCTCGTCTTCGCCTTCGTCACGCCGACCGTTCCCCACGGGCACGGGCGGACCGCGAAGGAAGACCCCGTCGCCGTCTTCGCGACCCATCCGCTGCCCGCCTTCCACGGCGGGCAAGCCGTTCCCCTCGCCGACGCTCCCGCCGAAGCGGAGACCGTCGACCTTCCCGACGCCGGCCACGCCCCTGAGCAGGGCGAACCCGTCGTCATCACCCGTGCGGTGCCCCAGGCGCCCGCACGGGCACCTCCGCGCTGACCCGGTCCCCAAGCCGCATCAGCCATCCATCGGAGGTCTCCCATGAGTTCCGGTCATGCCCTGCTGGCCGTCGGCGGGGCGTTCCTCGCCGCCGGCGTCATCGCCAGAGCGGGCGCCCGTATCGGGCTGCCGACCATCCCCCTGTTCATGCTGGCCGGTTTCGTCTTCGGCCCCAACACGCCCGGACTGTCCCTTGTGGACGATCCGGCCGAACTCGGTGTGCTCGCCGGGCTCGGTCTCGTCTTCCTCCTGTTCTACCTCGGCCTCGAATTCTCCCTCGACGACCTGGCCAAGGGCGGGCGCAAACTCGTCTGGTCCGGCCTGATCTACCTGATCCTCAACATCGGCGGCGGGCTCGCGTTCGGCTTCCTGCTGGGCTGGGGCACCAGGGAAGCGCTGGTCATCGCCGGCGCCATCGGCATCTCGTCGTCCGCGATCGTCACCAAACTCCTGCTCGAATCCCGCCGGATGAACAACCCCGAATCCCGGCTGATCATGGGCATCATCGTGATCGAGGATCTGTTCCTCGCGCTGTACCTGGCGTTGCTGCAGCCGGTGCTGTCCGGCGCCGGGAGCTTCGGTTCGGCGCTCGCCGACTTCGGGAAGGCCTTCGCGTTCCTGATCGTGATGGCCGCGCTCGCCCGGTGGGGTGGCCGGGTGGTGTCGAAGCTGTTCGGTTCGGCCGACGACGAACTGCTGACCGTCTGCTTCGTCGGTGTCGCGGTGATGGGTGCCGCGGTCGCCGAAGAGGTCGGGGTGTCCGACGCGATCGGCGCGTTCATGGTCGGCATGATGCTCGGCGGTTCGAAGGTCGCGCCGCGGATCCACAAGCTGGTGCTCCCGCTGCGGGACGCGTTCGGCGCGCTGTTCTTCTTCATCTTCGGGCTCAGCATCGACCCGAACGCGGTCGGCTCGGTGGTCGTGCCGGTGCTGATCGCGGTGGCGCTGACGATCGTGCTGAACCTCGGAGCGGGCGCGCTGGCCGCGCGAGTGAACGGCTTCGATCGTCAGGCCGGGGTGAACATCGGGCTCACCGTGCTCACGCGCGGCGAGTTCTCGCTCGTGCTCGCCGCGATGGCGACGGCCGCCGGGCTGGACTCGCGGGTCGCGCCGTTCGTCGCGGGTTACGTCCTGCTGCTGGCCGTGATCGGTCCAGTCGCGGTCATCCGCTCCGAGAAACTCACCTGGTTGCTACCGGCGAGTATTGTCCGAGGCTCGACCCGCCGCGACGAGCCGGCCAGGGCGACGTGACGAGGAGGCCTGGGTGACCGAACGGTTCGGCGGCTACCAGAACGAGATCTACCTGCAGGGGCTCGGCGGGACCTTCCCGCCGTGCTCCACCGACGCCACGAAGCTGGAGGAGTCCGCGCGGGAGATCCTCGAGCCCGGGCCGTTCTGGTACGTCGCGGGCTCGGCCGGATCGGGCGCCACCGCGCGGGCCAACCGGGAGGCGTTCGACCGCTGGCGCCTCGTGCCCCGGATGCTCACCGGCGCCACCGAACGCGATCTGTCGACGACGGTGCTGGGGACCCCGGTGCCCGCTCCGGTGCTGCTGGCGCCCGTCGGTGTCCAGTCGATCGTGCACGAGGGCGCCGAACCGGCGGCCGCGCGGGCCGCGGCGTCGGTCGGCCTGCCGTACGTCATGTCGACGGCGTCGTCCACGAGCATCGAGGACGTCGCCGAGGCCAGTGGCGAGGGGCCGCGCTGGTTCCAGCTGTACTGGCCAACGGACAACGAGGTCTGCGCGAGCATCCTGGCGCGGGCGAAGGCCGCGGGCTTCACCACGCTCGTGGTCACGCTCGACACCTGGACGCTCGCGTGGCGCCCGAACGACCTCGACCACGCGTACCTGCCGTTCATCAAGGGCATCGGGCTCGGAGTCCCGCTGAGCGACCCGGTGTTCCGCAGCCTGCTCGAGAAGTCGCCCGAAGAGGATCCGCCCACCGCGATCCTGCGCTGGATCTCGATGATCACCGGCACCGACAGCACCTGGGACCGGCTGCCGTTCCTGCGCGAGCACTGGGACGGGCCGATCGTGCTCAAGGGCATCCAGCACCCCGACGACGCGCGCCGCGCCGTCGAGGCCGGGATGGACGGGATCGTCGTGTCCAACCACGGCGGCCGTCAGGTCGACGGCGCGATCGCCTCGCTCGACGCGCTCCCGGAGATCGTGGCCGCGGTCGGCGACCGGCTGGAGATCCTGTTCGACTCCGGCATCCGCACCGGTGCCGACATCGCCAAGGCGCTCGCGCTCGGGGCGAAGGCCGTGCTGGTGGGGCGGCCGTGGGTGTACGGCCTGGCGCACGCGGGGGAGGAGGGCGTCCGGCACGTGCTGCGGAGCCTGCTCGCCGACCTCGACCTGACCATGGGCCTGTCCGGGCACCGGACCCTGGCCGACCTCACGCCGGGGTCGCTCACCCGCTCCTGACCAGCTGGATGTCGCCTCCGGCATATTCGGAGGCCCGGATCGTCACGCACGGCTATCCTGGTGCCGGTCATGGCTTCTCAACCTTCCCCGCTCGGCGCCCTGCGCGCTCGCCTGCCCGAACTGATGTCGCGCGACGAGCACCGCCTCCGGCGCCGGCTCGACGGTGCCCGGAAAGCGCGTAACGCCGAGTCGATCGCCGCCCAGCTCGAGGCCGACATCGAGGCCGCCGAACTGAGGGTCACCCGCAGGCGCGACGCCGTCCCGAAGATCTCGTTCCCCGAAGAGCTGCCCGTCAGCCAGCGCAAGGACGAGATCGCCGACGCCATCCGCGACCACCAGGTGGTGATCGTCGCGGGCGAGACCGGGTCCGGGAAGACGACCCAGCTGCCGAAGATCTGTCTCGAACTCGGCCGCGGCATCCGGGGCCAGATCGGGCACACGCAGCCGAGGCGGCTGGCCGCGCGCACGGTCGCCGACCGCATCGCCTCCGAGCTGAACACCGAACTCGGCGAGGCCGTCGGCTACAAGGTCCGGTTCACCGACCACTCCGGCCAGGACACGCTGGTCAAGCTGATGACCGACGGCATCCTGCTCGCCGAGATCCAGACCGACCGGATGCTGCGGCAGTACGACACGCTGATCATCGACGAGGCGCACGAGCGCAGCCTCAACATCGACTTCATCCTCGGCTACGTCAAGCAGCTCCTGCCGCGCCGCCCCGATCTCAAGGTGATCATCACCTCGGCGACGATCGACCCGGAGCGGTTCTCGAAGCATTTCGACGACGCGCCGATCGTGGAGGTCTCCGGCCGGACGTATCCGGTGGAGGTCCGCTACCGGCCGATCATCGACCCCGACGACCCGGACGCCGATCAGGATCGGGACCAGACGCAGGCCATCTGCGACGCCGTCGACGAACTGCAGCACGAGGGGCCGGGCGACATCCTGGTGTTCCTCTCCGGCGAGCGGGAGATCCGCGACGCCGCGGACGCGTTGTCCAGACAGGACCTCAGGAACACCGAGATCCTGCCGCTGTACGCGCGGCTCTCGTCGTCGGACCAGCATCGGGTGTTCCAGCGCCACACCGGGCGCCGCGTCGTGCTCGCGACGAACGTCGCCGAGACCTCGCTGACCGTGCCCGGCATCAAGTACGTCATCGACCCCGGTACCGCGCGGATCTCGCGCTACAGCCATCGCACCAAGGTGCAGCGGCTGCCGATCGAGCCGGTTTCGCAGGCGTCGGCGAACCAGCGCAAGGGCCGCTGCGGCCGGACGTCCGACGGTATCTGCATCCGGCTGTACTCCGAAGACGACTTCGACGCCCGGCCCGAGTTCACCGATCCGGAGATCCTGCGGACCAACCTCGCGTCGGTCATCCTGCAGATGACCTCGCTCGGCCTCGGCGACATCGCGGCGTTCCCCTTCGTGGAGCCGCCGGACCGCCGTCAGGTCACCGACGGTGTCCAGCTGCTGCAGGAGCTCGGCGCGTTCGAGATGTCCGACGGCAAGAAGCTCACCGAGACCGGCCGCAAGCTCGCGCAGCTCCCGGTCGACCCGCGGATGGCGCGGATGGTGCTGGAGGCGTCCCGCAACGGCTGCGTCCGCGAAGTGATGATCATCGCCGCCGCACTGTCCATTCAGGACCCGCGCGAGCGGCCGGCGGAGAAACAGCAGGCGGCGGACGAGCAGCACGCGCGGTTCGCGGACAAGACGTCGGACTTCCTGGCGTACCTGAACCTGTGGGAGTACGTCACCGAGCAGCAGAAGGCGTTGTCCTCCAACCAGTTCCGCCGGATGTGCCGCAACGAGTACCTGAACTACCTGCGTATCCGCGAATGGCAGGACATCTTCAGCCAGCTGCGTCAGCTGGCCAAACCGCTCGGTATCACCCTCAACACGGACGGCCCGGCCGATCCGCAACGGGTGCACACGTCGCTGATCGCCGGGTTGCTGTCGCATGTCGGCCTCAAGGATCCGGCCAAGGGCGACTATCTCGGGGCACGCGGGGCGCGGTTCTCGGTCTTCCCGGGTTCGGCGCTGTTCAAGAAGCAGCCGCGGTTCGTGATGTCGGCCGAGCTGGTCGAAACCTCACGGCTGTGGGGCCGGGTCAACGCGCGGATCGAGCCGGAATGGGTCGAGCCGCTCGCCGGGCACGTCGTGAAGCGGAACTATTCCGAGCCACACTGGGAGCGTAAACAGGGCGCGGTGATGGCGCTCGAAAAGGTGACCCTGTACGGCGTCCCGCTCGTCGCCGACCGCCGCGTCAACTACGGCCGGATCGACCCCGAGGTGAGTCGCGAGCTGTTCATCCGGCACGCGCTCGTCGAAGGCGACTGGGAGACCAGGCACCACTTCTTCCGCGAGAACCGCGCGCTGCTCGAAGAGGTCGAGGACCTGGAGAACCGGGCGCGCCGCCGCGACATCCTGGTCGACGACGAGACGCTGTTCGAGTTCTACGACCAACGCGTCCCGGCCGACGTCGTCTCCGCGCGGCATTTCGACAGCTGGTGGAAAAAGGCGCGGCACACCGAGCCCGACCTGCTGAGCTTCGAGAAGACGATGCTCATCAACGAGACCGCGGGCGGCATCCGCGAGGCCGACTACCCCGACTTCTGGACCCAGGGCAGCCAGACCTTCAAGCTGACTTATCAGTTCGAGCCGGGTGCGGACGCCGACGGTGTCACCGTGCACATCCCGCTGCCGGTGCTGAACCAGGTCACGCAGGACGGCTTCGACTGGCAGGTTCCGGGCCTGCGCGAAGAGCTGGTGACGCAGCTGATCAAGTCGCTGCCCAAGGCGATCCGGCGCAACTTCGTGCCGGCGCCCGACCACGCGAAACTGGTGTTGTCGCGGGTCGGCCCGGCCGACGGGCCGCTGCTGCACGTCGTCGCCGACGAGCTGGAAGCGTTGCGAGGGGTGGTGATCCCCGACGACGCGTGGCAGCTGTCGGCGGTCCCCGAACATCTGAAGATGACCTTCCGCGTGGTCGACGTCCGCGGCAAGAAGGTGTCCGAGGGCAAGGACATCGAGGCGCTCAAACGAGATCTGAGCGGCCAGGTGCGGGCGACGATCTCCAAGGCCGCCGACAGCATCGAGCGCGAGGGCCTGACGACACCCGCGTTCGGCGAGCTGCCCAAGGTGTTCGCGAGCAAGCAACGCGGGCACGACGTCAAGGCGTATCCGGCGCTGGTCGACGAAGGCGGCTCCGTGGCGGTGCGGCTGCTGGACACGCCGGGCCAGCAGGAACAGTCGATGTGGGCGGGCACGCGGCGGATGCTGCGGCTGAACATCCCGTCGCCCATGAAGTTCATCACCCGCAACCTCGGCAACTCCTCGAAACTCGTGCTGAACCGGAATCCGCACGGCTCCGTGGCGGCGCTGCTCGAAGACTGTGTGGACTGCGCGGTCGACAAGCTCGTGGCCGACAACGGCGGCCCGCGGTGGGACGAGGCCGGATTCGCCGTCCTGCTGGAAAAGGTGCGCGCCGGGCTGAACGCCGGGGTGCTCGACGTGCTGACCAACGTCGAAAAGATCCTGCGCGCGGCCAACGACGTCGAAACCCGGCTGGCCGACACGCGCGGCCCGAAGGACTCGCTCGCCGACATCCGCGCGCAGCTGGACGGCCTGGTGCACAAGGGTTTCGTCACCGAAACCGGGCAGGACAGGCTGAAGCACGTCGTCCGGTACCTGCGGGGGATCGAGCGGCGGCTGGAGAAACTCCCGACCGAGCCGACGCGCGACATCCAGCGCACCGGCGACATCGCGTGGCTCCGCAACGAGTACCAGGCGGCGCTGGACGCGCTGCCGCCAGGCACCTCGTCGCCCGCGCTGCGGGAGATCCGGTGGATGATCGAGGAGCTGCGGGTCAGCTTCTTCGCCCAGACGCTCGGTACCGCCCACCCCGTCTCACTGAAGCGGGTCATCAAGGCCCTGGACGACGCCGCCGCCTCCTGACCTCGCGAGTTACGCCTCCAATCACGCGAGTTACGCCTCCAATCACGGGTGTTCGCCCTCCGAGCACGTGAGGGGATGGACGACTCGCGTGATTGGGCGGCGAACTCGCGTGATTGGGCGGCGAACTCGCGTGATTGGACGGACGACTCGCGTGTTTGAAGACGGAACTCGCGTGATTGGGGGCGTAACTCACTTCGCGTCGGCGTAGGTGTCCACGGCGGCGATGTGCAGCGGGAACCGGACCGGGCAGGCGGGGCCGAAGAGCATCCGCGCCGCCTCGGTCATGCTGTCCACAATGGACTGCGAGACCTCGTCGGCGAACTCGGCCGGGGTGTGCACCAGGACCTCGTCGTGCTGGAAGAACACGAGGTGCGCGGGGGAGGGGAGCCTGCTCCGCAGGGTCGCGAGCAGGACCGCGGTCATGTCCGCCGCGCTCGCCTGCACGACGAAGTTCCGGGTGAAGCGCCCCCAGTTGCGGGACGCCTGGCGTGCCTTCAGCTCGCCCGCCTCGTCCTCCGCGACGCCGCCGGTCAGCGCGCGCCAGGCTTCCGACGGCGCGGGCGACGTCCGGCCGAGCCGGGAGCGGACGCGCTCGCCGCGTTCCCCCGCCTGCGCGGCACGCTCCACATAGGACACCGCGTCGGGGAACCTGGTGCGCAGCAACGCCAGCAACGGTCCCGCCTCGCCGGACGTGCCGCCGTACATCGCCGACAGCATCGCGATCTTCGCGCGGTCTCGGTCGTCCCTGTCGTCCCACGCGGGCACCGGCACGCGGCGCACTCCGGAGAACATCGCCTCGGCGAGGCTCGCGTACAGATCCGTGGCCGCGGCGACCTCGGCCAGTTTCCGGTCTCCGGACAACGCCGTCAGCACCCGCGGCTCCAGCTGGGCGGCGTCGGCGACCACGAGTTTCCAGCCAGGATCGGCCCGGACGCAGGTCCGCAGGATCTTCGGGATCTGCAGCGCGCCGCCGCCCCGGCTCGCCCAGCGGCCGGAAACGACCCCGCCGACGACGTAATGCGGGCGGAACCGGCCGTCGTGCACCCACTCGTCGAGCCACGTCCAGCCGTTGGCCGAATGCAGCCGCGCGAGCTCCTTGTACTCCAGCAGCGGCGGGACGGCGGGGTGGTCGATGTCGCGCAGCAGGTACTTCCTGGCCGACGAGACCTCGATGCCCTCCCGGCCGAGCGCCCGGACGACGCTGGCCGGGGCATCCGGATTGACCGGCCGTCCGCCGAACGCCTCGCTGATCTTCGCCGCCAGCTCGACCAGCCGCTTCGGCCGGTGCCCGGCGGGAACGCGGGGCCCGAGCTGGTCGGCGAGCAACGCCAAATGCAGGTCCTCCCGCCACGGCAGCCCATCGGCCGACATCTCCGCGGCCGCCAGCGCGCTCGCCGACTCCGCCGCGAAGAGGAGCCGAAGCCGCTCCGGACGCTCGGTGACGGCGACCCGCTTCTCCTGCTCGGCCAGCACCCGGCGGGCCGCGTCGATCACCGTGACACCGGACGGCAGCCGCGGCCCCCGCGTCTCGAACAGCGTCGGCTGGTCGTCCTCGGCCCAGAGTGGGGGCTCGTCGGCGGGTGCCTCCTGCCCGTTCGCCCTGGCCAGCGCGGCACGCAGGCTCCGTGACTCCTGCGGACGGCCTTCGTGGGCCAGAAGCAATCCCTCGGTCAGCGCCAGGTCATGACAGCGCCGCACCCGGACGCCCGCCTTGATCAGTGCCGGATACGCCCCTTCGACCGACGGGAACACCCATCGGGGTGAGTGCTCCGCCTCCAATCGCCGCACTTCGCCGACGAACTCCGCGAACTTCATGCCCCGCCGCGGCGGCTGCCCGGAAAAAGCGATCGAGAAGTCGCCATCCTCCTCTTGACCTGCGATCGCCTGCACACTCACATTGTGGTGGTTCCCTCCGACATTTCTGTCACCAGACGGCTAGTGCGCCTGCGCTATCGGTCGGCTACTGTCGAGTAGCAACCCCATACCGCCGGTACGCGAACCGCCGGGGGCATGGTGTCTCGCCGCAGCAGCAACGGAGGTGCCCGGATGAGAAACCCCACCGGCCTCGCCACCCTGGTGGCGGGCAAGGTGACCGAGACCGTGCGCAGCATCGACGTGATGCGCCAAGCGGGCCTGCTCCCCATCCCACGGGTCGACGAGGGCCTGCGTTCGCTGGTCATGGTGCGCAAATGGGGCCCGTTCGCCGGCGCGAACATGATCGCCGCCCGCCGGGACCCGACCGCGACCGGAATCATCGACGAGCTCGGCCCGCTGACCTTCAAGCAGCTCGACACGCAGTCGAACGCGCTGGCCAGGGCGTGGTCCGAACGCGGCCTCGGCCCGGGTTCGGTGATCGCCGCGCTGTGCCGTGACCACCGGGGTCTCGTGCTGACGATGCTCGCTTCGGGCAAGCTCGGCGCCAAGCTGCTGCTGATGAACACCGGGTTCGCCAAACCCCAGCTCGCGGACGTCGCGAAGCGCGAAGGCGTCACCGCGCTCGTGTACGACCAGGAGTTCACCGATCTGCTGGACGCGGTCGAGGGCGACGTCGACCACTACCTCGCTTGGGTCGATTCGGACGCCGAGCTCTCCGGGCACGAGATCCCGATCGTCACCGAACTGGTCGCCAGCACCGACGACCGCCCGTGGCCCGCGCCTGCCAAACCGGGCGGGTTCATCCTGCTGACCAGCGGAACCACCGGGACACCGAAGGGTGCTCCGCGGCCGCACACCTCCGCGCTGGCCTCCGCGCAGTTCCTCGACCGCATCCCGCTGCGGACCGGCGAGGCGACCTACATGGGCGCGCCGCTGTTCCACGGCACCGGGTTGTCGCAGTTCATCCTGTCCTTCGCGCTCGGCTCGAAGGTCGTCATGCGGCGCAAGTTCGTGCCGGAGGAGACGTTGCGCGGCGTCGCGGAGAACCGCTGCACCACGCTGGTCCTCGTGCCGACGATGCTGCAGCGGATCGTCGACCTGCCCGAGGAGCTCCGCGCCAAATACGACACCTCGTGCCTGCGGATCATCTTCGTCGCGGGCTCCGCGTTGTCACCGGATCTGGGGAACCGCGCGACCGCCGCGTTCGGCGACGTCGTGCACAACCTCTACGGCTCCACCGAGGTCGCGGTCGCGACGGTCGCGACGCCCGAGGACTGGCGCAAGGCACCGGGCACCGTCGGCCGCGCGCCGGTGGGCTGCAAGGTGGCGCTGTACGACGAAAAGGGCGGCAAGATCACCGAGCCGCATGTCACCGGCCGCGTGTTCGTCGGCAGCGGGCTGAGCTTCCAGGGCTACACCGACGGGCGCAACAAGGAGATCATCGACGGGCTGCTCTCCAGCGGCGACGTCGGCCATTTCGACGAAGACGGCCTGCTGTTCATCGACGGCCGCGACGACGAAATGATCGTCTCCGGCGGTGAGAACGTCTTCCCGATCGAGGTGGAGAACCTCCTGGTCGAACGCGAGGACGTCATCGAGGCCGCGGTCGTCGGCGTCGAGGATCCCGAGTTCGGGCAGCGGCTGAAGGCGTTCGTGGTGCGGGCCGAGAAGTCGGACCTGGACGTCGACGGCGTGCGGGACTACGTCAAGGCCAACCTCGCCCGGTACAAGGTGCCGCGCGACGTGGAGTTCCTCGACGAGCTACCGCGCAACGCGACCGGGAAGGTACTGCGCAACAAGCTGCGCTGACGCGGCGGCCGGAAGTACATGAAGGCCCCCTTCTTGTACCTAGGCGCAAGGATGGGGTCCTTCATGTACCGCGGAAGGTGGCTTTCACGCGCAAGCGTTGTGACTGGTGTTACCAGTGGGGTGCACGTGGCGATAACCGATTCCGTGAAGGCCTCCTTGCGGGACCCAGAGTCCCTCAAGGAGGCCTTCACGGACTGGGGCTAGGAACGACCGCGGCCTGAATCCACGTAGGTGCCTTCAGTACTCCCAGTCGATGCCGAAGACGCCCGGGCCGAAGTCCAGCGCGACGGCGTGGACGCCGTTGCCCTGGTCCGGTTTCAGTTCCTTCCGGTCCAGCGGGGAGGTGCCTTGGCGCGAATATTGCCAGCATTTCGCCGGGACGGTGCCCGGGTCGAACCGGACCTCCAACAGGTACTCGCGCACGGGACGCCGGAACTCGCGGTAATGCGTGTTCCGGCATTCCGGGTACGGCGGCCCGGGGTTGGACAGCGAGTACTCGATCAGGTGTGTCTCGCCGCGGTCGATGGGCCGGTCGAAGAGCAGTTCGGCGACCGTGAGCCCGTGCTCGTCGTCGACCTCGGCGCGACCGACATGACAGTTGCGCAGCGTGTTCAGCACCGGCGGCCCGGCCTCCGGATCGCCCTGGGCGTAGACCAGCAGCCAGCGGTCCTGCCCGTCCGCGCCCGCCTGGAACACCGCCCGCGCGGTCACCGCGCGTTGCCCGCCGTCCTCGGCGATCTCGCACAGGTCGTGCAGGCCGACGAGTTTCAGCTGATGGTGCTGTTCGAGCGCGTTGGGCGCGCCGACCTTCTCCAGCAACGCCTGGAGCGCTTCGAGCGGGAAGGTCAGCGGCTGCTCGGTGGTCGCCCGGCTGCGGCGTGACGACGCCCCGCGCGGCCGTGGCGGCGGCAGCAGGCTGAGCAGCGAACCGGCGGGGATCGCCAGGACCTCCTCGAGGACCCGGACCGCGGACAGCGAACTCTGCCGTTCCGGCTGACGTTTGCCCGATTGCCAGTAACTCAGCGCGGTCACGCTCACCGACGCGCCGCGCGCGAGCAGCCGGGCTTGGATACGGTCGAGACTCAGGCCGCTGGTGGCGATGGCCGATCTCAACGCGGTGGCGAACGCGGTACGCGGCTGGTCTTCATCGTCCGTGGTCACTCGGTCCGCCGCGCTCCCCGCCACCATATGCTGCCCGACCGCCCCCGTCTGCCGTTCCCTGACACCGCCCGGTTGATAACAACACGAATAACTTTAACAGTCTGAGGTAACGCTTCAGGGGCGCCTTCTGCCAGGCGAAAACGACTTTCCGGACGAGCGTCGTTACTCCTTATGGCCTAGTACTGGTAACTGTGAATCATTGCCCGGCCACCAGCGCACCGGCTTGCATGGCTCTCAACAACGATCATCCTCCCGGGTGATCCGCACGGCGCGGCAGGAAGGGAACCAGTGAGCAAGTCCCGGAAGAACCTGAAGTCCCGAAAGACCCGTAGCGGCCTCGTGGCGGGAGTCGCCCTCGCCGGTGTGACCGCGGCGGTCGCCACGTTCGGCGCGGGTGCGGCCAACGCCGAGCAGCAGGGCGAGATCCGTGGCGCGGGTGCGGCCAACGCGGTCGGCGGCAGCTACATCGTCGTCCTCAAGCCCACCGCGGTCGGCCAGGGCGTGGCCGCGGCGAACGAGATCACCGCGAACGTCGCCGCCAAGGCGCAGGGCCTCACCGGTCAGTACGGCACCACGCTGTCCCGCACGTTCGGCTCGGCGCTGAACGGCTTCTCGATCAAGGCCGACGAGGCCGCCGCGAAGCGTCTCGCCGCCGACCCGCAGGTCGCGTACGTCGTCCAGAACAAGACGTTCAAGATCAGCGAGACCCAGGACAACCCGCCGTCGTGGGGCCTGGACCGCGTCGACCAGGCCGACCTGCCGCTCGACAACAAGTACACCTACCCGACGAAGGCCGACAACGTCACCGCCTACGTCATCGACACCGGTGTCCGCGGCTCGCACAAGGACTTCGGTGACCGCGCCGCCGGCGGCAAGGACTTCGTCGACAACGACGACACCCCCAACGACGAGCACGGTCACGGAACGCACGTCGCCGGCACCATCGGCGGCACGGACCACGGTCTGGCCAAGGGCGTGAAGATCGTTGGCGTCCGCGTGCTGGACGCCAACGGCAGCGGCACCACCGAGGGTGTCGTCGCCGGTGTCGACTGGGTCGCGGCGAACGCCAAGGGCCCGTCGGTCGCCAACATGAGCCTGGGCGGCGGCGCGGACGACGCCCTGGACGCGGCGGTCAAGGGCGCCATCGACAAGGGCGTGACCTTCGCGCTCGCGGCGGGCAACGAGTCCTCCGACGCCGGCACCACTTCGCCCGCCAGGGTGAAGGAGGCCATCACGGTGGCCGCCAGCGACAAGACCGACAAGCAGGCCAGCTTCTCGAACTACGGTTCGGTCGTCGACCTGTACGCGCCGGGCGTCGACATCACCTCGTCGTGGGCGACCGGTGACGACGCCACCAACACCATCAGTGGTACCTCGATGGCCGCGCCGCACGTCGCCGGTGCCGCCGCGCTGTACCTCGCGGCGAACCCCGAGGCCACCCCGGCCCAGGTCGCCGAAGGCCTGGTCGGCGCCGCCGCGGACGGCAAGATCAGCAACCCGACCGGTGGAACGGCGAACAAGCTGCTCCAGGTCAAGTAAGACCCTTGCGGACAGGCTGCCCCCGGCGTACTCCAGGCGCCGGGGGCAGCCCCTGTCCGAGGGGCTCCCAGACTTGTTACCAACGGGTAAGCTCCAGTCCATGGTCCTGCGGAAGAACATCCTGATCACCGGGGCGAGCTCCGGACTCGGCGAGGGAATGGCGAGGCAGTACGCCGCCAGAGGCCGCAACCTGGCGCTGGCCGCCCGCCGTGCCGACCGGCTGGAAGCCCTCGCGGCGGAACTCAAGAAGGCGTACCCCGGCATCACCGTGGTCACCCGGAAGCTGGACGTGAACGACCACGACCAGGTCTTCGCCGTCTTCGAGGAGTTCCGCGAGGAACTCGGCTCCCTCGACCGCGTGATCGTGAACGCGGGGCTCGGCAAGGGGCAGCGGGTCGGCACCGGCCGGTTCGACGCCAACCGCCAGACGCTCCAGACGAACTTCCTCGCCGCGGCCGCCCAGATCGAGGCCGCCGTCGGCATCTTCCGCAAGCAGAAGGACGGCCACCTCGTGGTCGTTTCCTCCTTCCTCGCGCTTCGCGGCGTCCCCGGCAACACCACCGCGTACGCCGCCTCGAAGGCGGGTATCTCGGCCTTCGCCGAGGGGACCCGGATCGAGCTGCTGAAGACGCCGATCAAGGTCACCACACTGCATCCCGGGTTCATCGAATCGGGGATGAACCCGGACATCTCGAAGCTTCCGGGCGCGGTCAAGGCGGAGCCCGGCGCGCAGGCGCTGGTGAAGGCGATCGAATCCGAGACGGCGAAGGCGTTCGTGCCGACGTGGCCGTGGAGCGTGCTCTCGAAGCTCTTCCCGTTCGTCCCGGCGCCTCTGCTGAAGAAGTTCGGATGACGGTGGCCCCGGACAAGACCGTCGAGGTCCGCGGCGAGGACTCGTTCGACCCGGCCGCGGTGCACGCCTGGCTGGCCGGGCGGGTGCCCGGGCTCGGCGACTCGCCGCCCGAGGTCCGGCAGTTCCCCGGCGGGGCCTCGAACCTCACGTATCTGCTGACCTATCCGGATCGCGAGCTGATCCTGCGGCGTCCGCCGCTCGGGCACAAGGCCGCCTCCGCGCACGACATGCGCCGCGAGTTCCGGGTCCAGCAGGGGTTGCGGCCCGTCTTCCCGTACGTGCCCGAGGTGCTCGCGTTCTGCGACGACGAAACCGTGCTCGGTGGCGACTTCTATGTGATGGAACGGCTCGAAGGCCTGATCCTGCGCGGAGATCTGCCCGCCGGTCTCGACCTGCCGCCGGCGGGCGCGCGCGAGCTGTGCGGCAAGGTCGTCGACCGGCTGGTCGAGCTGCACGCTGTCGACGTCGAGGCCGCCGGGCTGGCCGATCTCGGCAAGGGCGCCGGTTACGTCGAGCGTCAGGTGCGCGGCTGGTCGGAACGATTCCTCAAGGCGCGCACGGAGAACGTCCCGAACTGCGCCGAGGTGATGGCGTGGCTGAAGGACAATCAGCCGTCCGAGGTCAAGATCTGCCTGATCCACAACGACTACCGGCTCGACAACCTGGTGCTCGACGACGATCTGGACATCGTCGGCGTGCTCGACTGGGAGATGGCCACCCTCGGCGATCCGCTGATGGAACTGGGCAGCACCCTGGCGTACTGGGTGCAGGACGACGATGACGACGTCATGAAGCTCAGCCGCCGTCAGCCGACGCACGTGCCCGGGATGTACACGCGCGAGGAGTTCGTGCGGCGGTACGCGGAGCGCTCCGGCCTCGAAATCGGCGACTGGACGTTTTACGAGGTGTACGGCCTGTTCCGGCTCGCGGTGGTGATCCAGCAGATCTACTACCGGTTCCACAGTGGACAGACGACCAATCCGGCGTTCAAGGATCTGTGGCAGTTCGTCGGCTATCTGGACGGCCGCTGCCGCCGGATCATCCGAGGAGGGCACGCGTAGATGGGTGCGATCTACCTGGTCCGGCACGGGCAGGCGTCGTTCGGCGCGGAGAACTACGACCAGCTCTCGCCGCGCGGCTTCGAACAGTCCACTGTGGTCGGTGAGGAACTGCTGCGGCGAGGTGTCGAATTCACCCAGGCGCGAGCGGGTTCCCTTGCTCGTCAACGGGACACGGCCGCGACGGCGTTGAAGGTGCTCGGCTCCGGGATCGCCGTCGTCGAGGACGAACGCTGGAACGAGTACGACCACGTCGACATCGCGAAACACCACGCCGCCGGGGTCCAGCAGACCGATTCGCGGGCGTATCAGGCCGCTTTGGACGGTGCGCTGAACGCCTGGGTCTCGGCGGGAGCTTCCGGTCCGTGCGCCGAAACCTGGCCCCAGTTCTTGGAGAGGGTCAAGGGCGCGCTGGCCGACGTCGTGGCGTCGCTGGGCAAGGGCGAACACGCCGTCGTCTTCAGCTCCGGCGGCGTGATCGCGACGGTCTGCGGCGCGCTCATGGGCACGCCGGAAGCTGGACTGCTGAAGCTGAACCGGGTCACCGTGAACGCGGGCATCACCAAACTGGTGTCCGGCCGCGGCGGGGTGACCTTGTTGTCGTTCAACGAACATCCGCATTTCGAGGCGGAAGCCGCACAACTGCTCACTTATCGCTAGGAGACACGCGATGGCGTTCGGCGAGGTCACGGTCATCCCGGTCAACGGGCACGGTCCCGAGGACGTCGTCGTCGACGACCAGGGGCGGATCTACACCGGCGTCGACGACGGGCGGATCCTGCGCGTCACGCCGGACGGCAAGCGGATCGACGTCCTCGGCGACACCGGCGGGCGTCCGCTGGGGCTGGAGTTCTACGGCGACGACCTCCTGATCTGCGACGCCAAGGCCGGTCTGCTCACCATGCCGCTCGCGGGCGGTCCCGTCACCACCTTGGCGACTTCGGCGGTGGGGCTCGACTTCGTGTTCTGCAACAACGCCGCCGTCGCCTCCGACGGCACGGTGTACTTCACCGACTCGTCGCGCCGCTTCGGCATCGAGAAATGGCGCGACGACCTGATCGAGCAGACCGGCGGCGGACGGCTCCTGCGGCGCACACCGGACGGGAAGATCGAGCAGCTCGCCGACGGTTTCCAGTTCGCCAACGGGGTCGCGCTGCCGCCCGACGAATCCTATGTGGCCGTCGCCGAGACCGGCGCCTACCGGGTCGCGCGCGTGTGGCTCACGGGCGACAAGGCGGGCACGCGGGATTACCTCGTCGACGACCTGTGGGGCTATCCCGACAACATCTCGACCGGCAGCGACGGGCTGATCTGGATCACCGTCGCGAGCCCGAAGGTTCCGGCGCTTTCCTTGGTGCAGAAGCTCCCCGCGCCCTTGCGGGCCGGAGTCCGGGCGCTGCCGACGGCCCTGCAGCCCGCACCCGCGCGGGAATGCGGGGTGCGCGGCGTGACCCCGGACGGGAAACAGATCCACGAACTACGCGGGGAGATCGACGGGTTCCACGTGCTCGTCGGCGTCCGCGAGCGGGCCGGGACCCTCTACTTCGGCTCGCTGGAGGACAACGCGATCGCCGTCACCTCAGTCTAGGCAGAATTCGTTGCCCTCCGGGTCGTTCATCACGATGAAGCCGAGGCTCAGCGGCTCCTCGGGCTCGAAGCGCTGAATCCGCTTCGCCCCCAACGCGACGAGCCTGTCGCACTCGGCTTCGAGCGCCGCCATGCGCTCGTCTCCCACGAGTCCGGGCGCGGCGCGGAGGTCGAGGTGGACGCGGTTCTTCGCGATCTTGTCCTCCGGGACCTGCTGGAAGAAGATCCGCGGCCCTTCGCCGTCCGGGTCTTCGAGGGCCGACCTGGTGTTGCGCTGATCCTCGGGCACGCCGACCCGTTCGAGGAACTCGGCCCACGCGTCCAGCGGATCGGTGCCTTCGGGCACCTCCACCCCGGGAGGGCCGGGGTGGACGTAGCCCAGGGCGTCACGCCAGAAGGTCGACAGGGCTTTCGGGTCGAGGGCGTCGAAGCTGACCTGGAATTCGCGGCTCTTGCGGTTCATGGGACCACTCTGACACGCCTAGCGGACAGGATCGGTCCGCTATCTCTGGCACAGTGGGTGACATGGAGGACGAGCGCGGCACGACCGAGCGGGTGCTCACCCTGCTCGGCCTGTTGCAGCAGCGCGCGGTGTGGACCGGCCCGGAACTGGGCGAACGGCTCGGCGTCACGCCGCGCACGATCCGGCGGGACGTCGAACGCCTGCGCGCGCTCGGGTATCCGGTGCAGGCGAGCAACGGCGTCGGCGGCGGCTACCAGCTCGGGCCCGGCCACGACATGCCGCCGCTGCTGCTGGACGACGAAGAGGCGATCGCCACCGCGGTCTCGCTGCTCGCCGGTGCGGGCAGCGGGGAGGCCACGCTGCGGGCGCTGACGAAACTCGACCGGGTGCTGCCGACCAGGCTGCGCCACGAGGTGAGCGCGCTGTCCGGTTCGGTGGTCGCCTTCGACGGAAGCCGCGCGCCGATCGACCCCGACGTACTGATGACCCTGGCCCGCGCTTGTCGCGACGAGGTCGAGGCGGGCTTCGCGTATCCGTCCTCCTCTGGGCCCGCGGTGCGGCGGGTCGAGCCGTATCGGCTGGTGGCTTCGGGACGGCGCTGGTACCTGCTGGCCTACGACCTCGACCGCGACGACTGGCGCACCTTCCGCGTCGACCGGATGACCGAGGTTTCCGCGCGATCGTGGCGTTTCCGCCCGCGCCCGGCCCCCGACGCGGCGGCCTACGTGCAGGAGAACATCGCCAGCCGGGTCTACCGGCACCAGGCGCGATTCCTGGTCCACGCCCCCGCTCCGGTCGTGCGGGCGCAGATTCCGGCTTCGGCGGCCGTGGTGCGGGACCGGGGCCGTTCGCGGTGCGAGGTGGTGAGCGGGGCCGGGGATCTCGACTTCCTGCTGATGCATGTGGTGGTGCTGGGGCACGCCTTCGAGGTGATCGAGCCGGCGGAGCTGGGGGAGCGGTGCCGGGTGCTGGCCGAGCGGCTCCTGGGTGCTGCTGGTCCTGCGCACTTAGCCGACTAATCGCGGGGCTCTAGGTACATGAAGGCCCCCTTCCTGTACCTAGGCGCAAGGATGGGGGCCTTCATGTACTGGGGAAGATGCGAAGGTCGAGTTTCCTCGGCTGAGCGCAGGGAAGGGGCCTCACGCGCCAAGTTGTGACTGGCGGTGGCGCTGAGGCTCGTGGGAATGTTCCCGTTCCGTGAAGGCCCCCTTGAGGGACCCAGAGTCCCTCAAGGGGGCCTTCACGGAACGAAGGTACTGACAGGAAGGGACCTTGCATCACCGGTCCGATCACGCCCCGGGGACCCCGCATTTAGCCGACTAATCGCGGAAGGGGAAAGCGCTCACCGGCCGGTCCACTGGGGCGAACGCCCAGCCGTCCACGCCGCATAGAACTCCCCGTGGTCCTTCGCCGTCATCAGCAAAGCCTGCGTGATCGCTTCCAGCTCGATGGAACTCCCCAGGTCCATGTCGAGCTCCCGCGTCAGCAGGACCTTCGTCGTCCCATACGCCAGAGCCGGGCCATCGGCCAGGCGCCGAGCCAAAGCGGAAGCCTCGGCAGCGAGTTCAGCGTCGGGCACCACCTTCGAAGCCAGGCCGATCGCCTCCGCGCGGGTCGCGTCGATCTTGTCGCCCAGCATCAGCAACTCGGTCGCCCGGCCAAGGCCCACGAGCCGCGGCAGTAGGTACGCCGAGCCCATGTCCGCGCCGGCCAGGCCGACCTTCGTGAACAGGAAGGCGAACTTCGCCGAGGACGCCAGCAGCCGGAAGTCGCTCGCCAGCGCGATCACCGAACCCGCGCCCGCCGCGATGCCGTTCACCGCGGCGATCACCGGGATGGGGCACTCCCGCAGCGCCTTCACCACCGCGCCGGTCATGCGCGTGAACTCCAGCAACTCGGCGGACTCCATTTTCTGCAACTCGCCGATGATCTCTTCGACGTCGCCGCCGGAGCAGAAGCCGCGCCCCCGCCCGGTGACGACCAGCACCCGGACGTCGCCGCGGTGCGGCAACTCGGCCAGCAGGTCGCGCAGGTCCGCGTAGACGTCGAAGGTGAGCGCGTTCAGTTTTTCGGGGCGGTCCAAGGTGACCGTGGCGACGCCGTCGTCCACGGTGAACTCGAAGTGCTCCCAGTCCGTCGTGATCGGCGGCGTGGCGCGGAACGGGCTCATGACTGGATCCCACCTCCATCGAGGACGAGTGTCTGTCCGTTGATCGCGGCGGCTTCGGGCGCCGCGAAGAAGGTCACCGCGTGGGCGACCTCGTCGGGTTCGAGCAAGCGGCCGAGGGGCGACGCGGCGGCGAGGGCGGCTTCCGCGTCGGCTTCGTCGCGTCCGGTCCGTTCCTGGATCCGGGCGACCGAGGCGGCCGTCATGTCCGTGCGCACGAAGGCCGGGCAGACGGCGTTCGCGGTGACGCCGGTGCCCGCGAGTTCCGCGGCGGTGGCCCGCATCAGGCCGACGGCGGCGTGCTTCGACGCGGTGTACCCGGCCGTGTAGCGGTAGCCGATATGCGACGCCGTCGAGGCGACGGTGACGATCCGGCCGGTGTCGCGTGACCGCATGCCGGGCAGAACCGCCCGTGTGCACAGGAAAGCACCGGTCGCGTTGACCTCGATCTGCGTGCGCCACTGCTCCAGCGACGTCTTCGCCAGCGGCGCGCTCGCCGAGATCCCGGCGTTGTTCACCAGCACGTCCACCGGGCCGAGATCTTCGAAGTACCGCGCGACGGCGTCTTCGTCGGTGACGTCGCACTCGGCCCGGCCGGGCGCGTGAACCTTGTCGCCGGCGGCCCGGAACCGGGCGGCGATGGCCGCGCCGATCCCGCGGGTCCCGCCGGTGACGACGACGATCCTGCTCACTTCGCCTCCACCCGGCGCAACGCGCGCCGATCGAGTTTTCCGTTGGCCGTGCGGGGGAGTTCGGTCACGAACACCACCTCGCGTGGGTATTTGTGCTTCGCCAGGTGGGCGCGCGCGTGGTCTTTCAGCTCCTCGGCCGTGGCGGAAGCGCCCTCCGCCAGGACGACGCACGCACGCGGGACGACCAGACCGTCGACCGTCACGCCCAGTACCGCGCAGTCGACGACCGCGGGATGGCCGATGAGACAGTCTTCGATCTCGCTCGGCGCGACGAACACCCCCGACACCTTCAGCAGGTCGTCGGCGCGGCCGTGGTGGTGGAAATACCCGCCGGTGTCGCGGCTGAACAGGTCGCTCGTGCGCAGGGTGTCGCCGTGGAACGTCCGCGCGGTCTTCTCCGCGTCGCCGTGGTATTCGCGCGCGATGGTCGGGCCGGTCACCTCCAAGGTGCCGATCTCCCCGTCCGGTAAGGGATCGCCGCGTTCGTCGAGAACGCGGGCGGTGTAGCCGGGTACCTCGCGGCCGAGGCTGCCGACCCGCTGCGCGCCGGGAACGTTGGACAGGTAGATGTGGTACGCCTCCGAGGAGCCGATCCCGTCGATCACCGGGACCCCGAACATGCTGTCCCACTTGCGATGCAGCTCCGAAGGCAGCGCCTCGCCCGCCGACGTCGCGAGCCGCAGCGAACTCATGTCCACGCCTGCCGCCGCCGGATGGGCGATCATCGCGCTCATCATGGTCGGCACGTTGACCAGGATCGTCGGCCGGTAGCGTTCGATCAGGGAGAACAGCAGGTCGGCGGTGCTGCGCTGCGGGAACACGACGCCGGACGCGCCGACGCCGAACGGGAACAACGCGGTCAGATCGCGCGCGTAGCCGAAGAACAGTTTCGGCACGGCCAGCACGCGGTCGTCCTCGCGGAGGCCGAGCACTCCGAGGGCGTACCGGTCGAAACTCTCCAGCGCGCTGCGCGCCGGGTGCACGCACGCTTTGGGGGAACCGGTGCTCCCGGTGGTGAACTTCCAGATCGCGACGTCGTCCAAAGTGGTCGGCGCGGCCTCCAGTTCGGCCGACGCCGATGCGGCCAGCGAGTCGAACGAGTGCTCGCCGGGCTCCAGCGCGGCATCGCCGACGACCAGCAGATTTCGCGCCCCGGCCGCACGCAGCGCGGGCAATGTCGAGCCGTCCGCGATGACGACGACGGCCTCGGTGTAGGCCAGGTAGTACGCGTAGTCCTTGGGCTGCAGGAAGGAGTAGACCTCGGCGGTGACCGCGCCGATCTTCTGCGCCGCGTACCAGACGGCCACGAACTCGATGCCGTCGTTCAGCGCCAGCAGGACCCGCTGTCCACTTCGGACACCCAGCTCCCGCAGCACGTTCCCGGCCCGATTGACCCGCGCCGCCAGATCCGCGTAGGTGACTTCCTCGTCGCCGCACAGCAACGCCGTCCGCTCGCCGGGGAGGCGGTCGACGAAATGGGTCGCCAGATTGAAGGTCATACCAGTGCTCGGATCGCTTCGACCAGGATGTCGGTGAGCACCGAGAACGTCTTTTCGCCTTCTTCGGCGGTCGCCTGGGCGGGGGTTCCGCAGTAGGCCTCGGTCATCCCGGCCGAAGCGAAGTCGGTGATGGTGGTGCGCGCCAGATCGACGTGGACCGGGGGAAGGTCGCGCTGAACGGCGACGTCGACGAGGTCCGGCCGGTCGGCGAGCACCAGCGACGTCTCGTACTGCCCGGCGTGACATTCGCCGGAACGGAACTCGTCGGTGAGCCGTTCGGCGTGGCGACGGCGGACCAGGTCGACGAAGCCGGCGCCCGCCGTCTCGGCCACGCGCCGCAGCACCGCCAGATGCGCCGGCTCGAAGTGGTTGTTGACCAGCAGGATCCGGGTGAGTCCCTGCTCGGTGAGCGAGCCGCAGATCTCGGTCAGCAGCGCGTACAGGGTCTCCTCGCCGATCGAGATGCCCCCCGCGAACGCGGCGGCGAGCCGCGTCACCCCGTACGGCACCTCGGGCAGGATCAGCACCCGGACACCGGGATCACCGGCCAGCCGCGCGGCGGCGCGCTCGCACATCCCGCGTGAGATCAGGGGATCGGTGCCCAGCGGCGCGTGCGGTCCATGCGGCTCGACGGCGCCCACCGGCAGCAGCAGCACGGGAACGCGCTCGTCGGACGCGAGCGCGGCGACCTGATGTGAGCTCAACTCCGCGAAGTACGTCACCCGAGTCAAGCTACACCGCAGCGGCCTGGGGTGTATAGAGTTGCTCGTATGCCCGAATCGGCCGCGCCCCACGGCGACCCAGGTCCCCAGGAACTGGTGATGACGCTGCTCGGCACCTACGTGTCGCCGCGCGAGAGCCGTCGTGTCTGGTCCGGCGGCCTGGTCGGCGTGCTCGCCGGGCTCGGCTTCTCCGACGGCGCCGCGCGGATCGCGCTGGCCAGGCTCGCCCGCCGCGACCTGCTCGCGAGACACAAGGCGGGCAGGCTCGTCCACTACTCGCTGACCCGCCGCACGATCGCGCTCCTGGAGGACGGCGACCGCCGGATCTTCTCGCTCGGCAGGCGCGAACGCGAGGTCGGGGAGTGGACCGTGCTGTGGCAGAGCATCCCGGAAAGCCGACGGCAGGCCAGAGAACGGCTGGTGCGGCGCCTGCGTTTCCTCGGTTTCGGGCCCGTCCAGGACGGCACCTGGATCGCCCCGCACGACCGTGAGGCCGAGGTGCTCGCCCTGCTGGAGGAGCTGGACGTCTCCGAACACGCCGGGCTGATGCTCGGGAAACCGTCGGCGGGCCTCGACGTCCGCCGCTTCGCCGCGAGGGCGTGGAATCTCGACGGCCTCGCCGCGCGGTACGACGCGTTCGTCCGGGATTTCGGCGGGTATTCAGCTGACCTGCCTGACGCCGAGGCGTTCCAGGTCCGAACCTGGCTGACGCACACGTTCCGCGCCTTCCCGTCACTCGATCCGGAGCTCCCGGTCGGGCTGGTGCCCGCTCCGCCGAGCCGGGCGGCCGCGGTCGACCTGTTCCACGATCTCTATCACGCGCTGGCTCCGGCGGCGCAACGCCATTTCGACGAGGTGACAGAAAAATGAACGGTGACCGGAGGAGGCTCTTGGTCTTTTCGGGGTCGCGCCGGCGGCGCGGTCAAGGTCAGCGCGATATCGATGGAGTGACAGAAAAATGAACGACACACAGGCCGCATTGAGTTACACGTCCTACCTTTCGCTGGACGAATTGCTGGACGCCCAGCATCCGCGGTCCGACGAGCACGATGAATTGCTCTTCATCGTGATCCACCAAGTGTATGAACTTTGGTTCAAACAAGTTCTCCACGAGGCGCTTTACCTGCAGGAGCAACTCGAAGCGGGTAACACCGCTCACGCCGTCCGCACACTGAGGCGAATCCTGACTATCTTCAAGGTGGTGGTCGCGCAGATCGATGTGCTCGAGACGATGACTCCGAGCCAGTTCACCAGTTTCCGTGCGCGACTCGACGCTTCGAGCGGGTTCCAGTCGGCTCAGTTCCGCGTTCTGGAGGCCGTCCTCGGCCGCCGGGACGAGCGGGTGTTCGCGCACTATCCCGAAGGCGGTGACCAGCGTGCCCAGATCGCGGACGCGATGTCACGGCCGTCGCTCTTCGACTCCTTCGTCACCTACCTCGCGGTGAAGGGGTACGACGTCCCGACCGGGCGCGATGTCACCAAGCCACTCGAACCCTCTCCGGCGCTCCAAGAAATTCTGTTGCGGGTGTACCGCGACGACACCGGGCCGTCCGTCGTGGCGGAGCACCTGGTCGATCTGGACGAAGGGATGCAGGAGTGGCGGTATCGGCACGTGAAGATGGTCGAGCGGACCATTGGAGACAAGACCGGGACGGGGGGTTCGTCGGGAGCGCACTATCTGCGTACGACGCTTTTCTCCCCGATGTTCCCGGATCTCTGGGCTGTGCGGAGCAGGCTTTGACGAACCTCGACGAACTCCGCCGCGACCCCAACGCGCTCGCGGCGCACTACACGGAATTCGGTGTGGCGGACCGGATGCTGTTCACCGGGCACTCGCACCAGGCCTGGCCGGACGTCGCACGCGAAGGACTTCTCGAAGCCTTCGCCGACGCTGCCGAAGAGGTCGACACGAAGTGGGCGCGGGCCTTCGCCAAGGCGGACGAGATGCGGGCCGGGTTCCGGGCGCTGCTCGGTGACCCGCACGGCGACATCGCGCTCGGCGCCAGCACCCACGATCTGGTGATCCGGTTCCTCTCGGCGATGGACCTGCCGCGCCGTCCGCGGCTGGTCACCACCGACGGCGAGTTCCACACGCTCCGCCGTCAGCTGGGCAGGCTGGCCGAGGAAGGGGTCGAGGTGGTCCGCGTCCCCGCGGCGCCGGTCGCCACCCTGGCCGAACGCGTCGCGGCCGAGGTCACCGAAGACACCGCCGCCGTGCTCGTCTCGGCGGTGCTGTTCGAGACCTCCCGCCTCGTGCCGGGTCTCGCGCATCTCGCCGACGTCTGCCTTTCGAAGTCGGTGAACCTCGTCGTCGACGCCTACCACGCGCTCGGCGTCGTCCCGTTCTCGCTGCACGACCTCGGGCTCACCAACGCCTGGGTCCTCGGCGGCGGCTACAAGTACCTCCAGCTCGGCGAGGGCAACTGCTTCCTGCGGATGCCCGCGCACGCGCAGGAACTGCGGCCGGTCGTCACCGGCTGGTACGCCGAGTTCGGCGCGCTCGCGGACGAGCGCCGGCCCGACCAGACCGCCTACGCCTCCGGATCGGACCGGTTCGCCGGAGCGACCTACGACCCGACGAGCCACTATCGGGGCGCCCGCGTCTTCCGGTTCTTCGCCGAGCACGGGCTGACACCCGAGTTCCTGCGGGAGGTGTCGCGGCACCAGGTGGGTTACCTCGCCGAGGGCTTCGACAGGCTGGGGCTGCCAGAGAACGTCATCACCCGCGACCGGGAGACGCCGCTGGACCGCATCGGCGGGTTCCTCTCGCTGAAGTGCGCCGACGCCGGCGCGCTGCAGGCCGCCCTCGACGCACGCGGCGTCCGGACCGACAGCCGCGGCGCGTATCTGAGGTTCGGGCCGGCACCGTATCTGTCCGACCGGCAGCTCGACTCCGCGCTCCACGTCCTCAAAGAGGTCGTCGACGGCTGAGACGGCCCGCCCCGGCTTGGCGAACGGACCGGGGCGATCTAGGTTTGCGATGTGGCACCGTCGCCGCCGGACGACCTTCGTCGGGGACTGTGCCTTGTTGCAGGAATTTCGCACGTGAGCCACAAGCAGCGTGCACTCCAGGACAAGGAGTCACCACAGTGACCGAAGTGTTCGGCCAGGGAACCGGCCATGAACAGGTCGTCTTCTGCCAGGACCAGGCCACCGGCCTGAAGGCCATCATCGGGATCTACTCGACGGCGCTCGGGCCGTCGCTGGGCGGGACCCGCTTCTACCCCTACGAATCCGAAGACGCCGCCCTCGCGGACGTCCTCGCGCTGTCGAAGGGGATGGCCTACAAGAACGCGCTCGCCGGGCTCGACCTCGGCGGCGGCAAGGCCGTCATCATCGGCGATCCCCAGAAGCACAAGACCGAAGCGCTGCTTCGCGCCTTCGGCCGGTTCGTCCAGTCGCTGGGCGGCCGCTACATCACCGCCTGCGACGTGGGCACCTACGTGCAGGACATGGACATCGTCGCCCGCGAATCGGAGTTCGTCACGGGCCGCTCGCCGGAGAACGGCGGCGCCGGCGACTCCTCGGTGCTCACCGCTTTCGGTACCTACCAGGGCATGCGCGCCTCCGCGGACGCCGTCTGGGGCGTCCCGGACCTCGCGGGCCGCAAGGTCGGCGTCGCCGGGGTCGGCAAGGTCGGGCACATCCTCGTCGGGCACCTGATCGAGGCGGGCGCGCAGGTGGTCATCACCGACGTCTCGCCCGCGGCGATCGAACGCACCCGCGCGGCGTACCCCGGCGTCGAGGTCGTCGCCGACATCGACACGCTGATCCGCACCGAGCTCGACGTCTTCGCGCCGTGCGCGCTGGGCGGGGTGCTCACCGACGAGACCGTCGGCGAGCTCCGGTCCAAGATCGTCTGCGGCGCGGCCAACAACCAGCTCGCGCACCCGGGCGTCGGCAAGCAGCTCGACGACCGCGGCATCCTCTTCGCGCCGGACTACCTGGTCAACGCCGGTGGCGTGATCCAGGTCGACGACGAGCGGCACGGGTTCGACTTCGCGCGCGCCAAGCGCAAGACGACGGCCATCTTCGACACCACCAAGAAGGTGTTCGCGCTGGCCAAGGCCGACGGTGTACCGCCGGCGACGGCGGCCGACCGGCTGGCCGAGCGCCGGATGACCGAGGTCGGCGGACTCCGGTCGATCCTGACGGTCTAGCTCTCAAGCGCAATGAAGGGGCCTTTCATAGCAAAATTTGCTAGGAAAGGCCCCTTCATTGCACGTGGGGAGGAGCGGTGCCGCCGCGCTGTGGATCGGCGCCGGCCCGGGGTCTCAGGCGTTGCGAAAGCCACTTTCGCAACCTTCAACGTTGCGAAAGTGGCTTTCGCAACTCCGCAACTCCCGCTTCACCCCGACACTGCCCCCGGATGCCGCGAAAGCCACTTTCGGGACACCAGATGTCTCGAAAGTGGCTTTCGCGTCATGTTCGTCCAGGCGAGAGACCTCAGCCGCTCTTGCGACGGAAGGTGCGCTTGTTCGCCGCCGGACCGTGCGCGTGCAGGTTCTTCCCGCCGCCGTTCTCGTGGGCCGAGCCCGAACGGGCCTGGGCCTGCTTGCGCTCCAGGGCCTCGCGGAACTTGCGCTTGGTGTCGTCCTCTTCGCCATCCGCTGGGGACGGTGCCGGTTCAGTCATTGCTACCTCCGAGGTGACGACATGTGACGTTCTCACCCTGTCAGGAACCGACCGGCTTGGCGAGTCGATTTACGTCACCTGGGCGGCGTGGGCAGCTGGACCGGGCCGCCGAACCGGACCCGGTTCCGCAGCAGCGGCCGCCAGCAGTGGTCGCACAGCAGGATCGGCTTGAGCCGGTTGCCGCAGTCCACGTGGTCGAGCGTGATGTCCGGCTCCTGGCCGGGGACCTCGAAACCCCGTGACCACTCGGCGATGAAGGCCAGCGCGGGGAAGAACGCGAGCCCTTTCGCCGTCAGCCGGTAGTCGTGCGCGTCGGTGCGGGTCTTCGCGGCTCCGGTCCGCAGCACGCCGACGTCCACGAGCTTCGACAGCCGTCCCGAAAGCACGCTCGGCCCGATGCCGAGTTCGCGTTCGAACTCCGAGAAGTGCCGTGTCCCGAGCAGCGCGCTCACCACGAGCCCGGTCGACCACCGGTCGCCCAGGAGTTCCATGGTGTCCGGGAAGAACATCAGGGGGTCGCCCGCGAGGGATTCGGCGTCCTTGCGGCGGAAGCGTTTCGAGGCCGTCGCCTCGACGACGCCGGTGTCGTCGAGGCGTCGCGCGCGGACGTCGCGGGCGTCGACCCGCCGTTCGCAGGAGGCGCAGCCGAGCGGTGCCGAGGTGGCCAGTTCGCAGTCGAGGTGGATCAGCGTCGGCAGCACGGCGCGCCGTCCCTCGACCCATTCCCGTTCCCAGGCCCAGATCGAGATCAGCAGCGGCCACAGTTCGAGGCCGCGTTCGGTGAGCCGGTACTCGTGCCGCGTGCGGCGCGCGTCCCGGTACGGCGTGCGGACGAGCACGCCCGCGTCGACCATCGCGCGCAGCCGCCCGGACAGCGCGGTGGGGGAGATGCCGAGCCGCAGCCGGAGTTCTTCGTAGCGGCGGAAGCGCAGGAAAAGACTCTGCAGGATCAGCAAGGTCCACTGATCGCCGAGCAGTTCGAGCGCGTGGCGCAGTGGATCGCCCGCCGGCCGGACGCGCCGCGCCGTCGCCTCTGTCACGTGGTTCCTTTCGAGAGTGTCGCTGTCAGCGTACTACTGACTACAGCAGTAGAAGTCTATTGACACCTGACTACAGCAATCGTAGTGTCTCGGCCATGACCAGTACCTCCGAGCAGCCGGTGCTGGTGGCAGCCGCCACCGGCGAAGCCGAGGTCAACCCGTATCTGCTGGGCGTCTACGCCCCGGTCGGGGAGGAGATCGACGCGGGCGATCTCGAGGTCGTCGGCGAGATCCCCGCGGACCTCAACGGCGTGTACCTGCGCAACGGGCCCAACCCCCGGTTCGAGCCGGAAGGGCGCTACCACTGGTTCGACGGCGACGGCATGATCCACGCCGTCCACCTGGAGAACGGCAAGGCCCGCTACCGCAACCGCTGGGTGCGCACCAAGGCCTTCGAGGCCGAATCCGCGGCGGGCAAGGCGCTCTGGAAGGGCGTCATGGAATCGCCCAAGGGCAACCCGTTCGGCAACACGCACGGGCTGAACGTCAAGGACAGCGCCAACACCGACCTGATCTTCCATCGCGGCAAGGTGCTCTCCACCTGGTACCTGTGCGGCACGCCGTACGCGGTGGACCCGCTGTCGCTGGAGACGCTGGGCGTGGAGGACTTCCTCGGCACGCTGGTCGGCGACATGATGGCCCATCCGAAGGTCGACGAGCGCACCGGAGAGATGTTCTGGTTCGACTACGGGCCGCGGCCGCCGTACCTGCGTTACGGCGTGATCAGCGCGGATGGCAAGGTCGCGAGCACGACCGAGATCGAACTCCCCGGCCCGCGCCTGCCGCACGACATGGCGATCACCGAGAACCACGCGATCCTGATGGACTTGCCGCTGGTCCAGGACAGGGAAGCGGCGCGCAACGGACGGCACAAGCTGTTGTTCGACCGCTCTTTGCCGAGCCGGTTCGGGGTGCTTCCTCGCTACGGTAACGGTAGCCAGATCCGCTGGTTCGAAGCCAGCCCCTGCTACATCTACCACGTCGTCAATTCCTGGGAGCAGGGCGAGGAAATCGTCCTCGACGTCTGCCGCGTCCAGCGGCCGCGACCGCGCGCCGACGCGCACACCCCGCTCGCGAAGATGCTGTCGTACCTGCGGCTGGACGCCTCACTGCACCGCTACCGGTTCAACCTGCGGACCGGGCAGTGCCTGGAGAACCAGCTCGACGACGACAACACCGAATTTCCGTCCGTCGACTCGAGGGTGGTCGGCGGCCGGAATCGCTTCTCCTACGCGGTGCACATCTCGCCGGATTCGACGCTCAGGTTCGACGGCCTGGTGTGCTACGACAATCGTGCCGGCGCCAAGACCGAACACCGTTTCGGTCCGGGCCGGTGGGGCAGTGAGGCGCCGTTCGCACCCCGCGACGGCGCGGCCGCCGGTTCCGACGACGGCTATCTGGTGACCTTTGTCCAGGACGAGCGTGAGGGGCGCTCGGAGCTGGACGTCTTCGACGCCGCCGATCTCGCTGCCGGACCCGTGGCCAGGGTCCTGTTGCCCCAGCGTGTCCCGCTCGGTTTTCACGCGACCTGGGTCCGGGCGGACCAGCTGGAACCTTCCTGTAGCCGATGATCCCCTTCGTGCCCGCCCATCGGAGGGGTGTGGGCAGGCGCAGGGCCGGAAAGCCGCGTCCGAGTCGCCCCTTCCAGGGGGTGGGGCGACTCGGACGCGGCGGCTTCCCCGGATCGCCGTACCGCTCCGGCGAGTGAGCCGAGCACGGTCGCGGCGGCGAACACGACGGCGGCGACGCCGGTCTCGGCGGTGAACTGGAGCGCGCCCAGCGTTCCGACGGTGAATCCCGAATGGACACCCCAGGCGATCACCGCCGTCCCGGCGGTCGCGGTCACGCTCGTCACGACGCCGGTGAGGAGTACGACCAAACCCAAGGCCAGCAAGGAAAAGACGTGATGTCGCGCCGAACCGAGCAGCCCGGCCGCCGACGCCGCGGCGACGACGGCGACACAGCCGAACGGGAAGCCGAAACACTCGGTTTTCCTCATCCGTCCAGGGAACACCACGTCACCGGACGTGTCGTGAGCGTGAACGGCTTCCCTACGTCTCCGCCGGGATTCTTGACGGGATCCTGATCCCGGTGGTGGGGCGAAGGCTCCCTTCGCCGCGTCTGATGCAGCGAAAGGAGCCTTCGACTACGGCAGGTTACGGGTCGTCGGGCTATTGAGCCGAAAGGCAAACGTGGCGAGCTGAGCCTCCGACGAGGGACTCTTAGATGGCTTCAAGGTAGGCAGGAGGCCTTCGTGACAACGTGTCGGACTGGACATGGGAGCCGGCCGCGCCCAGAGTGTCCACAAGGGACACTTTCAGGTAATGAAATGTCCGATTTATGAATGAATGCGCGGTTTTTGCCGGGGGTCGTGAGTGGTAATGGCGGTTAGAACGCTCATTGCCACTCACGACCCCCGCGCAAAGTACTCGAAATGGACACTGTTGCCTGCCCCTCAGGCCTTCCGTGCGTGCGCGATGATCGCATCGGCGATCGCGGGCCACAGCTGCCGCGGCAGTTCGTGCCCCATCCCGGGGAACAGCAGCAGCTCTGCGTCCGGGATCGCTTCCGCGGTCGCCTTCCCGCCGCTGACGTTGATCAGCGGATCGCTCTCGCCGTGGATGACGAGCGTCGGGACCCGGACCTCGCGCAGTTTCGCCGTGCGGTCACCCGAAGCGACGATGGCGGCGGCCTGCCGCAACGCGCCCGCGGGGTGATTCGCCCGGTCGTAGTTCCGGGTGGCCTTCATCCGCAGGAATTCGTCGTCGGACGGGTGACCGGGCGAACCGACGAGTTTGAACCATTCGACACCGTCTTCGATCGCCTGCTCCCGGGTGGCGGCAGGCGGCCGCGTCAGTCCGGCGAGCGCGGCGGGCTCGGGATGCCCGACCGACGGATCCCCGGTGGTCGACATGATCGACGTGAGGCTCAGCAGCCGCTCCGGCGAGTCGATCGCGAGCTGCTGCACGATCATCCCGCCCATCGACGCGCCGACGACGTGCGCGCGGCCGAAGCCGAGCGCGTCGAACAGCCCGGTGACGTCGGCGGCGAGATCCGACAGCAGATACGGCGCGGAGGTCTTGTCGCCCGCGGCGAGCGCGGCCAGATCCGGCGTGGGGAGATCGTCCAGATAGGACGAAAGGCCGACGTCGCGGTTGTCGAACCGGACGACGTGGAACCCGCCGCCGGCGAGCAGTTCGCAGAAGCCGGCCTCCCACGTCACCATCTGGGCGCCGAGGCCCATCACCAGTACCAGCGGTGGATCCGTCGGGGAGCCGAAGGTGTCGTACTCGAGTTCGAGGCCGTTCACACGCGCGCGGGGCATGGCACGATCCTGCCGGACGCCACCGCCGGGCGACCAGTCGAAGCCGGATACGGTAGCCCGCATGCCGACTCTCCCCGAAGACGCGGGTTCCCGTCCCAGGTCCCGCGCGGCTTCCGGACGGCCGGCCGTCACCAGGGACCGGATCGTCGACGCCGCGCTGGAGCTGTCGGCCGAGTCGGGGCTGGAGAACTGGACGCTGCGGCAGCTCGCGGCCGCCGTCGACGCCTACCCCGCGGTCGTCTACCACCACGTGGGCGACCGGGACACCGTCGTCGTCGCGGTGCTGGACCGGGTGGTCGGCGAGCTGACCCTGCCCGACGAGACGTTGGCGTGGCGGGAGTGGTTCGGCGAGTTCCTGCCGACCGTGCGGAAAGTGCTGCGCCGCTATCCCGGTTCGGCGCGGCGGCTGGCCCTGTTCGGGCCGTCGGTCGCCGCCGCCGTGCCGACCATGAACGCCGGTATCGGCCGTCTGCTCGCGGCGGGTTTCGGCGCCGAGTCGCCGTTCGCCTACAACCTGCTGCTCGCCACCGCCTGCCAGTTCGTCGCGATGGAGGACGACCGCGAGAGCGCGATGGCGCTCCAGCTCGACCGCTGCGAGGGCTACGCGTCGTACCGCACGCGCGAGGACCTGCCGGGGATGGCGGCGCTGGGCGAGTCGGTTTCGGCGCTGGTCGCGGACCCCGACCTCGCGGCCGGTTACTACGAGCGTCTCTATGACTACGCGGTGCAGCGCTGCCTCGACGGACTGGAGCTCAGGCTCACCCAGTTGAACGCTCTCGGAAGTTTGACAGAGCCGTGACAGGGAATCGGCGTAGTGTGGAGGAATACCGGTGCTCGTCACCGGTCCCGAAGCCCCTGGCACCAACCTCCCCCTCGAGGTGCCGGGGGCTTCTCCCTAGGCGCTGTCCCTAGGCGCGCGGAGCGGCCCGCTGGATCTCGGGGAAGACCTCGCCGACCAGCGTGACCAGTGACTTGCTGAGCAACGTGTGCACCTGCGCGCGATCGAGTGAACCGCGCACGAGCCATTCGCGGCCCGCCGCCTTGACCATCCCGCCGAACGCGCGGACCAGCGCGTTCAGCTCCTGCCCGTGTTCGCTCTCGCGGGAGAGCCCGACCGCTTCGAGCACCCGGTCCGCCGATTCGCGATCGGCCTCCTCGAGGATCCGTTCGACTTCGAGGTCACGGCCGATGCCCTCCGGCGCGATCGCGGCCAGCCACATCTTCTCCTGGCTGGTGACCATGTCCAGGAACCAGTCGATGGCGACGTCGGCACGCAGTTCGAGCGGGCCTTCCGGCAGGATCTCGACGGCGAGCCGCGGCACCGTCAGCGCGCGCCGGATGATCTCCAGATAGAGCTCGCGTTTGGTGCCGAAGTAGTGGTTGATCAGACCCCTGGCGACCCCGGCCTCCGCCGCGATGTCCGAAGTGGACACTTCCGAGTACGGGCGGTCCCCGAAAAGGCGGGCCGCGCAGGCGAAGATCTGCTCCTTGCGTTCGTCCGGTTCCAGTCTCCGCCATCTCGGCGCCGGCTCGGTGGTCATGCGGTCAATCTTCCCACGATCGATTCAGCGGGGCCGGACAGCGGCCGAATCTCTGTGACATCAAAAAGCAAAGTGTCAGTTAATCCGGCGTGTACCGTCTGTTGGCCCGTTGGTCTTTACCGTCTTCATTCAGGTGGCATGCCGTGCGCGCTGTCGGGGCGCGTTTGCCTCCTACCGGCCCGGCCTGGCGAGTAACCCCCCCTAGCTCGCCAGGCCCGGGCCTTCTTCTTGCGGTGTGGGACCTTCGGCGGGCAGAAGCAGCGTGAACGTCGTCGGCGACGGGCTGGTCAGCCGCAGCCGCCCGCCCTCCGCCTCGGCCAGGCTCCGCGCCAGCCGCAGCCCGATCCCGTTGCCTTCGTGATCCTCGGTCCGGTCGGCGGTCGCGAACGGGTCGTGCCCGTCCGGGATGGTGCCCTCGTCGCTCACGTCGATGGCGAGCGCGTCCCCGGCGTCGCGTGCGAGGACCGAGACCGTTCCGCGCCCGTGGGTCGCCGCGTTGTCCAGCAGTACGGCCAGCACCTGCCGCACCGCCGCGTCCGCCGCCCGCGCCGGGAGTGCCTGGCGTCCGCTGATCCGCAGCGCCCGGCCGCGTCCGGCGAGCAGCCCGTGCCAGGTCTGCCGGATCTCTTCGAAGAGTTTGCCCAGGTCGAGCAGCGCTCGCGGGGCCCTGGTCTGCTTGGCCAGCGCCAGCAGGTCGTCGATGGTGCGCTCCAGGCGGTCGGCCGACGCGATGCCGTCGCGGATCGTCGCGTAGGGGTCGCGGTCGGGGCTCTCCAGCGCGGCCTCCAGTTGCAGGCGCAGCCCGGTCAGCGGCGTCCGCAGCTGGTGGGAGGCGTCGGAGGAGAAGGTCCGCTCGCGTTCCAGCGTCTCGCCGATCCGCTCGGACGTGACGTCGAGCGCTTCGGCGACCTGATCGATCTCGCGGACCCCGGTCCGGCGGGCGCGGACGGTGAAGTCGCCCTCGCCGAGGCGTTCGGCGGTGGCGGCCAGATCCTCCAGCGGCCGGGCCAGCCGGGTCGCGATCCGGCGCCCGATCAGCCAGCTGGCCCCGATCGCGAGCCCGGCGAGCACGATCATCTTGATCCAGGTCAGCCGGATTTGGGCGTCCAGTTCGGAGCGGGGATGGGCGGCGCGGACCACGCCGACGAGCGACTGCCCGCTGAGCACCGGGACGGCCAGGACCACCTCGTCTTCGCGGGTCCCGGTCGCCATGTCGGTGTAGTGCGCTTCGCGGACGAACCGGTCTTCGCTGGCCGGGCCGTTGCCTGCCAGGAGCCTGCCGGTCGGGGTGTAGACCGCGACCCTGATCCCGCGGATGCGGTCCTTGTCCGGTTTGACCGGCCGGAGTTCCGGGACGCGGCCGTTGGCGAGATCGCCGGTCACGTCGAGCACGACCGTGTCGGCCACCCGCTCGAGGTCATGGGCCGAGTTGCCCTCGTGGAACCTGGCGACCGCGATGGCCAGCGGCGCCCCGAACAGGGTGATCGCCAGCACCGCGGCCAGCACGGTGAGGGTGACGATCCGGCGGCGCACGGACAGAGTGTGGCCGACGAGCGCGAGGATCACCCACTCGACGCGATATTTTGCCGTCCGTTGACCTGAGATCAAGGCGATGTTGACCCCGTTCGCCTTACCTTGGGGCCATGCGCCGACGTGCCGCCGTCATGGCAGGCCCGGGGCCCGGATCCGTCCCCCTCGTCCGGTTCGCCGTCCCGGGCGAGTGTGTGGCCGTGCTGCCCGCCGGAAGTGGCGACGCTCCCGGCGGTGTTCCCGGTGTCGGCGTGCTGCTCAGACGCGGGAACCTCTTCGATCACCTCACCGTCGCGCGGAACGTCGTGCTGGCGGGACGGCTCGCCGGTCGCCGCTCCCTCCGCGCCGCGGACGACCTGCTCGAACTGGTCGGGCTGGCCGGCCGCGGTGACGACTATCCGGACACGCTGTCGGCGCTGGAGAGCGCGCGTGCCGGAGTCGCCGTCGTGCTGGCCGGAGCTCCCGAGACGGTCCTCGCCGACGAACCCGCCGGTGAACTCGACGGGCTCGCCGCACTCGAACTCATGGATCTGCTGTGCGCCGTCGCGGCCCGCGGGACGGCCGTCGTCGTGGCGACCCGCGACCCCGAGATCGCGGCGGCCGCGCACCGGATCGTGAGAGTGGCGTGACGGCACCACTGGTCCGCACCGACGAGCTGGCGCACACCTATGGTTCCGGGCTGACCGCCGTGGTCGCCGTGCACGGCGTGACCTGCGAGATCTGCGCGGAGACCCGCGCGGTGGTGACCGGCAGGGCCGGTGCCGGGAAGACCACGCTGCTGCATCTGCTCGCCGGGATGAAGAAACCGACGGCGGGCACCGTCGACTGGCCCGCTTTCGAGCCGTCGCCGCCGGGCCCCGACCTGATCGGGCTGATGCTGCAGGACGGCGGGCTGCTGCGGGATCTCGACGTCCGGCTCAACGTCGCCCTGCCGCTCGTGCTCGCCGGCCGGACCGGCACCGCGGTCCGCGACGCCGTCGACGGCGCGCTGGACCTGGTGGGCCTGGCGGGCTTCGCCAAGAAGGCGCCCCGCGACCTGACCGGTGAGCAGATCCGGCTCGCCGTCCTGGCCAGGGCGCTCGCGCCCGCGCCGAAACTGATCCTCGCCGACGACCCGGCGGGCTGGCTCGACCAGCGCGAGGGGGAGCGGCTCCTCGGCAGGCTCGTGCGGGCCGCGGACCAGCTGGGCGCCGGACTGCTGGTGGCCACGGCCGAAGAGGCTCCGGCCGGCCTGTTCGGCGAACGCTGGGCGATGGTGGACGGGAAGCTGGTGCGGGACCGGTGATCACGGCGATGGCGTTGTGGGTCGGCGGGATCGCGCGCGTGCGCCCCGCCAGGCTCGGGGTCCCCGCGGCCGGGGTGGCGATCGTGACCACGCTGCTCGCGGTGCACGACTGGACCTGGACCCCGGCACCGCGCTGGATACCGGCGATGGTGCTCGTGGTGCTGCTGGCCACCCCCTCGGCGCGGGTCCTGCGGGCGGATCAGGACCTGTTGCGCGCCCGCGGCGCCACCGGCGGTCAGGTGTTCGGACTGGCCGCCGCCGAAGCCGCGGCGGCGGGCCTCGCCGGCGGGGTGACCGGGGTGGCACTGTCCCTGGCCTGTGGCTTCTCGACCGGCACCGGCGTAGCGGTCGTCCGGGAAATCGTTCTCTTGCTGGTCGCCGGGCTGCTCGTCGCGGCACTCGCCATCCTGCCCCCGGTGCTGCGCGAGTGGTACTTCGTCCCGGCCGACGGCGGGCCGCCCTGGTGGTCGCCCTACGGCCTCGACTTCATCCTGCTCGCGCTCGCCTTCGTCTGGCCGCTGTTCGGCTGGGCCGGCGGCACGATGCTGTTGTGGCGCTTGGTGGAGCTGGGGCTGCGGAAGGGGAAGCGGGTGATCGGCGGGATACTCCGGCCGCTCGTTTCGGGGCTCGCGGGCGTGATCGCGCTGTCCATTTCGTGGCGGAGCGCGCTCCTGGCGCGATCGGTGGTGCTGGTCGCGCTGGCGGTGGCCTTCGCCATCTCGACCGCTCTCACCAAGGACGGCTGCGGCGAGGCCGAGGTCGATCTGATCGCGTCCCTGATCCTCGCGGCCGCCGCGGCGGGCCCGTCGTTCGGCGCGGCGCTCAACGAACGCCGCCGCGATCTGCTGATCGTGAGCACACTCGGCGGGAAACGCCGTCAGGTGGCGGCGTTCATCGCGGGTGACGCGCTGGTCGTCGGCGGCGGGGGCCTGATCGCCGGGCACCTGCTGGGGGTGCTGTTCGTGCTCGTCGCTCAGGTGGAGAGAACGCCTTCGCCGCACGGGTACTTCGGGTTGCTGGCGGTGGTGGTGATCGTGTCGTGCGTGGCGGCGTCGGCGCGGATTGCGCAGCTGGCCGCCCGGGACGAGGTCTCCGACCTGCGCGACTACTGACTTTCGAACGGCTGCTCGAGACGGTAGCCATGGCCGCGCAGCGTCGAAATCCTCGGCGCCTGCTCGGGGGTCGGCGCCGACTCGGTCAGTTTCCGGCGCAGCGCGGCGATGTGGACGTCGAGGGTCTTCGTCGAGCCGTACCAGTGCGCGTCCCACACCTCCGACATCAACGTGTCTCGGCTGACCGCGACGCCCGGCTGCTCGGCCAACCGGGCGAGCAGGTCGAACTCCTTGGCCCGCAACGAGATCTCCCGTCCGCCGACGCTGACCCGCCGTCCGGCGGTGTCCACCCGCAGATGGCCGATGGCGATCGCGGGCCTGCTCTCCGGCGGAGCCGTCCCGCGCCGCAGATGCGCCCGGACCCTGGCGAGCAGCTCACCGAGCCGGATGGGTTTGGTGAGGTAGTCGTCGGCGCCGGCCTCCAAGCCCACGACGACGTCCATCTCCTCCTGTCGCGCGGTCAGGATGACCAGGACGGCGCCGGGAAGCTCCGCCCGCAGCCGTCGGCAGACCTCGACGCCGTCCAGATCCGGCAGGCCGAGATCGAGCAGGACGAAGTCGATGTCGCCGTCCGCCGCGGCCGCGAGCGCGGTGCGGCCGTCGCGCTGCCACGAAACCTCGTAGCCGTGCAGGCGGAGGGTCGATTCGAGGACTCCGCCGATCGCGTCGTCGTCTTCCACCACCAGCAGTTTCGGCATGCGGGGGAGCTTAACCGTTGAACACTGTTCTTTTCGGGTATGACGTTAGGAACACCACGCCTTCCGTAACGGGGCGCTAACGGTTCCTTCGATATGTCCATAAAGGACAGAGCAGGGCGGCGGCGAGGCACAGCCAGGCGAACACGTCGCCGACACGGCTGTACACGGTCTGTGTTCTCGGCTGCACCGGTAGATCCGCGACGAGCGTCTGCTGATCCGTGCGGTAGTAGTCGGCGTGCCCGAGCACGCGGCCCTGGCTGTCCACAGCTGTGGAATTCCCGTGGGTGGAGTGCCGGAAGAGGGAGTAACCGTTCTCCACCGCGCGGAAGCCCGCCTTTTCGGCGTGCAGCGAGCCGAAACCCGGCCAGTCGTTGGCGGGGACGAGCATCAGCGAGGTCCCCTTGTCCGCGGCTTGGCGCATCAGGCCGGGGAAATCGGCGTCATAACAGATCACCGCCGCGAGCCGCCCGTACGGTGAATCCGCGGTGGGGACGTTCCCCGGGCCGGGGGTCATCGGTTCCATCGGCGTCGGATGCGTCTTGTCGTAGGTCCACAGCACCTCGCCGGACGGTCCGACGAGCACGGCCACGTTGCGGATGTAGGGAGCCTGCGACGTGTAGAGCGCGTACGCGAGCCCGACGTGGATACCGGTTTGTCTCGCTTCGCCGCCGACTCGTTTCAGCAGCGCCGCCTGATCACGTTCCAGCACGCGGGCGTGGGTTTCCGGCCAGAGCACGATCTTCGCGCCCGCCGACGCCTGCTGCCTGGTCCGCGTCACGAGATCGTCGGTGACCGGCGCGAACGCCGCACCCACCGCGACCGGATCGGCCGCGCCGACTTCCTGTGCCCGCCAATACTTCACCCCGATGCGCTCCAGTGCGTCGGAACTCGACCGGTCGGCCTCGGCCGACGGGCTGATCCCCGCGATCCGCACGGTCTCCGTCGTGGGCGCGTCGAACAGCAACCGCGCGCCACCGGCGGCGAACACCACGCCGAGCAGGCAAAGGTGGACGAGGACCGTGCGCTTGAGCGGCCGCCATCCTTCCGCCCACACGGTGTTCGTGACCGACGCGAACCACGCGAGGACGAAGGTCAGGCCGTACACGCCGGTCACGGACCCCGTCTGGAGCAGCGGCAGGTTCGTGGCCTGGGTGCTGCCGAGCGCGCCGAAGTCCCCGAAACCGGTGACCACCGTGAAGAGGTATTCGCCCGCGACGAGCGTCACCGGGAACACCAGTGTCTTCAGGCATCCGGCGCGCCCGGCGAGCAACCGATCGGCCAGGAACGCCGTCGTCTGCAGTACCGCGAGCAAAGTGAAGGCGAACAGCGCGGAGAGCACGAACAGCAAGCTGGTGACCCCGAGCCAGAACAGTTGCCCGATCAGCAGGGACAGGCCCACCATCGGGATCGCCCGCCGGAGGGGGACCAGGCGGGCGTAGCGGAGCAGGAAGACCGGGAACACCCAGGCCGCGAGCGGAACGTTCCAGTCGGTGTGGACGGCGAGCAGGAGCAACGCCGTGGCCAGCCACCAGAGCAGCCGTGGTTTCATACCGCGAACGGTAGGAAACCACGGCCGCCCGGACAGCCGACCTTGGGCAGCGAGCGACCCTTACTTTCGTCAGGAAACGTGGTCCCGGTAGGCCGCGATGGTCTCCGCGAGCACTTCGCCCCCGGGACGGCGCCAAAGATCGGCGTCGAACACCTCGACCTCGATCGGCCCGGTGTACCCGGCGGCCTCGACGCACGCCTTCAGGTGCCGGTGGTCGATCGGGCCGTCGCCGGGCAGCGCCCGGCCGAGCAGGGTGTCGGTCAGCGGCACCTTCTGGTCGCAGACGTGGAATCCGGCGATCCGGCCCGCCGCCGCGGCGATCGACTCCTCGATCCGCGGGTCCCACCACACGTGGAACTCGTCGACGATCACGCCGACCTGGTCGGCCGGATGTTCGCGCGCGATCGCCAGTGCCTGGTCCACTGTGGACAGGACGGACCGTTCGGCGCACTGCATGGGGTGCAGTGGCTCCAGGCCGAGGCGGACCCCGCGCTCACCGGCGTACGGCGCCAGTTCGCCGACCGCGTCCGCGACCCGCTGCCGCGACGAAGCCAGGCTGCCGTTCACCCCGCCGACGACCAGGACGAGGACGCCGGCGCCCAGCGCGGCGGCTTCGTCGATCGCCTCCCGGGTCTCCGCGACACCGTCCACAGGGGACCCTTCCGGGGTGATCCCGGTGAAGAACCCGCCGCGGCACAACGACGACACGCCGACGTCGTACTCCTTGAGCAGCCGCGCGGTCTCCTCGACGCCGGTCTCGGCGACCTTGTCCCGCCACAGGCCGACCCAGCGGACGCCCGCTTCGGCGCAGCCCGCCACGGCCTCCGGCAGCGACCACGCCTTGGTGGTGATCTGGTTCAGGCTCAACCGGTCCATCAGGCCACCCCCGCCGCGGCCAGCAGCGGCCGCATCCGCGCGACGGCGAGGTCCGGGTCGGCGAGCGCGCCCGCGGCGTCCGCCAGGCGCAGCAGCTCGGCCAGATGCGTGATGGAGCGGGCGGACTCACGACCGGCGACCATGCGGAAGTGGTCCTGGTGCCCGTTGAGATAGGCGAGGAAGACGACGCCGGTCTTGTAGTTCCTGGTGGGCGCCCGGAAAATGGCCCGGCTCAGTGCCACCGTCGGGTCCAGCAGGCCGTGGAAGCCGTCCTTGTCGCCTTCGTCGAGGCGGGCGAGCGCGGCGCCGGCGACCTGCGCGACAGCGTCGAAGATGCCCAGAAGCGCTTCGCTGTGGCCCTGGTCGTCCCCGGCGATGAGCTCCGGGTAGTTGAAGTCGTCACCGGTGTAGCACTTGACGCCTTCGGGCAGTGCGCGGCGGAACTCTGTCTCGATCGAGGCGTCGAGCACCGAAACCTTGACCCCGGCGATCACGTCGGCGTGCTCGGCGCAGAGCCTGCCCAGTTCCTTCGCGGCCGCGCGGACGTCGGCGTGTCCCCAGTAGCCCGACAGTGCGGGGTCGAACTGCTCGCCCAGCCAGTGCAGCAGGACCGGGCGGTCCGCGCCGGAGAGCAGTTTCCCGTACGCGGCATGGTAATCCGCAGGTCCGGAAGCCGACGCGGCCAGCGCCCGGCTGGCCATCACGACCGGGATCGCGCCGGCCTCGCCGACCAGGTCCAGCTGCTCGTGCCAGGCGTCCACAATGGACCCGGCGGTCGCCTCGCCATCGGGAAGCTGATCGGTGCCGACACCGGCCACCCACGGCCGTCCGGCGGCGAGCGCCCCGGTGCGCCGGATGAGGTCCTTGGTGGTGGCCCAGTCCAAGCCCATCCCGCGCTGCGCGGTGTCCATCGCCTCGGCGACGCCGAGGCCGCAGGACCACAGGTGCTCGCGGAAGGCGAGCGTGGTGTCCCAGTCGAGCACCGCGCCTTCTTCGGGATCGGCGGGGGCGAGCGGGTCGGCGACCACGTGCGCGGCCGCGTAGGCGATCCGGGAGGTCGGCGGCGACGCCGGTTTCGCGGGCGTTTCCGCCCCTCGGGGCATCCACTCCGCCAGTCCGCCGTCGGCGGTGGGCAGGGCGATCAAGGTCATCGGGTCTCCGTGGCGCGGGGGTGAGAAAGCGCTTTCTCGGGCCACGGTAAGTCACCTCATGGGCCGTACACAAGGGGCTCAGCGAGCGGGCGCGGCGGTGCTGCGGCGCAGCACGACCTCGCCGGACATCCGCACCATCCGCGGCCGGGTTCCGGGGGAGGCCTTGAGTGCCAGGTCCATGGCCCGTTCACCCAGCTTCTCCAGCGGCAGCGCGACCGTGCTCAGCGCGGGCGTGAGATCGCGCACTACCGGGATGTCGTCGAAACCGGCGATCGACATCTCGCCGGGCACGGAGACGCCGGCGTCGCGCAGCGCCGACATCGCGCCGATGGCCATCACGTCGGTCACCGCGAACACACACGTCGGCCACTGCTTCCGTGGCCGGGCGAGGACCTTCTCCATCGCCTCGTAGCCACCGTCGCGGGTGAACGCCGCCTCGAAGACGTCGTCGTCGGCGAGCTCGACGCCGTGCTCCAGCAGTTCCGCGGCGAAACCGTCGAGACGGTCCACGACCGTCGTCAGGCTCTTCGGTCCGGCGAGCACGGCGAACCGCCGGTGTCCCAGATCCAGCAGGGCCTTCGCCAGTTCGGCGCCGCCGCCGCGGTTGTCGGGCTGGACGGTGTCCACTTTGAGCCCGCGATGCCTGCTGACCGCGGCCACGTGCCCGCCGCCGCGCCGGTACGGCTCGAGTTCGGCGGCCATCGCCTTTTCCCACGCCTTGTCCTCGAACGCGGAACCGATCAGCAGAATGGCCGACGCGCGCTGGGCACGCAGCGTCGAAACGTAGGCGACTTCCTTCGCCGGATCGCGGAACGTGCTCGCGAGCATCACCAGAAGATCGTTTTCACTCGCCACCCGCATGACCCCGCCGGCGATCGCGGCGAAATACGGATCGCCGACGTCATGGCAGATCACCCCGACGGTGGGCTGAGAGCCACCGGCCAATGCCTGAGCGTGAGCATTGGGGGTATAGGACAGCTCGGAGGCCGCGGCGATCACTCGTTCGCGGAGATCTCCCCGGACGGTGGCGGTGCCGTTGAGTACGCGGGACGCGGTCGCGAGCGACACGTCCGCGGTGCGCGCCACATCCTCCAGCGTCACGTGGGGGCGAGCCTTCATCGATCCTCCAAGCGGGCGTTTGGGGCATAGTGGCGGACATGCTCGGCCTTTACCCGGAAATCGAACCTTACGTCCAAGGGATGTTGCCCGTCGGTGACGGCAACGAGATCTATTGGGAGGAATGCGGCCATCCCGAGGGCAAGCCGGTGATCTTCCTGCATGGTGGCCCCGGAGGTGGTTCGAGTCCGAGACATCGCAGACTGTTCGACCCCGAGCGGTACCGGATCGTCCTTTTCGATCAACGCGGTTGCGGGCGCAGCACGCCGAACTGCGCCACCCCGGAGGCCGATCTTTCGGTCAACACGACGTGGCATCTGGTCGCCGACATCGAGCGCTTGCGCGAGCATCTGGACATCGAACACTGGATGGTCTTCGGCGGCTCGTGGGGGAGTGTGCTCGGGCTGACCTACGCGGAAACCCACCCCGGGCGCGTCACGGAACTCGTCCTCCGCGGCGTCGCGACCTTGCGGGTGAAGGAACTGCAATGGCTCTACGGCGGGGGAGCGGCGTATCTCTTCCCCGAGGCGTGGTCGCGTTTCCTCGCCCCGGTGCCGTATCCGCGTCGCCAGGACAACCTGATCGAGGTCTATCACGAACTGCTGAGCCATCCGGATCCCGCCGTGCACGGCCCCGCCGCGATCGCGTGGAGCCGCTGGGAGGGGGAGACGGTCAAACTGCGTCCCCAGGACGAAGTGATCGACGCGTTCAGCGATCCTTCGTTCGCCCTCGCGATCGCGCGGATCGAGAACCACTACTTCCGGCACGGTGGCTGGCTGGCCGAGGACCAGCTGCTGCGCGACGCCGGGAAGCTCCGGGACATCCCGTGCGTTCTCGTCCAGGGACGCTACGACGTGGTCACCCCGGCCATCACCGCGTGGGAGCTCAGCCAGGTGCTTCCCACCGCGGAGCTGAAGATCGCGGGCGACGCGGGTCACGCGTTCGACGAGCCCGGCATCTTGCACGAGTTGATCAGCGCGACCGACCGGTTCGCGTCAGACTGGCAGGGCGCCGGTACACCCCAGGACGAGGAGAGGAACGCAGACATGCTTTTCGGTGACGAGCACGTCCGTCGCTACGAAGAGACCGACGGCGAGGTGGGCCACGACTGGGAGAAGGGCGCTCCTTGCCTCATCCTCACCACCAAGGGCCGCAAGACCGGTGAGGACCGCAAGTTCGCGCTGATCTACCAGTTCGACGACGACGACAACCCGGTGATCGTGGCCTCCAAGGGCGGCGCGCCGGAGGACCCGGGCTGGTACAAGAACCTGCAGGCCAACCCCGAGGTCAAGGCGCAGGTCAAGGCGGACAAGTTCACCGCGCGGGCCCGGACCCTCGAAGGTGAGGAGCGCGCGAAGCTGTGGGAGAAGCTCGCCGCGGTCTGGCCGGACTACAACGAGTACGCCAAGAAGACCGACCGTGAGATCCCCGTGGTGGTGCTCGAGCGCGTGTGATCCGCGCCGCGTTCGCGCGTGGTTTCAGCCGAACCCGGGCGGGTTCGGCTACGAATTACGTCCATGGTGCTGAGACCCCGTGAACGCTGGACCGCGCTGAGCCCCGCTTCGGGTGACCTGCTGACGTTCCGCCAGATGATCGCCTTCGGCCGGCGCTTCGCCCGCGCCGGCCGGGGCGCCTGGTTCGCCTTCGCGATCAACGTCGTCTGGCCGTTCCTGGTGCTGTTCACCCGGTTCCGGGTACGCGGCGGGGAGCACCTGCCCTCGTCGGGAGGCTTTCTGGTCGCGTCGAACCACCTCTCGTTCGCCGATCCGACGACGGTGACCGCGTACTGCCTGGCGCACGGACGCGTGCCGCGCTACCTGGCGAAGGCGAGCCTGTGGGACGCGCCCGTCGTCGGCTCGGTGATGCGCTCCGGCAAGCACATCCCCGTCTACCGCGGCGCGGCCACAGCGTCCGACGCGTACCGCGACGCCGTCAGCGCCGTCCGTGAGGGTGAATGCGTCGTCATCTTCCCGGAAGCGACCTTCACGGATCACCCGGACGGGTGGCCCATGCGCGGCAAGACCGGGATCGCGCGGATCGCCCTGGAGACCGGCGTCCCGGTGATCCCGCTGGCGAACTGGGGCACGCACCACCTGCTGCCGTCCGACGCCGTGCTGCCGCGCGCCTTCCCGCGCAAGACGGTGAACCTGGTCGCCGGTCCGCCGGTGGACCTCTCGGACCTCATGACGCCCTCGCCGTCCCGCGAGGTGCTGGAGGAGGCCACGAAGCGGATCATGACCGCGGTGACCGACCTGCTGATCGAGATCCGCGGCTCGCGCCCCTGAGTAGGCAGTCTCACCCTTCGGATCGTGCCGGTGAAGGGTAGGTTTCGGGGTATGAGTGCACACTATGACGTCGTTGTCCTGGGGGCCGGAGTCGGCGGTTACGTGGCGGCGATCCGGGCGTCGCAACTGGGGCTGAGCGCGGCGGTCGTGGAGGAGAAATACTGGGGCGGCGTATGCCTCAACGTCGGCTGCATCCCGTCGAAGGCGCTGCTGCGCAACGCCGAACTCGCGCACATCGTGACCAAAGAGGCGAAGTCGTTCGGGATCCAGGTCGAAGGGAAGGTCAGCTTCGACTACCAGGCCGCCTTCGACCGCAGCCGCAAGGTCGCGGACGGGCGCGTCAAGGGCGTGCACTTCCTGATGAAGAAGAACAAGATCACCGAATACGACGGCCACGGTACTTTCGTCGACGCCAACACCATCGAGGTCAACGGCGAGCGGGTCACCTTCGACCACTGCGTGATCGCCACCGGCGCCACCGCGCGCCTGCTTCCGGGCACCACGCGTAGCGACCGCGTGGTCACCTACGAACAGCAGATCATGGAAAACGAGCTGCCGGAGAGCATCATCATCGCCGGCGCGGGCGCGATCGGCGTCGAATTCGCCTACGTGCTGCACAACTACGGCGTGAAGGTGACCATCGTCGAGTACCTCGACCGGATGGTCCCGCTCGAAGACGCCGAGGTCTCCGCGGAACTCGCGCGCCGCTACCGGAAGCTCGGCATCGAGGTACTGACCTCCACCAAGGTCGAATCGATCGACGACACCGGCGAGCAGGTCCTCGTGACCGTGTCGAAGAACGGTGAGCAGCGGGTCCTGGAAGCGGACAAGGTGTTGCAGGCCATCGGTTTCCAGCCGCGTGTCGAGGGATATGGGCTCGACAAGACCGGCGTCGAACTGACCGAGCGCGGCGCCATCGCCATCGACTCGCGCGGCCGCACCAACGTCCCGCACATCTTCGCGATCGGCGACGTCACCGCGAAACTGATGCTCGCGCACGCGTCCGAATCCATGGGCGTCGTCGCCGCCGAAACCATCGCGGGCGCCGAGACCATGGAACTCGACTTCGTGATGATCCCGCGCGCGACCTACTGCCAGCCGCAGATCGCCAGCTTCGGCTGGACCGAAGAACAGGCCCGCGAAAAGGGCTTCGACGTCCAGGTGGCGAAGTTCCCCTTCACCGCCAACGGAAAGGCGCACGGCCTCGGCGAGGCCGTCGGCTTCGTGAAGATCCTCAGCGACGCCACACACGGCGAGCTTTTGGGTGCGCACCTGATCGGCCCCGAGGTGACCGAACTGCTGCCGGAGCTGACTTTGGCGCAGCAGTGGGACCTGACGGTGCACGAAATCGCGCGGAACGTGCACGCTCACCCGACTTTGGGGGAAGCGGTCAAGGAAGCCGTGCACGGCCTTGCGGGACATATGATCAACATGTAGCCGGTCTCGTGAGTGGTAAGGACGGTTCTAGCCGTCCTTACCACTCACGAGCTGCTTCCGGCCGCACCTATTCGCGCGGCCATCTCCTCGGCCTTGCGTTCCTCGAAACCCACCCAGTACCTGAGTTCGTGGTGATGCCATCGGTCCACCTCGGACACCTCGCGATACATCCGCGCGTTCGCCCGGTGAAACCTCAGCCATTCCGACATGTCCGCCTCCAGCCGAGGCCGGCGGGCTATCGCGTCGGCGTGTGCGTCGCGCAGAGTCTGCGGCTCGTTCTTCATCGATCCCCTCCCGATGCCGCTATTTTGCGCCGGAACGGGGGACGTGATCACCTCGCGGCAGAACATCTTGGGACGTCCTTGGTACGGTCGAAGACGTCCCTGCAAGTCCCTAGGAGGGCGGATGCCGAACGAACGCCTGCGGGACGCCCTGCTGCGCAACGGCCTCGCGCCGAAGCAGGTCGCCGACGCAACCGGGGTCGATCAGAAGACCGTCGAACGGTGGATCACCAAGGGGCGGACGCCGTACCCAAAGCACCGGCACAAGATTGCCGCGATGGCGCGCGAGTCCGAGACCTACCTCTGGCCGGACTCAGTGGCCCCGGAGCGCAAGGCCGAGACGGCAGCCGCCGAGGTGGTGCGTGTGTTTCCGCACCGCAACGCCATCCCTGTCGAACTGTGGGACCGGCTGATCAAGGAAGCGTCGGACACCGTCGAGGTGCTTGTCCACGCCGCGCTGTTCCTGGTGGAGCGCCCGCGGTTCATCAAGGACCTGGCCGTCAAAGCTGCTGCGGGGGCTCGCGTCCGTCTGCTTTTCGGTGATCCCTCCGGTGAGAGCGTCGCGCTACGCGGGAACGAGGAGCAGTTAGGCGACGGGACGCTACCCGCGCGCATCCGCAACGCGCTGGCGTTCTACCGGCCGCTGATCGGGGTAGACGGGGTGGAGATGCGCTTCCACAACACCACGCTCTACAACTCGATCTTCCGCTTCGACGACGAAATGATCATCAACACGCACGTCTACGGCTTCCAGGGAGCTCACGCCCCGTCCCTGCACCTCCGCCGGCTATCCGCCGGGGACCTTTTCGAGACGTACTCGGAGAGCTTCGAAGCAGTCTGGAACCTCGCCAAGCCCGCCACCTTCTAGGAGGCCACATATGGCACGCGTCGACTACTACAACGACCCGAACGCGCCGAAGGCGAACAGCATCGCGGTCGCGGTGTCCGCGTTCATCCAGGACGACGAAGGCCGCATCCTCATGATCCGGCGCACCGACAACGACCTGTACTCGATCCCTGGTGGGCAGCTTGAGCTTGGTGAGACGTTGGCGCAGGCCGCCGTGCGGGAGGTTCGCGAGGAGACCGGGATTGAGTGCGAGGTGACCGGGGTGATCGGCCTCTACTCGAACCCTGACCATGTCATCGCATACGACGATGGGGAGGTTCGGCAGGAGTTCTCGATTTGTTTTCGAGCTAAGGCAACTGGAGGTGTCGAACGTGTCAGCAGTGAAAGTAAGGTTGTTGGCTGGGTTGAAGTTGATCGCCTTGCCTCTCTGCGGATACATGATTCAATACGGCTGCGCATCAAGCATGCCTTGGAAACAGGAAAGGCCCCCTACTTTACCTGATTCCGAGGTGGTATTCCGGGTTGGTTGACATTTGATGGACAGATCAGTGCTTGATCTTCGATAGTCGTGAAATAAAGTATAAGTCTGAAGTTTCAATCTCGCTTTTGTCGTCGAAGTATTTGTAGAGCTGGGTTAGTGACGTTGCGGCGGCCGCTACCCCGGTAGCTAACACTAGTGGCACTGCCTGAATCGCTCCCACGGTGGTCACCAGGGTGCCCAATGCTGCCGCTGAGGCCAACTTTTTCCCAAAGGCGCGTTGCTTGCTCTTCATTCGCGCTTCCATAGCTGCAATTTCTGGTTCAATGTATTCTCGAACGACGGCTGCGGCGATCGTGCTTGGTGAGTCCATTTCTCGTTTCGAGACCATCTCGCGAATCGCGGCTGAGATCGCCTGCTGGAATCGTACTAAATGATCCCTTTCCTCTTGCTTGATTCGAATTAGATCTTCAAGTGGTAGGCCGCTGAGCTGTGGTATGCGGAGTTCGAGTGCGACGTCGTCAGCAGATGCTTTACCTCTGCTGGAGTCGGTTGCCATCCACTTTACTTGGTAGGCGTCTAGCAGGGGCACTTTGTAGTGCTGCGCGGTCGAAAGGTCGTATATCGTCGGGCGGCTCATCCCGTAGAATAGATCCCAAGCGACCTTCTTTCGGGTAGGGCGACGGCTATAGGGTCGGCGTCGAGACCAAGTTCCACCTATCAAATTCGGGTGCGTAACATTCGAGGTCCAGTTTCCTGTGCGATCTCGAATGGTAATGAATTTAGCTTCATTCAAGAGTTGTTCGACGATCTTCTCGGACTGCTCTTCGCTTTCTAGTGCGGATATTCCTGCTCTTTTTGCCCAATTGTGGAAGCAGGCATCGCAGTAGGCTTCAATCTTTGGTGCGTAGGTGACTGTGTCGGCTGCACCAATCTTATTGATATAATTGATAAACTCGACCTGGCCTTTGAGGTTCCATAAGGTCTTCTCGCGGATGTTCAGGTTCTTGTGTTGCAGGCCTGATGCTACCTCTGTAACGGAAGGGCCGCTTACTATTGCTCGATCGAAAAAGTGCATCGTTCGGGCAAGTAGCATGGAAAGTTCCGTGGAGAGGCATTTTGTGCATGAATGGTGGTATGCGCCCGAGAGATCGAGAGATCTTCCGGCGAGAACGCTGTACGCGGGGAGCTTGGTGGCGTGTTCTTCAAGGTTTCGCGAACTCTTCTCTGTTGCCAACGAGAAGAGTCTCTTGATTGCGGTTGGCGACTTGGCAGCTTTCTTGAATTCGCCATTGGAGCTTACGTCGAATTCCTTAATCCAGGTTTGAAGCCAGAACTCGTTAGCATCGCTCATTATAGTCCTCGAACTTCTTCTTTCTGTTGTTCAGGTCGCTGCCGAACTTGGCTCTATGGGATCAAGGCGCGCCGCCGTCGGCGGCGCGCTGGTCACCTTGCGTCCGCGTCTCGCCTGCGGGCGCACCTTGCCCGACACGGCGGGCTGCCGCTCCGCTCCGCCCACCGGCCGGGCGGTGCGCCCGCTGAAGCCGTGGACAGGTGCAGCCGCCGCCAGCGGCGCGCAGGTACGCCAATGAGCACGTCGGCCTCCTCGCTCAGACGATCGTGCTCAGTGGTCGCGAACGGACCAACGGCTGTTACGCGGAGCCATCGCCCCGATGCCAGATCGTCACAACGGCCGTCACGCCGCGTCAAGGCGGGAAAGCGTGCCTTGACCCGACGCGACGGCCGCGTGGATGGCTTCGTATCGGGGAGATGGGGGAGGGGTGGGCGAGTGTCAGGCCGTCTCCAGGCCGTCAGACGTCGGGTAGGGGCGAGAACACGCGAGAAGTGTCCAGCCCTGTCCGCGCAGGTCAGAGGCTACAAGCGGCGATCATGCCAAGGTCGACGAAACCCCAGGATCAAAAGATCAACATGTAGCGGGTCTCGTGAGTGGTAAGGACGGTTCTAGCCGTCCTTACCACTCACGAGCACCTGTACCGAGCCGGCAGTTTCGCGTAATGGGTTGGGACGACACGTGTGATCCGGCGGACGACACGTGTGACTGGATGGACGACACGCGCGCGACGCGGCCCGGCCGTGAGTCGTCCGCCTGGACACGTGTGTCGTCCCGGCGATCACGTGTGTCGTCCGCCCGATCACGCGAAACGGCCACCTGTGCACTAACGAGACGCGAGCCGTAGGCGAACGGGCGTTGCGAAAGCCACTTTCGCAACCTTGAACGTTGCGAAAGTGGCTTTCGCAACGCCCGGGGCCCGACTCCCGCAAACAGCCGGCGGCTAAAGCGTGTGGGTGGCGATGAGTTGGCCGATCGCCCGGATGTCCGAGCCCCGGAACTCCAGCCGCACGTTCCCCAGCCCGCTGAACCAAAGGTCCAGCTCCGCGTCGAGGTCGAAGGTGCCGGCGGTTTCGATCGAGAAGGCCTGGATCCTGTTGTAAGGCAGCGAAGTGAAGTCCTTCTTCTTGCCGGTCATGCCCTGGACGTTCACCGCGATCAGCCGCTTGTTCGTGAACACCACGAAGTCGCGCACTGCCTTGAACGACGAGATGATCTCCTCGCCGGGGATGATGATCGGCTGCACCGTGGGCGCGATGTCCTTCGGCTTGCACGGCGTGAGTTTGAAGACGGTGTCCTTGGAGAAGTCAATCATGTAGTCCAACATACGGACGAACGCGACATCGGGACCCGTCCCCGGCGGCGTCCCTCATAATGCCGGGGCGACAGAGGAGGCACGATGAAGCGGCTCACGACGACGCACGAGAGCCTGGCGCTCGGCGTGCCGCCGTCGGCTCCCGGTGCGGTGTTCGCGCTCACGCTCGCGGGCGGCGTGTCCGTCGACCCCGGTGAGGGCGGCGAGATCACATTCGGGCGCAATCGGCCGCAGGTCGACGTCTGCGTGGGGGAGAACGACCTGCAGGTCAGCCGCAGGCACGGGCTCCTGAACTTCACCGACGGGCAGTGGTGGGTCAGCAACACCGGCCAGCTGCCCATCCGCTTGCCGAATTCCCGCTGGCTGTCCCGCGGCGAGGAGCCGATCCCCCTGTCGGACGGGTACACGCCGCTGTTCGTCCGCGGTTCGGGCAGGCGGGAACATCTGCTCGAGTTGTACGTCGCGGGGCCCGAGGGAGGGCAGCCCGTCACCCGGCACGACGACCTCACCGTGCCGCCCCGCCGCTGGCGCCTCAGCGCGGAAGAGCGCCTGGTCCTGGTCGTCTTCGGGCAACGGTATCTGCTGCACGACCTCAATCCGCAGCCGTTGTCCCGTCAGCAGACGGCCGAGGTGCTCACCGAACTCCGGCCCGGTGAGACGTGGACCGCCCGCCGCGTCGAGCACGTCGTCATCGACGTCCGGGCGCGGTTGTCCGCCGGTGGCGTTTTCGGTCTGCGGCGCGAAGAGGTCGGCGAGCCGGTCGGCAACGCGTTGAACGACAACCTGTTGCGTGAGCTCGTGCTGTCCACGACCCTCGTCCCGCCGGATCTCGCCCTGCTCGAGGCGCTCGACTGAGTTCGTCCATAGAGGACAGTCAGCTCACGCCTTCCATCGCCGTCTTGGCGACGTCGCTTCCTCTTTCCGCCTCGCCCGCGACCTTGACCAGCGCCGCCGTCGCCTGGTCCCGGCTCTCTTCGGCCTTCACGCGTCCCGCCGAGGCCGCGTTCACGCCGAAGAAGGCGCCGACCACGGTGCCGATCACCGTTCCCGCCGCGGTGATCACCGCCGTGACGTCCGAGGTGTTCGGGTACCGCCAGACCGCCGCGACCGCGATCACCGCGAGTGCGCCCAACCCCGCCAGCACCGTCATGAATCCGTAGTTCTTGCTCATGGCCCGCTCCCTTCAGGCTCCACGCGCCATGCTTCGCCCGAACGCCGCCCTTCGTTACGGCAAAAGGCCGGACCGTTATCCGTCGAGGCCGAAACGGATGTCGTGCGCCGAGCCCGGCACTACGAATTCCAGGAGCCGTGCGCCCTCTTCGGCGATCGAATCCTGATCCCGCAACGGCTTCCGCGATCCGATCGTCAGGGTCGCCCCTTTGATCGCCCAAACGGCCAGGAATTCGCCGTCGACGAGCAGGGTGCCCCGACGGCCGCCGTTACCTGGCGGCAACGGCACGCGGCGGCCGTCGGGGATCACTCGCACGCGGTCGGCGTGGGAGAGCAGGACGTTGTCGTACTCGGGCAGGAACCGGGGCGGCGCAGGGGTTTCCGGGTCTGGGCGCGGTGCGTCGGGGAGGTCGAACAGTTCCTTCCCCTCGGAGTCGCGGAAGGTGATCAGGCGCGGACGGAGCCGCTCGAAGACCTCCTTGAGCCTGGTGAGCCCCGACCAGACCTGCGCGTCGCGGACGGTCGCCGGGCCGAACGCCGCGAGATAGCGCAGCACCAGGTCATCGAGGGTGATGCCGTCGGTGATCGGTGCGCCGACCCAGTCTTCGAGCAGGGCGAACGCGGCCGGACCGGTCTGGCCCCACAGGCCACGCGGGGTCGCGTGCGCGAGCGGGAGCAGGCTGTTGACCGCGTAACCGAGCGTGGGAAGGTCCGCGTCGGGCCAGCGGGGTGCCAGCGCTGTCCGGATTTCGGTGCGGGTGCGGGGCCGTTCGGCCAGCAGGGCTTTCCCCGCTTCGGCGATCGCGGCGAGGTCGAGTCCGGCGATCTCCCGCGAGTAGTGGCCGAGGAATCCGCGCTCGACCACCGATTTGACGGTCGGCCACAGGGCGAGGCCGTCGGCGGCGGTCACCAGGTGCACCGTGCCGCGCATCAGCGTCGACCGGACGACCTCGCGGGCGGCCAGCGGTTTCGCCAGCTCGTCCACCTGGAAATCCCGAAGCCGCGACCACAGCCCGACATAGGACGAGTCGGGGGCCTGAGCCTGCAGGCCTGCCAGTCGCTCGATCGCGGTGACGGCGGGGAGATCGGCGCGTTCGAGCAGCAGTTGCCTGGCCAGGGTCGCGCGGTTGAGGGCCCGGCGGTTCAGCGGTTCCATCGTCAGACGCACTTTCGCAGGAAGGAACGGAGGTCTTCGGCGAACAGGCCGGGGACCTCCATCGCCGGGAAATGGCCGCCGGTGTCGTACTCGGACCAGTGTTCCACCGGGCCTTCCTGGAGGCTTCGGATCGTGGTGTCCCCGGCGAAGACCGCGATCCCACGCGGCGGACCGGCGGGCGCCTCGCCCCAGCCGCCTTGGGACATCTGTCGGTAGACCTCCATGCCTTCGTACACGGCGTGCGCCGAGGAGGCGCCCGCGCCGGTGAACCAGTACAGGCTGACCGCGGTCAGCAGGTGGTCGCGATCGACGGCGTCGTCCGGCAGCGACTTGGCCGGATCGGTCCACTCGGCGAACTTCTCCACGATCCACGCGAGCTGGCCGGTGGGGGAGTCGTTCAGCGAATAGGCCAGCGTCTGCGGTCGCGTCGCCTGAAGGTGCAGGTAGCCGAGGCCGTCGGACTGGAACCGGTTGAAACGCTCGCCGCGCTCGCGGTCCTTGTCGTCGAGGCCGTCCAGGTCGACCGCGGGGCCGAACGGCATCTCCGCGCTGGTCCCGGTGAGGTGCACGCCGACCACGCGGTGCGCCGCGATCATCGACAGGATGCCCGCGACCCCGGCGCCGGCGTCGGTGCCGTGCACCCCGAAGCGCTCGTAGCCGAGGCGGTCCATCAGCGTGGTCCACGCCTGGGCGACGCGGAACAGGTTGCCCCAGCCGCGCCCGCTCACCGGATTCGAGAACCCGTAACCGGGCAGGGACGGGATGACCAGGTGGAACTCGTCGGTGAGCTCCTCGACGACTCGCCGGAATTCGAACGGCGAGCTGGGCCAGCCGTGCGTGAGGAGCACCGGCAGCGCGTCCGGGGCGGTCGAGCGGATGTGCAGGAAGTGGATCGTCTGGCCGTCGATCTCGGTGGTGAACTGCGGGAACTCGTTCAGCTGGGCTTCCTGCGCGCGCCAGTCGAAACCGTCGGCCCAGTACTCGGCCAATCCCTTGAGGTAGGCGACCGGGACGCCTCTGCTCCAGTCGCCGGTGACCTCGCGGGGCCAGCGGGTGCGGTGCAGACGGTCCTTGAGGTCGTCGAGTTCGGCCTGGTCGATGGCGATGTGGAAGGGCTTGATCTCGGTCATGGGGCTAGATTAGGAACGATTGCGGAAAGATTCGTTCCGCGATTGCGGACAAGGTGGGATTCATGGCGGAAACTTCGGCGAGACTGCTGCGGCTCCTGTCGTTGCTGCAGGCCAGACGCACTTGGACGGGCCCGGAACTGGCGGACCGGCTCGACGTCACCACCAGGACCATCCGAAACGACGTCGAACGGCTTCGCGGCCTCGGCTATCCGGTCGACGCCACGCCCGGCGTCTCCGGTGGCTACAGCCTGGGCGCCGGCGCGGCGATGCCGCCACTGCTGCTCGACGACGAAGAGGCCGTCGCGGTGGCGATGGGCCTGCGCACGGCCGCGGGCGGCACGATCGCCGGGATCGAGGAGACGTCGGTGCGCGCGCTGGCGAAACTGGAACAGGTCCTGCCGTCGCGGCTGCGGCATCGTGTCGCGGCGCTGAACTCCGCGACGCTCGCGGTGCAGGGCGGCGGCCCCACGGTGGACGCCGAGGTGCTCTCGGCCATCGCCGCCGCTTGCCGCGACCGCGAGACCCTGCGCTTCGATTATTTGGGACACAACGGATCCGAGACGCGAAGGCAGGTCGAGCCGCATCGCGTCGTGCACATGAGCCGCCGCTGGTACCTCGTCGGCTGGGACGTCGACAAACAGGACTGGCGCACGTTCCGCGCCGATCGGGTGCGGCCGCGCACACCCAACGGCCGACGTTTCGAGGAGCGCGAACCACCCGAAGGCGGCGTGGTCGCGTACCTCCAACGGGGTGTCGGTGCCGCGTTGTGGAGGCACCACGCGACGATCCGGCTGCACGCTCCGGCCGCCGAAGCCGCGGCGAAGGTGCCGCCCGCCGTAGTCGTCGAAGCCCTCGACGAGCGGACCTGCCTGCTCAAAGCCGGTGCGGACACGCTGGAGTACCTGGCGCTCTACCTTGGCCTGCTCGACACCGACTTCGAGGTCGTCGACTCCCCGGAATTCGCCGGGCACCTGCGCAAACTGATCGGCCGGTTCAGTCGCGCGGTGGATGCTTGACGTCGAAGACCAGTTCCGGGCGCTCCCAGGTGATCTTCGGCGGGTGGGGCGGTACGACGCCGACGCGGCGGGCGCCCATCCGCTCGTAGAACCCGGCGGCAGGCGGATGGGAGACGACGCGGATCTCCGTCATGCCGAGGTCCGCGGCCTGCCCGAGCATGTGCTCGACCAGCCACGCGCCGATGCCCGTGCCCTGCGCCGAATCGGCGACGAACAGCAGGTCCAGCTCGGCCGGGTACTCGATCAGGCTGTAGAAACCGACCACGTCCCGCTGCGCGTGCGCGACGAACGCGGGATGGGTGGCGAGGTAGTCCTCCGTGACCTGGTAGTTCTCGAGGATCGACGCGTACTCCCCTTGGTAGGCGGCCGATTCGTGCATCAGCGCCGTCAGCCTGCCGGCGTCGGAAGCGCTTGCCCTGGAGATGCGGTAGCTCGTCACGAGCGCAGCTTAGAACGTCACACCGACAGTTCTTGACCTCCAGCTAGCTGGAGGTACGAGGCTGGGTTCCGACAGCTGGGGACGAACTGGAGGAACAAGATGAAAGCGGCCGCGTTCACGGAAGCCGGTGGTCCGGAAGTGCTCCGGGTGCTGGAGCTGGAGGAGCCGCACGCCGGGGCGGGAGAGGTCCGCGTGCGGGTGAAGGCGGCGGGGGTGCAGCCGTACGACGCGGCCGTCCGGGCGGGCTGGGAACCCGCGGGGCTCGCGCTGCGTTGGCCGCGTGTCCCGGGGAACGAGTTCGCCGGGGTCGTCGACGAGGTCGGTTCCGGGGTTACCGGCCTCGTCGCGGGGGCCGAGGTGCTCGGCTTCACCGCCGTGCAGGCGTACGCCGAGTACATCGTGGTGCCCGCGGAGAACGTCACGCCGAAGCCGGCGGAGATGCCGTGGGAGGTCGCGGGCGGGTTCACGGCGGGAACCCAGACGGCGTACCTGGCGCTGGACGCATTGCGGGTCGCCCGTGGCGAGACCCTGCTGATCCACGGGGCGGCCGGTTCGGTGGGCACGGCCGCCGTCCAGCTCGCGGTGCTGCGTGGTGCGCGGGTGATCGGCACGGCGAGCGAGGCGAACCAGGAGTACGTCCGTTCGCTCGGCGCCGAACCGGTGGTCTACGGCGATGGCCTCGCCGACCGGGTGCGCGCCCTCGCGCCGTCCGGCGTCGACGCGGCGCTGGACGGCGCGGGCGGGGCCGCCTTCGACCTTTCGCTGGAGCTGGTCGGGAATCCGGACCGCGTGCTCACCCTGGTCGAGCACGGGCGCGCGCCCGAGGCCGGGGCGCGAGTGGTCACCGGGACCCGGTCGGCCGAGCGATTGGGGATGCTGGCGTCGTTGTACGTCAAGGGGGAGCTGCGTTTTCTCGTGCGGCGGACGTATCCGTTCACCGAGGCCGCGGCGGCGCACCGGGAGATCGAGACCGGGCACGGACGGGGCAAGGTCGTACTGACTTTTCCCTAGGCTCCCCGGATCTTCCGGATCACCCCGCGCACCACCAACGGCGTCACGATCGCCACGAACAGCACCAGCGCCGCCCAGCCCCCGAAACCGCCGAACCCGCCCTCGTCGTAGGACGCCGGTGCGGCTTCCCGCCAGTTCTTCGAGCCGCCGCCCGCCGATTCCTCGTCGGGGTTCGCCGTCGCGGTCGCGGTCTTGTCACCGGTGGCCGGGCCGGTACCGGGCCCCGCCGACTTGCTCGGTCCGGCGGCGCCCGGCCCGGCCGCGGGTTTGCCGTTCGGGGCGAGGATCCCGGCGGTCACCAGTGGGTCGGGCGGGCTGGTGGCGCCCGCGCCGAGACTGCCGCGGAAGGTCGGGTTGGCGCAGTTGCCCGCGTTGAGCTGTTTCGGCGGCTGCCCGGTGAGCCGCGCGTTGGAGTTCATGATCTCTTGCGACAGGTTCGGCGGCAGCGGCGAGTAGCCGATGCGGGCCATGTTGATCTGGCCGTCGCAGGCGACGTGTTCGAGGAACGCGGTCATCGTGTCGGTCTTGCCCTGGTCGCCGTAGCCGCCGCGGCAGGTGTCCCGGCCGCTCGAACAGGGCATCATGATGTAGGAATACGCCGAAATCGGGTACGACTTCGGGTCCGCGTTCGAGTAGACCTTGTCGAGTTTCTGGCTGAGGTCCGGGCGGAGTTCCGCGAACTTCAGCGCGGAAGCGATGTTCTCCGCGTAGGGCTGCGTGTACTGGCCCGCACCGTTCTGCACCCACGCCGACGGCACGTTGTGGCGCTGCGCGTAGGCGAATTCGTCGTAGGCGATGGAGAACGGGATGGTCGCTTTGCCGATGGCCTGCGCGATCTGGTCGGAGTCCGCGAGCAGCCGGTACCAGTCGGCGTCCGGCCCTCGTTCGGGCAGCTGGATCGGGCGCACCCCGGCGGGCAGGCTGCCCATCCCGTTGCCGACGTTGCGGGCGACGAAGCGCTGGTAGGCATCGGGGGCCGCGTGCGCGACGAAGTCGTAGAACAGTGCCGTGGTCCCGGATTGCCCGGTCCGCCCGACGAGGGTGATGGGCTGGTCCGGCAGCGACTTCCCGCCGTTGGTCGCGGTGATCGCCGGGTCGCTCCAGCGGGTGACGTCCCGGCTGAAGATGCGGCCGATCACCTCCCGCGTGAGATGCAGGTAGTCGACCCGCTTCCCGGCCTGGTCGGTGACGTTGTACATGACGGCGACCGCGCCGGCGACGTCCGGGACGTACTGGTAGCCGCGGGTCTGCGCGGTCACCCCACCGCCGCCGGCCGCGAGGAGCGAGGACACTTCGGCCTCGGTCCCGCCGAAGTCGACCGTCCGGTCGCCGTACTGGTTGACCCCGGCGGGTGAGTTGGTGGCGGAGTAGTTGACCGGGATACCCCGCGACGTCGCGCCGTTCTGCCAGTCGGTCATCGCCACACCGACGTAGCTGGACCCCGAGCCCGTGACCCTGCTGAGTGCCGCCGCGCCGGGCGCGCCCGCCACGGAGATCGAGAGCAGCAGTGCCGAGATCCCGCCCAAAGCGCCCACTCTGCGCAAGGTCGTCATCCGAATCGCCCGTTCACGTAGTCGAAGGTGCGTTCGTCCGACGGCGCGTTGAAGATCGTGTCCGTCGGACCGTGCTCGATCACCCGGCCGGGTTCGTTCTCGGCCGCGAGGAAGAACGCGCAGTGATCCGAAACCCGTTGGGCCTGCTGCATGTTGTGCGTGACGATCACGACGGTCACCTCGTGCCCGATCTCGGCGATCGTCTGCTCGATCCGCCGGGTGGACGTCGGGTCGAGGGCGGAACAGGGTTCGTCCATCAGGAGCACGTTCGGCTGCACCGCGAGCGAACGGGCGATGCAGAGCCGCTGCTGCTGGCCGCCGGAGAGGGCGCCGCCGGGCGAGCTCAGCCGGTCGCGGACCTCACGCCACAGCCCGGCGCGTTCGAGACTCTGTTCCACGAGCGCGTTCTTGTCGTCGCATTTGACGCCGGCGAGTTTCAGCCCGGCGAGCACGTTGTCCCGGATGGACATCGCCGGGAACGGGTTCGGTTTCTGGAACACCATGCCGATGCGCAGCCGGACCTGCTGCGGCCGGGTTCCGTCGGCGTAGATGTCCTGGCCGTCCAGCAGGACTTCGCCGGTCAACGACGCGGACGGGACGAGCTCGTGCATCCGGTTGAGGATGCGCAGGAAGGTCGACTTGCCGCAGCCCGACGGGCCGATCAGCGCGGTCACCTCTTTGGCGGGCATCCGCAAGGACACGCCTTCGAGGACCAGCCGGTCGCCGAACCAGGCGCCGATCTCGCGCGACTCGAGTTCGGCCGCACCGGGCGGGGGACCGCCGGTCAGGGTGACCTGCGGCCTGCCGTCTGCGTCGCGGGGAGTGAGATAGCCGGTGGAGTACGGGTTTTCCCCGCTATCGTCCACAGTGGACAATTCAGTGGTGTCGGTCACCGGTTCTCCTTCGTTCTTTTCGCCTTGCGCTTCGACCGGTCACGCCCGACGATCCTGGCGATCGCGAACAGGCCGAAGATGAGCAGGATCAGCACGAGCGCGCCGACGTAACCGCGCTGCTGGACGTTTTCCAGCGGCTGCTTGATGAAGCGGAAGATGAACAGCGGGATGCTCTCCTGCGGCGCGGAAAACGGGTTGGCGTTCATCGCGAGCGAGCCGAACGAGGTGAACAGCAGCGGTGCCGTTTCGCCCGCCACCCGGGCGATCCCGAGGATCACGGCGGTGGTGACGCCGGTGCGCGCGGTCGGCAGGACCACCGACCACACCGTCCTCGCGCGGCTCGCGCCGAGTGCCAGCGACGCCTCGCGCAGGCCGTCCGGTACCAGCCGGAGCACCACGTCCACGGTCCGCGTCACCGTCGGCAGCATGACCATCGTCAATGCCAGTGTGGCCATCAAACCGTTGTAGCTGAACAGTCCCACGCCCGCCTGGATACCCGGGATGATCAGCGCCGCGTAGATGAACAGACCGGCCACGATGGACGGGAGACCGCTCATCGCGTCGACCATGATCCGCACCGGGCGGCGGAACCTCGACCGGGTCTCGTTCAGGAAGACCGCGGTGAGCACGCCCAGCGGAACGACGAACACCAGCGTCAGCGCGGTCTGCTGAAGGGTGCCGACGACCGCGTGCAGCCCGCCGGTCGCGGTGACCGGATCGGTCGGCGCGACGGCGGACATGTCGTGGGTGAAGAAGCCGAGACGCAGGTACGGCGCGCCCTCGATCACGATGTAGGTCAGCAGGAACAGCAAGGGGACGAGCAGGGTGAGCGCCCCGGAGACCACGATCGTCGACACGAGCCGGTCCGACGCGGCGAGCCTGCCGAGCCGGTCGCGGGTGACGAGGTAGAGCATCGCCAGGTACAGCAGGTAGGCGACGATCAGGTCTGCCAGCCAGCCGGGGGAATCCAGCAGCAGATGCATGACGAACCAGGTGAGCAGCGTGGCCGACACCGCGCAGCCGAGCGCCGCCAGCCGATCCTGCCGGGTGGTCTCCGATGGGCGGCGTTTGACGAGTTTGCGCGGTCCGGACGAGACCGGGGGAGCGACTGTCGTGGTCATCAGGCATCCACTCCCGCACCGGACCGGCTCTTGGAGATGATCACCGACGCGGTGAAGTTCGTGGCGAGGGTGAAGACGAACAGCACCAGGCCCGCCGCCATCAGCCCGGACAGGAAGAGCCCTGACGCGCCGGAGTTGTTGGCGATGAACCCGGAGATGGTCGCGCCGCCGAACTGGAGGACGTGCTGCGTGATCTCCGGAACCTGGGGCAGCAGCAGGGAAACGGCGATCGTCTCACCGAGCGCGCGGCCGAGCCCGAGCATCGAACCGCCGATGATGCCGCCCCGGCCGAAGGGCAGCATGACCGTTTTGACCATCCCCCACCGCGTACTGCCCAGCGCGAGCGCCGCTTCCTTTTCCCCGGGCGGAGTCTGCGCGAACACTTCACGGATCACCGAGGTCGTGATCGGGAGGACCATCAGGGACACCACCAGCCCGGCGATGAACATGGACTGGATGTACAGCGTGTTCTCTTTGGACGCGAAGAGCGGGAACCAGCCGAGATTCTCGGTCAGCCACGTCGAAACCGGGACGATCTGCGGACCGAGGAAGCTGAATCCCCACAGGCCGTACAAAAGGCTGGGAATGGCGGCGAGCAGATCGACGAGGCCGGTGAGGAAGCCGCGGATCCGGCCGCTGGAGTATTCGGTGATGAACAGTGCCGCGAGGATGCTCAGCGGCACGGCGACCAGGACCGCGATGAGCGCGACCACGATCGTCCCGTAGAGCAGGCCCAGCACGCCGAGGACGCCGGAGGCCGGGTCGAACCGGATGGTGGTGAAGAACCCGAAACCGCTGTTGTCGAAGGCGGGCCCGGACCGGTAGACCAGGAAGAAGCCGATGACCAGGAGGATGCCCAGCATGGTCAGCCCGGCGCCGGTGGTGACCCGGCGGAACGCCCGGTCGGCCCGGGAAAGGACTTCGGTGATCACCCGCCGCACCGGGGTTCCCGGTGGCGACGGGTCGGGCCGGGGTGGCGCGACGGTCACGAGCGGCCTTCCTTCTTGTCGGTGGGCGAACGAGTTCAGGGCACACCACGTCGCCCCTCGATGCGGCCAGTATGTGTGGCCCGATACCGCGAAAGGTGTCCAAGCGGAGAACGCCCGACGGGGCGAATGTGAATGTGTGCCGGGGCGGGTCCGGGGCGGTTGACCCCGAACGGGCGACTCGGCGACGTTGGTCTCGGCGCGGCTCGTGATCGAGTCCCGCTCTCCGTCGTATGCCCGCGCACCTTGGGAGTCGTCCGTGTTCTTCGTCCGTGCGAGACAAGTCGGGATCTTGCTGATCTGCGGGGTGCTGATGGTCACGGGTGTGTCCGTCCCCGCGGCGCAGGCGCAAGCGCCGGCGAACCCGCCGTACACCCTCAAAACCGAGCCCGCCGATCTTTCGGCGGCGCGGAACGGCGACCCGGTGCGGATCACGGTGTCGGGATTGGCGAGCGGTGCCCAAGCGTCAGTGAAAGTCTGCCCCAAAGTCCTGCCGGACAATTTGATCAAGGTCGCCGGTAAACCGCCGTGGAACCGGGAGAGTTCCGTCAGCGCGCGGGTCAATGCCTACTGCGGTGGGTTGAAGGACGAGTTCATCGCGAACGCGGCGCATATGGACAGTGCCACGGGCCGCCGGAGCAGCAGGACCGGCGACATCGTCATCGACACCCAGATCCCGCTCGGCTCCTCCACCCCGAAACCGATCATCTGGGACCCGCTGTACACCACCTTCAACAGGAACGCAGAAGGTCAGGCCGACAAGCCGCCCACGGTTTCCTGGGCGGCCAATCCCGACGTCGTCGATCCGGCGACCGGTGCGAAGACCCGAAACAAGTATTCGTTCCGGTGCGACGAGAACAATCCGTGTTCGGTCGCGGTCACGATCACCGCGAGGAACGCGGACGGCGCGTTCGTGACCTGGATCGACAGCTCGATCGCCTTCACTCCGACGCAGCAGGCGATCGGTGTCGAAGGCTGTAAGGGCGCCGGTCAGAACACCATCAGCGCCAGCATGCCGGAGCGGCTGGGCCGCACCGCGGTCGCTTGGAATCAGGCGCTCTGCGCGCCCACCCAAGCCGAGCAACCGGCGAACATCGTGAGCGAAACGGAAGACGCCGGCCTGGCCGCGTTCGACAAGGGCTCCTCGGATCTGGTGATCACCGGCAGCGGGAACGCGCTCGCCACCCAGACCGTCCGGGACCGGCAGTACATCCCGGTCGGGATCAACGCGGCGGTCGTGGCCGCGGTCGGCTGGTCGCCGACCGACACCGACGACAACGGGACTTCGCTCAACGCGAAGTTCACCGGCACCCTGCGGTTCACCCACGACGAAGTGGCGAACATGATCACCAAGGGGGGACAGCAGCCCGATCTGGACGGCCGGGGCGGCATTTTCCGGAACGGTACCCCGCTGGTCGGCCGCAATCCGGCGCTCGCCTCCGTCACGAGAGAGAACGAGGCGAACGCGGCCAGCGCCAGGGCCGGCGCCGAGAGCCTGGACTTCTTCGGGGTGACCGGGGAATCCGGACCGGGCACCGTGCCGCTCGCGTTGAGCAAGATGCTCGCCGCCTCAGCGCCGTCGGCCTGGGTGTTCCCGAACAGGGGGACCGAATACTTCGGTGAGCTGAACGGGAAATCGCCAGGGGTGATCTCCGATCTCAACGCGCTCGATCCGGGTGCCCGTTCGCTGCACAACGTCGACGCGAAAACCGGCCAGCTCGCCGTGCGCAAGACGGTGCAGAACGGCGTCGTGGGAACGGGATTCGTCTGCACCGGCGGCTGCATGAGCTGGGTCGTCACCGATCTCGCGACGGCGAGGGCCTACGGCTGGGCGCCGGTCGCGCTTCCGGACGGCAAGGGGAACTTCGTCGCGCCGACCAGGGAAAGCCTGCAGCTGGCGGCCGATTCGATGCAGGTCGGCGCGGACGGGACCGTGCAGCCGGGCACCGTGACCAAGGACGGCGCGTACCCGCTGACCTTCGTGGAATACCTGGCGGCGCCGGTCAATCCGCTGATCGACGCGACCTGCAAGCCGATGACCGAGAAGCAGGCGCAGCTGAAGGCGGTCGCCGAACTGGCGAGCGGCTACGGCCAGTCGCTGCTCCCGCCGGGGATGACCCCGTTGAGCCCTGGCCTGGCGGCCACCGTTTCCGCGCGAGTGGCCAAGATCGGCACCGGGACGGTCCAAGAAGCCTGCCAGGAAAGGGAAGAAGCGAAGAATCCGCCACCGGCGGGCGGGAACGGCGCCACGACGGCCGCCAATTCCTCGTTGACCGGTCCCAGCGGGGGAACGGGGTCGCCCGCCGGGACGTCGTCGGCGGCTGCTGCCACCGGGCCCGCCCCCGCGGCCACACCGACCCCGGAAAGCGTGCTGGCGGCCAAGAACCTCGCCGAGTCGATCGACATCCCGAAGTTCCCGGGGGCCGGAGTGCTGGGCGCGCTCATTCCCTTGGTGGCGTTGGTGATCCTGGCGACGCTGCCGTCCGCGACGGCGTACGTCGCCGCCGGGCGCCCGGTGCCGAGGTGGCTGGTCGTCGCGCTGGCCGAAATCGGGGCCGCGTTCGCCATGCTCTTCGGTCTCCTGCGGCGTAAATCGGCCGGAGGACCGGCGTGAGCACCTCCGTCGAAGAACCGGAAACCCGCTTCCTGAGCTTCGGTCCGGGATGGATCGGCACCGTCCTCGCCGCCTGGCTGGTCACCACCTTGGTGGCGCTGGCTCTGGTCGTCTACGCGCTGGGGCCGATGCTCCAGGCGAGCGACCAGCGGAAGGCGCTGGGCGAGATCCGCGGTGAGATCGGCCTGGCGCTGGGTGCCAGTCAAAGCCTCTTCGGCGCCCCTCCGCCCACCGAACCGGTCGAGTTCGGGAAGCCGGTCGCCGTCCTGGAGATTCCCGCGCTGAAGCTGCAGCAGGTCGTCGTCGAAGGGGCGTCGAGCGGGGAAACCGCGTCCGGGCCGGGCCACGTGCCGGGGACCGCCGGTCCCGGGCAGCCGGGCAACGTCGCGATCGTGGCGCGCAACGCGGGTTACGGCGGTCCGTTCGGTTCGCTGGAGGCGCTGGAGCCCGGTGACGAAATCGTCGTCGCGACGACTCAGGGCAAATCCGTCTACCGCGTGACCGAGAAGGCCACCCGCCCGCTCGACGAGGGGGCGGACTACGGCAAGACGCAGAACGATCGGCTGACCTTGGTGACGTCGGCGTCCTGGTGGCCGCTGGCGTCGGAGGAAGCGACGGTGGTGACCGCGGTCCTGGAGGGCAGGCCGTTCCGGCCCACCCCGCAGAACGGCAAGGCGGACGCGCAGGACGGCCGGACCGGCGACGGCGACGCGTGGGCCGGGCTCGTGCTGGCCTTCGGTGGGTTCGTGGCGGCGGCGGCCGGGGCGACCTTCCTCTACCGCCGGTGGCGGCCGGTTTCCACCTACGTCATCACCGGTCCGGTGCTGCTCACCCTGGCGTCGCTGGCGGCCTTGGCGCTTTGGCGGTTGTTTCCCGCCTGGGCTTAGGCCGTGTCCGGCAAGTCATGTTCGCGGTCTTCGCGCCCAGGTGATCCCTGACGGCACGGGCGGACGCGGCCGAGTACGACCCGGTACGAGGCCGATCCGCCCGCACCGTCAGGAACCACCTGGATCACGAAGCCCATCGAACAGACTTACCGGACACGGCCTAAGGGGATTTCGGTCTTTTCGGACCGAAATCACTCTCACCATGTGGATCTTCCCCCGATACCGACTTTGGTCGGTGGACTCCTCACTGATCGCTCTTTAGATTCTCCCCATTACACCCGGTCAGGGGTAATTCATTCGGGCAACCGAAGGGATTCCTGTCACGGGCTGTGTTGGCCAGAATCAGGGAGAGTTTTCGATGAGCAGATTCAGCCGGGTGGTCACATGCTCGGTTCCGGTCGCGGTCGGCGCTTTGCTGCTGTCGACCGCGGTTTCCGGTGCCCAGCCGTCGGAAGAGGTGCGCACCCAGGCCGGGATCAGCGCGCTGCAGAGCATCAAGAAGAGCCTCACCCCGGCCGAGCGCAAGCAGTCGAGCCAGCTCGTCGTCGAAAAGCGCCTCCGCGCCGACAAGGGCCTGGCGGGCAAGCTGCCCGAGTACCGCACCGGGCTGGGCGTCAGCGACGCCGGCACGGTCGCGGTGGATATCAAGGGCGCTGGACAGTCCCTGGTGGACGCCGTCAAGGCGGCGGGCGGCACCGTCCGCTACGCCTCGCCCGCCGGTGCGATCCGCGCCGACCTCCCCCTGACCGCCGTCGACGCGATCGCCGGACGCGGTGACGTCGCCGAGGTCAAGGCCGCCTCCCAGGCCATGACCTGGAACGAGTCCGCGCCGCAGGACCGGCGGCAGGCCGCGGCCAAGAAGACCGCCGCCGCGCTGCAGGTCGCCGAGGGCGACAAGGCGCACGGCAACGACACCGCCCGGACCAAGTACGGCGTCACCGGCGCGGGCCAGAAGGTCTGCGTGCTCTCGGACGGCATCAAGTCGCTCCAGGCGTCGCAGACCGCCGGCGAACTCCCCGCCGTCGACGTCCTCCCCGGCCAGGCGGGCAGCGGTGACGAGGGCACCGCGATGCTGGAGATCATCCACGACATGGCGCCCGGCGCCGCGCTCGGTTTCGCGACCGCCTTCACCAGCGAGCAGAGCTTCGCCGACAACATCCGCGCCCTGCGGACCACCGGCAAGTGCACGATCATCGTCGACGACGTCTCCTACTTCGACGAGTCGCCGTTCCAGGACGGCCCGGTCGCGCAGGCCGTCAACGACGTGACCGCGGCCGGCGCGCTCTACTTCTCCTCCGCGGGGAACTCGGGCAACCTGACCGACGGCACCAGCGGCTACTACGAAGGTGACTTCCGCGGCTCCAGCAGCAAGATCTCCGGGATCACCGGGACGCCGCACGACTTCGACCCGAGCGCCACGACCCAGCTGTACAACGCGCTTTCGCCGAACTCGGTCGGCCGCTACGTCACCCTGTTCTGGTCCGACCCGTGGGGCAAGGCCACCAGCGACTACGACCTGTTCGTCCTGAACTCGTCCGGTGCGGTCGTCGCCTCCAGCGAGGGCGCGCAGAACGGCACCCAGAACCCGTACGAGATCGCGCAGGTCCCGGCCAGCGGATCGGGCTTCAAGGTCGCCGTGGTCAAGTACAGCGGCGAGGACCGGTTCATCGCGCTCAACGTGATCCGCGGCCGCTTCGTCCCCTCGGGTGACCTGAAAGCCTTCAGCACCAACGGTGTCACCTCCGGTCACTCGGCGGCCGTCAACGCCTTCAGTGTCGCGGCCGCCCCGGCCGCCGGTGCCTTCGGCCGCGCGCTCGAAGCCGGTGACCCGGCGAACCCGGCCGGTCCGTACCCGGGTCTGTTCACCGCCGCCAGCAAGTGGGAACGGTTCACTTCGGACGGTCGCCGTCACCAGTTCTACAACCCGGACGGTTCGGTGATCACCCCCGGCAACGTTTCCTCGACCGGTGGCGCGACGCGGAACAAGCCGGACATCACCGCGGCCGACGGCGTCGCGACCTCGGTGACCGGCTTCCAGCCGTTCTTCGGGACCTCGGCCGCCGCGCCGAGCGCCGCCGCCATCGCCGCGCTGCTGAAGCAGGGCAAGCCGGCCGCGACCCAGGCCGAGATCCGGAACGCGCTCGTGTCGACCGCGATCGACCTCGGCGCCCCGGGCTTCGACCCGGTCACCGGCGCGGGCGTGATCATGACCGACCCGGCGCTCGCCGCGCTGGGCGTCGCCCCGAAGTAACAACACTCTCAGGACAAGGAAAACGGCCCGGTGCGCGAGCGCGCCGGGCCGTTTCTTGTTGTGCCGGGTCAGGACTTGACGCAGGACAGGCCGTTCGGGCCCGAGACGGTCAGGAAGCCGTACCGCTTGATGGTGGTGGCGAGCTGGCCACCGCACAGCGGGCTGGCGGTCGCGGCCGTGTCACCGGCGGCGAAGCCGACGGCGCGCTGGGCCTGGTCGTAGCTCGGGGTGCGGGTGTCGAGGACGTGGTAGACGCTGCGCGAGCCGAGGAACGCCGTGGTGAAGGCCGGGGTGTAGTTGCCCGACGAACCGGCGACCGGGGAGCCGTCGAAGCCGGCACCGGTCAGCGGGTTCACGGTGAAGCCCGCGCGCTTGTCGGCGGTCACCGCGTTGCCCTGGGCGATCCACTGCGCGATGGAGAACGGGGCGATCGCGTTGGCGCGGTCGGCGGTGGGGATGGAGTTGCCGTCGTGCTCCTGGAACCGCTTGATGGTGACCGGCTTGGTGGTGGGGTCGAAGCCGAGGACGGTGGTGGTGAAGAAGCTCAGCGTGCCGGAGCCGGTCTGGGGCAGGTAGACGACGATGGCGGCGTTGGCGCCACCGACCTGGTTCCAGTTGGTGATGGAGCCGTCGTAGATGCCGCGCAGCTGCGCCAGCGTGAGGGACAGGCCCGCGCCCGAGCCGCTCGCCGAGGACGACCAGGTGACACCGTCGGTGGCGAAGGAGTAGTACTCGAACGACGCGGGGTCGGACGAACCGCGGGGCGACGACGACCGCGCGATGTCGATCTTGCCGTCGCCCGCGTCACCGGAGGCCTTGAGCGCGGCCTTGCCCTGGGACGAGCCGTTCGGCGGTAGGGTGGTCGTGGTGTTGTAGACGACCTGGTCGGCGTACAGGTCACCGGGAACGGTGAAGGTGCCGCCCGCGGCGAGCAGCGGCGGGATGTTGACGTGGTTGTCGGGGTCGGTGTTCCAGGCGGCGCCGTTGGCGTTGGCCAGGATCGCGCCGGTGATGTCGACGGTGGTGTCCGAGCCCGCCGCGGCCAGGACGTCTTCGAGGCCGTTGGCCGGGGCGACCGCCGAGGCGGTGCCGGTCAGGGTGAGGCAGGCACAGGCGGCGATGGCGGTGGCGCCGAGAAACCGAGTGGTACGAGCACGCATCTTGTTTGCACTCTTTCTCTAGTCCCCAAGTCGTCACGGGATTCCGTGACTTGCCGCAATCCTCGCTCCGCAACACTGTCCGGCGACGGTGCTTCGCGTTCCCGCCCGACGTCATGGTGGTTAATCTCCGGGGAACGCACTTTCCGTGAGCGGCCGTCACGGAGAACGATTCGGTGAAATACCGCCGGAATCGCGACGGTATTTCCGGCGCCAATCGGAGATGGTCTCGATCCCTTCGCCGATAGGCGCCTCGGTGGTGGCCGAGCGGAATCGGTCGAGCCCGCGCTGAGCCTCGATACGCCGCCCGTAGGCATGGCTGGCGATCGCGACGATGCGGTCTTCCCGGTGCAGGCGCCACCGCCACCGCCCGCCGCTGAGATGACTGAAATCGCTGGTCAGTTCGGAAACATGGGCGCTGAGCCAGGCGATCGCGGCGAGGCATTCCTCGGCTCGCGGATAGTCGTCGGGCGCCGAACCCAGCGACACGTTGTTGCCGCCGAGCAGCCGCCATCGGATGGTCTGATCGCCGGTCTGGACCAGCTGGAAGCGCGGATTCTTCTTCACTGTCCACCACTCCGGCGACGAAGTGAACGGTGTGAATTCCCCCTGGGCACATCCGGTGAATCGCCTCGATGTGGTGAAGGGGTTACCGGTTTTCGTGAAGGCGCGACGGCCGACGGGTGAACGTTTTCCGCCGACGGCGGCGCGCTAGCCTGAACGGACGCGGGTAATCGCAAAACAATCACCGAGCCGGATCGGTCCGGCACGGTCTGCGAGGAGGTTCGATGGGCAACGGCAGGACCGCGGTCGTCACCGGGGCGGGTTCCGGGCTCGGCAGGGAGATCTCCCGCGCGTTACTCGGCGCCGGTTACCGGGTCGCCCTCGCCGGCCGCCGCGCGGAAGCGCTGGCCGAGACCGCCGGCGGCGACGCGAACGCGCTTCCCGTACCCACGGACGTCGCCGATCCGGATTCCGTCGCCGCGTTGTTCGAGACGGTCCGCGCGGACTGGGGGAGGCTGGATCTCCTGGTGAACAACGCGGGTGTCTCGGTGGGCGGGACCGTCGACGAACTGTCCTTCGCGGACTGGAAACGCGCCGTCGACACCAACCTGACCGGGATGTTCCTGTGCGCGCAGCAGGCCGTGCGGCTGATGAAGGCCCAGGACCCGCGCGGCGGCCGGATCATCAACAACGGCTCGATCTCCGCGCACGCCCCGCGCCCCGCGGCCGTCGCCTACACGGCGACGAAACACGCGGTGACCGGGCTGACGAAGTCGATCTCCCTCGACGGGCGCGCCTGGAACGTCGCCTGTGGACAGATCGACATCGGCAACGCCGCCACCGAGATGACGCTGCGGATGGCCGACGGGATCCCGCAGGCCGACGGCAGCGTCAAGGCCGAGCCGACCTTCGACGCCCGGCACGTCGCGGACGCCGTGCTGTACATGGCCGGGCTGCCGCTGGACGCGAACGTCCAGTTCCTGACCGTCACGGCGACCGCGATGCCGTACATCGGACGGGGTTAGCGTGGCTGAAGGGGACTTTCCCCTCATCTCACGCGGTGAAGGGCGCTTTCGTCGCATCGCATGCGGGGAAAGTCCCCTTCGCCCCGGGCTCTCCTGGTCTCTCGCTGGGGTCCCGGCCACTCCGGCGGCAACCGCGGCCTACGGGATCACCTTCGCCTTCCGGAACTCGTCGAACAACCGGAAGAACATCGCCGAGGTCTCCGCGTATTCGTGGAAACCGGCCCGCCGGGCCTTCGAGCCGTCCGCGAACATGTCGTAGTCCCAGCCGAACACGAAGTCCGCGAACCCCCACGACGAGGAAACGGCACTGTAGGGCACGTCGAGGCCGTACTTCGCGGCGATCGACGTCCAGAGTTCTTCCTTGTCCGCCATTACGACGTCCAGCGACATCGGGAGCGGCGGCGCCACCTCCAGGTCGAAGTACTTCGCGATCCGCGGCCAGAGATCGCTCCACCGGAACAGGTCGCCGTTCGCGATGTTGTACGCCTCGTTTTCCGAATCGGTGGCCCAGACGGTGGCCTTCGCCAGCAGTCCGGCGTCGGTCATCTCCAGGAGGCTGTCGTACGCGCCGGGTTTGCCGGGGAAGCGCAGCGGCAGGCCGAGTTCCTTCGAGATCGACGCGTAGACCGCGATGGCCAGCGCGAGGTTCATCGGATTGCCCAGCGCGGTGCCGCCGACCACCGACGGCCGGATCGCCGACCACGTCCAGGTCTTCCCGGCCTGACGCCGTTCCAGGAACTGCTGCTGGTCCACATTGAACTCGGGCGGCATGTGCCCGGCGTCGTCTTCGCGCGCCGGGGTCTTGAACGGGCCGAGGTGGGCGCCGTAGACCTTGTAGCCCTGCATGAGGCTGATGTGGCGCAATCCGGGCGCGGCGGGTTCGATCGCGTCGACGAGGTTGGTCAGCATCGCCAGGTTCGGCGCGACCAGTTCGGCCCACGTCGGCTTGTCGACATAGGCCGCGTAGAACACGTGCGTGACGTCGTCCAGTCCGCCGAGCTTCGCGCGGGTGTCGTCCGCGTCGAGCAGGTCGACGGCGATCTGGCCCGGACCGCCGCGGCGCGACAGGCCGATGACGCGCCAGCCGGGCAGGGTCTCCAGGTGCTCGATCAGGTTCTTGCCGATGACCCCGTTGGCCCCGGCGACCAGGGCGACCTTGCGTTCTTCGTTCATGTCCTCAAGCCTGGACCCGCCACGGAGATAAGTCCAAGGCATAGATATCACTACTCCGATAAACTCTCTTCATGACAAGCTTGCGGCAACTCGAGTACCTGGTGACCGTCGTGGACACCGGCTCCTTCACCAAGGCCGCCGAGTTGCTGCACGTGACGCAGCCCGCGCTGTCGCATCAGGTGCGCGCGCTGGAGAAGGGCGTCGGCGGCCCGCTGCTCGAACGGCTGCCCCGCAGCGTCCGGCTCACTCCGATGGGGCGCGCCATGCTGCCGCACGCCCGCGCCACCCTCGCCGACGCCGAACGCGCGCGGTGCGCGGCCCGGCAGGCGTCCGGGCTGGAGGCCGGGGAACTCCAGATCGCGACGGTCTATTCGGTCGGCATCGGCGTCCTGCCCGCGGCGTTGCGGATCTGGCGCCGGGAGCGGCCGGAGGTCGACGTCCGGCTGGTGGAGTTCCGGCACGCGGACGAGCTCCGGGAGGCCATGGCGGCGGGGGAGGCCGACGTCGCGGTCGGCCCGGTGCCGCCGGGCTGGGACGGGCCGGTCCGCGAAATCGGTGCCGAGGAGTTCGTCGTGGTCCTGCCGATCGACGGGCCGCGCGAGGACGACGGCACCGGCGTCGTCGATCTGGCGACCCTCGCCGACTGCGCGTGGGTGCACTACGCGCCGGGTAACGGTCTCGCCGACCTCGTCGACCAGGCGTGCGCCGCGGCGGGGTTCCAGCCGAGGGCCGCGGTCCGGACCGAACAGAGCGCGGCGGCCCCCGTGCTCGCGGCGGCGGGGCTCGGTCCCGCGCTGGTCCCGGCCAACGTCCTGCCCGAAGGCTTCCACGGCCGCGTCCTGCGGCCCGAACCGGCGATCCGGCGCACGCTCGCCGCCTACTGCCGCAGCACGCCCGACCCGCTGACCTCGGCCTTCATCGACGTCGTCGCGGGGGAGTGCACGCTCGGGTCACCGCACGGAAGCGCCTGACAGGTCCACCCCGCCGAACGCCGTCGCCTTGACGTCGCCCACCCGGTCCGCCCAGACGGCGTGCCCGTGCCCGGACCACAGCGGCACGACCGGGAGGTCCCGGAGCAAGTGGTTCTCCACCAGCCGGTAGACCTCGCCGCTTTCGCCTGCTTCGATCTCCTCGGCCGATTTCAGCAGGTCGGCGAATCCGTCGCTCTGATAGCCGGTCGCCTTCGCGATCTCGGTCAGCACCTCTTGCGGGCTCGGCGTCATCAGACCGACGTCGATCGCGAACGGTCCCTGTCCGGGCTCCGCGGCGAGCGGGACGCCGACGGCCGTGCTGACCTGCTCCGCGAGCGGACGCAGCCAGCCTGCCGGTGACTGTCCGAAGTGGACAGGTGTGGCGGGGAATTCCGCTTGCGTCAGCAGGGATTTCCCGGCCCCGGCGTCGAACGTGCAAGGACGGCAGGTGCTGCTGCGCTCGCCCGGTGCGACGGCGGCCGGCAGCAGCGATTTCGCCGGATCCACCTGCTTGCCGAGGACGCCGGCCTCCAGTGCCGCGCGGTCGATCCCGAGCGCGAAGCCGTGTCGGACGGTCGCGTCGGAGAAATGCGGTGCGGTCAGGGGAAACCCGAGGTAGGCGACGGTGGGCAGGGCCCACATCACGTGCCGCTGCGCGAAATCGGCGTGCATGGCCCCATGGCGATCGCCGGGGACGAACGTGGAGAGGTCGAGTTTCCCGGCCTTGACCTCGTCGTACTGCGTCGCCGCGTCGCCGGTCTTGAGTTCGATCACGCGCGCTTTGCCCGGCGCGTCCGCCACGCGGATCAGTTTGCCGCCCGACGGCTGCCACGAGCCGTCCAGCCGGAACGGCCCGTTGCCGACGGGCCGCTGCGCGAATCCGGCCCAGTCACGGGAAGACAGTGCCGACGCGGGCAACGGGACCAGCGCGGGCGACGAGAGCAGGGCGGGGATCTGGCCGGACGGCCGGTCGAGCACGAGCCGGATGGTCAGCGGATCCGGCGCGGTGATCTCCTTGGCCCGCAAGAGATCCTTGACCACCCGCGACGCCTGCCACCGCTCCGCGCCGATCACCTTCCAGGTGTCCACATAGGACTGCGCGGTCACCGGGGTGCCGTCGTGGAACTTCCCGCCGTCCTTGAGTTTCACCGTCCACGTGATCCGATCGGAACTGGTGAACGCTTCGGCCGCCCGCGGCGTCGACCTCCCCGTCGCGGGGTCGTAGTCGGCCAGCGGCGTCCACAGCGCGCCGGCGACCATCCGCCCGGACTGGTCGCGGACGTCGGCGGGTAGCAGGGACGCCGGGGCGGCCAAGCCCACGCGAAGAACGTCCGGTGCGGGCGGTTCGCCGGATTCCGTGCAGCCCGCCGCGACGAGGGCGGTGGCCAGGAGCGGGACCAGAAGACGCAAGCGCATGGTCATGTCATAGCAGTCTCACGCCGACCAACGGCGGTTGTGCGAGCAAAGCGGCGATCATAAGGTGCAGGAACCAGCCTGGGAGGTTTCTGTGCGAGGAAACTGGTTGCTTCGTTCGTGCCTGGCGCTCGCCACGGTCACCGCGACCCTGATCGCCACCGGTCTGCCCGCCGCGGCCTGCGGCGAGGAGGACAAACCGGCGGGCGAGAAGGTCCGCGTCGCGGGTGCCCCCGGCGCGGTGAAGAACGTCAAGGCCGTCGGCAACGTGCCCGACGCGCAAGGCGCCATCGCGATGGGGTTCCTGCAGTACGGCAAACGTGACGTCATGGCCGTTTCGGGCGAGTTCGGCCTGAAGGTCTACGACCTCACGAAGAACCCCACCGCGCCGAAGCTGATCGGCGAGGTCAGCCTTCCCGGTCTGTGGGAGACCGAGGACACCGAGGTGGACGTCAAGCGCAAGCTCGTCTTCCTCGCGCGTGACCCGCGGGCCTACGGCGGCACCACGCAGACCGGCGAGTCCGGTATCTACATCATCGACCTGAAGAACCCGGACAAACCGGCCATCCTCAGCTACACCAAGGTGCCCGCCGGCCACACGACCAGCTGCGTCGACGACTGCCGGTACCTGTGGACCGGCGGCCCCTCGAAGGCCGCGAACCAGCCCCCGGAGTGGGGCGGCCGCCCGATCTGGGTGACCGACATCCGCGATCCGCGCAACCCCAAGACGTATCCGAACCCGATCGAACTCGCGCGCAACGACGGCAAGACCGACTACGTGCACGACGTCCAGGTCGACGCCGAGGGCGTGGCGTGGGTGTCCGGGCGGGGTGGCGTCCGCGGCTACTGGACCAGCGGCTACCACCGCGATCCCGTGCAGGGGAAGGTCCGCCGCGCGACCGCGTTCGACCCGGTGCCCTACGCGGGCGGCGGGGTCGAGGAGACGGCGGCGCCGTCGAAGTTCATGCACAACAGCTTCCACCCGGCGGGACACCGCTCGGCCGACGGCGCCGACTCGAACCGCCGGCACGGCCGCGACCTCATCTACGCCACCGAAGAGAGCTTCCTCGACGGCTGCGCCGGCGACGGCGTGCTGACGATCTCGTCGCTGAAGAACTCGTACAACGGCGAGGGCTGGCGCTCGACGCCGGAGAAGCCGTTCCGTCTCGAGTCCGTCGGCACGTGGAGCGTCGCCGGGCAGGAGGGCAGCGACCCGGCGTCGGGTGACTGCTCCGCGCACTACTTCGACATCCGCGGCAAGGTCCTCGTGCAGTCGTTCTACGCGCAGGGCACGCGGTTCCTCGATGTCAGCGACCCGACCGACCCGAAGCAGATCGCCTACTTCCGCCCGGCGGACGCCAGCGCGTGGGCGCCCTACTGGCACAAGGGTTACGTCTATGTCGCCGACAACACCCGCGGAATCGACATCCTGAAGCTCACCGCCTGAGGCAAGATCTTCCCCATGCGCACCATGGGGAAGATCTTGGGGACCACGGCCGCGATCGTCCTGATCGCGGCCTGTGCCCCGGCACCGCCGCCGCCCGGGGAACCGGCCGTGCACACCGATACAGCGTCGGTCGCCGAAGACTTCCCGGACATCGGCGAGATCGTCGAAGCGTCGTGGGTCGAGGAGAGGATGGGCGCCTCGGAAGGCCGGATCGAGGCGCCCGGGCCGTCCGTCTTCAAGCTGTCCGCGGTGGTGAAGCTCCGGCCCGAAGCCGTGTCGAAGATGATCAGCGAGCTCAAGTGCAAGGCCGGGGCCCCGGACGTGCCGAAACAGCTGAAAGGGCTCGTGACGCCCGGCGTGGCGTGGCTCTCCTGCGGCCTTCCCACGACCACCAAGGCGCGGACCGCTTTCGTGGTCGAGGGCTCCGAACAGGCGTTCCTGAGGTCGAGCACGATGTAGCGCGTCAGTTTTTGAGCTGGGGGAACGATGTCGGTCGAGGCGGCGCGTCGCTTCGGATTCTCCGATGTGGCGGTGGTCGCGGCCGGTGCGGTGTCCGGCGCGATCGGTGCCTACGCCTACTACAGCGAGCCGTTACGGCCACTGGCGCACAGCTTCACCCTGTGGATCATGCTGATCGTCGCGGTCGTCCCCGGGATGCCGAGGCGGCGGGCGGTGGTCCGGGCGGTGTGCGCGCTGATCGCGGCGGTACTCGCGTTCTATCTCGGCAAGGCGGTGATGTACGGCGTCAAGTACCCGGGCACGGCCTACCGGATCGACCTTCCGACGCTCGTACTGTGGTGCGGTCTGGCGGTCGCCGGTGGCCTCGTCGCCGGATTTCTGCTCGATGCCCTGGGCCGGAGCGACCGGCGCGGCACCGTGGCCACCGCGGCGGTCGTGGGTCTGCTGGTCGCCGATCTTGTCCGGCGGTCCGACCGGTCCGGCGTCGGAACCCTGGCGATCGCGACGGCCCTCGCGATCGCTTTCGTGGCTTGGCGGGGAATCCGCTCGCCCCGCCAAGCCGCCCAGGTCGCCTTGGCCGCCCTGCCGATGGGACTCGCCGGTCTCGTGGTCGTGTCGGCGCCGGACTTCTTCGAGGGCCTCAGTTTTTGAGCCCCGGGTGCCAAGCCGTCAGCGTGAGCGCGTCCGCGACCGTCACGTAGGCGCCCGCTTCTGGCGACCGCACAGCCGCACTTGGGCCGAAAGCGTCCTTCACCGCATCAGACGCGGTGAAGGACGCTTTCGGCCCATCTCAGACCCCGCTCAAGAGGCCAGCAACTCCTGCAGCTCCCGCACCGCGCCGTCCAGTTCGGTCGCGAACAGCTCCATCTCGTGCGCCACGTGCTTCGGCGTGCACAGGTACAGATTCAGCGACTCCGGCAGCAGCACGTACGCGACACCGATGCACTGCGGGCTGGTCGACCCGAAGCCGAAGTACTGGATGTTCACCGACGGCGCCGAGCTGGTGCTCAGGTAGTCGTCGCGCATCTTCAGCCAGCCGGGTGACGAGTACAGCGACGGCGAGTCCTCGACGCCGCGCCGCTTCTGGATCAGCTGCAGCTCCCACAGGTGCTGCTCCGGCGCGTCACCCGCCTGACACTCCTTCGCCCGCGTGACGTGCTTCGCGGCCGCCGCTCGGAAGGCCGCCTGACGCGTCTGCCGATCGGCCTGGGGATCGTCCATCACCTGGACGAACCACTGCACTTCGGGCGTCACCACCCGCATCGCTTCGGTGCGCCCGTTCTGGTACTGCCGCGTCGCGATCGACTCGTACGTCGCGCCGGTGATGCCCTTCGCCCGCTTGTGCGCGAGCTGGTACGCCATCTGCGCGAAGGCGTCCGGGGACATCCCCAGCTCCTTCGCCCGCTTCGCGCCGAAGTCGGTGAAGGACACCGTCTTCGTAGCGGTCGCTTCGGCGTACTCGGAGAAGGACGCGGCAGCGGCGCGGGCGTCTTCGCGCAGTGCCTCGCCCAGGACGAACTCGATGACCTCGGACGCCGGGACGCCGTCGGCAGGCGGCCGCTCCAGCCGCGTTCCGCTCAGCAGCGCGTCGGTGAAGCCGAGGATCGTGGTCCCGTCCAGTTCACAGTGCTCGACGTTGATCCCCGCCGTGCCGTCCTCGAACACGATCAGCGAAACGGCCTTGTCGAACCAGCGGTTCCCGCTGTCGCCGTGCAGCAGGTTGTCGCACGCCTCCTGCGTGTTCGCCGGCGTGAAGTCCTCCAGGCACAGGCAGAACAACGCCGTCTCGATGTCGTCGAGCGCGGCCGCGTTCCCGGCGGCGAGCAGCGCTTCCCGCGTCGCCGCCCATTCCGCCCTGGCCTTGGTGGTGAAATGCCCGGCGGCGGTCTGCGGGTCTTCGACGAAGTTCCCCGACTTCACGATCGTCTGGAATCCCGCGACCAGCTGTTCGGGGGAATACGGGCGGCCGTCCGGCGCGATGACGTCCATCCGGAACGGGGTGTCGCGGTGGAAGACCACGATGTGCCGCGCCCTCGACGGCCCCGGCCAGTCCTCGCGGTACGGCGTGCGCGCGGTGTCCTGCACGGCGCCGGGGATCCGCGTCGCCGAGAACAGGTACTTGTGCTGCACCATCGACTGCGGCTGCCCGCGCAGCACGATCGGCGGCACCAGTTCCTCGTCGAGCTTCAGCTTGTAGTCCACCGCCGACGCGGCCAGTTCGGCCGCGCGCTCCAGCTGTCCCAGCGGGGATTCGGTGAACAGGAAGAAGAAGTTCGCGTTGAGCGCGATCCGGTCGCGACGGCCGAGGTAGCGGTACGGCCAGAAGGTGTCGAGCCAGCTGCGGACGTCTTCCCGCTTGTCGTAGGCCTCGAGCGCGCTCTGCAGTTCGTGCGCCGGGCTTCCCGCCGCGAGGAACTCGGTGACGGCGCCTTCGGTCGCCGCCAGCTCGCCGGGGGTGAGCAGCGGCGAGCACCACTCGAGAAACCGGCGGCAGGTGTCCTCCAGGCTGGGGACGGGGACCCGCGGCAGGATGTCCTCGTTGCCGAACGTGCGGGTGGACGGTTCCGGACTGCTCACGATCATCCTTGATCTCGAAGGGGAAGGGCGTTCAGCGCGGAGGCGAGCCCGCCCGCCGCGCCGTTCGGCCGGGAGACGTACAGCCGCGCGTACAGGCGGCCGTCGGCTTCCAGCCCACGCGGGTCCACGCCCGCGACGGACAGATTGTCCAAGATCTGCGACTTTTCCTCATCCGAAGCGAATCTCCGCTGCCGGAAGACGCCGTCGACCCCGGTCGTGTCGTACTCCAGCTCACCGAGGCTCTCGGCGACCGGCCCGTAGGAGAACATTCGCAGCACGAAATGCGCCATCCACGGCCGGTTTTCCCGCGCTATCCGGACGAGGGTCTTCTCCGTGACGTAGCCGACGCAGCCGGTCGAGATGACGATGTCGACGCCGGCCAGCAGCGCGCGCTGCTCCTCTGACGGGTCTTCGCTCTCGAGATCCGCGTGGATCGCGTCGTCGATGAAGCCTGCGGCGAGCGCGTAGTCCACAGCGGGCGCGGAGGCGTCGAGGCCGATGAAGCGGACACCGTCGCCGACGGCGAGCTTCTCGACCATCCGGCGATCGCGCGCGATCAGTTCGTCCCGGCTCAGCGATTCGCCGTCCCGGTAGTGGTCGTACAGCCGCTCCATCGAGGTGTCGCAGCGGTGCAGCGCCGCGTTGACGCCGTAGGAACAGCCGAGGTCGAGTACCGTCGGGACCTTGACGCCGGTCTCCGCGCGGTACTCGTCGATCAGTTTCGCGAAGTACGCCTTGGCCTGCTGGGGGATGTCGTAGTCCAGCCTGCGCAAAGTGCCGAAGAAGGCGCGGGGATCGGGCTCGGTGTAGATGTGGTCGAAAGAGATCTTGCCGGTCGAATCGAAAGGCACGGCCAAGCTCCTGACTTAGTCGAGCAGCTGATCGCCCCGGACCGCCGCCGAAGCGACGTGTTCCGGCAGGACCCGGCCGAACAGCTGTCTCGTCCGTTCCGGACTGCCGATGACCCCAGGACGCTCGCTGTACGCGAAGATCGCGGAATGGCGGGCGACTGCCCCTTGAACACTACTCACACGGTGCAGCGCGAAGCGTCCGCGAAACAGCTGAAGATCGCCAGGACGCAGAGTGAGGCGCCTGATCAGATGATCACCTTCGCCCGCCAGCACGGCTCGGACGTCGTCGAAGTTCTCCGCCGTTCCGGAGCGGATGTTCGGGCAGTATTCGAAGACACCGCCGTCGGCCGCCTCCTGGGTGAGCATGCTGACCGTGTACTCGTTGGTGTCGAAATGCCACGGATGCGAGCGGCCCGGTTCGATCACGTTGAGCACCAGGCCGGACAGTGGATCGGCGAGTTCGTGCAGCCCGGGGAGTTCGAAGCAGTCGGCGACGAACCGCTGGAACTCCCGGCTCGTGTACAGCTGCTGGATCACCGCGGTCACCGGGATCTGGTCGCGTGCCACGAAGGCGTTGCCGCGTTCCATGATCGTGCGGCCGGGATGGTCCTCCGGCAGCGGAGTGTCGATGGCGATGTTGTAGGCGTTGACGCGTTCGACCTTCGCGTACGCCTCCGGAGCGATCTTCGCGCCTTCGTCGCGAAGGACGTCACGCAACTCCGGACGGATGAAGTCGGCCAGCACACTGCAGCCCGTTTCCCGCAGTTCGGCGCGGGTCCGGGAAACGATTTCGCGCCACGCGGGGCTTCCCGGTTCGGACAACGGATAGCGGGCGGTATCGGCCACCTGGACTGCGCTCGCGGTCATCGACGTCCTCTCGGCTGCCCGGAAGTGATTCTCGGGTTTAGCACAGAAAACGCCCGCGACTCCCGCGCCTTGTGAGCGGTGCCACACGGAACGTGACGGCCCCCTTATCCGCGTTCGTCTGCGGATAAGGGGGCCGTCAGTGACTTTTCGTCAGCTGGTGACAAGCGGCAACAGCGGCCGCCGCACCGCGGTCGCGACGCCGTCGGAAGCCTGGGCGGCGGCGATCCGCTCGGCCGTCGGCGTGCCGTACTCCGTGGTCCGCTGCCGCAGCGGACGGCCCAGCGGTTCGACCATCGCGCGCATGTCGCTGATCGTCTTGTACGACCCGTTGGCCGCCCCCGCCATCCGGCTGATCGTCTCCTCCATCAGCGTCCCGCCGATGTCGTTGACCCCGCCCTGGAGCACGGCGCGGCTGCCCTCTTCGCCGAGTTTCACCCACGAACTCTGGATGTTGTCGATCATTCCGTGCAGCAGCAGCCGGGACAACGCGTGCACCGCGCGGTTCTCGCGCAGCGTCGTCCCCGCCCTGGCGAGCCCGGCGAGGTAGATCGGGGAACTCTGGTGGATGAACGGCAGCAGCACGAACTCGCTGAACCCGCGCCGCCCGTTGCGCTCCAGGCCCTCCCGCTGCAGTTTCGCCAGCAGCTTCAGGTGCCCGACCCAGTGCGCCGGGGTGTCGACGTGGCCGTACATCATCGTCGACGTCGTGGTGATGCCGAGTTTGTGCGCGGTGGTGACGACGTTGATCCATTCCGACGTCGGCAGTTTGCCCTTCGTCAGCACCCAGCGGACGTCGTCGTCGAGGATCTCCGCCGCCGTGCCCGGCAGCGAGTCGACGCCGGCCTCCTTCGCGCGCGCCAGCCAGTCCTCGATCGAGAGGTTCGTCCGCGACGCGCCGTTGACGACCTCCATCGGCGAGTACGAGTGCAGGTGGATGTCCGGCTGACGGCGTTTCACCTCCGCCGCGAGGTCGAAGTACGCGGTGCCCGGCAGATCCGGGTGGATGCCGCCCTGCATGCAGATCTCGGTCGCGCCCGCGGCCCACGCCTCGTCGACCCGATCGCCGACCTGCTCCAGCGAAAGCGTGTACGCGTCGGCGTCGGTACGCCGCTGGGCGAACGCGCAGAACCGGCAGCCGGTGTAGCAGACGTTGGTGAAGTTGATGTTCCGCGTGACCACGAAGGTGACGTCGTCGCCGTTCACCTCGCGCCGCAGGTCGTCGGCGATCTTGGTGAAGGCGTCGAGCTCCGCCCCGTCGGCGTGCAGCAGCGCCAGAGCCTCGTCGTCGGAGAGCCCGGCGGGGTTCTTTTCCGCGCTGCGCAAGGCATCCCGGATGTCGAGGTCGAACCGCTGCGGCGCGGTCTTGATGTTGCCCTTGATCTCGGCCCAGTCGCCGTAGACGGAATCGAAGTCGCTGCGGCGGTCTTCCGTGCGCCCGACGGTGTCGACCTCGACATGGAGATCGGTGCGCCCGGCCTCCTTCCAACCGCCGTCCGGCTCCTGCCACGGGATGCCGACCGGGATCGCCTCTTCGATCGCGAGCCCGGTCTCGGTGTCGGTCAGCGGCGCGAGATGCGCGTTCATCCGCGGATCCAGCCACGGCTCGCCGGCCTTGACGTACTCCGGGTAGATCGGCAGCCGCTCGCGCACGGTGAAACCGAGCGCCTCGGTACGGCGTTTGAGCTCGTCGATCTGCGGCCACGCGCGTTCGGGGTTCACGTGGTCGGGGGTCAGCGGCGAGACGCCGCCCCAGTCGTCGATACCCGCGTTCAGCATCAGTTCGTACTGCTGGCCGATCAGGTTCGGCGGCGCCTGGATCCGCATCCGCGGGCCGAGGACCAGCCGCGCGACGGCGATGGTCGCGGCGAGTTCTTCGAGATCGGCGTCCGGGGTCGCGCGCATCTTGGTGTCCGGCTTCGCGCGGAAGTTCTGGACGATCACTTCCTGGATGCCGCCGTAGGTCTTCGCGACCTTGCGGATCGCGAACAGCGAGTCGGCGCGCTCCTCGAAGTTCTCGCCGATGCCGATCAGGATGCCCGTGGTGAAGGGCACCGAACTGCGGCCGGCGTCCTCCAGCACCCGCAAGCGCACGTCGGGATCCTTGTCGGGCGAGCCGTAGTGCGGGCCACCCTTCTCGGTGTACAGCCGCTTCGCCGTCGTCTCCAGCATCATGCCCATCGACGCCGAAACCGGCTTGAGCCGCTGGAAGTCCTGCCAGCTCAGCACGCCCGGGTTGAGGTGAGGCAGGACGCCGGTCTCCTCCAGTACCCGGATCGCCATCGCCCGGACGTAGGACAGCGTGTCGTCGTAGCCGTGCGCGTCGAGCCAGTCCTTCGCCGCCTTCCAGCGGTCCTCCGGACGGTCGCCGAGGGTGAACAGCGCTTCCTTGACCCCCATCGCGGCACCCTTGCGGGCGATGTCGAGGACCTCGTCGGGGGAGAGAAACGGCGATTCGACCCGGCCGGGGACGGTCGCGAAGGTGCAGTAGCCGCATCGGTCCCGGCACAGCCGGGTCAGCGGGATGAACACCGAACGGCTGTAGGTGACCACGCCGGGACGGCCCGCCGCGACGAGTCCGGCGTCGCGGACGCGGGAGGCGTGCTCGGACAGCGTCTTGAGGTCGTCGCCGCGCGCTTGGAGCAGGATCGAGGCCTCGGTGATGTCGAGGGTCTTCCCGTCGCGCGCCCTGGCGAGTGCCCGGCGCATCGCCGAGGTGGTGGGGGCGTTCGCGTCTGCATCCGATGCCATTCCCGCACGCTATGGCCGGACTCGCTCCACCTGCCAGTGTGCATCCCGCCACCGCGTCACCCACGTGGGTGTGGTCACTGTTCCCACTGGTCAGAGCGCGATCTCGGTTGCCGATCAGGGGGCGCGAGTGTATTACCTAAAGTGTGGCTTCGGTGATCGGCAAGAAGGTCGGCGGGCGGACGTACTACTACCTCGTCACCTCCGCGCGGGTCGACGGCGAGCCGAGGGTCGTGTCGCAGCGCTACCTCGGGACGGCCGAAGAGATCGGGCGCGCGATGGAGGGCGACGTCTCCGCCCCCGGCGAAGCACGTCACCGGACCTTCGGTGACGTCGCGGCGGTGTGGGCCACGCTGCGGCGGCTCGATTTCGTGCGCCGGGTCGACGAAGCCGTCGGAGCCCAGCGCGCCACGACCACTCTGGGGACGCATCTCGCGCTCGCCGTCCTGCACCGGGCGACGGCTCCCGAAACGGATCTCGCCTCGTGGTGGGAGGACGGTGTCGCGAGGGAGTTCCTGAAGGCCGACCTGCCGAATCACTGGCGGGCGCTGCAACGCCTCACGCCCGAACGGATCGCCAGGATCGAGACCGCCGTCGCCGACGCGGTGCTCTCCTGGCTGGGGACGGGCGACGCCGCGCTCGCCGTGGACGTCCCGCAGTTCGCCACCTTCACCACGGCCGACCCCTGCCGCTGCGAACTCGCCGGACTTGGCCTGGTGGTGACCAAGGACGGCGCGATCCCGCTGGCGTCGCACGTGTACCCGAGGGAAGAGGCGCCGCCGTTCGCCGCGCTCGCCGAGCAGCTCCGCTCGCTGTACCCCGTCACGCTGGTCTTCACCGCGGGCCAGGCCGCGCAACTGGACCTCGGACGGCACTTCGTCGGCGCGCTCCCGCTTTCCGAGCATCCGGAGCTGCTGTCGAAACCGCCGTCCGCGCGCAAGCCCGTCGACCCGGAGCGCTTCGCCGGGCTGACCGCCCTCGACACCAGAGCCGTGGTCGCGGGCGTGCGCCGTCGCGTGATCCTGACTCACTCGGAGACCCTGCACAACGCGCAGGCCCGCGCGTTCGGCGAGGAACTGAGCACCGCGACGCGGGAACTGGCCGGCCTCGACGCCGCACTGGCGTCAGGCGTCTACCGGGGTGACCGCGGCCAGGTGAACGCCGAAATCGCGCGGATCACCCGCGGCCGTCGCGTCGAACGGGTGCTCTCCCCTTCTTTGGCGGGGACGAAACCGGGGGAGATCCGGCTGACCTGGAAGGTCGACGACGCCGCTGTGTCGCGGCTGCACGACGAGTTCTTCGGCAAGCAGGTGCTGGTCACCGACCACGACTGGCCGGTGTCCGAAGTCGTCACCGCGTACCGCGCCCGGACCCACCTCGACTCGACGTTCCGCTGGCTCACCGGTCCCGCGGTCACCGGTCCCACCCCGCGGTGGGACTGGACCCCGCATCGGATCGCCGTGCACACGCTGGTCACGGTGCTCGCGTCCACGGTCACGCACCTCATGCGGCGCGAGGCCGACCGCGCCGGGATGAACCTGTCGGTCCGCGAGCTGATGGACAGCCTCGCGGGGATAGGGGAGACGGTGCTGCGGTATCCGTCCACGGGCGGCCGCCCGCGGACGCGGCGCCTGCTGACCGAGCGAAGCCCGGAACAGCAGGCGCTCTTCGACCTCTTCGGTCTTACCCAGACCCCGCCCCACCACCACCCTCAACGGACAGGCTCTGCCTGACTGGCCTACTCCGACCGATGGATATGCAGCGCGGAGAAGCTCTGCACCACCGGCATCAGCTCGATGACGTTGATGTTCACGTGCTCCGGCTGCGAAGCCGCCCAGAAGACGGACTCGGCGACATCGGCGGCCGTCAGCGGGGTCGTGCCCTTGTAGACGTTGTCGGCCTTGCTCTGGTCACCCTCGAACCGGACGACGGAGAACTCCGTCCCGCCGACCAGGCCCGGCTCGACGTTGGTCACCCGGACGCCGGTGCCCTGCAGGTCCGCGCGCAGGTTGAGGCTGAACTGGTGCACGAACGCCTTGGTCGCCCCGTAGGCGTTGCCACCGGGATAGGGGTAGGAGCCCGCCACCGAACCGATGTTGATCACGTGCCCGCGGCCGCGCTCGACCATGCCGGGCAGCAGCGCGCGGGTGAGGTGCGCGAGCCCCTTGATGTTCGTGTCGATCATCTGGTCCCAGTCGTCGAGCTTCGCCCGATGGGCGGGCTCGAGCCCCTTCGCGAGGCCGGCGTTGTTGACCAGCAGGTCGACCTCGGCGAAGTCGGCGGGCAGCGTGCCGGGGAGCGCGGCCACCGCGTCGGCGTCCCGGACGTCGAGCTCGAAGGGGAGGACGTTCTCGCCCAGCTCGTCGGCCAGCTTGTCGAGCCTGTCCTTGCTCCGCGCGGCCGCGACGACCTTGGCGCCGTCGGCGGCGAAGCGGCGGACGATCTCGACGCCGAACCCGGCGCTGGCACCGGTCACGAAAACGGTCTTCTGGGGCATCAGTTTGTCTCTTTCAAGAACTGGGCGAACACGGTGTTGAACTCGGCCTCGCGCTCCAGGTTAGGCATGTGGGCGGCACCTTCGATCACCGCCAGGGTGGAGCCCGGAATGAGGTCGTGCATGAGCTCGGCGTCCGAGACGGGCGTGAACTCGTCCTCGGTCCCGACCACGACGAGGCTCGGCACTCGCACCCGGGTGAGGCTCTCCCGGTAGTCCGGGCGCTCGGCCCTGCCCCTGAGCGCGGCCGCCGCTCCTTCCTTGGGCGTCGTACGCATCATCTCCAGGACGTGCGCCGCCACGTCCGGCATCGTGCGGACGTTCTCCGGGGAGACCATCTTCGTCAGGACCTCCTCCGCATAAGGGTCGAGCCCCTCGGCGAGCACCCGGTCCGCCATCTCGTTGCGGACACGCCTGCCCTCCTCTGTCTCTTCCTGCGGGGAGGTGTCGGCGAGCAGGAGCCCAGCGACGCGGTCGGGGTAGGTGCGGTGGAACTCCATGACGATCTGCCCGCCCATGGAGAGGCCGCCGAGCACGAAGCGCTCGAGGCCCAGGTGATCGGCGAGACGGACGATGTCGGCGGCGAAGACGTCGAGCCCGGTCTTCGTGCTGTCCGCCGCCTTGGTGGTCTCGCCGTAGCCGCGGAGGTCCGCCGTGATGACCCGGTAGCCCTCCTGGCTGAAGCGCTCGGCCTGGGGCCGCCACATCGAACGGTTGAAGGGGTGGCCGTGGACGAGGACGACGGGCAACCCGGTGCCGAGGTCGTCGTAAGCGACGGAGATGCCGTCGAGTTCCGCAGTGCTCATGAGCCCGACGCTAATCGGAGCAATCAACAGGATCAATACGGTGCAATGTACTCGGAGCAATGTTCTTGCCCTGCCGTTCACCCGAGGTCTCCTGGGGCGATCACCGCGTGATCGCCTGCTTCGGGCTCGTTTATGACCTCTGACCTGCATGAATGTCGTTAAGGTACCCCCCTGTTTTCGGGGGTTTCCGGCCATGTAAAGTTCTCTTCGTCGCCAGGGAAACCGAGCGGCCGACCGGGACACGAACCAAGCTCTCGCTCAGTGCGATTGAGTGGGTGTCCCACCAAAAACTGCTAGAAATGACTGCTTCGGATAAGGCCGGGTTTTGCTCGGTGTGATCTGGGGTGTGTTGCTTGAGAACTCAACAGTGTGCTAGTGAACTAAGCCAGTAGAGCTTATGTATTTGAACCTCGTTTTGGGGTTCCTTTGAGAGCAAGAAAATTTGC
>NZ_QHJJ01000069.1:0-631 GCF_003947465.1 Amycolatopsis sp. WAC 04182
GATCACGAACTGATCAAAAGACTCGATTTGCCCTTGCAGCTTAATACCATTCACCAAATAAATAGAAACTGGAACACGTTCCCGACGCAGTGCGTTCAGGAACGGATCTTGTAAAGATTGCCCCTTAGCCATTCTCTCTTTTCCTTATATGCTTATTTGTACTTTGAACCTTTCGATTCTGAAAAAATTGCGCACGATACGTCTCAATTGTACACATTCAGCCTGCGATAGCACCAACAACCTGTAATACTTCGTCACGCGCCTGTTCTGGTTTTTCACTGTCAAGCCAGTGAACCCCTTCCCAACCACGCAGCCAGGTTATCTGCCGCTTCGCCAACTGTCTCGTGGCGCAAACACCTCGATAAACCATTTCATCGTATGAGATTTCGCCTTCAAGGTAAGACCACATCTGGCGATAACCCACGCAACGAATGGAAGGCAAGTCCGTATGCAAATCTCCTCGGGCAAAAAGCGCCCGGACTTCTGCTTCAAAACCTGAAGCCAACATCTGATGAAAACGCTGCTCAATGCGTTGATGGAGCAGTTCACGGCTCGCCGGGGCGATGGCGAACTGATGCACCTGATACGGTAGAGCGTCTCCTGACGTTTGCGTCAGTTCCGTTAAAGTTTT
>NZ_QHJJ01000070.1:0-630 GCF_003947465.1 Amycolatopsis sp. WAC 04182
GAGCGGGACAAGGCGCGGCTGGAACACACCTGGGAGATTGCCAAGGCGTTCGGGCTGAACGACTTCGCCTCGGCCGAGGCCGAGCTGGCGGGCAAGTTGCGGGCGCACGCGTGGAACACCGGCGACGGCCCGACCGAGCCGTTCCAGTACGCGGTGCGCTGGCTGCGGCAGAACGACGTGCTGCTGCCCGGGATCAGCACGCTGACCCGGCTGATGGCGCGCGAGCGGGAACGCGCCACGCGGGAGCTGCATGACACGCTGGCCGCGCTGCTCAGCGCGCAGCAGCGGGCGGTGCTATCTGCTGCTGGCGGTGCCGCCGGGCAAGAAGGTCTCGGGTCTGGAGCGCTGGGGGGAGTGGCTCGTCGAAGGCGTCCGGGCCGCAGATCGTCAAGTCGCTGGATCTGGTCGCCGAGATCGGCGGCACCGAACTCGGCTGGCTGGAGCTGGACACCGCAGTGCCGCAGCGGCGGCTGGACGAGCTAGCCCGCTACGGCCTGACCGCCCACTCCTCCCTGGATCTGCCCGCGAACCGCTGGTGACTGGCGACTGTCAGGGGATCACGGGCGCTGTCTGGAGGCGGCGGCGGGACCGGGCCAAAGCCCGCACGCCTGGTTGGCCGCTCCTGCCAGT
>NZ_QHJJ01000071.1:0-628 GCF_003947465.1 Amycolatopsis sp. WAC 04182
CACGCCGCGCCACCGGCCGCGCACCAAGCCGGCCCGGGCGATCCGGATGAAGGAACCGCAGTGGACCGACTACGGGGTGCTGCAGACGTACGAAGAGGAAGGAGAGGAGGAGACCGAGCCGGACATGGACCCCGGCAACGGGCTGGTCTCCTCCGCGCGCGGGATCCTGTCCGTCATGACCCACCCCGACTTCGACCTCTGCGTCACCCTGGAGACCTACACCCGACGGCCGCCCGTCGAGACCAAGGGCTGGGACAAGGTGGTCGAGGTCGGCTATTTCAGCCCGGGCGGCCAGATCGTGCTCTACGACAGCCTCAGTGGCACCGAGCTGCCCAACCTCGCCCTCAACGGGAGCAAGGGGCACTACCGCATCCGCGTGCACTACGCCTGGTTCCCCTGGAAGGGCGAGGCGCAGAGTGGGCAGCGGCTGCTGATCATGGCGTATCCCGGCAAGGGCGACAGGGAGATCGTCCACCGGAACCGGAAGTCGACCTGACTCTCCAGTTGCCGAAGATCTCATCCGATGCGTCGAGGGTGACGACAGGCCGTCTCGGGCGTGGCCGCAGTGCTCAGGTTCTGACGCCTGTGGCCAGGACGCGCCCGACGAGGATGTCGGTGAACCTGTCCG
>NZ_QHJJ01000072.1:0-627 GCF_003947465.1 Amycolatopsis sp. WAC 04182
TGGAGCGTCAGGTCAACGGCGACCTCGCCGTGACCTGGGGCGTCGGTGGCACGCACAACAGCAAGGAGACGAAGGGCACCATCGAGCTCGTCGTCGTCAGCCCGAACGCCGCCTCGTCGGGCGTCGCCAACTACTCGGCGACCTGCCCGGCTCCGGCCGCCGCCTAGGCTGATCATGTGACCGGGCGGCACCCTTACGGGAGCCGCCCGGTTCTCTTGTTGCCACTACTGTGCATTGCACAGTACTCTGCTTCGCGTGGATAGCAGCCAGTTGCTCAAGGGCGTGCTCGACCTGGCCGTCCTGGCCGTGCTCGACGCGCGCGACGGCTACGGCTACGACGTCGTGCGCAGGCTCACGGAGGCGGGCCTGGAAGAGGTGGGCGACGCCTCCGTCTACGGCACGCTGCGCCGCCTGTTCAAGGCCGGCGCGCTCAACTCCTACGTCGTGACCTCACACGAGGGCCCTCACCGCAAGTACTACGGCCTCAACGAGGTCGGCCGCACCATGTACGCCGCCTCCGCCAAGCGGTGGACCTCGTTCGCGGCCACCATGGATTCCCTGCTCAAGGAGGGGCACGCATGACCACGCCGGAACAGTACGCGCAGGCCGTCCGCGACGCCCTGGCGG
>NZ_QHJJ01000073.1:0-625 GCF_003947465.1 Amycolatopsis sp. WAC 04182
CGGCGAGTTCCGCGAGCGCATGGCCGGTTCGCTGGCCGCCGGGCTCAAGCAGTATCTGGCCGGTTAGCCGCCGTAGGCCCGCAGGAACGCCTCGGCCGCGGCGTCGGCGATCCGGTCGAGGTCGGCCTCGGTGTAGTGGTCGCCGCCGTCCGAGAACATGACCTTGTTCACCGGGATCCACAACAGCAGCCCGACGAAGTGGTCGGCGGCGAGCTGTGGGTCGTCCATGGGCCGCAGGCCGTGCCCGGCCAGGCGCCCGAAGGCCGTGGCCAGGGTCTGGAGCGACCGTTCGAACCCCTGCTGGTACCAGGTGCGGCCGAGGTCGGGGAAACGGTCGGCCTCGGCGATGATCAGCCGCCGCAGCCGCAGCACGTCGGGCTGCATGGGCGCGCCGAGGAACGCGCGGGCGAGCTGGCGCAGGCCCTCGTCCAGGTCATGGCCGTCCTCCAGCGACGCGGTGACGAGCTTGGCCAGGCCCGCGATCTGGTCGGTCGTGTCGAGGATGATCGTGGTGAAGAGTTGTTCCTTGTCGCTGAAGTGTTTGTAGACGGTCTGCTTCGAGACCGAGGCGATCGCGGCCACCTCGTCCATGCTCGCGCCCACGTAGCCGTTGCGCAGGAACACC
>NZ_QHJJ01000074.1:0-624 GCF_003947465.1 Amycolatopsis sp. WAC 04182
CGCAGCAGGAAGTTGATCAATTTCAGCGCGCCTTCTTTGTTTTTGGCATTTGCCGGGATCGCCAGGCTGTCCATCCAGAAAATGCCGCCTTCTTTCGGCCACACCACGTCAATTGGCGTACCCGCCTGGCGTGCAACGAAAGCAGAACCGTTCCAGATCATGCCGAGGTTAACTTCGCCTTCCATGTACGGGTTCGCCGGGTTATCGGAGTTAAAGGCTGCCACGTTTGGCATCAGTTTTTTCAGCTCGTTATATGCAGCTTCAATCTCTTTCGGATCGGTGGTGTTACCGGAGTAGCCCAGCTTACGCAGCGCCATCTGGAACACTTCACGGGCATCGTCGGTCAACAGCAGGCTGCCTTTGTACTCTGGCTTCCACAGATCGGCCCAGCTGGTGACAGATTTCGGATCCACCGCATCACCGTTAACACCAATCGCCGTCGCACCCCAGATATACGGAATGGAGTAGTCGTTATTCGGGTCAAAAGGCTTGTTGAGCATGTCTGGATCGAGATTGCTGAAGTTTGTTAACTTCGACTTGTCGATCTTCTGGATCATCCCTTCTTTACGCATTTTATCAACGTAATAGGTTGAAGGAACCACCAGATCATAGGCACCGTCTTTG
>NZ_QHJJ01000075.1:0-621 GCF_003947465.1 Amycolatopsis sp. WAC 04182
AACGTCGTCCACATCGATGATGTGATTACCGGTCGCGTAGTCCTCCGGCAGCAGTGCCATGGTCGCGGTGATCGGGACGAAGCCGAAACCGAGGAAGCTCAGCTTGCTCGGCGGCATCATGACGGAGACGGTGATCTTGCCGTGCCCTTCGGTGTTCTCCAGGTCGACGTGCCACACCGCGTTGACCATGAACGCGGGCTTCAGCCGGGCGAAGGCGCCGAGCTTCGTGATGGACGACGTGCCCTGAAGTTCGAACGGCTGCAACGCGATCGGGAAGAGGGCGTCGGCGTGGACGTCGTCCGCGGCCCGCGCGTCGGTACCGGGTTTCTTCTGCTCGCCGGGTTTGCCGGACTGCGGCTTGGGTTTTCCGTGCGGCAGGAGCGCGACACTGCCGAGAAGCGTGTTCTGGTCCGGCGTCTGGGTGCAGGTGATCGGTTTGAGCGGCGTTTCCGCGGCGGTCAGCGCGAGCGACGGCGCGCCCGTGCTCAGCCGCAGTTCGGACGGCACCTTCAGCAGGATGTCGGGGACGGTGCCCGTCGCTACCAGTTTCAGTTCGCCGGTGGCGGGTACCTTCGTCGCCGGGATCGTCACGGACACCGGGATCGGGGTCTTCTTGTCCCC
>NZ_QHJJ01000076.1:0-227 GCF_003947465.1 Amycolatopsis sp. WAC 04182
CGAGAGTGTCCGTGGCAGCACCGAGATCACCGAGTGCGTGTTGTACTCGACCGAGGTTCTTGAGGGCGTTGGCTTGGCCGAGCCGATGGCCAAGGTCGACGTAGATGGCGTGCGCCTCGGCGAGAGTGTCCGTGGCAGCACCGAGATCACCGAGTGCGTGTTGTACTCGACCGAGGTTCTTGAGGGCGTTGGCTTGGCCGAGCCGATGGCCAAGGTCGACGTAGATG
>NZ_QHJJ01000007.1:0-599727 GCF_003947465.1 Amycolatopsis sp. WAC 04182
GGATCATCACCGACCCACTCTCCGGACAAGTCCTCGACCTCGGCCGCGACCGCTACCGGCCCACCGCCGGACTGGGCGAGTTCGTGCGGGTCCGGGACCGGGAATGCCGAAGACCCGGCTGCCACCGTGTCGCCCAAGCCTGCGACCTCGACCATTCGGTGCCGTGGCAGCACGGTGGCCACACCGCCGACACCGAGCTGGTCGATCTGTGCCGCCGCGACCACCGTTTGAAAGACGAACCCGGCTGGGTCTATCGGCTGGCCGCCGACGGCACCCTCACCATCACGACACCTACGGGGCACAGCTACGACAGCTCGCCACCGCCACTGCACGAACCCCGCACCGAGGAACCACCGTTCTGAGTCGTCGCCGAAATTCGGCCACGGCTCGGCCGCGTGAGCAGCTCTCGCTAGGTGGCCGTGCAGCCCAGCACTATCGCCGAAAAACGGCAAAGCCCTTCACGCACTCACAAACGAGTGCCCACCACCGACATGCCCAGCACCAGTTCGTTGGCTGGGTCGCAGCCGAGGAGATCTTCGACCAGTTCGTCGCGAAGCGCCGCGGTGAACGTGACGTTCAGTCCCAGCGCGGTCGCCAGCAGGTACACCGTCTGGCTCAGGTGACCGACGTCCATCAGCAGGACCCGATAGGTGCGGCTCACCGGGTACTTCCATTGGTTCCGCTCGATGACGCTGGTGTAGATCAGCAGCGCGCCGGCGTTCCGGGTCCACTGCTGGTCGCCGGCGAGCGCGACCAGTTCGTCGTCGTCGATCTTGCCGTCCAGCGGCGTGAGGGAGTGCCGGAAACCGTTGTAGTGGTAGACACCCTGATCCAGGTCCTCGACGTTCCTCGCGTAGACGTACACCTCTGTCGGATGCCTGGCTCCGCCCGACGGGCTCGTCTTGAAGACATTCCCGGTGGCGGGGATGTCGGAGTGCGTTTCGGGTCTCGTCGGCCGGGCCGACGTGAGGAGTGCGCTCAAATCGCGCAGCCGCAAGGGGTCTTCGCCGAACTCGCGGACGCTTCTGCGTTGGTTCAGCGCGTCGCCCAAGGCGATCGCGTTCAAAGGTTCCGGTGACGGTTCGGGCAGCGCTAGCGCGTCGTGCTCGCCGGAAGGCCTCACCGGAGAAGGCGGAGGGCTGGCCTTCGCCTTCTCCAGCAAGGTTTTCGCCGTCATTTCGCTGGTCGTGAACTCGGTCTCCCGCAAGGAGCGGGTGCCGAAGTGAAACGCCCGTGCGGACGTTCCCCAAGGGCCCCAATCCCGGAGGATCTCTTCTTCCCGTTGTTGCCGGGAAGAACCTTTGACCACCAGCACGTCGTACCGGATCATCGCTCGCGCGATACGGACGAGCCTTTCCCCGATCTCGGGATTCTCGTCCGCGGCGCGGACCGATTCCGGTTCTCGCCAAGAACTGAACCAGCGCAGGACGCGTTCTGTTCCTTCGGCGAGTTTCAGCTGGCGATGGCCGAGGTGATCGTCCCAGACGACGTCACCATCGGACCAATAAAGCGTTCCGCACGAGGAAACCCTGACCAGCATCGAATGTCTTGTGCCCCAGTCCCCAGTAATACTTTCCGAATACGTCCGGTCATTCAGCGTCGCGAGCGGAAAGGAGGCCCGCCGTGCGGAGGCGGTTCGAACCCGCCCCAGGTGCTCTGCGCCTTGTACTCCGCTTCGAGCTCGTACAAGAACTCGTCGTCGTCTTCATCGTGCATGCCGCCGATCCTCTCCGTGAGCGGTTACTCCGGTCAAGGGAATATACCTACGCCAACAGAGTACCGGAGCAGAACTGATAATTACGCGGAGTAATCGTTCAGGCGCTGTTTGAGTTCGCGTACCTCGGGGGCTTCCGAAATGCCGAGATCGGTGTAGATGCGTAATGCGAAGCGGCGATGACGGTCCGCATTCAGTCGATCACCGAGAATGTCGAACGCGAACGCCATCTCCTTGTGGGCGATGGGCAGCATGCTGCGATTCCCGGTCGATTCCAGCACTTCCACCGCGGTCGTCAACTGGCTGACCGCGAGCGCGCCGTCGCCGAGTCCGCGCGAATTGATACCGAGGGCGAGAAAGCATTCCGCCTCGAGATCGGGTGATTCGTTCTCCTTGGCGAGTCTCAGTGCCTGGTCGAGTTCCCGGGCGGCTTCGGGATAGCGCCTGTTCTCGGTGTGGATCAGCCCGATGCGGTGCCTGGCGCGGGCTTCGATGAGCACGCTGCCGTGGGCATGGGCGGTCTCGCGGACCCAGCCGAGGTGTTCGATCGCCTGGTCCGATTCGCCCTTGAGCCAGTGGGTGACCCCCGAGTTGCCCCTGGCCCGGCACTGCATCCGGATGTCGCCGGTGGTCGCGGCCAGTTCGAACACCTCGTTGAACAGCCGGTTCGCTTCGGTGAACTCGTTGAGCCGCCACAGGGTCAACGCGTACATGTGCAGGGCCTGGTACTCGAGCACCACGTTCCCGGTCACCCGCGCCGCGGACAGGGCGAGGGTCTCCAGCTCCCTGGCCTGCCGGTAGTAGCCGCGGTTGTCGAAGTAGCGCCACACCGCCGAACAGAAGGGCACGAGGTCGGAGTACTGCTGGTGGTTGTTCATCGCGACGGCCACCGGCAGCACGTTCTGCCATTGCGCGTCCATCCAGTGCGCCGCCTGGTCGTAGTCGGCGAAGGACTGTCCGAACTCGCTCTTCGGGACCTCGCGGCCGCCCGGCTCGTCTTCGGAGTCCGGGTCGATGAACTCCATCGCGGCCGCGACGGTGCTGCGGTAGTAGTCGAACAGCCGCCGCATCATCGCCTCGCGCTGGTGCTCGGGCTCTTCGGCGAGGAGGAGCTCACGACCGTAGCTGCGGAGCAGGTCGTGCATCTCGTACCGGTCCATCGACGGCTGGCGCAGGAGGTTCACGTCGACGAGGCGTTCGGCGAGGCGGCGGGCCTCGCCGAGGTTCACTTCCGCCAGGGCCGCCGTCGAGTGGAGATCGAAAGCGGCGCCGGGATGATGGCTCAGCCGGCGGAACACCCGGCGTTCGGTCTCGGTCAAGTTCAGATAGGACACCCGGAACGCGCCCGCGACGTCGCGTTCGCCGGCGGTGAGCTCGCCGAACCGGTTCCGTTCGTCGCGCAGCTGCCTGGCGACGAAGTCGAGCGTCCACGACGCCCGCGCGCGGAGCCTGCTCGCCGTGACGGCCAGCGCGAGCGGGAGGTCACCGCACAGGCTCGCGACCTGGTCGGCCGCGTCCGGGGATTCCCGCCGCAACCGCGAGGGCCCGACGATCCGGCCGAGCAGGTCCACGGCGTCGGCCCGGCTGAACGGTTCCAGCGAGAGCAGTTCGGCGCCGTCGAGGTCCACGAGCCGGGTGCGGCTGGTGATCAGCACGCAGCAACTCGCCGAACCGGGCAGCAGCGGGTTCACCTGCGCCGCCCCGATGGCGTTGTCCAGCACCAAAAGCACGCGTTTGCCGGCGAGGCAGCTCCGGAAGAGCGCCGCGCGCTGGTCGGTCGCGGCCGGGATGTCCGAACCCTGGATGCCCAGCGACCGCAGCAGCGCCTCGAGCGCGGCCCCCGGATCGACCGGGTCGCCCGCGGGCGAGAACCCTTCGAGGTTCACGAAGAGCTGCCCGTCGGGGAACAGCGGCGCGAGCCGGTGCGCCGCGTGGACGGCCAGCGCGGTCTTGCCGACACCGGGCATCCCGTCGATCGCGATCAGCCTCGGCCCCGCAGAGGAGCCTGCCTGGCCGATTTCGAGGACGGTCCGCAGTTCCGCGGCGCGGCCGCCGAACGCGGGGAGGTCCGCGGGAAGCTGCGCGGGGCGGGGGAACAGCGCCTTCTGCGCGTCCGCGTCCTCGCGTCGTCCGCCGGTGTCCATCCCGTTCCGGAGCCCGCCGACGCCGTACCGGACGAGGGCGCCGTCCGTCATCAGCTCGGCGTCGGCGCGCAGGATCTGCTGGTGGAGCGTGCTCAGTTCGGCACTCGGGTCGACGCCGAGCTCCTCGGCGAGCGCGATCCTGGTCCGGTCGAACGTCCGGAGCGCGTCGGCGCCGCGGCCCGCCCGGTAGAGCGCCAGCATGGTGAGGCACTGCAGGGTCTCGCGCGTGGGATGCCAGGCGGCGAGGTCGAAGGCCTCGCGAGCCGCCGCTTCGGTTTCGCCGAGCCGGAGCCTGGCGCCGATCAAGAGCTCGCAGGCGGCAAGGCGTTCTTCGTCGAGCCGTCGCGCCGTCTGCTCGATGGCGTCGCCTTCGAGACCGTCGAACGCAGGGCCTCGCCAGAGCGAGAGCGCGTCCGCCAGCTTGACGGCCGCCTGGGAGATCAGCCCGGCCGACAGGAGTTCGGCGCCCTGGTTGTAGTCCGCTTCGAAGCGGACGGAGTCGAGCGAGGCGCTGCTGATGACGACGCGGTACGCCGAGCCGGTGGTGACCACGGCGGACCGGGCCACGCCGAGGTCGTGCCGCAGCCGCGCGATCGCGTTGCTGACCTGGCGGACCGCGGTCTTCGGCGGATTCTCCGGCCACATCGTGCCGATCAGATACGACACCGGGACCAGCCTGCCCGCGTTGATCAGCAGCGCGGCGAGCAGACGCTGTTCACGGCGTCCGCCCAGCCGGACGGGAACGCCGTCGACTTCGGCTTCGAGCGGGCCGAGAACGGAGAAGCTGAGCTGGGATGGCCGGCCGAGATGCGATCCCGCCGAATCGGGTAAACGATCAGCGGTCATATGCGACTATGTCGTCCGAGACCGTGAGCGTGCTCACGCACTACCTCCAGTCCGTTCGCCGGCTGATCGGCACCCTAACCCACCGCTTCGGCCTCCAGCCAGATCGACGCGGGGCACGCCGTACGGCATTCGGCCTAACGGGCGCGCTCGGGCCTGCCCTGAAACCGGTTCGATTCTACGCCCGGCCGCCCCTGAACTGCGCGGATGCCGGGCGGTGGAGAGCCGATGTAATTCCGATGCAGGGCCTTGGAAAGCTGAAGACATCAGCTGGCGGGTCGGCGCGACGGGGCAGCGCGCCGAACCGTGTGTAGGGGCTCCGCGGCGGTTGGCCTTCGTACTGGGGGTGGCCAACCGCCCTGGTAGCCCTTTCTTGCTGTCACAGGTTGCTCCCAGCAAAGCGCGGCACACTGGACCAAAGAGGAGTGTGCCGTCATGAGTGCTCTAGGTGATCTGCTGGGCTACCTGCTCACCCTGTTCCTGATCGTGCTCATCGTCCGGATGGTGCTCGACTGGGTCGTCACCCTCGCCACCCGTCCGCCCGGCTGGGCCTTCCGTGCCCGCGGGATCGCCCATCGGCTGACCGAGCCCGTGCTGGCGCCGGTCCGCCGCGTGGTGCGCCCGGTGCGGGCGGGCGGGGTCGCATTCGACCTCGCCTTCACCCTCGTGTTCCTCGGGGTCGTCCTCCTGCAGTCCCTTGCGTTCAGCCTCTGACCAGGTGTGATCCGGCGCGATTCCGGGTACCAGCCCGCTGGAGGAGAGGAGTGTGCCCATGCGTCCGGTCTGGAGCGGTTCGCTTTCGCTCGGTCTGGTGACGGTCCCGGTCCGGCTGTACAGCGCGGTCGAGGACCATACGGTGCACTTCCGCCAGTTCCAGCGCGGAACCGAGGACCGCATCCGGTACCGGCGGGTGAACGAGCGCACCGGCAAGGAAGTCGGCTACGAGGACATCGTCAAGGGTTACGAGCTCGACAACGGCGAGTACGTGGTCGTCGAACCCGAGGAACTCGACGAGATCGCGCCCGGCCGGTCGAAGTCGCTCGACATCGAGAGCTTCGTCGAGCTGGACGCCATCGACCCGATGTTCTTCGACAAGACGTATTGGCTCGCGCCCGCGAAGGACGAGTTCGAGCGTCCGTACGCGTTGCTGCTCGAGGCGATGGATTCGTCGGGCAAGGCCGGGATCGCCAAGTTCGTCATGCGCGGCCGCGAGTACCTGGCGCTGGTCCGCTCCGGGGACGGGGTGATGGTGCTCAACACCCTGCATTTCGCCGCCGACCTGCGGGATCCCGCCGAGCAGCTGCCGGACCTGCCGGGCAAGGCGAAGGCGCGCGGCAAGGAACTCGACATGGCCGTCAGCCTGATCGACGCGATGAGCGACGACTGGCGGCCCGAGGACTACCGCGACACCTACACCGACCGCGTGCGGGAGCTGATCAAGGCCAAGAAGAAGGGCGACACCATCACGCCCGCGACCGAACCCGGTGAGCCGACGAAGGTCGTCGACCTGTTCGAGGCGCTTTCGAAGAGCGTGGAGAGCGGGAAGGCCAAGAAGAAGTCCGGAGCGAAGAAGCCGCCCGCGAAGAAGGCTGCCGCGAAAGACCTGTCCTCGCTGTCGAAGGCGGATCTGGACAAGCTGGCACGGGAGCGCAACATCAAGGGGCGTTCGAAGATGACCCGCGCCGGCCTGGAGAAGGCGCTCAAGGCTTCGTGACGACAGCCAGCTCGCTCGCGATGGCCTCGATCAGCAGCCGGACGTCCTCGGCCGCCGTCGCGTGCAGCCCTTCGGAAACGATCAGCACGTCGGACGTCGTGGCGGAGACCGCGGAGTGCCCGCTCTGCCGGTTCGTCCACCGCCTCGCGTGGGCTTGCCCGTCCTCGTCGGCGAAGATCACCTCGCCGGGGTTCGGCTGCTCGACCGTGCCGGCGAAGGTCACGTACTTCTCGTCGCCCCGCGCGTGGCGGACCTCCAGCGAGCCGCTGATCTTCGCGACGTCGAGCACCGCGACCGGGATGGCGTAGGCGACCGAAACCGCGTTGCAGAGATCGATCACCGGGTGGATCCGGGGGAGTGTGCCTTCTTTCCGCAGCCTGCGCAGCAGTGACTCGGACGCGCAGCGGTACTGCGTCGGCTTCAGGCCCATCTTGGCGAACGCCCGCCGCCAGGCCTGGATCTCGGGGAATTCCGATTCGGGCCCGTCCGCGAGCCGCCGCGTCGCCCGCGCGAGGAACTTCTCGAGGTCGACCGGCATTTCCGCGGTGATACCGGTGGCCCGCAGCGTGCCGACGGCGAGGCCGGGGTGGGCGGCGCGGATTTCCGGGTGGTGCTGGAGTCGCATGCTGAACCTGTCTACTGGGTGGTGAACGCGAGTTTGACGCCGAGCGCGGCGAAGGAACCGGCGAAGATCCGCCGGAGCCAGGCGAGTACGCGCGGCCGGGAAAGGACGTGGTGCCGCACGCCGGCGGCGAGGACGCCGTACACGCTGAACACCACGAAGGTCGCCAGCATGAACACCCCGCTCAGCAGCAGCATCCGAGGGATCGAACCGGGCTCTCCCGCCGGGACGAACTGCGGCAGGAACGCGAAGAAGAACAAGGTCAGCTTCGGGTTCAGGACGTTGATCAGCACGCCGGAGGTGATCGTCCGCAGGGTCGACGCGGGTTCGGGAGCACCGTCCACGACGATCGCGTCCCGGTCCTTAAGTGTCGCCCACGCCATGTAGAGCAGGTAGGCGACGCCGAGGTACTTGATGATCTCGAACGCCACCGCGCTCGCGTGCAGCAGCGCCGCGAGGCCGGTGATCGCGGCGAGCATATGCGGGACGATGCCGAGCGTGCACGCCGTCGCGGCGATGACGCTCGCGCGTCTCCCTCGGGCCAGCCCGGCGGAGAGGGTATAGACCACGCCGGTGCCGGGCGTGGCGACCACGACCAGCGTGGTGATCAGGAAGGCGATGCTCACGGGTTCACTGTGCGCGCTTTTTGGTCCGATGGACAGGGCCAAAGCCGAGTGACCGCACAGGACCAAAGGCTTGCGTGAGGCGGCGTGAAGGGTTCACCGGATGGAGTGGCATGATGCACGCTCGCACGTCGACGAGGAAGGCCTTGGTTTGAGCGCGCGCACTTCCCAGATGGACGACCTCCGGCTGGTGGCACAACCGAATGCCGTGTTGTGCTCCGAGCTCTTCGTCCGTCTCATCCTGTCGGATTGGTCCTTGCGGCCGTTGCTCGATCAGGCGAAGACCGCCGCGGCCAGATTGGTGGGCACGCTGGTCGACGCGGCCGATCCGAAGGAGCCGCCCTTCCTGACCCTGCGCTTGCGCCTGCGGTCGGACGTGCTGGTCATCGAAGTCGACCACGAGCTGGACGGGCTCCCCGTGCCGACGCCCGCGCCGGGTGAGCGGACCGGGGTGGCGCCGAGCGAGACCCGCGGCGTGACCTTCTGGTGCGAGCTGCCGCTGCCCGGTGGCCTGTCGGCAGGGCAGGTCCAGCTGCCGAGGCGGGGCGATCGCCGCACCCTGGTGGACGAACCCGTCTCCGGCGAGCCCGTCGGCGCCGATCCGGAAGTCCTGGAACGGCTTTTGACCCGGTTGAGCGGCTGGTCCGGTTGATGGCCACGAAGCGCGTCACCACGCCGGTGCTGGAGATCGAGTACGAACATTCCGGTGAAGCGGGCGGGCCGCCGGTGGTCCTGCTCCACGGCTTTCCGTACGACGTGCGGGCCTACGACGAGGTCGCCACGCTCCTCGCGGCGGACGGCGCCTCCGTGTACGTCCCGTATCTCCGGGGGTTCGGTGGCACGCATTTCCTCGACAAGGCGACACTCCGCTCCGGACAGCAGGCCGCCCTGGCGCAGGACCTGCTCGACTTCATGGACGCGCTGGGGCTGGAGAAGGCCGTCGTCGCGGGATACGACTGGGGCGGCCGCGCGGCGTGCATCGCGGCGGCGCTCCGGCCCGAGCGCGTGCGCGGGCTGGTCTCGGTGGACGGCTACAACGTCCAGAATCTCGCCTACGCGGGGGAACCCGCGCCGCCGGAATGGGAACGCACTTACTGGTATCAGTTCTACTTCCACTCCGAGCGCGGCAGGCGTGGGCTTGCGGAGAACCGCGACGAGCTGTGCGCCTTGTTGTGGCGCACCTGGTCGCCGACCTGGACCGGCGCGGACGAGGCGTTCCCGGCCAGCGCTCCCAGCCTCCACAACCCGGACTTCGTCGACGTCGTCATCCACTCCTATCGGCACCGCTTCGGCCTGGTGGAAGGAGATCCGCGGTATCAGGCGATCGAAGACCTGATCGCGCAGGAGCCGGCCATCACGGTGCCGACGGTGGTGCTGGAAAGCGGGGACGACGGCATCGGCGGCCCGAGCGCGGAGGGCGACCGCGAGTACTTCACCGGGCCGTACGAGCATCGGGTGCTGCCGGGGGTGGGCCACAATGTCCCCCAGGAGGCTCCTGAAGCGTTCGCGGCCGCGGTGGCGTCTCTGCTCCGGTGAGGACGATCACCCGTCCGTGTGCGTGACGAATCCTGATCTTCGGTGGTCCTTCGGACGTAAGGCGCACGATCCGGGCGCCACGGACGGAGGAGGACCCGATGTCGTTGGGCGACAAGATCAGCAACAAGGCCGAGGAGTTCGGCGGTAAGGCCAAGGAGGCCGCCGGCGACGCCACCGGCAACGACGAATTGCGCGCGGAAGGTCAGGCGGACCAGGCGAAGGCCGGTCTCAAGGGCGCGGTCGAAAACGTGAAGGACGCCGTCGGTGACGCGGCGGACAAACTCCGCGACACCTTCAAGAAGTAGTGCTTTCCGGGCCGGGGCGGCGGGTTTCCGCGCCCCGGCCCGTTTTTCATTCGTGCAGGACCACCGGCAGGCTCGTGAGCCGCGTTCCCTGGATGCCGCCGAGGAACGTCTGCCGGAGTTCGCCGTAGGGCACGGCGAGCCGGGCTTCGGGGAAGTCCGTGCGCAGAACCGCCGCCACCGCCCGCAGTTCGAGCTGCGCGAGCTGGGCGCCGACGCAGAAATGCGGGCCCGCGCCGAAGGTCAGGTCCGGGCCCGGTTTCCTGGCCGGGTCGGTGTTGATGCCCTGGATGTCGACGAGCACCGGGGCCTTGGCGGGGAGCCGGATCCCGGCGAGATCGACCTCCGAGGTCGTGAACCGCCAGAGCGTGAACGGTGCGGGCGGATGCACCCGGAGGGTTTCCCGGACCAGGTGACTTTCCGGGGTGGTGTCCCCGTTCAGGAGCCGCGAGACGAGGAAGCCGATCGAGGCGTCGGTGGTCAGCTGCCCGGCGAAGATCAACGCGAACAGGTGATACCGGAGGTCCTCTTCGGACGTTTCAGGCGGCAGGTTGTCGCGTAGTTCCGTCGCGAGCCCTTTCCGGTTCGGGGTCAGCCCCGCGGCGGCGAGATCCGCGATCGCGGCGATGGCCTTGCCCTGGGCGCCCGGTTCGGGGTCGGACATGCGACGGCACGCGTCGACGGCGACGTCGAGCAGGTGGAGCGGGATGCCGAGCAGGTCGAGCAGCACGGTGAGCGGGAACCGGGTGGAGAACCCGTCCATGAGATCGACCGGGCCGCCGCCGAGGTCCGTCAGCAGGGTTCGTGCGATCTGATGGATCCGCTCGGATTGCGCCTGGATCCGTTTGGCGCTCAGCAAAGGGGCGTGCGCACGCCGCAAGAGCGCGTGGTCGGGGCCGTCCAGTGTGGTGAGGGACGGCTGTTCGGCGGCGGTCTGTTCGAGCCTGGTCCAGCCCTCGGGGGCGAGCGCGGGATCCTTCGCGAAGCGCGGGTCCGCCAAGACCTCGCGGGCCAGCTTCTCCTCGGTCACTATCCACGCGCTTCCGCCTTCGGGGGCGGCCACTTCGACGAGAGGGCCGGCGGCCCGCAGCGCGGGGCGGACAGGGTCGGGTTCGGTGATGCCGCGGGTCGTCGCGGCGAACGGATCGGGGAGCACAAAAACTCCTTCATGTAAAAGTAGCTTCACCATGAAGGTATATTCGGAGCCGGTAGGTTGTCAAAGCGCACGGATCCGAGGAGGGGTGATGGAGGACGACGTCGCGGCGCGGAGCGCGTCGCTGCTGGACGGCCTCCGGAGCTTCGGGGCGAGCTACACCGAGTTCACCCGGCGTTTCGCGGACTGGCTCGGCCTGCACGCCACCGACGCCGCCGCGCTGGTGGAGATCCTCTACGCCGAAGACACCGGCTCGCCGTTGTCCCCGGCCCGGCTCGGCGAACGCATCGCGCTGACCTCCGGCGCGACCACGAACTTGCTGAACCGGCTGGAAAACCTCGGTTACGTGGTGCGGACCAGGGAGAACAGCGACCGGCGGCGGGTGACCCTGCGCAGCGGCCCGGACATCCAGGGGCCCGCGCGTGAGTTCTTCGGCCCGTTCAGCGCCGGGCTCGCGGCGCTGGTGGCGGAGTACCCGGCGGAAGAGATCGAACGGTTCGAGGCCTTCCTGCGGCATCTGAAGTCCACAATGGACGACGTGCTCGAAGAACAGGGGTGACTCCGGACCAGTCCGATCCGCACTCGGCACCGAATCCCTCCCGGACGCCACGGAACCGCGTAGCCGGGCGTCGGGTGAGGTGGAGGCGGCTTGATGGTCGAGGGAGTGCGGGCGAGTCCGCGCGGAAGCGGCGGCACCGGAGCGGTGCCCGCCGAGGCGAGTTTGATGCAACGGGTCGCGGCAGGTGACGAACAGGCGTTCGCCGCTCTGTACGACGTCGTGGCGGGACCGGTGTGGGGAGTGGTGAACAGGGTCGTCCGCAACGGCACGTTCGCCGAGGAGGTCACCCAAGAGGTCCTGGTGGAGGTGTGGCGGACGGCCGCCCGGTTCACCCCGGGCAAGGGGAGCACGCTGGCCTGGGTGCTCACGATCGCGCACCGGCGGGCGGTGGACCGGGTGCGTTCGCATCAGGCCGCGCTCGACCGGGACGATCGCGCGGGACGGCTCGACTTCCGCCGCCCGTTCGACGAGGTCGCCGAGTCGACGATCAGCAACCTGGAGCAGCAACGGGTGCGCCAGTGCCTGTCCGCGTTGACCGACCTGCAACGGGAATCGGTCGTGCTGGCCTACTACAACGGCTACACGTACCCGGAGGTCGCGGAGGTGCTCAAGACCGCGCCCGGCACGGTGAAGACCCGCATCCGCGACGGCCTGATCCGGCTGCGCGACTGCTTGGGGGTCGGGCAATGACTGCGGAGCTGCACACACTGACCGGTGCCTACGCCGTGGACGCCGTCCCGGAGGAGGAGGCCGCGGCCTTCGAACGGCACCTGCGGGGGTGCTCCGCGTGCGGCCAGGAGGTGCGGGAGCTCCGGGAAGCCGCCGCGCGTCTGGGGGCGGCGCTCGCCACCCCGCCACCGCCGAGGCTGCGGGAAGCGACGCTCACGGAGGTCGCCCACACCCGTCAATGGCCTCCGCTGGTCGCTGTCGCGCGTCGAGGTGGCCCGGTGAAGACGCGGGTCGCCCTCTGGGGTGCCGCGGCGGCCGCCGTCGGAGCGCTGGTGTTCAGCTTGGTCACCACGACCACCGATCCGGGAGCCGACCCCGCCCAGCAGCAGCTGGCCTCGGTGAACGCCGTGCTCACCGCACCCGATGCCTCGACTGCCTCGACGGTCAAGGGTGCCGAACGCGGCACCACCACGGTCGTGACCTCACGCGGCAAGGGCAAGCTCGTCGTACTGGCCGGTGACCTCCCGCCGTTGGCGCCCGGCAAGGCGTATCAGGTCTGGCTCATCGGGGCGAGCGGCGCGCATTCGGCGGGCCTGCTGGCGCCGGACGGTCCACATCGGACCCATCCGGTGCTCGCGGACCTGCCGGGCGGGATCGACCGGGTCGGCATCACCGCGGAACCCGCCGGAGGCTCGCCCGCCCCGACGGTTCCGGCGGTGGTCATGGTCGATTTGGTCTAGCGGGTCACTGAACGCGGGATCCGGCCTTCGCGGAGAAACGGAACTCGATGGTCATCGGAAGCTCGCCGAGATCCAACGCCTGACGCAGCCTCGGCAGGCCCTCGGTGGTGATCCGGTCACGGATGGCGGCCAGATCGCCGTCCTGTTCGGCGCTCAGCACCACGGCCAGCACCGGCGCGTCCTGGGAGCCGCCGAGCGTGGCGTGCGCGGCGTGGACGCCGGGATAGGTCGCGACCTCCGCGGCGAACGGTTCCACCGCGGTGCTCGCGGCCAGCGTGGTTTCACCGGTCTCCTGGCCGAAGCGCCAGGTGTGGGACTTCGGTTTGCGGACGGGCTGCGCGACGAGCCAGCGCAGCGCCAGCAGTCCGGCCACCACCGCGGCCCCGGCGACGGCGTACCAGACCCATCCGGGTGGCATGGCGGTGCCGGGAACGAGCGGGGCGCCCGGATCGAGCAGCGGGATCCTGCCGAAATGGGTGCCGACGGCGAACCCGCCGGCGGCGAGCAACACGATCCCGGTCAGCACCAGCAGGGTGCGGTTCAGCCGGGCGGGGCGGTTGAGGTCGGTCATGACGCGCTCCTGGTGGCCTTGACGCGGACCCGCACGGCCGGGACGGAGGCGGGGCCGATCTGGGAGAGGCGGTGCTCGATGGCCGCGCGGACGGCGTCGGCGAGGCCCGCGGTGTTCGTCCGCCCGGTGGTGACCACCGAGACGATCTTGCTCCGCTTGACCTTCAGCTTCGCCGCCGAGACACCATCCACAGTGGACGCCGCGGTACGCAGCGTCGACCGGTAACCGCGCCGGGAGGCCCCGGAATCCGTGCCGCTTTCGAGCGGCAGCACGGTGGGCCGTCCCGGCACGATCGCGGCCACGAGGAGCAGCAGGCCGAGGAGTGCGACCACGCCGCCCGCGATCGCGGGAAGCGGATCACTCCATCGGGTGCCGTGCAAGGCGGACGCGACGGCGTCGTAGCTGATCCACGGTTTCTCGCCGATGATCGTCTGGACCGCGACGGTGGCGGCCAGCGCGCATCCGGCGAGCACCACGATGCCGACCAGCACGGCCGGGACGGTGCGGCGGGGGCGCCGTTTCATCGGACCCTCCTCGTTTCGGTCTCCGTGGAATGCAGGGCCGTGACGGTGATGTCGACCCGCGTGACGGCGAGGCCCGACAGTTCGCCCACGCGGCGGATCAGGTGCTCTCGCGCCCTTTCGGCGGTGGCGCGCACGGAAAGCGGGTACTTCACCGAGAGCCGGACGTCCAAAGTGGCCGTCGATCCGCTGACGTGCGCGCTCACCTTGGCGCCCTGGTCGAGGTCTTCACCGCCGACCGCGATCCCGAGCACCCGGGAGGCCGCGCCGCCGACGCCGTCGAGTTCGGTGATCGCCCGTGTGGCGATCCGCTCGACGGCGCCGTCGGCCACGGTCAGGGCGCCGCGCCCGTCCGTTCCGGGCTCGGCGGCGGTCATGGTCGTCATGGCGATCAGCCCCTGTCGCGGCCCGCCAGGGCCGAAAGGTCGAGCTTGCCGTCGAGGAACCGGCCGACCAGCAGGCCGAGGACGGCGAGCACGAGCACGACGAGGAAGGCGCCGAAGCCGCCGAACGCGCCGGCCACGCCGAGCACGAGACCGGTCAGCAGGCCGAGATGGGTGGCGTTCATGAACGTTCTCCTTGTGGTCGGGCGCGAACCGGCGCCGATGGTCACTGGACGCGGGTGGATTCGGTGCTTTCGTCGGTGTCGTCGTCGCCGGGGATGTGCACGTCGGACACGTTGATGTTGACCTCGACGACCTCGAGCCCGGTCATCTGCTCGACCGCGCCGATCACGTTGCGGCGCACCGATTTGGCCAGATCCGCGATCGCGACGCCGTATTCGACGACGATCTGCAGATCGACCGCGGCCTGGCGTTCGCCGACCTCGACGGAGACGCCCTGCCCGGCGGACGCGGTGGCGCCCGGGATGCGCTCGCGCAGCGCGTTGAACGCCCGCACGGCGCCGCCGCCCAGCGCGTGGACACCGGTGATCTCGCGGGTCGCGAGGCCCGCGACCTTCTGCACGACGGTGTCGGCGATCGTGGTGACGCCCTGCGTGGAGACGAGCGCGCCGTTCTCGGCCGGGGCGGTGGAGTTCGAGTTCGGCTTGGCGGTGGTGGCGGTGTTCGTCATCGCGATCTCCTCGGGTTCGGATTCCGTTGCCTGCGGTGGAAGTTCTTCGCTTCCACACTCCATAGACCCAGCCGCGCGAAGATCGTCACGACCCGATCGTGTGGTCTGGATCTCACCGATCGTGGGTATGTCTTTCGGCCTAATCCCCGCGGCCGACGACGGCGCCGTCCTTTCAGCGCGGCTGAGCGGACCCCTGGCCTTCGCGTGACTTCTCTGTTAGGAAAGGTTCCTAACTAACGGAGGCGATATGCGCGGACGTGGTCTGGCGGCGGCGACGGTTCTGGTGGTCCTGTGCGGTGGTTCGGCCGCCGTCGCGGACACGACAGCGGCGCGCTCGGCACGCAACATCATCTACATCCAGGGGGACGGTCTCGGCCTCGGCCAGCGTGACCTGCTTCGCCTGGCGCTCAAGGGCAAGAACGGCAGGCTGGCGATGGACGGGCTCGCGGTCACCGGCCTCGTGCGGACGTCCTCGGCCGACCCCGACGAGATCGTCACCGACTCGGCCGCCGCGGCCACCGCCCTCGCGGCCGGGCACAAGACGCGCAACGGCGCCGTCGGCGTGGATTCCCACGGGCGCCCGCTGGAGACGATCCTCGAACGGGCGAAGCGGGCGGGGAAGTCGACCGGCCTGGTGACGACCGCGCAGGTGACCGGCGCGTCGCCCGCGGCCTTCGCGGCGCACGTCCCCAGCCGGGACTCGCAGAGCGACATCGCGAAGCAGTACATCGAGAACAGCCGCCCGGACGTTCTGCTCGGCGGCGGCGAGGACTGGTGGTATCCGAAGGGGAATCCCGGGCTCTGGCCGGACAAACCGGGGGAGGAGAGCCGCAGCCCGTACGGCAACCTGGTCGAACGCGCACAGCGAACGGGCTACACCTACGTGCGTGACGGCGACGAACTGCGGAACACGCGGGCGAACCGGATCCTCGGCCTGTTCGCGAACGAGGACATGGTCGACTACGGCCCGGACGACGTCGGGAAATACGCGCCGCGGGTGCCGCTCCAGCAGATGGCGCGCAAGGCCCTGGACACTCTTTCCCAGAACCCGCGCGGCTTCTTCCTGTTCCTGGAGGAAGAAGGAACCGACGGGATGTCGCACGAGAACAACGCGCACGGCGTGATCGACGCGGGCCGCGCGCTCGACGCCACCGTCGCCGAGGTCATGCGGTTCGTCCGCGCGCATCCCGACACCCTCGTGATCATCGGCGGCGACCACGAGACCGGTGGGCTGGCCATCGAGAACTACGACGCCTCCGACACCGACCCTGACCAGGACGGTCCGTTCGACGTCCCGGGTTCGAAGCTGCGGTTCACAGTGGACTGGACGACCCACGACCACACCGGCTCCGACACCCCGGTCACTGCCGAAGGCCCCGGCTCCACCCGTTTGGGTGGCACGGTCGAGAACACCGACGTCCACCGGGTGATGCGGGCGGCAAGCGGCCTCTGAACCGGAAAAGGCCACCTCCGGCGACGGAGGTGGCCTTCACGGGCGTTTCGGTCAGCCGATGCTTTCGACGACAGCCTCGGCGACCGCCTTCATCGTGGTCCGGCGGTCCATCGCGGTGCGCTGTATCCAGCGGAACGCGTCCGGCTCGGTGAGCCCCTGACGGCTCATCAGCAACCCCTTGGCGCGGTCGATCACCTTGCGCGTCTCGAGCCGGTCCGTGAGGCCCGCGACCTCGGACTCGAGCGCCTGGAGCTCGGCGAACCGGCTCACGGCCAGCTCGATGGCCGGCACCAGGTCACGCTTGGCGAACGGCTTGACCAGGTACGCCATCGTGCCCGCGTCCCTGGCCCGCTCGACGAGGTCGCGCTGGCTGAACGCGGTCAGGATGACGACCGGCGCGATCCGGTCGCCGGTGATCTTGGAAGCGGCCTCGATACCGTCGAGCTTGGGCATCTTGACGTCGAGAATCACCAGGTCGGGCTTCAACTCGGTGGCCAGGTTGATGGCCTGCTCGCCATCCCCGGCCTCACCGACCACCTCATAACCCTCTTCACGGAGCATCTCGACGAGATCCAGACGGATGAGGGCCTCATCTTCGGCCACGAGCACCCGCCGCTGGGGTGCGGCGACGGCACCATTGGCCTCGGCAGCCTGCTCGGTCACCGGGGTCCTCCTGAAGGTCGTCGGGCAGTTCGGCTCGCGGTCTGTCCGCGAACCTGAAGCCTACCGGGAACGATCCAGACGGCTAGATGGCGTTCACCACGTCAGACGGTCGTCACACTCCGGGCCCGGCGAACGGCGCGCTCCCGTGATCCCGTAAAGTTCACCAGGCATCGCCCCCGTAGCCCAACTGGCAGAGGCAACGGATTCAAAACCCGTCCAGTGTGAGTTCGAATCTCACCGGGGGCACCAACAGGAACCTCACAAGCCGAACCGGCGCGCTGCGCCGGGAGCTTGATCGTGATTGTCGCGTGTTCGCCGCCGTCGTGGACCATGATGGCGAGCTGGACGGCTTCGAACAGCGCTTGAAGGTACGGCCCCGCCGCCTCCGCTCGGGCAGTGCTGCAGATGTACCGCCCGTACCCCCGGAGATCCGCAGATCGCCCGCGCGCGTTCGACCTCCGACATGGGCCGGAACTGTAAACGGCCGCCCCGCTCTGTCATGCGATCGCGAGCGGCACGGTCGCTCGGCTCAGCCCGATCGTGGCAGGAGGCACCGACACAGCGATGAATGCGGTGTACGACCTTCCGGAATGGGCCGAGCACATTCGGTCCTCTGGTGGTGGCAACCTGATCGCAATTTTCAGGACGGGTGAACGGCTTGTTCGCGATGTCACCGTGAACAGAATTGTTGATGCTGTGCCACAAAAAGCAAAGGGAACTCGCGACCTGACCAAGATCGGTCTTGACCTCCGAGAATCGTGTGTGGCGAAATGCGGGTGAGGAGGTCGGCATGACGCGCTATCTCGTTCGACGGCCGACGGACCCACCCTTGCCGGGGCTGGATTCGTTCGCTGACGATGCCTTGGCGCGGCGCTGGTTCCTGTCGCCGAGGTCGTACGCGGTTGCTCGCTTTGAGCGGCTGCGCGCCGGGTTTTCCCTCAACTACGCGGCAGTACGTCTGGCGGCCGGGGTGACGGACCATCTCGCGGGTCTCGAACTCGGATTCCGCCTTCCGGCTCGGCGTGGGTGAGTCGGCAGGATGCCGGGAGGCGCGCGTTCGGATTGCGCAATACGGTTGTCATCACGGTGATGACGAGCTCGGTGATGAGGGGTTGGCGATGGTGACGGGAAGCTTCGATGAGTGACCCGGCGTTCGCTGAACTCGTCGCGTGGGCCGAGAGCCGGTTGTCACGACTGATCGACGAGGTGTTCGCGGCGGTGTGCGAGCGCATCGACCTGTATGGGGACGAGAAGATCGTGCCGCGTGCCGACCTGCATCGGTCGATCGCGGTGAACCTGCGGTTCATGGTCGGCGCGCTGGGCGACTCGGCCAGGTCGATCGAGGAGGCGGCGCCGGGCGAGACGGGTCGCCGTCGCGCACGCCAGGGGGCGCCGTTGCCGGAGGTATTGCAGGTGTACCGGATCGGCTGCGCGATGCTCTGGGACCTGCTGGTCGAGCATGTCAGGGACATGACCCGGCCGGACGCGGCCGACGGCCTCGTCGACGTGGCGAGCCTCTTGTGGCGGGTCGCCGACGAGCACGCCGTGCGGCTGACCGAGGCCTATCGGGCGGCCAGCGCGGAGTTGCTGATCGCGCAGCATCGGCGCCGGTCTGCTTTGGCCGCGGCGCTGTTCACCGGTCAGCGGGTGTTCGACGCCGGCGCGTGGGAGGCCGGGCGGTTACTCGGCCTGGCCGTGGACGGGCAGCTGGCCGTGGTGGCCGCGGAGACCCGGGGCCTGGCTGAGGAGAGCCTGCTCGGTGTCGAGCAGCGGCTCGCCGAGGTCGGGATGGTCTCGGCCTGGCAGCTGACTCCCACGATGCAGGCCGGAGTGATCTCGGTCCGTGATGAGCAACGCGACACGATGATGTCGATCGTGAAGGACGTCGCGGTGGCTCGTACCGGGGTGAGTCCGCTGTACCGGTCGTTGACCGAGACGCCGCGGGCGCTGCATCTCGCCCGGACGGCGCTCGCCGGTCTGCCGCCTGGACAGCCCGCTGTGCGCGCGTTCGGTTCCAGTCCTCTTGCTGCGTTCGTCGCTTACGACCCGGACGAGGGACGCCGCCTGGCCGCCGAGGTCTTCGGTGCGGTGCTCGACCTGCCATCGGAGGAGCGCGACGTCCTGCTCGAGACGTTGCGTGCCTACTTCGATCAGGGCGGCTCGACGGACGGGGCCGGACGTGTCCTGCACTGTCACGCCAACACCGTCCGGTATCGGTTGCGCCGGATCCGGGAGCTGACCGGCAAGTCGCTGACCGACCCGCGTGACCTGGCGGAACTGGTGACCGCGGTGCAGGCTCTGAGCCTCGATCCCGCCCGTGGTGGATCAGCCGACGGGTCGTCGGCGGGGACCGGCGAGCCTTAGCTCGTCGCCGGCCGATCGGCACGGCCCGCGAACGACGACCGAGGCCGCGATCCCGGCGGCGACGCCGATCAAGGTGTCGACGAGCCGTGCGGTGAGCAGCGTCGCGGGCTCGGCGGGGGAGGCCAATTCGGTCATCACCATGATCAGCGGGGTGAAGAAGCCCAACGCCAGGCCGTAGTGCCGCGCCATGAACAGCTCGGTCGGGAACAGCAGCACCATCACGACGACGGCGAGTGACGTGGTGCCGAGATGCAGTTGGAGCAGCCCGGCGGTGACGACCAGTCCGGCCAGAGTCCCTCCGACGCGGTGCAGGCTTCGGTGGACGACGCTGCCGATGCCGGGGTGAAGAAGGCTGCGGGTGTCCGCCACCGCCAGCGGCACCGCGGCGGAAGCCATCGCCCAGTTGGCATGGTCGACACCCAGCAGCAGGCCGGCGGCGCCTGCGGCCACGACGGCGACTGCGTATCGGAGGGCGTGGACGGACGAGCACGACAGTTGCCGTCCCCTGCCGCACCAGCCGCGGAGGCAGCGCGCGGCGATCGGTCCCTGGGCACGTCCGGCCGCGGTGAGTCCAATGAGGACGGAGAACACCACGGTGCCCGCACAGATCGACAACGCGGCCAAGGGTGGGACCCGCGCCGGAACCGTGGCCGTGGCGCCGAGCGCGAAGATGCCGAAGAAGGGACCGCGCGGGCTGAGGTCGAGCCGGGTCGTCACGAGGGCACCGACGAAGGCGAAAGCGGTCACGGTGGAGACCAGGATCCATGGCTGTGCCTGGTTTCCGGACAGGAACGACCCGATCCCCACCGCGGTCGACAGGACCGCTCCGGCTTGCGCCTGGTGACGCAGCCTGGAGCGGCGAGTGCCGGTCCGGCCGTACATCCCGGTGAAGGAGCCGAACACGGCATAGATGATCAGCTCCGGATATCCGAGGACCACCAGGGCCAGCCCGGGGATGAGCAATCCGATCGCGACCCGGCACGCGTGCGACCAGTCATCCGGTGCGGGGCCCACGCGCGCCGACATGCGAGCGAGAGCCGACCGAGGCGATATCGTGCTTCTCCTTCGGGAATGCCGGGAAGGACTGTCAGCGGAGCCGTCGTTCCTCGTCCTCTTCGAGCCGGCTTTTCTCTTCCTCGCTTCGCTCTTCCTCTTTTTCGATTTCTTCTTCGTGCGGTGTTTTGTTGGACATCGTGTCAGTATAGGAAAATCCACAGGGATGAATATCGTCTACAAAGATCTTTGTTTCCGGTGACAGGTTCAGTCGGTGAAGACGGTCTGCCTGATGTGAACGCAGTGGGCGGATCGCCAGGAAGGGGTCACGACGAACTTCACCGGTGCCCAGGGGTCGCAGGCTTCCCAGGGTTGTTGCCGTCGGGCGTCGAGTGGTGCGCCGATGGTCGCTTGGAAGTCCCACTGTGCGTTCGGCAGCCTGCCGGCGACGGCGGCGATCTGAACGAGGAGTTCACCGATGTCGGGCCCATAGGTGCCGGGGTCCAGGCCCAGGTGACGGCACAATCCGGCAGGCGATGCCGATTCGGAGAGCAGGATCCTGACCACCCGGCTCAGTTCGATGGCGATCCGCTCGGCGTCGGCAGGTTCGCCTGTGCCGGCGAGCGAGATCGCGACCAGCCGACGGCAGGACTGTTGCAAGAGGTTCGTGAACCGAAGAGACAGGTGCATGTGCCTGTTTTCTTCCTCGTCGGCAGGCAATCCCGTATTTCTGGTCGACAGTTGCCGCCGCAAGCGCAAGTTGATTTCTCGCATCCGGTCCAGCTCGCTGCGCAGAGATCTGGTCGAGGTGGCCAGTGTTTCGATTTGTCTCTGCGGTGGTTCGTCGTCGTTCATGTCCTGGGAAACCTCGCTTCGGCACGGATCTTGCGCCCCGATTCGTGCAGTGCCTCGCGGATGAACGGGTACAGCGTCGGCATCGCTTCGTCGTTCAGGAAGTCCTGCAGGACGGGCGGTTCAGCGGTGAACGGTGTCGCGGAGCGGTAGCGCACGACGGCGTCCACGACGTAGCTCGCGTCCGGGGTTTCCATCGCCAGCCGCGCCCGTAGCGCGACCGTGGTGTCGGTGCTGTGGACGTAGAACTTCCACTCCTGGTCGTTCGCTTCGCCCGCGAACTCCTTGCTGCTCAACGGGAATCCCGAGTGGGCTCGCGCGCTGACCTCGTATTGGCGGATGTCGTCCAGGCGGAGCAGATCGAGGGAAAGCGCGGTCAATGGAAGTTCCTCGGTGTCGTCGGTGCCGCGGACAGCAGGTCTCACCTGGAACGCTCGACCGTCACCTTCAGATGCTTCATCAGCGGCTGATCGCTCTGGGTGCTGTAGTCGCCGATCGCGCACAACACGTTCATCTCCGGCATGTACCCGGCGGCGCAGCCGGGCGGGATGTCGTACGGCACCGCGAGGTAGCCCTTGAGCGAGCGGGTGGTGCCGTCCTTGGCGGTGCTCGTGATGTCGACCGGGTCGAATTCGGACAGACCTCGGTCGAGCATGTCCGCGGAGTTCAGGAAGATCAGCGTGCGCAGGTTCTTGATGCCGCGGTAGCGGTCGTTGTCGGAGTAGATCGTGGTGTTCCACTGATCGTGCGACCGCATCGTGCCGAGCGCGAGTGTCCCCGGGGCGGGGACCACGTCGGGAACGTCCGCGGTGGAGAACTCCGCCCTGCCCGACGGCGTGTGGAAGACCCGCTCGCGTGCCGCCTGGTGAAGCCGGAACCCGAGCGGCTGCCGCACCCGTTCGTTGAAGTCTTCGAATCCGTCCAGCGCTCGCGACATCGTGTCGCGGATGCGGTCGTAGTCGCCGACGTAGTCCTCCCACGGCGTCGCGCTGTCCGGCAGGGTCGCGCGGGCCATCCCGGCGATGATCGCGGGCTCGGACAGCAGATACGGCGACGCCGGCGTCCGCTTGCCGACCGAGAGGTGCACCATGCTCATCGCGTCCTCGACCGACGTGGCCTGCGGCCCCGCCGCCTGGAGGTCTCGTTCCGTGCGGCCGAGGCAGGGCAGGATGAGGGCCTGCTTCCCGTGTTCGAGATGGCTGCGGTTGAGCTTCGTGCTGACCTGCACGGTCAGTTCGCACTTGGCCAGCCCGGCCGCGGTGTAGGGCGTGTCCGGGGCGGCGAGCACGAAGTTGCCGCCCATGCCGACGAACACCTTCACATCACCGCGATGCATCGCCTCGATCGTGTTCACGGTGTCGAGCCCGTGGTGCCGCGGCGGCGTGATCCCGCAGACCTCGGCGAGCCGGTCGAGGAAGTCGGCGGACGGGCGATGGTCGATGCCGCACGTGCGGTTGCCCTGGACGTTGCTGTGCCCGCGTACCGGCGAGGGCCCGGCACCCGGGCGGCCGAGGTTGCCCCGCAACAGCAGCAGGTTCACGATCTCGCGCACGGTGTCCACACCGTGTTCGTGCTGGGTCACGCCGAGGCACCAGCTGATGATCGAGCGCTCGGCCGAGCGGTAGACCCCGGCCGCGGCGCGGATCTGGGACTCGGTCAGGCCCGACTGCCGCTCCAGTTCGTGCCACGAGATCTCCTGGCAGGCGGCGCGGTACTCCTCGAAGCCGGACGTGTACGCCGCGAGGAACGCGGTGTCGAGTGCCGCCGGGTCGGTCTCGGCCATCTCCAGCAGGGCTTTCGCCATCCCGCGCAGGAGCGCCATGTCGCCGCCGATCCGCGGCTGCAGGTTCAGGGTCGAGGTCGGGGTGGCGCGGAAGGTGGCCATCCTCGCGAAGTCGTGCGGGATGATCGTGCGGGTCGCTCCCGCCTCGACCAGGGGATTGACGTGCACGATCTGCGCGCCCCGGCGGTAGGCCTCGGCCAGCGCGGTGAGCATGCGCGGCGCGTTCGAGGCGGCGTTGACCCCGAGGATGAACAGCGCGTCGGCCTCCTCCCAGTCGTGGATGTCGACGGTTCCCTTGCCGGTGCCGATCGCGGCCTGCAGCGCCCTCCCGCTCGCCTCGTGACACATGTTCGAGCAGTCGGGGAGGTTGTTCGTGCCGTACTCCCGCACCCACAGCTGGTACAGGAACGTGGCCTCGTTGCCGAGCCTGCCGGAGGTGTAGAACGCCGCCTGATCCGGTGAATCCAAATCGCGCAGTGTGCGGCCGACGAGGTCGAACGCTTCCTGCCAGGAAATTGGGACATATCGATCAATTCCGGCGTCATAGCGCATCGGTTCGGTCAGCCTGCCGTGTGCCTCGAGTTCGGTGTCACTCCATTTCCGGAGTTCGGACACCGTGTGCTCGGCGAACAATTCCGGGCCGACTCGTTTCCGGGTCATCTCCCAGGCGACGTGCTTGATCCCGTTCTCGCAGATGTCCAGATGGAGGCCCTTGGTGTCGTCGGGCCACGCGCAGCCAGGACAGTCGAAGCCGCCGTTCTCGTGATTCATCCGCAGGATCGCCTGCGGGCCCGCCACCAGCTCCTTTTCCTGTACGAGGAACTTGGTCACGCTCTTCGCCGCGCCCCAGCCCGCGGCCGGATGGTGGTAGGGCTTGAACTCCGGCTTGCGTCCGTCCGGTCCGTCCCCGTGTCGCTCTGTCACCGTCATCCTCTCGGCATGCCTTCGTTCCGGTTCTGATTCAAGCACGAGAGGCGCATTCGGGCATCATCGAGCACAATTGTGAACCACCCGTTGTGACCGGATGACAAACTTTTTAGTGGCGTCCCACAACGCTGGCGGAAAATGCCTGGTCGCAATTCAGGCGCACATCTTTTCGTCTTGACGCCCCTTATCGGGCTCAAGTAGACCGGTCACGAATTCACTGTTCCCGACACGGGAATTCGTGTGAGCGACTGCGCTGGAAGGAACACGCCGTGGCGAAAGCGGTAGGCATCGACCTGGGGACGACCAACTCGGTGATCGCGGTGCTGGAGGGCGGCCAGCCGGTGGTGATCGCCAACGCCGACGGCGCGCGGACGACGCCGTCGGTCGTCGCCTACACCGATTCGGGTGAACGGCTCGTCGGCCAGCTGGCGCGCCGTCAGGCGATCTTGAACCCCAAGGGCACGATCTCCTCGGCGAAGCGGTTCGTCGGGCGCCGCCACGACGAGGTCTCGAGCGAGCTGGACGCCGTCGCCTTCGACGTCGTCCCCGGCTCGGACGGTGCCGTCCGCTTCGATGTGCATGGCAAGCAGTACGCCCCTGAAGAGGTGTCGGCGCTGGTCCTGCGCAAGCTCGTCGACGAGGCGTCGAAGTTCCTCGGTGAGAAGGTGACCGAGGCCGTCATCACCGTGCCCGCGTACTTCAACGACGCACAGCGTCAGGCGACCAAGGACGCCGGCCGGATCGCCGGGCTCGAGGTGCTGCGGATCATCAACGAGCCCACCGCCGCCGCGCTGGCCTACGGTCTGGACAAGAAACAACAGGAGACCGTGCTGGTCTTCGACCTCGGCGGCGGAACGTTCGACGTGAGCGTGCTCGACATCGGCGACGGTGTCGTGGAGGTGCGGTCCACCGCGGGGGACACCCATCTGGGCGGTGACGACTTCGACCGGCGCGTCGTGGACCACCTCGCGGACGAGTTCGAGCGGGACAACGGGATCGACCTGCGCAAGGACCCGCAGGCCCTGCAGCGGTTGTTCGAAGCAGCGGCGAAGGCCAAGGAGGAGCTGTCGTCGGTCACCCGCACGACGATCAACCTGCCGTTCATCACCGCGGACGCCTCCGGGCCGAAACACCTCAACACCACGCTCATGCGGTCGACGTTCGACCAGATCACCGCGGACCTCGTCGAACGGTGCCGCGGCCCGGTCGAGCAGGCGATCTCCGACGCGAAGCTCTCGCCGAGCGACATCGACGAGGTCATCCTGGTCGGCGGATCCACGCGGATCCCGGCGGTGCAGGAACTGGTGCGCCGCCTGGCCGGTGGCAAGGACCCGAACATGACGGTGAACCCGGACGAGGTGGTCGCGCTGGGTGCGGCGGTCCAGGCGGCGATCATCAAGGGCGAGGCGAAGGACGTCCTGCTGCTCGACGTCACGCCGCTGTCGCTCGGTATCGAGACCCTCGGCGGCATGATGACCAAGGTCATCGAGCGCAACACCACGATCCCCGCCCGGCGCAAGGAAACGTTCAGCACCGCCGAGGACGACCAGTCCGCCGTCGACGTCGTGGTGCTGCAGGGCGAGCGCGAGAAGGCCGCGGACAACCGGGTGCTGGGCCGGTTCCGGCTGGAGAACATCCGCCCCGCCCCGCGCGGCGTCCCGCAGATCGAGGTCGTCTACGACATCGACGCCAACGGCATCCTCAACGTTTCCGCGCAGGACAAGGAAACCGGTGCCGAACAGCGCATCACCATCAGCGAGAGCTCCAATCTGGACGGTTCCGAAGTCGAGCGGATGGTGGCCGACGCCGAGGAGCACCGGGCCGAAGACGCACGGCTCCGCGAGCTGGTCGACGCACGCAACACGCTCGACCAGGCCGCCTACCAGGTCGAACGACGGCTGACCGAGCTCGGCGAGAGCGTGGCCGTGCACGACAAGGCGCGTGCCGAGATGCTGGTCGGGGACGCGCGAGAGCTGCTGAAGGACGACCGGGAACCCGGCCTCGACCGGCTCCGGTCGCTGACCGCTGAGCTGCAGCAGCTCTACCACGGTCTCGCCGCGGTCACCCCCGGGGAAGCCAAGCCGCCGGCCGACGGCGACGACGACGTCGTCGACGCCGAGTTCACCACGTCCTGATCACGATGACGACAGAGGACACCGCGCACGACGACCACGTCGATGAGAAGGCGCTGCGCGAACAGATCAAGAACCTGGAAGACCACGTGCGGCGTGTCTCGGCGGATTTCGACAACTACCGCAAACGCACGGCGCGCGAGGCCGAACAGCTCGCCGACATCGAGCGGATCCGGACTGCGGCCGCTTGGCTGCCGGTACTCGACAACCTGGACGTCGCGCTGGACCACGCGGACGCCGACCCCGCCTCGATCGTCGAAGGGGTCAAGGCCGTCCGGGAGCTGGCCGACGCCGTCATGGCGCGGTTGGGCTTCGCCCGGCGCGCGGAGGAGGCCGGGACGCCGTTCGATCCCGTCGCTCACGAGGCCGTGAGCACCGTCCAGGCGGGAGAGGTCTCTCCGGGCACGATCGTCGAGGTGGTGCGGCCGGGCTACGGCGAGGGACCGACCCAGCTGCGCCCGGCCGCGGTCGTGGTGGCGAGGCAGGACTGATGGCGCAGGACTTCTACACCGTCCTGGGGGTGAGCCGGACCGCGGACCAGGCGGAAATCCAGCGTGCGTACCGGAAACTGGCCCGGCAGTACCACCCGGACATCAACAAGGACCCCGGCGCCGAAGACCGGTTCAAGGAGATCTCCGAGGCCTACGACGTGCTGTCGGAGCCGGAAACCCGCCGCCGTTACGACGCGTTCGGCCCGGATTTCCGGCAGGTCCCCGACGGGATGGACCCGGAAACGTGGGCACGGGCAAGGTCCGGTGCCCCGTTCACCACGGGGAGCCCGTTCGGGAGCGCCGAGGACATCGACCTCGAAGACCTGCTCGGCGGGATCTTCGACGGCAGGGCCCGGCGGCACGGCCCGATGCCCGGCGCGGACCAGGAAGCCTCGATCGAACTCACCGTCGAAGACGCGCACCGCGGTGGCAAGCGGTCGATCACGTTGGGCCCGCGAACGATCGAGGTCGACATCCCGGCAGGCGTCACCGACGGTCAGCGGATCCGGCTCGCCGGCCAAGGCGGGCGCGGCACGGACGGCGCGCCTCCGGGTGACCTGTACCTGATCGTGCACCTCGCGCCGCATCGGCGGTACCGCGTCGACGGCCGGGACCTGACGGTCGATCTTCCGCTGACGCCGTGGGAAGCGGCACTCGGAACCACTGTGACGCTCGAAATCCCCGGCGGGGAAGCGAAGCTGAAGGTGCCGCCGGGCACGTCGACCGGGCGGAGGCTCCGGCTGCGCGGCCGCGGGCTTCCCCATCCCCGTGGCGCGGCGGGCGATCTCTACGCCAAGGCGTCCGTGGTCGTCCCGTCCGAGCTGACCGACGAGGAACGGGAACAGTTCGAACGACTGGCCGCGGTGTCCGCATTCAACCCGAGGAGCTCCGACCGGCGATGACCACCTACGCGCTGGTGCGCCACCCCGGCGCCGCCTACCTCGATCTGAAGACCTTCGCCCACGCGACCGGGCTGTCCGAGGAACTGGTCCGCCGCTTGACCGCGCTCGGACTGTTCAAACCCGCCACGGACAGCGGCGGAGAACTGTGGTTCCCGGCCGGAGAACTCGTGGCCGCGGCCCGGATCCGGCGTCTGCGTGCCGGATTGCCGCTCAACTACGCCGCCGTCGGCCTCGTCGCCGACCTGCTCGACCGCATCGCGGAACTCGAGGCGGCCCTTCGTACCCGATCTCGACGCAGCGGAGACTGACCATGGACCCGAACAGGCTCACCCAGAAATCCCAGGAAGCGCTGCACGACGCCCAGACCGCCGCGCTGCGGCTCGGCCACCCCGATGTCGACGGCGAACATCTGCTGCTGGCCCTGCTCGACCAGCCCGACGGACTCGTCCCGCGGTTGCTGACCGAGGCAGGCGCGGACCCGGCCCTGCTGCGCGGCGAAGTCGAGGCCGAACTCGCGCGCCGTCCCAAGGTCACCGGGCCGGCCTCCGCCCCTGGTGAGACGCGCGTGACCGCCCGGCTCGCTCGTGCGCTCGACGCCGCCGACCGTGAGGCCGGCCGGCTCAAGGACGACTATGTCTCGGTCGAGCACCTCGTCGCGGCCCTGGTGGAGGAAGGCGCCACGAGTGCCGCCGGACGGCTGTTGCGATCCGCCGGCTTGACCCGGGACAAGTTCCTGGAGGTGCTGCGGAAGGTGCGCGGCAATCAGCGCGTCACCTCCGCGACGCCGGAATCTGCTTATGAGGCCTTGGAAAAGTACGGCCGCGACCTCGTGGCCGATGCCGCGGCGGGCAAACTCGACCCGGTCATCGGCCGTGATGCCGAGATCCGCCGCGTGATCCAGATCCTCTCGCGCAAGACGAAGAACAACCCCGTGCTCACCGGTGAACCGGGGGTGGGCAAGACCGCGATCGCCGAAGGACTGGCGCAGCGGATCGACCGCGGCGACGTGCCGGAGGGGCTGAAGGGCAAGACGGTCTTCTCCCTCGACCTCGGCGCGCTGGTGGCCGGGGCGAAGTACCGGGGCGAGTTCGAAGAGCGCTTCAAGGCGGTGCTCAACGAGGTGAAGGCCGCCGAGGGCCGGATCCTGCTGTTCGTCGACGAACTGCACACGGTCGTCGGCGCAGGGGCCACCGAAGGCGCGATGGACGCGGGCAACATGCTCAAGCCGATGCTCGCCCGCGGCGAATTGCACCTCATCGGGGCCACGACGGCCGACGAATACCGCAAGTACATCGAAAAGGACGCCGCGCTCGAACGCCGGTTCCAGCCCGTGCTGGTGGACGAGCCGTCGGTCGAGGACGCCATCTCCATCCTCCGGGGGCTCAGGGAACGTCTCGAGGTGTTCCACGGCGTCAAGATCCAGGACAGCGCTCTGGTCGCCGCCGTCGTGCTGTCCCACCGGTACATCTCGGACCGGTTCCTGCCGGACAAGGCGATCGATCTGGTGGACGAGGCGTGCGCGATGCTGCGCACGGAAATCGATTCGATGCCCGCGGAACTCGACGAGCTGAGCCGCCGCCTGACCCGCGGCGAGATCGAGGAAGCCGCACTGGCCAAGGAAAACGACGCGGCGAGCGGGGCGCGGCTGGAAGAACTGCGCCGCGAGCTGGTCGATCTGCGCGCCGAAGCCGGCGGGATGCGCACGCAATGGGAGGCCGAACGCGCCGCCCTGAACAAGGTCCAGGCCTTGCGTGAGGAGATCGAACGAGTCCGTCACGACGCCGAAGCCGCCGAACGCGCCTACGACCTCGACCTGGCCGCGCAACTGCGGCACGGCAAGCTGCCCGAGCTCGAGCGACGACTCGCGGGTGAAGAAGAGCTGCTGGCGGCCCGGCAGGCGGGTACGCGGCTGCTGCGTGAGGTCGTGACCGAGGAGGAGATCGCCGCCGTGGTGTCACGGTGGACCGGCATCCCGGTCAGCAGGCTGCAGGAGGGCGAGCGGGAGAAACTGCTGCGGCTGGACGACCTCCTCCACGAACGCGTCATCGGGCAGGACGAGGCGGTGCGGGCGGTCGCGGACGCCATCATCCGCGCCCGCTCGGGGATCAAGGATCCGCGCCGCCCGATCGGCTCGTTCCTGTTCCTCGGCCCGACCGGGGTCGGGAAGACCGAACTGGCCAAGGCACTCGCGGCGAGCCTGTTCGACACCGACGACAACATCGTCCGCGTCGACATGAGCGAGTACCAGGAGCGGCACACGGTCTCCCGCCTCATCGGCGCGCCGCCCGGGTACGTCGGCCACGACGAGGGCGGCCAGCTCACCGAAGCCGTCCGCCGCAAGCCGTACTCGGTCGTCCTGCTCGACGAGATCGAGAAGGCGCACGCGGACGTGTTCAACACGCTGCTGCAGGTCCTCGACGACGGACGGCTCACCGACTCGCAGGGCCGCACGGTCGACTTCCGCAACACGGTCATCATCATGACCTCCAACATCGGCGCCCACTTCCTTGTGGACGGTGTCGACGCCGGCGGGGAGATCAAGGCCGACGCGCGTGACGCCGTCATGGCCGCCCTCCGCGGGCACTTCCGTCCGGAGTTCCTGAACCGGATCGACGACATCGTGCTGTTCACCCCGCTCACCGAACCGGAGATCGAGCGCATCGTGGAGCTGATGCTCGCCGACCTGCGTGGGCGCCTGGCGGCGCGGCGGATGACGCTGGCCGCGCCGCTCGACACCCTGCGCTACATCGCCGAGCAGGGTTTCGATCCGGTCTACGGCGCACGCCCGTTGCGCCGGTTCCTCGCCAGGGAAGTGGAGACCAGGATCGGACGGGCACTGCTCGGCGGGGAGGTCGGGGACGGCGCCGTGATCCAGCTCGGCCTCGCCGACGGCAAGCTCACCGTGACCTGCAGGAACCCCGGCACCGAGGAAGCGGCGTGAGCGACCCCGATTCACCGGTCGATCCCGTACGCGAAGGATCGTCCGTCGTCGCAGCCGCGCTCGTCGACTGGATCGAAGCCCGGCTGCCGCGGCTCGTGGACGACGTGTGCGCGGCCGTCCGCGAGCGCATCGAGCTCTACCGCGACGAAAAGATCGTGCCGCGTGCCGACCTGCGCCGGTCGATCGCGGTGAACCTGCGGTTCATGGTCGACGCCCTGGCTGGGACCGGAGACCCCGACCAGAGTGCTCCGGAGGACACCGGAGCCCGCAGGGCACACCAGGGTGCCCCGCTGCCCGAAGTGCTGCAGGTGTACCGGGTCGCCTGCGGGATGCTGTGGGACTTGCTGGTGCGGCACGCCCGCGCGTCCGCGTCGGAAGGCGCCATGGACGAGCTGGCCGACGTCGCGAGCCTGCTGTGGCAGGTCACCGACGGCCATGCGGTCCGGGTCACCGAGGCCTATCGGGCGACGAGTGCCGAGCTGCTCGCGTCCCAGCAACGGCGGCGTTCGGCGCTGGCCGAAGCGTTGTTCACCGGCCAGCGGGTCTTCGACGCGGGGCCGTGGGAAGCGGGACGGCTACTGGGTTTTTCGCTGGACGGCAAGCTGGCGGTGGTCACCGCCGAAACACTGAGCCTGGCCCAGGAGAGCCTGGTCGGGATCGAGCGGCAACTGGCGAGGCTCGGCATCGTCTCGGCGTGGCACCTCACGCCAACGCAGCAGGCCGGTGTCGTGTCGCTGCGCGAGGAGCAGTACGACGCGCTGCTGGCGCTACTGCAGGACCTGGCCAGGGCCCGGACCGGTATCAGCCCGCTGTACCGGTCGCTGACCGACACCCCGCGCGCACTCCATCTCGCCCGCGCGGCCCTCGCCGGCATCCAGCCGGAACGGCGCGAGGCCCGCGCGTTCAGCGCCAGCCCGCTCGCCGCGTTCGTCGCCTATGACCCGGACGAAGGGCGACGGCTCGCGGACGAGGTCTTCGGGGCGGTACTCGATCTGTCCGCGGAGGAACGCGATGTACTGCTGGAGACGCTGGAGGCCTACTTCTCCGTCGGTGGCTCGTCCGAACGGGCGGCGCAGGTTCTGCACTGCCATGCCAACACAGTCCGGTACCGGCTGCGCCGGATCCGCGAACTGACCGACCGGTCGCTGACCGAACCCCGGCAGGTCGCCGAGTTGGTGACCGCCCTGCAAGCGCTGAGCCTGAGCTCGCCGCGCCGGTCCGGCACGGTGCTGCTCGGCGAGCGCTGATCCCTTGTCGTACCGCAAACCTTTCATCGAATCCTGGGAAGTCTCATGAGCGAGCAGCGCACGATCACCGCCAAGACCATCGGCACGCCGCAGGGCGGGCTGTTCGACAATCCGTGGCCTCCCGATTTCCCCGCCGTCGGCCAGCGGGTCGCGATCTTCGTCTACGAGGTGACGAAGGTCGACGGGGAAACCACCGGGGATATCCGGACCTTCCATGTCGGCCCGGCCGAAACCGCGTCCAGTGGCGCGATCGGCGCCGAGTACGAACTGCCGCAAGGGGTCGCGGTCGCGTGGCGCGGTTGCGGGACCGGCACGGTGGTCCGGGTCTCCGATTCCACGCAGCGTGAGCGCACCTGCGAAGTGACCCCCGAAGACGCGGGATTGCTGTGAGAACACCGGAAAATCTTGCCCAGCCCGTTCTCGCGCCGCTGACCGAAAGCGCGCTCTTCATGACCCTGACGATCGGGACAGGGGGAGAGGCGGCCGTGCACGACCTGTTACCGGATCTGGCGGGGATGGTCCGGTCGGTCGGGTTCCCGTTGCCGGACGAGCATCTGACCTGTGTCGCGGGCATCGGCTCGGCGGCGTGGGACCGGCTCTTCACCGGTGAGCGCCCGGCCTTGCTTCATCCGTTCCGCGCCCTGTCCGGATCCAGGCATCAGGCGCCGTCCACACCCGGCGACCTTTTCCTGCACATCAGGGCGACACGGCTGTACCCGTGTTTCGAACTGGCTCGCCGGGTGGCGGCCCGCCTCGACACCGCGGTCTCGGTCCAGGACGACACGGTCGGGTTCCGCTACTTCGACCGCCGGGATCTGCTCGGCTACGTCGACGGCACGGAGAACCCGGTCGGCCACGCCGCCGGGGTGGCCGCGCTCGTCGCCGACGAGGACCCCGGCTTCACCGGCGGCTCGTATCTGATCGTGCAGAAGTACCTGCACGACCTGGCGAAGTGGACCGCCAAGCCGGTCGAGGAACGCGACCGGGCGGTGGGTCGGCATCTGGCCGACGATGTCGAGATCCCGGACGCGGAGAAGGCCGTCGATTCCCACGTCGCGCTCACCACGATCGAAGGCCCCGACGGGACCGAAGGCAAGATCCTGCGGGACAACATGCCGTTCGGGTCCATCGCCCGCGACGAGTACGGCACTTACTTCTGCGGATACGCCGCCGACCCGGGAGTGACGGAGCGGATGCTCACCCGGATGTTCCTCGCCGAGCAACCGGATCAGCTCCTCGACGTGTCCACCGCGGTCACGGGCGGCCTGTACTTCGTTCCACCGGCCGGTTTCCTGGCCGACCCTCCCGCGCTTCCAGCCGGCCGGGGCTGAAGCGATGGGGGACTGGAACGCCGGAGCGCTCGTGATCTTCGGGATCACCGGCGACCTTGCGGCGAAGATGACGTTGCCCGCGCTGTACCGGCTGGAACGTCGGGGAGTGCTGCGCTGCCCAGTGGTAGGTGTCGCCTCCGGCGGGTTGTCCACTTCGGACCTGAGGGATCTGGCGCGGCGGGCGATCGAGAAATCCGGAGAATACTTCGACGAGACGGTCTTCGCGCGCCTGGTGCGCCGTCTGACCTACGTGGGCGGTGATGCGAACGACCCGGACCTGTACGAGGCGCTGGCGGAGGAATTGGCGAACGTCCGGCGGCCGCTGTACTACCTCGCGCTGCCACCGTCGTTGTTCGCGCCGGTCGTGGAACGGCTTTTCGCCAGGGGCCTCCTGGCCGACGCGCGCGTGGCTCTGGAGAAGCCGTTCGGCGAAGACTTGACTTCGGCGCGGGAACTGCGCGCACGGCTCCGTCAGGTGCTGGACGACCGGCAGATCCTTCTGGTGGACCATTTCCTCGGCAAGGAACCGGTCATCGAGATCGAATACCTGCGGTTCGCGAACCACGCCATGGCACGGCTGTGGGATCGCGAGAGCGTCGAGGCCGTGCACATCACCATGGCGCAGCGGCTGGACGTCGCCGGACGCGGCCGGTTCTACGACTCGGTCGGAGCACTGCGGGACGTCGTCCAGAACCACCTGCTGCAACTGCTCGCGCTGATCGCGATGGACGCCCCCATCGGGCCCGGCGTGGCAGACCTTCGGGCGAAGAAACTCGAGGTGCTCAAAGCGATCCCGCCGGTGGACGTCCACACCGCCGTGCGCGGGCAGTACGAGGGATACCATGCCGTGCCCGGCGTGGCGCCGGGTTCGGACACCGAAACCTACGTCGCGTTGAAGCTGGGGATCGACAGCTGGCCTTGGGCCGGCGTGCCGGTCTTCCTGCGAGCGGGCAAGTGCCTGCCGGACAGCGCCACGGAGGTGCGGCTGTTCCTGCGGCACACGCCCCGGTTGCGGTTCCTGCCCGACGCGGCGCAGGTCGAGGCCAACCAGATCGTGCTCCGCGTCTCGCCGACGCCCGCCCTCCGGCTGCGTCTGTCCGGTTTGGACAGTCGAGGGCGATGGCGGCCGATCCGGCTGGACACGACCTTCGAACGGGACCTCGGCGGTCCGCGCTCGCCCTACGAGCGCCTGCTCGCCGACGCTCTGGACGGTGACGACCGGCTGTTCTCCTGGCAGGACGCGGTCGACGAGAGCTGGCGCATCCTCCAACCCCTCCTCGCCTACCCGCCGCCGGCGCGACCGTACGCGATTGGCACGTGGGGCCCGGCCGCGGCGGACACGTTGGTGGAGGGCTATCCCGCCTGGCAGCCGCCGTGGCTGCCAGGCGCCTGAATCAGCTGAGAGGCATCGATGAACTGGATCCAAGAAACCAGCCCCGGCCCGGAGCAGGACTGGTACTTCAACACGAGGACCGGTGAGGTCGAACGGGGCCGCCAGTCGCGTGGTGTCGACCTGCTCGGCCCGTACCCCGACGAGGAAACCGCTCGCAGGGCCCTGGAAATCGCCCGGGACCGCACTGCCGCGGCCGATCGCGCCGACACCGAGTGGAACGACACCGAGTGACCCGTTTCGGTGGCGCGACCGTGGCCGAGGCGATGCTCCACGCACCGAAGCTGCTCGATCACACGGCGACCGTCACCCAGGTACGCGAACTGTTCCGCGACGACCATGTGCACGTGGCGCTGGTCGTCGCAGGCGCGGTACTGGTGAGCGTCGTCGAGTGGCCGGACCTCACGGGCCTGCCCGGTGGGATGCCCGCATGGCGCGCGGGACGGCTGACCGGCCGGGTGGTCGGCCCCGAGGCCGATCTGCTCGCGACATGGCAGGCGATGCGCGGCCGTCGACGGAGGTTGGCTGTGGTGGACGGCGACGGCGGTCTGCTCGGTCTGCTGTGCCTCAAACGTTCCGGTCTTGGTTTCTGCTCCGACGCCGATGTGGCGGCACGGGCCCGTTCTCAGGAGAAACATGCACGCGATACAGCAGTACAAGCCGGGAAAACTGATCTATAGGCGGGTACCCGATCCCAGACCAGGGCGAGGCCAGGTCCGGATCGCCGTGAACGCGTGCGTCGTGGACCGCGGGGACGCCCCGGTTCCTGGGCTCGCGGTGGCCGGAGTCGTCGACAAGCTCGGCGAGGGGGTGTCACGCCGCTGGTGGGGCGAGCGCGTCGCCGTCCACTTGGGACCGGATGGCGGCGGCTACGCCGACCACGCGATCGCCCCGGTCGAGGCCCTGCACGCGCTGCCGGACTCGCTGGACGACGCGGCAGCGGCCGCGATGGTGGGGATCGGGCGCAGGGCGATGGGCATCGTCGAGGTCGCCGACCTGGTTCCCGGCGACGTGGTCCTGGTGCTGGTGTCCCGGGACGGGATCGGGCCTTTGCTCGCGCAGTCGGCCCACAACGTCCGCGCCACCGTGGCCCTGACCGACGGGGCGACCATCGTGGGCGGCCAGGTGACAGTGGTCCTCGACGGCGTCGGAGGGAAGGCGGGCCGTGCCGCGTTCGACCTGCTCGCCCCCGGCGGGCGCATGGTCCACTGGGGCGCCGACCCGGCACGGTTCACTCCGGAGGAGCTGCGGGAGCGGGACTTGTCCGCGATATCGGCTGCGGACTCAGCCCTCGCGAATCTCTCGGGCGGCTTGCGCCACCTGGAGAACGCGGCACTGACGGAAGCCGCCTTCGGTCGTGTGGTGCCCACCGTGCGGACGTTTCCGCTCAAGGACGCCGTCGTAGTCATTCCGGAGATCGGTATCGCGGTCCTCGTCCCCTGACGACGGTGGAAAGGTGGCTCATGGCACGCACGATCGCGGATCTCCCGGACCATGTCCGGGCATCGTTCCCCTACGAGTCGAACTTCCTGCGGGTGAACGGCAGGCGCATGCACTACGTCGACGTGGGCCCACGGGACGCGGCGACGGTCCTGCTGCTGGGCGGAAATCCGGCGTGGGGCTTCCTGTGGCGTGACGTCATGCGTCCGTTGCTCGATGCCGGTCTGCGCGTGGTCGTTCCCGACCAGATCGGGTTCGGCCTGTCCGAGAAGCCTCATGATCACGCGGTGCACACTCTCGACAACCACGCCGCGAACCTGGTCGCGCTCATCGACGGGCTGGGGCTGAAGGACGCGACGTTCGTCTGCCACGACTGGGGAGGCCCGACCGGCTTGGCGGCGATCGCCGTCCGGCCGCACGCCGCCTCGTCGGTCGTGGTGATGTCGACGTGGGCCTGGGCCGAACCCTCGGCCGAATTCCACCACCGTGTCATGCCGTGGAAACTCATGCACGCTCCGGTCGTCGGGCCCTACCTGCTGGGCGCGCGGGCCGCGATGCCCGGACGCGGTATGTACCTGTCGGTGGTGGACCGCGAGAAGTTCGTGCGCGAGGCGATGGCGGCTTACGTCGAGGTGCTCGCCGACGCCGACGAGCGGGCGTTGACCTGGATCTGGCCCCGGTCGATCCCTTTGGGACACGACGCCGACCTCGCACGTGAGCGATTCACCTGGCTCGAAGCACAGGTCCGCCGGATGCGGCTCCCCGCCGCGGTGATCTGGGGCCGCGATGACGATGTGTTCACCAGGGACGTGTTCACTCGCCACTGGACCCGGTTGTGGCCGCACGCGGAAGGGCCGTATTTGGTGACTGGCCGGCATTTCCTCCAGGAGGACTCCGGTGCGGAGATCGGCGAGATCCTGGTCGGCTTCGTTCGCCGCGTGACCGGACAGCGCCGATGACCAGGAACCACGACGTCGTCGTCGTGAACGGCCGGCCTGCCCGGGTTCGGTCCGTGCCGCTGCTCGCGGAGCATCAGATCGGCCACTATCCCGAGTTCCGTGCCTTCTTTTCGTCCGTGTTCGGCCTCGATGCCGACCCCTTCCGGGCCCCCGGCGTGATCAGGGTGGGTGGGCGTCACTACGAACTTGTGTTCGTTGGCTACTCGGGGCAGCCGTTTCCCGCCGGCGTGCGGATCGCGGCCCTGGTACCGGGCCTCGAACCGATGGACGAGGAGCAGGCGTTGAGCGACCTGTGGGCCTTCGTGGCCTGGATGATCGACGGCGTCGGGGGAGCCTGGGATGTCGGTGCCTTGAAGAAGACCGGGCGGATCTACCGCATCAGCGGTCGCCGGGTATAGCCGCTTCGTGTCTGGCGTCAGGGGCGAAGGACCGTGGAACGGCATTTCTGCGAGAGTCAGATTTGCAGGACTTATGAAGCGATCTTCGCGCAGCCCGTCACACGCGACCTCGAGTGGACTGCCTTTGTCGCGTTGTGGAACGACCTCGCGGACTTCGTTGTGGAGTCCGGCGAAGAGCTGACGGTGACGATTCAAGGCAGGTGTGAGGTGTTCTGTCGTCCTTCCGGGGGTTGGGTCTCCACGGAGGACGTCGAACGAGCCCGGGAGGCGCTTGTCGCGCCGCAGCCTCACGAAGGCTTTGAAACTGCCACCTGACGGGCGAGAACCAGAACTCGTCGACCACCGGCTGCGCATCGGAAGACCAGCCCCGCTCGCGCGGGGAGAACAAACCTAGAGTTTCGTCACCGAACACGATCCGGGGACCAGCCCCACTTGGGCGGGGACGACACCGACAGAACGATCAGCGCGGCCTGGTGGACGGGACCAACCCCGCTCGCGCGGGGACGACCGACCCGAGGATCTCGCCCGCGAACTGGGTGGTGGACCAACCCCCGCTCGCGCGGGGACGACACTAACTGACCTAGGTCTTTGAAGATCAAAATGCTGGTTTTCGTTCAGTTGGGTGGTGCTCAGGCTGATCATGGGGTCGGATCAAACCTTAGGACGTTGATTCGGCGAGTTCTCGTTCTGCGGTGTCGGCTTGCGGAAGTGGGTTCGGCGGTGCCGTCGTTTGAGGCATCGACGGTGTTTCGCGTGGTCGATGCGGCTCGGGGGCTGTGTGCGGGAGGATGCCTTCGCTGCGCCATTTTCGGAGGATGCGTCGGCCGTAGTTGTGGGTTCCGGCGATGCGGTCGAGTTCGGCTCCGGACGGTGTTCGGCCTTGTGAACGTTCGCGGAGGTAGTGGGCCCACATCAGTTGTTCGGCGGTTGTGGTGTGTGGATGGTTCGGTTCGCCTGGTGTGGGCGCCTGTTGCTCAGCTGGGGTCGGCGGGGGAGTCCGGAGTCGAACCTTCGCGCGCACTCACCCGTGATCCAACGGCGAATCCTCGCTCAGGACAAGGAACTACAGGCTCCGGAGCCCGACGAGACCGGGCCGGTCGCCGCCGGTGAAGACGCCCTACTCGGCAAAGGCGATCTGCGGACCAGCAGGCAGCATTTCGAAAACGCCTACAACCTGGCGAAGCAGGCGGGTGACGGAGAGAGCCAGGCGCGCGCGATGCTGGGACTGTCGGGCCTGTGGGTGCACGAACATCGCACGGCCACCGGCACCCACCAGATGCAGACCCGATTGAGAAACGCGCTTTCCGCTGTCGGCACGGAGTCCTCGCTGGCACTACGGCTGCGGGTACGGCTCGCGGGCGAGGTCGACTACCGGGCGGCCCGCCACACGGAAATCCTTTCCATGCTTGAGGAAACCCGGCTCGCGGACGACGCGGAGGCGCTGAGCGTCGCCCACCACTGCCTGCTCGGCCCGGACCACGGACAGCTGAGACAGACCCTGGCCAGGGAACTGATCGGCGAAAGCACCCACACCGGCCGTCGCGGCGACCGCCTGATGGGCCTGCTGTGGCATACCGTCGACCTGTTCCTCTCCGGCCATCCGCACGCCGAACGGCGGCTGGGCGAACTGAGGCAAGCCCTCGCCGAGCAACTCACTCACCACCGGGGTACTGAACAGCCCGGACTTCCCGGCCGGCGCCTCCACGCAAACCAGCGCGCTGGCCACCGGCGCCCTTCTGCTGGCCGGGCAGTTCGGGGTGGTGGGCATCGCGGTTCTCCTGTTCCCCTTGGTGAAACACCACGGCGAAGCACTGGCGCTGGCACACATCGGCTTCAGAGTCATCGAACTCGCCGCGAGCCTGTTCTACCTGGCGATCCCGCTGATGGTGATCGAACTCGGAGCCGGGTTGCGTGACGGCACGATCGACGCCGCCACGTCGGCGAGTCTCGGCGCTTCAGTGAAAGCGCAGCAGGGGGTCGCCACCTTGCTGATCTATCTGGTCGTCACCGCGGCGGGCCTGTGCATGTCCATCCTGCTCCACCGGTCGAGACTCGTCCCGCGCTGGCTCGCGGTCCTCGGCATCGTCAGCTACCCGACGTTGCTGGCCGGATGCGTCCTCGACCTGTTCGGCGTGGTCGACGTGACCCAAGGCGTCGGACTCGTCGCGCTGGTCCCGGGCGGTGTCTTCGAAGTGGTCCTGCCGATCTGGCTGTTCGTCAAGGGCTTCACCTTCCCCAGCGGCGCCTGAGCATGAGCCGCTCATCGTTTGCGGTGTAGACCTCGCGCTCCTGGTTTCGAGGCGGCCCCACTCTGAGGATCGTGAAGGTGGGGTAGGAGGTGTGGCGACGCATCGCCGAAGTACCCCGGAACGGTGGGGCTCACACCACCAACGCGGTGCCAGTGTGGTCGTGGCCGTCGGCGACGGGAAAGCTCTTGCCGCCGGCCATTTTTGGTGATTGTCCTGATGTGTTTCGTAGCTCGGCGTGTGATCGGGACACGATCCCGGATGATCGTGCGCGGAGCCGTTGTTCACCGGGTGGTGCGGTAGGCAGCCATGAACATGTCCAGCAGGTCGTCGACGGCGTTCTCGTCGATGGGGCGGGTCGACAGCAGTTGGCGGTAGTACAACGTGCCGCACAGCACCTCGGCCGCGAACTCCAGATCCACGTCCGCGACCAGTTCGCCGGCGTGCTGCGCGCGGGTGATCCTGTCGAGGGTGCGTTTCTCCACGGTGAGCAGGAATCGTTCGTGCAGGGTCGCTCGCAGTGCCGGGTCGGACTGCGCCTCGGCGATCAGCCCTCGGTAGACGGGGCCGATGGGTGGGCTGGAGAGTGCGGGGGCGGAGCGCAGGAACTGTTCGCGCAGGTCCGCTCGGACATCGCCGGTGTCGTGGTAGTCGAGGTCGGTGGTCCATACGCGGCTGAGCGCGTCCAGCAGGAGTGCTGCTTTGGATGGCCAGCGTCGGTAGATGGTGTGTTTGCCGACCCCGGCCCGGCGGGCGACCGCCTCGATGTTCAGGCCTGCGTAGCCGACCTCCGCGGCCAGATCGAGGGTCACTTGAAGCAGTTCGTCGGTGCGCGCGGCGCCTCTACGTCGCGGTGTGGCGTGCTGGTCGGACATACCGTCATTCTATCGGCACGTAGCGTGCCGTTGACAAGTCGTGGGCGTCGAGCGCATGATCGTGCCCGATCGGCACGGTGCGTGCCGATGTTGAGATCGTCGGAAGGACGCTGCGATGGGCAGCAGTAGAAACAGGACGCACGAGGGCTTCACCACCGAAGAGCGCGCCGCGATGAAGGACCGTGCCACGGAACTGAAAGCCGCGGGGCGCGGCAGTTCGCGTGCCGCAAAGGCGGCACAAGCGGAGCAGGACGTGGTCGCGAAGATCGCCGAGATGCAGCGAGCGGACCGGGTCATGGCCGAGCGTGTCCATGCCGTCGTCAAGGCCAACGCTCCGGTCCTGGAGCCGAAGCTGTGGTATGGGATGCCCGCCTACGCGCTGGACGGGAAGGTGGTGTGCTTCTTCCAGAGCGCGGAGAAGTTCAAGGCGCGCTACGCGACACTCGGGTTCAGCGATCTGGCCAGGCTGGACGACGGCCCGATGTGGGCCGCGGGTTTCGCCTTGACCGACGTCACGGCTGAGGTGGAGGCGCGGATCGGTGCGCTGGTGGAGCAGGCGGTGGCGCCGGCCGGGAATCGAGAAGCGTCCGCAGCCGCGGCGGAACCGGCGTGATCGCCCTGACCTCCATCGAGTCCGTCACCCTCGACGTGGCCGACCCCACGGCCGCCCAACGCGGTGTCGTGCGGGCCCCGGACGGGACGAGTCCGGTCAAGCCGGCGCTGTACCGGCGCCGCGCCCTTGCCAAGGTCGTCGGCACTCACGTCCTGATGTGTCCGCACGCGAAATAACAGGAGGAAAGCATGACAGGCGCGCCGCCGCGTGGACTCGACGAAAGACTGCGGGACACCCGCGCGAAACTGGAGAACGATGTCGATGTCTGGATCGCGACGTCGGGCTCCACGGGCGGCGGTGCCCACCTCGTCCCCCTCTCCTACCTCTGGGACGGCACCGCCTTCCTCGTCTCGGCACCGCGAACCTCGGTCACCGCCCGCAACCTGCTGGCCGATGGCCGAGTGCGGCTCAGCCTCGGACCGACCCGCGACGTCGTCATCGTCGACGGCACCGCCGAGCCGGTGGACCCCGCCCCTGAGACGGGCGACGCGTTCGCGACGAGGACCGGTTTCGACCCGCGCCGGCTCGCCGAGCCCTACCAGTACTTCCAGATCCGGCCACGGCGCATCCAGGCCTGGCGTGAAGAGAACGAGCTCCGGGGACGCGACCTCATGCGCGATAGTCGCTGGCTCGGCTGACCGCGCCGGCAAGTGCTCCGGTGTGAAGGGCCCTTCGACCCGACAACGCCGGGAGTGGGTCAGGTGGGTACTCGTCGGCGAGATGCCTCTGTTCTGGCTGTTTGGCTTCGGGTTCGCGCGTGAGCGTTCGGATTTTGGTGGGCAGGGCACTTCGCTTCGGCCATCGTCGTGGATCTGGTGGCGGCATAGCGATCCACGGACTGCCGCCACCCGGTTCCGGTCGATCAGTTCTGTGGTGCCGCTCGTCGACGTCCGGATGGGTGGACGATGCCCGGCCGGTGGATGGTCTGCGCGTGATGCGGGACCAGATCGTCTTGCCGGAGGCGGGGTCGTCGTGGTGGACGGCCTGGCGGTCAGTGTGGCTTCCGGGGAACCCGGGCGTCGTAGGTTCGTTTCCGGTCACGCCGGGAGAAAGTTCGGGGACACGGCTTAACGGATACTGAAGACGGATGAGGAGCTAAGGAAACCGGTCTCGCGCGTCCATTGCGTATGCGTTCCGCGGTGTCGATGGTCGACCAGTCTCAGGAATTCGGTGCCCCTGCTTGGGTTCTCGTTCGGACGTTGCCGAAGTCGGCCGGCCGGTGTTCGAGGAAGGCGGTGATTCCTTCCCTTCCTTCCGCGGTATCGGCCAGTGCGGCGATCTGACGGGCTTCGTTGTCGAGATGCGGCGCCAGTGTCGTGGTCGGAGCTTCGCGGACGAGGTGGGCAGACGCGGCCAGTGCCTCCCGTGGTCCACGGGCCAGAGAGTGGGCCATCGTGCAGGCGTCATCGAAGGGGTTGTCGGTCACGCGGCTGATCAGGCCGTAGCGCTCGGCTGTGTCGGCGTCGAGTTGGCGGTTGGTGAGGATGAGGTCGGCGGCTCGGGCGGGTCCGAGGGTTCTGGTGAGGATCCAGGAGGCGCCGCCGTCCGGTGAGAGGCCCGCCGCGGTGTAGGCCGTGCGGAAGCGGGCGTCGGTTCCGGCGATGACGATGTCCGCGGCGAGTGCGATGCCGAGGCCGCCGCCGGCGCATGCTCCTTGGACGGCGCTGATGACCGGCATCTCCAATGCGCGGAGGCCGAGGATGGCTGCGTGAGCGGCGTGGGCGACTTGCCCGACGAGGGCTCCGGGGGTCGTGGTGTTCGCGAAGGCGCGGAGATCACCGCCGACGCAGAACGTGTCGCCTTCGGCGTAGAGCACGGTGGCGCCGATATCGGGCATGGCGGCCACGGTGCGGACAGCTTCCGCGAGCGCCGTGGCGAGCGCCAGGTCGATCGCGTTCTTCCGCTCGGGGACGTTGAGTCCGATGCGGGCGACACCGTCCCCGTGGTCGAGGCGCACGGGTTCGCGGATCATAGGGCTACCTCGCAGTGAGTCAGGCCGGGGAGATCGGCAGACGGAGCGCGCCGGGGGCGGCATCGGGTACGGCCGGGTTCTCGGGTGGCGACGGGGCGGAGCCGTTCGTATCCGTTGCCCAGGGCCGGCTGGGGATCGGGGTCGCCGTTGTTCGACCAGAAGGACATGGCGCGTTTCTTGCCGAGGACGAACGGCGACGCTCCGTGGACGCGTTTGCCGCACAGGATCACCGCACGGCCTTCGAATCCGAGCGCGTTCCAGCCGGGCTGGACGGTACGGCCCCGCGCGGCGAGCTCGGCCACCGCGGCGGCGTTGAGTACCGGTGCAGTGCCGATCCGCTCCCCGGTCGCCGGGTTGACGGCCACGAGCTGGTCGCCCGTTCTGCTGCTCGCCTTCATGGCAGTGGGTTCGCCGATGCTCGGCTGCGATAGGCGTGCGGACACGGCGCTAGCGCGGGGCCATGCGAATGGCTCCGTCGAGCCGGATCGTTTCGCCGTTGAGCATGGGGTTGGCGATGATGTGCTCGACCAGCGCGGCGTACTCGTCCGGGTCGCCGAGCCGTGCGGGATGCGGAACCTGTGCGCCCAGGGAGGCTTTCGCCTCGTCCGGCAATCCGGCCAGCAGGGGAGTGTCGAACAGTCCGGGTGCGACGGTCATGATCCGGACCTGTTTGGCGGCGAGGTCGCGGGCGATGGGCAGGGTCATGCTCGCGATGCCGCCCTTGGACGCGGAGTACGCGGCCTGGCCGACCTGGCCGTCGAACGCGGCGACCGACGCGGTGCACACGATCACGCCACGTTCCTCGCCCACCGGGTCGTGAGCGAGGATACGTTCGGCGGTGAGCCGGGTGACGTTGAACGTGCCGATCAGGTTGACCTCGACGACCTTGCGGAACTGGGCCAGCGGGAACGGGCCGTCCTTGCCGACGGTCTTGTAGGCGTTGCCGATTCCCGCGCAGTTGACGGCCACGCGCAGCGGCCCGAGCTGCTCGGCCACATCCAGCGCGGCGGCGACCGAGGTCTCGTCGGTCACGTCGGCGGGTGCGAACCGTGCGGCGGCCCCCAGCTCTTGAGCGGCCTGCTCACCGGAAGACGAGGGCAGGTCGAGCAGGACGACGTTCCCGCCCGCCTTCACGATGCGGCGTGCGGTGGCCAGGCCCAGCCCGGAGGCGCCGCCGGTGACGATCGCGACGGTTCCTGTGATGTCCATTATGGATGTCCTTTGTGGTCTTCAGGCGAGAGCGCCGACTGCGGTGGACAAGCGGACGGGAAGCTCGCTGATCCCGTTGATGAAGTTGGATCGCGCGCGCACCGGTTCGCCGATCACCTCGATGGCAGGGAACCGGTCGAACAGGATCGGCAGCAGCGCTCGCGCTTCGAGGCGTGCCACGGCGTTGCCGAGGCAGAAGTGCGGGCCGGCGCCGAAGGACACGTGCGGGTTCTCGGTACGGGTGATGTCGAACCGGTCGGGGTCGGTGAAGACGTCCTCGTCCCGGTTCGCCGAGGCATAGCAGAGCACCACCTTGTCGCCCGCCCGGATCTGCTGCCCGCCCAGTTCGATGTCCTGCACCGCGGTACGCCGGAACTGGGTGACCGGCGGGAAGTAGCGCAGGATCTCCTCGATCGCGGTCGGCAGCAGACCGGGGTCGGCCCGCAGCCGCCGCCATTGGTCGGGATGTTGTGACAGCGTCAGGATGGTGCCGTTGAACAGGTTCCTGGTCGTCTCGTTGCCGGCGATGACCAGCAGCTGGAAGAACCGGTCGAGGTCGTCGTCGGACAGCCGCTCGCCGTCGACCTCGGCGTTGACCGCCAGGCTCCAGACATCGTCGGTCGGATGCGCGCGCTTCCGCTTGGTCAGCTCCGCGGCGTAGGCGAACAGCTCGATGAACGCCGAGACATACGACCTGGGATCACCGACCTGCGGGTCGCCGAAGCCGACCATGCGGTTGGTCCAGTCGTAGAGCAGATGGCGGTCGCCGGGCGGGACACCGAGGATGTCCGCGAGCACGAGCAGCGGCATCTCGGCCGAGACGTGCTCGACGAAATCGAGGTCGCCACCGTCGCCGAGTTTGTCCACCACGTCGCGGGCGTGGCGGGTGATCGACTCACTCATACCCGCCACGACGCGCGGGGTGAACGCCTTGCTGACGATCCGGCGCAGTTTCGAATGCTCCGGCGGGTCGGTGTTGAGCATCGCGCGGCGCATGTCGCGCAGCTCCCGAGGGCTGCTGTCGCGGATGAACGTGCCACCCTCGTGGGAGCTGAACACATCGGTGCGTTTACCGGCCGCCACGACGTCGGCGTGGCGGGTGACGGCCCAGAGGCCGGGGCCGCCGTCGAAGCCGTCGGCGGCCGGTTCGGGGCACCACACGACCGGGCTCTCACGGCGCAAGCGGGCGAACAGGGCGTGCGGGAAGCCGTCCTGATACGTGTCGGGATTGCCCAGGTCGGGAAGTATCACGCCGCCTCCTCAAGTCGTGTGGCCGTGCAAGATGAGAGTATGACCGTACGGACGGTCAGTCAAGTGGTGCGAGTCTTCGCGAAGGCGAGGCCGTCGTCCCAGGAGGCTTCTCCGGTGATGAGCCGGCGGTACTTCATGATGTCCCGCGGCCGGTTCAGGGTGAGTGCTCCGGCGAGCCGGTCGCCTTCGCGGTAGAGCGCGGTGAACCCGGTGCTGTCGGTGTCGCCGTCGACGACACGGACTTCGTCGGTCGCGGGGATGCCGACGAACTGGAAGCGGCTGCCGTACCAGTCCGACCAGAAATACGGCACGGTCGCGTACGGCCGGGCGTTGGCGGGATCGAGCGCGTTGCGCGCCGCCAGGGCGCCCTGTTCGGCCGCGCTGGTCCAGTGTTCCAGCCGCATGTGCCGGGAGAACGCCGGGTTGTGCCAGCGGGCGACGTCGCCCGCGGCGTAGACGCCGGGAGCTCCGGTGTGGAGTGTCTCGTCGCAGACCACGCCGTCTTCCAGTGTCAGGCCGGAACCGGTCAGCCACTGGGTGGCCGGGGACGCGCCCACTCCGACGACGACCATGTCCGCCTCGAGCACTGTGCCGTCGGAGAGCCGGACCCGCTCCACGGCGCCGTCGCCTTCGATCGCGGCCACGCCGACACCGCAGCGCAGTGTGGTGCCGTTGCGGGTGTGCAGTGACGAGCATGCCGCGCCCATCTGCGCACCGACGGCCCGGACCAGGGGAGTGGGCTGGGCTTCCACGATCGTCACCGTGAGCCCGCGGTCCCGCGCGCTGGAGGCGACCTCGGAGCCGATGAAGCCGGCCCCGACCACGACCAGGTTCGTGCCGGGGGCGAGGGCCGCGCGCACCGCCATCGCGTCGTCGAGGGTGCGCAGGGTGTGCACGCCGCGCAGCGCGTCCGAGCCGGGGATGGTGCGGGCGCTGGCGCCGGTCGCGATCACCAGCGCGTCGTATCCGTACTCCTCGTCACCGATGCGGACCGTCCTGTCCTGAGTGTCCACACCGGACGCCGGCCGGCCGAGGACCAGCCGCACGCCGAGCTCGTCAAGCAGTTGCTCGTCGCGGAACATCGGCGGCGCGGTGTCTTCCTTTGCCAGGAAGGCTTTCGACAGCGGGGGCCGGTCGTAGGGCAGGTGCTCCTCGGCGCCGATGAGGGTGATCGGCCCGTCGAAGCCGGACTTGCGGGCGGCCTCGACCGCGCGCAGCCCGGCCAGTGACGCGCCGACGACGACAAGGCCGCCCACCTTAGGGCTCCAGCCGCAACGCCTCGGTGGGACAACCCGACACCGCCGCTTCGACCTCAGCGAGCGCGTCCCCCTCGGCGACCTCGTCGAGCAGGACGAGATCGCCGTTGTCGTCGATCTCGAAATGGTCCGGTGCCAGCGATTCGCAGATTCCCAGGCCGGTGCAGCGGCCCCTGTCCAGCACGATCTTCATCGCGCGCTCCCCACGGTGTCGAGATTCAGGTTCTTGGCGATGATCTCGTTCATGACCTCGTTCGCGCCGCCGCCGATGCCGAGCAGGCGGGCGTCCCGGTAGTGACGCTCCACTTCGGACTCCCGCATGTAGCCCATGCCTCCGAAGATCTGCAGCGCTTCGTTGACGACGTGATCACACGCGTACACGGCGGTGTTCTTCGCCATCGCGATGTCGACGCTCACCTGTTCGCCGTCGTTGTACCGGCGTGCGACGTCGTGGACGAAGGTGCGTGCCGCGGTGGTCTGGCGGGCCATTTCGGCGAGTTTGTGCCGGATCACCTGCCGCTGCGCGAGCGGCAGCCCGAAGGTGACGCGCTGCCTGGCCCAGTCGAGGGACAGTTCGAGGCAGCGGGCCGCGGTGGCGCAGGCCTGCACCGCCATGATCAGGCGTTCACTGTCGAAGCGCTGCATGATCTGCCGGAACCCGGTGCCTTCCCCGCCGACGAGGTTGGCGACCGGCACCCGCACGTCGACGTAGCTCAGTTCCGCTGTGTCGGAGCAGCGGCAGCCCATCTTGTCGAGTTTGCGGGTCACGGTGAACCCGGGCGTGGACGTCTCGACGATCAGCAGCGACACACCGCGGTGCCCGGCGTCTCCGGTGCGGACGGCGGTGGTGATGAAGTCGGCGCGGGTACCGGAGGTGATGTAGGTCTTGGCGCCGTTGACGATGTAGTGGTCGCCGTCGCGCACCGCCCGGGTCGACAGTGCCGCGACGTCGGAGCCCATTCCGGGCTCGGTGACGCCGAGCCCGCAGATCTTCCGGCCCGCCAGCGCCGGGCGGACGAACCGGTCGATCTGGTCCGGGTCGCCGGCGGCGGCGATGTGCGGGGCACCGATGTTGTGCGTCATCAAGGCGCCGAGCAGCCCGGAACTGCCGCCGCGCAGGAGGATCTCCTCGGTGACGACCAGGACGTCGAGGAATTCGCCCGCCCCGCCGGCGGCTTCGGGGAAACCGAGTTCCAGGAGGCCGAGTTCGGCGGCCTGTTCGTGCAGCCGGCGCGGGACTTCGCCGTCCTCTTCCCATCGCGGGAGGTGGGGGACGATCTCCTTTTCGGTGAAGTCGGCGACCATCTTGCGCAAGCTGATGCGCTCAGGAGTGGTCCACGGATCCATGGCCGTCCTTTCTCGTTTCTGCGGTATCGCGGGCCCACGCGTAGTCGGCCTTGCCGTTGTCGTGCCGGTGGATCTTGTCGGTCCGGATGAAGTCCTTCGGGACCTTGTAGCCCGCGAGCCGTTCCCGGCAGCCCGCGGCGAGCTCGTTCGCGGTCGGTGGAACTTCGGTGGCGGAGTGGTAGAGCGCGACGACTTCCTGACCCCAGCGCTCGCTGGCGCGTCCCACGACCAGGGCGTCCGCGACGCCCGGCAAGGCACGGAGCACCTGTTCGACTTCCTCGGCGAAGACCTTCTCGCCGCCGGTGTTGATGGTGGTGGCCTCGCGGCCGAAGAACTCGATGCCGCCGTCGGCGAGCAGTCGCGCTCGGTCACCCGGCACCGAGTACCGCGTCCCGTCCACGGTGACGAAGGTGGCGGCGGTCTTGTCCCGGTCGCCGAGGTAGCCGCGGGGAATGTGGCCGCCCTGAGCCAGCCAGCCGATCTCGTCATCGCCGGGGGCGAGGACGCGGGTGCGGTCGTCGGCGAGCACGACGGCGTTGCCCTTGCCCGCGAACCGGTTGCCGGAGCCGCGTTTGGCGTGCAGTCCCGTTTCGGAGGAGCCGAGCATGTCCGTGATCCGCAGCTGTGGCAGCAGTTCCTTCAGCCTGGTCTTGAGTTCGTCGCGCAGGGCCGCTCCGCTGTTGACGAGCAGCCGCAGGTCCGGCAACGGCCGTGGTCGCTGTTCGAGCTCGGCCACCAGCGGAGCGCCGAAAGCGTCGCCGACGATGGCCAACGAGGTGACTCGCCGGTGCTCGCAGGTTTCGAGCAGCGTGGCCGCGTCGAAGCGCTCGGGACGGGGCTGGATCACCACGGTGGCGCCGCCGAGCCATCCGCCGAGCGCGATACCGGCGCCGGCGCCGTGCATCAGCGGGGGAGCGGGCAGGACGCGGCCGCGGATCGCGAGAGCGCGGCGGACGGCGTGTTCGACGTCGGTGATGGCGGAGCCGTCGCGGTCGCGCACGCCCAGCGGCCCGGCGACCAGGTCGCCGACCCGCCAGATGACACCTTTGGGCATCCCGGTGGTGCCGCCGGTGTAGAGCAGGTGAGCGTCGGCAGGGCTCGCTTTCGGCACTCCATCGGCCGGATCCGCTCCGGCGAGTGCGGTCTCGTAGTCGAGCGCACCCGGCAGCAGCGGTCCGGGTGTTCCATCGTCGACTTGCAGCAGAAGCGGCGAGTGGTCGAGCCGGGGAAGTACCTCCGCGAGCGCGGGGGCGAAGCGGGCCGCGTACAGCAGCGCGCTCGGCCGCGCGTCGCGCAGCAGATACGCGAGTTCCTCCTGGGTGTAGCGGTAGTTGATGTTGAAGGGCGCCACGGACGCCTTGTGCGCGCCGAGCAGGCCTTCGAGGTACTCGGATCCGTTGTGCAGCAACACTCCGAGGTGGTCCTGCCCGGTCTCCCATGGCTCGACGTGGTCGGCGCGGCGGCCGAGGCCGTGGTCGCGCAGGACCGCGGCGAGTCTGCGGGTGCGGTCGGTCATCTCGCGCCAGGACACCACTCGCCCGGCGATCACACAGGGTTCGTCGCCGAGTTCGGCGGCGATGGCTTCGTGCAGGGAGGCCAAGTCCAGTTCGGGCATCGGAATCACGCTCCCGCGGTGAAGATCGGATGGCTTTCACTGCCGTCGGCGTGCACGAACTCGGCGCGCAGGGGCATCCCTGCCGACGGTGTGGCGGTGTCCACCCGTGCGTGAAGCCAGGGGCCTTCAGTGAGTTCGACGATCCCGACGGTGTAGGGGACGAGGTCGGTGTAGGCCCGGTTGGGCGCGCGGTGCACGACGGTCCAGGACACCAACGTCGCCGTTCCCGCCGCGCGGACCCAGCTCAGTTCGGTTCCACCGCAGCCCGGGCACACGGCGGCGTCCGGTGCCGCCGCCTGCGCGCAGCGGTCGCAGTGTTTGATCAGCAGTTCGTCCCGTGCCGCGGCGTCGAAGAACGGGCCGCTCTTCGCGTCGCGGGTGATGGGAGGCCAGGCGTGTTCGGTCATCGGCCCGCTCCGCTCAGGATCAGGGTCGCGTGGTGTTCGAGGATGCCGCCGTTGCCGCTGACCATGATCACGTCGCGCCGGGCGGCTTGGCGTGCGCCGGCCTGTCCGCGCCCCTGGATCACGGCTTCGACGATGGGGGTGAACCCGGTCAGGTAGTAGGCCGACAGCTGGCCGCCGCCGGTGTTGCACGGCAAGGAACCGCCGGGGGCGAGCCGTCCGTCGGCGACGAACTTCCCGCCCTCGCCTTTCGGGCAGAAGCCGTAGTCCTCGAGCGTGACCAGGACGGTGTAGGTGTAGCAGTCGTACAGCTGCAGGAGGTCGACGTCGTCGACGGTGACTCCGGCCATGCGCAGCGCCCGCGGCCCGGACTCGGCGGCGCCCGTACGCAGGCCGAAGCGTGAGTCGCGGTGCATCACCCGTCCTGGATGTGCCTGCCCCCAGCCGAGGACGCCGACCGGGGGCTGGGCGAGGTCGCGGGCGTGGCCGGCGCTGGTGACGATGACCGCGGCGGCGCCGTTGGACACCAGGCAGCAGTCCAGCAGCCGCAGCGGATCCGCGATGACCGGCGACTCCTGGTGTTCGGCCAGCGTCAGCGGCACGCGGTGCTGTGCGTCGGGGTTGTCCGCCGCCCACGCGCGCTGGGCCACGGCGATCGCACCGAGCTGTTCACTGGTCGTGCCATAGGCCTCGAAGTGCCTGCGCGCGGCCAACGCGTAGAACAGGTTGGGGGTCACCGCCCCGATCCCCGCGTGATACCCGGCGAACCCCTTCGGCAGGGAACGGCCGGACCCGCCGAACGCGTCCCGCCCGGAACCCTGCGACTTGAGCGGCGTATCGGCGAACACGCAGGCGACCGCGGTCGCCTCGCCACGCTCGATCGCCGCCGCGGCGTGGGCGATCATCACCGCCGGGCCGGCCCCCAGCGCGCCGATCTCGGCGAGCAGACGCAGGTCGGTCATCCCGAGGACTTTCTGCAGCGACAACCGCGGCGCTCCTCGTACGCCGGGGGTGACGAGCAGTCCGTCCACTTCGGACATCGCCAGCCCGGCGTCGGCGGCGGCGAGGCGTACGGCCTCGGCGGCCAGATCCGTCGCGCTGCGGTCATAGATCTTGCCGACGTCGGTGAGACCGAGTCCGGCGATCGCCGCCCCACTCATGCGCGTCACCGGCTTTCCCAGCTGGGCTTGCGTTTCTCCGCGAACGCGCGTGGCCCTTCCCTGGCGTCGGCGGTCTTCATGATCGTGACCGCCTCGGCGTCGGACAGCTCCCAAGCGGCGGGTTCCCAGTCCGAACCGAGTGCGAGCATCTGGTGAATGACGCGTTTGCTGGCCTGTACCGCCAGTGGCGCGTTCGCCGCGATCACGTTGGCCAGCGCCAGAGCCTCGTCGAGCACCTTCTCCTGAGGAACGACCCGGTTGACCAGCCCCCAGTGCAACGCGGACTCGGCCGTGATCGGCGCGCCGGTGAGGGTGGCCTCCAGTGCGACCGCCAGCGGGACGCGCCGGGCCAGGCGCAGCAGGCCACCGCCCGCGGCGATGATGCCGCGGGTGACCTCGGGCAGCCCGAGCTCGGCGGTTTCGCTCATCACCGCCAGGTCGCAGGCGAGCATGAGTTCCGTGCCGCCGCCGAACGCGTAGCCGTTGACCGCGGCGATCACCGGCTTGTCCAGCCGGCGCTTGAGGAACCCGCCGAAGCCGCGTTCGCGCTGTTCCCGGGTGATGAGCGGACGTCCGGCCGCGACCTCCTTGAGGTCCGCTCCGGCGCTGAAGGCGCGGCCCGCGCCGGTCAGCACGCCGACACGCAGCTCGGGATCGGCGGCGAACTCGTCGACCGCGGCCTCCACCGCGACCGACATCGCGGCGTTGACGGCGTTCATCACGTGGGGCCGGTTCAAGGTGATGAGCGCGACGTGCCCTATCCGGCGCAGGGTCGCCGGGGGTTCGCCGGTGGGCAAGGGATCTGCCATGTCTCCTCCGCAGCCTCGGTTCTGTAGATGACCGTACGGACGGTCAGTCAAAATGGCAAGAGTGTGCCCCGGACGTTTCGCGGTGGGTCAGCCGTCCGCGCGCCGGGTGTACAGCTCGGCGATCTCGGACGCGTACTTCTGCGTGATGGGTTTGCGCCGGACCTTCATCGTCGGGGTGATCTCGTCGCCACCGGGTTCCCAGAACGCCGGGAGGAGGGCGAACTGCTTGATCTGCTCCGCTCGCGAGAGCTTCGCGTTCCCGGCGTCGACCGCGTCTTGGACGGCGAGCCGGATGCGCTCGTCCTTGACCAGGACGCCGGGGTCGGGCTCGAGGCCGAGTTTCTCGCCGAAGGCGGCGGCGACGTCCGGGTCCAGGGTGATCAGTGCGACGTTGTAGGGCTTGTTGTCGCCGATCACCATCATCGGGCCGATCAGCGGGGAGCCGGAGCCGATGGCGTTCTCGATGTTGGTGGGGGACATGTTCTTGCCGCCCGCGTTGATGATCAGTTCCTTCTTGCGGTCGATGATCGTGATGTGGCCGTCGTCGGCGACGGTGACGATGTCGCCGGTGTGCAACCAGCCTTCCGGGTCGATCGCCTCGGCGGTCCTGGCCGGGTCGTCGCGGTACCCCTTCATCAGGAAGGGGCCACGCGCCAGTAGTTCGCCGTCCTCGGTCAGGCGGGTCTCGAGGCCGGGCAGGGGTGTGCCGACCGTTCCCGCTCGAGCCTGGGCGGGCGGCGCGCCGATGCCGAGGCCGCACTCCGACATGCCCCATGCCTCGCTGACGGGAAGTCCGAGACGTTCGAGGAAGGCGTAGACGTCGGGTGGGATCGCGGCTGCGCCGGACAGGGCCCAGCGAAGCTTGTCCAGGCCGAGTTGGGCGCGCACAGCGGCCAGGACCTGCGGTTCACCGGCCTGGAAACCGGCGGCGAGTCCGGGATCGGCTTGCAGCCGCATCTCCAGCCCCAGCTTGATCTTCTCCCAGATCCGCGGCACCCCCGCGAACGTCGTCGGCCGCGCGGCGGCCAACGCGGCAGGCAGTTGCCGCAGATCGGCGACAGGGGTGACAGCGACCCCGTAGCGCATGGCGAAGTAATGGTTGAGAAACCGGTCCGCGACGTGGGCGGCGGGCAGATACGAGATCCCCATGTCGTCGTCGCCCAGCGGGAAAGGCGAGCTGAAACTCTTCGCCAGCGCGAGCACACCGCGGTGGGTGTGCTCGACACCCTTCGGCGGCCCGGTCGTCCCCGAGGTGTAGATCAGGCACAGCACGTCGTCCGGCCGCACCGAACGCCAGGAAGCCTCGAAGTCGAAGCCGGGGGAGGGCTCCAGGCGGTCGAGGTCACCATCCTCGACGATCAGGAGATGTTCGACCGGGCCGCCTGCCGCGCGGATCCGGTCGGCGAACTGCCGCTCGCAGATCACCACCCTCGTGCCGGCGTGGCCGAGCAGGTAACCGATCTGCTCCGGAGAGCTGGTGTTGTAGATCGAGAACGTCGTCGCGCCGAGATGAGAGGCGGCGGTCTCGCTCAGGTGGAATTCGGGGCGATTGGTCAACATCGTCGCGACGGTCTGTCCACGGTGGACACCCAACGCGGCGAGCCCGCCCGCGATGCGGCGTACCGCCTCGCCGTAGGCGCGCCAGGTGAGGTCCGGGCTGTCGTCCACCGTGTGCAGCGAGATGGCGTCCGGCTTGACCGAGACGGTGCGCTGGAACGCCTCGGGGAAGGTCAGGGGCTCGGTCATGGCTCTCCTAGATCGGCACGACGGCCGTCTTGTGTCGACGTTGACTTTGAGCAACTATGAGCCCGACCGCACGTACAGTCAATACATCGTCCGAGGTGTTCAGAGGGCTGCGACGTGCTCCGACCTCACCGCGCAACGAAGCGCGAGATGGGTGAGACACCATGGTTGCTCGTACCATTCCGGCGATACTCGCCGTCCTGCTCATGGCTTTCGCGGGCGTGCCCGCGATGGCGGCCGAAGACCCCGGTCCGCCGCTGTCGGCGCCGGAGGCCGCGATGGACGCGGCCGTCACGTGTACCGCCGACATCAAGGACGCCAGGGTCAACCCGGTGCTGCTGGTGCACGGCACCGGCGCGACACCGCAGGAATACTGGAGCTGGAACTACGAACGCGCCCTGCCCGCGCTGGGGGTGCCGGTCTGCACGGTGGCGTTGCCGGAACGGGCGCTGATCAGCGTTCCCATCGCCAACGAGTACCTCGTCCACGCGATCCGCCGCGTCCACGACCTGAGCGGCCGTAAGGTTTCCGTCCTCGGTCACAGTCAGGGGGGCACGCACATCCTGTGGTCCCTGCGGTTCTGGCCCGACCTGCCGGACAAGGTCGACGACGTGGTCGCACTGTCCGGTGACTTCCACGGCACCGCCATCGGCAACCTCGTCTGCGCCGGCCCCTGCACGGCGATCTCCTGGCAGGCTCGGATCGGTTCGAACCTGCTGACCAGGATGACCCGTGATCCTCTTCCTGTCGGGCCGTCGTACACCACGGTCCAGACCGTGTTCGACGAGATCGTCACCCCGGCGCCGCAAGCGGGCCGGCTCGACGGCGCGGCGAACTTCACGGTTCAGGACTTCTGTCCCGGACGTCTCGCCGATCACGTCACGATGCTGGCCGACAATGTCGCCTGGCAGGTCGCCGTCGATGCCCTCACCCACGACGGTCCCGCTGTCGCGAGCCGTATCAGGGCCCAATGCTGGAAACCGTTCCTGCCCAACGTGGATCTGCTGGGTTTCGCCAACGCCGTCCCCACGGTCGGCAGCGCTCTCGGCGGCATCCTGGGCCTGACCCAGCCGAAGCTGCCCGCCGAACCCGAACTGCCCGGCTATGCCCGACCGTAGCGGAAGACTTGACTGACCGCACGTACGGTCTGTAAACAGTATCCATGACCATCACGACCGGCACCGTGCGAGCGACCGCTGCCGTGCTCCGCGCACCGGACGGGCCGTTTTCTCTCGAGAGCGTCGTCCTGGACGCCCCCGGACGCGGCGAGGTCCTCGTGCGGATCGCCGGAGTCGGGCTCTGCCATACCGACCTGCTGCCCCGCACGCCGGTCGTGAAGCCGCCGGTGATCGCCGGACACGAGGCCGCCGGGGTGGTGGAGGCCGTCGGTGACGGCGTCGCCGACCCGCGGGTCGGCGACCACGTCGTGCTCTCCTTCGACTCCTGCGGCGACTGTGCGAACTGCCTGGCCGCCCAGCCGGCGTACTGCGAATCGTTCTGGCCCCGCAACATGTCGGGCAAGCGTGCCGACCGCTCGACGGGTGCCCGCGACGCGGCGGGCAACGCGGTCAAGGGCCGGTGGTTCGGCCAGTCCTCCTTCGCCACGCACGCCGTCGTCGCGGCACGCAACACCATCAAGGTCGACCCGGCGCTGCCACTGGACCTGCTCGGCCCGTTGGCCTGCGGTGTCCTGACCGGCGCCGGGTCGGTCTTCAACTCCCTCGACCTCAAGCCCGGAACCGGCTTGGCCGTGTTCGGCGCCGGAACCGTCGGGCTCTCGGCGATCATGGCCGCTCGTGTCGCCGGGGCGACGACCATCGTCGCGGTCGATCTCAACCCGGAACGGTTGCGGCTCGCCGAAGAACTGGGCGCCACCCACGTCGTCGACGCCACGACCCCGGACCTGACCCAGCATCTGCGGAAGCTCACCGGCGGCGGTCTCGAGTACACCTTGGACACCACCGGTGTCCCCGAGGTGATCACCACCGCGATCGACGTGCTCCGCCTGCGCGGAGTGTGCGGGCTGCTCGGAGTGCAGCGCGGGGCGCTCGCGATCAGGCCCGACCAGTTCGCGCTCGGCCGCACCGTCAAGGGAATCCTCGAAGGCGACGCCGTACCCAAGCTGCTGATCCCGCGGCTCATCGCGCTGTGGCGACAGGGCCGGTTCCCTTTCGACAAGCTCATCACCACCTTCCCCCTGGACGAGATCAACGACGCGGAGGCCGCGATGCACGCCGGCTCCGTCGTGAAACCCGTCCTGCTGCCCATCCCGACCAAGGAGCTGTGATGACCGTCCAAGCCGAGGCCCTCTTCATCGACGGCGGCTGGGCGCGGCCGTCGACCGCCGAACGGATCGCGGTCCATTCCGCGAGCACCGAGGAACTGCTCGGTCACGTCGCCGCCGGAGTGGAAGCCGACATCGACGCCGCCGTCGCCGCGGCTCGTCGCGCCTTCGACGACCCTCACGGCTGGTCGTCCTGGGAAGCATCGGCACGAGCCGACGTCCTGGACCGGTTCGCCGCCGAGCTGTCGGCGCGCAGCGGCGAGATCGTGCGGCACGTGAGCAGCCAGAACGGCATGCCCATCCGCATCGGGCTGCAGACCGAAGGCCTCGTTCCGGCCAATCTGCTGCGGTACTACGCGGGCCTGATCCGCGAGCAGCCACCGGAAGAGCTCCGGCCATCACTGGTCAGCGGCACGACAGCGGTCCGCAGGGAACCGATCGGGGTGGTCGGGGCGATCGTGCCCTGGAACTTCCCCCAGTCCCTGACCTTCTTCAAACTCGCCCCCGCGCTCGCCGCGGGGTGCGCCGTGGTGCTCAAACCCTCCTCGGAGACGGTGCTCGACGCCCTGCAGATCGCCGACGCCGCGATCGCCGCAGGCCTCCCGCCCGGCGTGCTCAACATCGTGCCCGGCTCAGGTCGCGGAGCGGGCGCCCACCTGGTACGCCACCCCGGCGTCGACAAGATCGCCTTCACCGGCTCCACCGAAGCGGGCAGGTCGATCGCGGAAACCTGTGGCAGGCTGCTGCGCCCGGTGACCCTCGAACTGGGCGGCAAATCCGCCGGCATCATCCTCGACGACGCAGACCTCACGGTGAGCATGAAGGGCATGTTCAGCTCCTGCCTGCTCAACCAGGGGCAGAGCTGCTTCATCAGCACCCGCATCCTCGCCCCGCGAAGCCGCTACGACGAAGTGGTCGACGCCTTCACCGCACTGGCCTCCTCCCTGCCCATCGGCGACCCGCTGGACAAGGCCACCGTGGTCGGCCCGCTGGCCAGCCGGAAGCAACGCGAAAGCGTCGAGGCCTACATCGCCACAGGCACGGCCGAAGGCGGCCGGATCACCACCGGAGGCCGCCGCCCCGCCGGCTTCGACCGCGGCTGGTACCTCGAGCCGACGATCTTCGCCGACGTCGCCAACGACCACACCATCGCCAGGGAAGAGATCTTCGGCCCGGTGCTGGCGATCATCCCCTTCACCGACGACGAAGACGCCATCCGCATCGCCAACGACTCCGACTACGGCCTCGGCGGCACCGTCTGGACGACCGACATCGACCGCGGACACGCCCTCGCCCGCAAGGTCGTCACCGGCACCATCGGCGTCAACGGCTTCACCATGGACCCCGGCGCCCCGTTCGGCGGCGTCAAAGCCAGCGGCCTCGGCCGCGAACTAGGTCCGGAAGGCCTGACCGCGTACCAGCGCTGCAAATCCATCTACCTGCCCTGAATGCCGGCAGGTCTTCTAGACTGGCCCTGATCGACCGTCCGTACGGTGACCACGCGAGACACAGGGAGAACGCGGTGCCCCGACCAGTCGGCAGGCGAGCAGAGATCCTGGAGACGTTCGCCCGGCACGTCGCCGAACGCGGCTACGACCAGACCAACCTGGGAGACATCGCCGACGAACTCGGCATGTCCAAGGGAACCATCGTCCACCACTTCGGCACCAAGGCCCAGATGCTGCGCGAAGTGGAAGAGAACTACATGCGCCGCCAACTCCACGCGGTCCAGGGAATGTGGGAACGCCTGGAGAAACCGCAGGAGCGCGTGGCCGCGATCATCTACGCCTCGGTGCTTCTGCACGTCGTCGATCGCCACGCCACCGTCGCGACCCAGCGGGAGGTCGTGCAGCTGTCGGACGACCCGGCGATGCAGGAAGTCCGCAAGCTGCGCGGCGAGATGCAGCGCCTCACCGAAGCCGAACTACAGCATGGCGTCGACGCCGGACTCTTCCGGAAAGTCGACGCCCGCGTCACCACCTTGCAGCTTTTTGGCTCTGTGCAATGGATGTGGGTCTGGTTCGACCCCAAGGGCGCGCAGAGCCCCGAAGAGGTCGGGGCATCGATGGTCGACGTCTTCCTCGGCGGCCTGCTGCTGGACAGGTACGGATTGCAGCAGGTGGCGGACCCTAAGGGGGCCGTGGTCGCCGTGGTACGGGAATGCCTCACAGCGGCCGAATAGCTCATCGTGGGCGGGACAGGCTCGCCAAAACCTGCTTCGCGGCCTGCTCACCTGACGAGGCCGCGTCAGCGAGTGAGGGCATGTCGAGCTGATAGTCGCCGGCCAGATACACGGGGCCGAGGTGTCGGCGCAGTGCCGGCAGCGAGGCCCGTCCGCCGGGTGCCCAGAACGGCACGACCCGAGGATGCCGCCGGACGATTCCCTCGTCGAGTTTTCCTTCGAGCTCGGGATAAAGCGAGAGGAGGTCCGCGGTGAACCGGCTGACGATCTCCTCGTCGGTGAGTCCGAACAGGCTGTCGGCCACGGCGCCGCCCGCGAAGCAGGCCAGTGCGCCGCCCGGCTTTCGTGGGCCGGGACCGCGCTGAGCCGCGGCGTGGTTGAACATCGCCTGGAACGACAGCTGGGGTGTCGACACGGCGATGTAGTCGTCCCATCGCTGAGGGCCTTCCTCGCGGGTGAAGTAACCCACCACCAGGTACCGGCCGTAGTGGATATCGTCGAACGCCGTCCGATACGCGGACGGGAGGCCGGGCATGAGCTTCACGGCCACATCGCCGGGAACGGCGACGATCGCCCGGCGGGCCCGGATCCGCGCCGGTCCGTTCGCGTCTTCGTAGTCCACGACGACGTCGTTCTCGGTCCACTCCACCGATTTCACCGGCGAATTCAGCCGGAGCCGTTCGCCGAGGTCGGCGGCCAGGATATCGGTGAGTGTCTGGTTTCCCCCTTCCGGCAAGGAGAAGTTGGGCACCTTCGCCGGATCGGTCAGGAGGATGCCCATCGAGGTGACGAACTGGGTCGCGGCGGTCTCCTCGGGCTCGCACCCCATCCATTGCCCGGACCACGACCGGACCATGTCCCGCGCGACCTCGGACCTGACACCTCGAAGGACATACGACGCGGAGAGGGCGTCGAGCTTCGCCCGGACCCGCTTCGCCAGGCGGTGGTCGGGGTTCAGTTGCAGGAACGGTGCCGCCGCGAGGATGCGGGCGCCGACGGCCGCCAGCCCTAACCGGTCCATAAAGGACATCCGGGAGCGGAACATCAGGCCGAACGGATTCGAGGTGTCGACCTGTTTTCCGTGGAGCGCGAGGGCCACCTTCTTGCCCGCCAGCGTCCCCATACCGACCTGGTGGCGTTCGAGGGCTTCGATCAGGGTGCCGGTTCCCTCGGTGAACTGGGTTCCGAGGTTGATCCAGTAGTCATCCTGGCGGACCGACTCCACGCGGCCTCCGGCCCGGTCGGCCGCTTCGAGCACGACGACGTCCTTTTCGGACAGTGTGGTCGCCGCCATCAATCCCGCCATACCGGCACCGATCACGACGACGTCCGTCTCGAGCTCGATCATGGTTTGCTCCGTTCCGGTGATGAGGTGAGCGTTGCGGCGACGGCTCGTACCAGCCGCATCGTGGCCGCTTTGCTGCTCGGGCTGATCGCGGTGAAGCCGATGTAGCCGTGCACGAGTTCGGGCTCGTGGATCACCTCTGCGGGTACACCGTTTGTCATCAACGCGGTCGCGTAGGCGATTCCGTCGTCGCGGAGCGGGTCGAATCCGGCGACCGCCACGATGGCGCGGGGGAGGCCCGTCAGATCGTCTGCCAGCAACGGGGAAACACGCGGGTCGAGCCGGTCGGTTCCTTCGGGGAGGTAATGCCCCATGAACCACTCGATCTGCTTGGCGGACAACGCGGGAGAGCCGGCGAACTCGTCCTGGGACGGACGCCGCTCCGAAATATCGGTCACCGGCTGGATGAGCACCTGCGTCATCGGCTGGACGGCCTCACCGCGTAGCCGCTGGCAAAGCACGGCGGCGATATTGCCACCGGCGCTTTCACCCGCGACGACGATCCGATGTGGGTCCACTGCATGCTCGATGGCGTAATGCCACGCGACGAGCGCGTCGTCGTGCGCCGCCGGGAAGGGGTGTTCGGGCGCGAGCCGGTACTCGACGGACAGGACGTCGGCGCCCGTTCCCCGCGCGAGCATCCGCGCCGGGGAGGCGTAACTCGCGCGGCTTCCCAGCGCGAATCCGCCGCCGTGAAAGAAAAGGATCAACCCTCGGGCGGACTTGCCTGAGCTGTAGCGGGTCGCCCAGAGCCCATCGCCGAGATCGACTTCCTGCTCGACCGGGCACGGGGCGATCCGGTCGGCGAACAAGGCCGCGTCCCGTTCGGTGACCTTCCTCGCCTCTGTCGCCGGCAGATCGCTGTAGTCGCCACCGGCTTCCGTGAGCTTCATCAGGAGGGCGACGTCGGGCGCCATCCGCTCGCCGGCGCTGTTGACCGGAGGACGTGTCAGCAGCTTGAGGAGTGGGGGAGGGGTGCGGCTCAGGGCGATGACGAGGGCCCGTTGGAGACGCCGGCTCACCGTGGTCACGAGTCGGCCGCCGCGCTCGTGAGGTCGGCGGACGCGGAGGTCCGTGCGGAGAACCGAATGTGCCGATCGACCAGTTTCCCCTTGAAGAGCCGGTTGTCCTTCACGAACGTCGTGTGCATCCGCCACGGCAATTCGGTGCCCTGGCGGGGAAGTTCGGGTTTCGCCCGCTGCATGTAGCCCGCGGTGAGGTCGAGGAGATCCGTGGTGGCGAGGCCATCCGGGACGACCGGGACCGCGATGTCGTACCCGTTCGCGTCCATGCGCCGGAGCACGTCGCCGACCAGCCGGCACACGTTGCTCAATCGGAGGGTCCACGACGCCTTCGTGTAGCCGAGCATCATGGCCCAGTTCGGTACACCGGAGATGAGGGCACCGCGGTAGAGGAGGGCGTCGGACATCTTCACCGGGAGACCGTCCACTGTGGGCTGGATACCGCCCAGCATCTGCATCACGAGGCCGGTCGCGGTGACGATGAGGTCGGCCTCCAGCTCCTGGCCCGACTGCAGCAGGATGCCGTTCTCGGTGAAGCGGTCTATCCGGTCGGTGACCACGTCGGCGTTGCCACTGCGGAGTGCCTTGAAGAACTCCCCGTCCGGGGTGACGCAGAGCCGCTCGTCCCAAGGGGCGTACGGAGGGTTGAAGTGGGTGTCCACGTCGATGTGCACCGGAAGCTCTTTGAGTGCCCACTTGCGAAGCGCCTTCCGCCCGAAGTCGGGGAACTTGCGCAAGGTGCTGACGAGCAGGAAGTCGATCCAGATGTTCTTCAGGCGCGTGGCCGAGTAGCCGCGCTTGGCCCCGAGCAGCTTGGTGAGCTTGACGGCGATGTTGTCGACCCGCGGCTGGGAGGCGATGTAACTGGGCGTGCGCTGGAGCATCGTCACATGGGCCGCGCCGCCGTCTCCCATCAGCATGGCCGGGAGCATCGTCACCGCCGTCGCGCCACTGCCGATGATCACCACGCGTTTGCCGCTGTGGTCGTAATCCTCCGGCCACTGCTGGGGATGGAGGATGTCGCCCTGGAAGTCGTCCTGACCTTCGAAGTGGGGCGTGTATCCCTTGTCGTATCGGTAGTAGCCGGTCGCGCTGAAGACGAAGCCCGCCTTGATGGTCTTGCGCTCGGTGCCGTCTTTCACGGCGACTTGAAGCGTCCACCGCGCCTTGGCGCTCGACCAGTCGGCGGAGGTCACCCGGTGCCCGAGTCGAAGGATCTTGTCCAGGCCGAACTCGGTGACCGTCTCGTCGAGGTATTCACGGATCAACGGCGCTTCGGCGATCGCGCTCCGGTGCCGCCACGGCTTGAACTCGTAGGCGTAGGTGTGCAGGTCGGAGTCGGACCGGACACCCGGATAGCGGAACAGGTCCCAGGTGCCGCCGATCGAGTCCCGGGACTCCAGCAGGAGGACCTTCTTGCCGGGGAAGTCGGCCATCAGGTGCCGGGCCGCGCCGATGCCGGAGATACCGGCACCGATGATCACGATGTCGGCGGATTCCGTGGCGTCTTTCATGCTGCACTTCCTTCTCGGTTGGCGGGTACGACACCGGTCCCGCGGGCCCGGGTGGCGACGATGGGTTCGGCGAGGACTTCCGCCTCGCCCGTGTGATCGATGGCCCGGGCGATGACGCGCAGCTCGAAGTCGATCGTCCGGCTCCGGGCGCCCTTCGCCGCGAGTCGGGCTTCGACCTCGACGACGTCGCCGCCGCGCACCGGAGCCAGGAATTCGACGGACGAATAGCCCGCGAAGAGGCTCTCGTGGCCGTCCATGACGATCGCGAGATGGGTTCCGGCGTCGCCGAACAGTGCCAGGCCGAACGCGCCGTCGACGAGGTTGCCGGCGTAGTGAGCCTCGGAGTAGGCGACGTAGCGCTGGTGGATGACTTCCATGAGAGCTCCTGTTCGGGGACCTAGTAGGTCATCCGATTAAGTCAGGTGATCGAGTGTGTGACAACTTCCCGCCCTCGTCAAGAGGCGGTGCCCGAAAGGGGCTGTTGACAACACGCACGGGGGCGCTCATCATCTTCGTCAATTGATCGAGTCATTTGACTAACTCGCCAAGATCGAAAGGGCCGCCTGATGGCCGAGATCATGACGTTCCCCGAGGCCCCCGCGAGGGAGGGCTCGACCTTCCCCATCACGATCGAAGACGACGCGAGTCCGGTCGTCCGGCTGATCGGGCGCACCTTGCGTGACTCCTCGCGGATCGGTCACGCGACCGAGGTCTTGGGCCGCTCCGTCGGCACCGTGGCCGTCCGCTCCCACGACACACCGCAGGCCGCGACGATTTCCTTCGGTGGCAAGACGATCACGGTGACCGGAGGAGTCGTGGCCGAGCCCGACGCGATGGTCGTCGTCGATCTGCGGGCGCGCTTCGCCGCTGTGCGGGAGCCCGCCGGCGATGTCGTCCTGGCCGCCGGCACCTTGCGCGCGTTGACGCCGCCGCTACCGCACTGGCGCGAGGCCGCCCGGCATTTCTGGGCGGTGACAAGGGAAATACCAGGCATCCCCGACGTTCTGCTCGTCGACGGCCCTGAGCGGGCCCGGTTCGGAGACGGGGCGACCGAGTACCTGATGGCGGGGCCGCCCGACGTTCTCGCCGGTGTCTTCAGCGGAGCGGACGACTTCGTCGCCTCGTTGGCGGCCGGTCTGCGGCTCAAGGGCACGTTGGCACAGATGTCGGTCATGACGGCCGCGTCCTGGAGGGTTCGGTTCGATGTCTGATACACGCGCCGTGCGCCTCGAGGCGACGAACCACGACGGAAGCTTTCTGGGCAAGAACGTCTCGATGACGAAGTTCGCCTCGGGCAAGGAATCCGGCTTCGCCTTCGCCGACATCCTGTTCGCGATCGACCTCGGCAACGAAATCGTTCTCGGTGACGCTTTCCCGGACTGGCGCGGCAATCTCTACGACATCCAGATGATCCCCGACCTGTCGACGATCGTCGAGTGGAAACCGGGCCTGGACGCGGTCATCGGCGACTACTGGCTGAAGGACGGCACGCCCGTGCCGATCTGCCCGCGGAATCTCGTACGGAAACTCGTGGCCCGGCTGGCGGTTCTCGGGTACACCGCGACGATCGCCGTGGAGATCGAAGCGACGCTGTTCGAGGAATCCGTCCAAGAGGCGCGAAAACTCGGGTACCGGAATCTGACGCCGTTGGGCGGCGGTACTGGAGCGACATACCACTTGGCGAGGTCCAAGGACTGGGTCGACTACATGGAAGCGGTCGTCGACCGCCTCGATCGCGTCGGCATCGCTTGGGAGGCATGGACCGATGAGGCCGCCGCCGGGCAGACGGAGCTGAATCTGGCGCCGGCGGATCCGATCACGCTGGCCGACTCCTGGGCGCGGACCCGTCAGGTCATGCGTGAGGTCGCGTTCGAGCAGGGCCACACGGTGACCTTCATGGCCAAGCCGACTGCGGGCTATGGACAGGGCGCCCACATCAACCTGTCGCTCCAGAGCGATGGAGTGAACCGGTTCTTCGCCGAGGACGGCCCGTCCCGGCTGATGCGGCACGCGGTCGGCGGCCTGCTGGCCACGATGGAGGGCAACACCTCGCTCGCGTTGCCGCAGATCACGTCCTACCGGCGACTGGTCGACTTCACCGGGCCGCCCACCACCGTGAGCTGGGGCGTCAACAACAAGACGGCCGCGGTGCGCGCGATCACCGGGCACCCCAAGTACTCGCGCCTCGAGTACCGGCTTCCCGGCGCCGACGTCAATCCCTACCTGGCACTGGCCGGGGTGTTGGCCGGAGTGCTGGCAGGCATCGAGCGGGAGATCGAGCCGCCCGAGCAGGTGACTGACATGGCGTGGTGCCTGCCCGACAATACCGGCGTGCCCCGGATTCCCGACACGATGTCGAAGGCGGGCGCGGCGCTGGAAGCCGATCCGCTCCTGCGCGAGTACCTCGGTGACGAGTTCGTGGACTTCTGGGTCGCGTCGCGGCGATGGGAATGGATGGAGTTCCACACCAAAGGCGGCGACCCGTTCGCGGAGCTCTCCCAGTGGGAGTCCACTCGCTACTTCGAGTTCCCGTGAGCGCGCGTCCGCTGATCGGCATCACCGGCAGGCGGTTCCGGCTGGAGCTGATCAAGGGAGCCGACGAGCGGTACGGCGACCGTTGTCTCGACAGCTACATGTCGGACTTCGCGAGCCGGATCGCGCAGGCCGGTGGGCTTCCGGTGCATCTCTCCTACGACACCGACGCGACGGCGATCTGTGAGCGGCTGGCCGGTGTCGTGATCACCGGCGGGCAAGACGTCCACCCGGCGTTCTGGGGTGGCGACCCGGGAGTGGTCCGCGACATCGATCCGAGAACCGCCCCGATGGTCCACGACGCGGCCCGGGACGAGTACGAGATCGCGCTCGTCCGTGCCGCCCTGGACCAGGGGATTCCGGTGCTCGGTGTGTGCCGGGGGATGCAGGTGCTCAACGTCGCGCTCGGCGGCACCCTCGTCGCCGATCTTCCGGCCGGCCCGGTGAGCCATCTGTCGGCGGAGACCGCGCCGACCGACGGCACCGCCGATCATCTTGTGTCGTTTGAGGAAGGCTCGATCGCCGCCGGTCTGTTCGGTGAGTACGCGATGACCAACTCGTGGCACCACCAGGCCGTCGACCGTTGCGGCACCGGCCTGGTCGTGACCGGGCGGACGAGCGACGGCGTGGTCGAAGCGGTCGAGCTCCCGGGCGCACCGGTGCTCGGCGTCCAGTGGCACCCGGAGTGGATGAAGAGCGAGGACCCGGCGATGGCGTGGATCGTCCAGTCCGCGGCGAAGACGCGAAGGAGCTTGCCATGACCGCGAAAGTGGCACCCGGACAGGCGGGTGACGACCCCACCGTCCCGACACTGACGGAACTGCTGGCGCGGCGTGCGAAGGACTCGCCGGAAAGGGAATTCCTGCGTTTCGGGGAGTGGTCGTGGAGCTTCGCCGAGATCGACGAATGGACCTCCAGACTGGCGCACCGGCTGATCGAGGTCGACGGCGTCCGGCCGGGCGACCGGGTCGCGATCATGCTCCCGAACGTCGTGCACTGGCCCGTGGTGTGGCTCGCCGCGTTGAAGGCGGGCGCGATCGCGGTACCGATCAACAGTTCCTACCAGCGCGCCGACCTCGACTTCGTGCTGCGGGACTCCGGGGCGCGCGTCGTGTTCACCGACGCCGACCGCTCGGAGCTGATCGCGGCGGTCGTCGCCGGTGAGGACATCCGCGTCGTCGATGTCGCCGACGACGGGTCGGAACCGTTCCCGGCGACGCCTCCGGCGGTGCCGATCGACGGCGGTGCGCTGGCGAACCTGCAGTACACGTCCGGCACGACCGGTTTTCCCAAGGCGTGCATGCTCACCCACGACTATTGGGTCCGGCTGGGCTGGCTCTGCGCGTCGGCGACCGGGCTCGGATCCGAAGACGTTCTTCTTACGGCGCAACCGTTTTCGTACATGGATCCACAGTGGAACACCGCGCTGGCGCTCACGGTCGGCGCGCCGCTGGTCGTACTGCCCCGGTTCTCCGCGTCGACCTTCATGGCCGACGTCCGACGGCACCGGGCGACCTTCTTCTACGTCCTCGGGTCGATGCCGACGCTGCTGTTCAAGCAACCGCCCGCCGCCGAAGACCGCGACAACGACCTCCGGCTCGTGTTCTGCTCGGGAATCCCGGTTGGGCTTCACTCTCGGCTGGAGGAGCGTTGGGGCGCGCCGTGGCGCGAGGTCTACGGGATGACCGAGTCCGGGATCGACCTGTTCAGCCCCTTCGACGACGCCGGTGCGGTGGGAAGCGGGAGCCTGGGACGGCCGGTACCGACGAAACAGGTCCGCGTCGTCGATCCCGGCGGCACCGAGGTTCCCGACGGCGAGGCCGGTGAGCTGATCATCGCGGGCACGCCGATGATGAACGGCTACTGGAACCGCCCAGAGGAGTCCGCTCGGGTGCTACGGGACGGCTGGCTCCACACCGGCGATGTGGTCGTCCGCCGCCCGGACGGCGGAATCCGGCTGGTCGGCCGGATCAAGGACATGGTGCGGCGCGGCGGCGAGAACGTCGCGAGCGTTGAGGTCGAAGCCGCATTGGAGCGGGACGACCTGGTGGTCTCGGCCGCTGTCGTCGCCGAACCCGACGAGATCCTCGGCGAGGAGGTCAAGGCTTTCGTTCAGTTGGCGGCGGGTGTACGGCCCGATCGTGCGACCGCCGAACGGATCGTCGAGCGGGCGGGCAAGGAACTCGCGCGGTTCAAGGTGCCGCGCTACCTCGAATTCGTCACCGATTTCCCCCGCACTCCGTCCGAACGCATCGCCAAACCGGCCCTCAAGGCCCGAGCCGCAGCCGATCCCGGCGTGACCTACGACCTCGGTGCGCGACGGGGATTCCTCGGCATCGAAGTCGTCCGGGACGTCGCGGTGCTGACCTTCCGGCGCCCCGAGAAGCTCAACGCCCTGGACGTCGCCACCCGGCGCCGGCTGGCGAGCGTCATTCGCGAATTCGGTACGGGCGAGAGCGTGCGCGGGATCGTGCTCACCGGTGAGGGCCGTGCCTTCTCCGCGGGCGAAGACCTCCAGAGCGCGCCGTCCACGGACGCCGGGATGCTTGAGGCGTTCGCGAGTTTCCACGACATCACGAGGGCGTTTCTGGAGACGCGGGTGCCCGTGGTCGCGGCCGTCAACGGAATCGCGGTCGGGGGAGCCTCAGAGCTCACCTTGTGCTGCGACACCCGGATCGGCACCCCGGAAACCGAGTACTACCAACCGGAAAACGGCCGGGGCATCACGATTTCGAACGCGTCCAGCGTGCTGCTGAGGCGACTCGTCGGGAACCACGCGATGCGCGTGGTGCTCGGCTCTCCGCGTGTCCGGGCCGACGAAGCCCTGCGGATCGGCCTGCTCGACGAGATCGTCGAGCCCGGCGCCCTGATCGGCCGCGCCATCGACACCGTCATCGAGTGGACACCCGAGGGGAACACGACGGCCCTGCACCTCGCGCTCCTGCGCCCGTCGGCAGAGGACGTCGAAGCGGCCTTCGCCCGGGAAGACCTCGCTGCGGCCCAGGCGTGGGAGAGCGGGGTTCTGACCGCGGGCATCCAGCGCTTTTTGTCCACCGACAAAGAATCCGTAGAGGAGACGTCGACATGATCGACACCGAGGCCGCGGTCCTGACCGCCGTCGGCGAACCGCTCGAGCTGACCGTCATCCGGGTGGACGACCCGGAGCCGCACGAGGTGCGGGTCGCGGTCACCAACGTGGGGTTGTGCCACAGCGACCTGCACTACATGACCGGAACGGTCCCGACCGGCCTGCCGGTCGTCGTCGGGCACGAGGTGGCGGGCGTGGTCGAGGCGGTCGGCTCGCAGGTGTCCGGCCTGCGACCGGGAGACCGCGTGGTCGGCGCGCTGACGCCTTCCTGCGGCCGCTGCGCGAACTGCGAGGCGGGACGGTCGACCCAGTGCGGCCGGGTGGAGGAGATCCGCCGACGTCCTCGGCCCGCGTTCCAGACGACGGCCGGCGAGCCGATCGAGCGACTTGGCGACATCGGGGCGTTCTCCCGGCACGTCCTCATGCGCGAGAACTCGCTGGTGAAGCTCCCCGACGACGTTCCACTCCACGTCGGTTGCCTCCTGGCCTGCTGCGTGATCACCGGCGTCGGCGCCGTCTTCCGCGGCGCCCGCGTGCGACCGGGCAGCACGGTCGCGGTCATCGGGTGCGGCGGCGTCGGCTCGGCCATCATCCAGGGCGCCAGGCTCGCCGGCGCCTCGGCCATCGTCGCGATCGACCTGGACGACGCCCGGCTCAAGGCCGCGCGCGGCTACGGCGCCACCCATGTCATCAACGGCGGGGACGAGGACCTGGTCGCGGAACTTCACCGCCAGCTGGGCGGCGGAGCGGACTACGCCTTCGAGGCGGTCGGCTCGGCCCGCACCGCGGCGACGGCGCTCGCCCTCGTGCGCCCGACGGGGACCGCGTGCCTGGTCGGGATCGCCCCTGGAGGCACCGAGCTCAGCATCCCCGCATCGGACTTCTTCTTCGAGGAGAAGCGGCTCATCGGCTCCTACATGGGCTCGGGCCAGGCACGGCAGGACATCCTCCAGCTCGCCCGCCTGTATCAGCAGGGACGCCTGCTGCTCGACGAGATGGTCACGCGCGTCATCCCCTTCGGCGAGATCAACGAAGGCTTCGAGGCGATGAAATCCGGCGACGTGACCCGCGTCGTCGTCGATCTCCAATCCTGACCGGCGAAGGAAACGTGAAGATGAGCAACGAGATTCCCCGGCCGGTGAACTACATCGCCGACGCCTGGAGCGAAGCCGAGACGATCCCCGGCGCGTGGAACGTCGACCCCAACACACGCGAACCCGTCCACCGCTCCGTCACGACAGCCCCCGACGATGTCGAGCGCGCGCTGCGGCACGCGGAGCGCGTGTACGACGTCGGACCCTGGGGCGAGGACGCCCGACGCGAGCGCGCCGAGATGCTGGAGCGCGTCGCCGACATCGTCGAGAGCCGTACCGAAGACATCGCCCGCACGGACTCGCTGACCAGCGGCACACCGATCAGTGTCACGCGCAAGGTCGCGGCCTTCCTGCCCGCGAGGATCCGCGCGTCGGCGGCGGATCTGGTGACCATCCCGCGGGTCACCGCGCTGGCGGCCGGCGGCCGGGACGTCCGCCTCTACAAGGTGCCGTGGGGCCCCGCCGCGATCCTCACCCCGTGGAACGGGCCGAGTTTCATTCCGGCGGCCAAGATCGCGAGCGCGATAGCCGCGGGCTGCCCCGTCATCCTCAAACCCTCGGAGCACGCGCCCGGCAGCGCGCAGGTCATCGTCGAGTGCTTCCTCGAAGCGGGCCTGCCCAGCGGCGCGCTGCAACTGGTGCACGGTGCGGGCGACGTCGGCGCCAGGCTGACCTCCGATCCGCGAGTCAAGATCGTCTCGTTCACCGGTGGATCCGGCGCCGGGCGCGCCATCGCCCGGGCGGCCGCGGAGGACTTCAAGGTCTTGCAGCTGGAGCTCGGCGGGAACAATCCGGTCCTCGTGCTCGACGATGCCGACCTCGACGTCACCGCGGCCGGCATCCTCGACGGCATGACCAAACTCAACGGTCAATGGTGCGAGGGACCGGGCAAAATTCTCGCGCACCACAGCCTGGTCGATCCTCTCCGCGAGGCCTTGACCGAGCGGATCGCCAAGCTCGTCGTCGGGCACTCTCTCGACGAGGACGTCCAGATCGGGCCGATCTCCAACGCCCCGCACTTCGAGACCCTCAAAAGCAGGATCGAGGGGCTTCGCGACCTCGGAGCGACCCTCCACCAGCCTGCTCGGCTGCCCGAACTCGACGGCTATTTCCTGTCGCCGGCCATCGCCGTCGGAGCCGACCCCGCTCGGGCCACCGCCGAACTGTTCGGCCCGGTCGTTTCGCTGCACGCCGTGGACTCCGACGAGGAGGCGTTGCGGATCGCCAACGCCACTCCCTCAGGTCTCGACGCCTACGTTTTCGGCGCCGACACGGACCGCGCGATCGACGTCGGCTCCCGCGTCCTGTCCGGCGAGATACGGGTCAACGGCGCCAAGATCGCCGACCTCGGTGACGACTCGGCTCAGAGTTTCTGGGGCCCGGCCGGTATCGGCGGCCACGGACCGGCCGAGTCGGTGCGCGTGTTCTGCGGTGACCGGGTCGTCGGTGTGGATTCGCCCGACTTACCGTTGTGAGGGCGCCACGGGCGTGAAGCCGAGCCGCGCCGCGAGCCAGCTATCGAGCACCGACGTGGCGAGCTCCATCTGCCCCAGCGCGGCGGAGCGATCCCCGTAGGTCAACCAGTTCGCGGCGAAACCGTCGGCCAAGGCGGCGATGACGAAGGCGATCTCCTCGACGATCTCCGGTTCGATCGGATGGTCCGAACCGGCGTCGCGCAGCGCGGTGCGCACGGTGTCGAGGGCCTTGTCGTACACCGCTATACCGCGGTCTCCGTGCTGGCGCCGCGCCCAGCTGATGAGTTCCATCGCCGCCATGGTGAAACTGGCCGACTCGAGATAGCACTCCATGACTCCGCGCAGGAGCCGTCGAGCCGTCTCCGCCACGTCGCCGGGGGAGTCGTTGCCCTCGAGCGCGTCGCGGTACCTGCCCGCCACGAACTCGTAGACGTCGGCGAAGAGATCCTCTTTGGAGTCGTAGCAGTAGTGCAGCATCGCGAGGTTCGCTTTGGCCTCCTCAGCGATCCGCCTGGTCGTCGCGCCTTCGATGCCGTGGGTCGCGATGACCTCCACCGCGGCCTTGATGAAGTCGCTGCGCCGTTGGGCGGCGGGGATCCGTGGCACGCAATCCTCCCGGTGCACGTAGTTGGACGCTTGATTAAGTCAAGACCAGCTTAGCAGCGGAAGTTCTTAGTCAAGCGACTTGATCGGATGGCTAAGTCCGGCGTACGCTATGGCTCGGATCACAAATCCGTGCAGCGTCCCCAGGGCTTCGGCCGCCGGCCCGAACACCGCCTTCAGGCATGAACCAAAGGAATCAAGGACATGAAGGACCTGCTCTTCATGCTGGCCGATCTCTGGATGATCTTCGCCGGCTTCTTCTTCGGCTGGAAATTCATCCGGCGCTACGGCAACTACCTGCTCGGCTTGGAATGGATGATCGTCGCCACGTCGGGCTCGAACTTTCTCCTGTGGGCACTTCTGGGCGGAGACGAGGACAGCTTTCTCTACACCATCGCGTACTTCTTCGACGCTTTCTCGCGATCCGTCGGCATCACCCTCATCCTCGTCCTGGGCCTGATGCGCGTGACGCATCGGTACAAGCCCTCCGTGGCGGTCGATATCGGCGTGTTCGCGCTCGCTGCCGCCGCCGGGCTGTACCTCCAGCAGTTCCGCGCCGACAAGCTGCACCTCGGCCCGGCGACGTTCTACGTCGTGGTCAACGTGCTCACGACGATCTTCCTCGCCTACTTCGTCTGGCGGCTCTGGCGCATCGGCGCCAAAAAGCAGGCCCTCGCCACAGCCCTGGTCACCCTCGCGGGATCCGTCATCGCGATCACGTACGACTTCTTCCCGATCCCGGGCGACGACGCGCACCGGACGCTCTTCTACACTGCGGCGCTGGCCACCTGGGGATTCCAGATGTTCGTGTGCTTCTTCGCCTATCGGGCCCTGCACGACCACAACGTCGCGAGCCGGCACAGTGCGAACACGGCCTTGCAGGGAGTTGAAGGATGAAGACCGGCGACGTCGAGTACAGCGCCTTCAGCGGCTGGGTCGATCCGCCCGCGGACGTTCTTCCTTGCCTGGCCGAGAACATCACCTGCGACGTCGCGGTCGTCGGCGGCGGCCTCAGTGGCATGTCGACGGCGCTGCGGCTGGCCGAACGCGGGCAGGACGTCGTGCTGCTGGAGGCCGAATTCTGCGGGCACGGCGCCAGTTCCCGCAACGCCGGGCAACTGGCGGGTGCTCCGGGCGGAGATCTTCAGCTCCTCAATCTGTTGTACCGCAAGAAGATGCCCGGAATGATCCGCCTTGCCGAGCGTGCCGCGCACCACGTCGAGGGCCTGATCGAGAAGCACGACATCGACTGCGACTATGAACGGACGGGCAATGTCTTCGCGGCGACGTCCCGTGGCCAGCTGGGCCGCGTGCGCCGGGTGACCAAGATCCTTCGGCGCGTCGGCGCCGACGTGGAACTGGGCACGAGCGACGAGCTCGGAATCCCCCGGGGATTTCTCGGCGGCATGCGCGAAAAGGTCGGCGGGATCATGAATCCCGGCCGATTCACCTTGGGGCTGCGACGTGTCCTGCTCCGCACCTCCGCGCGAGTCTTCGAGCAGACGAAGGTCACCGACGTGACGCGCGACCGCGGCCAGGTGGTCATCACCACCCCTCGGGGTGAAGTGCGGGCGAACAAGGTGGTGCTGGCGACGAACGCGTACGCCGGGGAATGGGACATCACGCCGCCGCGGCTTTCCGTGCCCATCTGGGTCAACGAGGTAGAGACCGAGCCCATCGACCCCGCCCGAATTGCAGCGCTGGGGTGGACCAGCCGCTCGGGACTCGTCACCCAGCACAACATCATGGAGAACTACCACCTGACACCGCGTAACACCGTCGTTTTCGGCGTCCGGCGGCTCGAGCGCGGCAGGACATATCCACTCCCGGCGAAGGAACCGGACCCGGCCCTCGTCGAAGAGCTCGCCGAAGCCTTCGCGACCCGGTTCCCGGCGCTGTCCGACGTCGCGATCGATCGCGCGTGGGGAGGATGGATCGCGATCACCTCGTCCTGGCTGCCCCTCGCCGGACAACTCGGCGAGAACGTCTACTACTCGATCGCCTGCAACGGCCACGGTCTGGCTCAGGCTCCTTATGTCGGCTCCCTCATCGCCGACCTCATCGTCGACGGCGAACGACACGAGGACTTGGCTGGTCTGTGGGTGAAGAAGCCCAAGTTCTCGCGCCCGATGATGATGAGCCCGTGGGGACTTCGGACCATCTGGGCCGTCGACCGGTTCAACGACTTCGTCAACGGGAGCCGACGCAACGCCCGACGAGGCTCGGTACCTGTGATCCGGTCCTGATCGACGACACCGACACGCCAACCGAAGATCAACCGCCCCGCTGAGAAGCCGTCGAGGTTGAGGGCCGCGAACGTCCACCTCTTACCCGATCACCTCGCCACGGGGCGGGAAGCCTGCGGCGGCAGCCGTGTTCGCGCCTTCTGGCGGTAGCGCTACAATGAGTCACGTATCGTGAGGTCGTTCAGACTGTGTGGAACCGGTCGGACTGTGGCCTCGGGCGGGCCACCGAAAATGAGGCGAGCCGAGCACCTGCCAGCGGGCATGACGTGCCCCTCTGCGGGTAACCGCTCCTGAGCTCGCTGGTGACCGGATCCACGTCACCGCGGTTGAGGAACCACTCGACAGGTGACCCCGCATGACACCGCCCGACGAACTCGAGAGCGTCCTGGCTCGCCTGCACCGCGCGGCCTCCGACGGGCGACACCTCGGCGACGTCGCTTCCCTGCGCATCGCCGGGCTGCTCGGCCTGGACGTCCTCACCATCGACCTGGTCAACAGCGCCGGAACCCTGGAACTGGTGTGGAGTGACCCGGCGGACGGGCCAGGGCCCGAGCTGGATGATCTGCAGTACACCCTCGGTGACGGCCCCACCCTGGAAGCCGTCGAGGAGGGCTACACGGTGTCCGAACCCGATCTGGCCGCCACGGATCAGGCGCGCTGGCCGTTGTTTCTGCCTGCCGCGATGCAGTCCCCGGCTCGAGCCGTCATCGCCGCCCCGCTGCAAGTCCACGGCGAGACTGTCGGAGCCCTCACCGGGTACCGCGCCACGCCCGGCGCGATGACCGCATCGCAATCACACGATTTCCATCGCGTCCGCCAAGCGTTGCTGCCCTTGGTGTCGCAGAGCGCGCCGAATGGGACCGGGGACGGTCTCCGCCGCTACCGCGAAGAAGTCCAGCAAGCCGCCGAGTTCCTCGCCGCCACCCTTGCCATCCCACCGGATCACGCACTCGCCCGGCTCCGCGCCTACTCTTTTCGGCACGACCGGTCCTTGGCGGACCTCGCCCGCGACGCCCTCACCCGCCGCCTCCGACTGGACTGATCACAACCCGTGGGGCATGTGACGTGGAGTAGTTCACGCATGGTGCGCCGGCAGCCGCGAGGTGCGGTGGCAGATCCAGACTTGATGGCTTATTCGGGGGCGCGGAGTTCGTTGTTCTGGCGTTGGGCTTCGTGGAGTTGGTCTTCGAGGGAGACGATGCGGCAGGCGGCGTCGACGGCTGTGCCCTGGTCGACCAGTTCCCGCACGCGGCCGGCGATGCGCAGCTGGTGCCGGGAGTAGCGGCGGTGCCCGCCTGTCGAGCGCTGCGGTGTGATCAGACCGGCTTCGTCGAGGCTGCGCAGGAAGTTCTGGGTGGCTCCCAGCATGTCCGCGGCGCGGCCCATCGTGTAGGCGGGGTAGTGGTCGTCGTCGAATTTATTGGCCCCGCCCGGACCGGGATCGGGGGTATTGCGTTGGTCAGGAATCATTCCACCTCCACATCACAAGGGACCCCGGGCGCCACATGTGGCGCCCGGGGTCCCAGGGTTGGGTGTCACCATTGTCTACCGGCCGTGAGGCCGATGTCCTGCATCCGCGGTGTCCGTCCGAGAGGCGGACGATGCGGAGATCGCTGATTCGTAACCGAGAACCACCTTCCAATCCGATGGGCCTGCGGTACCCGCGCGGCACTACTGCCCAGCCGCCGCGGGCGATCCAATGATGCTCCCGTTCCCTTCTATCCTGTGTTTCTCTCTTACTGGGTACTGCCTGTACTGCGATTTCAACAGACGTCACCGGCTGGAACCCTTCCCTTGATCGGCCCCAGCACGCGTGCTGCCTTGCAACTACCTACTGAATTGCTACTGCGTACTGCATTTATCGGTTACTGCACTTCTTCGCCGGGATCGGCCTTGTCGTTCACGTCTTCATTTCTCGATCCCGGTGCTTCTCCGGTCACCAGTCGAAACCTGTTCACCGATTGGCTTCGTCCTGCCTGACCGTCTTGTCTCACCTCGCGGGTAGTTCCGTCATCTCCCGCGCCTGCTTGACGTTGTCTCTCTCGGTACAAGGAGAACAGTACACACATCCAAGGTTGAATGTCTACTGTCACGGACACAGATTTTCTCTTGCCCTGGCCTGGAGAGGCGCCGGTGGGGCAGATCCGCAGGTCAATGTGCGGGTAGCGACGAACGACATCACTCGAAAGGGCAGGGCTGGAATGACCGACTCGACCGCACGGCAGGACCCGTTCGGCCTGACCGGGCTGCGCGACCACCAGGAGTACGTCGACGCCCTCAAACGCTTGGCCGAGCAAGGCCGTGGTGAACGCCGCATCCCGCTGCTGTCGGAGACCGAGGCCCACGTCGTGGCCGAACTGCTGGGCCAGTTCGCCATCCACAACCCCATCGGACATCTCAATCAGCTCGGCGCCTGAACGCACAGAGGACGTTCGTCTCGATGCTCGGTGGTGGAAACGTGACGAGCTCGATCCCGAGAAATCCGCGACCAGAAGCTGTGGGTGAGGACCCTTCCGTCGAGGCTTACGTCACCAGGGGGCCGGCGCTGGTGAACGATCTGACCGCGGAGCAACGCGGCCGGGTTTCGTGGCTGGAGCGGCGTTGAACCAGGACGTGGTGAAGGAGGGGCCGGATCCTGGCCGATCTCGCCACGTCGGCGATAGTCAGCGACGTCAGCGGTGTGGGTGGCGGCTGCGGTTCGACGCTTGACCGTGATCATTGCGGGCGTCGCCCTTCGCCGGGACTTCCGCTGGAGGCGATGCGGGCTGGTGGTCGGGCCGGGGTTGCGTGGATGGAACGTCGTCGTCGGTCCCGGCCGGTGTGACGATGGCTGCCGAGCGTGAGCCGTGGATGATCAGTCGTTCGTGCGGCCGGGCGATCTGCAGTAGCCGGGAGACGGCGCGCGTGGTGACGACCAGCCGGAAGTCGGTGTGCGGGGCGGCTTGCCGGTGGGCGGCCAGAAGGACCTCCAATCCGGTGGAGTTCAGGAACGGGACGAGACTCAAGTCCACGATCAACCGTCGAGGCCGACGGCTCAACGCCGCGTCGATCGCCTGGCGTGCGGCGGGTGCGGTGTGCAGGTCCAGGTCGCCGTCCACGATGAGGATCAGTGTGCGGCCGAGTTGTTCCACCGTTACGGCCAGCGGAGGGCACCGGTACGCCGGAGGTTCATGTCCGCCGGTGGGGACCTCGGTGACCGTCCGAACGACACCGAGGCCTGTTCTGTTTTGCGGGGCCGCAGCGGGTGCCGTGCGATCCGGTCGTGGGCGACGCGACCGGCGAAGATCGAGCGTTATGAGTTTCACGTTCCGGGCTCCAGGCTGGACCGGCCATCGCTGAGTCTCGCCGCGGAAGGTCGGGCGCGCGGTCGAGGGACAGATGCGGCCAGTGTGACGGTCGATCGTCGCGAGGGCGGGTGTCTGGGCACTCCGGCGCTGTCGCCGGGATTCTATCGCGTACTTGGGTGAAAAATCGGCGTCCGGTCCCGTTTCGTGGTGTGAGGTACCGGTCGCGCATCGGCGGGCGCGGTGCCGGGTTCAGGGGGTTACGCTGACGGTAACGCCCGATCGGCCGTCCGGAAGTCGACGGAACGGATTGTGGCGTATCGGGTTTCGCCCAGGACCTCGGCGTCTCAGGCTCGAGCCGCTTGTTCGCCAAGGAGTCGTCATGGGCATTCTCGCCTGGATCGTGCTCGGCCTCGGGATCGCCGGGGCACTGCCTCCGCTGACCAACCACGCGATCAGCGGAGGATTCCTCACGTTCATGCCCCGCCGGAATGTGCACCGATGACCGGCCAGGCGGCGGGATGGCGATGGCGTCACGCGTCGCGTTCCGAGAGGCAGGGAACGAGGATCATGGCGGAGCTCGAGCCGTTCACCGACAGCGCGGAGCGCGATCGGTCGCGGTGGAGCCGGCGGAGGACGGTGTCGGTCTCGTGCACCATCGTCAGAGTCCTTTGTGGATTGTTCGCGACGGTGCTCGCGGCGTGGATCGTGCTGGTTTTCGGTGAGGCCAACCCCGCGAACGGGGTGGCCGAGTTCGTCCGAGGTTTCGCCGCCGGTGTTTCGCTGGGGTTCGACGACTTGTTCACCCCGGACGACGCGAAGTTCCGAGTGCTGCTCAACAGCGGCCTCGCCGCGATCGTGTGGTTGGGCATCGGGTCACTGGCCACGATGCTGATCCGCCGGTTCGCCCTCCACGGGCCAGGGGAGTCGTGACCCAGGGATCTCGACGCCAGGATGTCGCCGCCGGCAAACCGCCTGAACAAGAGGGGCCCGCATGCCATGACCGTGGTGTGACGAGCGCTGACTTAAGTGACAGGGCGGATACCCTCGCCACGAGGCGTGACCCGCGGAGAATCAGCTCAGGCAGGAAACGGGGCTATCAGGTGATCAGGCGGCGTCGGAATCCGTGCGCGACGGCTTGAGCGCGGTCGTGCACGCTGAGTTTGCTGAACAGTCGGCGGGCATGGGTTTTCACTGTGTCTTCGGCCAGGTATAGCTCGCGGCCGATCTGTCCGTTGCTTTTGCCTTCGCTCATTCCTTGCAGCACCTGCATCTCGCGCTGTGTCAGCCGGACTCCAGGGTCCAGCGACTGCCGAGGGGCCGACACGGGAGTGGTGGCGAGCGTCTGGGCCACCGCGGCGACGAGTTCTGGCCGTGAGGCATCCCAGCGTAGGTAACCGCGGGCTCCGCCGGCGATCGCCGCGGCGATGGTGGCGGCGTCATCGGGTGCGCCGAACACGAGGACATTGGCCTGGGGATTCGCCGAGACCAGTAGCCGGGTGGCTTCCAGTCCGGATGGCACCGCACGCTGGGTTCCCACGAGCACGACGTCGGCAGGCTGCCGGGAGTATCTCGTGCGCAGCTCATCGCCATGCACGACATGATCGATGCGGTCGACCCCCGGAACCGAGGACAGCGCCCGGGTGAGTCCTTCCCGGACAATACGTCGCTCGTCGCAGATCAAGATGGTCGTCAAGTTGTTCCTTCCCGCCACACGTGTGGATCATCTTCCCTGGTGACACCAACGCTCGGCGCCGATTGCGGCTGTCGGTGATCATCAGCCCTGCGCGGGCGACGATGAAGTGGCTTGGTGCAGACACGATCGGGTTAACTCCGCGTGGTGGAGGCCCATCGACTTTACGCGTCGCGGCTGGGAGAGACCCTGTCAGTTAAGGAATGGACCGTCGGTCCTGCGACGACGGCGGGCAGTGGTGCGCCAGGGCGGCTGCTTGCGTCGCGCTTGGGTGGATGCAACTGTATGTGCCGACGGCCAGTTGGCTCGGTCCCATCACCAGGGCCGGTGCCGTCACCGCTCCAGACCGTGGCGGGTCACACCCGTACCCGTCTCGTCAGGAGTGTCGTCGTGAGCAGTACCGCCCTCGTGGGCTTGTCGGTTCCCCTGGATATGCGACGAATTCGTACCTTCCGGCTGGAGCGATCGCTGAGGTTCTACCTCGCCCTGGAGTGCGAAGTCCGCCTGTCGGGTGATGGCTGGGTGCTGGTGGGCAACGCGGACACCTTGTTCATCTTGGAACGCGGTGGCGCCGTCGTTCCCTCAAGCGGCACTGGTCCTGCGCTCAGCGTCGGGAACCTACTGCATCTGTGCCGTAGCCTGTGGGCGTCCAGCATTGACACGAGCCCGATCAGCTATCCCGCGTGCGCGCCTGGCGGCCGGATCACCGTTCGTGATCCTGACTCGCATGCTGTCTCCATCAGTCAGGCGGAGAGCCGGGGAAGTGTTAAGTGAGGCAAGGCCAACGTGTCGTGAGTGGCGATTCAGTGTGCTTTTGTCTTGCCCCTCACCAGGTGAGGGGCAAGCGTCGTGCGACGGCGGTCTGGGTCAGCCGGTGCAGTTGGGTACCGCGGGGGTGCTTCCGACACAGTTGCCGGGTGTGTTGGCGGTGATCGGGAAATTACGCCTTGGCGCAGGCGACGAGGACACCGATGGTCGCGTTGGCGGCCGTGGCGTGTGCGGCCGCGCTCGCCGCGGCGGCCGTGGCGGCGGCGGTGCTGAACGCACCCAGGTTGGCGGCGGCGTCGCTGATCGCGGCGGGCGTCCCGGTGAGCACACCCTCGGCGAACGCCTTGGCAGCGGCGGCAGCGGCGGCTGAGTCGGCGACGTTGGCCGCGGCGGCGGTGGCCGAGTTCGCGGTGTCGACCGCGGCGGCGATAGCGCTGGCACAGCTTGCGGGAGGGGCGTTCGCCGGTGCCAGGTCCGTAGTGGACGCGGCGGCACTGGCCGGCGCCATGGTCAGCATCGTGAGGGCGCTGACGGCGAAGGACGAGGCCGCGATACGGCGAAGGTTCATATTCATCTGCGGAACTCCTGAATCAGGAATGAAGAGCGAGTCCTGGCCGACCCGGTGAAAAAACCGAACCACCGGAACAAAGCCGGCTGAAAGTGAACCGGCTCATACAAGAAGTGGAGCACCGAACGAATATCAAAGACGAAAAGGCACCCGTACGTGTCCGTGTGGCGAGAGTGATCGGCGCCGGTGTGCACCGAACGAGCTCCGTTCAGTGGCACGTCTTCGCGCCGGCGTCTCGAGTTCATGAGCGCGGCGAACGCGAGGCTGTCACCGAGAAGCATCGCGATGCCGGCCGCCTTGACGGCGGACCCGACGACGGCCCGCTGGCTGCTGGCGCAGACTCAAACCCAGGACCCCTAAGCCCCCGCAGCTGTCGCTGTGGCAAAGCCGCTTGACACAAGAGGCTTTGAGTTCGGTGGGGCCGGCACTCGGACGAGCAGCGAGGTAGCTCCGACTCGCCTCAACGCGAGAGACCGCGCACGAGGGGACGGACGGCTACCGCGGTTGTACGAGTCCGCTGGCTTCGTCAGAGGGTGACGTGGGTGGCTTGTGGCCCGGCGGGCAAGAGGCAGGCGTAGCTCAGGGGGAGCAGGTTCACGAAGGTTCCGTTGGCTCCGGTGCAGATGTTGCTCGCTTCCTGGACTCGGCGGTTGGCGGGGTTGAGGGGGTTGAACACGCACACGTAGCCCACTGGGTCGACGGTGAGGGACAGGACGCCGCCGGTCGCGTTGCACAGTTCGGTGGCGTTGCCCGTGCTTGAGCCCGGGCCGGACGTGGGTGGCGTGCTCGTGTTCTCGCAGCTGGCGTGGATGTCAGGATCAGGCGCGGGTCCTTGGCAGGTGTCGATGCCGTCGCCGCCGTCGAGACTGTCCTGGCTGCCGTCGTTGGATGCGCCGATGAGGGTGTCGTTTCCCGCGCTGCCGGAGATGGTGTCGATGTCCAGCCCGCCGGCGAGAGTGTCGGCCCCGGTGCCGCCGGTGATGGTGTCGTTGCCGTCGCCGCCGTTGACCGTGTCGTCGAAGTCCGATCCGGTGATGGTGTCGTTTCCGCCGTTGCCGTTGATCGTCTTGGCGGGGTTCGTGCCGCCGCAGTCGATCGTGTCGTTGCCGGGACTTCCGGTCACGACCGTACTGGTCTGGGTCACGCCGGGGCTGACGACACAGTTGACGGCGGCGTGGGCGGCCGGCGGGGCAGTTGCCCACAAGGCCGGGACCGCGAGGGTTCCGGCCAGCATGGCGACGATTCCCCGGCGGACCGGATTCTGCTGAATTCTCATGATCTTCATTTCCCGAAACACTGTGAGTGATGACTCGCGCGGGCGCGGTGCGCCGGCGGAATGGAGTGGTGCGAACAGTGGCCGCTGTGTGGCTGAGCTGTCGGCGTTCGCCTCGTTCGCACAAAACCACGGTTCGTGATCTTGAACCGGGATCTTCACGGATATGTCACGTCACCGAGGTCTAGGGGTACCACGGGCAATTTACTCCGGCGGTCGCGGAAACCGATACGGCTGTACCTCGAATGCGCGTGCACCGTCCGGAGCCGACACGAGATTGTGTCGTCCACGCCCGGCCGAGTTCGGCATGACGGCCGTCGCCGACAGTGGGGTTCGACGCGGCATCATTTCGCGCATTCCTGGTGAAATGAGGGTATCGAGTCGCCCCTAGGTCGTCCGGTGGTGCTCCAGGGAAGCAGATCGCGACCCCTTGTCGGACCTCGTGTGCGCCACCGCGCGGTCGAGCGCCTCGGCTACCTCCGCAGGGGTGCTGGCAGTTGCGCCGGTTTTGGCACCAGAGCCAGACGAGTTCCGTCGGCTACGTCTTCGGTTCCGAGCCTGGAGTGCGGCGAAAGTGTCGCATGCGGTGGGAGAGAGGGCGCCTCACAGCGGATACAGCCGACTGCGACGTCGGCCGCGATCATGGGCATTCCGCGGAGCCCTGATCACGTATGGGTGACTAGCCACGGTTGCGCTTGCAAACCCTGGTGAAGGGGCGAAGGGTCGGTCATGTCGAGGGTGTTGATTTGTCGGTCCCCTTTCGCGAACACGGCACCGGGCAGTGGCCCCAGACTTTCGGTCATCACACCACCTCGCAGATCCGTGGCATCAGTCCCGGATCCCCTTTTATCCGTTGGAAGGTTGATCATGAGATCGACAGCGCGTATCAGTGCGGCAGGCCAGATCGGCCGGGTCCTGATCGGTGTGGGCACCGCCGCGGGGTTCGCCCTCGCGGTTCCCTCGCAGGCGTGGGCGCTCCCGCCGGGGTGCACTCAGAGTGGCGCCAACTTCACGTGCACCGCTGGGATTCCCGCCGGTGATGTACTGGACGGCACCACGGGGAACAACATCATCACCATCACCGGCGGTGCCGTGAACGGCACGGTGAACGGCCTCGCCGGCAACGACACGATCACGGTGACCGGCGTCGCCGGATCCCTGGGCGCCAACGGCCCTCCGGGAGCAGCCGGTAACGCTGGTACACCCGCGGGCACCGCTGGTGGCAACGGCGGAGCAGGAAACGTCGGCGGTGCCGGTGTGGGGACGACCGGCGTCATCAACGCCGGTGACGGCACGGACAGCATCACTGTCCTCGGTGGTGCGGGAGGCAACGGCGGGTACGGCGGTCAGGGCGGGGCAGGCTTCGCCAGCGGTGCCGGTGGCGCCGGTGGCAGTGGCGGTGTCGGCGGGATCGGTGGTGCAGGTAACGCCGGGAACGTCACCGGCGGCGTCGGCAACGACACCGTCGTCCTCACCGCGGGCAGAGGCGGCAACGGCGGTCTCGGCGGCCTCGGTGGCAACGGCGGCGGTGTCGCCGGAGGCGCGGGTGCCGGGGGTATCGGTGGCGCGGGTGCGGCCGGTGGTGTCGGGAACTCGGGAGCCTATAACGATGATCTCCTCGATGTCGGGCTCGACAACGTCACTGCCAACGGTGGTGCCGGTGGTACCGGCGCGGCCGGTGGCGTCGCCGGCTGCGGCCATGGCGGCGGAGCCGGAGGCGTCGGCGGTGCCGGAGGAGCCGGCGGTGTCGGGAACTCCGGGACCGTCAACGGTGGTGCCGGTGCCGACACGCTGAAGTCCAACGGCGGGCTGGGCGGCAACGGTGGCGTCGGTGGCAAGGGCGGCAACGGCTCTGCAGCCGTTCAGCCTGGCGGAGCCGGCGGTGTCGGCGGCGCGGGTGGCGCCGGTGGGATCGGAAACTCCGGAACTCTTACTGGTGGAACCGGTGTCGACTTCATCACCGCGACCGGTGGCAAGGGCGGTAATGGTGCCGGCGGCGGTAACGGTGGCACGGGTTGCAGTGGTCCCGGTGGTCCTGGTGGCATCGGCGGTGCCGCGGGTGCCGGCGGTCTCGGGAACTCCGGAACCATCAACGACGGGGCGGACACCATCGCCACGCCGTCCGGCGCCAGTGGCCTCGCGGGTGGCAACGGCGTCGCCGGAATCAACAACGGCGGCGTCTGTACCTGCTGACCAGTGAGCTCCCAGCAACACCGGGGATGTCGCCGCCGACATCCCCGGTGTTGCTGGGGCTCGCACACGATCACCGCCCCAGAGCCCGCTTATGGCGGTTCGTGGACCCGGCTAGTGGCCTGGTCCGGCACCGTGAACTGGCCGCCGGTCCCGCCGCCTTCGCACCGATGACGGCCGCGACCGCCCGAACCCGCCGATGGTCACCTGTTGCCCTACCAGGACAACAGGTCCGCGCCGCAGCAGGAGGCCTCGGACTACAGGGGTACGCTGCCGTGGTCGTCGGTGATCGCGTTGTGGTGTTCGCCGGTGGTGTCGGAGTCGCCGCTCGGTGGCATCGTCCGCGCCGTCGTGAGACTGACCGGCCACAGTTGACAGTTTCCGGTTGACACCGGTTATTGCCCGCCCGCGTCGGCATCGGCTTCGAAGGGCAACGGGTTCAGCGACTGGCGGCCCAGGTGCAGGTGTGGTCCTGTGTGGATCGTCCGCATCGGACCGCGGTTGTTGTCCCGGCTGTCCCCACCCTGGTCGTCACCTCGGGGCGTTGTGACTCAGCGCGTCGGCCGTCGTGCTCGTGGTCGGCAGCCGGCCCTCTTCTTTCGTCTCGTGCGAGTGGCATCGCGAAAGCTAGGGAAAGCGGCGGGCGACCTCGGAGTGCTTCCGCATCCGGCAGGCGAACTGGCGCCGGTCCAGTGGTGCTCAACGATGCATCCCCGCCGCCGCTCCAGACGCGTTGGCACGCCAGGCCAGGGTTGCCGTTCCCGTGCAGCCGGGGAGTATCGGGTGTTGTGGCTGGGCGGCAATGTCCCGTCTATGAAGTTGGACGATCCCGGGGCGTCGTTGTCCTGGTTGAGAGGTGATCAGTTGGCAGAAGAATGGTGATCTTGTGGAAAACCGGACAAAGAGGTTGAGGCGTCTGCGCTTGCGATCATGTCAGTGCGTAGTTTGTCACGATGACGAATGCGCCACGACGCTGATATCAGTGCACATTCGGCGGTAGAATTCACAGGGTGCAGCACTGGCTGGAGTGGCGCATCAGGTCGGTTGATCTTTTCCGGTGAAGTAGAGTGCCGGTTCGACGTCGATGTCCTGGTCGGGTTAAGATGGGCAATGGGTAGAAGTCTGCGCAGGGCAACCAGGTCAGGTTACCCGTGGTCAGGTGTACGTTAAGGCAAATCGGAATCGAGCTTCATGTCGGCGTGTCATGGAGAACTGATCCGTGAGCACGGCATGTGACCGAGGGGGTAATGGCGTGCATGGCGAAAGTGCTGTATCACGAAAGCCGATACCTCGAGCTTTTGCAATCTTGACGGCTATTGGGGAATCGGGTGGAAGTGACACGCTGAGCGGTATATCGAACTCCACGCGATTGCCGAAAAGTACTGTACATCGGTTGCTGGCCGAGATGCAAAATTGTGGTCTTGTTGAGAGAGCGGGGCATCACTACAGTCACGGCTCGGCCTTGGCGCGCGTCGGGAAGGTCGAGGCAGGGGTGGGCGTGCAGCGGTTGCGGAGAGGTGTTCTTCCGTACCTGATCGATGTACAGCGCCGAACCGGATATTTCGTCGGTATCGGGGTCGCGCGTGGGAGCCGGGTTCATTTCGTGCAAACGATTTACGATTACGATCACTGTCCACTTGTTGAGCAGATCGAAAACGATTCGCAGCTTACTATCAGTGCGGCGGGGAAGGTCCTGATGGCATATGACCCGGGCCTGGTGGCAAGGCTGTCCATTCGTGATGGGCATCTTGAGTGTGCTGGCCCGGAAGCCGATCTTGAAGCATGGATGGGTTTGGAGCTGGAAGGAATTCGGCGTCGGCAGATATACTTCAATCTGGATGGCCCTGGCTTGCTGGCCGCTGCGGCGGTACCCGTCTTCGATGTCGCCGGCGTGATGGTCGCTGCCCTGAGTTTTGGAGCTCTGCGGAAGAGATTCGATTCGCGTGAGGCGCACTCGTCGCTACTGGCGGCACGGATTGTGGCCCATCGGATACTTCGCAGTGATCTTTGAAGCCTCTTCTGTATTCGACTTGTGACCTGTCGACTCGACGGTATTCGTCATGTCCACCTGGCTGCGCGCCGTTATCCGCGGACCGATACCGGCACGATCGCACCATGCTGAGGCCGCCTCACGTTCGCAGCAGGAGGGCGGTGACGTGTGCTCCGGTGCCCAGCCCGACGATCACGACGTGAGCAGTGTCGATGTCGTCGAAGGCAACGGAGAGGTTGACCGGATAGGTGCAGGTCAGCAGGTTGCCGAAGGAGGACAGGGTCTCGACGTAGCGCGCGGGCCGGATGCGTTCGGCCCAGTGGTCGAGCAGCAGCCGGACCCCCTGATGGGTGATGAGCGTGATGTCGGACGCCGGAACGCCGTTGCGTTCCAACAGGTCGTGCACGATCTTCGGAATGCTGTCCTTGTAAAGGCTGCCGAGCAGTTCGATGCCGGTCTGGGTCATGTCCAACGTGGGGGCGGGCATACCGGTGGTGCGGTCGATCGGCCAAACGTGCCTTTGCTGCAACGTGAGTGGGTTCAACCCGATGGTGATGGCGCGTTGATAGGCGCTGTCGGTGAGCGCGGCGTAATCGGTTATGGCGAATCGGTCGGACGGGCCGACGACGGCGGCCGCGGCGGCGTCCCCCATGCTGGTCGAGTGGCCCTGGGTGTAGTCGATGTGCCTGGTCATGTTCGTTCCGCAGGCCACCAGGCAGTAGGTCGCGCGCCCCGCCGCGATCGCCTCCGCCGCTTGGATCACGCCGAGCAGGAATGGGGTGAACTCGGCGTTGATCGGGACGACCATCGCGGTGCGCGGCAGGCCGAGGTCGTGGTGGACCTGATAAAGCTCGTTGGGTGAGTTGTACTCGGGAACGGTGATATAGCCGTAGATCCGGTCGATCTGTTCCGGGGTGACTTCCGCGCGCTCCAAGGCCTGGCGGCAGGATTCGGTGACGAATCCGGTGATCGATTCGTCGGGACCCAGGACGTGGCGACGATCCAGGCCGCGGAACAGGACGGACTGGTAGATGCCTTGTGCGTTGCGGCTGGTGTCGAGGCTGGCGAAGATCGGGTCGTCGTTGCGGCGCACGCCTCGTGGGACGCGGTGGCCGCAGCCGAGGATTCCTGCGCGTCGGGAAGTCATCTGCCCTCCTCGTACGAGATGTAGGGCTTGATGATGTTGCCTGCCTTGGTACGCATCAGTTCGAAGGCGTGCTCGACGTCGTCGAATCCGAAGCGGTGGGTGGTCAGGGGGGTGGGGTCGACTCGCCCGGTCTGCATCAACCGGAACAGGCGGGTGAGCCGGTCCCCGTTGATCGGTGCCATCATTCCCCGGATCGTCTTGTCTCCCATGCCCATTCCGAACGAGATGATCGGAACGGGCAGTGGTTCCTGGTTCGCCCACCCCTGGTAGCCGGTGTTGACGATGGTGCCCCCGGGTTTGGTCACACGGATCGCGGCTTCGAAGGTCTCGGGCGTGCCGAGCGCCTCGATCGCGCTGTCGACGCCGTGGGAGCCGACTGCCGCCCGGATCTGTTCCACCGGTTCGCCGCGCCGGGGGTCGAGAACGACGTCGGCGCCGAACCGCCGGGACAGCGCGGCGCGTTCGGGCCGGGTGGCGGTGGTGATGATCAGCCCGGCGCCGAGCAGGCGCGCGCCGATGGTGGCGCACAGCCCGATCGAGCCCTGGGCGAAGATCGCGACCGTTCCGCCGTAGGGGATCCGCGCCAGCTCTGCGGCACTGACGCCCGTGGCGAGCACGTCGGTGGCGTACAGCGCCTGTTCGTCGGTGATGTCGTCCGGGATGGGCACGACGTTGAAATTCGCGTCCGGTGCGACGAAATACTCGGACAGGTTTCCTTCCCGCTGGGTCGTCCATTTGTAGCCGCCGACCATGCCGCCGCATTGGGCGACGAATCCGCGTTGGCAGTACTCGCACCATCCGCAGCCGGTGACGCCGCCGACCGCGACGCGTTGCCCTTCCCGGATGCCGGTGACCTCGCTGCCCGTCCGGTGTACCACTCCGACGCTCTCATGACCGAGCGTTCGGTCCAGCGGGATCGCCATCGCTCCCGAGATGGTGTGGATGTCGGAGGTGCAGATGCTGGACGCGGTCGTGCGTACGACCACCTCTCCCGGCCCGGGTTCGGGAATCGGTTTCTCCCGTATGCCGACTTGGTCGGTGTCGATGAAGACCAGTGCGCGCATGAGTTCGCTCGCCACGCCGTCGATTCCTTCCGCAGGCTTGTGAATCCTTGCAAAGGTGCAGACGAAGGTCGTGCCACGGTCGCAGCCGGGCGCGGTGATGTCGACCGCCGGTTCCGCCGCACGGAACGGCCGATGTCCACGCTGTCCAACCCTCGCTACGGTCGGTCGCATGGTGCGCCGCCGCGGGTTCGCACTGCTCTCGAAGCCGTCTTCCCAGCGAGTACGAAGAAGGGTGAACCGTGACCGATCAACGACACCAGCCGATCGCGATCGTCGGCATGGACTGCCGTTTCCCTGGCGGGGTGGAAACTCCTGAGGATTACTGGCGGTTGCTCGACTCGGGACGCCACTTTTCCACATCGTTGCCCACTGATCGGGGATGGGATCTCGCGTGGCTGTGCGACCCGAATGCGAAGGCCACAGGTGAAACCGTTGTGCGGCAAGGGAGTTTCTTCGCCGACGTGAGCACCTTCGACGCCGGGCTCTTCCGCGTGAGCCCGCGGGAGGCGACGCTGATGGATCCGCAACAACGCCTGCTGTTGGAGAGCACGTGGCGGGCCATCGAACGCGCGCGCATCCCCGCTGATTCCCTGAGCGGGACGCGCACCGGAGTCTACGTCGGGCTCCGTCATTCCAACTACCACTCCGTGGGCACGCCGCCGCAGGCGGGGAGTGGCGCGGAAGCCGACCTGTTGACCGGAGACGCGATGAGCGTGGCGTCCGGTCGGCTTTCGTATCTGCTGAACCTGAGCGGTCCCGCGTTGTCGGCGGACACCGCGTGCTCGTCGGGTCTGGTGGCGTTGCACCTGGCGGTGCGGGCGCTGAGGACGGGCGAGTGCGACATGGCGATCGCCGCGGCGGTGTGCGTGTTGTCCACACCGGACTTGTTGGTGGAGTTCGGCCGTGCGGGGGCGTTGACCAGTGACGGCCGGTGCAAGCCGTTCGCCGCCGAAGCCGACGGGTTCACTCCGGGGGAAGGCGTCGTGGCGGTGGTGCTGATGCCGCTGGACCGGGCGCTGGAGACCGGGCGGCCGGTGTGGGCCGTGGTGCGCGGGACCGCCGTCAACCACGACGGTACCGGGGCGGGGCTGACTGTGCCGTCCGGTGCGGCTCAGCGGGCGTTGATCGCGGACGCGCTCGCCGACGCCGCACTGCGGCCGGACCAGGTCGACCTGGTGGAGGCGCACGGCACCGGGACCAGGGTCGGCGACCCGATCGAGGCCCAGTCGATCCAGGCGGCCTACGGGACAAGGGATCCCGCGTCGCCGGTGTGGCTGGGGTCGGTCAAGTCCAACCTCGGGCACACCCAGGAGGCGGCGGGTCTCGCCGGGGTGGCCAAGATCGTCATGGCGTTCGCCGGCGAACGGATGCCCGCCACGCTGCACGTGGCCAATCCGACGCCGGAAGTGGACTGGTCGACGGGAAATGTGCGGCTACTGCGGGAGGCGCGGGATTGGCCGCGCGGCGACCGGGTGCGCCGCGCGGGTGTGCTGGCCTACGGGATCAGCGGGACGAACGCGCACGTGCTGCTGGAAGAGCCGCCCGAGCCACCCCCTCGCCGCGTCCGCCCGGCTGCGAACAGGTCCGGGCCGAAGCTGTGGCCGTTGTCCGCGGCCTCGGTGCCGTCGCTGCGCGGGCAGGCCGCGGCGATGGCCGGCTGGGTGCGTGACCGCCCCGACGCCGATCCCGGGGACATCGGCTGGTCCCTGGCGACCACCCGCGCTTCGTTGCCCGAACGCGCCGTCGTGGTGGGTGCGACCGTCGAGGCCCTTCTGGCCGGGTTGGACACACTTGCCGACACCGGGACGCTGTCCGAGGAGGCAGGCGCTCGGGCGCGGGCGGACTTCTCGGCGCAGCCGGTGTTCGTCTTCCCCGGGCAAGGCCCGCAGTGGGCGGGTATGGGTGCCGCCCTGTGGGACGAGTCCCCGGTGTTCGCCGAGGCGTTGCGCCGCTGTTCCCATGCCCTGGGGCAATGGCTCGACTTCGACGTGGTGGACGTGGTGCGCGGCGTCAGTGGCACGCCATCGCTGGAAGAATCGGAGGTGGTCCAGCCCGCGCTGTTCGCGATGTATGTGTCCCTGGCCGAGCTGTGGCGGTCGCACGGCGTGCGACCCGCTGCGGTGATCGGGCACAGCCAGGGCGAGATCGCCGCCGCGTACGTCGCCGGCGCATTGACCCTGCCGGAAGCCGCTCAGGTTGTGGTGGGGCGTTGCCGAGCGCTCCGGAAGGTCACCCGGGACGGCGCGATGGCGGCGCTGGGGCTGTCCGAGGAGCGGGCCAGGGCGCTGATCGACCGCTGGCGCGGCAGGCTCGACGTGGCCGCCGTCAACGGTCCTGCCGCCACCACGGCCGCCGGGGACACCGCGGCCGTCGACGAACTGCTGCGGCACTGCGAGGCCGAGGGCATCTGGTGCAGGAAGGTACCGGTCGACTACGCCTCCCACTGCTTCCACATGGAGGCGGTCCGCGACGAATTCCCGGTGCTGCTCGCGGGACTGCGGCCGACCGCGCCGGTCATCCCGATGTTCTCCACCCTGACCGGACGCGGTGTGGGCGGCGCCGTCCTGGACGCGGACCACTGGTACCGGGGAATCCGCCAGCCGGTCCTGTTCGAACAGGCCGTGCGCCGGGCGATGGGGCAGGGTTACCGGCGGTTCGTCGAAGTCTCACCGCACCCGGTCCTGGCGGGCTCGGTGCGGGACATCGCGGCCGACCTGGGGGTCGACGCACTCGCCGTTCCGACGTTGCGGCGCGGGCGCGGCGGGTTCGCCGGCGTGCTGGCCGGCGCGCACGTGGCCGGGATCGAGGTGGACTGGTCCCGGCAGTACCCGGACGCGGTCGAGGTCGACCTGCCGACCTACTCGTTCGACCACAACCGCTACTGGATCCCGGGCATGTCGCGGTCGCGCGACTTGTCGTCGGCGGGCGTGCGGGAAGTGCGGCACCCGTGGCTCGCCGTGTCGACCGATCTGCCCGGCGGCGTCACGGTGCGGACCGGCCACCTGTCGTCGACCGCTCAGCCGTGGCTGGCCGACCACTCCGTGTTCGGCTCGGCGATGCTGCCGGCGACCGGGATGCTGGAACTCATGCTGCACGGCATCGCGGGCACCGGTGCCGGTCGCCTGGAGGACGTGGTCTTGCACTCGCCGCTCGCGCTGACCGAGAGCGGCGCGGACATTCAGGTGCATACGGATCCACCAGGGGACAACAGCCGTCGCCCGGTCAGGTTGTACTCGCGTGCTCGCCTGCCAGGCGCTTCGTGGATACACCACGCGGACGCCGTCGTCACCGAGTCCGACGACGCCGAGCCGGTGTACGCCGTCGAGTGGCCGCCGGCCGACGCTGTCCCAGTCGATGCAGAGGAGCGGTACCGGGAGTTGGCCGGGAAGGGGTACCTGTATGGGGCGGCGTTCCGCAACATGACGGCCGCTTGGCGGACGGATGGGCGGATTTCCCACCTCGAGGCGGCGGTCGACCCGCGGCCGACGGACCAGGGCTTCAGCGTCCATCCGGCGCTGCTGGACGCGGCCCTGCACGGCGTACCTCTCGATGGGGACGGCCGACGGATCCTGTTGCCATGCGCGATCGACTCCGTCACGGTGCACAGCCGGGGCGCGACGACGTTGCGCGCGGTCATCACCGGCGACTCCGATCGGGTGGACCTGCGCGCCACCGACGCGTCCGACAAGCCTGTGGTCGACATCCGGGGGCTCCGGCTGCGTCCCACGACCGCCCGCGCGCTGCGCGCCACCCGCACGGCAGGGGACGCCATCACGTTCGACACCGCGTGGCGCGCCGTCGAACCAGCCACCCCGCCGCCGGGCCGATGGACTGCAGTGAGCCGCTGTGACGACCTGCCGGTGGACGCGAACCACGACAGCATGGCGAAGCTGATCGCCACGTTGCCGGCAGCCGGCCCGATGCCCGACGTGGTAGTGCTGGACTGCCGGGAGCGTCCGCGCGCCGACCAGGGCACGGAAACCGGGCGACTCCGCGAACGGCTGCACCGCGTGCTCGCCGACACGCAGGCATTCCTGGCCGAGGCCCGGCTGGGGCGATCCCGGCTCGTGCTGCTCACCCGTCGCGCGCAGAGCACCGCGTTCGGCGAGCCCGTCGACGACGTGTCCGGTGCGGCCTGCGCGGGGCTGCTCCGTTCTGTGCACAAGGAATACACCGACCGGGTGCGGGTGGTCGACCTGGACGACGACGTGCCGGATCTCGCCGTTCTCGCCGCCGCCGCGTCCGCGGGTGGGCCGGACGCCGCGGTGCGCGACGGCAGGTGCCTGGTACCTCGTCTGGTCCGCTCAAGTGACGAGGCGCTGGAACTGCCGGCAGGTGACACGCCGTGGCGGCTGGCGCCCGGGTCGTCTGGAACGTTCGAGGACGTCTCCGCCGACGTCGCGCAGGACCTGCGCATACCGGTCGGGGAAGGCCGGGTCCGGCTGAGGGTCGAGGCGACCGGCGTGAACTTCCGGGACACCATGATCTGTCTCGGACTGATCGAAAGCGACCGGATCGGCTGGGAGGTGGCGGGCACCGTCGTGGCGACCGGCCCCGGGGTCGCCGCACCGCGGGCCGGCGACCGGGTGGTGGCTTTCGCCGGGGACGGCGGTGGCTTCGCATCGATGGCGGACCTCGACCATGAGCACGTGTTCCCGATGCCACGCGGGTGGAACTCTGCCCAAGCCGCCGGTATCACCATCCCGTTCGTGACCGCCTATCACGCGCTGCACGTCCTCGGCCGCGTGCGACCGGGGGAGAAGGTCCTCGTGCACGCCGCGGCAGGCGGGGTCGGCACGGCGGCGGTCCAGCTCCTCCGGGCATGGGGTGCGGACGTCTACGCGACCGCCGGCACGGCGAAGCACCCGACGGTCGTGGACCTGGGCGTGCCACCGGGGCATATCGCCGATTCGCGGTCACCGTCCTTCGAGCCCCGTCTGCTCGATGCCACCGGTGGGACCGGGTTCGACGTCGTCTTGGGCAGCCTCACCGGGGAGTTCGTGGACGCGTCGCTGCGGCTGCTGCGGCCAGGAGGTCGCTACCTAGAGCTGGGCTTACGGGACGTCCGCGACCCGGAGGAGGTGGCTGCCCGGTACCCCGGCGCCACCTATCATGCCTTCAACCTGGTCGAAGAGCCGGCGGGAACGTTCCGGAGGGCGTTCGACGCGCTCCTGCCGATGTTCGAGGACGGGACGGTCCGGCCGTCGCCCGTGCGGCGGTGGGGTGTCCGACAGGCGCGCCAGGTGCTGCGCCGGCTCGGCCAGGGGCACACCACGGGCAAGGCCGTGCTCACGCCCCCTTGCGAACTCGACCCCGAGGGCACGGTCCTGATCACCGGGGGTACCGGCACCCTCGGCGGGCTGCTGGCCGTCCACCTCGCCACCGCGCACCGCGTGCGCCACTTGCTGCTGGTGAGCCGGCACGGCGAACAGGCGCCTGGCGCGACGCGGTTGCGGAAGCGGCTGGCCGCCATCGGCGCCTCGGTCACGGTGACGGCCTGCGACGTCGCCGACCGGGACGCGCTGGCGACCGTCCTCGCCGGCGTCCCCGAGGGGCACCCGTTGACCGCCGTCGTGCACGCTGCCGGGATCCTGGACGACGGCTTGGTCGCCGACCTGACACCCGAACGGCTGGACACGGTGCTGCGGTCCAAAGTGGACTCGGCGGTCAACCTGCACGACCTCACCTCGGACCTGGACCTGCGGGCGTTCGTCCTCTACTCCAGCGTGATCGGCCTGGTCGGCTCGCCTGGTCAGGCCGCTTACTCCGCGGCCAACGCCTACCTCGACGCACTGGCCCACCACCGGTGCCGGCTCGGCTTGCCGGCGGTCTCCGTCGCCTGGGGGTACTGGCAGGAGGACAGCGCGCTGACCGCGCGGATGGGCCGCGCGGACCGGGCTCGTGCCGCTAGGCAGGGATTCCTTCCCGTACCCACCTCGCAGGCCCTGAGCGCCTTCGACACCGCTCTGGAACTGGGCCGGCCGAGCGTGGCCGTCACCGCGCTGGGCGTGCTCGACGACCAGTCGTCCGATCTGTTCGCCGACCTTCCTCACCGCCCGGCCGGTTCCGACAGGGAAGCCGGGGACGGAGAACGCGCGGCGCTGCTGGCCCGTCCGGCGGGTCAGCGGCTCGACGCCATCACCAGCCTGGTGCGCAGGCACGCCGCGGCGGTCCTCGGCCACCCGGGTCCCGAGGACGTTCCGCACGACCAGCTTTTCCGACGTGCGGGCTTCGACTCGCTGTCCACCGTCGAACTCCGCACGAGGGTCGCCGCCGCGACCGGCACCACACTCGCCGCCACGGCCTTGCTCGACCACCCCACTCCGGTCGCGCTTGCCCGGCACGTCGACACCCTGCTCGACGGCTCGATGGTCGACGGCTCGGTGGACGACGGCGATGACGGGACGGATGCAGCCCAATCGTTCGTGACCGATGTCCTGACCATCTGGCGTGACGGCGACGCACGGCGGGCACGCCTCATGCTCGACGAAGCCGCACGAGACAGGGCCGCCGGTGATCTGCCGAGGCCGACGTGGCACCGGCTCACCACGGCTCCGGCACCCCTCCGGTTGCTCTGCGTGCCGCCGATCATCGCCTCCGACGCCGTGTCGCCCTACGCCACGTTGGCGGACGGGCTTGAAGGCTCGTGCGAGGTGTGGACGACCCGGTTGCCCGGCTCCGTCGAGGGCGAGCCCGTGCCGCGCAGCCTGGACGAGCTGGCCGAGGCGTGGGCGAACTCCGTGCCCGATGGCGAGATGTGCCTGCTCGGGCACTCGTCAGGAGGCCTGCCCGCCTGCCACCTCGCCGAAGCCCTCCGTCGCCGGGGCAGGGAAGTACGGGGACTGGTCCTGCTCGACGCCGCGACTCCGAGCACGCTGCCGGAGCGCGTGGCCAGGACGGTCATTGACCGCTTGGTGCAGGCGTCGGCCACGGTGAGCCTGGCCGCGTTAACCGCACTCCGCAGGTACGAGTTACTGCTCGACGCGGAGGGGGACACGCGGTCGGAGGTGCCGGTGCTGTTCCTGCACCCACACGACAGTCGCCTCCACGAACTCTGGTCGGGTCGGCTCGAGGTGTGGGAGGTGTCCGGCACCCACCTGTCGATGCTCGAAGAACACGCCGCCGAGACTGTCCGATCAATCCGGGACTGGCTCGACCTCCCGGACGTGAACATGCGAACGCCCCGGTCACTGAGTCAGGAGGGACAGCTCCTGCCGTCCACCGTTCGTGCCGACCCGTGACCGGAAACGAATTCGGTGCGCTCGCCGGATGGCGATCGCTTTGGCCGGCTTGCCGGTGCGCATGTCCGGCCACACGCGGAGTTCGGCGCAGAACCGGTCGACACCGGCCACAATGGACTGAGGGGATATCGCCGTCCGAAGCTGAAGACCGTGCGGACAGGTAAACGAGTTGGGTGTTCGGCGAAGGCCTCCCGCTCCGATGCCGCGCGTCTCGCGGTGATTCGATCGTGAACCCATCCTGCAGAGGATGGTGAAGCGAGCCGAGTTCCGCCCCGCGGAACGTTGGATTCACCGGGCGTCGGCGTCGGCTTAGTCTGGCTTTCGAAGCGGCAAGGGCACAGCCCAGATAGCAAGATCCGCGGCATTGTGATGCCCGTCGAGCATCGACCTCCGCTTTGGATACCAGGGTGTCCGACACCAGGATGGTCGACTCCTTCGCTGACGCGGGCATTTTGACGATCGCGAACTTCATGGAGGTGACGATGGATACCGGCCCGATCGGAATCTTGGGCACCGGTTCGTACGTGCCCACCGGGATCCGAACCAACGAGCAGGTCGCGGCGAAGGCCGGGGTGGACGCGGAGTGGATCGCGGAGCGCACCGGGATCAGGTGCAGGCACGTCGCCGGCCCGGAGCAGGCCAGTTCGGACCTGGCTGCCGAGGCGGTGCGCAACGCGCTGGAAGGGGCCGGACTGGCGCCGGAAGCGTTGGGGCTGCTGGTTTTGGCGACGTCCACACCGGACGAACTGGGACCGTCCTCGGCCTGCCGGGTGCAGGCGCTGCTCGGTGCGCACAACGCGGTGGCGTTCGACGTTTCGGCAGCGTGCACCGGATGGTTGTTCGGGGCACGGGTGGCGCACGACTGGCTGCGCGCCGGTACCGGAGAGCGGTATGCCGCCGTGGTCGGCGTGGAGTGCTATTCGCGGTTCCTCGACGAAGGCGACCGGGCGACCGCGTCGCTGTTCGGGGACGGTGCGGCGGCAGCCGTGCTGGGACAGGTCGAGGAGGGGTGCGGGTTCGCCCCGATCGTCCTGGGCAGCGACGGCAGGCAGGCGGGCGACGTGCTCATCCCCGCCGGCGGCAGCCGAGCTCCGAGCTCGACCGACACCGTGGCACGCGGTGGGCACTTGATCCACATGGACGGCGGGCGGGTCCGGGAGTTCATCCTGGACATCTTCCCGAAGGGGGCGGCGGACGCCCTGGGCCGGTCTGTGTTGTCACGGGACGAGGTGGACCTGGTGATCTCCCACCAGCCCAACCCCGTACTTGTGCGCTGGGCGTGTGAAGCGGCGGGGTTGGACGTCAATCGCCTGGTCGTGGTGGGCGACAAGGTCGGCAACATCGGGGCCGGCGGGCTGCCCTACGCGCTGGCCTCCGCCCACCGCCGGGGCCGGCTTCGTCACGGGGACCGGATCCTGGTGGTCGGGTTCGGCGCCGGGTTGACGTGGGGCAGCACCGTGCTGACGTGGGACGGCGCGGCGAGGAACGGGGACCGCATGGAGGAGAAGGCCGATGCCCTCGGGAGATGAACCGGTTTTCCTTGTCCCCGGCCAGGGCGCCGACGCGCGCGGGGTCCTGCACGAGCCCTATTGGGCCTCGGACGTGGTCCGGTCGGTGGCGGACGACGTCCTCGCCGTCGTGCAGCAGGTCCTCGCCGAGGAATGGCCGGGGAAACCGCCTCCGCTGCGCGAAGTCCTGCTGGACCCGGCCCAGACTGTCCACATGGGACTCGGTGTGCCGCAGATCGCGGGCTACGTGGTCTCGGTCGTGACCGCCGGGGCGTTGGTCGCCTCCGGTGTGGAGCCCGTGGCCGTCGTGGGCCAGAGCTTCGGGGAGATCGCCGCACTGGTCTGTGCCGGGTCGTTGGACGTGGCGGACGGCGCTAGGGCGGTGTGCGCGCTGAATTCGGCCTTCGAATCCGTGCGCGGGCAGGGTGCGATGGCGTTGTTGCCCGGCGTCGGCGAACGTGAGTGTCGCGAGCTGCTGGCCGGGATCGGTCTGCCTGACCTGGTGCTGGCATGTGTGAATTCCCCTGAGCAGACCGTGGTGAGCGGTTCGTCCGAGTCCGTGACGGCCCTGGCCACGGTGCCGGAGCTGAAGGTGGTACGGCTGCCCGTCCCCTATGCCTCGCACCACCCCGGGCTCGGCGGGGTCGCGGCACGGTTCTTCGAGGGCCTGCGTGCGGTGACCGTGCAACCTCCGCGGGTACCGGTGTACTCCCCGGTCGCGGGCAGGCGCTACACGCCCGAGGACGACCTGCGTCAGGCGCTGGCCGACTGCGTGACCAAGCCGGTGGACCTGCCCCCGTTGGTGCGGGAACTCGCTGCGCCGCAACGGTTGTTCGTAGAACTGGGCGCGGGGGACACGCTGACCCGTGCCGTCCGCGCCACGGTGCCCGCGGCACGGGCCGTCGCACTGCTGGGAAGCGATCCGACCTGGTTCCTGGACATGACCAACGAGCCTGCCCGGCAGGCAATCCCGAACTGCAAATCCTCAGCAGAAAGGAGCGCGATGATGAGCACCTTGACCGTGGACGGACTTCGCGGCGTGATGGTGGCGTGCCTGGGGGGCAGCGGCACCGTCGACCTGGAGATCACGGACCTGAAGACGCGGTCCTTCGAGGACCTGGACTTCGACTCGCTGGCCCGGGTCGAACTGCTCCACCGGCTGCGGGAGTCCTTCGGAATCGAAATCTCCGACGAGGATTTCCAGGGCTTCTCCGGTCCTCGTGACCTGCTCGACCACGTCAACGCTGTGGAGCGGGCATGACGGCTCGCGGCGCGCGTCTGCTCGGGGTCGGCGCGTACCGGCCGAAACGCGAGGTCGGCAATGTCGAAGTCGGCGAGGCGATCGGCGTCGAGCCGGGATGGATCGAGGCCCGGTCCGGGTTCGCGAGCAGACGGTTCGCCTCGTCCGACGAGACGGTGGAGGCGATGGCCGTCGTCGCCGCGACCGATGCGCTGATCAAGGCGCAGTTGGCCGCGACGGACATCGACGTGGTCATCATGGCGACGTTCACCTACCTGTGGCAGATGCCGGCCGCCGCGCCCGTGATCGCCCATCGGCTCGGTACCAAGGGTGGGGCGTTCGACCTGAACGCCGCCTGTGCCGGGTTCTGCTACGCGCTGGCCGCCGCCCGGGACTTCATCCGCTCGGGCAGCGCGCGGCACGTCCTGGTGGTGGCCGCGGAGCGGATGACCGACGTGGTCGACTCCCACGACAAGAACACCGCGTTCCTGTTCGCCGACGGTGCCGGGGCGGCGGTGGTGGGCCCATCGGAGGGAGCCGACGTAGGACCCGTGGTGTGGGGGTGTGATGGCGCGCAGGCGTCCGTGCTGACGATGACCACCTCGTGGGCCGACTTCGCCGCCGATCCCACGGCCGAGCAGCCGTACGTGCGGATGGACGGTCAACGGCTCGCCCAGTGGATCCGCCGGGAGGTCGTCCCTGCCGCCCGGCGGGCGCTGGACGCGGCTGGGGTCGGCTGGTCGGACCTGCGGGCGTTCATCCCGCACCAGGCCAACGCCCGGGTCGTCGGCATCCTCGCCGACGTCCTCGGCGTGCCGCCGGAGGTCGTCGTCGCCAAGGACGGCGTCCGGTCCGGCAACACCAGCGCGGCGTCGATCCCGCTGGCGATGCACGCCCTGCTCGACCAGGAGCAGGTGGCAAGCGGCGACCGGGCCCTGCTCATCGGGTTCGGCGCCGGGGCAAGCTACGCGGCCCAGGTGGTCACGCTCCCGTGATCCGAGGCGCGCCCGTCGCAGAGGACTGAGAGGACCCCATGTCTGATCGCACCGTCACCTCGATCGAGAGTGTTCCCACGACAGCCGTCGAAGCGGCCGGTACCCTCGCCGGACTGCTGGCCGGCCCGCTGCCCGCCGAGTCCCGGCGGGAGATCCTCGACCTGTTCGGGCACGAGATCTTCACGCCCCGCCACGGGCACCCCGAAGTCGACGGCTACCGGCTCACCTACCAGCGGATGCGGCACGTCGCCGATCACCTGGGGCGGCCCAACCTGGCCCACGACCCGCACCGCCTGTTCGAGCTCGTGGCCGCCGCCGGCGTGGTCGACCCGTCGCTGTCCGTCGCGATGGTCATCCATCACGGCCTGTGCCTGTCCTTCCTGGAGGACCTGGTCCCGGACCCGCGGCAACTGCGGGAGGAAAAGGACGCACTGATGGCGGTGCAGGCCGCCGGCCACCTGCTGGTCACCGAACTGGGGTACGGCAGCAGCCAGCTCCAGGTGCACACCACGGTGACCTACGACCCCGGCGACCGGAGCTTCGTCCTGCACACCCCGAATCCAGCCGCCCGCAAGTTCATGGGCAACGTCGGGCTGCGCGGGGTGCCCCGGCTCGCGGTGATCAATGCCCGCCTGGTCGTCGGAGGCCGGGGCCGCGGGGCGTTCCCGTTCCTGGTCCCGATGGCGCACGAGAATGGCCCGCTGCCCGGCGTCCGCGTGCTGCCTACGCCCGCCGGTGTCGTGCCGCTCGACTACGCCCTGGTGGACTTCGACCACGTGCGTCTGCCCTTCGGCTGCTGGCTCAGTGACGGCGCCGTGATCGACGACGACGGCGAGTTCACCGACCCGCACAGCGGCGACAGCCGGATCGCGCGGTCCCTGACCGCGGTGCAGAACGTGTGGACCGGCATGTCCGGAGCGCTGGCCGCCATCAGCCGCACCAGCGCGGCCACCGCCCTGCGCCTGGCCACCCAGCGCACCGCGCTGGCGCGGGTCGGCACCGCGCGTCCCTTGATCGACTACGTGTCGCAGCAGCGATCCCTGTTCTCCTGCCTGGCGTCCGCGCTGACCATCACATGCCTGGCCAACGACGCCCGCAGGGTGCGCTCCGACCTCGTCCTGGCGTGGCGCAACGGCGACCCGGGTGCGCCGGTGCCGACCGGGACGATGACCTGGACACCGTGGACCGACGTGAACCGCACCTTGGCCGTCACCAAGGTCATGGCGGCCTGGGCGGCCGAGGCGATCACCGCCGAATGCCGTTTGCGCTGCGGTGTGATGGGCTCATTGACCGCCAGCCGCTTCCTGGACTACCAGGGCCTTGGGCACATGCTCAACTCCGGCGGCGGCGACAACTTGTTGATCCTGCTGGACGCCGCCCGTGCCCTGGTCACCGAAGCGGGCTCACGCCCGGCCCCCTCGATACCGGAGACCCACACCCGAACGGTGAGCGACCCAGGGCTGCTCCGCGACCTGCTCGCCGTCCAGGAACACACCCTCGCCCACCGCATCCACGAGGCGGTGGAGGACGCCAAGACACGGGGCATGGACGACTTCGAGGTGTGGAACCCGCACACCGCCGACCTTCGCGTACTCGGCGAGACCCACGGCCAACGGCTGGCCGTCGAAAGCCTGATCGCCGCCTTGGACACCCTCCCCGACACCTCGGAGGCGGCGACCGCACGGCACCTCGGCTCGGTCCACGTACTCGATGAGTTGTCCCGGCGGGCGTCGTGGTTCCTGTGCGAGGATCTGCTCGGCACCGACCAGGTCCGCGGGATCGAGTCGGACCTCGCCGCGCACTGCGCCGCACTGGCCGGTCACACCGACGAACTCCTCGACGCGTTCGGCGATCTGGTGCCCTTGTCGCATTCGCTCCTGGGCGGCGACGACTACATCCGGTCCGTCATCGAGTGGGCGGAGTCGTCCGCGTAGACGCACCGCCCTGCGACCGGCCCGGTGCGGATCGCTCCGGGCGGCCGCAAGTCTTCCGCTGGAGGACGCCCGCGACCGGGCTGGCGCAGGCATCGGTCGCATTGTCGTGGTCGACTGCGGCATCCGTGGCGTCTCAGAGGCATCACACGCTGTGGTCTTTCCTGCTTCCCACCGGGTATCTCACAAGGAGTGCCGCCGCAGGAGGCCTTGGCGCCCGGACTCGGTCCAGGCCGCGTCGAAATCCGTGTGCGACGGCTTGAGCGCGATCGTGCACACCGTCGCGCGCTGGTACGGCACCCCGATTCTCGGAGGTCGGCGTCGACGAGGGGAAGCGCTCTTAAGGAACCGTCAGCGGCTGCCTCGTCACTGACGCGGAGGTTCTCCTGAACAGCCGGTCCAGATGCAGGTCGATCGCGGCGAGCGCGTCCTGGGGCTTGATCACGTCGAGTTCGATCAGGGAGGTGAAGCCGGTGAGGGCGAGGAGCAGGTTGGTCTCGGTCGCCGGGTCGCGGCCGGAGTCGATGTGCCCGTCGGTGATCGCCTGGCGGACCAACTGCTCGACGAGCGCCCGCCCTTGGACGAGGCCGCGGCGCGCGTGCTCGTGCACGGCTTCGTCGTGCAGCGCCTCCAGGACGTAGGCGGCGCTCATCCGGCTGGTCGCGCGGGCGTCGGGATGCAGGGGGAGCATTTCCGCGAGCGTCAGTCGCAGCATGTCACGGGGGTGTGGACGGTCACCGAGTTTTTCGAGCCCCTGGTGTACGCGCGCCGAGGTCTGCTCGGACGCGAAATCCATGGCGAAGGAGAGCATGGCGGTCCGGGAGGCGAAGTAGTGCTGCAACTGCCCGAGTGACATGCCCGCCTCCTGCGCCACCACGCGCATCGTCAGCTGTGTGACGCCGCGCTGCTCCACCACCCGCCACAGTGCGCGGGCGATCGCTTCGCGGCGTGCGTGGTGATCCACCTGTTTCGGCATCGCCGACCCTCTCGTGCCCCGGGACTGTTCCAATACAGTTGACATAATACACCTGACCCATAATCCTGGGGCCACTCGCGGGAAGGAATCGTCATGTCCGAACAGCCCAAGGTGCGGACCACGGAAGGCGTGGTGCAGGGACTCTGGCGGCAGGGGCACGCGGTGTTCCGCGGCATCCCCTACGCCCAGCCGCCGGTCGGAGCGCTCCGCTTCGCCGCGCCCGCGCCGCCGCACCGCTGGGAGGGAACGAGGCAGGCGGTCGAGTTCGGCCCCGTGGTGCCGCTGTCCCTGCCGATCGACGTGCCCCCGCAGGGCACCGACTGGCTGACGCTCAACGTCGGCACTCCGGATCCCGGCGCGGCGGGACTGCCGGTGCTGGTGTGGATCCCCGTGGGCGGCTACGTCTCGGCGGCGTCGAGCGACCCGATGTACGACCCGGCGGCGCTGGCCGGGGCGGGAGTCGTCGTGGTGACCATCAACTGCCGCGTGGGCGCTGAGGGATTCGCGTTCCTCGACGATGCGCCGCCCAACCGAGGATTTCTCGACCAGATCGCGGCGCTGGAGTGGGTGCAGCGCAACATCGCCGCCTTCGGAGGCGACCCCGGCCGGGTCACCGTGGGCGGGGTGTCCGCCGGGGCGGGCTCGGTCGCCGCCCTGCTGACCATGAAGTCCGCGCGCGGCCTGTTCCGGCGGGCCATCGCCCATTCGGTGCCGGGGCTGCACAGCACGCCCGCGCTGGCACGGCAGGTGACCGCCGCGTTCGCGGACCGGCTCGGCGCGGTCCCCACCGCCGAGGCCCTGCGCGACATCGACCCATGGCACCTGGCCGCCGAGCTCACCTCGTTCAACGCCGGCCTCCACGCGCACCGGGAGAGCTGGGGACGCCTCACCGAGACCGGCACCGCGCTGTGCCCCGTCGTCGACGGCGAGGTCCTCCCGGAAACGCCCTGGCCCGCGCTGACCGCCGCGCACGCGAGCGGGACCGAACTGCTCGTCGGCCACACCCGGGACGAATTCCGGTACTTCAGCGTCATGAGCGGACGGTGCGGCACCTTCACCGAGGAGGACGCCCGCGCAGCTCTGGAACTACTTGCCCCGCAGCCGGACGGCGCGCGGGCCTACCGGGCCGCGTTCCCGCATGCAGGCCCGGAGGAGCTGGTGGAGACGGTGTATTCCGACGCCCTCTTCCGCATGCCGTCGCAGAAGCTGGCCGAGGCGAACGCGGCAGCCGGCGGCACCTCGTACCTGTTCGAACTGTGCTGGGTTTCCCCGGCCCTCGGCGGCATCCTGGGCGCCTGCCACAGCCTCGACGTGCCCCTGGCGTTCGGCACGCTGGACAGCCCCGTCGGCACCCAGCTCATCGGCGAGGAGCCCACTCCCGAGGCCGTCGCGCTCTCCCGCGAACTCCAGGAGACATGGGTCCGCTTCGTCACCACCGGCGACGCGGGCTGGTCCGCCCACCGGCCCGGCGGGCACCTCACCCGCGTCCTGGACACCGAGTCGAAGACTCTGCCCTACCCCGAACAGACATCCCGCCAGATCTGGGAAGGCCACTCGCCCGCCCCCTTCGATCTCTCGTAGAGGGCTTCGTCGTCGGCGAGGGTCGGATCCTCACCGACCGGTATCCCGGTTCGGTCGAGGGAACGAGGGCTCAGTACGGGGGATGGGCTGTCAGAATCGAGAGTGTGATGAGTGCCGAAGATCCGAATCCGCCGCGGCTGACCGCGCGGGTGATCGGGGGCCCGCGGGAGTACGACCAGCCGTGTCTGGTCGAAGTGCGTCTGCTCAACACGAGCGACGTCGTGGAGTTGTTCGATGTGACCTTCCGTGCGGACGGTGGTTCGATTCCCGAGTCACTGGAGCGAGTGAGTCAGGCCGTGTATCCCAGCGGGGATCATGTCTGGACGATCCCGGTACTGCTCAACGAGCAGACGTCGGCCCGGTTGGTGGTCGAGGCCCGCGGCGAGCAAATGAGATCACATCGGCGTATCGAGCTGACCGTGCCGAGCGAGTCCGAGGTCGACTCTGGTGGGGACAGGGCTGCGCCCGTCGAGGCCTCGAAGCTCACGCCGTCACGGTTCGCGTTGCTCAGTGACCATCCGATCGCCCCGGGTGAGGACATGTTCGAGCATCGGGCCATCGCTGAACGCATGGCCGGATTTCTCCTCGACGCGCGTGCCGTCACGCCGTTCACGATCGGCATCCAGGGCGGTTGGGGTGTCGGCAAAAGCAGCCTGATGCAGTTGCTGCGCCACGCAGTCGAAGACCGGGCCGAGGAACATCGCGGGCGGGTCCGCGTCGCTTGGTTCAACGCTTGGACCGCGGAAGGCACCAACGCGCTCACCGGCCTCATCCGGTCCGTGCTGGACCAGCTCGACCCGAGTGTGCTTCGCCGGATCCTTCGCCGCGCCCGGCGTTCCTCGTGGCTCGCCACCCCGTTCGTCGTTTTGGCCTCGTGGGTCGGCCTGCGGGCACTGGCCGACGACCTGTGGCAGCGCTTCCGGGTCGACGCCGCGCAGCGCAACCGGATCCGCAAGGAAATCCAGGACGCCGTCGCCGCGTGGTCGGACAAGAACCGTCCCCTCGATCAGCGGCGGATGCTCGTGGTCTTCATCGACGATCTCGACCGATGCTCCCCGGAGAACATCGTCCAGGTCTTCGAAGCGATCCGCCTCTATCTCGACGCACCGGGGCTGACCTTCGTCATCGGCTACGACCCGGCGATCATCGGCGACGCGCTCGCCCAAAGCGAACACGCCTCCTCCGCCGACCTCAGCCGTGCCTACCTGGAAAAGATCATCCAGGTCGACTACGTCGTTCCCGTCCCGGACCCCGAACGGTCGCTCGACCTGGCACGTGCCTGCGCCCACACCTCCGGCATCGCGCATCTGCTCGCCGACGAAGACCTGTCTCTGCTCGTCCAGCGCAGTGAACGCAATCCACGGCGGCTCAAGCGGTTCCTCAACACTTTCGTGCTCTCCCACCAGATCGACGGCCACTCCTCCCGGCTGCGCTCGGACGAGCACATCAAGATTCTGTTGCTGCGCATGTACTTTCCCAGTCTGTTCCGGCTGATCCTCGTCGAGCCCGAACAGGACATGCTCGGCCAGCTCATCGAACTCGCCCGCCTCCGGGCCGCCGTTCGCGCCGGTAGCGACATGGACCGTGAGCAAGTCGAATGGCTCTGCCGGATCACCGGTCTCGCCGCCCCGGCCGACGGCGAGTCGGCGGAGGACGTGTTGACCCGGCTGGAGAAGAACATCCCCGAATCCGTGATCGCCTTGTCCCGCGACAACGGCCTGTTCTCCCTCGCCTGGAGCCTCGGCACTCCGCACCAGCGCGCGGACCTGCTGCAACGCGCCCGCGAACGCCTCCCCTCATTGGCGCCGATGGGATTGTCAAGCACACCGGCCGGCGGAACGAAGAACGATCGCATGGTCGTGTGCTCCGGCTGCGGCACATCAGGCCATCTCAGCGACACGTTCTGCCCGAACTGCGGCACCTACCTCGAAAGGTCTGCCGTCACAGCCGATTCCGACGGCGGCACGTCCGCGATCACGTCACCGGCCGGAGGGCCATCCACGGGCCGCGAGGTTGCGGGTGGCCAGGCCGAGTTCGGTCTTCGGTACCAGCAGGGCCGCGGATAGTTTGATGCTGCGTTGTTTTGACGTCACGCGGGCGCGGTGCGGTCGCCCTGACTCCCGCGGTGTCCATCGCCGCACCGCAGAATTACTCGATCGGCGCCCGTGACTACGAAAAGGAAGGTCCACACGGGTCCGTCAAGGCCGCGGGCGGCACCGCGCACACGCTGTACTACCCGGCGGACCTCAAGGGTGACGCCTCCGCTCACCCGGTGCTGATTTGGGGAAACGGCACCGGTGCGACGGTCGAACAGTACGAACTCCTGTTCACCCATCTCGCGAGCTGGGGCTACGTCGTCGCGGCGGCGAACACCGGTCAGTCGGGCTCGGGGAAGGAAATGCTCGACGGAGCGAAGTACCTGATCGCGGAGAACTCCCGTGAGGGCAGCGTTTTCCGCGGCAGGATCGATGCCCGCCGCATCGCGGCCGCCGGGCACTCCCAGGGCGGGGGTGGCGCGATCGCCGCGGGCGCGGACCCGTTGGTCAAAACCGTCATCCCGATCATGCCGGGACCGCAGGGCAACGTGAACAAGCTGCACGGCCCGGCACTTTTCGTGTCCGGCCAGGCGGACACCGTCGTCCCCGCGTTCTATGTCCACAGCAGGTTCTTGGCCTGCGACCAGGTGCCTGCGGTGTACGGCGAGCTGAAGGGCGCCACGCATTTCCTGCAAGGGGACACCCGCTACCGGGCCGTGGGCGCATTGACCGCGTGGCTGCAGTACCACCTCGTCGGCGACCAGGTCGCGAAGGGCGTTTTCTTCGGTGCGAACCCCGGACTCGCCCAGGACGACGACGGCTGGTCCGAGTTCAAGCGCAACAAGGCGGCGAACGCCACCTAGGCGGATTGGGTCAGGGTCCTTACTTATCGCCTTTGTGCTGGTCAGTGCCACTGACCGGGTGGAAGGTGTAGGGACTGCCTGCCGAAGGGAAGACCGTGTCGAAGCGAGTCCAGGAGACTGTGGTGTCCGCTCTCGAATTGCACCTGGTCAGGGAGCGCATGGTGGTGGGTGTGGCGCGCCGGATGGCCACCATGCCGGACGTCGCCCCGTACCTGAGGGGTTCCTCACGTCCGGTGGCGATCCGGCTCATCGGCGAGGTGCTCGCGCGCTGCCTCGACGCGCTCGCGCCGGGTAGCGGGCTCAGCGCGGGACAGGACGCGTTGCGCTCGCTGCCCGGGGAACCGGCCGCCGTCAGGGCCGTGATCGCCCGGGCGGTGGGCAGGCCTGCCTGGGAACAGCTCTCCGGAGTCATCGAAACGTTCGGCACCACCTCGCAAGCGGTGCGCGACGCGGCGGAGGTTCTGTTCGACTGTCTCGTCGACCTGGCACGGCCCCACTGATGACGGGCCGTCCGGAGTGGCCAGAGGTGGTCAAGGAGGTCGGCAGGCCTGCCGCCTTCGTCGTGGTCGAGGGGGAACCCCGCGCCGGGCGGACGACGTTGCTCGGCAGGCTGGGCCGTCACGAACGGCAGGGCTCCGTCGTGCTCCAGGCGCGTTGCACGCGCCTGGCCGATCCCGTCCCGCTCGGGCCGGTACTCGAGGCCTTGAAGGCGGCTACCGTCGAGTGGGCCGCATCGGCCTCGAGGCTGTCACCCCTCGCGGGTTGCCTCCGGCCGCTGCTTCCGGAACTCGACGCCGTGCTGCCGCCGCGCCCGGAGGTGGCCGGCTCGACACGTGCGCTGGTCTTCAGGGCGCTGCGTGAACTGCTGACGCTGCACGAGCGCACCGTCCTCCTTGTCGACGACGTCCACGACGCCGACGAGGAGACGCGCGATCTCCTGCGCTATCTGGCGGCCTGCCCCTCGCCACGCCTGGCTGTCGTGACCGGTTCGGTGCCCTGTCGACGGCAACCCGTGCCCGGGGCCACCTGGTGGCCTCCCCGGACGGGCGTGACCGCGTACTTCACCTTGGATCCGCTGGAGATCGAGCAAGTCGTGGAGTTGGCCGGGTCGCGTGAACTCGCCGAGCGGATCCACCGGCGGACCGGCGGGGTCCCCGGCGCGGTCGATGCCGTGCTGAAGGCGATCGCGGACGTCGCGGACGAGCGGTCCGGGGTGAAGCTCGCCGAAACCGTCCTCCCGTCGGCCTGGACGACGTCGGTGGCCGCGCGGCTCGCGGACACCTCGCCCAGCTGTGCGTCGCTCGTCGAAGCGGCGGCGGTTCTGGGGCACCCCGCGGGAAGCCGCGCGCTCGCGAAGGTGTCCGGAGTGGACGGTGACGAAATCGTCGACGCCTTGCTGTGCGCGCTGGGCGCCGGATTCCTGCTGGATCTGGGACGGGACCGGTACGGGGCGCGTAGTCCCTTGCTGGCCGACACCGTGTACGACTCGATTCCGGGACCGCGCCGATGCCTGTTGCACACGCGCGCGGCGAAGCTTCTCGCCGCCGACACGGAACCGGCCGCGGCGCGGATCGCTCGTCACCACCGCGAGGCGGGTGAACTCGCGGAATGGATCCGGTGGACCTCCGTCGCCGTCGACAGCGCGGCGGCGGAGGGAAGCCCGGACGAGGCCGTCCGGCTGCTCGCCGAGGTGCTCGAGGACCCGGGATTGTCGCGAGCGGGGAGGGAGAAGTTCGCCGTCCGGCTCAGCAGGGAGATGATGCATGGCCTGGTCGACGAGGACACGGTCCGGCTGCTCCGCGTCGCGGTGCGCGACTGGTCGCTGAGCAGAGCGGCGCGGGGTGAGATCCGGCTCAACCTCGGCAGGATCCTGATCAACCAGACCGGGCAGGTGGACGCCGGGCGCTCGGAGATCGAACTCGCCCTCACCGACCTCTCGGGCAAGCGTGCCCTGCTCGCCCGAGGCCTGGCGACGCTGGCACTACCCCATGTCGGAGCGGTGTCGGTCGAGGAGAACCTGCGCTGGCTCGACCAGGCGGAACAGGTGAGCAAGGGGATCCGCGACGTCGAGGTGCTCGCCGCGGTGACCGCGAACCGGATGTCCAGCCGGATGCAGGTGGCCGATCCCCGAGTCTGGCAGGACGTCGGCGACCTGCCGGACTCACCGCCGTCGGCGGACGTGCGCCGGCAGGTCAGCCGGACCTACATCAATCTCGCCGACGCGGCCGCGTGGAACGGGTACTACCCGGTCGCCCGGACGTATCTCGCGACGGCACGCCGCCTGATCCACGACGAGCACCAGCCGTATCTGGAGGCGCTGGCCGACGGGGCCAAGCTCCGGATCGACGTCGCGACCGGAGCCTGGGCGCAGGTGGAGACCGAGGCCCGTCGCCTGGCCGACCGGGTCGGTCACGAAAGCTCGCTCGCCGCGGAACCGTTGCTCGCGCTCGGCTGGCACGACTTCGGGCTGGGGCACCGCGCGTCGGCGCTGAGCAATTTCGACGCCGCTTTCGCCCTCGCCGGTGGAAGCGTCCCGCTGCAGGCGTCCGCGTTCGCCGGGCGAGTGGCGGTGCTGCTCGCGGGAAAGGACCTCGCCGCGGCACGACGGCTCACGGATTTCGGTTTGGACAGCTTGCGCCGTAAGAACAACTGGGTCTGGGCGGCGGAACTGATGCCCCTGGCCGTGCGGGTCATGCTCGACCGGCAGGAGTCCGGCGCCGCCGAAGAACTCGTGGTCGAGTACCGGCAGGGCATCGCCGGTCGCGACGCGCCACTGGCGCACGCCGCGGAGATCCTCTGCCAAGGCTTGCTCGCGCGTGCCCGTCCTGCCGAAGCCGCTGAACTGTTCGGCCACGCGGCCAAGGCGTATCACGCCCTGCCTCGACCCTACGCCGCCGCGGGCGCGGACGAACTCGCCGGTGAATGCCATCTCGAACTCGACGACCAGGAGCGGCTCCTGGGTGCGTTCACCTCGGCCGAGACGACCTATCGTGCGCTCGGGGCCCTTGTGGACGCTCAGCGGTGCCGCCGGATCCTGGTCCGGCGCGAGGATCCCCGCACCCCGCGGCGGGGGCGCCGAGGCTACGGCCAGTCTCTGTCACCCCGCGAGCGTGAGGTCGTGCTCCTGGCAGCGCAGAATCTCACCAACCGTCAGATCGCGGAACGGCTCTTCCTGTCGGCGCGCACGGTCGAGGTCCACATCGGCCGGGCGCTGAGCAAACTCGATCTGCCTTCGCGTGCGGTGCTGAGCGAGGAATTGCTGCGCACCCGGCTCTCCTTGCCGCACGACTCGGCGACGGCCTGACCGCGACGCTTCCCCGATGATCGCAGAATCAAGAAGGCCTTCGTGTGTCCGCGCCAATAAATGGGGACCCGCATCTGTTTCCACTACGGTCCTGAATAATTTTCCGAGATCGATTTTGTGGCTGTTTTTCATGCGAAAAGCGCTGGTGGGAACGTTGCGCTATTTAATTGAGTAGTCGGCGCGGGGCGACCACTATTGTTTCTCCCGGCTCGAAATTTCACAGTTGTCGCAACGTGGTCGCTATCACGTTCGTCTCTCTCCCTGCCTTTCCCCGCTTCAGAGGAGTATGCCGATGGGTGAACGTTTCCGTTCTCGAAGGGCCGCCGTGGTCGCCGGCCTGGCCCTTGCCCTTTCCGCCACCGCGCTCGGGCTTCCCGCCACCGCGTCGGCGGGGAGCCAAGCGATCCTGAAAGGGGGGCCCGCGGCGATCCCCGGCGCCTACCTGGTCACTCTCAAGGCGGGACAGGCCACCACCACGAACGTCCAGGCACTGGCAGCAGGCTACGGCGGGCAGGTCACGCGCACCTACGACGCCGCGCTGCGCGGTTTCGCGAGCCGGATGACCGAGGCGCAGGCAGAACGGCTCGCCGCGGACCCGGCGGTCGCCTCGGTCGAGCCGGACGGCATGGCGTACGCGACCGACGTCCAGAACGATCCCACCTGGGGCCTGGACCGGATCGACCAGAAGGATCTGCCGCTCGACAAGAAGTACGGTTACGCCAACAAAGGCGACGGTGCCACGGTCTACGTCCTCGACACCGGGACGGACTACCGGCAGAGCGAGTTCGGCGGGCGCGCGAGCAGCGGCTACGACTTCGTCGACAACGACAGCGACGCCTCGGACTGCCACGGCCACGGCACGCACGTCGCCGGCACCGTCGGCAGCACGACCTACGGTGTCGCGAAAGGCGTGAAGATCGTCGCCGTCCGTGTGCTCGGCTGCAATTCCAGCGCGCCGTGGTCGACGATCGTGTCGGGGATCGACTGGGTCACCAAGAACGCCAAGAAGCCCGCGGTGCTCACGATGAGCCTCGGCGGCGGCGCCACGTCCACTGTGGACCAAGCGGTGCGGGGCGCGGTCCAGGCCGGGATCACCGTCACGGTCGCGGCGGGCAACGAGGGGCAGGACGCCTGCAACGTCTCGCCCGCCCGGACGCCGGAAGCGATCACGGTCGCCGCGAGTGACAGCCAGGACAAGCGGTCGATCTTCAACTCCTCGCAGTCGTCGAACTACGGGACCTGCACCGATCTGTTCGGACCGGGCAGCAATATCACCTCGACCCGCAACGGCGGCGGCACGCAGCAGATGAGCGGCACGTCGATGGCCACCCCGCACGTCGCAGGCGCGGCCGCGCTCCACCTGACCGCGAACCCGTCGGCCACCCCGGCTCAGGTCACCAAGGCGCTGGTGGACAACGCCACACCCGGCAAGATCTCCGACGCCAAGGGATCGCCGAACAAGCTGCTGTACACCGGTTTCCTCGGCGGAGGCACGCCGAACCCGCCGTCCTGTGCGGGCGGCGCCAGCGGCGACGACGTCGCCGTCCCGGACGCCGGAGAAGCCGTGGGCAGCACCGTGACCATCGGATCCTGCGACGCGAAGGGAACCTCCGGCACTTCGGTGGCCGTGGCGATCAAACACCCGTACACCGGTGATCTCAAGATCGACCTCGTCACGCCGAGCGGCAAGGTCGTCAACCTCGAGCAGGCGGGCGGCGAAAGCACCGTCGACCTCTCCAAGACCTACACCGTCGACACCTCGGGCGAGAACCGTTCCGGTGACTGGAAGCTGCGTGTCCAGGACGTCTACCGGTTCGACACCGGCGTGCTCGACAGCTTCGGCCTGACCTTCTGATTTCCTCCCTGCTGAAAGGAAACACCGTGAAAAGGAAAAGAGTTCTCGGACTGCTGGCACTGGGTGTGGCGGCGCTGTCGACCCCTGTGGTCGGCGGAACCGCCGGGGCGACGCCCCAGCCGACCGCCTCGGCGATCGCTCCCACCGATGCCGCCCCGGTTCCCGGCGGCGCCCACGCCCAGGGCATCGGCGGCGTGCCCGCTTCGGTGAAGGACTATCCCTTCGCCATCGCGGCCCTGCGTGAGGGCGGCTCGCGACCCAAGGGGCAGAGCTGCAGCGGTTCCGTCGTGGCGCCCCGCAAGGTGATGGTCGCGGCGCACTGCAAGGAACTGGCCGGCGAGAAGTCCGTCCTCTATGGACTCGACGACCTGCTGAGCACCGGCGGCACGCAGCTCAAGGCCGTCGACTACAAGGTCCACCCGAAGTTCACCCAGCCCTGGTACGGCTACGACGTCGCGATCATCACCACCGACGCCGACATCCCCGTCCCGGCCGGCGGTTACGCGAAGGTCGCCACCTCCGCCGACACCGGCCTGGAGGCGCCGGGCAAGGACGGTTTCAGCCTGGGCTACGGCAAGAAGACCCACAACGACAGCCCCGCCGACGTCACTCTGCAGAAGCTGACGCTGCCGATCGTCCCCGCGAACCAGTGCACCGGGGTGGAGAACGGCGTCGACCCCAGGACGATGATCTGCGCCGGGTACTCCGACGGCCGCAAGACCGTCCTTCCCGGTGACAGTGGTGGCCCGTTCATCGTCAACGGTGTCGTCGTCGGCATCACGTCGTGGAGCCGGAGCGACTTCCGGTGGTACAGCGTCTACAGCCGCCTGAACAACGAAATGGGCGACTGGGTCAAGCAGCAGATCGGCGAAGTCCCCAGCACCGACAAGTTCACCCTCGCGGCCTCGCCGGGTTCGGCGAAGGTCGAACCCGGAAAGTACGTCTCGACGTCGATCACGAGCAAGCCGGGCAAGAACGGCGCCGAGGACGTCGCGCTGACCGCGTCCGGGCTGCCCGACGGCGCGAAGGCGACCTTCCAGCCCTCGACCATGAAGTCCGGGGACACCGCGAAGCTCACGATCGAGACCGCGGCCGGAACGCCCGAACGGGACTACACGATCACGGTGTCCGGTAAGGGAACGACCGACACCGTGACCACCACGCTGACGCTCACCGTCGGCAAGGGCGGCAGCGAGCCGGGCGACCTCAAGGTGACGCTCAACCCCGCGTCGGGCAGCGCACGCGGCGGCTTTCTGGTCAGCACGAAGGTGTCCGTGACCGGTGGCAGCGGCTCCATCATGCTCTCGGCCGCCGGTTCGGGCCTGACGTTCGCGCCGACCTTCAACCCGCAGAGCATTTCCAGCGGCGGCACCTCGACGATGCAGGTCTTCGCGCCCTTCAAGGCGGGGACCTATCCGATCACCGTGACGGCGAAGGACGGCTCCGGCAAGACCTCGACCGCCACGTACACGCTCACCGTCCAGTGACCGTATCCATCACAGAGGTGACCATCCATGCGTAAATTACTGCTGACTTTAGGCGCGTTGACTCCCTTGCTGGCGCTGGGTGCCGGAAGCGCCGTCGCGGCCGAGGCCGAAGGTGTTGTGGTTCAAGCGAAGCAGCACTACGGCGATCAATACATCGTCGTGCTGAAGGACGGCGTCGCGACCGCGCAGGCGTCGGCGTCGTCGCTGACCGGACGCTTCGGCGGCGAGGTGCGGTCCACTTGGTCCGCGGCACTGAACGGCTTCTCGGTCAAGAAGATGACCGAGAAGCAAGCTCGGCGGCTCGCGGCGGACCCGTCGGTCAAGGCCGTCTATCAGGACGGCACCGCCCGCGGCGCCGACACGCAGGCGAACCCGACGTGGGGTCTGGACCGCGTCGACCAGAAAGCCTTGCCGCTGGACAAGAAGTACACCTACAACAACAGCGGTGAAGGCGTCACCGCATACGACCTCGACAGTGGCATCAACCCCGCCAACCCGGAGTACGAAGGCCGGGCCAGCCTCGGCAAGGACTTCATGGGCGGTGACGGCAAGGACTGTCACGGCCACGGCAGCCACACCGCCGGCACCATCGGCAGCAAGACCTACGGCGTCGCCAAGAAGGTCAAGATCGTCGGGCTGAAAGTGCTCGGCTGCAACAACACAGGGCCCGACTCCGGCATCATCGACGCCGTCGACTGGGTGACGGCCAATGCGAAGAAGCCCGCCGTGGCGAACATGAGTCTCACCATGGACGCTCCGGGTGTGGGTGACGACGCGCTCAAGAAGTCGATCGCGTCGGGCGTCGTCTACGGCGTCGCGGCGGGCAACGCGTCGACCGACGCCTGCAACACGAGTCCCGCCAGGGTGCCGGAAGCCATCACGGTGAACGCCACGGACTCCAACGACAACCGGTCCGGCTTCTCCAACTTCGGCCCCTGCACGGACATCTTCGCGCCAGGCTCCAACATCACGTCGCTGAGCCCGAGCAGCGGCGGGTCGGCGACCATGAACGGCACCTCCATGGCGACACCGCACGTCGTCGGCGCGGCCGCGCTCTACCTGGCGGCCAACCCGTCCGCGACGCCGAAGCAGGTACGCGACGCACTGGTGAACAACGCCTCCGACGGCGTCGTCAAGAACCCCGGCAGTGGCTCGTTGAACAAGCTGCTGAACGTGTCGTTCATCGGTGGCGGCGGCCCTGGGCCGACGTGCGGTTCGAAGTCGAACACCACCCCGGTGGCGATTCCGGACGCAGGTGCCGCGGTGACGAGCGCGGTCACGCAGGAGGGGTGCGATGGCAGGGCGTCTTCGTCGCTGCCGGTGAAGGTCGACGTCAGCCACACCTACACGGCCGATCTGGTGCTCGACCTGATCGGGCCGAGCGGCAAGGCCTACCGGCTGAAGGGTTCCGGTGGGGTCGGCTCCGCTGCCGGTGTCCACGAGACGTACACGGTCGACGCCTCAGGTGAGAACGCCAACGGCACCTGGAAGCTGAGCGCCCAGGACGTCTACAAGTTCGACACCGGCTCGATCGACGGGTTCACGGTCACGTTCTGACCGGCCACCGCGGTCACCGGCCGCGGAACGAAGCCTGGTGGGCCATCGCAAGAAAGGTGGCCCACCAGGCTTTCATGTTCGCCGAGCAGGTTGTTCATGAAGAACACCGGCCGGAGCACGGTCGCGGGAGACCTGGCGCGGCGATGTGCTCCGCCCAGTCTCGCGCGACCGACGTTCTTGTCGGTGCGGCTGGATACGATGCGCTCCTGCGGAACCAGGAGGAAAGTTGACAGACTGCCCAGACATCGACGCGTTGCTGCGCATCATGCCCGACGATCACGGTGCCGACGAGCGCGTGGATTGGGCAGCGGTCGAGGCGCGCCTGGGCACCTCCCTGCCCGGCGATTATCAGGCGTTCATGGCTGTCTACGGCGGTGGAGCCGTCGACAACCTGGTCGTTCTTCCGCCTCTGCCCACAGGTAGCGGCTGGTCGGGTTCGATCTCGGAGCACACCCGGCAGTTGCGCGATCTGTGGGAGATCGACGGCGGCGGCTCTGGTGTTCCGCTGCCCTGGGGGACCGGATGCAACGGCAACGAGCTGGGGTGGCTGATGACCGACCCGGACCCGGACCGGTGGCCGGTGGTGGTCTGGCGCCGTCACGAATCACCGCGTTGGGCGCTGTTCGAGTGTGGCATGGCCGAGTTCATTCGCAGGCTCATGACCGCCGATTTCGACGAGTGCCCTCTCAGTGATCTGTCGCTGTGGGGACGCGTGAGCTCCTTCGTCCACTACCAGGAGCAGCAACGGCGATTCCAAGCGGGCCTGGACCCCATGACCGGTGAACCCGATCCCTACGCCGGCATGTTCGCCTGAACAGTGCCGTCGGCGAGCCTCTCCGGCTCCTTGCTTCAGCCGGGGAAGGGCTCAGATGCCGGTGGCCCGGACGCGCTCGGGCGGGCCACCCGCCACGACGACGTCCAGGTCCGGGTTGGCTCGCATGCCTCCCATCACCACCGACGGGTCGACGAGTCCCTCGGTGTGCACGTGGTCCTCGGTCGGCACGCCGGTCACGTCGAAGAACGGCTCGAAGATGTCCGAGGTGAGCAGGCCGAGCAGTTGGGTGTTGTGCGCGGTGACGGCGAAGCTGTGCACGATCCCGGGAGGGGCGTGCAAGAAGTCTCCGGCGGTGAGCAGGATTTCCTCGCCGTTGACCCACAACCAGATCCGGCCGGACAGGCACAGGAAGTTCTCGGTGTGCCGCTGGTGGAAGTGCCGGATGATGTACGGCTGCGGCGCGGCGAGGGTGTTCACCGCGAAGTACCGTCCTCCGGTGTTGCGACCCCGGGCCAGGAACGAGTTCACCGCGTCCGGCCAGCCCCGCCGGTCCCCGGTACGGGCTCGCAGGAAATAGCCTTCCGCGCCCGAGGGAAGCGTGTCGTCCCAGACCTCGCCGGGGGCCACCCGGGGTAGGTCGTGCGGCGTCGCTCCCGGCGGTACTTCGCCCGTCACGGCACCGGCGGCGGCATAGATGTGCCGTTCGACCTTCGCCGCCTCGGGGAGTTCGTCGAGCGCGCCGCCGGGGGCGGAGTACTGGAGCAGCTTGGTCAGGTGACTCAGCATGCGGCAGGCCACCGGGGTGCCCGGCGGCACGTGCACCGAGTCGCCGGGTACCAGGATTCGGCTCTCGCCGGGCAACCAGAACTGGGCGCCGCCGTCGACGACGTAGAAGGAACGCTGGTGGCCGGCGAGACTGTGGAACGGGATTTCCGCGCCGCGCGGGCCGAGGACGAACGCCGCGTCGAAGAGGCCGCCGGTGTCCGCGGTCCGCGCGATGACAGTCCACAGTAGACCGCCGGTTTCGAACCGGAGGCCCTCACCGGCGGCGAGGTAGTAGGGGACCGGTTCGCCGGGCAGGGCGTCGATGACCGGAGTGAGTCCGTGCATGGTCTCCAGATCGGGCGTCGTCACCGGGTTTCTCCTGTCGTGGAAGGGGTCGGGAGGTACTTGCGGAAGAAGTCGTGGATATCGGAGAAGCCGAACGAGGCCGGTTCGCCGTCGGTGGACGAGACGCGCCGCACGGCCCGCGCGGTGACGTCCGCCGCCAGCCTGCCGTCGTCCATCACCCGGCCGAGCGGCACGTCGAGGCGGCCTGGCGGGTTGAGGAAACCGTGCCGGTAGCCCTCGAGGAGGTACAGCTCGCTCGGCACGCCGGCGGCCACGAGCGCCGTGTGCAGCCGCTCGCTCTGCCGAGGGGACACGAGCACGTCCGCGGTGCCGTGGGAGAGCTGGAACGGGGGCGCCGCCGAGCTGGTCCAGGTCAAGGGGCTCGCTTGCCGGGCCTGCTCCGGTCGGCGTGCCGGATGTCCGCCGAGCAGCCGGGCCTCCGGTGACGCCGCCCCGTCTTGTCCGGGGCGGGCCGCTTCCGCGTCGGCGACGACTTCGGCGAGGTCGACCGGGGGATAGGACGCCGCCACCGCTCGTACCGGTACGGCGCCCCTTTCCCGCTCGCCCGGTACCTCGGTGAGGTGTCCGGTGAGCCCGGCGAGCGCCGCCAGGTGGCCACCCGCGGACGCGCCCCAAAGTCCTACCGCGCCGGGGCGGAGACCGTATCGTCCGGCGTGCGCGTTCAGGAAGCGGACGGCGGCACGCACGTCGTGCAGTTGGGCGGGGAACGACGCCTGTGAAGAGAGCCGGTATTCGATGCTCGCCATCGCGCAGCCGGTGGCGAGGGCGTGCCGTGCGAGATCGGGCGCCAGCGTGCGGTCTCCGGTGAACCAGCCGCCACCGTGCAGCCACAGGACCACCGGCACCGGTCCGTCGCTCATCGGGAGGTAGAGGTCCAGCAGCAGATCCCCGGTGTCTCTCCGGGCGAAGACGACGTCGGCGGTGAAGCGGTGGGCCATGCGGTCGAGCTTGGTCGCCCGATTCGGGAGACACCAGCGGGATCGTCCGCACGATCGTTCGGCGGATCCGGACGATCAGGCGGGCGCGCCGCCGAGTTCGGCGGCGATCCGGACAAAGCGCTCGAGCGCTTCGGATCGGCGTTCCCGGCGCAGATACAGGAAGGTCGTCGCCGGTGGGGCATCCTCGATGGGCACGAACGCAAGCCCCGGCCGCGCGTAGGTGGCGGGCGCCGATTCCCCGGCGATGTTGACGCCCTGTCCGGCGCCGCACAGTTCGAGCACCTCTTCGAAGTTCCTGGCGATCGGCAGCAGCCGGGGTGCGAAACCGGCCGAGGTGAGCGGCGAATACCACTGCTCGGCGCCCTTCTCGTCCTCGACCGAGACGAAGGTCTCCCCAGCCAGCTCGGCCAGCCGTACCGAGTCCCGAGCGGCCAGCGGGTGCCTGTCCGGCATCACCAGCACGCATCCCTCCTCCCACAACGGCACCGACTCGAACGCGGGAGCCGGGTTCCGGCCGAGCTCGGCGACGAAGGCGCAGTCCACTTCGCCGTCGGTCAGCGCGTCGTGGCAACCGAGGAAGCCCAGCTGCCGGACCTGCCAGCGGACCCGGGGAAGTTCGTCCGCGACCGCCGCCATGATCGCGCGGAACCGCGGACTGGAGACCATCAGCCCGACCCGGATACCCGGTTCGTCGATCGCCTTTCGAGCCCAGTCCAGGACATCGTCCATGGCCGCGATCGCCTGCCTGGCCCGCGGCACCAGCTCCCGGCAGGGCTCGGTCAGCTCGACGCTGCGTGAGGTGCGCCGGAACAGCGGGCGGGCGAGCCGCCGTTCGAGCGAAGCGATCTGCTCGCTCACCGCGGACGGGCTCAGGTGCAGCAGGGCCGCGGCGCGGCCGAAATGACGTTCCTCCGCCACGGCGAGGAAGCACCGGAGGTGATGAAGGGTGAGGTCCACGTTCACCGCCGCGCACGCGTCCACTGGTGGGCGGGCTTGTCGACAGGGGCGGACATGAAGTGCAGGGTAGTCCGCCACATCCACCGGCGGGACATCGGATGATCGATGCCGAAGATGGTGCCCACAAGGGTTTTCAGGCAATTCCGGTAGTCGCATGGCTGATCCGTTGGTCGCACCGGTGAAGGAGACATCGGCGGTGGCCGGGGTTCCGTTGCTGGAGGATGCGACAGGGCTCAAGGAAGCCCTCGACGCGCTCACCGGGAACGCCGACGAGGTCAAGGCCCAGGCCGAGACGTGGACCAACGTCGCCAAAGAGCTGGAGAGCGTCTCGGCGGAGTTGACGGACCTGGTCAAGAAGGATCTGCAGGAATGGAAGGGCGACGCCGCCGACGCCTATGGCAAACGGGCCGACGACACCTCGGCCTTGATCGCCGGCGCCGAAGCCATCGTCGCCATGCGCCACCCCCTGGCCGACCGCGTGACGGTCGCCCTTGTCCCCGCCGCGTGGGAACGCGAGGGGAAGACCGGCTTCCGCGACCGGTACTTCCTGGAGATCTCCAGCAGCCGGTTCGCGGAAACCCTGCGCTCGGCCAGAACCTACTCGTGGGACAAAGCCATCGAACGCCTTTCCTGGTTCAAGGACATCGATTGGGAAGCCGCCCGACGCCGCTGGACGCGGGGCGACTTCACCAAACCGGAGTAGCCGCACGCCGTCGTCGTGGATTCGGCGGGCCAGGTTTCCGGCTCAGACGGTCGGAACAGTCCCACCGTCGATCACGTACTCGGCGCCCACGATCGCCGAGGCGCGGTCCGAGACCAGAAACCCGGCCAGGTCCGCGATTTCCCCGGTGTTCGCGAACCGTCCCAGCGGTACTCCGCCCAGGGAGTCGTAGATGGTCTGCTTGGCTGCTTCACGGGTGATTCCGTTGCCCTCGGCGATCCGGTCCACAAACCTTTCGTAGGCCTCGGTCTCGATCCCGCCGGGGCTGATCGCGTTGACCCGTACGCCGCGCGGCGCGAGCTCGTTGGCAAGCCCCTTGCTGTACGTGCGCAGAGCGGCCTTCGCTGCCGCGTACGCCAGCGACGCGTCGTACAGGGGTAGTTCACGCTGGATCGAGGTGAAGTGCAGCACCACGCCCGCCCCGGACTCGATCATCGCCGGGAGAAGAGCTCGATCGAGCCGCACCGCTCCGAGGAAGTTGAGGTTCAGCTCGGTGAGCCACTGATCATCGGTGATGACCGCGAATCCACCGGCCGGGGTCGACGCACCTCCGACGACGTGCACCAGGATGTCGAGTGCGCCGGCCGCCTCGGCGATTCGAGCGGCCACCGCGTCGGTGCCTTCGATCGTCGTCGTGTCCGCTTCGATGAATCGGTCGGGATGCTCGTACCCGTCGGGCATCGTTCGCGCCGTCACGTACACGTCGGCACCCATCTCTCGCAGCCTCTCCGCGACGGCCTTGCCCGAGCCCTTCGAACCGCCCGTGACCAGTGCCCGGCGGCCGTCGAGACGATCGCGATCCGAACTGGACATTTCTCTCTCCACTCAAAATCGGCGTAGCGCGGGTTCGGTCAGGCCGAGTGGTTGGCGATGACGAGTTCGGCGACGAGCCCGTCCCGCACCGTGAACCGGTAGTCGAGTTCGGCGACGCCACCCGGGAAGGTGCCCTCGAGCCGCACGGTCACCACCCAGTGGGCGTCATCGACGCGGCGAGCGCCGATCTGTTCGGTCGTGTACTCGAACTCGGACCCGGCGTCCCGCAGGAACGCGTGGATCTCCTCTCGGCCGCGGAAGGTCTCGTCCTGGTCGACGACCACCGCGTCCTCGGTGAAGAACGACGAGGCGGTGTCGGCGTCGCGGACGACGTGGGCGGCGAAGAACTCGCGCACGGTGGTCGGGAGCAGATCGGACGGGAGATCGGTGTGCTGTGTCATGAGCCCACCGTGTGCCCTCGCGGCGCGGGAGGGTCAAGCCGTGGACTCTCCCCCAGGGGGAGGGTCCACAATGGAGGGGTGCTGACCATCGGGGAGTTCTCCCGGCTGACCCACTTGAGCGTGCGGACCCTGCGCCGGTATCACGAGGCGGCCCTGCTGGAACCCGCCGTGGTGGACGAGACCACCGGTTACCGCTATTACGGCCTCGGCCAGATCCCGACCGCGCAGGTCATCCACCGGCTCCGCCAACTCGACGTCCCCCTGAGCGACGTGCGGCGAATCCTGCGGACCCCCGACCCCGGTGCCCGGGCGGCCCTGGTCGCGGATCACTTGCGACGCCTCGAGGACGAGCTCGACCGCACCAGGGCCGCGGTCGTGTCGCTGCGGCGCCTGCTCCGGCCCGACCCCGCGCCGATCGATGTCGAGCTGCGCGCGGAGCCTGCCCGGACGGTCGCGGCGGTGGAGGCCGTAGTCGGGCATCGCGACGTCGTGACCTGGTACGCAGGCGCGATGGCCGAACTGGAGGCGGCCGTCGGCGCCGACGCGACCGGACCGCCGGGCGGCAGCTACGACAACGCCCTCTTCGAACAGGAGCGCGGTCACGCGCTCGTCTACCTGCCCACCGCCGCGCCACCTCGCACCGGACGCGTGCACCCCGTGGTTCTACCGGCCGCGGAACTGGCCGTGACCACCCACGTCGGCGAGCACGACGACATCGAGGTCACCTACGGCGAACTCGGGACCTGGGTGGTGGAGAACGCGATGTCGGTGGCCGGGCCGGTGCGGGAGGTCTACGCCGTGGGCCCTCGTGACGCGAGCGATCCCGCCGCGTGGCGCACCGAGATCGGCTGGCCGGTCTTTCGCGTCACCTGAAGCGGTCAATGCACTGCGATGTAACCGACGGAATCGCCAAGTGGGGAACGTTTCTTCTGGCGAGGCACCCGTGCGGAAGCGTAGGCGAGCAGGGGGCAGAGCGCGGGTTGTGGCGGAGCCGGCGGAAGCGTGATGTGCAGGAGCCGAACTGGCCGCCGAAGCGGTGGAGTCACTGGGCCGGGTCGATGGCGCCGCGGGTGGAGATGAAGCCAGGCAGGCTGGGAAAGTGGACCGGGGGCCGGCCGGTGTACACAGTGTCGCCGACCCTCAGCGTGGGGGCGTCGGCCAGCCCGATCACGTCTCCAGGATAGGCGGAGTCATCTCTGGACTGTAGGTGGCCGAAGGCTTTTTGTGCGTATTTGGTGGCGAAGGGTTTGCCGGTGGTGGCGTGGGTGACGATCATTCCGCGCTTGAACACCCCGGAGCACACGCGGGCGAAGGCCACCTGGTCGCGGCGAGCCGGATCCATTCTGGTCTGGACCTTGAACACGAAGGCCGAGAACGGTGCGTCCAGGGCGCGGGCCTCGCCGTCCGTGTCCGTGCGCGGAGCGGGACGAGGAGCGAGTTCGGCCAGCGAGTCCAGCAGGTGGCGGACGCCGAAGTCGCACACGGCGGTACCGAACAGCACCGGAGTCGCGGTGACGGCGAGGAATCGGGACTCGTCGAATTCGCCGCCGGTGGCGTACAGGAGTTCCACTTCTTCCTGGGCTCGCACCCAGTCCGCTCCGAGATCGCTCTCGTTCTGGTGTGCTTTCGCGGGCCGATACGGAACGAACTTCCCGCTCGGGACGTCGACCACACCGCGCAGGTGCCCGGCGATCCCGACCGGCCAGGTCAGCGGCATGGGCTGCACCCCGATCCGGTCGGTCAATTCGTCACAGAGCCGCAGGGCCTCCCGGCCGGGCCGGTCCCACTTGGTGATGAAGGTGATCACCGGGATTCCCTGCTGACGACAGAAATCGAACAGGTTCAGCGTCTGTGGTTCCAGGCCTTGGGCCGCATCCAGCAGCATCACGGCGGAATCAACGGCCGAGAGGACCCGGTAGGTGTCGACGGAGGAGTCCGCGTTCCCCGAGGTGTCAAGGAGGTTGATCACCGTGTCGCCGTAAGCGAATTGGAGCGCCGCGGAGGTCATGGAGGTTCCGTGTGCGCGTTCCGACTCCATCCAGTCCGTTCCCGCCGCCGAGAGCACTCGCGCGTGCCGTGCCAACGCCGTGATGAGCGTCGACTTGCCGGCGTCCGGGTGGCCGATGACCGCGAACGTGCGGCGACGGCGCGCCTCGCCGATCACCTGACTTCCTCTCACGTCAGAGTCGCCTCGCCGACTTCGCCGCGCAGGCGAGAGCGGCCGCGCGCCGTCGATTCTTGGTCACGATTCAAGGATTCGGCACCCCTCCTGGTCGTGGCGACCACGGGGCAGCATCCTGCCACCGAGATCGCTCGCCCTGCACGGCCTTACCCTCAGAAGCCAGGGGAGCCGGCGAGGATCGTCGCGGCGGAACTGCTCCAGCTGGTCGACGATGGTGATCTAGGTCACGATGTCTCCGGCGTTTGCCCCGAACCGTCCGCATCGGCAAAGTCGACGATGCTTACATGCACGGTATGAACGGATACGACTGGGCTCCGCCTACGGCCGCGGAAATGGCCGTTTGGGAGGCCAAGGCCGCGGAATTCGAACGCCTGGCCGCCGAACAGGCCGAAGAACGTTTCACCGGTCGTTCGGACAGCGGCCTCGTCGAGGCCGAGGTGGACGGCAACGGACGGCTGACCGACCTCGACGTGAGTGCCGAGGCGCTGCGTCAGGCCTACCCGCAGAACATCGGCCCGGACACGATCGAAGCCATCGCCGCCGCCCGGGCCGCGGCCGGCGCGGCAGGCCGTGAGAAGGCCGAAGGAATCCTCCCAGGGGTGCACGCGTGAGCCGCAGGCGCAGGCTGGAGAACCTGGTCAGCGAGATCGAGGAGCGCGACGCCGCGCTGACGACGGCGCTCGCGAACGTCAGGGGGCAGACCATCGAGGTCGACATCCCCGACGAACTCGGTGTCGTCGAGGTCTCCGGTGCCGGTCGGCTGGAACGCATCGAAATCGACCTCGAAAACCTTCCCTACACCACGGCCCAGACGTTGAGCGAGAACCTGCTGGAGGCGATCGTCGCCGCCGAAGAGCACGCGCAGGAACTCAGGCAGCAGGCCCTCGCCGCCTCGCGCCCCCGCTGATCACCGAACGGAGAACGACTTTGGCTCGAATCGAAGGCACCGGTTACTACGTCGTACCGGACGCCCTCCGCAAGAACACCGACGCGTGGGTGACCACCGGGGACGCCTGGCGGGAGTTCGTCGACCGCGGCGGCGACTACGCGGCCATGTCCCCCACCGACATGGGGCTGCTCGGTATGAAGACCGGTTTCCCCACGGACTACAACGTCGCCCGCGAGACCATCCTGAAGACCGCTCGGATCGGGATCGAGCAGATCGACGACGTCCGCGACAACCTGGACAAGGTCGCCAAGGAGTACGAGAACCGCGACGCCGAGTACTACGAGAAGTTCGGATACATGGGCAGCGACGACGACGCTGCGGACAGTCGCTTCTAGGCCCCGGCACACCGAAACCTAAGGAACAGAACAGAGCATGGCGACACGCCAGAAGGCCGAGTGGCCTGAGAACGCGGCCAACAAGGTCCAGGAGAAGGCCGAAGAGCACGAGCACAAGGGTGCCCTCGACACCCTGTTCATGATCCGGGATCTCCTCTTCGGCAACGCCGACCGGATGGAGGAACTGGCCGTGTGGTGGGGCCAGGCCTGGTACATGGTCGACTCGGAGACCGCGATCGACGACTCGCGCAACAATCTCGCCGCGTACTGGCAGGGCGGCGGGTACGACTCGTACAACACCTACGCGATCAACGCCACCAAGCGGATCTCCCGCAACGAAGGTGTGTTCAACGAGATCGCCGGCACGATGGAGAGCTGCATCGACATCGTCTACGAGACCTACGGCGACGCGATCGCTTTCATCAGCGAGTGCGCCAACCAGATCGCCGAGGCTTCGGCGAACTTCCTCGAAGACCTCATCAACCCCTTCGGCGAGGCCGCGAACGTCATCCGCCTGCTCAACGGTTTCGTCCAGAACGTCAGCGATCTGGTCGAGGCCTCCGTCCGCAAGATGGGCGACCTGCGCCAGATGGGCGTGTTCCTCGCCCGGCAGGCGAACGACTTCAGTGACGTCAAGGAGATGGCCGAGGCGGCCGGGAACCCCGAGCTCTGGGGGGTCAAGCCGGTACCGAAGGAACCCGCGGCCGCGCAGTGACGGACGAACCGGCGAAGGAGCCCGACGGCGAACGCCTGCTCGAGAACCCGTGGGATCCTGAGACAGTCGCCGCCAAACGCAAGAAGGCGGGTAAGCCGAAGGCCAGGATCAAGGGGGCGGACAAGCCTGCCGAGGAGGATCCCGAGTTTCGGATCAAGTTCGGTAAGGCCTGGTAGCCGTCCCAGCATGGGTCCACATAGGACGAATGCGTCCTATGTGGACCCTTCATGCTGGAAGTGGTCGGGCGGCAGGCGATCGAGGCTTTGCGGTGACCGGCGTACTTGTCCGGCCGGCCTCGGGCGCGGCGCGAACCATCGCTGCGACGTCCCCACGGCTCGACCTACGATACCTTCGACAAAGTACAACTGGCCAACAGCCTGAGCTGCTCAGGCCGGCGGATTGGGCGAAATGTCGAAGAATGGCGCGGGCTTCATCTTCTTGATGGTGCTGGGCGGAACAGGAGTCATATTTTGGGTCAACCAGATTCCTGCGATCGGGCTCCCTCTGATCGGTGCCGCGATCGGCGCCCTGCTGGGCGCGGCAATTCGCTCGCGCAAGAGGAGAGATCGAGGCTAGTGAGACGACCGACTGCTTCTCTCCCAGGGTGTCTCACGGAGTTCATTCAGTTTCCGCGCTGTTCTGCGCGCCGCCGCCAGGGTCGGTGGCCGCGAAGTGACGTCGCGACCTGAGGGCGTGGACACGACGAGCCGGGCCAAGCTCGCTGGAAGTGCGTACAAGGACGAGGCCGATCTGGCGGCAAGGCAGTCGCTGTACAGCTGGCAGCAGCCGCGCTACTACCTGCCTGGCATCGTCCTCGATCATCTGCCGCCTTCGGCTACGAGCGTGCTCGACCTGGGCTGCGGGAACGGGAAATTCCTCGACCGCATCCGTCGCGAGCGTCCGCGAACGCTCGTCATCGGAGCTGACATCTCGCCAGGAATCCTGGCGCCCTTGCCGACCTGCCTGCGGCGCTCGACCGCGCTGGCAGTTCACTAAGGTTGCTGTGCTTTGTGTGGAAGCCGGAGCATTGTGGCGATCAGGATGGCTCCGCCGGTCGTCACGAGGACGCTGACCAATGCGGCGATCCGCATCTCGTGGGTGAAGGCGTCGAAGGCCACGCTCCGCAGCGCTTCCGCGGTCTGGTGCGGAAGGGCTTGTGCGACGTCGACGGCTCCGCCCAGGGTTTCCTTGGCCGCCGCCAGTTCTGTGGGGTCGAGGCCGGTGGGGGCCTGCGATGCCATTTGTGAGCGGTAGACGGCGGTGCCGATGCTGCCCAGGACCGCGATGCCCAGTGCACCACCGAACTCGGCGGAGGTCTCTGCGAGTGCGGAGGCGGCGCCGGCCCGCTCCGGCGGTGCGGCGGACAAGATCACCTCGGTGACGACGGCGGCCACGCCGCCGATGCCGAGGGAGACCACCGTCAAAGCGCCGACAAGGTAGCCGATGCCCGAGCCGGTCCGGATCAGGGACAGCGCGAGGTATCCGGCGGTCGCCACCAGAAGTCCGGCGATCATCACGGTGGGTTTGCCGATACGGTGCGCCATCGAGGTGGCCAGTGCGATACCCACGGGCATCACGAGGAACGTGGGCAGTGACCACAAAGCGGACTCGAAGGGGCTCATACCGAGTACGAGCTGCATGAACTGCCAGTTGAACAGTGAGAAACCGATCATGGCGAAGGTGTTCAGGGCGTTGATGAGCAGTGGCACGGTGAATCGGGCTGTGCGGAAGAGCGCGAGGTCGATCATCGGGTTCACGGTCGTGCGCTGGCGCCGGAGGAACAGCACGCCCACGGCGAGGCCGACGAGGATGCTGAGGGCCGGGATCCAGCCGAAGCCGTGCTCCGCCGTCAATTTGATGCCGTAGATCACGGCGAGGATGGCGACCAGGGACAGCAGCGCGCCGAGCAGGTCGAAGCGGCCAGGCTTGGGGTCGCGGTACTCGGGCAGCAGCAACGGACCCAGCACCAGCAGCAGGATCATCACGGGGACGTTGATCAGGAAGACCGAGCCCCACCAGAAATGCTCCAGCAGCAGTCCGCCGACGATGGGCCCGACGACGGCGCCGCCCGCGAAGCCTGCGGTCCATACGCCGACGGCGGTGGCCCGTTGCCGGTCGTCGTGGAACATGTTCCGGATCAGGGAAAGGGTGGAGGGAGCCAGTGTGGCTCCGGCGATTCCCATGAGGGCGCGGGCCGCGATCAGGACCTCGGGGCTGGACGTGTAGGCGGAGAGGATCGAGGCGAGGCCGAAGGCCGCGGCGCCGGTCAGGAGCACTCGCCGTCGTCCGACGCGGTCCCCGAGGGTGCCCATCGTGATCATCAGGCCTGCCAGCAGGAAGCCGTAGACGTCCATGATCCACAGCAGCTCGGAGCTGCTCGGCTGGAGGTCGGCGGTCAGGGAGGGGAGCGTGACGAACATGACGGACAGGTCCATGGACGCCAGCACGCAGGGCAGGACCAGGACGGCCAGTCCGGCCCACTGCCTGGTTCCGGCTCTCTTGTTTTCTTCGCTCATTCCGTCGCTCCCGAGCTCATTTCGTCACGCTGTGCGTACTTAATACGCATGAACGCGTACAAGATACACATGCGGGCACGGGCGGCGGCAAGCGAATTATTCGCGCCAAAAACCCCTGTTCAGTGCGATGCGATGGATATGGGATAGAATTTCGTCACAACCTCGGAGGTTGTGACGATAAGGGAGAGTGATGTCAGAGTCGTCGGCCTGTATGTCCTGCGGAAGGGCGCTCGAGCCCGCGGAACGGGGGCGTCCGCGGCGCTACTGCTCCCGCGCCTGCCAGGCGCGGGCTTATCGGGCGCGGAGGACGGAAGAGCCGGTCGACGTCCCGGAGGAGGGCGGCAACGCGCCACACCTCACGATCGAGCGCATCGTGCGAGCGGGAATCGAGGTCGCGGACGCTGAAGGGCTGGCCGCGCTTTCGATGCGCCGGGTCGCCGCGGACCTCGGAGCGAGCACCATGGCCCTGTACCGGCACGTGGCGTCCAAGGACGAACTGGTGGCTTTGATGGTGGAGGCCGCGTTGACCGACGTTCCGCTGCCCGATGTGCCGCCGCGTGACTGGCGGCACGGCCTCGAGCGAGCCGCCTATCGCGATTGGGAGCTCTACCACCGCCACCCGTGGATCCTGTCGAAGGTCCTCGTGACGACCCACATCCACTCGAGCCCGGCACTCGCGGCCGACAGCGAGAGTGCCTTTTCCGCCTTCGACGGACTCGGTCTCGAACCGGCCGACGCCTTCCGGTACATGTTCACGTTCGCCTCCTACGTGCAAGGTGTGGCACTGACCTACATCAGCGACGTGGAGGCGGAACGTCAGGCGGGACACGGCAGGGACGATCAACGCCGGCGGGTCTTCGATCCCGGCGTGTACCCGCGGCTCGCCCCCGCGATGCGCGCGGGCGCCGACCCCTGGGACCTCGACACCCTGTTCGCCGCCGGCCTCGCGGGTGTCCTCGACGGCATCGCGGCCGATCTCGAACGGCGGGGCATCGAGGCGTGAAGTCCGGTGCGGTCGCCGGTCGTCGGGATGAGCTGGATTCCGGGCCTAACCGGCATCGAGGCGGAGGCCGTTGCGGGTTCGGTAGCGCTGTTCGAAGTCCGCCTGGAACGCGGCGGGGTCCGCGTTGAGGGGGCGGCGTTCGATGAGGTGGTCGTCGGAGACGTAGAAGTTCCGATCGCCGAAGTCGTCCGGTTCGCCGGGGGCCGGGGTGCCCGGCGGGTAGTGCAGCACCCAGCCGGTGTCCATCCGGACGCCCTTGATCCCCTTGGTCGAGCCGCCGAGCCGCTCCCGCCGAAGGTGGTAGTGGACCATGGCGCGGGCGTTGCTCTCGCTGATCTTTCCCGGCCCCAGCCCCAATCCGGTCAGGGTGAGGGCACGGTCGGACCGGTCGTCCCAGCCGTCGACCACCAGGTCGGCAGGCCGTGTGACTCGCAGCGCGGTCTGTAGCGCGGTGGTGACCTGCCGCGCCAGTTCGGTGCAGCCTTCCGGGCCGGCCGCGAAGACGGTCCTGTTCCATTCAGGTAGGCCATCGTCAGGCGGCGTCCATCCGGCCGCGATCAGGTTCTCGTGGTCGGCGGGCGACATTCGCCACCGCTCGTCGACGAACTCGTTGCTCACCAGCCCGGCGTAGATTTCGGTGACGAGGTCGGGATACTGCGGGTCCTGCTCCGCCGAGAACTGGACGAAGCGGTTGCCCTCCGCGTGCATGACCAGTTTCGCCGTCGGCGGCAACTCGTACAGCAGTTCGCCCAGGTTCACGGCGAATTCGGCCCAGTCCGGGCCTTCCGGGATGCTCACGGTCAACTCTTCCTCGGTCGGGGAGATCGGGTGAACCTTAGTCCGACTTGAGCCAGGCTGCGACGTCGGTGATGACTTCGGGGTCCACGTGGTGTGGACGTGTGTAGTCCTCGGGTATCGACGGTCCGGTGCCGGGGAAGAACAGGTGATCGTCGGCGGCGTAAGTGCGGAAGGTGACATCCGGTCGGTCGGCAAGGCCGGCGCGCCATCCGGCCAGATCGCCGTCGACGGTCACCTGGTAATCGCGCTCGCCTTGCAGGAAGAGCATGGGCAGATCCAGCGTCGCGGCGACCGCCACCGGATCGTAGGCGCGTAAGTCCAGCCAATACGGTGCGGGCATTCCGAACGGCAGTGCCGCGGCGGATGTGGCAGGCGAAAGATCCGGGCCGTCCACCAGTTCGGCTTGTTCGGTGGCTGCCTCGACGGTGGGCAGCAGCGCCGCGGTCGCCGGATCGGTCTTCGTCAGATATTCGATGACGCGCACCATCGACCACTGCATCGGCACGGTGTCCCCGGCGAGAACGACAAGACCGGCCACCTTGGATCCGGCGGCTGCCACCCGAGGCGCGAATTTGCCGCCCATGCTGTGCCCGATCACGAAGACCCGACCATCGTCCACTGTGGGCAGTCCGCGCAGGATCTCGATGCCCGCGACGGCATGGGGGACGTATTCGTCGGTCGGGGTGAATTCCGGTGTGGCGGCGACCTGTTCGCCGTGCGCGTGGGTGACCTTGTCGAAACGCAAGACCGCCACACCGTGGGCGGCCAGGCCCCAGGCGATGTCCTTCAAGTTCTTGTTCGGCCCGGCCGTGCCGTCCCGATCGAACGGTCCGCCGCCGGCGAGCAGGACGGCCGCCGGGTGAGGGCCCTCGCCGTGCGGGACAGTGACTGTGCCGGGCACGGCGAGGGCGCCCGAACCCACGGTCACCTCATGTTCGTCGAACAGGCCCGGATCCGCGTACTCCGGCGGCTGCCACGCCTCGAGGTTCACTTCGACCGATCCGTCCGGCGTCATACTGTCCTCCGCTCACCGTTCTCAACTTTGAGAACGGTATCACGAATGAGAACATGGCCCTCGTGGATTCTCTGGAGCTGCTGGCGCATCCGGTGCGGCTGCGGATCGTGCATGCCTTGTCCGGCGGGCGGACACGCACGACCGCGCAGCTGTGCGCACACCTGCCCGACGTATCGAAGGCGACGGTGTATCGACACGTCGACCTGCTCGCCACCGGGGGCGTTCTCGAGGTCGCCGCCGAGCACCGCGTGCGGGGTGCCGTGGAGCGGAGCTATCGCCTGCGCCCGGAGCGCGCGACGATCGACGCCGACGCGGTGGCCGCGGCGAAGCCCGAAGACCACCGCGAGGTTTTCGCCTTGGCCATGGTCACCCTGCTCGCCGAATTCACCACCTACCTCGACCGTGAGGACGCCGATCCGGTCGCCGATCTGGTCGGCTACCGGCAACACGCGGTGTGGCTCGATCGCGAGGAGCTGGAAAGCTTGATCGACGGTCTGCGCGCGGCGATCCTTCCGCACCTGCGCAACCCGGCCACCCCGGACCGTGCGCAGTATCTGCTGAGCCCGATCCTGTTCCCGGCCGGCGGTCAGGCCGACACGTAGCCGCGAGCGGTGCCTTTCCTTACTGCGACGCGGGGATGCCCTGGCCGATGCCGCCGTCGATGGTCAGTCTGGCGCCGGTGGTGAAGGTCGCGTCGAAGGCGAGGAACAGCACGGCCGCGGCGACTTCCTCCACGGTGCCGTGCCGCTTCATCGGGGTCGCCGCGTCGCCCATCTTCATGAAGGCGTCCCGGCTCTCGTCGGTCATGCCGACGATGCCCATCGTCGGGGTGTCGATGAACCCGGGGCTGACCACGTTCACCCGGATGTTCCTGGGTAGCAGGGCGCCGGCGATTCCCTTGGCGAACGCCCGGACGGCGGCCTTGGCTCCGGAGTAGACGGTCAGGGCGTCTGTCCCGCCTTCGTCGGCGATGGACGTGGTGAAGACGATCGAGCCACCTTCGCGGATGAGGGGAGCCAGCCGCTGGGTGGTGAAGAACGCGCCCTTCGTGTTGGTGTCGAAGCTCTGGTCGTAGGACTCTTCGGTGACCTGGGAGAAGGGTTCGAGCTTGGCGAGTCCGACGTTGACGAACAGGAAGTCGATCTGGCCGAGCTTGTCTTCGACGTGGTCACCGAGCGCGCGGATGTCGGCCATGCTGGTGACGTCGGATCGGACCACGTGTGCGGCCGGGGACGCGAGCCGGGTCCGCGCGGTTTCGATGTTCTTCTCGTTGCGGCCGGTCAGCAGGACTTCCGCGCCACCATCGAGGAGTGCCTGCACGACCGCGAGTCCCATGCCGTGCGTTCCGCCCGCGACGACGGCTTTCTTGCCCGAATACTCGTTCATCGTCTACTCCGTGGTTTTCTTGATCAGATCGACCATCCCGGCGAGATCGCGGCCGTGGGCGGACTGTCCGATGAGGTCTCGCAAGGGGATGAGCAGGTGGGACAGCAGGGCTTCGTCGACCTTCCGGGAGTTGCTGGCCGTGACGATGTTGGCGATGGCCACCGCCTGCATGTCCGGTGGGGAATCGGATTCTTCGGCCGTCCGCGTGCTGGTGTCGTTTCGCTGGGCGAGCTGGGGGAGCGCGATGGTCGTCGCGGTCAGCCAGGGGGCCAGCAGGGACGAGGCGAACTCCGCCGGATCGGCTTTCTCCGTGCCGACGAGGGCGAGTGCGTGGCTCGCCCCGGCGAACTGGCCGTACATCGCGCTGAGCAGGGCCAGGTCGTAGAGCGACGCCAAGCCGGGGTCGGTGCCGACGTACGTGGTGGTGCCCAGCCGGTTCAGCGTCTGCTCGTACTCGTCGAAAACGGGCCGCGAGCCGCTGTAGAGAACGCGGGCTTCGGGTTGGCCGATCATCGGAGGCACGGCCATGATCCCGCCGTCGAGATAGCCGGCACCGCGTTGGGCGGCCCAGTCGGCGGTCTCCCGGGCTTGAGCCGGAGTGCCGTTGGTGAGGTTCAGCACTGCTCGGCCCGCCAAGGCGTCGCCTGCCGGTTCGAGGACTTCGTGCAGGACGGGGTGGTCCAGCAAGCAGACGACCACCAGAGGGCCGGCCGTGACCGCCTCGGTGATCGTGGCCGCCCGCATCGCGCCGTCGGCGACCAGGCTGTCGGCGTTGCCCGCCGAGCGGTTCCACACGGTGGTGGGGTGGCCGGCGGCCAGGAACGCGGCGGCCAGCGCCTTGCCCATCGCGCCGAGGCCGATGACCGTCACTGGGACGGGTGGTTCGTGCTCGTTCACGCAAACTCCCTTCGGGTCTGTGAACACCACCCTTCGAGTCGCCACACCGGGTCCGGTCCAGGTCCGGTCTAGGTCGGGTGCGCGTCGATCCCGGCAGTGGTTCGCCGGATACCGTGGTGTCGTGCGTTTCGGAGTGCTCGGTCCGCTGGCCGTGTGGACTGCCGACGGGGTGCGGGTCGAGGTCCGGGAGTCGAAGGTCCGTGCGCTGCTGGCCGCCCTGCTGATCCACGAGGGCCGTCCGGTGTCGGCCGATCGGCTGATCGATGATCTGTGGGGCGAGCGGCTCCCGCTCAATCCCAGAAAGACCCTGCAGACGCGGATCTGGCAGCTCCGGCGCGCGCTGGACGAAGCCGAGCCGGGAGCGCGGGACCTGGTGGTGTCCCAGCCGCCCGGATACCTGCTGCGGGTCGACCCGGTCAGCGTGGACATGGGTCGGTTCCGGGACCTGGTCGCACAGGCACGGACCAGTGGCGACGCCCGCGCCCGGGCCGAGTTGTTGTCGGATGCCCTGCGGCTGTGGCGAGGGACGGCCTTCGCGGACTTCCAGGACGCGGAGTTCGCCGGGCATCTCATTCAGCGCCTTGAGGAGGAGCGGCTGGTCGTCCTGGAAGAGCAGGCCGAGGCGAGGCTGGAGTCGGATGACCGGCTCGCCGCCGAGCTTGCCGGCGAGCTCGGCGAACTGACGGCCCGCCACCCCCTGCGGGAACGGCTGTGCGCGGTCCACATGCGTGCGCTGTACCTCGCCGGGCGCCAAGCCGAGGCACTGGCCGCCTACGACCGGCTGCGCCACCGGTTGGCCGAGGAACTGGGCCTCGACCCCGGCCCTGGACTAGCTGCCCTTCACCAGGCGATTCTGGAACAGGCCGACCACCTCGGCCGCACCGCTGGCGCCGCGCCACGGACCAATCTGCCCACTCCGCTCAGCGCTTTGATCGGCAGAGCGGACGTCGTCAGCGCGGTGCGTTCGAAGCTGGAGACGGATCGGTTGGTCACGCTGACCGGCCCCGGCGGTGTCGGCAAGACACGGGTGGCCGTGGAGACGGCCGGCAAGCTGGTGGATGCCTTCCCCGACGGCGTTTGGCTGGTCGAACTGACCAGGTTGGATCGCCGGGACAGCCCGCGGACGTCAGCGGAACTGACCGAACTGGTGGCCGCGGTCCTCGGCGTCCGCGATGACGCCGCAACGGCCGCTGGTCCCGTTTCCTTGCTCGAGCGGCTCATTGGCGCTCTGAGGACGAAGCGACTCCTGCTGGTCCTGGACAACTGCGAGCACGTGATCGACCCGTCCGCCGAACTTGCCGAGCGGCTGCTGTCGACCGCGCCGGGCCTTCGAATCCTGGCGACCAGCAGACAACCGCTCGCGGTCGGTGGCGAGCAAGTGTGGCCCGTGCCGCCGCTGGAGCCACCGCCGCCCGGGTCGGCCATCGAAGCGGTGCGCGAGTTCGGCGCGGTCCGGCTGTTCCTGGCACGAGCGAGCGCCGCCGTGCCCGGGTTCGATCTGACCACGGACAACGCCGAGGCCATCGCCACGATCTGCCGGCGGCTCGACGGAATTCCCCTGGCTCTGGAACTGGCCGCCACTCGGATCCGGACCTTGGGCGCGCGGGAGCTGGCCGCGCGAGTGGATGACCGGTTCCGGTTGCTGGCAGGCGAGAACCGGGGAGCACCGGTCCGTCAGCGGACGTTGCGGGCGATGATCGACTGGAGCTGGGAACTGCTCACCGAGGCCGAACGCGTCGTGCTGCGCCGGCTGTCCGTCCACTTCGGAGGTTGCACCATCGAGGCGGCCGAAACCAGCTGCGCCGGCGGGGGAGTGCGGACGCGGGAGGTCCTCGACCTGGTCGCCCGGCTGGTGGACCGCTCGCTGATCGTCATGACCGAGACCGCGGACGGTCCTCGGTACCGGCTCCTCGAATCCGTCGCGGCCTATAGCCAGGAACGTTTGCACGAAGCGGGCGAGTCCGAACGAATCCGGCGGCGCCACCGCCAGTATTACCTCGACCTCGCCGAACGCGCCGAGCAGTACCTGCGAGGCAGGCAGCAACGACACTGGCTGCGGCGTCTCGACATCGAGGCCGCCAATCTCCACCGCGCGCTCGAAGACGCGATCGAGCGCGACGAAGCAGAGCCTGCCCTCCGGCTGGTCAACGCGCTGGGCTGGTATTGGTTCCTGCGCGGACGGCTCGGCGAAGCACGTCGAACCCTGAACCTGGTGCTGCAACTGGAGGGAACGGCGCCCGCGGCCACCAGGGCCATGGCGACGGTATGGCGAGCGGGCATCGCACTGCTGATCCGCGACGCCACCGATCCGGACACGGTCGAGCCGAGCCGTGTGCTGGACACGGTGTACGAGTCCGTCGCCGACCCGGCGGAACGAGCGTGGGCAGAGTGGTTTCTCGGCTACGCGCAGGGCGGTTTCGGTGTCCCGGCAACGACCGGTGATCGGCTTCTGCCGGCCTACCGTGCCGTCGGCGACAAATGGGGTGTCGCGGCCGTCCTGATCACGAACACATTCGCCCTCGCCCAGGGTGACATCGTGGAATCCGGCAGGCTCGGCCGCCAAAGCCTGGCTCTCTTCGAGGAACTCGGCGACAACTGGGGACAGCTGAAGGCCAGACAGGCCCTCGCCACACTGGCCGAAATCAGCGGCGACTACGAACACGCCGCCCGCCTTCGCGAGGAGGGACTCCGCAACGCCGAAGACCTCGGGTTGTGGACCGAGGCGGCATACGAACTGTCGGGACTCGGCCGCAGCGCCTTGCTGGCAGGCGACTACACCACAGCTGAGGAATTCCACGTCCGGGCGATGCGCCTGGCCGCCGAACAGTCCCACCAGTGGGGCGTCCAGTACGCCGAAGTCGGCCTCGCGCTCGGCGCCCGCAGACAGGGCAAGCTCGACGCCGCCGAGACGCATCTGCGCAACTGGCTCGACTGGTGCCGGCGCTGGAAGGGAAACCCCGGCCTCGCACTGATCCTGGCCGAACTCGGCTTCATCGCGGAACAACGCGGCGACGCCGCGGCGGCGCTCGCCCTGCACCTGGAAGGTCACGCGGCAGCACAGGCCACCGGCGACCGACGGGCGATCGCGCTCGCACTGGAAGGGCTGGCCGGAGCGCACTCGCTCGCCGGACATCATCACCGTGCCGCCCGCATGCTCGGCGCGGCCGGCACACTCAGGAACACCGCAGGAGCACCATTGCCACCCGCGGAACACGGTGACATCGATCGGATCACCACCAGGGTCAGGCACTCCCTGGGCGAGGACGTCTTCGCCACCGAATTCGACCATGGCAAGAAAACGCGACGACCGCGATAGATTCTCCTGGAACGGCGATTCCGGTCCAGGCAAGGAAACGATTGCCGCGAGTGTCAGTCCGTGCCGGATACCAGGCCGATCCGGTAGGCGAGGACGACTGCTTGGACGCGGTCCCGCAGGTCGAGTTTGGTGAGGATCCGGGACACATAGGTCTTCACCGTCTCGGAGGAGATGACCAGTGCCGCGGCGATTTCGGCGTTGGACAGGCCGGCGGCGAGGTGTTCGAGCACTTCCAGCTCGCGGGGCGTCAGCGTCCGCACGACGTTGTCTCGTGCGGGGCGGGAGGTGTCGGTGGGGCGGAGCCGGTCGGCGAAGTGGCCGATCAGGCTTCGGGTGACCGCGGGGGCCAGCAGGGACTCGCCGCGGGCGATCGTGCGGACGCCGTCGACCAGTTGCGCCGGCGGTGAGTCCTTGAGGAGGAACCCGCTGGCGCCGGCGCGAAGTGCCTCGTACACGTACTCGTCGACGTTGAACGTGGTGACGACCAGCACCTTCATCGGTGCCTCGACGCCGGGGCCGGTCAACAGGCGGGTCGCCTCGATGCCGTCCAGGACAGGCATGCGGATGTCCATCACGATCACGTCGGGGCGCGACCGCCGCGCGGTCTCCACCGCCGCACGGCCGTCGGCCGCCTCGCCGACGACCTCGATGTCGGGCTGTGCGGAGAAGATGGTGACGTACCCGGTGCGCACCAGTTCCTGGTCTTCGCAGATCAGCACCCGGATCGGCTCGGTCATAGGTGGCTCCCTGGAATCATGGCCCGGACACGGAAGCCGCCGTCGTCGGGCAGGGCACCGGAAACCAGTTCCCCGCCGAGCATGCGCACACGTTCCCGCAGTCCTGTCAGGCCTCGGCCACCGGATGGTGTGGCCGTGGCGCCGATCGCGGGACCGAGGGTGATCACCTCGACCTCGATGTGGTCCGTGCCGTGCCGCACCAGGACCTTGGTCGGGTTTCCGGTCGCGTGTTTGAGCGCGTTGGTGAGCGCCTCCTGTACCACGCGGTAGGTGGTCAGCTCCACGTCGACGGACCGCGGTAGTTGCTCGCCCTGCTCGGTCCACTCGACGGGCTGACCCGACAGCCGGGCCTGTTCGACCAGATCGGCGACCTTTCCCATGGCCGGTGTCCGGTCCGCGGTCCTGGATTCGCCGGTCGCCTCGAGAATGCCGAGCAGGGACCGCAACTCGGTCAACGCTCGGCGTCCGGTGTCGCTGATGGCGCGCAGGCCCGTCCCGGTCCGGTCCGGCGCGGACTCGAGCAGGAACTGCGCCGCGTCGGCCTGAACCACCATCGCGGTCACGTGATGGGTGACCACGTCGTGCAGATCCCGAGCGATGCGAGCCCGTTCGGCGGCCGCGGCCACCTCGGCCGTCAGCCGTCTCCGTTCAGCCTCTTCCGCGCGCCATCGACGCATACCGGTGCCGGCCAGCCAGATCACCACCAAGACGAGATAGAACGCGAGAAAATCCGGAAACCGTTGCGGTGAGCCAAGATTGTGCAGTGCCACGGTGAGCACCGCATAGCCCGCGGTCAGCACCGCGGCAAGCCCCCGGCGGAACCGCACCAGGTGCGCGCCTGCGGCGTACAACGCGAGGAGAATCCCCACCTTGCCGAACGTGTCCGGGTAGCTCAGCACCTGACCGATCGCGAACGCGGAACCGACGATCGACAGGCATACGGCGGGCATGCGGCCGCGTACGGCGAGCGGCAGGCACATCGCCAGCGTCAGCGCCGCGCCGACCACCGCGTCGATGCCGCCCGTCCCGCGCCGAGGGAGATCGCCGATCTCCGGGCCGATGTGGGCGACGGTCGGCGCGAATGCCAGCACGGTCACCACCGCCGCCAACGCACTGTCTTTTGTGGACGATGGGAGGTCTCGCCACCCGTCGAGTGCGGTGCTGAGGCGGGATGCCGCGCTGGCAAGCATTCGGCGAGCTTAGCGCCGCCGCAGGGGCACGAGGTTGCCGCGCTTGTGCGCGGCGATGAGCATGGGCACGGCGAGCAGCAGGCTCACGAGGACGGGAATGATCGACCCCTCGATACCGAACTGGCCGCCGGTCACCAACTCCGGGCCCGTCGGTTCGGCGATCAGCAACCCCGGCGACGCGTGCCCCGAAACGGGGAGGCCGAGCAGCCCGACGGTGGTGTTCCAGGCGAAGTGCAGGCCCACGGCCGCCCAGATACTGCGCAGCCACAGGAAAGTGGCACCCAACAGGACACCGGCCTCGACGGCGATCGCGAACCCGGTCCACAACGTGGCGCCGGGATTGGCCAGGTGGATGGCACCGAACAGCACCGCGGTGCTCGTCAGCGCGAACCAACTGCCTCCCAGCCGTTCCAGCCCCTGCAGCAACAGGCCGCGGAAGAGCAGTTCTTCGGTCACCGCCGCACCGAGTTGCACCGCCATGATGCTCACGACGGTCGCCACGGCGCTACCGGACGCCCAGGTGAACGAGAACTCGGTCATCACCATGAGCACGGACACGGCGATGAACAGGAAGCCGAGCCCGATGCCGAGCAACGCCAGGGTCCCGGCCCGTGCCCTCGCGATCTCCGGCGTGTTTCGCCGCGCGACGTAGCGCATCACCGCCCAGTAGACGGCGACCGCGGCCACCGCGCCCACGGCTGCCAGCACCGGCGGCCCACCCGAGGACAGCGCCGACACGCCGCCGACACCGACCGCCCCGATCAGCGTCCAGACGAGCGGAAACCGCAGGATACGGCCCGCTCGCCCGGGCTGGTGATCCGTAGGTGCGATCGAACTCGTCTGCATGGCGACCTCCAGAAGAACCACGGCCGCACGGATGGCGACCCGCCGGAAACGCTAGAAGCGCACCGGCGCAGGCGAATCACCAGCGAGCGGACGATCCGGGTAGCTCTCACGGGGGACAGGCGGTTCCCGGCTACGTCGCAAGTGCGCGATACGGTCGCACGACGGCTTCGACGAACGCCGCGACCTGCTCGTCGATGTGCACCTTCCCCTCGGAGTCGTTCTCGACGAGGAACAGTCGCCCGGCGACGCTCTTCTGGGCCTTCAGCAGAGCGAAGTCGTCCCTGTTGTAAAGGGTGTCCGCGGCGTTGCTGGGCAGCCGGTGCTCGTCGGACACCTCGAGAGTGATCACTTGTCCCGCCACCGAGATCTTCGGTGGCTCGCCCCGCCTGGCCAGCCGGGCGGCGCGCTCGGCGTCGGAGGCGCGGACGTGGACGATCTGCGACGCCGCCAGGACCTCGTCGCCGAACACCTGAAGTGCTCCGATCGTGTCGGCCCTGGCGAATTCGACGATCGTGATCGGGTTGCTCCGGCGGTTTTCCCACACACGATGGCCGAGCGTGTGCAGGGCCGGCCGGAGATCGTCCTCGCGCTCCACCTGGAACGCGCCGCCCTGCTGGGCGCTGAAGCCCGCACCGCGGCCGTCGCCGAGGAGCATCAAGGCGTGGAGGAATTCCTGGAAGGCGTAGACGTAGTCGTTCAGCTCGTCGACCTGCATCCGCCATCGCCGAAGCTCGTCGGCGATGGCCCGCCGGACCAGTGACTTGCCGGCGCCCGGCAGGCCGGTGACGAAGATGACCGGCGCGCGGTGGCGGAACGCCAGGTGCCGCAGGACCGCGTCTGCCGCTTTGGGCGAAAGCTGGTACGCCGCGCGCTGCTCTCGGATGCGGTCCGCGAGGCGCGACGATCCGTTGCCCCACTTGCTCCCGGCCAGGAGTTCCCCGGCCAGGAACGATTCGATCGGTTCGGACTCGCTCCACATCTCGTCGAAGTGGCTGCGGAACACCTTGGCGGCAGAGATTTCGTCCAGCCGTTCGGGCCGGTCCTTCCCGCCGTTGCGCCGGTTGAGCACCGTGTGGTGCTCCAAGCCGGAGAACACGTGGTACGAAAGGTGACCCGCGGTCAGTGCGCGGGACACGCGGACCTCGATCCCCGCCCCGAGCAACTCGGCTCCGGCGGTGAGGGAGGCAGGCTCGGTGCGGGTGATCACGCGTACCCCGCGGCGGCCGTTGATCTGCGACCACGCCTCCTGAATCTCGGCGAGCGCGGGAGAGCGGTCCGCCGGCAGCAGATTCGGGACCAGCGCGTCGAGCCGTTCGACGTTGTCGTTCTTGGAGATGACGAGCATCTCCGCCAGGTAGTTCCGCCGGGTCATCCGCTGGGAGAGCCCGGTCGGCAGGCGGGTGCGACGCCACAGGAACCTGACGGTCGCCACGATGAGCGCAACGACCACGCCGCTGGTGACGGGCACGAGGAGCTGGCTCCAGTTCATCGGCGTCCCCGGTCCGCCGTCGCCTCGGTCGTAGCCATGCAGCCTGCCTCTCGCAGGTGTCGGTACTCCAAAGCCAAAGTTTAGGCGCACCGAACTTTATTTTCAAGTATGGCGCACTCTGGGCTTGTTCGATCATTCCCTCTCGTTGCGCGCCCGCGCGCGGGGATCATGCGTGGATGGCATCCGATGACGCGCGTTACCCACCGATCGAGCCGTACGAGTCCGGCATGTTCGATGTCGGCGACGGCCATTCGTTGTATTGGGAGGTGTCGGGGAACCCCGGCGGCAAGCCGGTCGTCGTGCTGCACGGCGGTCCCGGCACAGGGAGCTTTCCTGGGATGCGGAGCCTTTTCGACCCGGCGCGCTACCGCGTGGTCCTGTTCGACCAGCGCAATTCCGGGCGCAGCATCCCTTCGGCCGCCGACCCGGTCGTGGACCTGTCGGCCAACACCACGCAGCACCTCGTCGAGGACATCGAGGCGCTGCGGAGCCACCTGGGAATCACCCGCTGGCTGGTGTGGGGCCGCTCATGGGGCGTGACCCTCGCTCTCGCTTACGCCCAAACGCATCCCGGGCAGGTGACCGAACTGGTGCTCGCCGCCATCACCAAGGGGGACCGACGCGACACCGACTGGATCACCCGCGACATGGGCCGCGTTTTCCCGCGCGAATGGGAACGATTCCGCGACGGTGTCCCCGCCTCCGAACGCGACGGCGACCTGTCGGCCGCCTACAGCCGGTTGCTCCACGACCCGGACCCCGAGATCCGGGCCACGGCCGCACAAAGGTGGTGCGAATGGGAGGACACCCACATCTCGCTGGCCCCCGACGCCACGCCGTTCCTGTCGATCGCCGACCCGGAATTCCAGCTGACCTTCGCCCGCCTTGTCACCCACTACTGGTCCAACGGCTGCTTTCTCGACGAAGGGCAACTGCTGCGCGACATCGAGCGACTCCACGGGATTCCCGCCGTGCTGATCCACGGGCGCTACGATGCCAGCAGCCCACTCGGGATCGCTTGGTCACTGCACCGGGCTTGGCCCGGAAGCGAGCTCGTGGTTCTCGACGACACCGGTCACAACGGCGGCAGCATGACCACCGCGATCATCGCCGCCACCGACCGCTTCGCCCGGAACCGGTAGTCGGTACGGCCGCGCGGGAAAGGAATCGTGCATGACGAGTCGGTTCGAATGGGCGACCATGGACAGCGTGGATCCGCGGCGGCTGGCGGATTTCTGGTGCGGCGTCCTGGGTTACGTCGTTTATGACGACAAGAACGGCGCCGTGGTCGAGATCGGGCCCGATCCGGAGTCGCCGGACGGACAGCGGCTGGCCGCGTTGCGTGGCGGGCCCGCCGTCCCGAACATGGTCTTCGTCCGTGTCCCCGAGGCCAAGGCCGGCGCCAAGAACCGGGTGCACTTCGAAATCTGTCCGATCGACTGTGACCAGCAGACCGAACTGGAGCGGTTGCTCGCGCTCGGCGCGTCCAAGACGGATGTGGGACAGGGAGACGGCCGGTCCTGGGTGGTACTGGCCGACCCGGAAGGAAACGAGTTCTGCCTGACACGCAGCCTCGCGCCGGGGGAGTTCGAGTGACGTTGAGCGCGGTGACGGAGTTCGATGCGTTGCACGGCGGCGGTGTCGGCGGCGGGGACACGCGAGAAGCGCCACGGCTGACGGTCTCGCTACGCCCAGGTCAGCACTCCGTCGTCGCTGATCGTCGCCTGTCCTGACCGCGGCCGGGTGTCCGGTGCGGTGTACTGCTCCAGGCGGTCGGCGGTGTCGGCGAGCATCGCGCTGATGCCGGTCCAGGTCGTGCGGTGAGCGCCGGCTTGGGCCATCCAGTCCATCACGCGACCGTGGTCGGCGCCGGGACGCAGGTCGATGGCGAGGACCGCGCCGTCGACGGCGCGGCAGACGGGGAGCAGGGCTGTGCAGAACCCGAGGACGGGTTCGCCGGCGGCACGCTGGTGGTGTCCGTCGGGATAGCAGCAGTCTTGGTCGGGATAGGCGCTTAGTCTGGCCCATTCCTCCCGTACGCGCGCAACCGTCAGGGGCATGTACACGCCGGGGAAGGTAAAGGCGGTGCGGTAGTCGGCGTCGTCGTCGACGCCGTCCATCAGTCGCCACCACGCCGGCAGATCGTCCGGGAACGGCCGCCCCACCGCGGTCTGCACGGCGCGGATGTCGCTGGCGGGTGCTGGGGGCCGGAGCGTGGCCGCGGTGACCGGTGTACGGCTACGCAGCCAGGTCGTGATCCGTTCCCACGCCGAGTCGATTCCGCCGTTCACCGCCACAGGTTCCTTCCCTTCGATATCTCCGCTGACGGGCCAATCTACGGGTCGGGAGTGACTTCGGTGGCGGTACTCGTGATCTGCCAGAGTCCGGTCGCGAGCCCCCGGTTTTCGGCGGCGGCCGAGCGGCGCGCCGGACCGGCCGGGCCGCGGATCTCGAACGGTCCGGTCGGGCCAAGGTAATCGCCGCCGTCGACCGGTCCGGTGGCGGCGATGAGCTGGGGTGCGATGCCGGCGGTGACCGGCTGGGAGAGGTATCGGTCCGGCAGTACGAGGAGGCGGGACCTCCACGTGCTCCCCCGGGCCAGGGCGTTGGTCAGCAGCTGTGACGTCGTCAGTCCCGGGTGGGCGGCGATCGACAGCACCGGGTCGCCGGCCGTGCGCAGCCGTCGATCCAGCTCTGCGGCGAACAGGAGGTTCGCGAGCTTGGAGGCTCCGTAGGCGCGGGTCGGCGAGTACCGCCGACGCTCCCAATGCAGGTCGGTGAGGTCGAGCCCGCCGGTGCGGTGCCCGAGGCTGGACGTCGTCACGACCCGGGCGGGGCGCCCGCGATCACCGGCTGCCCGCAGCGCGGGCATCAGCAGCCAGGTCAGCGCGGCCGGACCGAGGTGATTGGTTCCGATCTGCAGCTCGAACCCGTCCCGGGTCCGGCTGTGCGGCCCCAGCGATACCGCGGCGTTGTTGATCAGCACGTCGATGCGATCCCCGGTGAGTTCCCGGATCTTCGCGGCGGCGGACCGGACCGAGGAGAGGTCGGCCAGGTCGAGCAGAACGGGTTCGGCCGAACCGGTGCCGCCGATCCCGGCTCGCACCTGGTCGACGGCCGCCGCTCCCCGCGCGGTGTCGCGAACGGTCATCAGGACCCGCGCACCGGCCGCCGCCAACGCGCCGGAGAGGGCGAGGCCGAGGCCGGAGGTCGTCCCGGTGACGACGATGATGCGGCCTGCCAGGTCGGGCAGGAGTAACTCGTGTGACAATGTCATATGAAAAGCCTGCCCGGTTCGGATGACACTGTCAACTAGAATGACCGGTGTGACACGAACCGAGACCGCCGAGGCGACGCGGCAAGCTCTTGTCCGCGCGGCTTCCGAACTGCTTGATCAGGGTGGCCCTGACGCTGTGACCTTGCGTGCGGTCGGAGCTCGGGCCGGAGTCTCGCGAGGTGCACCCTACGGGCACTTCGAGAACAAAGAGCATCTGCTGGCTCAGCTCGCCATCAATGCGTGGGGTTCCCTGGCGGACGACGTCGAGCGCCTTCGCGCGGACGTCGAGTCCACTTCGGACATACGACTGGAGCGAGCCGTCCTGGCGTTGATCGGCGTCGCCCGGCGGTGGCCGCACCGGTACGCGCTGATGTTCAGCGCTCCGGCCGATACCCCTGCCGCCCGGGAGGCCGCGGGCCGTCTCGAGCGCGTGTTCCTGGCCCTGGTCGCGGACATGGTCGGCGAATCCGACGCGCCTCGGTACGGTGCACTGCTGATGTCGAGTGCGCACGGCATGGCGGGATTGGAGCTCAGCGGTCATCTGGCGAAGGACAAGTGGCAGGTCGGTGTGGAGGAACTCGTGCACATGTCGATCGACGCGCTCCGGTGCGGGTGACCCGGGTACTTTGTCCATTGTGGACCGCGACGCCCGGAGGTGGTCTTCCTTGCGTCTCAGGCGGTGAAGGGCCCCTTCGCTGCATCACATGAGGGGAAAGTCCCCTTCGGCTCAAGCGGGCAGGATCGCCGCGTCTCGACTCTGCGGGACCGATGGAGACGGGAGGCGTGATTCGTGCGCGTGGTTGGACTTCGGGAGGAGCAAGAGAACGTGTCACCGCTGGAGGGTACGCAGAAGTTCCTGCGGAACTATGTCGCCGACGCCGGAAGCCTCGACGAGCTGCGTGACGATGCGGCCCGGACCGCGGCGTGGAACCCTCGTCCGATTCGCGCCGCGCTCCGGGCGATCGACGCGCTCATCTCCGATCCACCCCGTGATGGCACGCTGTCCTGGATCGTGGAGTTCGACGCGGGTTGGGTGCTGGACGATCCCAGTGATTCCGGGGCGATCGAGTTCCTGTACCGGATCACGGAGGTGCTGCGCGAAGTCCTCGACCGTGCTCAGCGGTAGCGCCCGGGGTCACTGTTCGTCGGCATGCGGGGCAAGGCTGTTGAGGATTCACACTCGGCGGCCTGTCGACGGGGTATGTCGTGAAACGTATGGCCAGTGCGTCGCAGTACTGTATGGAGACGAATGGGGGGAGGAGGGTTCCTTGGGTACATGATGATCGATAGCGGTAGAAACCTTTGTCGCCGACGGAACTGCGACGAGGTGGAGTTCTGGCTGGGTTTGTGCGTCCAGGACTGGGTGCGGTGGCAGGACGGCCTGGAAGCTCTGGACCTGTCCGACGACGAGAGGCCGGCTCCGCCTCGCAGTGTGTTCGTCGCCCCGGTGCACGCACGCAGCGTGTCGCAGCGGGTGCCGGCGACGGGGTGAGCCGCGTTCGCATCTAAAGGGCCCGGCAGGTCCTGAGGTAGCTGAGGAACGATGCCTGCAGACCGGTCACGTGCGTTTCGCGCAAGACCGCGCTGGTGACGGCTCCGCCGAGTGAGCTGAGGCGGTGCAGGACGGTGGCTGTGTTCACCGTGAGATTTTGGTAGATGGCCAGGTCTCCGAGCAGCTCTCGCTCGTTGAGGGTCACGTGAAGCTTGGCGGCGGGCTGATCTTCACCCCTCTCTTTGAGCTGGGTGAAGATCTGACTGTCTTCACTGGCGACGCCGGGGCTGCCCGCGCCGATGCTCTCGAAGAGGGTGTTGCCGGTGAGCCAGGTGTAGAGGCTGAAGAGGCCGCCGTAGGAGTATCCGAAAAGGCCGTGACCGCTCGTGGCCGTGCCGTAGTCGCGTTCGATCCGCGGATGCAGTTCCGCGGTGAGGAAGTTCAGGAACGCGTCGGCGTGGGTGTCGCGTAGTTCGGCGAGGTAGGCGTCGGATTCCTCGCGTGTCCTCGCGCCCGCTTGAACTCCCATCTCCACGGCGTCGATGAGCTCCTTGGCGATGGGCTCGCCGGGCGGCACGAGGTCTCGGTTGCGCAGCCGATCCCAGTGCTGTGCTTCTTCGCCCGCGTAACCGACGCTGACCTGGATGTAGGGCTGGATCCGCTGCATGGGGTCCGCCTGGGTGACGATGAGCGGAGCCGTCAGGCCCACGGCCCAGTTGCCGTCCAGCACATACACCGCGGGCGTTTGCGTCGTGGCGGGGTCGTAGCCCGGTGGTGTGGTGACCCAGACGCCGTAGTCGTGCCCTCCGCTCGAGCGCATCTCGAAGTAGTCGGTGTCGGCGAGGCAGCCGTGCCACATGGTGCTCATTCGAAGGTCCTTCAGTACGGGGTCGGTCCTCGTGGCCGTCACGAGTGATTTCTTCGCCGCGACGGGTGACCATGGTGGGACCACCATGGCACCGTCTCTTTTCCAATGGATAAACTGTGGGAGTGATCCTGTCAAGCACGGAACGCACCGGCGACGCACGCGAGCGTCTCCTGGCCCGGCTTCTCGACGCCTTCGACGAGGACCTTCCCGCGCCGGAGGTGTCGCTCCGTGAGATCGCCGCCCGGGCCGGGACCAGCCACGCTCTCCTGCGCTACCACTTCGGGTCACTTCCGGGCGTCTTGGCGGCCATGCTCAAGGCGCACCGATCCCGGGACAACGAGGCGCTTTTCGAGGCCGCCCGGCAGGGCACCTTCGACGACCTGGTCGTGGCGATCTGGCGGAACTACACCCGCCCGGAGCAGCTGTCACGTGTCCGCGGCTTCTTTCACGTCCTAGGACTGGCCGCGTACAGCCCGCAGGACTTTCGCGAGTTCATCGACTCGCTCGACGACCTGACCGAGATCCTGGCCTCGCTCGCGGAACGCGAAGGGCTCGACGCCAAGGATGCGCTGACCCTGGCCTCCGTCACGATCGCCGCGATTCGTGGCCTGCTCCTCCAGGAGATCCTGACTCCGGGGGCCGCCTCGGAGGACGCGATCGCCCTGATCCTGCGCATGAGCAAAGGCCGATTTCCACGCACACATCCGTATGACGCGCCCGCCTCAGAGACTGGCGATTCCGGCGCTCAGGGCCAAGGCCGCGGCTTCACCGCGTGAGGTGACGCCGAGCTTTTTCAGCAGTCCGGTGACGTGGAACTTGACCGTGCTTTCGGTGATCCCGAGTGCGACGGCGATGGATTTGTTGCGCTGCCCTTGAGCGACCAGCCGCAGCACTTCGAGTTCGCGGCGGTTGAGAGTCGACGGCAGCGTCTCGTCGGGCCTGCCGCCGGCGGGGTCGAAGGGAACGCTGATGGCGACGTGGCTTCCCCAGTCGGGGAGGGCGTCGATTTCGACGGTGGCGCCGAGGGTTTTCGCGCGCCCGTCGAGTTGCAGGCGGAGTCCGGTGCTGTCGAGGCTGCCCGATCCTTGGTCGCGGACGTCGAGGTGCAGCGCGGTGCTGTCACTCGACCAGGCGACCCGGAGCCGGGTCAGTTCGGGTTGGCTGGTGAAGGTCAGCACCGCCGTGCAGGTCATCGCGCGGGCGGCGTGGGCGATCTCGCCGGGTATCGGCCGCCCGTTCTTCGGCGGGGCGACGAAGTCCAGTTGCGCGTCGTGGTGGCGCAGCATTTGCCGGATTTCCCGCCGCAGCCTGGCGAACGCGGTGTGCACGGGCTCTTCGGACTGGGCGAGATCGGTTTTCTGGGCCGTCCGGAGCGCCACCAGCGCGGCCGAGGCGGTGTCGGTCGCGGCGAGCCGGGCGCGGTGGTCGTCCAGCCGGGAGGACCGCAGGGTGGTGAGGATCGTGACGAGCGCGGTTTCGTGCGCCGCGGCCATTTCGGCGATCGTCCTGGCGCGTTCGCTGGAGGCCGCGCGGGATTCGGCGAGGTAGTCGGGGCTGGCCTGGGTGACCTGTTGCCGGATCGAGGTCGCGACGATGCCGAAGACCTCGGCCAGGGGAGCGGGGTGCGGGAAGCGGGCCCGGCTCGACCGGGGGACGAGTACGAGCAGGGTGCCGATCGGGTCCTGCACGGCCCAGACCGTGCGGTCGGCGCCGCCGAGAGTGGCCGTCGTGGTCACCTGATGGCCGGGTGGCACGTTCGCCTTGAGCGCTTCGAGTTCGGCGATGGTGACCTTGTCGGTGATGTCGCGGGCGCCGGCGACCTTGCGTGGCCGGCCCGTGCACTCCCGGGTGAAGATGACGAGGGCTTGATGCGGCCAGCCGTCGGCGAGGAAGCGGGAGAACCGGTCGGCGATTTCGCGCAGCGGGCCCTCGATGACGTCGCGCAGTGCGGTCAGGTCGGCTGGATCCGGCATCCGGCGAACTTACCTGGTCGAAAGGACAGGATCCACTGGACCGATGACCAGGTCGCGGCCGGGGCCTTCCGGCCTAGCCTCACGTGAAGCATGCGTCGGTGCGCATGCCTGTGTCGTCGACGGTGGAGGAAACAGGGAATGCCACAGCAGGTGCGCGGAGTGATCGCCCGGTCCAAGAACGCCCCGGTGGAGCTGACGGACATCGTGATCCCGGACCCGGGCCCCGGCGAGGTGGTCGTGTCGATCGCGGCCTGCGGGGTCTGCCACACCGACCTGACCTACCGTGACGGCGGCATCAACGACGAGTTCCCGTTCCTGCTCGGTCACGAGGCCGCCGGCACCGTCGAAAGTGTCGGCGAAGGCGTGGATTCCGTGCGGCCGGGGGATTTCGTCGTCCTCAACTGGCGCGCGGTGTGCGGGCAGTGCCGGGCCTGCAAGCGCGGGCGTCCGCAGTACTGCTTCGACACCTTCAACGCGACACAGAAGATGACGCTGACCGACGGCACCGAGCTGACCCCGGCGCTGGGCATCGGCGCGTTCGCGGACAAGACGCTCGTCCACGCCGGACAGTGCACCAAGGTCGATCCCGCCGCGGACCCGGCCGTCGCGGGCCTGCTCGGCTGCGGCGTGATGGCCGGTCTCGGCGCGGCGGTCAACACCGGCGCCGTCGGCCGCGGGGATTCGGTCGCGGTGATCGGCTGCGGGGGAGTCGGCGACGCCGCCATCGTCGGGGCCCGGCTGGCGGGTGCGGGCACGATCATCGCGGTCGACCGCGACGAGCGGAAGCTGGTGTGGGCCCGTGAACTCGGCGCGACCCACACCGTCGACGCCTCCGGCACCGACACGGTCGCGGCGATCCAGGAACTGACCGGCGGTTTCGGCGCCGATGTCGTCATCGACGCGGTCGGCCGTCCGGAGACGTGGAAAGCGGCCTTCTACGCCCGTGACCTGGCGGGCACGGTGGTCCTGGTCGGCGTTCCGACGCCCGACATGCGCCTGGAGATGCCGCTGATCGACTTCTTCTCCCGCGGCGGCGCGCTGAAGTCGTCCTGGTACGGCGATTGCCTGCCGGAACGGGACTTCCCGATGCTGATCGACCTCTACCTGCAGGGCCGGTTGCCGCTGGAGCGGTTCGTGACCGAGCGGATCCCGCTCGACGGTGTCGAGAAGGCCTTCGAGGCCATGCACGCCGGCGAGGTGCTGCGTTCGGTGGTGATCCTGTGAGCGGGGACCTGAGGATCGAACGGGTCGTCACCGCCGGGGTCTTCGAACTCGACGGCGGCTCGTGGGACGTCGACAACAACGTCTGGCTCGTCGGGGACGACGACGAGGTCGTGATCGTGGACGCCGCGCACGACGAGAAGACCATCACCGAGGCCGTGGGCGGCCGTACCGTGGTCGCCGTCGTCTGCACCCACGGGCACAACGACCACGTCACCGTCGCCCCGCAGCTGGGCGAACAGCTGGACGCCCCGGTCGTCCTGCATCCGGGGGATCGGGAGTTGTGGGAGATGACCCATCCCGGCCGCCGTTTCCGGCACACGGAGGACGGTGAGCGGATCGCCGTCGCCGGCACGGAACTCGAGATCATCCACACGCCAGGGCATTCACCCGGATCGGTGTGCCTGTACCTGCCCGAGGCGAAGGCGCTCTTCTCCGGGGACACGCTCTTCTCCGGTGGGCCCGGCGCGACAGGGCGCTCGTTCTCCGACTTCCCGACGATCATCTCCTCGATCAGGGAACGGCTTTTCGCGTTGCCCGAGGACACGACCGTCCACACCGGACACGGCGATCCCACCACCATCGGCACCGAAGCGCCGCACCTGGCCGAATGGATCGCCCGCGGGCACTGAGCCGACCGTGGTCCTCACAGCGGTGGCCGGTACTTCCGGGTGAACCGGACGCCGTTGAAGGTGTGGGTGCAGCACGGGCACGCCGGGTCCAGGTCGTCGGCACCCAGTTCGGGGTCGACGGCCCGCAACCGGTTGTCGTCGTCCACGTAGAGGCCGCTGTAGTAACTGGCCTCGCCGATCCGCACGTATTCGCGTCGTTCGTGCGGCTGCCGGGCGACCAGCCAGTAGATCGGCTCGGCGGAGTCGAGCCGGGCGGCGGCCTCGTCGCGCACCTCGTCCCAGTCCTCGCCGATCTTGCCGAGCAGGAACCGGAACAACGGCGTGTAGTCCAGGCCCCGCCGTCGCCGCCCTCCCATGGACCCGCGGGTCAGGTCGGAGACGCGTTCGGTCTTCGTGGTGCGCTGGTGCCGGTAGTCCCCGCCGTGGTCGTGGTGGACGGCCCTGGCCCGGGTGTTCACGCGACGGTACAGCGGCTCCTTCACCACATCAGCCTTCCACACGGCTCGCGTACGGCGCCGATTCACCTGGCATGGATGTCAGCCCCGGCGGTGGGGGCGAAGCGGGCTTGGAAGAAGCGGAGGTGGGGTGGTTCGTGGGTGAAGGTGAGGCCGTGGGTGATGTCGTGACGGTTCTTGTGGACACGGATGAGGCTGTCGGCGACGTGGTCGATATGGCTCTGGGTGTAGACGCGGCGAGGGATGGCGAGCCGGAGGAATTCCAGGGGTGGGTAACGGTTTTCGCCGGTGACCGGATCGCGTCCGGCTGAGACGGTGCCACGTTCGACGCCGCGGACGCCACCTTCGAGATAGACGGCGGCGGCGAGGGTCTGGCCGGGGAGTTCGGTGCGGGGGAGGTGGGCGAGGACGGCGGTCGCGTCGACGCAGACGCAGTGCCCGCCGACGGGCCGGACGATCGGGACTCCCGCGGTGTGGAGGCGGTGGCCGAGGTATTCGATCTGGGCGATGCGGGCGCGGATGTGGTTCTCGTCGACGGATTCGGTGATGCCTTCGGCGATGGCTTCCATGTCGCGGCCCGCCATGCCGCCGTAGGTGTGGAGGCCTTCGAAAAGCAGGACGAGGCCTCGTGCCTGTTCCGCGAGATCGGGATCGCGAAGGGCGATCCAGCCGCCGATGTTGGCGAGACAGTCCTTTTTGGCCGACATGACGGCGCCGTCGGTGGGAGCGCACAGCGCGAGGAGGATGTCCGCGATCGAGCGGTGCGCCCAGCCCGGTTCGCGTTGTTTGACGAACCAGGCGTTCTCGACGGCCCGGGCGGTGTCGAGGAAGACGGGGATTCCGTGGGCGTGGGCGAGGTCGCAGGCGGCGGTGAGGTTGGCGACGCTGATCGGCTGGCCGCCCGCCATGTTCACGGTGGCGGCGAGCGAGACGTAGGGGATGGCGCTGCCGTGTTCGGCGATGACGGCCCGCAGCTTGTCGAGGTCGACGTTGCCTTTGAACGGGTGTTCGTCGACGGCGTCGTGTGCTTCGTCGATGATGACGTCGTGGAAGGTGGCGCCGTTGAGTTCCTGGTGGGCGCGGGTGCTGGGGAAGTACATGTTGCCGGGAATGTGGCTGCCCGGGCGGATGAGACAGCGGGAGAGGATGTTCTCGCCGCCGCGGCCCTGGTGGACGGGGATGACGTGCTCGTAGCCGTAATGGCCGCGCACGGCCTGTTCGAAGAGGTAGAAGCTGCGCGCACCGGCGTAGGCTTCGTCGCCGCGCATGAGCGCCGACCACTGCCGGTCGGACATCGCGCTGGTGCCGGAGTCGGTGAACAGGTCGATGTAGACGTCGTCGGAGCGGAGCAGGCAGGGGTTCCATCCGGCTGCCCGTAAGGCTTCCTCCCGGTGTTCGCGGGTGGTGGTGCGGATCGGTTCGACCATCTTGATCCGCCAGGGTTCGGCTGGGTGGTCAGGCATCTCGGGTCACCTTGTTCCGTTCGAGGTGGTTGAGGAGCGGGCCGGTCATGGCCGTCGTCACGAGGGCCATGGCGACCATCGCGGTGTAGAAGGCGCTGTCGATGACGCCGAGGCCGAGCCCGATGCTGAGGAAGACGAGTTCGGTGACGCCACGGGTGTTCATCAGGGTCGCGAACACCGCCGCCGGACGCGGAGGCTGCCCGGCGAGGCGGGCGCCGAGGTAGGCGCCGCCGCCTTTCGCGACGACGGCCACCGCGATGATCGCGAGGGTTTCCGTCACCAGGGCGCCGTCGAGCTCGCCGAGGTCGACCTTCCGTCCGATGAGGACGAAGTACAGCGGGACCAGCAGGGACGCGAGGGGTGTGATCAGCGCGACGGGGTCGTGCCGGGACGCGGGCCGTCCGGCGGCCACGCCGACCAGGAACGCGCCGATCGCGGCGTGCAAGCCGATGGTGTCGGTCATCGCGGCCCCGGAACAGGCGAGGGCGACCATGGCCGCGGCCGCGGTCGGCCCGGAAAGGCGGTCCATCGTCCGGCCGAACCACGGCCGGGCGAGGCCGAGCAGGCCCAGCAGGAACGGGAACGCCGCCAGCAGCGCCCAGGCCTGAGTTCCACTGTGGACGGACGCGACGACGGCGAGTGCCGCCCATGCGGTGGCGTCGGTGAGCGCCGCAGCGGTGAGCGCGCAGCGGCCGCGGTCGTCGTCCAGCATCCGCCGCTCGGCCAGGATCCTTGCCAGCACGGGAAAGGCGGTCACCGCCATGGCCGCGGCGGCGAACAGGACGAACGGGGCGGCCCCGGCCGGAGCGTGGCGGGCGGCCAGCCAAAGAGCCAGCAGCACGCCGAGGACGACCGGGACGACGGTCGCGCCCAGCGCGGGCACGAACGCCGCCGTGATCCGTGCCGCGGTCAGCGACGGCGCGAGGCGGGCGCCGACCCCGAACAGGAACAGGATCAGGCCGAGTTGGGCGAGCGCGTCCAGCGTCGTGCCGACGCCGCCGGGCAGGCCCGGTCCGCCCTGCAGGGCGAGGCCGACGACGAGTCCGCAGGTGATCTCCCCGAGGACGGCGGGCTGTCCTGCCCGGGTGAACACCCAGCCGAAGCAGCGGGCCAGGGCCAGCAGGACGGCGAGCGCGGCGAGCAGAACGGCGAGATCAGGCATCGGGCACCCGCCACCGCCTGCCGTCCGCGGTGGGGACGAGCCCGCCGGGGAACATCGGCGGCTCGTCGCCCGCGGCTTCGCCGAGCAGGCCGCGTAACTGCAGTTGCACACCTTCGGCGAGCACGTCGCCGAACATCGCGCGGGAGAAGTCCTGTGAGGACACTCCGCCGACGAGGCCGGCGAAAGCCGCTTCGGCGGCCCCGTGCCGGCCGGTCAGCCGTCGCGCCTGCCGGAAGTAGTCGTCCTCGTCGGAGTCCAGTTGGTAGAAGCTGATGAGGAAATCCCGGAAAAGGCCGAATTCCCGGCGGTAGCGGGCTTCGAACTCGGCGAAGCATCGCTTCTCGTCCGAGAAACCCGCGAGGGTGCTGTTGATCGACCGGGCGGCCAGCAACGCGCTGTAGGTGGCCAGGTGCACCCCCGAGGAGAACACCGGGTCGATGAAGCAGGCGGCGTCACCGACGAGCACCATGCCCGGGGACCACAGGACGGTCCGGTCGTAGGAGTAATCCTTCCGCACGCGGAGGCGGTCGTAGGGTGGCTCGGTCGCGCGCCGCGCGTCACGGAGGTACTCCTCGATGAGCGGGCAATCCTCGATCAGCGCCGAGTAGGCCACGTCCGGATCGCCCTGGACGCGGTCCGCCGCTTCGTGTTTGACGACGGCTCCGACGCTGGTCAAGGTGTCCGACAGCGGGATGTACCAGAACCAGCCATCGGGGAACGAGACGCACAGGATGTTCCCGGTGTCGGGCGCGGGCATCCGGCGGCCGCCCTCGAAGTACCCGAACAGCGCCAGGTTCCGGAAATGCGGCGAGTACTCGCGGGTGCCGCCGACGTCGTGGTGGAGCCTGCTGCCGTGCCCCGAAGCGTCGACCACGAACCTGGCCGTCGCCTGCCGTTCGTGCCCGGCGTCGTCGAGGTAGCGGACGCCGCCGATCCGCTCGCCCGCCTGGATCGTGCCGAGTACTCGATGTCCTTGCCGGACTTCGGCGCCGAGCCGGCGGGCCCCGTCGAGCAGCAGCGCGTCGAACCGGGTGCGCTCGACCTGGTAGGCGTACGACGTGGGCCCGGCCATGCGGTCGGACGCGGCGAAGGAGAACGTCCACGGTTCGGCACCGGTGCCCCATTTGAAGGTGCCGCCCCGTTTGCGGACGAATCCGGCCCGGTCGATCTCGTCGCGGACCCCGAGCATCGCGCAGATCCCGTGGATCGTGGCCGGTAGCAGGGATTCCCCGATCTGGTAGCGCGGGAAGCGGTCCTTGTCCAGCAGCAGCACCCGGTGGCCTTCCGCGGCGGTGAGGCCGGCGGCGGTGGAACCTCCCGGTCCGCCGCCCACGACGATCACGTCGTAGTCGTCCATCACGGCGTCACTCCTTTCTCTGTGGTGGGAACGAGTTCGGCGAGCCGGGCCACCGTGCGGCGCAGCAGGACGTCCCGCAGCGAACACGGCACACCCAGTGCCCGTAGCCGCGCGGCGAGCGCCGCGGCGGAGAGGCTGTGCCCACCGAGGTCGAAGAAGTCGCTGTCCGCGTCGACCGCCGGGATCTCCAGCTGGACACGGAACGCGGCGGCGACGAGCTTCTGGGTGGAGGTCAGCACGACCGCCCGCCGTACCGGGACGGGCGGGGCGAGGGCGGCCCGGTCGATCTTCCCGGTCGGCCCGAGGGGCATGGCGTCGAGCGGGATCATGGCGGAGGGCAGCAGATACGACGGCAGCACCGCCCGCAGCCGTTCCCGCAGCCGCGCGACGGTTCCCGTGTCGAGCACGACATAGGCGACCAACCGTGGCTCGGCGCCTTCGACCCTGACCGCGGCCTGCCGGACCCCGGGAGAGGCGAGCAGTGCCTGCTCCACCTCGCCCGGCTCGACCCGATGGCCCCGGATCTTGACCTGATCGTCCAGCCTGCCCAGCCATTCGAGGTGACCGTCGGCCGCGAGACGGCACCGGTCGCCGGTCCGGTACCGGCGTTCTCCCGCGGTGACGAACCGGTCCGCGGTCAGCTCCGGCCGCCCGAAGTAGCCCAGCGCGAGGCAGGAACCGCTGATCAGGAGTTCGCCGGGTTCCCCGACCGGCACCGGTCGCAGCTCCTCGTCGACGACCTGGGCGGTGGTGTTGCCGATGGGGCGCCCGATCGACGGCGTCGCGCGTTCACCGAGATCGCAGGACGTGGTGAACACCGTGCACTCGGTTGGGCCGTAGAGGTTCACCGCGGTGACGTCCGCCGCGCCACGCAGATGTGACCAGAGGTCTTGCCCGATGGCCTCCCCGCCCATCAGCAGCATCCGCGGACGAGCCGGTCCGTCGAGCAACCCGGCTTCCAGCAGCGCCGACATCTGCGCGGGCACCGCTTCCACGACGGACAACCGGTGTTCCCGCACGAAGTCCACATAGGAGCCCGGATCCGTACGGACGGGGTCGGGGACCAGATGCAGTTCGTGCCCTCCCGCCAGCCACGACAGCGGGTTCCACGACGCGTCGAAGACCAGCGGCAGACCGTGCGCCACCCGCTGCCGGCCGCGGCTCGCGGGAAAGACCCGGGCGGCGAGTTCGCCGTACAGGTTGACCAGGCTCCGGTGTCCCACCAGGACCCCTTTGGGGGAGCCCGTCGAGCCGGAGGTGTAGATGAGGTACGCCGGACCGGCGACGTCGCTGGGCGACCGGTGCCCGGTATGCCCCGCGAGCTCCGTCATCCAGTCCTCTGTGGACAGGACCACGTCCGCCCGGTCCGCGAGACTCACGGCGTCCGTCAGCACGACGGCGGGGCGGGCGTCGGCGAGGATCGTGTCGACGCGGGCGGCGGGCAGGGCGGGGTCGATCGCAAGGTGGACCGCTCCCGCCTTCGCCGTCGCGAGCACGCCCAGCACGGCCCGGACGGACCGCGTCATCGCGCAGGCCACCACCGTCCCCGGCGCCGCGCCCGCATTCCGCAGCGCCTGGGCGAGCCGCTCGCCCCAGAGGTCGAGTTCGTGGAACGTCCAGGAGACCTCGTCGGCCACCAGGCAGACCCGGGCGGGGACCCGCCTGGCCCGATACTCGAACAAGTCGCACCAGGTCACGCGGGGGAGCCGTCGTGCCACGCCGCGCACCGAGGACGACACCGGTTCAGTCATCGCACGGCTCCGTTCCGAGCCGGACTCGGTCCCAGAAGCCGGTTTCCTTGCCTGGTGCGAGAACCGCCAGGTGGCCCCCTGGCACGACACAGCCGGTGAACCGCCCGGTCGTCCAGGCCCGCCAAGCCCGGATCTCCTCGTCACCGGTCGCGAAGTCCAGGTCGTCCTTTCCCCGGATCGCGACCAGCGGGCAGGTCAACGGCACTTTCGCGGGGCCGGGGTAGGCGCTGGTCAACCGCAGGTCGCCGAGGAACAGATCGAGCGCGTATTCCCGGAGTTCGGGGCAGTCGCGGTAGCCCGCCGACGAGGGCGGGCAATGCAGATCGAGCAGCCGCTCCGCCTCGGCGGCGTCCGCCTTCGCGTATCTCCCCGGAACTCGCCGCTGAGGTGCGCACGCCCCCACGACGACCAGCCCCGCGGGGCCCGGCCCTCCTCGGGCGAGGACGCGCTGGGCCACTTCGAGTGCGACGAACGCGCCCATGCTGAAGCCGATCAGCACCGTTCGTGAAAAACCTTCGGCACCGATGCGGGCGAGGCAATGCCGGGCGATCTCCTCGGCGAGGGCGGCGAGCGATTCGGCGGGCGGCTCGGTGAGACGCGCGCCGTGTCCCGGATATTCCACCCCGCGCACCACCGATCCCGCTGCTGTTCCAGCGAGCCCGCGCAGGCCGAGTACCGTCCCCCCGGCAGGCGGGAAACACAGGTATTCAGGGCCATGCCCGAGTTGTGTGTCCACTGTGGACAGTGCCTTGACGGCAGTGTTCATCGCCACGTTCCTTCTCCCGAACCGGTTCGTCAACGGGGGGTCGCGGCCCGTTGAGGACGAAGCTGAAGGGCACAACGCGTCGCCTCGGCGTCCACATCGGACGGAATGGTCCGGTGTCGCGCGCTGCGAGCGAATTCTTCACGATGTCGCGCTATCCCGGTGAACGTCCGGGCTCCGCGCGGATGACGCGCCTGGCGAAACCGGGTTTCGCCTCGCCCGCACCTTTGGGGTGCTTCCGCGACCGCGCCGACCGCGGGAAAGATGCGGGCTCCTACTTGTTCTCTTCCGTTGGGTGATAACCGTCAGAGGTGGTGGACCGAAAGATACGACGCCGTTAGGCCGTCCGGGGTAACAGTTTGATGGCGAGATCAAACTGGCTGCAAGCGGCGATCCGCGCACGGTGCCGCTCACCCGGCCGGGCTACCTCAGTGTGAGTGCTCGCCCGCGGTCGCAAGGGTGACCACACGGTGGCAGCGAGGTGGCCGGCGTCGGGATCCCACACCCGGGTCGCGAGCAGCGCGCACGTGGTCTTGCCCGCACCGGACGGCCCGGTGAGGGCCCGAAGGACACGTGTGATCGAAGACGAGTCCGGTCGCGCGATCGCGGGGCGCGCTGAGCACCGGAGCCGCGTCCGTGACAGCGCGATCCCCGCCGATCCGGGAGCCGATCCTCGTCTGGACGAGGTCAGCGTCGTCGAGGAGATCTCCGGCAGCCGGCCTGCCGCGCGGTCACCTCCTGTCGGAGTTCAGGTCGGTGCCCCGGGTTTCGGCGCTGAAGAGCAGCGCGACGAGGGTGACGGCGATGGTGCCGACGAGGTACAGCACGACCGCCGTGGGCCCCTGTTTTTCGGCCAGCCACACGGCGATGAGGGGCGCGGGCGCGCCGGCGATGATCGAAGAGCCTTGGAACACCAGGGAGGCGCCGGCGAACCGGCGGCGGGTCGGGAAGAGTTCGGCGATCCACGCGGCTTCCGGTCCGGCCAGGAGTCCGTGCAGTGCCGCGCCGACGCCGATGCCGAGATAGAGCAGAGGCAGATTGTCGGCTTGGACGACGGCGAAGAAGACCGGCGCCCACACCGCGAGCCCCGCCGCCGGGACCAGCATGGCGATACGCCGTCCGACGAGGTCCGACCAGTGGCCGCCGGCCAGCATCCCCGCGAACTGCAGCAGTGACCCGACGGCCACGGCGAGGAGGACGTCGGACTTGTCGTAGCCGAAGGTCTTCGTGGCATAGGCGACCACGAAGACGGTGTAGACGTAGAAGGCCACGTTTTCGCCCAGTCGCACGCCGAGACCGCGGAGGAGGGGGCCGGGGTGGGCGAGTGTCTCGAGGATGCTCGACCGCTCCCGTACGGCGTCCGTGGATACCGCGGCCCGCGCCTGCGCCTCCTGGAATACCGGCGACTCGTCGACGCGCCGCCGGATCCAGAAGCCGATGACCAGAAGCGGGATCGCGAACAGGAAACCGATGCGCCAGCCCCATTGATCGAAGGCGTTTTCGGGGAGGACCAAGGCGATCCCGCCGACCACGGCCGTGGCCAGCACCGCGCCCAGCGGCGCCCCCGCTTGCGGCCACGCCGACCAGAAGCCGCGCCGCTTCGGGCTTCCGTACTCGCTGACCATCAGCACCGCCGCGCCGAACTCACCGCCGAGGGCGAACCCCTGGATCAGCCTCAGCACGACGAGCGAAATCGTCGCCCCGATGCCGACCTGGGAGTAGGTGGGGAGCAGCCCGATCGCGGAGGTCGACAGCCCGAGCAGCAGGAAAGTGGTCACCAGCATGGGTTTGCGGCCGAGGCGATCGCCGAGATGGCCGAAGACGATGCCGCCGATCGGGCGCGCGACGAAGCCGAGCCCCTGTGTCGCCAGCGCGAGCAGTAACTGGGCGAACCCGTCGCCACCGGGGAAGAACAGCGGCCCGAGCACGGTGGCCGCCAGGATCCCGTAGAGCGCGAAGTCGTACCACTCCAGCACCGCGCCGGCGGTACTGCCCGCCAGGACCCGCCTGAACGCCGACCGGCTGACGCCGGATCTCGGATCGGCCGTTTCGTGCGAGGCGGGCACGTTCGTCACTTTCGCTCCTCGTCGAGTCGGCCGGATCAGGCTCGGCGTCCGATATTCGAACACCTTGGGACGCTAATCGGACACGTAGGAAGATAGACCGCGGTGGCGGGATCGCGCAAACAAAAGGAACCGCCGTTAGGCTCCCGGGATGGGCGTGAGCGCGCGTGATCCGGCAGAGCTTCCCGAGCCGGTGATGCTCGAGCTGCGCCGCCTCACCGCCGAACTGCTGGGGAATGTGTCGTCGTATGCCGACGACATGCTCGGCTACATCCTCGAACGCATCCCGGAGGCCGGTGCCGACGACGACCTCCGCGGGCTGACACTCGGGTCCTGCTCGTCGAATCTCGAAGCAGCGCTGTCGATGGTGCGGCACGGTATCGACGTCGGCGCCGCGACGGCGCCGGTCACCGCGCTCGAGCACGCACGCGCCATGGCGGCGCGCGGCTACAGCGTCGATGTGATGCTGCGCTTCTACCGCATGGGACACGCCTACTTCAGCGAACGCATCCTGGCCGGGATCACCGCTTTCGTGCCGGATCCGGCGCTGGCGCTCGTGGTGGTGGACAACCTGCAGCGCTACGCGTTCGCCTACGTCGACCGCATCTCCAGCGAGGTCGCCGCCGAGTACGTCGCCGAGCTCGACCGGATGCAGAACCGGGTCCGGGCGGCTCGCACCGACGCGGTCCGCGGGCTGATCGCCGGGGACCGGATCGACCTGGGGCGCGCCGAGCGCACGTTGTCGCACCGGTTGACCGGATGGCAGACCGCCTTCGTCTGCTGGACCGAGCGCGACGACGCCGACCTCGCGCGCGTAGGTGCCGCGGTCGGCGCTCACTTCGGTTCCGGTCGGCCCCTGCTCGTCCCGGACGGTGTCCAAGCGCTGTGGGGCTGGGTCTGCGGCACGCGTGCCCCCGGAGTGGCGCCGGAAGACCTCGCACCCTTGGAGGGCCGGATCCCCGCCAAGGTCCGGATCTCCATCGGCACGCCGGCGAAGGGCCCAGTGGGCTTCCGTGACTCGCACGTGCAGGCGCAGCGCGGCCGCCGGATCGCCGAGCTCTCCGGCCGGGTCTCGCCGGTGACGTCGTATGCCGAGCTGGCGCTCGTGGACACGATGAGCGGCGACCTGGACCTGGCCCGCGCCTTCGTCGCGACCGAGCTCGGTGCCCTGGCGGTCGAGGGGCGCCGGGCGGAGGAGGAACGGCGGACGCTGCTGGCAGTGCTGGACGCACAGGGCGGGCTGGCCGCAGCGGCCGAGGAGCTGGGGGTGCATCGCAACACCGTGCTGCAGCGCCTGCGCCGGGCGGAGGAACGTCGCGGGCGTCCAGCTACGAACCGGGTCGCCGAGTTGCACGCCGCGCTGCGGCTGGTGCAGGTGCTGGGCCCGGTGGTGCTCACGCCGGAATCCGGCTGAGCGGCATGTGCGGCGCGCACATCCTCATGGGCTCCGAACTACTGGTCGGGTCTGAACGCGCTTCGTACGTTGCTGGGTATGTCAGCGACCTCGGACACAGCCCCACGCCACGCGCTTCCCGACCCCGGCGAACGGGTCCCGGCGATCTCGTGGCCCATCGTCGGCATCTTCTGCGGTGCCATCGCGCTCTTCGCGTTCTCCACCTGGGCGGCGCTGACCGGCGGGCTTCCCGTGCCGGTGACGGTGTTGCTCAGCGCGGCCGCGATCTTCGTGCTGTTCACCGTGCTGCACGACGCCGCGCACTACTCGGTGAGCACCCACCGCTGGGTCAACGTGGCCTTCGGCCGGGTCGCGATGCTCTTCGTGTCGCCGCTGATCTCGTTCAAGTCGTTCGCGTTCATCCACATCGAGCACCACCGCAACACCAACGACGACGAGAACGACCCCGACCATTTCGTCAGCGGCGCTCCGCTGTGGCAGGTTCCCGTCCGGTTCGCGCTGATGGACGTGCCGTATCTGGGCTTTCTGGTGCGTCACTGGCGGCGGCGTCCCCGGGCAGAGGTCCTGGAGACCTCGTTCCTGCTGGCGGCGAGTGCCGCCGTGATCGTCGCTTCCGCGTTCACCGGGCACCTGTGGACGCTGGCGGTGCTGTACCTGATCCCCGAGCGGCTCGCCATGGTCGTGCTGGCGTGGTGGTTCGACTGGTTGCCGCACCACGATCTCGAGGACACGCAGCAGGAGAACCGCTACCGCGCGACCCGCAACCGCGTCGGCGCCGAATGGATCCTCACCCCGTTGCTGCTCTCGCAGAACTATCACCTCGTGCACCACCTGCACCCCTCGATCCCGTTCCACCGGTACGTCGCGACTTGGCGACGCAACGAGGAGGCCTACCTCGAACGTGACGCGGCCATCGGCACGGCCTTCGGGCAGCAACTCGACCCGGACGAGTACCGCGATTGGAAGCGGCTGAACGGGAAACTGGCGCGGCTCCTCCCGGTGCGGATGCCGAAGCGATCTTCCGCCCGCGCCGCGGTGTTCCATCCGGTCCGGGTCGCCGGGGTCGATCGGTTGACCGGCGACAGCGTGTTGATCACCTTCGACGTGCCCGACGACCTGCGCGACGAGTTCTCGTTCGAGCCAGGTCAGCACATCACCGTCCGAACCAGTCTCGGAGGTGAGGAGGTACGGCGCAACTACTCACTCTGCACCTCGGCCACTTCCGGCACGCTGGCGATCGCCGTCAAGCACATCCCGGGCGGAGCCTTCTCCACCTTCGCGATGGAGCGACTCCAGACCGGCGACACCCTGGAGCTGATGACACCGACGGGGTCGTTCGGCATACCGCTGGACCCGATCGCCACGAAGAACTACGTGGCGATCGCTGCCGGAAGCGGCATCACCCCGGTGCTCTCGATCCTGCGGACGTCCCTCGCCGTCGAGACCGAAAGCCGCTTCACCCTGATATACGGCAACCGCGACGCGGCGGGCACGATGTTCCGCGAAGAGCTGGAAGAACTCGAGGCGCGGTACGCCGACCGGCTCCGGATCGTCCACGTGCGCTCCCGCGACCCGCGGCACCCCGCGCGGCTCCGAGGCCGCATCGACCGCTCGAAGCTCGTCCAAGAGCTCGGCTCCGACCTGTCCGTCGCCTCGGTGGACGACTGGTTCCTGTGCGGACCGGCCGAGATGGTGACCGACCTGCACGGCCTGCTCGTCGAGCGCGGCGCCGAGCCGGACCGAGTCCACGTGGAACTCTTCCACGGCTACCGGAAACCCAAGCTCACCGAAGACTTCAGCCCCGCGACGGTCGAGGTCAGCCTGCGCGGCCGACGGCACGAGGTCCCGCTGGCGGCCGGCGACACCGTCCTGGAATCCGCGCTGAAGGCCGGGCTGGAGGCGCCGTATGCCTGCCTCGGTGGAGCCTGCGGCACCTGCAAGGCGAAGGTCGTGCTGGGATCGGTCGCGATGGAACAGAACTTCGCCCTGTCGCGGACCGACGTCGAAGACGGGTACGCGCTCACCTGCCAGGCGCACCCGACCACGCCGTCGGTCACCGTCGACTACGACGCTTGATCGGTGCTCACGGCCACTGGGCGGTGAGCTGTTCCACCGCCGCCTCGATGTTGACCGCACCGGCTCCGTAGGTCCGGATACTGGCTTTGACCCGCGGAGTCACGTCGTCCGGCAGCCCGACGGCCACCACGATCGCGTCGGGCCGGGAGGCCAGGGCCTCGGCCAGCCGGGCGGCTTGCCATGGGGTTCGGTAAGCGTCCCTGACCACCAGCACCACCGGGCCGGTCGGCGGCAAGACCACCGGGTCGTCTTCGGTGGCGAGCACCGTCGAGTGGGCCGCGCCGAGCTCGGTCAGCCGGTCGGCGAGGCTCCAGTGGGCTTCACCCAGCGCGTTGCCGCCGGCGCGCAGTTCGACCACGAAGGCGGGAGCGGTCAACGCGACCGGTCCGTCGACGCGCAGAGCGCGCCGCGCGGCTTCGAGCCCGAGTTCACGGGGTGCGGCCTTGGCGCGCAAAGCGGAGACTCGCGCGGCCGCGGTTTCCAGTGTCTCCACCGAAAGTGTGCCGGCGCGGACGGCTTCGGAGACCGACGCGCGGATGGCCGTGGTGAGCTCCGCGTCCTCGGTCGGGCCGAGCAGCAGCAGATCCGATCCCGCCCGCAGGGCACGGACGGCCACCGCGCCGATGTCCTGGTTGCCTTGGCCAGCCTCGATGGCGATCGCGCTGGACAGCAGCACACCTTCGTAGCCCAGCTCTTCGCGGACGAGGTCGTGGAGCAGACGGCGGCTCAGCGTCGCCGGGTTGTCCGGGTCCAGTGCGGGATAGAGCACGTGGGCGGTCATCATCGCGTGGACGCCCGCCTTGATCGCCGACACGAAGGGCGCCAGCTCGCGCTCGCGGAACGTCGCGGCCGGAATGTCCACAATGGGCAGTGCGTGGTGCGGGTCGGTCACCGTCGCGCCGTGGCCGGGAAAGTGCTTGGCACAGACGGACACGCCACCGTCCTGCATGGACTCGATGAACGCCGAGCCGTGTGCGGCGACCAGATCCGGCCGGGCGCCGAAAGACCGGACGCCGATGATCGGGTTGTCCGGATCGCTGTTGACGTCGATCGACGGGGCCAGATTGAGGTTGACGCCGCAGGCCTTCAGATCCGCCGCGATGGCCGCGGCGACTTCGGCGGTCAACGCCAGGTCGTCGATCTCGCCGAGCGCCAGGTTTCCCGGATACGCGCTGCCGGTCTCGTAGTCGAGGCGGGTGACGTCACCGCCCTCTTCGTCCAGCGCGATCAGCGCGTCGGGTGCCGTCCGCCGTAGCGCGCGGGTGTGCCGGACGATGGCTTGCCTGCCACCGTCCAGATTGACCGGGAACAGGGTGACCCCGGCGAGCCCGTCGTCCAGCGCCGAGTGCACCCACGCCGGCGGTTCGGTCCCGGTGTACCCGGCCAGCAGGCAGGCGTTGACGAGCCGGTCCAACTCATTCACCGACAACGGAGGTCTCCTTCGCGTAGAGCTGTTCGAGTACGACGGCGACGCCGTCTTCGCTGTTGCTGCCGATCACGTGGTCCACCAGTGCGAGCACGTCGGGGTGCGCGTTGGCCACGCCGTACGCCGTACCTGCCCAGGACAGCATCGGCAGGTCGTTGGGCATGTCACCGAACGCGATCACGTCCGAGGCCGCGACCCCGCTCCGCGCGGCCAGCCGGGCCAGCGCGGCCGCCTTGTTCACGCCGATCGCGATCGCTTCGACCAGGCGTGAGCCGTTTGAGTGGTACGCGGCGACGAGCCCGTCCAAGGCCGGTTTGGCCAGCGCGAGGAGTTCGTCGGCGGAAAGCGAGGGGTGCCTGCCGAGCAGCTTCGGCGCGGGCAGGCTCAGCAGTGTCGCGTCGTCGGCGCGCTCGATCGTGGCGCCGCGGTCCCATTCCCACGGCTCGTAAACCGAGTCCGCGACCAGCCGGTCGGCGTGTTCCACGGCGATACCGATGCCGGGGACCGCCGCACGCAGCCTGGCGACCGCTTCGGCCAGATCCGGGGTCGTGATGGCGTATTTCTCGACGACCGTCCTGGTGTGCATGTCGTACAGGTAGGCGCCGTTGGAGCAGATCGCGAGGCCCCGGTCGCCGAATCGCCCGGCGATCTCGGCCACCAGCCGCGGCGGACGGCCGGTGGCGACCACGAATTCGGCGCCCGATTCTTCGACGAGCGCGAACGCCGACACCGTGCGGTCGGAGATCGTGCCGTCCGGGCGCACCACCGTGCCGTCGAGATCCGTGGCCACCAGCAAGGGGGTCATGACATCGATCCTTCGTCCGAGAACAATCCGGTCCATGCGTCCCGGCTGGTCAGCCGCGGCAGCGCCGCGCGGTACTGCTCGCGGACGGCGGCGCCGTCGCGGATGAACCTGGTGAGCACTCGTGCGCCCTGGTACGCCAGCCGGACCAGGTGTGCGCGGTCGTACGTGCGGACGCGGACACCTCGTTGCGACGCGTCGGTCACCACCGCCGTGCGCAGCGCGCCGACCCGCCACCAGTCGGCCTCCGAAACCGGCACGGAGCCCAGGGCAAGCCGGTGCACGCCGAGCAACGGCCCGAGTGCCAGCCGGTCGAAGACGCTCGGTTCGCTGATCGCGATGTCGTTCGACGCGAGCCCCGGCACGGCCGTCGGTGGATGCGCGACGGTCTCCGGATAGCGGGCGCGTACTTCGCGGATCCGCGCCAGCGCCGCGACCCCGCCGTCGCGCAGGATGTCCGGCCCGTCGAGAAAGTCCGACACCGCTTGGATCAGGGTCGCCGCGGCGCCGTACCGCATGCCCAGCAGCGAGGGGATCAGCTCGGCGAGCAGGATTCCGGCGATCTTCAGCACCGGGAAATCGCCGTGCAGCGCCGAGATGATCGTGTAGTTGCGCAGGATGAAGTACCGATTGAGCTCGTCGGAGTCCTTCCACGGGAAGTCGGTGTGCCACAGGCCCGCGCCCGGCAGCGTCACCGTCGGGAACCCGTGCTCCCTTGCGCGGTAGGAGTATTCGGCGTCGTCACCCTGGAAGAACAGGGGGAGCGGGTAGCCTGCCTCCTTGACCACTTCGTACGGGATCAGGCACGCCCACCAGCCGTTGTAGCCCGCGTCGACGCGGAACTCCTGCCGGTACGGCCTGCCGGTGACCGGATCCGTGGCCAGCAGGTCGACCGCGTGCAGGCTGTGCCGGATCGGCATACCCGGCCGGATACCGTCCAGGTCGGTGTACTCGGCCGCCGCGTGCAACCGCGTGGGGTGCAACAGGTTCAGCATCTGGCCGCCGAGGATCAGCGGTTCCGCCGTGGCCGCCGAAAACGCCGTCATCCGGACGAGCACGTCGGGTTCCAGCACGATGTCGTCGTCCATGAACAGCACGTTCACGCCATCGCCGTCGACCTCGTACAGGCCGCGCGTGAAGCCGCCCGCGCCACCCAGGTTCGGCTGCCGCAGGTACCGCAGCTTGCCCGGCGGCAGCACACCCTCGGCCCGCACAGGGTCGGTGCCCTGATCGACGACGTACACGGCGTGCACCGCGGCCGCCGCCCGGTCGTCGTCGGCGATCGCGGTCAGCGTGGCGAGGCAGTCGGCCGGGCGGTTCATCGTGCAGATGGTCACCACCGTCGGCCGTGACCGCTCCGCCGCCGGAACCGTCCAGCGCACGTCGCGGACGACAAGTCGTTGGCCCGGCTCGGTTTCCCAGTCCAGCCACAACGCGCCGCCGTCGACGAACCGGTCGAGGGGAGCGACCAGCGAGATCGGCTCACCGTCGACGACCCGCGCCGCCACCACGCGCGACTCGCCCTCGAAGTCCGACGCCAGCAGGGAAACCGTGCCGGATCCGTCGGCCTCCAGGTCGACCTCGACGGCGCCGACCGTCGTCCAGCGCTGCCAGTAGCTTGCCGGGAACCGCCCGAAGTACGTGTTGCCGGAGACCTTCGACGCCGGCTCCAGCGTGAGGGTGGTCCGCTCGCGGCGGGCGCCGCCCGAGACGATCTGAGCGTAGAGATCCTTGCTGATCACCGGATCGGGCCCGGCGAACAGCCCGCGTTGCGCGATCACCGGCGCACCTCGGCGGTCACCGCGTCCAGCCCGGCCGCGGTCTTCGACAGCGGGAACCGGGCCGCGTTGCGCAGTCCGGCCGCACGCAGGTCCGTCAGCGCGCTGTCGTCCTTGGCCAGTAGCCGGATGGTGTCCGCGAGCGTGGACCGGGTGAACCGCGTCGCCGAGTCGCCAAGTACCTCGGTCAACCCCGGCACCGGCTGATACGCCACCGGCAACCCGCAGGCCTGCGCCTCGACCGCGACGAGCCCGAACGCCTCCAGCGTCGTCGACGGCATCACGAGCAGGTCGTGCCGCGCGAAGGCCTGCCACAACGCGGGCCGGTCGAACCAGCCGAGGTACTCGACTTGAGTCGTGTCCGCCGGAAGCGCGGCGAACTCGTGCTCGGGCGCCGCGACGCACAACGTCACGCCGGGCAGTCCTGTCAGGTCCGCGATCAGCTCGGCCGCCCCCTTCTCCGCGGTCAGCCGCCCGGCGTACAGCACGCGGAACCCATCCCGCGGACCGGGCCGTGGCGGCGGCGAGTGCAGCAGCCGATCGGGGATTCCCCAGGGCACGTGCACGATCCGCTTCGGTTCGACCGGCGTGACCTCGCGCAGGAGGCCGGCCATCGCCGACGTCGGCACGACGACCGCGTCCGCCGCCGCCGCGGCCTCGTGCAGCACCTCACGCTGGGTGGGATGCTCAGCCGCGAAGAGCAGATCGGTACCGTGCACCAGTGCGATCCGCGGATGGTCGGGGAACGCGCGGAGCAACGCGGGTGTGGCACCGAAACTCAAGTGCTGCCAATGCACCGCGTCGAAATCGGCCGGATCGAACCGACGCCGGATCGCCGTCGCGAGTGCGTCCACATAGGACCAGAATCCCGGCCCGTCGAGCTGCTTTCCCGGCACATCGAGCAGTTCCGGCCCGCCGGGCTCCGCGTCAGAGCCGAGCATGAAGACAGCGGCCTCGATCGGCGCTTCCGGGGCGAGGTAGAGGTCCTTGAGGAGCTCGACGCTCCCGCCGGGGCTGCCCGGCGGGAGGTCGATCCCGGTCAGTGTCTTCGGAGTCTTCGGCGTCTTCACGACAGTTCCTCGTACAGCCGGGAAATGTCGATCCCGGCCGTACTCGTGTATTTCACGCCGAAGTGCTGATAGCTCGCCAGCGATCCGTGCGCCACCAAGAAGATGATCTTGCCGAAGGTCATCAGCGGATAGACCCGGACCGGCCTGGCCACCCTGATCTCCAGTGTCCAGTTGATCGCGTGGCCGACGTGCCCGAGCGGCGCCGAGACGTGGACCCAGATGCCGAGCCCGCCGATCGTGTGGTCACCGTTGATCATCTGCGCGTAGCGCTCGGAACGGGTCCGCTCATGGGTGACACCGAGGTACAGCCGCCCCGGTTCGAGCACCAGGCCCTCGGGCGGGATGACGAGCTCGGTGAACGGCGTCGACCTCGCCGCGTCCAGTTCGGTGTCGAAGACGCGCAGCTTCTCGCCGAGGCGCCAGTCGTACGCGTTGGGCGACAAGCGGTCCGGCTCGAACGGATCGATCACGATGTCCCCGCTCTCCAGCGCCTTCCCGATCGCCTTGCGGGTGAGGATCACGACGTGACCGCCACCCGGTCGCGCCAATAGCGGGACTCCTGCGGGCCGACCGCCGACTGGTACTTCCCCGCGTAGAGATCGATCTCGCCCGAGGACACGAAGAACATGATCTGGCCGATCTTCATGCCGTGGTAGACGCGCAACGGCTGCACGGGGGAGAGCATGAGCGTCCACTGGCCGTGGAAGCCGATGTCCCCGATCGGGGCGGTGATCTCGACGAACAGCCCGAGCCTGCCGACCGAGGACCGGCCGAACAGCAGCGGCACGTAGATGTCCGAACCGATGCGCTCCTCGGTGTGCCCGAGATAGAGCTGGTCGGGCTGGAGCACGTACCCGTCCTCGGGCAGCTGGATCGTGTCGGTCGGGTTCGGGTGGTAGGCGTCGACGACCTTGTCCCGATAGGACATCAGCGTGCCGCCGAGTGTGACGTTGTAGCTGTTCGGGTTGACCTGGTCCGGGCTGAACGGGGAGATCGCGATCCGGCCGTCGGTCACCGACTCGGTGATCTCCGGCCCGGTCAGGATCATTTGACGCCGCCCTTGGCCGTCACGAAGTGGTACTTCACCTTGTCTTCGATCCCGAGGTCCCGCAGCAGCCGGTGCACGGTGGCGAAGTCGTTCATCATGACTTCACCGTCCTCTTCGGCCCGGCAGTCGGCGATGATCTCGTCGACGTGCTCGATTCCGGCGAACCGGAGCACCTGCGGCCACAGCTCGTAGTCCTCGGCGCCGAACGCGGTGATCGCCTCGGGGAGGTACCGGATGAAGAACTCCTGCCGCTCCGGCTCCAGTTTCGGGTAGATCTCCTTCATCAGTTCGGCCAGCACGGGACCGTGCGCCGCCTCGTCGCGCGCGTGCAGCCGGGCGATGAGCGCGTGCATCGGCTGGATGGACTTGTCGCCGGCCAGCAGGTCGAGGAAGGCGTTGATGCTGACCTCGCCGACGACCGTCCACATGAGATAGAGCAGGTCGCGCTGCCACTGCTCGTCCATGCTCTCCGCGAGCGCGTAGAGCCTGCGGTTCGTCACCGGCTCCACAAAGGACTCTTCGAGGCTGATCTCGCGTGCCTCGCGGGTGCGCTGCATCGCCATCATGTGCATGTAGGTGTGCCACACCTCGTCGATATGGGACTGCTGGACGACTTCCTTGACCTCGTAACGGTCGACGCCGGGGAAGACGCCGTGCGCCAGCTTTTCGAAGGTCGGGTTCGCCACGTGTTCCTCGGCGGCGATGACGCGCTCGTTGTAGGCGATCCACGCCAGCGTGTTGACGAGCAGCCGCTGCTCGTCCGACGCTTCGAGGAACCGCGGGTGCTCCGAGAACGGCATGAGGTGCAGCGGGTAGTCCAGCAGGCTGGGGTCGTACTCGCCGGGGTTGACCACTCCGGCCATGTCGGTGCGGATGGTCGCGCGCTTGGGCCAGGCCGCCGCCAGCCTGCGCAGCATGCTCGGTCCGACGTGGGTCTCCGCAAGCTCGATGGGATGCATGATCATCTCTTTCCTGTCGCGAAGTTCGGGGTCACCAGGTCTTCGACGCGGACGAACTCGAGCCCGCGGGCAAGCAGTCCTTCGATCACCGACGGCAAGGCGGTGACGGTCTGGGAACGGTCGCCGCCCCCGTCGTGCATCAGCACGATCGAGCCGGGAATCGTTTGCCGCAGCACGGTTCGCGCGATCACCTCCGGGCCGGGCATCGCCCAGTCCTCGGTGTCGACGTCCCACAGCGCGAGCCGCGCGCCGAGGTCCGTCAGCGAGCGGAGCACCGCGGGGGTCCGTGATCCATAGGGCGGGCGGAAGAACGCGGGCACGGTGCCGAAGGACTCCGCGATCACGTCGCCGGTGCGGTCGAGCTGGTCGGCCAGTTCGGTCGCCGAGAGATCCGGCAGATAGGGATGGGACCACGTGTGGTTGCCGACGCCATGGCCCTGTTCCGCCATCCGTCGCAGCTCTTCGCCGCGCGCGCCCGCGTTCAACCCGACACAGAAGAACGTGGCGCGAACGCCGTAGGACTCGAGAATATCGAGAATCCGCCCGGTGTAGGGAGGATGCGGGCCGTCGTCGAACGTGAGCGCGATCTGCCCGCGGGTCCGGTCGCCGTGCTCCAGTGAGCGCCCGGCCGCCGTCATCGCGGCCAGCGCTTCGTCACTGGAGGCCATCGCCGCGTGATGTTCGTCCAACCGCCCGGTGAGCGATCCCGACTCGAGCTCCAGGCGTACCAACGAGCCGGGATCCCGCCAGGCCGCGCGCGCCAGCTCGACGGCGGGCACCGAGCCGAAACCGGGCCTCGGTGGCAGGATGGCCGGGTCGGCGCGGTACATGTCCAGGCCGGCGGCCATGAAACCACCGTCGAGCATGCCGTTGGTGCTGTCGACGACCGCGGTCACCGAGCCGCCGAGGCCGTTCAGATAGGACGCGATCTCCTTGCTCCGGTCCGCGGCGAACCGCACGGCCGGCCGGTCACCGTGCCCGTTCCCGTCGAGAACCGCGATCTCGAAACCCGAGGCGGTCCAGCCGATTCCGGCGTACAGCATCGATTTACCCCCATGGTGCGTGTCACTCAATCCAGTCCGGCTGTGGTGAGGTGCTTGGCGGTCGCCCGCCGGACGACGATCGGTCCGGCGACGGCGATCACCGCCGCGAGCAGGCCGGGCACCACCATGGCGGTGCCCAGCGAGGTGGCGTCGGCGAGCGGGCCGATGACCGCGGGCCCGCCGAGCTGCCCGGCGTAGGCCATGGTGGTCACCCAGGAAAGCGCGCGCCCGACGTTCGCGCCACCCGCGCCGACGGCACTGAAGATCGCGGGTACGACGGTCGCCAGACCGGCCGCGACGACCACCCAGCCGACCAGGCCGAAAGCCAGCCGCCCCCCGGGAAGCAGTGGTGCGACGAGAACGAGCGCGTAGCCCAGCACGGCGACCGATCCCGCGTACCGCATCCAGCTCGCCGGGTTCACCTTCGACCGGAGCCGGTCGGCGGTGAGCCGGGAGACGGTCAGCGCGGCGGCGAACGCCGTGTACGCGAACGACGCCGTCGCCGGATCCGCGCCGAGCATTCCTTGTGCGTGCAGGGAAGCCCAGCTGTAACCGGCGCCTTCGCTGACGAAACCGGCCAGCGCGACCACGCCGAGCAGCACGATCGTGCTCGTCGGCAGCCCGCCGGAAGGGACGACCGCGTCCCCCGCCACCTCGTGCCGCGTCTCGCCGGTCAGCAAATGCTTGCCCGGTAGGAAGAACAGCACTGCCGCGACCACGCCGGCGCCGGCCATCAGCGCCGTGCCGCCCGTGTCGAGATGCAGGCCGACGGTGATCGTGAGGCCGCCGGCCACCCCGCCCAGGCTCCACACTCCGTGGAACGTCGACATGATGGAGCGTCCGTAGCGGGTTTCCACCTCGACGGCGTGGCCGTTCATCGCGACGTCCAAGGAACCGAGCGCGCCGCCGAGCACGAACGCGGCGGCCAGCAGGACCGGAAAATTCGGGGCCAGCGCGGGACCGAGCAGCGTGAGTGCCGCGACGGGCGCGATCACCCGTACCACCGCACGGCTCGACCAGGCGTCGGCCAGTCGGCCGGCCACCGGCATGCAGGCCATCGAGCCGAGCGCGGTGATCAGCAGTACCAGCCCGATCCGGCCCTCCCCGAGGTGGAGCCGGGCGTTGATCGACGGCAGTGACGCGCTCCAGACGGCACAGATCAGCCCGCAGAGCCCGAAGACGCCCATCACGGCCATTCTGGCGCGACGAACGGCGGGCTCGGGACGCGTCACAGCGGCGGGCTTCCTTCTCTGCTGGCGGGCATGGCAAAGGAGGAGTCCCTCTTTGTCCACATAGGACAAAGCTGCGAACTGTCCCCCAGTTCGACCGGGCCCGCGACGGTGCGGCCGGTTATAGTAAAGAAACTTTCCTAATTAGGATGCAGGCCGGACGGTCCTGCTGTCAAGGGACAAACTCACGGCTCGAGCGGCGTCGCGAGCAGAGTGCGCATGGCCGCCAGCTCGTCGTCACCTTTCACCGTGGCGACCCAAGGCCTCGTCAGATGATCACCCGTCGTCCTGGGCACCAGGTGGACGTGCAGGTGGAAGACGTCCTGCCAGCCGGCGGATCGGTTGGCCTGGAACAAGGTCAGTCCGTCCGGCCGCAGTATTTCGCGGATCCGGGCGGCCATCGAGTGGGCGGTCCGCATGACGGCGGCCGCGCCCTCGGCGGAGATCTCCCAGATGTCCGCGGCGTGTGCCCTGGGCGCCACCAGGGTGTGTCCCGGCAGCACGGCGGTGTGGTCGAGGAACGCGATCGTGTGCTCGTCCTCGAACAGCACGCGCCCGGCGCCCTGTCGGCCGGCCGCGATCTCGCAGAACACGCAAGCGGTGTCGGTTTCGTCCATGCCGCCGACTTTAGGGCGAGACGACCTTCGACGGTGAGTGTCCACAATGGAGTTTCGACTGAGTGGATCGCCGGGAACGGCCGGGGGTGTTCATTTCCTGGCCATCTGGATGTGCTGTTACTTTCGGGTAACTTGTCATGCGGTGACTTCATAGTGGGCTGTCCGATTCGCTTCAGGAAGGAACACCTCGATGGCTCAGGCCTCTAGAGCCCGCGTCACCGTCGGCGGTCTCGTGCTGGTCACGGCGCTCGCCATGGTCTTGCCCCCTTCGGCCGTGGCGGCAGGCGAACTGCCGAGCGTGAAGCCGACGACCGAAACCCCCGCCGTGTACGACGACGAGGCAGGCGGCAACGCGGACGCCGACGACCCGGCGATCTGGCGCAACCCGGCGGCTCCGGACCGCAGCCTCGTCGTCGCCACGGTCAAGGAAGGCGGCCTGCGCGTCTACAACCTCGACGGCCGCGAAGTGCAGTCGATTCCGGCGCCGAAAGCGCCCGGCCCGGACGACGCTCCCGGCCGGTTCAACAACGTCGACCTCGTGCACCGGATGAAGGTCGGCTCCGGGGTGAGCGACCTGGCCGTCGCCAGTGATCGCGGCCGTGACCGGCTGCGGATCTACCGCATCGACGGCGGGAACGCCGGTGCCCCGCTCACCGACATCACCGATCCGTCCGCGCCGGCGATCTTCTCCGCGTCGCAGGAGGAGATCAACGAGCAGCGCACCGCTTACGGCCTCGCCACGTGGACCGATCCGTCCAGCGGCCGCTCGTTCGCGGTGGTCAGCCAGCGGGAACGCACCGCGCTCAGCCTGCTGGAGCTGACCGCGGGCGCCGGGGGCACGGTCTCCTACCGCAAGGTGCGCACTCTCGCGTTGCCGTCCGAGTTCCGGCTGCCGAACGGCAAGTCGTGGACCCCGTGCGGCGAGCCGGGCGAACTGCCCCAGGTCGAAGGGATGGTCGTCGATCCCGCGAACGGCACCCTCTACGCCGGGCAGGAGGATGTGGGGATCTGGCGGGTGGACGCCGACCTCGAAGGCACTCCGAAGCTCATCGACAAGGTCCGCGAGTACGGCATCCCCGGAACCTACGACGAGGCGACCGAAGAGTGCGTACCCGGATCCGACCCGGGCTACGGCGGCACGCGCCTGTCGGCCGACGTCGAAGGTCTCACCCTGCTCAAGGAGAAGGACGGTGATGGGTACCTGCTCGCGTCCAGCCAGGGGGACAACAGCTTCGCCGCCTACGACCGCGAACTCGGCGACGACAACGAGTACGAAGGCGGCTTCCGGGTGATCGCCGCGTCCGCCACCCTGGACGGCACCGAGGAAAGCGACGGCGCCGCCGTCCTCAACGAGCCCCTCGGCAGCAAGTACCCGAACGGCCTGCTGGTCGTCCAGGACGGTGACGACAAGCCGGGGGAGCCGGGTCGCGACGCCACGAACTTCAAGTTCGTCGACCTCAAGCGCGTACTCGACGCCCTCGACGACTGACCGGGGGGCCGCCCGGCACGCGGCCGGCTCCGCGTGCCGGGCGGTTCACGCGAAGTCCGGTGTCAGCACGCGGTCGAAGCCCACTTCGCGACGTGGGCCCGTCAACGTGCAGGGGAGGGTCGCGACTATCCGGGCGCTCGACGTCCCGACCCGCAGTTCGACGTCGCCGGGTTCCACGATCCGCTTGCCCGCTCGTCCGGTGTAGGACGTCAGATCGGCGTGCAGCCCGATCTCGATCACCTGGGTCGCGCCGGGGGCGAGGTCGACCCGCTTCGCCGCGATCAGCTGCTGGACCGGGCGGGCGACCTCCGCCACCGGGTCGTGCAGGTAGATCTGGACGACCTCCGTCGTGGTGCGGTCGCCTGTGTTGCTCAGCGTCACCCGGATCCGGCAGCGGCCGTCCGTGGGCCACGCGGGATCCGGCGTCGTGACGTCGTCCCAGCTGACGGAGCCGTAGGAAAGCCCGTGCCCGAACGGGAAAAGCGGTGTCGGGTCGACCGTGCTGACCTCGCTGCGCTGCCCGAGCGGCGCGGTGAGATAGGTCGACGGCTGGGAGGCCCTCTCGCCCGGGAAGCCGACCGGCAGCCTGCCGGAAGGGTCGATCCGTCCACTGAGGACATCGGCGAGCGCGGCGGCGCCCTCTTCTCCCGGGTAGAAACCGCACACGATCGCGGCGAGGTGGTCGGCCTGTCGTGACAGTTCGTACGGGCGTCCACAGAGGAGGATCAGGACCACCGGTGTCCCGGTCGCGAGAAGGGCTTCGAGGAGTTCTTCCTGTCGTCCCGGCAACTTGAGATCCGAGGTGTCGCACCCTTCCCCCGAGGTGCCGCCGCCGAACAGGCCGGCGCGGTCGCCGAGCACCGCGACGCAGATCTCCGCTTCCTCGGCCGCGGTGACGGCGGCGGCGATGTCGGCGTTCTCGCCGCCGAGGACGGGGCAGCCGAGGGCGTAGGTGACCTCGTGGTCCTCGCCGAGCGCGTCGAGCACCGTCGGAACCGGTATCCCGAGGGGCACGTCGGGATGGTGCACGCCGACGTGCATCGGGAACGAGTAGCAGCCGAGCATCGCGCTGGGGTCGTGCGCCCGCGGGCCGACCACGGCGATCCGGCGGCCGGGGGAGAGGGGGAGGAGCCCGTCGTTCCGCAGCAGCACGATCGAGCGTTCGGCGATTTCCCTTGCCAGTGCGCGGGAATCCGGATCGTCGAGGTCGATCTCGTCCGGCACCTCCGGTGCCCAGTCCTCGTCGAGCAGGCCAAGTTCGCATTTCTGCCGCAGCACCCGTTCGAGGGCGCGGTCGACGACGGCGGCGTCGACCGCGCCCTGTTCCACCGCGGCGAGCAGCGGCTCGCCGTAGCAGTCCACAGTGGGCAGTTCCACGTCGATCCCGGCGGTGAGCGCCTGTGCGGCGGCCTCACCGCGATCGGCCGCGACGCCGTGCAACGTGTGCAGGAACGACACGGAGAAGTAGTCCGCGACCAGGGTTCCCTCGAAGCCGTAGGTGTCACGCAACAGATCAGTGAGCAACGCGGGATCCGCGGCGGCGGGGACGCCGTCGTTGTCGATGTAGGCGTTCATCACCGACCGGGCGCCCGCGCGCAACGCCATCTCGAACGGCGGCAGCAGGACGTCGGCCAGTTCCCTGGGGCCGACCGAAACCGGGGCGAGGTTGCGACCGGCGCGCGAGGCCGAGTAGCCGGCGAAATGCTTCAGCGTCGCGATCACCCCGGCGGATTCGAGCCCGGCCACGTAGGCCGCGCCGATCGTGCCGACCAGATGGGGATCCTCGCCGATGGTCTCCTCGATCCGGCCCCAGCGCAGATCCCGTGCGACGTCGAGCACCGGCGCGAGTCCTTGATGGACACCCAGCCGTCGCATCGTCCCGCCGATCCGCGCGCCCATGCGGTACACGAGGTCCGGGTCGAAACTCGCTCCCCAGCACAGCGGCGACGGATAGACGGTGGCCTTCCAGGCGGCGAGACCGGTGAGTGTCTCCTCGTGGACCAGCGCCGGGATACCGAACCGGCCGCTTCCGACGATCTCCCGCTGGGAGCGCGCCAGGCTGTGCGCGCCGATCACCGGATCGACGGGCCGGGTGCCGTACACCCTGGTCAGCTGGCCGATCCCGTGACGTACCAGTTCGTCCCAATCCAGTGCAGCGTCGGCGAAGTCGTGCTGGTGTGGCGCCATCTCACCGCCGGAGTCGATGCCGACCCAGACGCCGTAGAGCTGGGCGAGCTTCTCCCGCAAGGTCATCCGGTCCCTCAGCGCGCGGACGCGATCGGCGGGATCCGCCGCGGTGTCGTGCCATGGCCGGGACGACTCACTGGGCTGGGTGGTCAAGGACGTCCGCCCTTCGTCGTGGCTCCGAGGGCCCGCGTCGAGCGGCGCACCACGAGACCCGTGGACAAGGTGATGTGGGTTTCCTGCTCGGGTTCCCCGCTGATCAGCGAGATCAGGAGGGTGATGGCGCGGTGGCCCATTTCGCGGATGGGCTGGTCCACCGTCGTCAGCGGCGGGGTGCAGAGCGCGGATTCGGGGACGTTGTCGAAACCGACCACCGACAGGTCGTCCGGGACGGACAAGCCGAGTTCCGCCGCGGCCCCGACGGTCGCGATCGCCGAGATGTCGTTGGCGGCGAACACCGCCGTCGGCCGGTTCTCACTGGTCAACAGCTCGTGGGCGGACCGGGCGGAGATCTCCGGATCGTAGGCGCCCAGCCGGATCAGGTCCTCGTCGATCGGCACTCCCGCCGCGGTGAGCGCCCGCAGGTACCCGGTCTTGCGCAGTTCGGCCGATTCGAGATCCGGCCGTCCGGCGAGGAAACCGATGCGGCGGTGGCCGAGCTCCAGCAGATGCTCGGTCGCCAGCTGGGCGCCGCGCAGGTTGTCGGAATCGATGGTGGGCACCGTCGAGGGACCGGTGTGCGGGTCGACCGCGACCACCGGCGTTCCGGGGACGGCCTCCAGTGAAGCCACCGGCGTGACCAGCACCGCGCCGTCGACCAGCGTGCCGGAAAGCCTTGAAAGATAACGCTTCTCCCAGCCCGAGGCGTCCCCGACCCGGCCGCCGGCCGAGTAGACGACGAGTTCGTAGCCGGTGCCGCGGATGGCGTCGGCGGCGCCCTTGAGCAATTCGGTGGAGAACGGTTCGAGGTCGGCGACCAGGATCCCGATCACGTTGGTCTTGTGATTGCGCAGGCTCTGGGCGACCAGGCTCGCCTCGTAGCCGAGTTCGTCGATCACCGCGCGGACCTTGGCCAGCGTCGCGGCGGCGACGCCGTAGCGGTCGTTGATCACTTTGGAAACCGTGGCCACGGAGACGCCGGCGCGGGCCGCGACGTCACGGATAGTGACCCTCGAACTGGGCTGCATACGGTCAGACTAGCCATGTAAAACGTTATCGACAACGATTGACATCGGAATTTCGGGCGCGCAAACTCATCGCCAGTCCGGGCGCAGTCACGCCCCGTCCTACTCGGCCGAAGTCGTCAGGAGTGGACTCACCATGCTTTCGAACCGCCGAATCCCCGCCGCCGCCGCGCTGGCGGCGGCCATCCCGCTCGCGCTCGCCGGCTGCTCCGGGGGCACCGAGACCGCGGCCGAGCCCAGCGGACCGGTCACCCTCACCTGGTGGCACAACGGCACCACCGACCCGATCAAGTCGATCTGGGCCCAGGTCGTCGCCGACTACCAGAAGGCGCATCCCGAGGTGACGATCAAGGGGCAGCCGCTGCAGAACGAGGAGTTCACCACCAAGGTCCCGCTCGCCCTGCAGTCGAACGAGCCGCCGGACGTCTACCAGTCCTGGGGCGGAGGCGAACTGGCGTCGCAGGCCACCTCGGGCAAGGTCGCGGACCTGACCGACGCGGCCAAGGACTGGCTCTCCTCGGTGGGCAAACTCGCCGAGAGCTGGCAGGTCGACGGCAAGCAGTACGGGATCCCGTGGGAGCAGCACTTCGTCGGTTTCTGGTACCGCAAGGACCTTTTCGCGCAGGCGGGCGTCACCGCTCCCCCGTCCACTTTGGACGAACTCAACACCGCCGTGGCCAAGCTCAAGCAGGCGGGGATCACCCCGATCGCGGTCGGGGGCAAGGATCGCTGGCCGGACGCGTTCTATTGGAACTACTTCGCGCTGCGGGCCTGCTCGGCGGACACGCTGAAGCAGTCGGTCAAGGCCGTGAAACTCGAGGATCCTTGCTGGACCAAGGCAGGCCGTGATCTGCAGGCGTTCCTCGCCACCCAGCCGTTCCAGCCCGGCTTCACCGGCACTCCCGCCCAGCAGGGCGCGGGCAGTTCGGCCGGGCTGGTGGCCAACGGCAAGGCGGCGATGGAACTGCAGGGCGACTGGGAGCCCGGCACGATGTCCTCGCTCACCGAAGACAAGGAGCTCGACTCGAAGGTCGGCTGGTTCCCGTTCCCGGCGGTCCCCGGTGGTCAAGGCGATCCCGCCGCGATGCTCGGCGGCGGCGACGGCTTCTCCTGCACCACCCGCGCGGCCAAGGCGTGCGCGGACTTCCTGCGGTACCTCGGCAGCGAACCGGTGCAGAACCAGCTCGCGGCGAAGGGCGCCGGACTGCCGATGACCGCGTCGGCGGCCGAATCCCTCAAGACCGAGTCGTTGAAGACCGTCTTCGACTACGGGCAGAAGGCCCCGTACGTGCAGATGTACTTCGACAAGGCGTTCCCGACCGCGGTGGGCGCCGCGCTCAACGACGCCGTCGCGAACTTCTTCGCCGGGCAGGGCACGCCGGAAGGCATCGTCGAAGCGGTGAACAAGGCCGCGGCGGGCGACAAGTGACGGCGACGGCCACGCGGGTGCGGGCGGCGGCGCGGCCGTCCGCACCCGCGGTCCGGACGCGGACGCCGGGAGTGCGCAAGAAGCTGGAACTGACCTTCCTGCTCGGGCCTGCGCTGGTGCTGTTCGCCGGGTTCGTGCTGGTCCCGATCGGGATCGCGGGGTTCTACAGCCTCTACGAGTGGAACGGTTTCGGTCCGCTCGACGATTTCGTCGGTCTCGACAACTACACCGACGCTCTGTCCGGCTCGGTGTTCCAGGGCGCCATCGGGCACAACCTGATCATCGCGGGACTGTCCCTTGTGGTCCAGCTGCCGCTGTCCATCGGGCTCGCGCTGCTGCTCAACCGGAAGCTGCGCGGCCGCGCGGTGCTGCGTGCGCTGGTGTTCGCGCCGTACGTGCTGTCGGAGGCGATCACCGCGGTGATCTGGCTGCTGATGTTGCAGCCGAACGGTTTCGTGGACCAGATGCTGCGTGGCATCGGCCTCGGCGGACTGGTCCAGCACTGGCTCGCCGACCCGGGGATCGTGCTCTACACCCTGTTCGCGGTGATCACCTGGAAGTACATCGGCTTCGGCATCATCCTGCTGCTCGCCGGGCTCCAGGGCGTGCCCGCCGAACTGCGGGAAGCGGCCGCCCTCGACGGCGCGTCGGCCTGGCAGGCCACCAGACATGTCGTACTGCCGCTACTCGGGCCGACCATCCGGATCTGGGTGTTCCTGTCGGTGATCGGCTCGCTGCAGCTGTTCGACCTGGTGTGGATCATGACCCTCGGCGGTCCCGCCAACTCGTCGGCGACGATGGCGACGTACCTGGTCGACCACGGGTTCAAACGGTACGAATTCGGTTTCGGCAGCGCGGTCGCGGTGATCCTGTTCGTGATCTGTTTCGTGTTCGCGTTGCTGTATCAGCGGTTCGCGTTGCGCCGGGACACCGACGGCGCGCTGACCAGGATGGTGGACTGATGCGCCGCGCCGGGACACCGATCGGGTACGTCGCCGCGATCGCCGTCCTCGGGATCACCGTGGTGCCGCTGTTGTTCGTGGTATTGGGCGGGTTCCGCACCACCGCGCAGATCAACGCCTCGCCCGCCGGCCTTCCCGGCCCGTGGGTGTGGGACAACTACGCGGCGATCCTCGGTTCATCGTCGTTCTGGACGTTCCTGGGGAACAGCGCGCTGATCGCGGTGATCGCCACGGCGCTGACCGTCGCGTTCGGATCGATGGCCGCGTATGCCTTGTCCCGCTACACCTTCAAGGGCCGCGAGGGTTTCTACACCTTGTTCACGCTCGGTCTGCTGTTCCCGCTCGGCGTGGCGACCTTGCCGCTGTACCTGTGGCTGCGTCAGCTGGGGATGCTGGAGAGTTTCTGGGGCGTGGCCATTCCGGAAGCGGCGTTCTCGCTGCCGGTGACCATCGTGATCCTGCGGCCGTTCATGCGGGCGATCCCCGGCGAGATCGAGGACGCCGCCGTGCTCGACGGGGCGAGCCGGATCGGGTTCTTCTGGCGGATCCTGCTGCCGCTGTCCGCGCCCGCGCTGACCACCGTCGCCGTGCTCGCGTTCGTGACGAGCTGGAACTTCTACCTGTTGCCGCTGCTGGTGTTCAACGACTCCGCGAACTTCACGCTGCCGCTCGGCGTGGCGACCTTCCAATCCCAGTACTCGCAGGACACCGCGCGCGTGCTCGCGTTCACCGCGCTGTCGATGATCCCCGCCCTCGCGTTCTTCGTACTCGCCGAACGCCGCATCGTCGGTGGGCTGACCGGATCGGTGAAGGGCTGACTTCCCGCTAGGAAACTCGCGTCGTGTCCGACAGGAGACGCTCGCGGACCTCGACGGCCTCCGGCACACCCATCTCGGTGTACGCGGAATGCGCGGTCTGCCAATGTTTCCGCGCGGCGACCGGATCCCCGGCGGCGAACAGGGCATCGCCGAGACCGCTTCGGGCTCTGGCCAGTTCGTAGCGGCTGTCCGACGCGGTCGCCGACTCGATCGACTGCCGCAGGCAGTGCACGGCGTCGGCCGCCCGGCCGGTGGCGAGCAGGGTCGCCGCCAGGTCGGTGTTCGCCGCCAGCATCCCTTCCCTGCTGCCGATCTCCCTGGCCAGTTCGATGGCTTGGCGGTGCTGCGCCAACGCCTCGTCGAACCGTCCCGCCTCGACGAGCAGGACACCGAGATGGTTGAGGACCTTGCCCTCGTCGGCCCGGTTGTGCGCCTGCCTCGCCACGGCGAGCGCCTGTTCGTACCAGGCCCAGGCGTCGGAGTCCTTTCCCATACGCCAGAACGTGGTGCCGAGACCGTCGAGCGTCCGGCATTCGCAAAGGTGGTCACCGCTCGCCCTGGTCACTTCGAGGGCCTGGGACAAATAGTCGACGGCGGCGGGGTAATTCCCCAGTCGCATCTCGGCGAGCCCGATATTGCACAACTGCCGCGCCCGGAACGATTCGTTGTTCCTCGCGACGGCGAACTCCATGGCCCGCCGGAAACAGGGCAAAGCGGCGCGATAGTCACCGAGACTGGTCAGCAACAGGCCGACGTTCCCCGACAGGTTGACGACGTAATCGGCTTCACCGGCGGCGGAGAACTCCTTGATCGCGTCCTCCAGGACCACGAGCGCCTCGGCGGTGTTCCCCCGCTGCCAGTGGGTCATGGCCAGCCCGTTCAGCACGTGCCCCCGGGTGGCACCGGACGCGACCCGGCCGGCGTTGCCGAACAGGGCGAGTGCGTCGCTCACGTGGACGCGGGCCTCGAAATAGCTCGTCATCACGCACGCCAGCCGCGTCACGTGCTCGTTCCGGCCCTCGCTCAGCGCCCAGCCGGACGCGACGACGAGGTTGACGCGCTCGGCGTCCAGCCAGGCCATCGCCTCGTCCGCCCCGTCGAACGCGAGAGCCCGCACCGCGGGGGTGGGCAGGTCCTCCCACCTCTCCGCCTCGTGGGGGAAACAGGTGACGAGCGCGGCACGGGTGGTGGCCAGCTGGAAGTCGAGCAGCCGGACCGCCGCGGCCCGGCGCACCCGGGCCTGGACGTTCTCCCGGACGCGTTTCTCGGCGAACACCCGGACCAGGTCGTGCAGTTCGAACCGGGACGCGCGGACGGTGACCATGTTGGCGGCCACCAGATCGTCGAGTTGGCGACGGACGACGTCGACCTCGACGCCTGCCAGCGCCGCGGCCGCGTGGTCGTCGATGTCCCGACCGGGATAGGCGGCGAGCAACCCGAGCAGGACCCGGTCCGGTTCGGCCAGTTCGTCGTACGACGTGCGCAACGCGACTTCGACCCCGTCGTCCAGCCGCAACATGGTCCGCAGATCGGCGAGGCGATCCCGGTGATCGGCCATCGTCCACTCGTCCGAGGCGGCCAACCGGCGGGTCACCAGCGCGAGGGCCAGCGGTAGCCGTCCGACCAGCTCGATGATGTCGGCGGCCTCGCCCCGCTCCGCGTCGACGCGTTCGTCACCGATCCCGTCGCGGAGCAACTCGACCGACTCTTCCGGCGTGAACACGTCGAGCGCCACGTGCCGCGCCGTCTCCAACCCGGCGAGGCGGCGCCTGCTGGTGACCAGCACCAGGCAGGTCGGAAGACCGGGAAGCAACGGCAGCACCTGGTCGACCGACTCCGCGTTGTCCAGCAGGATCAGCGCGCGCCGTCCGTCCAGCAGCCGGCGGAAAAGCGCGCTCCGGTCGGCGAGGGTGAGGCAGCCGATCTCGCTCCCGGACGCCCCGAGCCGGCGCAAGAAGCCTTCGAGCACCGCGGCCGGGTCCGCGGCGGGCCGATCCGCGTCGAAGCCGCGGAGGTTCACCACCAGCCGCACGTCGGCGAACCGGCCGCGCTCGGCCAGCAGCCGCGCGACCTCGCTGGCGAACCGGGTCTTGCCGACCCCGGCCATTCCGGAGATCGCCCACACCCCGGCGTCGTCCGGCCCCGCCTCCAGCACCTGGCGCAGCTGCGCCTGCCTGCCGACGAACCGGCCGACCCCGGCGGGCAGGTGATCGGCCACGCTGATCACGGCCGCCTCGGTGGCGTGTCCGGTGATCACCCGGTGCGCCTGCCGCCATTCCGCCGCGACGTCCATGCCGAGCAGCACGGCCGCGATGTCGACGACCAGCTCGACGTCCAAACGTTTGCGTCCTGGCAGGAGGCAGCGGTACACGGTGTTGTAGGCGGGCAGGTCGGCCGACCCCCGGGCCGTGCGCAGGCGCCGCACCCGCCGGTGCAGTTCCCGGTGGGTCAACCCCGCCCAGGCCAGCGCCTGCCTCAGCCGCTGGGAGAGGTCGTCGTACGACCGAGCGCCGACCGGGCTCGGCGGCTGTTCCTCCGGCACGGGAACCCCCTGGACACGTGAACCGATCCGTCCGGCGGTGACTCCCGGACCGAATGCTGACCGACCTTAGACGAGATTCGGCGACCGCTGGTGCCGGATGGGCTCTTGCCCAGTCCAGTACATGAAGGCCCCCTTCCTGTACCTAGGCGCAAGGATGGGGTCCTTCATGTACTGGGCACCGTGACCGCTGGTGCCTGTGGGGCGCAGGTGGCGCATGTGGCGATTCCTGGAGTCACGAGGTCCGGCACCGGCGATGTCACGTGATCGAACGGACGACACAGGTGATCCGGCGGACGACACGCGTGACTGGATGGCCGCCACGACCGTGGCGGGCGGAGTACCGGGGATTTCTCCTGTTCGGACCATTTCGATCGGCCGAACGGTCTACTCTTTTCGATCATGGATCCCGACCGGGCGCCGGAGCCGCTGGGCGCCGGTTCGTTCGACGAGCTGGCGGCCCGGCTGAACACGCTGCGCGGATGGCACGGCGTGTCGTACCGGGAGCTGCACCGGCGGGTCGTGCGGGGGCGGCGGACGGCGGGGAACCCCGAGCTGCCGGTGTTCAACACGGTCTACCGCTGCCTGCAGCCGGGCAGACGGCGCATGGACGCGGGTCTCGTCGCGGACATCGTGCGCGCGCTCACCGCCGACGAGGCGGTGGTGGCGCGGTGGCGACAGGTGTGCCAGGTGATCGCCGGGCTCACCGCCGACTCGTCCTGGGTGACCGTGGCGGGTGAGCTGCCCGCCGACAGCACGGAGTTCGTCGGCAGGCACGCCGAGCTGGCCGCGATCACCGGGGGCGACGAGACGCCGGTGGTGGTGATCGACGGGATGGCCGGAGTCGGCAAGACCAGTCTCGCCGTCCGTGCCGCGCACCGGCTGGCGGACCGGGACGGCGCCGCGGTCCGGTTGTGGGCGGACCTGCGTGGCTACGACGCCGACCGCGCGCCCGCCGACCCGCTCGCGGTGCTGGACGAATTCCTCCGGCGGCTCGGGGTGCCGGGCGGCGAGATCCATCGCCTCGGCCCCGCGGGCAGGCAGGACACCTACCGGCGGCTGCTCGCGGACCGGCGCCCGGTCGTGGTGCTGGACAACGCGGCGGACACCGACCAGGTGCGCCCGCTGCTGCCGGACTCGCCGGGCGCCATCGTGCTGATCACCAGCAGACGGCGCCTGACCGGTCTGGCCGGTGCGCGGATCGTGCACCTGGAGGCGTTTCGGGGGACCGAGTCACTCGACATGCTGCGCAGGCAGGTCGGCGCGGCCGAGATCGCCGAGGACACCGAGGCCGCCACGAGGATCGCCGAGCTGGTCGGTCATCTGCCGCTCGCGTTGACGGTGGTGGCCGGCCGGATCCGGAACCGGCGCGACTGGACGTTGCGCGACCACGCCGCCCGGCTCGCGGAACGCCGGGGCGGCCTGCGGGTCGAGGACGAGCTGGAGAACGCCATCGGCCTGTCCTATGCCGACCTGCCCGACGAGGCCGCGCTGCTGCTGCGACTCCTCGCGATCCATCCCGGCCGCGACGTCGACACGCGTGCGGCGGCCGCGCTCGCCGGGGTGGATCTGCGCACGGCGGAGGCACTTCTGGGTGAACTGGTCGCGGGCAGCCTGGTGCAGCGGCACGTCCGGGATCGGTTCGGCCTGCACGACGTCGTCCGCCTCTACGCGGCGGGGCTGGCGCGGGACGTGGACGCCGCCTCCGCGCGGCAGGCCGCGCTCGGCCGGTTGTTCGGCTACTACCGGCACGCCGCCTCCCGCGCCATGGACCGCTACGCCCCGCACGAACGCGACCGACGGCCCGAAGTGTCCACTTCGGACGTTCCGCCGCCGGACTTCGACGACGTCGCGGCGGCGACGGAGTGGCTGGACGCCGAGCGGCACAACCTGGTCGGCATCACCGCGCTGGCCGAAGAGCAGGGCGGACGCGAGGACGCCGCCACGATGTCGCCGATCCTGAACCGGTACCTGTACAACGCGCTGCACTTCGCCGACGCGGAGATCGTGCACGGCATCGCGATCCGGGCCGCCGACCCGCTGCTCCAGGCGAGTGCGCGGATGAGCCTCGGTGCGGTCTACCTGCGGTCCAACCGCTACCAGGAGAGCATCGACCAGTTCAAGCAGGCGCTCACGCGGTACGACGCGGGCGGTGACCGGGCCAGCTGGGCGCGGGCATTGAACAACCTCGGCAACGCGTTCGACCGGCTCAGCGACTTCGCGGCGGCCGAGGACTGCTACCGGCAGGCGTTGCTCGTGCACCGCGAGACCGGCAACCGCACCAGCGAAAGCCGCGCGCTGGGCAACCTCGGGAACAGCGCGATGCGCGTCGGCGACTGGGACAAGGCCGCGGCTTACCTGGACGAGGCACTGGCGATCATGCTGGAGGTCGGGGACCGGGTCGGGGAATGCCTGACCTACGGCAACCTCGGCACGGTGCGCGAGCAGCAGGGGCATTTCGCCGAGGCACTCGGCCACTACCGGCGGGCGCTCGTCACCGCACGCGAGTTCGGCTACCCGTTCCCGGAGACCGAGGCGTTGCTCCACATCGGAGTGCTGCTCGCGCGGCTGGGTGAGCACGACGACGCTCTGGCGCATCTGACCGAGGCGCTGGACCTCGCGCGCCGGAACAGCTTGGGCGAGTTCGAGATCAAGGCGCTCAACGGTATCGGCATCGCACTCGGCGACCGGGGTGACGCCGCGGGCTCGATCGCCAGGCACCGGGAAGCGCTTGCGGTCGCCGAAAAACTGGGCGACCGCTACGAGCAGGCGCGGGCGCACAAGGGGATCGAACAGGGTGTGGCCGCCACCGGCGACAGTGGCATGGCCGACGATCACGGGCGGAAGGCGCGGGCCCTGCTCACCGAGATCGGCCTGCGCTAGGCGTGTCGTCCGTCTGATCACGCGCGGCTTTACGCCCGCTCGTGGAAGGGGCCTCTGGTGGCCGGCGTCACAAAGATCCTACGCGGGGCTCTGACTGTCCATAAGGGACTTTAATCGGCACAGGTCGTTCCCTTGAGGGGTAGGGCAAGCGTGGCGCCTGTCGGCACGGGCGCCGCCGCCGACCCGCCCGCGACCACAAGACGGGAGTATTGGTGTCCTTTGTGGACTTTCAAGCCGCAAGCGGTCCTTCGGTCCTCGAGAAGCGTCCCTTATGGACACTCGGCAGCCTGGACCGCAGGGATCCGGCTGCGCTGGCCGGTGTCGCCGCACCACGGATCCGGGGCCGCCATCGAGGGGGGAGTGGCGGTGTCCCGGATCCGTGGTGACCGGCTCACTTCCAGACGTACGCGGCGCCGCCGAAGCCCGGCTGGACCTTCGCCCGCACCCGGGGGGTCGAGGCGAGGCCGAGATAACCGCCGCCCTTCTTCGGCGGGCCCGACCAGCGCACGACAACGGTGCCGCCGGTTCCGCAGCCCGCCGTCGTCCAGGTCTTGACGCTCTTCTTCTTCTTGGTGCTCCAGTAGTGGCCCTCCGCCTGGACGCAGACCCGGCCGTTGCTGCCTGCCGGGATCTTCCACGTGTAGCGGCGGTGCTGCGGGTTCTTCTTCGAATCCGGGCTGATGTAGCCACAGCCCGCCTTGCTCACCTTCCACTCGCCGAAGCCGGCCAAGGCGCGACGCCAGTCGCCGCAGTCGGCGGCGGTGACGTCGCCGTTCTCCGCGGCCTCTTCGGTGAGCTCGACCGCGGCCGTGCTGTCGTCGACCTCCGATTCGGTGACCGTGGTGGTGTCCGCCTGCTCGTCAGCGATCGCCGGCGCGGTCTGCGCGGTGAGCACCATGCCCGCGGCCACCAGGCCGGTGGTGACCCGTGTCGTCCATTTCTTCAACGTTCATCTCTTTCCGGTAATTCGATAGGTCGGCCGCGTAAGTGATTTTCCATCAGCCAATTACCTGGCCACGGCAAATATTATCGGCCCCGCGCGGAGCCGACCAGTGATCTTGGACGACGACCTTGATCGAAGTTGTTCGAAAACGCCGGCCCGGCCGTCAGCCGAGATCGACGAGAGACCCGATGCCCCAGTGACGGGCCTTCGCGGCGATGGCACCGTAGAGCGCCACGTCCAGCACACCCATGCCGAACGGGTTGAGCACGACGTGCGGCCTGGCGGTGCCGCGACTGGTGTACCGGCCGGTGAGCAGCCCGCCCAAGGTGGCGTCGATCGGTTTCGCCGTACCGTCCGACGGGCGGGTGACCAGCCCGGCGTCCATCAGGCGGCCGAGTGGGCGGCGCGGGTTGTCCGCCACCAGGTCGAGATCGTCCACGTACAGTGCCGCGGCGTCGAGGAACGTCTCGTCCGCGAGGTCGCCCAAGGACACATTGACCAGCAGCGCGCCGGGCCGAGCCCAATCTGGGGTCACGTAGCCCTCGTCGGCGGTGGTGGTGAAGACCGCGATCTCTCCGGCCGCGACCGCATCGCGGGCATCGCCGTGCACGGTCACCTCGAGGCCGTCGCGGGAAAGCAGATCCGCGAGACGGTGGGCGACGGCCGGGTCGCGGTCGTGCAACGACACCGCGCGCAGGGCCGTCAGCCTGCGGGTCAGCAGCGCCGCGTGCATCCGTCCCTGTGCTCCGCAGCCCACGATCGCGAGCGAACCCGCGCCGGCGTAACCCGTGGCGTCGACGCCGACCGCGCTCACCGCCGCCGTGCGCACCGCGCTCAGCAGGCCCGCCTCCATGATCGACGTGACCCGGGCGGTCTCGGCGTCGAAGCACAGGCCCAGTCCGCCCGCGCGTTCCAGGCCCGCGGCCGGATTGGACACGCTGGCGTTGATGATCTTCATGCCGTGGTGCGGCCCCACCGCGCCGGGCATGCCGATCGACCGGGTGTACGCGCCGTGCGAGTTCTCCCACCGCAGGTATGCCTCCGCGGGGAGCAGGCTCTCACCGCGGTCGTGGTCGGCGAGCGTCCGCCGGACGACCTCGACCGGGTCGATGCTCGCCAGGCAGCGCCGGACGTCCGCGCGCGACAGCACGAGCACCCGGCCCGCGCCCGCCAGTCCCGTGTCCGCCTGGTCGTACCACTGCTCGCTCATGCCGAATCCTTGCCGCGGCACCATTCCAGTGCCGCCATCGCGCTGTACATCTTGTTCTCCGCCTGGGCGAACGCGATGCTGTCCCCGCCGTCCAGCACCTCCGCGGTGACCTCCTCGCCGCGGTGCGCGGGCAGGTCGTGCATGAACACCGCGTCCGGGCTGGTCCGCCACAACGCCCGCGTCACCTGGAACGGGGCGAAAACCGTGCGCCAGTCCGGGTCCGGTTTGGTCGTCCCCGTCGTCTCCCACCTCGTGGTGTACACGACGTCGGACACGGGCAGGTCGTCCATGTCGTGACGCTCCACAAGGGACGCTCCGTGCCGCGCGGCGTGCGACCGCGCACGCGCCAGCACTCCGGGGTCGAGGCCGTAGCCGGGCGGGGTGCGCAGGTGCAGTTCGGTGCCGGGGAAACGGGTGAGCGCCAACGCGAGCGCGGCCGCGGAGTTGTTGCCCTCGCCGAGATACAGCACCCGCAGCCCGTCGACGCGCCCGAACCGGCGGACCAGCGTGGTGAGATCCGCGAGCGCCTGGGTGGGGTGCTCGTCCGCGGTCATGGCGTTGACCACCGACATCCGCTTCTGGTCTGCCATGGCCCGCAGTTCCGCCGGATCGCCCGCGGTGCGCACCACGAGCGCGTCGAGCATGCCGGCCAGCACCCGGCCCGTGTCCGCGATGGTCTCCCCGGTGTTGATCTGCAGATCTCCCGGCCCATAGGAGACGATGCGCGCGCCGAGCCGCAGCGCGCCCGCCGAGAACGCCGTGCGGGTGCGCGTGGAGGTCTTGCTGAAGTAGATGCCGACGACCTCACCGGACAGCGACGTGGCCGCCTGCCGCGGGTCGTCGGCCAGCCGCGTCGCCCGGGCGACGACGGAACGCAGGTCCTCGTCGGTGAGATCGTCGAGCGAAATGAGGTGGCGCAAGGTTTCTCCTTACCGGGCGGCGGTCAACGGCCGGGTCTTGACCTCGGGTACCTCGCCGAAGTGCTCGAGTACCCAGGAATCCGAGTAGATGGTGTCGAGGTAGCGGTTGCCGTCGTCGGGGAAGACGAGCACACAGCGGGATCCGGCGGGGATGCGGTGGCGCAGCTTGCCGAGCGCGGACACGGTCGCGCCCGACGACCCGCCGGCCAGGATCGCTTCCCGCGCCACCAGCAGCCGGCAGGCACGTACGCATTCCAGGTCGGTCACATGGACGACCTCGCTGACCACGCCGACGTCCACCAAGGGCGGCCGCCGCCCGGCACCGTGTCCCGGGATCAGCCGTTCCTCGGTCGGGGTGTGGAAGATGGCGCTGCCCGCCGCGTCGACGGCGACCAGTTTCGTGGCGAGGCCGTGGTCGCGGATGTGGTCGGCGCAGCCACGCAGCGTGCCGCCGGTGCCGACCGAGCAGAACAGGTAGTCGACCCGTCCGTCCAGCGCGGTGACGATCTCGGCCATGGTCCGCTCGTGCGCGGCCGCGTTGAGCGGGTTCTCGTATTGGTTGGGCCAGAACGCGTCCGGCAGCAACGCCACCAGTTCCCGCACCCGCGCGATCCGCGCGCCGAGCAGGTCGCCGCGCGGTGCGGAGACGACTTCCACCTCCGCGCCGTAGGCCCGCAACAGCGCGACGGACTGCGCGGTCGTCCGGGTGTCGACCACGCAGATCAGCTCGAGCCCGAAGTAGGCGCACAGCTGGGCGAGGCCGACGCCGAGGTTGCCGGAGGTCGACTCCACCACCACCGACCGGCCCGGTACCAGCTCACCGGCCTGGATCTTCCCGCGCAGCATGTGCAGCGCGGTGCGGTCCTTGACACTGCCGCCCGGATTGAACTTCTCCATCTTCGCGAACACCTGGACACCCGCGATCGGGACGACCCGATCCAGCGCGACCAACGGGGTGTCGCCGATCGTCGCGAGCACTCCGCTCAAATCACCCGTGCTCAACGGACACCCACTCTCTCCTGGCCGCCGGAACCGTGGCCGCGACATTGCCGCCGGACACGATCGCCACGGTCGGGCCACGCCACCGTCCGGTCAGGTGCGCGGCGGTCGCCACCGCGCCGCTCGGCTCCGCGAGCACACCGAACCGGTCGGACAGGAACTCCCGCGCGGCGACGATTTCGTCCTCGTCGATGGTGACGATGTCGTCCACGAGCACCTTGATGTGCCGCCAGGCGAGTTCGCCGAGCACCGGCGCGCGCAGCCCGTCCGCGATGGTGCGGTAGGTCCGCTCCACCGGCCACCGCACCAGCCTGCCCAGCCTCAGCGACTCGGCCGCGTCCCCGGCCAGCGCCGGCTCGACACCGACGACACGGGTGCCGGGGGAGACCGCCTTCACGGCGGCGGCGACTCCGGCGAGCAGGCCGCCGTTGCAGACCGGCACCAGGACGGTGCGCACCTCCGGCAGCTCCGCCACGATCTCGGTGCCGACCGTGCCGTGCCCGGCGATCACGTCGAAGTCGGCGGAACCGACGACGGTGGCGCCGGTCCGCGCCGCCAGCTCGGCCGTGGTCCGTTCGCGCAGCGCGGGTGGCACGATCACGACGTGCGCGCCGAGCGTCCGCACCGCCTCCACCTTCAACGCGGGCGCGGTGGCGGGAAGGACGACCGTGGCGCGCAGGCCGTGCTGTGCCGCCGCGTAGGCCACCGCACGCCCGTGGTTGCCGGACGACTGGGCGAGGACGTGGCTCGCGGTGAGCCGGGCGACCGCGTTGAGCGCGCCTCGTGCCTTGAACGAACCGGTCCGCTGGCGGTGTTCCGGTTTGAGCCACAGGTCGCCGACCGGGCCGAGCAGGGGAGTGCGGTGCACGGCGCGCCGGATCCGCTCGGCGGCGGAGCGCAGGTCGGCCGGGGTGACAAGGGAGGTCATCGCCGTCACCGCGCCAGGTTCCGGTCGGCGAGCGCCTGCACGCGGTCGAGATCGGCGTCGATCTCCGCCGGTGGTGCCGCGTCCGGCAGTAGATCCTCGATGTCGCGCAGCGGCCGGTACCGCAGCCCGAGCGCACCCCACACCACCAGCACGGCACCGGAGACCACCATCAGCGTGGCGAAACCGCCGAGCCGGTCGGCGATCGGTCCCGCGGTCAGGAACCCGAGCGGCTGCATGGCGGTCGCCAGCATGACGTTGATCGCCAGCACCCGGCCCTGCAGCTGCTGGCCGACCTTCGTCTGGATGATCGAAAGCCAGTGCGCGTTGCCGATGCTCATGCACGCCAGCCGCACGAACAGGCCGGCCGCGACCACGAACACCGACGGCCACGCCCCCATCAGCGCCACCCCGAGCCCGGAGCCGATGACGAACGCGATCATGCCGGTGGAACGGCGGGTGGTGCCGCCCCAGGTGACCACGACGAGCGCGCCGACCGCGGCGCCGATCCCGCCGACGGCACTGACCACACCCAGTTCGCCCGTCGAGCCGATCGACAGGACCAGCGGGGTGAGCCCCACCCACATCACGGCGGTGAAGTAGTTGACCACCGCGAAGTAGCCGATCATCACCAGCAGCGGTTTGCGGCGCAGCACGAACTTCCATCCGCCGGTGACCGCCTTCGCGAACGGTTCGGCCCGCGTGAAGAACATCCGGTTCGGGAACCGCACCAGTACCAGGGTGATCACCCCGATCGCGAACGTGGCGACGTCGGCCACGACGACCGCGGTCAACCCGGACAGTCCCATGAGGACACCGCCGAGGACCGGCCCGAGTACGGTGCCGAGCCCGGCGCCCATGTCGGCGAGCGCGTTGGCCTGCGGCAGATACGGCTTCGGCACCAGCTGGGCGATCGCCGCCAGGTAGGCGGGCCGGTGGAACGCCGACGCCACCGACATGACCCCGACGATCGCGCACACCGCCACGAGATCGAGCCGTCCAAGCGCGACCAGCACGGCGAGCACGGCCATCGCCGCGCCGCTCGTCAGGTCGCAGCACAGCATGATCCGCCTGCGGTCCACCCGGTCGGCGAGCGCGCCGCCGACCGGGGTCAGGAGCATGCTCGGCACGCGGGCGAGCAACACGACCAGCGCGAGATCGATGACGCGCCCGCTGAGCTGGTAGGCCCACACGCCGAGCGCGAACGCGCTCAGTTCGGTGCCGATCATCGACACGGCTTGGCCGCCGGCCACGGTGTAGAACGCGCGGAGCCCGCGCCGGGTCGCGGTCGCGGCGACCGGGACGTCGTCGACTTCCGGCGGCAGGTCACCGGCGGCCCAGCGGGGCAGCCGGTCCCGCAGCAGTGCGGCGACGTCGACGGCCTGGTGGCGCAGGAAGTAGTGCCCGGCCTTGGGCAGCACGGCCAGCTCGACACGGTCGGCGAACACGCCCCACTCGCGGTACCGCTCCTGGTACAGCTCGGTCGCCGGGTCGCTCGACCCGACCACACACAGGACCGGCGCCGTGAGCTTGGGCTGTTGCCCGGCGTCCGGGTCGAGTGCGCCGCCGAACCACGCCTGCGCCTGTCCGGCGTCGTGCCGCAGCGCGCGCAGCATCGCCGCGCTCGCGGCCTCGTCCATGTCGTCCAGCAGTCCGCCGGTGGCCCGCAGCGTGTCCCGGTAGAGCCGGTCCGCCACCCAGCGTTCGCGCGGGAACCGGCGCTGCAGCCAGGCGGAAAGCTTGCCCGGCAGGCGTGCGGAGGGGAAGCTGCCCGCCACGACCACTCCGGCGACGGTGCGGCCGTCGGCCTCGAGCCGGGCGGCGAGCGCGGTGGCCACCGCGGAGCCGACGCAGTGCCCGTACACCGCGACCGGGCCGGTGACGGTCCGGCCGATCTCGTCGGCCAGCAGGTCCACGACCTCGTCGACGGTGCGGAACGCCTCGTCGGGCCGTGCCACGTCGTGGCCGGGCAGTTCGACGGCGAGCAGGTCGATCTCCGGTGTGGCGGCGGCGAGTTCGGTGGCCAGTGGCTGGAACACCGCGGCCGAGCCACCGCCGTAGGGCACGCAGACGAGCGTCATGTCCGGCGTGCCCGTGCGAACGGGGGAGAGGCGGTGCAGCAGGCGCCCGTCGCCGGTTTCCTGCCCGGCGTCGAGATGGGCGGCCAGTTCGCGGACGGTCGGGTGCAGGAACAGGTCGATGACCCGAAGCCGTTCGTCGATCAGCCGGACCGCGCGGACCGCGGTGAACGAATGGCCGCCGAGGGCGAAGAAGTCGTCGTCCGCGCGGACCTCGGGCACATCGAGCACCTGTGCCCACACCTGCGCGACGCGTTGCTCGGTCGGCGTTCCCGGCGCGCCCGAGCCGGTCACCGGCACGGCGATGGGCTCGGAGGCGGGCTGGCTGACCGGGCGGGACCCGGCGCGGGCCGGGCCGGCCGCGGCGACCGGTTGGTCCACATTGGACAGTAAGCCGTCCAGGAGTGCCTGGAAGTCGGCGACGATCCCTTCCGCGGTACCGGCGTCGAAGAGGTCGGCCCGGTAGGCGAGGCCACCGAGGTAGGTGTCGCCGTCGTTGACCAGCACCATGCTGAGGTCGAACTTCACCTGCTCGCCCGCGTCGCGGACGGCCGTCACCTCGACACCCGGGATGGCGGGCGGCGTCGCAGGTTGGTCGAGGACGTTCAGCACTACCTGGAAGAGCGGCGTCGCGGCCACTGATCGCTGCGGCCGCAGCCGCTCGATGATCCCTTCGAGGGGTGTCTCGGCGTGCGCGAACGCGCCGAGCACGGTCTCGCGGGACCGGCCGAGCAACTCGCGGACGGTCGGGTCGCCGCCGAGGTCCGTGCGCAACACGAGCGTGTTCACGAAACAGCCCACCGTCGACTCGACGTCCGGGTGATGCCGCCCGGACTCCGGCACGCCGACCGCGACGTCGTCGGTCCCGGCGCGGCGGCCGAGCAGTTCCTGCCAGCAGGCCAGCAGCACCATGAACGGCGTCACGCCCGCCTCGGCCGCGACCTGCCGGACGCGTGCGGTGAGCGCGGCGGGGAGGGCGAACCGGACGTGCCCGCCGGACCAGTCGGCCACCGCCGGGCGGGGCCGGTCGGTCGGCAACGCGAGCAGCGGCGGCAGCCCGGACAGGCGGTCGCACCACCAGTCCAGGTCCTCGTCTCGCCCGCGGGCGGCCAGCCAGGCGGCGTAGTCCGCGTACTGGACGGGCGGGGCCGCGTCCGGTGCCGATCCCGCGAGCCGGGCGGCGTACGCGTCGGCGAGGTCGTTGCCGATGACGCCGCGCGACCAGTTGTCGGTCGCGATGTGGTGCACGGTGAGCGCGAGGACGTGCTTGTCGTCGGCGACCCGGAACAGCGAAGCCCGCAGCGGCGGCTCCCGGTCGAGCGCGAACGGCCTCGCCAGTTCCGCCCGGTACGCCGCGTCCACCCGGTCGGCCGCGATGTCCACAATGGACACCGGTACGCGCTCGGCGGGCACCGGCACGGCGACCGGGGTGCCGTCCCGCTCCTCGATGACGCTGCGCAGGACGGTGTGCCGGGCGGCGACGTCCCGGACCGCGAGCGTCATCGCCGCCGCGTCCAGCGGCCCGCGCAGCCGCAGCACGAGATCGGCGTGATAGGCCGACCCCGGGCCGAGCAGTTCGAGAAACCACAGCCGCGCCTGCGCGGACGACAGCGGCGCGGGTGCTTCGGGGTCCGGCCGCACGGGGATGGGCGCGCCGCCGGACACGCCGCCCGGGTCGGCGGCCAGCACGGCGGCGAGGTCGGCCAGCACCGGATGCTCGAACACCGTGCGCACGGCGACGTCGCGGCGCAGCGCCTCGCCCAGCCGCCCCGCCACGCGCACCGCGGCGAAGGAATGACCGCCCACGGCGAAGAAGTCGTCGTCGGCGGCGATGCCGTCGCTCCCGAGCACGTCGCCCCAGATCCGCGCCACGAGCCGCTCGGCCGGGGTCGCCACCGGTCGTCGCGCGGCGGGCTCCCGCTCGGCGACGTCGGGCAGCGCCGCCCGGTCGATCTTGCCGTTCGCGTTGAGCGGCAAGCGATCCAGCACGGTCAGCGAGGCAGGAACCAGGTAGTCCGGCAGGCGCTCCCGCAGCGTCCGGCGCACGGTCGCCACATCGAGCCCCGGTCCGACCAGCCAAGCGGCCAGGCGCCGGTCGAGGCCGGCGCCGACGGGAAGCACCACGGCCTCGGCCACCCCGTCGACGTCGCGGAGGGCGGCGGTGACCTCGCCCAGTTCCACCCGGTGGCCGCGCACCTTCACCTGGTCGTCGGCGCGGCCGAGGAACTGCACAGTGCCGTCGGCACGGACACGCAGCAGATCGCCGCTGCGGAAGCACCGCACGCCGGTGCCCAGCGGATCGGGGACGAACCGGGCCGCGGTCTGCGTGTCGTCGCCCAGGTAGCCGCGGGTGATCTGCGGCCCGCCGATCACCAGTTCGCCGGTCATGCCGTCGGGCACGACCACGCCGCGCGCGTCGACGAGATGGCCGACGACCCCGGGCAGTGGCGTGCCGAGCGGTACGTATCCGGTGCGCTCGTGCGGCGGGACGGCCGCCACGTCGCACGTCATCGAGATCATCGTGCTCTCGGTGTGCCCGTAGTGGCTCTGCACCCGCAGGCCGGGACGGGCCGCCTCGACCCGCTCGACGAGCGACCACGGGCACGCCTCGCCGGCGAGGATCAGCAGCCGCGTTGGGAGCACTGAGGCCAGATCCCCGTGCCGGGCAAGGAGTTCCAGGTGGCTGGGCACGCATTTGAGCACGTCGACCGGACGCTCGGCGAGGTATCCGGCGAAGGCCTCCGGATCCATCGCGGTGTCCCGGTCGACCAGGTGGACGGTGCCGCCGGTGGTCAGCGCGCCGTACACGCAGGTGAGGCCGAAGTCGGCCGCCGGGGTGGAGACGACCGCGAACGACGCGCCCGCCACGTCGCCGAGCCGGGGCAGCATGCCCGACAGGTAATGCGCGACGTTGCGGTGCTCGACCGCGACCCCCTTCGGCGCACCGGTCGAACCGGACGTGAAGATCACGTGGATCAGGTCGTTCCCCGCGACCGGGACGCCGGGCCGGGTGCTGGGCTGGTCCGCGACCGCGTCGTCGACGGTCAGGACGGTGACCCCGGGGACGGTGATGTCGAGGCCGGGTTCGGCGAGCAGGATCCGCGCGCCCGCGGTGGCGAGGATGGCGGCCACCCGCGCCCGCGGATAGGTGGTGTCCATCGGCAGGTAGGCGCCGCCGGACTTCATGATGCCCAGCACCGCGCACGCCACGTCCGTGCCCTGTTCGAGCAGCATCCCGACCGGCTCGTCGGCTCGTACGCCGAGCGCCCGCAGCCGGTGCGCGATCCGGTTGGCGCGTTCGTCGAGCCGCCGGTAGGTGAGCGTGCCGGTCGCGCCGACCACGGCGACGCGGTCGGGGTACCGGTCGGCGGTGTCCTCGATCAGCGTGTGCACCGGGCGGAGTCCGGCCCGCTCCGGCTCCGGGCCCGCCAGCGCCGGGGCGGTGACGGCTTCGAGGGGCACCTCGGCCACGGGCCGGTCGAGGTCCGCGGTGATCCCGTCGACGAGCGTGACGAACCAGCGGGCGATCCGCTCCGCGGTGCCCCGGTCGAACAGGTCGGTGCGGTAGGCCAGCCCGCCCGAATAGCCGTCGCCGGACCGGGACAGCGCGAGGTTCAGGTCGTACTTGACGCTGCGCACCGGCGGTTCGGTGACCCGGGTGGTCAGACCTGGCAGTTCGGGTGCCCGCGACGGTTCGTCGAGCACGTTGAGCATGACCTGGAAGACCGGCGACGCGTCGAGCCCGCGCCGGGGTGCGACCCGCTCCACGATCCGCTCGAACGGCACGTCCGTATGCGCGAACGCGTCGAGCACCGTGTCCCGGGCGGCGGCGAGCAGTTCGCGGCCGGTGGTCGCCCCGGCCAGGTCGGTGCGCAGCACCAGCGTGTCGACGAAGCAGCCGACGACCCGTTCGGCGTCCGGATGGCGCCGGCCGGACTCCGGTACCCCCACCGGCACGTCGGTCGTCCCGGCCAGCCTGGCGAGCAGGGTCTGCCAGCACGCCAGGAACACCATGAACGGGGTGGCGCCGGTGGTGCGGCCGATCTCCCGCAGTCGCGCGGTGAGCGCGGCGGGCACTTCGACCTCGACCTCGGCGCCCTCGTCCCCGGCCACGGCCGGACGGGGCCGGTCGGTCGGCAGCTCCAGCACCGGAGGGAGCCCGGCGAGCCGCTCGGACCACCAGTCCAGGCCTGCCTCGGCGGTGTCCGGCCGGGAACCGTTCCACGCCACCAGGTCCGCGTACTGGAGTGCCGGTGGCGGCGGCAGGTCGCGGCCGCCGAGGCGGGCCGCGTAGCAGGCGGCGAGGTCGTCGAGCACGACGGCGACCGACGGGGCGTCCATCGCGATGTGGTGGAACGTCAACGCCAGCACCCGCCGGTCGGCGCTGACGCGGAACAGCACGGCCCGCATCGGCGGCATGTCTTCGAGCGCGAACGGACGGGTAGCCTCGGCGGCCACCGCGGCGTCCAGCTCCGCCGCCGTGACGTCCACAGTGGACACCGGGACGGCGGGCCCGTCGCACCGCATCGGTTCGCCGTCGATCTCCCGGTACACGCCGCGGAGCACGTCGTGGCGGTCGGCGACGTCCCGGACCGCGGCGAGCAGCGCCGTCTCGTCGGCCGGTCCGGTCAGTTCGAGCACGAGCGGCAGGTTGTAGGCGTGGCCGCCGGGTTCGAAGCGGGCCAGGAACCACAGCCTGGCCTGCGCGGGCGACAGCGGCACCGGCGATCCGTCGCGGGGGAGCCGGGGGATGGCGGGCTCCGCGGCGGGGGTTCCGCCACGCAGCGCGGCGGTGGCGCGGTCGGCGAGCAGCTCACGCATGCGCCGCTGTGCGGGAGTGACCAGCGAGTCGGTCATACCGTGCTCCCTGTGGGGATACCGATGGCGTCGTCCTCCGCCAGCGCGGTCATCGCGATCCGTTCCAGTTCCGCGGCGAACTCCCGCAGCACCGGCCGGTCGAACAGACATCGCACCGGGACGGGGAAACCGAGCGCCTCGCCGAGCCGGCCGACGACCTTGGTCGCGGCGAGCGAATGCCCGCCAAGACCGAAGAAGTCGTCCAGCGCGCCGACCCGCTCTCGGCCGAGCACCTCGGCCCAGATCACCGCGACGAGTTCCTCGACCGCCGACGCCGGAGGGCTGTCCGGTCGCGCCGGTGCCGAGGGTGCGGGCAGCGCGGCGCGGTCCACCTTGCCGGTCGCCGTGGCCGGGAACGCGTCGAGCGGTACCCACCGGTGCGGCACCGCGTAGTCGGGTAGGCGTCCGCGCAGCACGGCCGCCACCGCGGCGGTGTCCACAGTGGACGGGGTGAGGTAGCCGACGAGATGTGGTTCGCCTTCCCCCGCACGCACCACGACCACCGCGTCGGTCACCCCGGCGACCGTGCGCAGCACGTGCTCCACCTCGCCGAGTTCCACCCGGTTGCCGCGGATCTTCACCTGGTGGTCGGCGCGGCCGTGGAACTCCAGCATGCCGTCGGCGCGCCAGCGGACCAGGTCGCCGGTGCGGTAGGAACGGCCCCCGTGCAACGGGTCGGTGCCGAAGGCGGCCGCGGTCTGCTCCGGGCGGCCCCGGTAGCCCGATGTCACGCCGGCGCCGCCGATGGACAACTCGCCGACCGCGCCGGGAAGCGCGGCTTGGCCGAACGGGTCGACGACCGTGAGCAGGGTGCCGCCGAGCGGTCCGCCGATCGGTATCGGCCGATCGGCCGCGAGGTCGGCGGTGGTCACCAGGTGGGTGGTCGCGGTGATGGTGGTCTCCGTGGGTCCGTAGCAGTTGCGCAGGCTCGCGACCCGGGCGGTGAGCTGCCGCGCCAGTGCGACGTCGAGGGCTTCGCCGCCGGAGAGCACGTGCAGTCCCGGCAGATCGGGAAGTCCGGCGGCGACGAGCATCCGCAAGGTGGTCGGTGTCGGGTTGAACCGGGTCGCGCCGGTCGAGACGAGCCGCTGTACCAGCGCGTGCCCGTCGACGGCACAGTCCCGGTCGGCGATCGCGCAGTGCGCGCCCGCGGTCAGCGTCGTCCAGATCTCGCCGGTGGCCGTGTCGAACACGAGCGGTGCCACCGCCAGCCAGGTGTCGGCAGGCCGCACGTCGGTGACTTCGCGGAAGGCGTGGACCAACGCGGCGAGATTCCTGTGCGTGACCGCGACGCCCTTCGGCCTGCCGGTCGAACCGGACGTGTAGAGGACGTAGGCGAGGTCGTCCTGGTCCGGCTCCCGCAGCGCGCCGGTGTCCGTGACGGGGGCATCGAGGTCCACGACGGTCAGGTGCGGCAGCGAGGCGCGGGCCACGTCCAGCGCATCGCCCCGGGCGGCGACGACCCGAATTCCGGCGTCGGCGGCGAGCGCCGCGATCCGGTCCGCGGGATGGCCGGGATCCAGCGGCAGGTACGCGCCACCTGCCCGCCACACCGCGAGCAGCCCGGCGGGCAGGTATTCGTCGCGCGGCAGGCATACGCCGACCACGTCACCGGTGCCGACACCCGCGGCGAGCAGACCGCGGGCGCCCTGTGCCGACCAGGTGGCCAGGTCCGCATAGGACAGTCGTCCGGCAGGCGACGACGTCGCCACCGCGCCGGGTGGTTGCGCGAGCACGTCGGCGACCGCGGTTCGGGTGACAGGCAACGGTTTCCCGGTGCCCCAGGCGAGCAGTGCGGCTCGATCCCCGTCGTCCAGGATGTCCAGTGTGGACAGTTCGGCGTCCGGGTCGGCGGTGAGGCGGTCCAAGAGGGTGCTGTACCAGCGGGCCCAGCGTTCGATCGTGTCCCGGTCGAACAGGTCGGCGCGGAACACGAGCCTGCCCGTGTAGCCGTCACCGGTTTCGGCGAGGTCCAGGTTCAGGTCGTACAGCGCGGTGGCGACCGGTTGCGGCAGCACCTTCACGGCCAGGTCTCCGAGCGCCGCGGTCGGCTGCTCGTCGAGGACGTTCATCATCACCTGGCACACCGGGGTGCTCGCCGCATCCCGCTCGGGTGCGAGCCGCCGCACGACCTCGTCGAAGGGCACGTCGGCGTGCGCGAACGCGTCGAGGACCGCGTCACGTGTCCTGGCCACGAGGTCGAGGCCCGACCGGGCCCCGAGGTCGGCACGGACGGCCACGGTGTTGACGAAGAAGCCGACCATCCCGGCCAGTTCGGCGGAGCGGCGGCCACTGTGCGGCACGGCGACCGCGAGGTCCCGTACCCCGGCCAGTCGCGCGAGCAGCAGTTGCCAGGCCGTGAGCAGGATCGTGAACGGCGTGGTCCCGGCGTCGTTCGCCAGGGCGCGGACCCGGCCGGTGACGACCGGGGACAGCTGGATCGGGACCTCGTCCGCAGTCCAGTCGGCGATGGCGGGGCGGGGCCGGTCGGCGGGCAGCCGCAGCGCGGGCAGGTCCGCGAGCCGCCGCTCCCACCAGTCGAGCCCCTCGGACCGGTCCTGCTCGCGTTCCCGCGTGGCGTGGTCGGCGTACTGGAGTGCCGGTGGTGCCGGCCAGTCGTCGGGTTCGGCGCGGTAGAACTGGTCCACTTCGGACAGAAGGAGCCGTTGGGAGACCGCGTCGGTGGCGATGTGGTGGCAGGTGAGGGTCAGGACGTGGTGGTCCGGTGCGAGCCGGAACAGGACCACGCGCAGCGGCGGCACGGCGTCCAGCGCGAACGGCCGCCGGATCTCCGCCGTCACCGCTGTGGCCAGGTTCGGCTCTGCCATGTCCACAGTGGACACCGGAACGGCATCGACCGGTCCGAGGAGCGCGACCGGCTCCCCGGCGATCTCGGTGAACCGGCTGCGCAGCACGTGATGGCGCGCCGCGAGCGCACGGATCGCGCGATACAGGCGCGACTCGTCCAGCGCGCCCCGGATCCGTAGCACGGTGGGGGAGTTGTAGGCGGCGCTGCCCGGGTCGAGCTTCGCCGCGAACCACAGCATGCGCTGCGCCGAAGACAGCGGCGCGGGGGCGGCCGGGTCCGAGCGGGCGACGAGCGCACGGTCGTCGCAGGCGGTTTCCTCGTCGATCCGTGCGGTGAAGTCGGCGAGCACCGGGTGGTCGAACAGCGTGCGGACGGTGATCCGGCGTCTCAGCCTGGTGTGCAGGAGGCCGACCACCCGGGTCGCCGCCAGCGACCGGCCGCCGAGCGCGAAGAAGTCGCTGTCCGGGCCGATTTCCGCGTCGAGTTCGAGGCATTCCCGCCACACCTGCGCGACCACCGCCTCGGCCTCCGACAGCGGCGCCGTCGCGGCCGGTGGGGCGACGGGCGCCGGCGGAAGCGCGCGCCGGTCGAGCTTTCCGTTGGGCAGCAAGGGGAGCGCGTCCAGGGTGCGCCACGAACTCGGCACCATGTAGGCGGGCAGCAGCCGCCGAGCCTGTCGCTCGACGGCCGCCGCGTCGACGGTCTCGGGGGTGAGGTAGCCGATCACGTGCGCGTCCACGCCGTCCGCGGCCACCGTCACCGCCGCGTCGTCCACATCGGACAGTCCACGCAGGACCGACTCGATCTCGCCGAGCTCGAACCGGTTGCCCCGCACCTTCACCTGGTCGTCGGCGCGGCCGAGGAACTCCAGTGTCGCGTCCGGCCGCCACCGGACCAGGTCGCCGGTGCGGTAGCAGCGCTCGCCCGGCCGCACCGGATCGGCGACGAACGCGGACGCGGACAGTTCGGGTCGTGCCCGGTAGCCGGTCGCCACACCGGCGCCACCGATCCACAGCTCACCGATCGCGCCGGGCGGAGCGAGCCTGCCCGCCTCGTCCATGACGTACAGCCGGGTGCCCGGCGTCGGCGAACCGATCGGGACCCGGTCGTCCCCGGTGACCCGGTGCGCGGTCGCCGCGACCGTGGTCTCCGTCGGGCCGTAGCCGTTCCACAGTTCACGGACCAGCGGCAGGGTCCTCGCGGCGAGGTCCGGGTCGAGCACCTCGCCGCCGAGCAGCAGCCGCAGCCCGGGGTCACCCGCCCAGCCCGCGGCGAGCAGCATCCGCAGGCTGGTGGGGGTGAGGTCGACGATCGTGACGCCGTCCTCGGCGATCCGCCGCGCGAGCAGGTGGCCGTCGACGGCGCTGTCGCGATCGGCGACGACGCAGCGCGCGCCGGTGACGAGCGGCCACCACAGTTCCTCGGCGGACACGTCGAAGGCGAGTGGCGCGAGCGCGAGCATCGCGTCGTCCCGCGTCATGCCGGGGCGGAGCCCCCGGGACCGGACGAACGCGTGCAGGTTCGCGTGGCTGATTTCGACACCCTTGGGCCGCCCGGTCGACCCCGAGGTGTACAGCACGTAGGCGAGCGCGTCACCGTCCGGGAGCACCGGTTCGAAGGGCGCTCCGTCGGTCCGGTCGGCGCTGATCACGCACAGGCCAGGCACACCGTCGGCGATCTCCGACGCCACCGGCTGGGCGCCGCCACGCGTGAGCACGACCCGTAGGCCGGCCTCGCTCGCGAGCCGGGCCAGTCGCGCGACGGGTTGCTCGGTGTCGAGCGGCAGATATCCCGCACCTGCCCGCCACACGGCGAGCAATGCGGCTGGCAGGAACTCGTCGCGCGGCAGGCACACCCCGACCGTGTCGCCGGCGGCCACCCCGGCCGCGGCGAGGACGCGCGCGATCCGGTCGGCGTGGCCGACCAGTTCCGCGTACGTCAGCTGCCCGTCCTCAGCGGACACCGCGACCGCGTCCGGTGTCCTCGAAGCGTTGCGCCACACCGCGTCCGGCACACCACCCGCGTCGTCGGCGGGCAGCGCGGGGCCGGTGCCCCACCACGTCAGCTCGGCGAGTTCCCCGTCCGACGCCAGTGCCAGCGAGGACAGGGCGATGTCCGGTGTGGACACCGCGGCGCGCAGAAGGTGCAGCAGGGAACGGGTGAACCAGCGGGCGCGGCCGGGGGCGAGCCACGACGGGTCGTGTTCGACGATCAGCTCGGCGCCGTCCACGGTGGAGTTCACGAACACCGTCAGCGGAGTGTGGCTGCCGCCGGTCGGCAGCTCGCCGAGCAGGTCCAGCCGCGTGCCCGGCCCGTGCGCCGACAGCGGGACGCCGTCCGGCTGCACCGCGATCGACACGGGCGTCAGCGGTACCCCGGCGGGCCGGTCGCCACCCCACAGTGCGGTGAGTTCACCGCTGGACAGGCCCCGATGGTCGATGGCGTGCGCCGCCGTGGTCATGGCCGCGCGCAGCAGGTCGCGGAACGACGTGTCCGCCTCGATCCGCAACCGGACCGGCAGGACGTCGACCAGCGGCCCGACGGTGTGTTCGAGTTCGGGCCGGTCCCGGTGCGCGGCCGCCATTCCCAGCAGCACGTCCTTGCCCCGCACCAGTTCGCCGACCAGCACCCCCAGCGCCGACAGGTACACCGCGAACGGCGTCACCCCGGTCGCTTCGGCGAGCGCGCGCACCGCCGACCCCAGTGACTCGGGCAGTGGCGTGCTGATCCGCTCGCCTGCGAAACGCCGCCGGCCGTGCACGACGCGGTCGAAAAGGGCGTCCGGCGGGATCGCTCCCGCCAGCTCTCCTGACCAGTACGCCGCCGGCCGGTCTCGTTCACCGGGCACCTCCGCGAGCGCGCGTTCCCGCAACGCCACCGCACCGACCTGTGCGAAGGAAGCCGCGGGCGCGCCTGCCAGTTCCGCCATGAGCACGCCGACGGACGCGCCGTCGGTGGCGATGTGGTCGGACACGACGATCAGGTCGGCCACGTCGTCGGCGAGGCGGAGCAGCGTGATCAGCAGGAGCGGCGTGTCCTGGGTGAGGTCGAACGTGTGCCGGGCGGCGGCCGCGGCCAGTTCCCCGGCACGGCGGTCCCCGTCGGCGAGCCCGCGCAGGTCGTGCACGTCCATCGGAACCGGAGCCGGTGGGCCCACCACCATGACCGGTTCGCCGTCGTGGTCGCCGATCGTGCCGCGCAGCACCTCGTGCCGCGCGACGATTCGGTCCGCGGCGGCCCGCAGCGCGGGCACCGAAATCCGGCCGCGCAGCCGCAGCCGCCACGCGACGGTCGTCGCGGTGCCGGTCGAGCCGAGCTGGGCGAGGGTCCACAGATCCCGTTGCGTGGCGGTCAAGGGGTAGCTCTCACGGCTCGGGTTTTCCTCCAGCGCCAAGGAAGGCGCCGCGGCCGGAGCGTCGGCGAGCCGCCGCGCGACCGCCGCCACCGTGCCGTCGGAGAGGAATTCCGCCAGCGTCACCACCCGGCCGGTGCTCTCCCGCAGCCGCGTGACCGCACGCGCGGCGGCGAGCGAGTGCCCGCCCGACTCGGAGAACCGGTCGTGCACACCGATTCCCGGCAGCCCGAACGCGGCCGCGACCACCTCGGCGACCAGCCGCTCGGTCTCGGTGCGCGGGGCGGCGTACTCGGTGTCCCCGCGGTCGAACACCCACGCCGCCAGCGCGGCCCGGTCCGCCTTCCCGGTTGTGCCGAGCGGGATCGCGTCGAGCACGGCGATCCGTGACGGCACCAGATGCGCGGGCAGCCGCGATCGCAGCCACCGCAACAACTCCGGCTCGGAAACCCCGTCACCGGCCGGTTCGACGAACCCGACGAGCCTGCGCTCCCCGTGTTCGTCGGCGGGCGCGAGCACCACGGCGTTGCCGACGGCCGGATGGGTGAGGAGCGCCGCCTGGACCTGTCCCGGTTCGATCCGGAAGCCCCGCACCTTCACCTGGTCGTCGGCGCGGCCGACGAAGTGGTGCACGCCGTCGCGGCGCCGGACCAGGTCGCCGGTGCGGTAGTGCCGGACGCCGCGGGGGTCGGTCACGAACTTCTCGGCGGTCAGCTCCGGCTGCCCCAGATATCCGCGGGTCACGAGCGTCCCGCTGACCCACAGCTCACCGACCTCGTCGTCGCCGAGCGCGCGACCGTCGGCGTCCCGCACCGAGAACGCGGCGCCGGGCAGCGGGGTGCCGATCGGCGGGTCGTCCCTCCCGTCCCGGGCGACCTCGTGGCACGAGCAGTTCACCGTCACCTCGGTCGGGCCGTAGCAGTTCACGATCCGCCGCACGCCCTCGTTGGCGTAGAGGCGGTCGACGAGCGACCGGTGCAGTGCCTCACCCGCGATCGCGACGGTCCGCACCGAACGCGGCAGCGGTGTGCGCGCCAGCACCGCCAGCACGGACGGCACGCCCTGAACGAACGTCACCTCGTCCCGTGCGGCCAGCCCGGGCAGCGCGAGCAGGTTCTCGGCGAGCACCAGGCTCCCGCCGGTCACCAGGGGCGGGAAGATCTCGGCGACGGACGCGTCGAAGCAGACCGACGCGGCGCCGAGCACGCCCCGCAGTTCGTCGTCGCCGTAGGTCGCGGCCGCCCACGCCAGCAACGCGAGCACGTTGCGATGCTCGACCTGGACACCTTTCGGCCTGCCGGTGGAGCCGGACGTGTAGATCACGTACGCGAGGTCCGCGCCGGAACCCGGGACACCGGGGGAGGTGGTGGGCGATGCGGCGACGTCCCCGACGGCCAGCACCGGCACGCCGGCGTCCGCGAGCGCGGCCGGATCCGGTTCGTCCGCCACCACCAGCGCCAGCCCGGAGTCCGCGACGACCGACGCGCCGTGCGCCGGGGGAGCGGACGGGTCCAGCGGGACGTACGCGCACCCCGCCTTCAGCACCCCCAGCAGCGTGGGCACCAGCCACCGGCCGCGGCGCAGGCACACGCCGATCAGGTCACCGCGTGCCGCCCCGCGGCGGAGCAGCGCGTGCGCGACCGTGTTCGCGACCTCGTCCAGCCGGGCGTAGCTCAGCCGCTCGTCGCCCGCGACGAGCGCACAGCGGTGGGGTGTCCTTCTCGCCTGCTCCTCGAACGCCTCGTGTACCCGTTCGAACACACCCAGATCTACCCGCAACCCGCTGAACCCCCTCATGACCCGGCCGGGCTTCGCCGACCTCGGCAGATTGAACTTCCGGTTCGGCGCCCGGTCCAGGAATTCCGACCGGAACAATGCGGACGGCAAGTTCCGGTCACGAAGCCACCATCGCGATGCCCATCGCGTCGTAAAGCGACCGCGCGCGTTCGCGGTACGGCCTGGCCTTGTCCGGAGCCCCGATGTCGTCGTGGGTCGCGGCGATACCGGTCAGCGCGCGGGCCTCCTCGTGCGGTTCGCGGGTGAGCCGGGCGAGTTCGGCCGCCCGCGTGTAGTGCGCCAGCGCGGCCGACCGGTCGCCGCACGCCAGCGCGCTGTCCGCGAGCCCGTTGTGCACGAGGGTCTCCAGCGGCCGGATGCCGGTCGTCACCGCGATGTCGAGCGCCGCCTCCTGCTGCAGGCGGGCCGCGGCCGCGTCGCCCTGCCGAAGGTGCACCAGCCCGAGATAGGCCAGCGCGTACCCTTCGGCCTCCCGGTGCCCCTCGGCCCTGCTGACCGTCAGCGACCGCCGGAGGTGGTCGTGGGCCTCGGTCCACCGGCCCAGCGCGCGGTAGACGTCCCCGAGATTGTGCAGCGAGATCGCCTCGCTCAGCCGGTCACCGATGCGCTCCGAGATGGTCAGGCACTGCCGATAGCAGTCGAGAGCGGCGTCCAGTTCGCCCCGGCGTTCGTGGATGAAGCCGAGGTTGGACAGCGAGCGTCCTTCGTTGAGTCGGTCGCCGGTCTCCTGGGAAACCGCGACCGCCTTGCTCAGGTGGTCCGCCGCGTCGGCGTACCGGCCCAGCTGCGCGTACACGGTGCCGAGGGTGTTCAGCGCGCGGCCGGTGACGACCGGGCTCCCGTCGACGTCGAGGCAGCGGGTCAGATGTGTCACCGCCTCGTCGAAATGGCCGAGCCTGGCGCAGATCGCGGCCAGGTCGACGAGGGCTTGCTGGGTGCCGATGGCGTCGCCCGCCCGCTGTGCCTCGGCGAGCGCGAGGCGGTGCAGTGTGCGCAGGGCGCCGTAGTGACCGTGTACCCGCAAGGCCTGCCACAGCACGGTCGAGAGGTCGCGGGCGTAGGTGCCGCCGGTGGCCGACGACTGTTCCGCGATGGCGATCAAGGTGGGCAGCTCCGCCGCCAGCCAGGTCGCCGCCTCCTCCGCGCCGGTGAACATGACGTTCTCGGTGATCGGGGTGAGCAGCGGTCTTCGGTTGGGGTCGCCCGCCGTCAGCGACCCGGCCGCGTCGGCCGCCCCGGCCACACAGTGCTCGGCGAGGCGGCGCAGGGCCGCCGACCGCCGCTGCGCCGGTTCCTCGCCGGTGCGGCTGCGCGCGTAGTCGCGGACCAGATCGTGGAATTCGAACCGTCCGTCCGCGCGGTGCCCGAGCAGCAGGTGGCTGTCGACGAGCGCGTCGAGGAGCCTGCCGGTCTCCGGCGGATCCGTGCCCAGCAGCGCCGCCGCTGCGGCGATATCCCAATGGGGGCCGGGATGGAGGCCGAGCAGACGTAGGGCCGAGGCCACGTCGCCGGGCAGCGCGTCGTAGGACCAGGACAGCACGGAGGGCAGTGAGGTCGTCTTCTCTTCGGTCGTCAGCGCGGCGAGCCGGTTCCCGGCCGGACGCATCGAGGAAGCCACGTTCGCCAGGTTCCGGTTGTGCGCGAGCCGCTCACCGACGATGCGCAGGGCGAGCGGCAGGCCGCCGCACCCCGACACCATGTCGGCGAGCGCGGTGCGGTCGGCGAATCTCCGTCCGGGGCCCGCCAGCCGGTCGAGCAGGGAGAACGACTCCTGCTCGGTCAGCAGCGGCACCGGCACCCGGTGCGCGTCGGCGCTGATCGTCAGCCCGTGCAGTGCCGAGCGGCTCGTCACCACCACCGCGCAGCCCGCGTGGCCGGGCAGCAACGGCCGGACCTGGTCCGCCGAGCGGGCGTTGTCCAGCACGATGAGGACCGAGCGGCCTGCCAGCTCACTGCGCAGCGACGCGGCCCGGTCGTCGAGGTCGGCGGGCACGTCCGCCACGGGCACGCCGAGCGCCCGCAGGAACGACCGCAGCACCTCGCCAGGGTCGGCGGGCGCCCCCGGCCCGTACCCGCGCAGGTTCGCGAACAACTGCCCGTCGGGGAAGTCCTGTTTGACCCGCTGCGCCCACTGCACGGCCAAGGAGGTCTTGCCGACCCCGGCCATGCCCTCCAGTACCGCCACGACAACGCCCTTGCCGTCGCCTTCGCCGAGGAGGGTGTCGAGCGCGTCGATCTCCCGCTGCCGCCCGACGAACGACGTGATACCCGAGGGCAGTTGTGCGGGCACCGAAGCGACCGGCGTTCTCGGGGGCGACACCGCGTCCGGGCAGTAGTGCCGGACGAACCGGCTCGCTTGCTCGCCCTGGAGACCCAGCCCCACCGCGAGCGCCTCCACCGAATGGCGCCGCGGCCGGGCGACCCGGCCACGCTCGATGTTGCTGATGCTGCGCACCGTCAGCCCGGTGCGTTCCGCCAACTCCTCCTGGGTGAGCCCGGCTTCCCGCCTCGACTCACCCAGCAACGAACTCGGACGACGGTCCATTTTGCGGATGTTAGAGCGGGTGCGACGACGAAAAGCCGTGGTTCGCCGACGATTTTGATCGAAATTGGTCGAAAACGCCGGGCGGGCCGGGTCCTTCGGCGAGCGAGGGACCCGGCCGTCCGGTCACCGGAGATCAGGGGTTGAAGAGGCGGTGCAGCCAGCCGAAGGTGCCTTCGAACGCGTCCCACGTCACTGAGCCGATTTTTTCGTAATGGCGCTCGATCAGTTGCTTCGGGACGCCCGACCAGCCTGGCGGCAGGACACCGCTGATGATCTTGATCGCGCCGACTCCGGTGAGGACGGTGTTCACCATCGCCTTGCCGAGAGCGGTGTGGAACTCCGTGCTTTCCCAGCCATAAAGCATGCCGGACGATCCTGCCGCGAGGAATCCGGAAGCGACGGACACGACCTTGGCGGCAGTGCCGATGGCGGCGAGAGTGGCGGCGAGTGGCAGGTTCAAGGCGAAGACCATCGCGCCGAGACTGGCGCCTGTGGAGATCAGGCCGGCCCAGTCCGAGAGGCTGTCGAAGAACTTCGCCGATTCTTCCAGGAGCCGATCAGGGTTGTTCTGCCACATCCCGATGATCGACGAGTCGCCGTGCGCGTTGGCATCCTCGCTGTCGTCCCTCGCCGCTCTCTGTGCCGCGAGCGCGGCCTCGGCTTCCGCGGCCATGATGACGATGTGCCGGGCGCGGCTCGCCTCGTCCGCCGCCGCCGCGGCGTCTTTGCCTGCCTGGATGGCGGACGCGCGGGCGCTGTTCGCGGAGGCCTGGGCTTTGTAGGCGAAGCTGACCGCTCGGTCGGCACAGTCGAACGCGCGCAGCATCGAGGAGTTCGCCGAGCGCCGTGCCTTGTTCGCGACGGCGGCCGCGGCCGCCGCCTGGTCGGCGGAGCGCCGGGCATCCGCGGCGGACTGCTCGGCGGCGGCGGCGTTGTTCGCGGCTTCGGTGGCGGAGCGCTGGGCGTCCGCCGCGTACCCGGCCGCCCGGTTGGCCCAGGTGACCGCTTCGGCGGCGGCCTTCCTGGCCTCCGCGGCGGCTTTGGACGCGAGGGCCGCGTTCGACAGCGCGTCCGACGCGATCCTGGCCGCGTGGGCGATCGCCGCCCGGATCGCGGCGACGTGCGTGGCCCAGTCGTGGTCGAGCTGGGTGGTGTCGAACTGGGTACCGGCGACGAAACCGCGCCGCATGTTCGTGGTGCCCGCGAGCGCGATCTTCGCCGCCGCCTTCGTGTACGGGCCGCCCTCGTTGAGCAGCCGGTACGCCTCGACCTGGTCGTCCTCGGCGGCCGCGTCGACGACGGACACCTTGAGGAACCGGTGCAACGCCGCGGGCGATCCGTCGTTCAGCGCCGCCTCCGCGGCGGTACGCACCGCGGTGCCGGGATTGTCGGCGAGAATCGCGAAGATCGTCCGCCTGTTGTCCTCGGCCGCGGCGTTGATCGCGCCGGTCGTGAGGAAATCGGTGACCGCGGCGGGATTGTCGGCCTCCAGCGCCTGGGCGGCGGCGGTGGCCACCGCCATCGTCGAGACACCGGCCACGGCGGCGACCGATTCGGCGTCGTCCTGCCGCTGTGACAGCAGCCGGTCGGCGCCCAGCCAGGCCAGGACGTCCTCGTCACCGCCCGCGACGGCGAACTCCGCCGCCGACTTGGTCCAGCTTCTGGTGAGCCCGTTCGAGACCAGCTGGAGCGCGGCCTGCCGCCCCAGCGTGGCCGCGCGGCCGGTGTCGCCGGCGCGCAACGCGGTTTCGGCGTCGGCGATCAAGGTGCGGATCGCCTCGTCGGTCAGCGCGTTCTGCGTTTGCTGCCGGGCGATCCTGGCCCGTTCGTCCGCCTCCTCCCGCGCGTCCCGCTGGGCGAGTTCGACGCCGAGTTCGGTCTCCTCGGCCAGCGAGGCGGTCTCGGCGTCCCTGGCCGCCTGCTCGACGGCCCGCGCCTGGTTGACCGTGTCCATGGCCAGGTTGGCCGCGGTGACGGCGCGCTGGGCGGCCGCCGTGGACCTGTTGGCGTAGTCGATCGCCTGGCCGGCGTGGTTGGCGGCCTCTTCGGCGGCGGCCGCCGCGGCATCCGCGTGGTCGGCCGCGCTGTTCGCGGCATCGCGCGCGGCGGCGGCCGCCGATGAGGCCTGGTTGGCGAACCCCCGTGCGGCGGTTGCGGCCCGGTTGGCGCGCGCCGCCGCTGCCGTGGCCTCGGCCGCGGCCTGACGGGCTTCCTGGGCCTCGGCCTGTGCCACCCCGGCGGCCGACGCCGCATCGGCCGACGCGTTCGCCGCCGAAGCCGCGTCGGTGGCGGCGGCCGCCGCCGAGGTGCCTGCCGAGACCGCGCTCCAGCTGGCGATCCGTGCCTGCTCGGCGGCTTTCGCGGCGTTCCGCGCCTGCCCGGCAGCGTTGCGGGCGGTGGCGGCGGCCTGCCGTGCGGCGGACGCGGCGCTCGCGTTCTTGGACGCGGAAATGGCGGCGTTGTACGCGCGAGCGGCCGCCTGGCCCGCCGCGGCGGTGGCGTGCGCGGCGGCTTGGGAGGCGTACGCGGCGCGGCGCGCGGCCTGCTGGGCGGCACGGGAGGCGCTGATCGCGGTGGCCGCGCAGGAGGCCGCGTTCTTCGCCGCGCGGGCGGCGGCGTTGGCCGCCTTGGCCGAGCGGCGCACGTCGTTCTGCGCGGCGCGGGCCTCGTCCAGCGCGGCGAGCGCGGCCTGTTTCGCCTTGGCCGCGGCCTCCTTGGCGGCGTTGGACAGGGCAACGGCCTGATCGGTGCACCGTTGCGCGATCCGGCCTTCCCGTTCGACGATCCCGACCAGCTGCTGGATGGTGGCGGACTCTTCGTCGCGGGCGCGGGCGATGTACTGGCCGGTGCGCAGGAACCAGTCGATAGCTTCGGGGGTACCCGTGTCGAGCGCCCGCTGGGCGTAGAGCTTCACCTGCGGTGACCCGGTGTTGAGCAGGGTGAAGACGACGAGCCTGGCGTCCTCGTCGTGGGCCGGGTACTGGCCGGTCTCGATGAACGCGGTGAACGCGGCCAGGGTGTTGGTGTTCAGAGCGTTGGTCGCCGCCCGCTGCACCGCGGTCCCGCCCGTGTTCTTGATGGTCAGTACCTCGACCCGCTTGTCCTCGGTGACCGCGGCGTCGTAGCCGTCCCGCAGGAAGGCCGACATCGCGGCGCTGCCGCCGGACAGGGCGGTGCCGATCCCGGCGGTGGTCGCGCGGCCCGCGAACGGCAGCGCGGCGAAGAGGGCGAACCGGTTGTCCTCGTCGATGGCGTGCTGGAGCCGGTTGTTCAGGAAATCCGTGATGTCCGCGTCCGAACCGAGCAGGGCGGCCTTCCCCTCACGGCGGACCGCCTTGCCACCGATCTTGTACTGCCACAGCGCCCGCCCCCTGGCGGTGTCCGGCAGCCCCGCCTCCGCCGGGCCGGTCTCGGCGAAAGCCGGGCCGGCACCGGCGAGGACGAACCCGGCGGGCAGTGCGGTCAGCGCGGCGGCGCCGCCGAACACGCGGAGCGCTTGGCGTCTGGACCATTCGTTCGAGGACATCACGGATTTCCTTTCCAGAGCGGAGCTGCTGGTGGTAGGGCCTTGTCGAGGGGGTAAGGCGAACGTCGCGATTCCTGTGATCGACCGGACGACACGCGTGATCCGGCGGACGACACGCGTGACTGGATGGACGACACGACGCGCGGCCGGCACATCGGCAGTAGGTACCTGAGACACGGTCGGCTCTAGCCCGAAACGTCACTCACGACCCGCGCTTGACCCGCCCGAGAACAGTCCACGGTCGACCTTCGGCTCAAAAACCTTGATTACCAGCCGAAATTGCTCAGGCCGGTGCCGTACTGGATCTGGTTGAACCCGGCCGTGCCGACCGTCTTCGTGTGGGTCAGCGTGATCGCACCGACCGGATCGACGGCCACCGCGGGCTCGACGTCGGCGCTGGAGTTGGTCACCGGGGTGGTCCGCAGCGCCGGCAGCCTGCCGGTGGTGGTGCCGTCCGCGTTGACGCCTCGCACGTACACGTCGCCGCCGTACCGCCAGGCGACGACGGCGCGCCGCTGGCCGTCGATGCCGACCTTCGGTTCCGCCCCGTTCGGGCCGTAGTTGACGGCGCCCCCGGTACCCGCCGCGGTGTACGACCGGACCGCGACCTGCCTGGTGCCCGCGTTGTCGTTCTGCCAGCCGACGACGAAGTTGCCCGCGAAGTCGGCGGCGATGCTCGCGTCCCGTTGATCCCCGGTACCGCCGGGGGCGCGGTAGCCCAGCGACTCCGAGCCGTCCGGGGCGAAGCCGCGGATGCGGATGGCGAACGCACCGCTGCCGGTGTCCATTTCCCAGACCACGACGGCGTTTCCGTTCGCGCCCATCGCCACGTCGGGGTTCTGGCTGGGACCGGCGCCGGGGCTGATGATCTGTTCCCACTTCTTGAGGGTGATGGCGGAATAGAACGCCAGGCGCACCTGCTTCGGGGCGCCGTCCCAGGTTTCGAAGGCGATGGCGAAGCCCGTGCCGTCCGGGTCGGCGGCGATCCGGGGGTTCTGCTGCTGTCCGGCCGCGTTCGCGTTGACCGTGGCCGCGCCGGTCTCGCGTGCGCTGGAGTCGAACGTCTTCACCTTGATGTCGTAATACCCGTTGCCGTCGTGGTCGTCCGCGTAGGTGACGATGGTCGTGCCGTCGTCACGGACCGCGACGTCCGGCTGGATGTGCTTCCAGTTCGCCGCTCCGGTCGAGGTGACCGCACGGGTGAACTTGGGCTGCCCGTTCTGGTACAGCCGCAGGTAGACGTTGGTGCCGACGGTGTCGGCGGGAGTGGTGCCCAGCCGGTCGTCCTCCCAGACCACCGCGGTCGTCGCGCCGTTGCGCGAGGTCGCGACCGCCGAGTCGGTCTGGTTGTCGCCGGAGACCGTGGCCGCGTCGGTCCAGTGGACGCCCAGCGCGACGTTCGCGATCCACGGCCGCACGTCGTCGACGCGGGTGTCGACGGCCCCGGTCCGGGTCTCGGTCGACGGCGTGCCGAAACAGCCGCCTTGCCAGGAGCGGCTGTTCACCGCGGCCACCTCGACGCCGGAGCCGGTGGTGCGCAGCGCGGGACCGCCGGTGTCACCGGCGCAGACGGCGGCGCCGTTCTGCCCGGTGAGCGCGAGGTTCCCGCCGGTGACCGCGTCGACCGTGAAGGTGCCCACGTGCTGACGCAGCGGTGCCCACTCGGTGGTGGTGCGGCCGTAGGCGGGGAGTGTCAGTTGCTCGCCTGCCGCCGGGGCGGTCGCGCTGACCGCGACCGGGGTGACACCCGGGACGGAAAGGTTGAGCTGGGCCATCATCAGGTCCCGTGACTCGTGCGGGACCAGGCGGAGCACGTTCCGCACCACGCCGGCGGTGGTCGTGAGATCGGGGCGGCCGATGGTCGCGGTGACGGGCTGGGGCGGGGTGCCCGACGGCGGAAGGCCCGTGCCGGGAGTGGCCGCGAAGCAGCTCGCGGCGGTGAGCACCCAGCCAGGTGCGACCAGCGCGCCCGTGCAGGCGCGGGCGCCGCCGCCGATGTCCAGCCGCACGACGAACGCGTGGTCGGAGTCGCCTCCGACGACGGCCGCCGCGGGTGCGGTCGTCACCGCGGTGGCGGCCAAGGCCAAGCCGGACACCAGGGCCAGTCTTCTCGAGCGGGCACGGACGGGTCTTGTCATGACTGAGTTCCTCACACGGTGCGGGAAGCGGTGGCCGGTCAACGGGAGACCTTGATTTCCAGGAGCGTGTACTCGCCGCCGGTGCCCTCCGGGTCGGCCTCGCCGACGCCCGCGTAGCTGTTCGGCGGCACCTTGTACGTCTTCGTCGTCCCGTCGTCGGGAGTCAGCACGACGTCGCTGGTGAAGTTCCCGGTGCTCACGCCGTAAACGGACGGCATCTCGACGGTCAGGTGGCCGGTCTTCCCGGAGACGCGGAAGCACACGTAGCCGGATCCGGGCTGGCCCCGCTCGGCGATCCGCAGCAGATCCGGATCCGTCGTGTCGGCGGGGCAGGTGGCGAGCAGCACGATGTGGCCGTCGCCGCGTTTGAGCAGAAACCCGCGCTCCGCCTGGATTTGCGCGGCTTGCGGGTAGTTGAAGTCCTCGATCGCGAGTGGTGGCAGGTCGTCCGCCTGTGCGGTCGCGTCGGCACCGGCGGACACGGCGCCGACGGCGAAGGCGACGAGAGCGGCGAGCGTGGCGGCCATCGCCGCTCTCAACGGATGCTTCATTCGGGTCTCCTCTTGCGGTGGGTGGTCGGTCGATAGGAAGCCGCTGCTCGTTCGAATTCGGCGCGAGCCTGGCCGGTCAGGCCGAGACCGGCCGCGATGAGCCGGACCGTGTCGCGGCGGGGCCTGCCGACCCGGCCGTGCTCGAGGTCCCTGATCGCTCGGACGCTGACGGTGGAGCGGGCGGCGAGAAGCCGCTGGGTCGTGCCGAGACTGTGCCGGTGGCTTCGCAGCAATTTGCCGAAGCGGGTCGGGCTTTCATTCGCCGGGGTCGTCGCCTCCAGCGCGTACAGCATGGTCGCTTGCCTGCCGGGCAGGATGGTGTGAACACCTTGAGTCACTGGCGTCCTCCGCGTTCGCTCAGCGACTCGCGTCACCGATGCCGCATCATGGTCGGAAAGCGGCAGGGCACGGACAACCGGAAACTTCCCCGAAGAAGTGCCGGTTCGGCTTCAGGACGTCGGGTGCCCGCTCGGCCCGGGCGGGCGGAGCGGGCTTGACGACGTCATCCGCAGCAGATGTTGTAACCGTGGTTCCGCCAGAACAACGACGGGCTCGGGTTGTCGAGAACCGGGTCGCCGGTGCTGTCCGACGCGCTCTCGTGCCTGCCCGGCCGGTATTCGACATGCGTGTGCGTGGCGGTGGCGCCGCGATACTCCTCGGTGCCGATCTGCCGGCCACGGCTGACGAACTCACCGACCGCGAGCCCGTTCGACGGATTGAGATGCAGATAGATGATCGTGAAATCCTGATCCCGGTTGTAGATCGCCAGCGTGGACAGGCCGCCGCTGCCGTTGCTGCCCTCGGTCTTCCTGATCACGGTGCCTTGGGTCATGGAGTACACGGGAACACCGAAGCCGCGCGCGAAGTCGATCCCCTCGTGCCTGCCGGAAGTGTTCACGTAGCCGTCGAAATAGGAGGTGATGCGGCCGGAATCGCTGTGGTACAACCCGGTTTCCAGCCAGTCGTTCCCCACCAGGCCGAGCATGTGCCCGGCGTTGTCGTTGTACGTCGAGGTCAGGTTGCCCTTGGCGCCGTGCGTGAACGAGTCGATCGGGCCGGTCCAGCCGTTCTTGAAGAACACGGTGACCACCGCGTCCCTCCGGTTCCACACCGAGGCCGCGTTGTTCCGCACGCACAGGCCCTTCCCCGCACCCGCGCCGAGGAAGTGATAGCAGTCGGCGCCCGTGCCGTAGTTACCGACCGACGCGTCGAAATCGCTGACCGATCCCTGCTGATTGCTGTTGTAGTACAAGCAGAACTCGCCGTCCTCGCAGACGCCGTTCCGTGCCGTCGCGGCCTGCGCCGACGGGGTGACCAGGAGAGTGCTGCTCAACGCCAATGCCACACCGAGCAGTCCGACCATGAATCTTCTCAACGACGTTCCCTTTCTCCTTGAACGTGGCGGATCAGCCGGTGCGCGACGCTACGGACGTGATGGGTGCCAGGGGAAGGCGTCAAGGGCAAACTGCCGCTTGTTCGGCGGCGGCAGGAGAATTGCTCCACCAATTTCGCGAAGGCTTCGCCGGAAAAGGCGACGGTCCTGAATCCAGCCGCACCAAGGGATCGGGGCGTTCTTCGGTCATCGGTGCCGCCGGACCGGTCCCGCCACCACATCCGGCCGGGCCGGTGGTGCTGGGGGATGCCCGACGCGAACGGGCCCACCGCGCGCGGCTCCCGGTTTCCCGGCGGCCTGGTCGCGGAGCCGGTGATAGGCGGTGATCACCGCCGCGAGCCGCGCAAGGTGTCTGGCATCGTCGATCACTCCCCGGCAACGTTCCTCGTCCGGCACCAGGTCATGTACCGCTTCTCGCAATATCTATAGTACGCACTGTAGATTCTGTCGAGCGGTGGGTATAGCTATTCTGTAGTGACTGCCAACGACCCCGGGTTCCCTCTTCAGGCCCATGGACGTACACCGCCGCCCCTGATAAAACGGCAGGCACAGCGGTTGAGTCCACAGCCACTCCGTGCTCACCCGGGCCTGGCCGGCTTCCCCAGCTCGCCGAAGATTCTTTGCCCGGGCTCCGTCACAGCTGTCCGGGAGTTCCCGTGTCGACCTTCCTCGAATCACCCCCAGCGGCGCACCGAGACCGCACCACGCCCACCCGCACGACCTCGTTCCCCCAGCCGGATCCCGGCGGATCGCTCCGGCTCACGGTCACCCGGCCCGATCCCGCCACGGCCGTCATCGCGGTCGACGGCGAACTCGTCGCCGCCACCGCTCCCCGGCTCGCCCATCTGCTCGGTCCGCGATTGACGTCCGCTCTGCGCACCGTGGTGATCGACCTTTCCGCCGTCACCTTCCTCGACACCACGGGTCTCGGCGTCCTCGTCCACGCCTGGCATCAGGCGACCATCACCGGGCGGACCCTGAAACTGATCACCGGACCGGGAGGCGTCGAGCGCGCTCTGGAGAGCGCCGGCCTGGACACCCGTGCCTGACCAGGAGACCGAACTACCCGAAGCCGCGGCGACCGGCGGGGGAGTCCTGCTCGCCGTGGGGCCGGTGGTGGCCTTCTTCACCTGGTGGTCGTGGTGGACGGCGGCGGGTTTCGCGCTGACCGCGGCCGGCGCGCTCTGGCTCGCCTTGGCCGCCGTCGCGCGGAACGGTCACGGAGAGCGCCAGTCGTGAGCGGGGTACGCGGTTCCCGCCTGGGCGCCCATCAACATCAGGCCGCCGTCCACGACGAGTGACGCGCCGGTGATGTAACCGGCAGCGGGCCGCGCGAGGAACGCCACCGCCGCCGCGACCTCGTCGGCGTGCCCGGTCCGGCCGAGGGGGATGCCGGGCCGTTCCTGCTCGCGAGGGTCCGCGTCGGTCTGCCCGGTCATCGGGGTGGAGATCTCGCCCGGCGCGACGGAGTTCACCGTGATCCCGTGTTCCGCCAGTTCCAACGCCAGCACCTGGGTGAGCGCGCCCGCGCCGGCCTTCGCCGCGCAGTACAGTGCCGCCCCCACGCGGGGAACGTGCTCGTGGACGCTGGTGATGGTGATGATCCGGCCGCCGTGCGCGGCGTCGACCATATGCCGCGCCGCGCGCTGGGCGCAGAGGAACACCCCGTCGAGGTCGACGTCCAGCACCTGCCGCCAGCGGTCGTAGGCCATGTCGATCGCCCGTTCGGTGCTGCCGGTCCCCGCGCAGTTGACCAGGACGTCGATTCCGCCGAGGTCCTCGGCGAAGGCGTCGACGACGCTCGCCGCGCCGGGCAGTTCCGTCAGGTCGAGCCGGCGTACGTACGCTGCCACGCCCTGTTCCCGAACCTCGGCGGCGGTGGATTCCGCGCCATCCGCGTCGGAGTGATAGGTGATGCCGACGTCGAGACCGTCCTTGGCGAGGGCGACGGCCACCGCGCGGCCGATCCCCGAATCGGAGCCGGTGACGACGGCGCGCCTCGGCGGTTCGGCCTCGGTGGGCAACGGGGCGGGGGCGGCTTCATGACCGTTCACGGCTTTCTCCCTTCGGCACGACTCCTCAGCCCATACCCGGTGGGTCGACGGCGAAACGATCCGGCGGGAGCGCGGTGTTAGGCCGTTCGGGTTACCGTCGACACAGGCCATCGGACGAGTGCGTTCGTCCTGGTCTGCTCGGTGACGGGAGCTCGTGATGACGCGGAAGTCGGCAAGCGGCCGGGATGAAGCGAATACGCCCGGTTGGGTGGAGCCGATGCTGGCCAAGCCGGACGGAGGACGGCTGCGTGAGGGGCCGGAGTGGGCGTACGAGTACAAGCTCGACGGCTACCGGGCGTGCATGAGGATCGCCGCCGACGGCACCACGGTCCTGACCAGTCGCAACGGGATCGACTTCACCGACGAGTTCCCGGGCCTCGCCGGGGTCCTCACCGAGGCCTTGGACGGGCGGAGCGCCGTGCTGGACGGCGAGATCGTCGTCTACAACGACGCGGGACAGATCGACTTCGGGATGTTGCAGGAGCGCCGCGGCCGCTATCAGACCCATCGCGGTTCCGTTCGCCGCGACGAGCCGTTCGAGGACGTGCCGGTCCGGTTCCTGGCCTTCGACCTGCTGCGGCTCGGTGACGTCTCCTTGCTGGGCGAACCGTACGACGAGCGGCGCGGGCGGTTGACCCGAATCCCGATGCCGGACCCGTACCGGGTGGAAGTGGTACGCGGCTTCACCTTCACCGACCTCGCCGCCGACCGCCGGACGCCGCGGCATCTGCTCGAGCATGTGCGGGCCAGTGGTCACGAGGGTTTGATCGCGAAGCTTCGCACCGCCGCTTACACCCCGGGCCGCCGCAGCGACGCCTGGGCGAAGCACCCGCTGATCCAGACGACCGAGGTGATCGTCTGCGGTTACCGGCCAGGGCAGGGACGGCTGCACGGAAGGATGGGCGGGCTGCTGCTGGGCGCCCACGACCCGGACACCGGCGCCCTGGTCTATATCGGTGACGTCGGCACCGGGTTCACCGAAGCCGAACGCGGCCGCCTGCAGGCCCGGCTCGACGGCCTCGAGCGGAAACGGCACCCGTTCGCCGTCGCGCCGCCCCGGGCCGACACCGCGCGGGCGCACTGGGTGAAACCCGTCCTGGTGGGCGAGGTGGTGTTCCGGCAGTTCACCCGCGGCGCCGGACGACTGCGGCACACCTCGTGGCGCGGACTGCGCGAGGACAAGCATCCCGCCGAGGTACTGGCACCGCGAAGGGAAGTGCCATCCGCCGCCGAGCCTCCAACGAGCGACCGGGCGAAGGCCGAACCCGCGGTCGAGGAGCGGCCCGCGGCGTCACCGACGAGGGGAACGAAGATCACCGTCCAGGCCGGTGGGCGGCGGCTGACCCTGTCCAATCTGGACAAGGTGCTGTACCCGGACGGATTCACCAAGGGGGAGGTCGTCAACTACTACTCCCGGATCGCGCCGATCCTGCTGCCACATCTGGCGGGCCGCCCGGTGACGTTCATCCGTTTTCCCGGCGGGGTCGGCGGTGAGCAGTTCTTCGAAAAGAACGTTCCGCACGGCGCGCCAGGGTGGTTGCCGACCGTCCGGATCGCCCGCGGCGGCACGCGTGGTCCGAGGGAGCCGATCACGTATGCGTTGCTGGACGAACTGGCCGCCGTGGTGTGGGCGGCGAACATGGCCGCCCTCGAACTCCACGTTCCACAATGGACCGTCGCGGGCGACGGTACCCGCCGTCCGCCGGACCGGCTGGTGTTCGATCTCGACCCCGGCCCGGGAACCTCGATCGTGCACTGCTGCCGCGTCGCCGAACGGCTGCACGCCGCACTGGCCGAAGACGGGCTGTCCGCGCTGGCGAAGACATCCGGTTCGAAGGGCATGCAGCTCTACTGCGCCGTCACCACCGACGATCCCGCCGCTCCGTCGGCCTACGCCAAGAAACTCGCGCAGCGCCTGGCCCGCGAGACACCGGACCGGGTGACCGCCGTGATGGCCAAGGCGCAGCGGACCGGGCGGGTGTTCATCGACTGGTCCCAGAACAATCCCGCCAAGACCACGGTGGCGCCGTATTCCCTGCGCGGCCGCGACCGTCCCACCGTCTCGACTCCGGTCACCTGGGACGAGGTCCGCGCCTGCCGTCGCGCGACACAGCTGGTGTTCACCGCCGACGACGTGCTCGACCGCGTCGGCGAACACGGCGACCTGCTCGCCGGACTCGACGGCACAAGGGCTGCTCTGCCTTAGCGCACAAGGGTTCGAGTGAGGGGCTCGAAGGCGGGGGCGATTCAGCCGATGCCGAACGCGCCGAGAAGTACTTCGGGGTCGGCGAACTGGCCGGGCCGGACGTCGAAGTTGTACTCGGGACGGTAAGGCCCCGGGTCGGGCAGGCCCAGGTCGGTGAAGGCTCGGCCGAGCAACCGGAAAAAGCCGTGGTGGAGCTCGCTGTTCGGGCTGATCGACTGCAGGGTGGCGGGGTCGAGGGAGTGGTCGCCGAGTACACCGGTCCAGGTGACGACGAGGCCGAGACTGGGCACGACGAAGTTGCTCTGATGCAGGAAACCGACCGTCGCATAGGCGTCGGAAGGCATCCCTGCCAGCGGGGCTTGCGAGTAGACATGGCGTGAGGGGATGGACGGTCCGACGCACGGGGCTCGATTGAGCCAGAACAGGTGGCTGTAGCAGGGATTCGTGTCCGACGGCTTGGTGGCCCGGGTGAGGTAGCCCGGGGCGAAGACCTGCTTGCCGCGCCAGTCGCCGTTGTTGAGCAGCAAGAGCCCGACTCGCGCGAGGTCGCCGGGCTTGAGGTACAGATTGGCGAATCCATAGGTGTTCCCGGTGCGGTCGCGCAACCAGACGTAGTCGGAACGGGAGATGCCGATCGGGCCGAACAGGTTGTGCTGGGCGAACGTCTGCAGGTCCTGTCCCACCGCGCGTTCCACGACATGGGCCAGCAGGTCGACCGGCCGCTGGCCGTAGTCGAAGTAGGTTCCCGGCTCACGCACGATCGGCAGCGCCAGGGCTTGTTTGACGACATTCGTATCCAGGCCGAGCACACTTGACGCGGCTTCGGTACCGATGGACTGTTTCAGCCCGGATTCCTGGTTCAGCAACTGCCGGACGGTTATCGCGCGGTGGGCGGCGTCGCCCCAGCCCGCCCCGGCGGGCAAGTACCGTCCGATCGGGGCGTCCAGCTCGATCCTGCCCTGGGTGTGCGCGATACCGGCCAGAATCGAGACCACGCTCTTCGTGGAGCTCCACACGTTCAACGGCACCGTGTTCGTCACCGGGTTCAAAGGGCCCTCGGCGACCAGGCAGTTGAAGCGGAAAACCCGTACCGACAACCGGTTCCGGGAGGCGGCGAACCGGATCGCCTCGGCCAGTTTCGTGGCATCCATGCCGACCTGGGCCGGTGTCGCCGTCCGCGGTTCCGCTCCGCCGGCGGGCAGTGCGCAACGCAGCGGTTCGCCGGGCGGGCCCGAGGCCGCCGCGGGCACGCCGCAGAGCCCGGCGGTGAGCAAGACGGCCACGCTCGACACGAGCGTCCGGAGACGTACGGACCGCATTGTCCACCCCGCTTGTCGCTATGACGGGCGCGGTGACCTGCACCGCTGGCTTTACCCGACGGTAAAGCTAACATCACTTTACCGTCGGGTAAAGTGGCGGCCGTGACACAGCGAGCCGGCCACGAGGGGCGACCGTCGGATGATCAGCTGCTGGACACGGCATGCGCGGTGTTCGCCGAAACCGGATTCCGCGGGGCGTCCATGGCGTTGATCGCCGCCACCGCCAACTCCACCAAACCCACGCTGTATGCCCACTTCGGCAACAAGCAGCAGCTGTACCGGACCTGCCTGGACCGGGAAGCGGGCAAGCTGGCGCAGTGGTTTTCCGACGTCTACCGGCGATCGGAGAACTTGCCGCTGCACCAGCAGGTACGGGCCGACATGCGGGCCTTCTTCGACTACGCCGCCACCCATCCCGACGGGTTCCGGCTGCTCTTCGACTCGCAAGGCTCCGTGGACAGCGTCGAGGTGCGCGAGAAGCTGCAGCAAGCGATGACCCAGCGCGTCGCACAACGGATCCGGGCCGTCCTCGGCGGGCGTCCGGCGGCGAGTGCCGAATTGCTCGCTGCGATGGTCGTCGGCATCGCGGTCCACGGTGCCCGCCACGCCCTGCTGATCCACCCGCTCGACCCCGCCAAAGCCGGTGAATTGGCCTCATCGCTCACCTATGCGGGATTGCGTCACCTCGACAGCGAACTCCTCGACGAACTCGACGGTGGGAGCGGACTTTGATCGGTCAAGAGCCGGTACCCCGAATGATCTTCGCCCATTCGGGGTAGTCGCTGACAGGAGGTGTCCACAACCGATGTGGCCGGAAGGCGAAGAGGCGCTACGGAAGCTGGACGACCATGGCCTGCCGACCTCGCGAGTGCATCCGGTCGTGGTCGCGACGACGACCGCGGCGCGAGGTGGCCTGCTGTGGTTCGTCGTCGCGGCCCTGCTCGCGGTGCGCCGGGGACCTTCCCGTCGCGCCGGGGTCTGCGGGTTGGTGGCCGCCGGTGCGGGCATGCTGAGCGGGCATCTGCTCAGCGCGCTGATACGCCGTCCTCGTCCCGCCACCCGTCGCCTGCCCGCCCGCGAATCCCTGCCGGAACGTCCTAATTCGTTCTCGTTCCCGTCGAAACACGCGGTGACGGCCGCCGCGTTCACCACCGCGGTCGCCCTTCGCTCGCCGAAGGCGGGCGCGGCCGTCGCTCCGCTCGCGTTCGTGGTCTGTTACGGCCGGGTCAGGACGCACGTCCACTGGCCGACCGACGTTTTCGGCGGGGTGGCCTTGGGGTTCGCCGTGGCGTATCGGCTTCGTGGCCGCCACTGAGTCCCCCGCGAAGCCGAAACCATCGCGAGGCCCGCGCATGGGATGCGGGTCCGGCGGGCACCCGCGTGGGCAGATGACTTCATTGCCGCGTCGAGCAGCCGGCGTCGCAGTGCCGGCGAGGACGAGCACAAGGTGGCGATCGGCATGGAACCGCAATCCGACGGAGTGGTGCTGAAAGGACTGCATCGCTATGTGAGCCTGGTGATCGAAGCGCTGGGATTGCACGGCGACGCGTATTGCGTCCAGCTCGAGCCGACGGCGAGCGCTTATGTCGCGCTCGAGCGAAGACTGCCGAGCAGGCCGGACCGCGATGTCGCGTTGCTGTGGGACGAACTGCACGGCTGGGCCTTGGCCGTCGAGACCGGCAGCGGTGAAGACCTGCTCATCGTCGGCTATCACGGTCTCGAACTGCTGCCGTCGCCCCGTGTGGTCGCTTCTTTCGCACAGCGCATGTTTTCGGACAGCCCGGAGGCGTCGCTCGATCCACCGGCGCTGGAAACGGCCGGGACAGAAGACGGGCTCATGCTCCGTCTGGCCGCCTACGCGGGCTACCGTCCGGCCGGCCGCGACCGGTGACGGGGCTGCCGACCGTCACCGGTGGGCCGGGCGGCGACGCGTCGACAGCGCCAGCGCGATTCCGGCGACCAGCACGATCGCGCCGGCGATCACGTTGCTCAGCCAGGTCGCCGTGTTCAGGGCCGGCATCCCCGGATATTCGAGCGGCACCAGGCCACGACCCCGGGAAATCACCCATGGCGAGCTCATCACCCAGGCGCCGAGTACCGGGATCACCCAGGCCACGGTGCGCAAGCCGGCGGAGCGGGCGCATCCGGCGGCGAAGAGGGCCAGCACGATGCCGCTGATCATGTTGGTCGCGGCCATGCCGAACGTGCCGGTGAACTCGATCACCCAGGGTGACAGGATCAAGTACACCCCCGCCAGCAGGACAAGCCCGATCGGCACCTCGGAAGAGCGGGCGGATCCGCCGGTCTCCTCCCGTGTCAGCGCGGGTGCTTGCTCGGTTTCGCGTGTGGTGGTCCGGATCGTCATGCTCGTTCACCTCCGCGTCGGTGCTCCGAACACATCGGCTACCCGGCACCTCCGGGCGACAAACCGCCGATCCGGGCGACGGCCGTTAGGGTCGGTAGCCGCATACTCGGCCGATCTCCGACGGGAGCCCGCTCGTTGTCCTACTTGGCAGATATCGTCGAGCCGCTGCTGGCGCGGGGATACGTGGACGAGAAGACGCTACTCGGCTGTTCCGATCAAGAGGTCGAGTCGTTGATGGCGGCCCAAGGCGTGGCCACGCTGCCGGCACGTTACGTCGAGTTCCTGAAGTTCGGTGGAAAGAACCCGTACTGGCTGAGTCAGGACGGCGAGTGGGATTACGGATGGCTCCTTGAGGCAAAGGAGATCGCCCGGGAAATCGTCGTCGACGACTACGAGGGGGACTTCGCCCCTTTCGAGGATGCCTTCGTCTTCCAGACGCACCAGGGGTACATGTTCTCTTACTTCACGGAGGACGATCTGGCCGAAGCCGATCCGACGTACTCCATTTTCTGTGGGGACCAGCCGATAGCGGACAGCCGGAAGACGTTCACGACCTGGATCCGCGATCTCGCCGAAGCACTTCCAGGGATCGTCGAACTCAGGAAGTCGATGTATGGCGTATGGAAGGTTCCCGACCTGGGGCCGGGTTCAGAGCCGGTCTAGCTCAGCCGAGTTGCGCCGATGGAGAACTCGGCCGTCTGATCGGCAGGCCCACCACGCCGATCGCCGACTCGATCGCCCTCGCGTTGAAGGACTGAAGGCCCGAGCGCTGTCGCGTCAACCGGTCGCCGGTGGACAGTCCTTTTCAGACACACGCTTCCTCATGACGATATCCGCCGTAGCGGTCCGGTAACGTCCGTTGCGCCGCTGGGAACGGTGTGGTCTGGTAACGGAATCCGCGGTCGGGGTGGAGCGAGTTCGAGTGAGCTCGCGGTCGCGGCCGGTGAGGAGGCGGGGGTGTCGTTCGTCTTGGCGCGGCTGCTGGCCCGCTGGGTGTTGCAGCAGGGCTGGCTGCTTCCGGTCGTCGTGGTCGTCTTCGTCTTCGCGACCAGCTGGCCGCTGATGGTGCTGGCCGAACCCGCGGGAGCCGAGCTCGTCCGGCCGGGGAACTACTGGTGGTACTTCGTGGTCACGGCCGCGACAGTCGGATACGGCGATTTCTCTCCGGAAACCACCGCGGGCCATTTCGTCGGGGCCTATGTCATCATCGGCGGGATCGCGACGCTCACCACGGTGTTCACCAAGCTCGCTTCCAGGCTCGAACAGACGAAGGGACGGCGGATGCAGGGGATGGAAGCCGTACGGGCGAGCGGGCACACGCTCCTGATCGGCTACACGGCAGGCCGCACCGAGCGCATCGTCGCGCAACTCATCGCCGACGGCGTGACCGGGCTCGTCCTTTGCGCGAGCGACGAAGTGCAGGTCCACCCCATGCCGTCGCAGCCGGTGGACTTCGTCCGTGGCGAGCCGACCGCGGCCGACGTGCTGGCCCGGGCCGCGGTCGGGGCGGCGAGCACCATCCTGGTCGACATGGGCGACGACAACGAGGCCTTGGCCGTCGCGGTGACCGTCGACCACGCGAACCGGTCGGCGCATGTCGTGGTGACGTTGCGGGACATGGAGAAATCCGAGCTGGTCCGCTATGTGGATCCGCGGATCAAGTGCGTGCAGTGGCACACACCGCGGATGGTCACGGAAGAACTGACCTCGCCGGGAATCGCCGAGGTCTACTCCGAGCTGATGACGGCGGGCGGGGCCGGGACGTACTCGGTGAGTCTGCCCGAGTCGCTGGGGCGGTTGAGCACCGAGAAATGCCGGTTGGCGCTGGGCCGCGCTTTCGGCGCCACGGTGCTGGCCGCGCGGACCGACGACGACCTGGTGGTCAATCCGTCGTGGGACGGCGATCTCCCGGCCGGATCAGTGCTCTACTACGTCAGCCCCCGGCGCCTCTCGGGCGCGGAAATCGAAACGGCTCTGCGAGGCACGACCGCAGGCTAGTGCTGACCGCACTGGGGAAGACGCCTTGCCTCCGGCGCGTGCGGGATCTTGAATCCTCACGCACTCACCGGAAATGGGGTCTCCTGTGTTCCGTCGCAAGATCGCGGCCGTCGCCATCGCGGTGGCCACCGGGTTCGGTCTGACCGTGACGGCCGGTACCGCCTCGGCCGACACAGTCACCCAGACCTGCTATGTCAACGGTTCGGACATCGGCCGGACGGTGAACGTGACGATCACCGTGCCCGCCACCGTCACGCGCGGCGTGCCCGTACCGGTCTTCCTCAAGGTCAGGGACGTCAAGGCCTGGACGGGCCGGCCACTGGGCGCGGGAGCGGTCATGGGCCTCGGGGTCATCAAGACGGGCGGCGCGGGCAGCGGCGAGTTCAAGGTCGATCGGCTGACCAACCCGACGGCGATCCCGGTCGGTGAACACTGGTACATCGAGGGCACCGAGCAGGTCGCCTTCACGACTCCGGGCACGATCACGCTCGGCCTTCGCATGTTCGGCCATCCGATCTACTACGGATGCTCGATCCCGATGGGGCAGGAGCCGCCGGTGGCCGCGACGGTGACGGTGACCTGACCGGCTTATTCGTGGCCGGCGCGTGCGGCGTGCTGGAGTCGTTCGATGGTTTCGTCGATCCAGTCCACCCAGGTCTGGGCCATCATCTCGCCCGCCCGGCGGACCGAGTCCCAGATGAGGGGATCGAGTTCGCCGCCGCCGGTGAGGGCCGCGGCCGCCGCGATCTGGTCCGGCAGCTCGACGGCGAGCCGCTCGCGATCCTTGACGTGGAGGTCGCGCATGACCCGGAGCTGGGTCACGGTGTCCTCCAGGGAGCGGGATCCGGCGAAGAAGAAGCGGACCATGAAGGGCACGCGGACTGGGTCGAGTTCGGTGACCAGCTCGCTCAGCCAGGAATCGAACGCCGCCCGCCCGGCGTCGGTGACCGTGTACACGCGGCGGTCCGGCCTGCTCTGCTGTGGCTCCACTTCGGACACGACCAGCTCGCTGTCCTCGAGCTGGCTCAACGTGCGGTAGATCTGGCTGAGCTGGGCGGGCCAGACGAAGTGGATGCTGCCGCGGATCGCGGTGGCCAGGTCGTAGCCGGACATCGGCTGCCGGAGCAGGAAACCCAGCAGGGCGAATCTGAGCATCGGGCTCCTTCCGGCGGGAGACCCGGAGAATAGCAATCGATCAGCTCCGGTCCGCGTGCCGTGCGAACCAGGCGGCGAGGAGCTCGGTGACGTGCCGGGGTCGTTCGCGGTGCGGCCAGTGTCTCGTGTCGAGCCAGTGCAGTTCGGAGCGTTCGCACCGGGCGGCACTGGGTTCGGCGAGATGCCCGCCGAGCGCACCGTCGCGGCGTCCCCAGATGATCTGGGTCGGCACGCGTACCGTCAGGTCGGAGCCGGCGCGGCGCGAGTGCCACATCGTCCGGAACATCGCGCGGTACCAGAAAAGCGGTCGTTGGATCGTGCCGGGATGGCGCCAGACGGCGCGGTGCCGGTCGAGGTCGGCCTCGCTCAGCCGGGCGCCGTGTCCGAGCATCGCCGCGAGGACCGCGCCGCCGCGCGCGCCGAGGACGGCCTCGGCGAGGCCGGGGATCTGGAACGCCACCATGTACCAGCTCCGCAGCAGCTGGGAAGGCTTGCGCCGCAACGAGTCGGCGAACACCTGGGGATGCGGGCAGTTGACGATGGTCAGCGACCGGACCAGATCGGGCCGTTCGATCGCCACCGCCCAGGCCACCGCCCCGCCCCAGTCGTGCCCGACCAGATGGACCGGCGCCGCGTCCTGCCGCTCGATGAGGAGCACGATGTCGTTCACCAGCCGGGACATCTCGTAGTCGGCGACGGTGGCGGGTTTGGACGAAAGGCCGTAGCCGCGCTGATCCGGCGCCAGTGTCCGGTACCCCTGTTCGGCGAGCGCGGTCATCTGCGGCTCGAAGGTGAACCAGAGATCGGGCCAGCCGTGGAGGAACAGGGCGGCCGGACCGTCGTCGGGGCCGTCGGTCTCGACGTGCAGCAAGACGTCGTCGACGTCGACGAACTGGGGCCGGAACATGGGTCTCCTCGTTCGGACGGGTTCAGGCGGCGCCGAGTACGGCGGCGACGGTCGCGGACAGGGGACCGGGATCGCGGTCGCGCAGCGGCCGCAGCACCCGGCGGGCGATCCTCGGGGAACCGAGCGACGACAGCGGCCGGTGAAGATTGAGCACGTCGTTGAAGGCCGCCGCCACCTCGGGGTCCAGTGCCGCCGCCCGTTCCAGGCGGTTGCGATAGCCCTCACCGAACCTGGCCGTCCAAGGTGAGCGGACCCCTTCGGTCCGGCATCCGTAGCGGAGGTCCTCGCCGAGCGCGAGGCGCCACGCCTCGGTGGACGTGGCGGCGATGGCCCGTGCCGCCCGGCGCCCGAACCCCGCGTCGTCGCCGTCGGCGAGTACCCGGCCGAGCGCGGCCGCGGAGAGAGCGGCCACGCTCATTCCCTGGCCGTAGATGGGATTGGCCGCGCTGGCGGCGTCGCCGAGCGCGAGCACGCCGTCGGGCATTTCGGGAGCACGGTCGTAATGCCGCCGGGTGTTGCTGCGGACGCGGAAGGTGCGGATCGGGCCGGCCGGAGTCGATCGGCGAAGTGCCTCGGCCACCACCGGTGCCGTCAGCCGATCGGCGAAATCGCGCAGCTCGGCCAGATCCGCCGGAACCGGTCCCCGCCGGGCGATCGAGCCGAACGAGATGTGCAGCAAGCCGTGCTCGACGCGAAGGACGACGCCGCCGACGGAGGAGCCGGATTCGGCCTGGCCGCCGAGGATGGCCAGCCATTCGGGATCGAAGGACGGATCGGGTTCGGTGACCACGCTGACGTAGCGCACGTCGGAGTGGACGACCGAATGCGGTGGTGGCCGGTACCCGATCCGCTCGAGCCACTGCGGCAATGGCGAGTTCCGGCCCGACGCGTCGACCACCAGATCGGCGCCCAGCTCCTCGCCGGGCGTCCGGACACCGGTGACCCGGCGGCGGGACCGGTCGGTCAGCAGCCCGGTGGCCGGTGTCCGGTCCAGGATCGTGACGTTCGGCAGTTTCCGTACGCGGGCGCGGATCGCGTGCTCGAGCAGGATCCGGCTCGCCCCGAAACCTCCGCTCCACCAGGCGGGTATCCGGATGGTCGTCGCGCCGCGGACCAGGAAGAGCGAACGATCTCCCAGCGCGGGATCACCGGAACCGGGGGTGAGGGCGCCGCCTGCCGCCAGTTCCGCCGACAGGCCGGGGAACAGCCCGACCAGTACCCGGCGGCCGGAGCCCAGCAGGCCGTGCGCGTGGTGCGACTGAGGCACGAATCGCCGGTGCCCTGGCAGCTCCGGGAGCTCGTCACGCTCGACGACGACCACCTCGTCGTAGTGCTCGGACAGGACCCGTGCGGTCACGAGACCGGCGATCCCCGCGCCGAGCACCGCTGCCCGGCCGGCGCCTCGATAGGACATAGTTCATATATAACTTGTTGAGTATGACTGGTCAATCCGCCAACCGCCGGGAGTGACGACGGACCGATGGCGGCCGCGGGGAAACGAGGCGGTCAGCGCGGCGTGGTGGTGAAGCAGGCGCGGACGGTGGTGCCCCGTGGCCCGGTGTGGAGACGCACGAGGTCGGCCAGGTGGTTGATCAGCAGGAGTCCGCGGCCGCGCAGCTGCCCCGCGCGGGCGGGTCGGCGTCCGGCCAGTGGATCGGTCAGGTGGCCGGTGTCGCGGACTTCGCAGACCAGCAGGCCGGTCTCCGGCCAGACGCTGAGCCGTCCCTGCCCGCCGCCGTGGTCCACGCTGTTGGCGAGGAGTTCGGTGACCACGAGTTCGACGTCTCCCGCTCGATCGTCGGTGAGCCCCGCCCTCATTGCCTGACCGCGGGCCATCGCACGGGCTTCGGCCAGGGCGACGGCGTCGCCGGTGACGGCGTCGAGAGTGATGTACGCGGCGGGTACGGTCGGGACCGGTTCGGGCAGCGAAGTGTTGTAGCCGTTGATGATGCGGTCAGGGGCGTAGCCGGCGCTGATGCGTTCGCCGGTGGAGTCGATCAGGAGTGGGTGGGTGGCTTCGGCGTCGGTCAGTGCGCGGACGTCGAGGCGGGTGACGTCGTAGGGACAGAGGATGGTGACCTCGCGGCCGGTGAACGCCAGATTGATCAGTGCCTCGTGCTGTGCGCACGCCGGATATTCCAGCTCGGACCGTTCGGCCCAGATCGGTTCGCCGATGATGCGGACGCGCCGGGCGGGGTGCTCGTCGGCGAACGCCCGCAGGACGCCGGGGATGATCCGGCCGGGATTGCGGCCTTCTTCGGTCATGTCCAGCAGCCGGACCCGCTCGGCGTCCTCGCCCAGCGCGGTCCGCAGCAGGTCCAGGTTGGGGCCCGGCACCGAGACCGCGACCGGTTCGCCGCCGTCCAGGCCTTGCCGGATGAAGGGGACCGTGCCCGCCAGGTAGTCGTCCTGCCCTCGGTAGAACAGCGCGGGGTGGACGAAGGGGTCGGCGGCAGTGGTCGGATTCATCGTGACCGGGTGCCCTCGTGCGGCGGATTCATGTACTCCTCGGCTCTTGCTTCTCGTCGACAGCCTAATCGCCCGTGGATCCGGCCGTGCGCCTCCGGTGTCGGTAGCTGATCCGGCGTCTGGAAGGCGCGCCTGCCGGATGGCGGGTGAGGGCTGGAGCCCTTACGACACTTACGTTTTCTTTACGGTGGGCGCGGTGATTCTTAGCGCTGGTTCGTTAGTGTCCGCGTCGGTGTGCGGCCACCACGATGGGTCAGGGTGGCCCGCGGGAGGCGTACGTGCGATTCGGGGAGGGCACGGAATGACCGAGGTACCGGAGCATGCTGTCCCGGAGCGGGTGGAGAGCCCGGTCCGGCAGGCGGCGCCGTCGGGCAAGGTCGGCCGGTGGCTGATGGAGCACCGGGTCCAGCCGGTCGGGCCGGAGAGCCACGAGGAGCACACCACCCCGCAGTCGTGGTGGAAGGTCATGTGTCTCACCGGCGTGGACTACTTCTCCACGTTGTCGTATCTGCCCGGGATCGCCGCGCTGGCGGCGGGTGCGCTGTCGCCGCTGGCGACGTTGCTGATCGTGGCGCTGACGCTGCTGGGCATGCTGCCGATGTACCGGCGGGTGGCGAAGGAGAGCCCGCACGGCCAGGGTTCGGTCGCGATGCTGGAGAACCTGCTGCCGTTCTGGCGCGGCAAGATCTTCGTCTTGGTGCTACTGGGTTTCGTCGCGACGTCGTGGATCATCACGATCACGCTGTCGTCGGCGGACGCCACGGTGCACGCGCTGGAGAATCCGATCACCCCGTCGTTCCTGCACGGGCACGAGGTGCTGATCACGGTCGTCCTGCTGCTGATCCTGGGCGGGGTTTTCCTGCTCGGGTTCAGTGAGGCGGTCGGCGTCGCGATCCCACTGGTCGCGATCTTCCTGGTGCTGAACGCCGTTGTCGTGGTCGCCGGGGTCGGTGAGGTGATCGCCGATCCCGCCGCGTTCGATCGCTGGCTGGACGCGCTCACCTCCGGCGGAGGCGGGTTCGGCGGTGTCATCGGCCCGGCGATCCTGGCGTTCCCCTTGCTGGTGCTGGGTTTGTCGGGTTTCGAGACCGGTGTGAGCATGATGCCGCTGGTGGCGGCCAAGGGTGAGAACGCCGAGCAGCGGCTGGCGAACCGGATCCGCAACACCCGCAAGCTGCTCACCGCCGCCGCGCTGATCATGTCGGTCTACCTGATCGCGACCAGTTTCGTCACCACGGTCCTGATCCCGGCCGAGAAGTTCCAGCCGGGCGGCGAGGCGAACGGCCGCGCGCTGGCATACCTCGCGCACGAGTTGCTCGGCGAATGGGTCGGCACGGCCTACGACATCAGCAGCATCCTGATCCTGTGGTTCGCCGGGGCGTCGGCGATGGCCGGGCTGATCAACATCGTCCCGCGCTACTTGCCCGCGTACGGGATGGCGCCGGACTGGGCCCGTGCCGTCCGCCCGGTCGTGCTGGTCTACACCGCGATCTGCGTCCTGGTCACGATCATCTTCAACGCGGACGTCAACGCCCAGGCCGGGGCGTATGCCACCGGGATCCTCGCGATGATGGTGTCGGCGTCGGTCGCGGTGGCCATCTCCGCGGCGAAGAAGCGGCAGCGCAAGGCGGCGATCGCGTTCGCCGTGCTGACCCTGATCCTGATCTACGCCTTGGTGGAGAACGTCATCGAGAAGCCCGACGGGCTCACCATCTCCGCGTTCTTCATTCTCGGGATCATCGTGGTGTCGCTGATCTCGCGGGTCACCCGCACCACGGAACTGCGGGTTGACCACATCGAATTCGACGAGCCCGCGCGCCGGTTCGTCACCGATTCGATCGCGCACGACGGCGCGCTCACCATCATCGCGAACCGGCGCCAGGCCGGGGACGCCGACGAATACCGGGCGAAGGAAGCCGAGCAGCGCGGCCTGAACCCGGTACCGGGCGCCGCCGACGTCCTGTTCCTCGAAATCGACGTCATCGACCCGTCCGGCTTCAGCGACGTGCTGAAGGTGCGCGGTGTCGAGATCGAGGGATTCCGGGTGCTCCGCGCGGAAAGCCCCGCTGCCCCCAACGCGATCGCGGCCATCCTGCTCGCCCTGCGCGACAGCACCGGCGTGCGGCCCCAATGCCATTTCGAGTGGAGCGAGGGCAATCCACTCGGGCATCTGTTCCGCTACCTGATCCTCGGCCGCGGCGACACCGCCCCCGTCGTCCGCGAGATCATCCGCACCAGCGAACGCGATCCCGCGCTCCGCCCGGGAATCCACGTCGGCTGACGAGGGCCCCTGCCTGCGGTTTTCCGCTGTGGCGCAAAAGTCTCGTCGGCCGATGGGGAGAGGCGGCAGGCTGTTCCCGTGGCCCAGGGGAGGGCCAAGAGGAGGGGAACGATGATCCGGAAAGTGATGCTCGTCGGCGCCGCGATGATTTCGGCGCTGGCACTGGGGACTTCGACCGCGGAGGCGGGAACCAGCTACCTCATCCGGCAAGAACTCGACTACGCCCAGTACGAAACCGGTGACGATCGTGCCGGGGTGTGTGACGAGGAGCAGGACGGTAACGGCGTCTACGCCCAGTATCGGCAGAAGAACGGATTTCTGACTCTTCGCGACAACAACGGGTCGAAGATCGGCTGCGGTCACGCCACGATCCCGGACGTGACGTCGTTCCGGCTCTGCGAGGACGACGCGGGAGACGACAGCTGCACGCCGTGGCGGATCGTGCGCTGACGGCTCAGCCCAGCATCGCGGCGCCCAGCGGCGTGAGATGGTGCAGCACCACGGCTCCGTGGCGACGGCTGGTGATGAGCCCGGCGTCACGGAGCACGGTGGTGTGCCGCGATACCGCGGCCGCCGAAACGCCGAGCCGGTCGGCGAGTTCGCCACTGGCGGGGCAGCCCGCCACCGCGTACAGGACCGCGGCGCGGGTCCGGCCAAGCAGGGTGGCCAGGTGTTTCGGCAGCGGCGCGGGTTCGTGCTCGTGGGACACTGGGAAGACGAGGACCGGTGGAAGGTCGTCGTCGGCGAGGGCGACCGGGGTGTCCCAGCAGAAGTAGGAGGGGACGAGCCGGATGCCGCGCCCGCGAAGGTGGAGATCGCGATCGATGGGGTAGCGCGCGGTCAGGATCGGGGCCTCCCAGCGGAAGGCCGGGCGGAGTGAGTCGAGCAGGCCGAGTGCGCCGCTTTCGCAGGCGAGGCGCGACCGAACGGCACGGTCGGTGTCGACCTGGGTACGCACGGTTGTCCATTGTGGAGCGACCAAGGTGTCGTGGGCGATCTTGAGCGCCTCGGCGACCTGATCGAGCGCCGTTCCCGCGGCCAGGCCGTGGGTCCACCTTGGCAGCCGTCGATGCTGCGCCATCAGCCCGACTTCGCGCCCGAGCCGATCCACCGGCGTCCCGCGGAGTGCCTCCAGCCCCGCCTCCAGCCCGTCCGCGGACTCGGCGGGAGTGAGGAAGTCCGGGAAGTACCGGGCCGGCGGCGCGATCGTCTGCAGGAAACGCACCGCGACCAGGGTGTCGCGTTCACGTAGTCCTTCTCGCACCCGCCGCCGCCAGCGGGCGAAGGCGGGAATGCCGTCGAGCGCGAGTTTCTGCATGGCCAGCACGGTCTCCCACAGCGGATCCGGTGCGGCCGCGATGCGAACGCGGGCCAGGTCGTGGTCGGTGAAGTGAATACGAAGCATGACGCCTCCCCCAGAGGTCGTCATTCATTTATCACATCGGAGGGGAACATGAAGCGTTTTCTGAGCAGGAACCTGCGGCGGGCGGCCATGGTGACCGCGGTGGCGTCGGCGGCGACACTGGCGTTCACGGGAACCGCGTCGGCGGCGGCGGGTGCGGCCACCGCATCGGGGAGCGAGGTCTACGGATCGGCCAACTGGACCTGGACGCTCAGCGGGATGAAGAACATCAACATGGCCGTGCGGGACACGAAATGCGACGGCAACCCGGTCTACGTGTTCTTCGAGGCCGACCTGGGCATGGGGACCATCGGCTCGACGCCGTACCGCTGGAACGAGAGCGGATGCGGCACCACGAGCTACTGGACCAACCTGAAGTACAACTCGGGCACGAAACTCAGCCGGGTCCGCGTCGTGGTCTGCGTGGACGACGCGGGTTGGGACACCTGTTACCGGAGTAGCTGGCAGTACAATCCCGAAGCGTAGTTCTGTCACCACCTGACCGAGGGACGACGATGGACCGGTTCGCGGACGCACTCGGAACCGCGTACCGGCGGCTGATCGAGAGCGGGGCGGTCTCGATCAGCGTCGCCCCTGGTGTCGTCCGGGTCGAGCCTGCTGTGCCTGGGGCGCCGCGCCTGGAACTGCGCATGACCGGTAGCGTCGGGGATCTGTTCCTCGACGATCTGGATCCGTTCGAAGTGGACTCGCGGGAGGACTTCGAGGAGTTCGTGGCGTTCGTGCAGGCGCTGGTCGATGGGGAGCTTGACGTGGTTTTCCGGAGGACCTTGCTCGGCTGGCGTCCGGCTGCCGTCGAATGGCCTGGCGGTCTGTGGTCGCTTCCGGGAGTGGGTTTCGGGTCACGTCGGGAGAGGGTGCGGGCATACGGCTGAGCCGGTGGAAGGCTTGTGCGTTGTGTCCACAAGGGACCGTTCGGTCGGCTTGAGGTGGGGTGGCGTGTTGCGAAAGCCACTTTCGCAACCTTCAACGTTGCGAAAGTGGCTTTCGCAACGTCGGAGGCGGGCGGCGGGTGTGGCTTTCGCGACACGAGAAGCACGCCACCGCGAAACTGTCCCTAATGGACAGACGAGAGGCGTCAACCCGTTGATTCAGCCCCCATCGTGATCGTGAGCGGAGCCGCGGTGTCTTCGTGGCTGATCATGAGCAACGCGGTGCCGTGCCGTTCCGCCGCGGTGGCGAGGACCTCCAGCAGCCGCGTGCGGTTGGCCGCGTCGAGCGCCGAGGTCACTTCGTCGCAGATCAGGACCTGGGGACGGGCGAGGAGCGCGCGGGCCACGGCGCAGCGTTGGAGCTGGCCGCCGGAGAGCAGGCCGGGACGGCGGTCGGCCGCTTCGATTCCCAGGGAGCGCAGGGTTTCCGTCGCTTCGAGCAGGGCGTCCGCACGGCTGAGCCCGCGAAGGAGACGGGCGGTGTCGGCCACCTGGTCGAGCACGTCGCGGAATTCGTCGAAGGACGCGCGGCTGTCCTGGTGGACGTACTGGACCGCGCGCAGTTGCGCGTGAGTGCGACGACGGGCGAGGCGGGGGAGCCGGACGCCGTCGATTTCGATCGTGCCCGCGCTCGGTGGAGTCAAGCCTGCGAGCGCGCGGGCGACCGTCGTCTTGCCCGCGCCCGAGGTGCCGGCGAGTGTGGTGCGGCTGCCCGCCGCCAGTTCCAGGTCGAAGTCCTCGACGAGCGTCGTCCGCCCGGCGCGCACGGTGAGCCCGCGGACGACGAGCACCGGTGAGGACGGCGACGGCGGCGGGCTGTCGACGCGAACGGGTTCGGGAACCGCCGCGGACGGCACCAAGCGGTGGTCGCGGAGTTCGGCGACGTCGCCGGCCAGGGCGCGGGCCAGCGTGAGGTCGTGGGTCAGGATCAGCAACGCCGTCCCGGCCTGGGAAAGTTCCGCGAGCCGGGCGGTGAGCACGGCCCTGTTCGCCGCGTCGAGACCGCTGGTCGGTTCGTCGAGGACCAGCACCCGGGGCCGGTTCACGAGAGTGGTGGCGAGGGCCATGCGCTGCTGCTGCCCGCCGGACAACTGATGCGGGAACCGGCGCCACAACGTCCGGTCGAGTCCCGATTCCGCCAGCGCGGTGCGGGCCGCCGTGAGCCGCGCGGCACGGCCGCGGTGGCGGAGGGCGGCGAGTTCGGTCAGCACCGGCCCGCAGCGGCGGACCGGGTCCAGGACCGCCGACGGCTGCTGCGGCAGGTGGCCGATGACGCCGGCCCGGGCCCGTCGCAGTTCGGAAGCGGTCCGGCCCAGGAGCGGCGACCCCGCCAGCACGACCGACCCGGACAACGTGATCCCCGGGCGGGCCTGTCCGGTCGCGGCGAGCCCCAAGGTGGTCTTTCCCGCGCCGGACGCGCCGAGCACGACGAGTACCCGGCCCGCTTCGAGGGACAGTGAAACGTCGTCGAGCAAAGCGGTTTCCCCGGCGCGGGCGGACAGACCGGTGATTTCCAGGACGGTCACGCGATCACCCGCCTGGCGGCGAGCAGCCGGTCGGTGACGAGGTTCGTGCCGACGCACAACGCCATCAGCAGCGCGGCGGGAACGAGGACCACCGCGGGCGAGGTGTAGAGGGCTTCGCTGTTACGTTCGATGACCACGGCCCAGTCCGGCGAGTCCGCCGGCAGGCCGAGCCCGAGGAAGTTCGCCGACGCCAGCAGGTAGAGCACCACGCCGAGCCGCGTCCCGGCGTCGGTCGCGACGGGACCGGCGAGGTGCCGGGCGACATAGCCGAGCTGGATCCGCCACCACGGTTGTCCTTGCAGGGTAAGGGCTTCCACGGCGGCGCGGCAGCCAGGCGCCAACGCCGCGGCCCGCACCACGCGGGTGATCGCGGGCAACTGGAGGACGGCGACGACGGGAATGAGCACGCCGGGCCCGCGGTGCCCGGTCGCGGCGAGCACCATGAGCACCAGCAGCGACGGGAAGGCCAGCACGAGATCGAGGGACCGCATCACGGTTTCGTCGGCCAGCCGTCCGCGCCCGGCCGCGACGAGACCGAGCGGCACCCCGATCAGGTAGGCGAGCGCGAGCGCGGCGGCCGTCATGCCGATCACGGGGAACCCGCCCGCGAGGATCACCGTGAGCGCGTCGCGGCCGAGGACGTCGGTGCCGAGGGGATGGGCGGCGTCCGGCGCCTGCCACGGCGCCCCGACGGACTCCACGCGGCCCGCGAGCAGCGGCCCGGCCATCGCGAGCACCAGCGGCACCGCGAGCAGGGACCACCCGAACGTCCGCTTCACCACGTGGCGGCCTCCCGCTGCGGCGTGAGCCGATGCGCGACGAGGTCGGCGACGAGGTTCCCGAGCACGACCACGCCGGCGAACGTCAGCACGTATCCCTGCACCTGCGGGATGTCCCGGTTCTGCACGGCCTCGACGAAACCCGTGCCGAGGCCGGTGATCGCGAACAGGGACTCGACGATCACCGTGCCGGTCAGCAGCCCTTCGACGGCGCGGGCGAGTTGCTGCACGGCGGGGGCCGCGGCGGCGGGCAGGAGATGACGCAGCACCACGGTGCGTTCGGGCAGGCCGAGCAGGCGCAGATGCCCGGCCACCTGGCCTCGGGTCTGCTCGGCGATCCCGATCCGGAGCTGCCGGGCGACGTCGCACAGCTGCCGGGCGACCAGCACGATCACCGGCAGCACGAGCACCTCGGGGTGGGCGGCAGGCTCGGTTCCGGCTGCGGTCGCCGGGAGCAATCCGGTGTAGACGGCCAATCCGGCGACGAGCAGCAGACCGAAGACGAACTCGGGGATCGCGTGGAGGAACAGCGTGACCGACGTGAGCACGCGGTCGATCCGTGACCCTTCGCGCAGCCCGCAGGTCACCCCGATGCCCAGCGCGAGCGGGACGAGCACGAGCAGGGTCGCCCCGGCGAGCAAGGCGGTGGCGGCGAAGCGGCGGGCGATCTCCTCGGTCACCGGGGCGCCGGTCACGAGCGAGCGGCCGAGATCCCCGGTGAGCAGCCCCGAAAACCAGTGCCCGAACCGGTCGAGGAGCGGCTGGTCGAGGCCGAGCCGGTGGCGCACGGTCGCCACCTGCTCGTCGGTGGCCTGCTCGCCGAGCACGACCGACGCCGCGTCGCCGGGGAGCAACGCGGTCACGGCGAACGTCGCGACCAGCACGAACATCGCCTGCAGGACGGCGAAGCCCAGCCGCCGGACGGCGTAACCCGGCACGTCAGGACAGCCGGGCGCGGTCGAACCTCGCCCAGTCGAAGGTGTTCGGCGGCGCGGTCACCAGTCCGGACACCCGCTTCGACACGCCGATCGTCCAGGTGCTGAAGCCCCAGGCGAGCAGACCCCCGGATTCGTGCACGATCCGCTGGGCGTCACCGAACAGAGCCAGCCGGGCACCCTCGTCCGCGGTGGCCGCGGCCCGGTCCATGAGGGCGTCGAACTCCGGTGACGCGAAACCGTTGACGTTGTTCGAACCGCCGGTCCGGAAGCGCTGATTGAGGAACGTCGGTACCGGCAGGGTCGCCGTGCGGGTGAGCGCGGCGACCCCCTTCGTCTTGATCTCGCTGAAGTAGGTGCTCGACCCGCGCGTGTTCGGGGTGACCTTCAGCCCGATTTCTCCCAGCTGCTGGGAAATCAGCGTGGCCGCGGTGGCGAAGCCCGGGTCGACGTCGCTGGTTTCGACGGCGAAGGCCAGCCCCTCCGCGCCCGCCTCGCGGACGAGCGAACGGGCCAGCTCCACATCGCGGCCGCGCTGGGGGATGCCGGTGGCGTACCCGCGGAGTCCTTTGCCGAACAGGTCGTTGCCGATCTCGCCGCGTCCGGCCAAGGCGACCCGGTTCAGCGCCTCTCTGTCCACTCCGGACAGTACGGCGCGCACCAGCCTCGGGTCGGCGAACGGCGGCCGCGTCACGCGCAGCATCATGCCCTGCATCGTCGTTCCCTTGGCTTCGAGCAACGAGACGCGCCCGTCACCGGCCAGGCGGGCCGCGGTACCGGCCGCGAGATCGTGAACGTAGTCGACCTGCCCGGACAGCAAGGCGTTGACGCGGGCGGCTTCTTCGTTGACCGGTACGAATTCCAGCTCGTCGACGCCCGGCGCGCCGTCCCAATGGGACTCGTTCTTGCGGAACACCGCCGGGCCACCGGGGGTGAACGAGACGAAACGGAACGGACCGGAGCCGATGGGTGCCCGGAAGTCCGTCGTCCCGGCAGGCACGATCTCCGCGCCGGGAGCACCCCAGCCCGACGGGAACTCGAAGTCGGGAGCGGTCAGCGTCAGCTCGATCTCGGTGGGGGACACCGCTTTGCTGCGGCCGAAGTCGACCTTCGCGAAGTACTGCCGTGACGAGGACGCCAGTGCGGGGTCGGCGATCCGCCGGAAGGTGTAGAGCACGTCGTCCGCCGTGACGGGACGGCCGTCGTGGAAGGCCGCCTGCCGCAGCCGGATCCGCCAGCGTGTGCCGGAAGCGTCGCTCTCCCAGGACTCGGCCAGCCGCGGCCGCAACGAGGTGTCGGCGTTGTAGGCGACCAGCGTGTCGAAGAGCGCCTTGGCCCGCGCCTGGTCGACGAAAAGGGAGACCTGGGACGGGTCCAGGGTCTCCTTCGAGCCGCCCGCGGCGAACGCGACCCTCAACCGGCCCGTGTCCGACGGCGCGGTCCCGCACGCGGCCAACGGCGTGAGAGCGGCCAGGGCGAGCAGCCGCCGTCGGGTGAGCGGATGACGCGTCATAGGAACCTCCGGGACATCGAGCACTGTCCCGGGCGCGCGGCCGCACGTGAACGGGACCCCGCTCCGTACTCCACGACAGTTGGGGCTGGCGGTACCCGGCGGGCAGTCCGGCTCACGGCGCTGAGACGTCGTCCCAGGTCGTTCACGGTTGCGGGTCAGCGCCGGATTCACACCGGCTTCCCCCGACGGGCACCTTCTTGCGTTGTGGCGCCCACGGTAACCCATGTCCGGCGTGTGCTACACAGGATCAAGATCACGAAGGAGGGCAGGTGGACGAGAAGCTCGCGGCGGACTGGGTGCGCCGATGGGACATCCAGCAGGAACGCTACGTCGCCGACCGCGAAGAACGCTTCGCCGTGCTGATCGACGTCGTCGAGCACGTCTGCCGGGACGTCGCCGATCCGCTGGTGCTGGACCTCGGCTGCGGCCCGGGATCGCTGGCCACGAGGCTCGCCGCACGGCTGCCGCGCGCACGGGTCGTCGGCGTCGACAACGACCCGTTCCTGCTCGCCCTCGCCCGGGCCACCCGGCCGCGGGAGACCGACATCGAATACCTCCAAGCCGACCTCGCCGAGAGCGGCTGGCTGAAAGGGAAGCCGGTCGACGCCGCCGTCTCGACGACCGCGTTGCACTGGCTGCGTCCCGAGCGGCTCGCCGACGTCTACCGTGACCTCGCCGGAGCGCTGAGGGAGGGCGGAGCGCTCGTCAACGGCGACCACCTCTACGACGAACAACCGGGCATGCGCGAACTCGCCGAGGTGGTCAAGAACCGGCGGGCGGCGCGTGCCGGGGTCGGCGCCAACGAGGAATGGAAGGCCTGGTGGGCGGCGGTCGCCGCCGATCCGGCGCTGCGGGAGCGGTTCACGGCCGACGAGTTGCGCGGTATCTCGACCGGCTACGGCAACCGGCTGAGCCCGCAGGAACACACCAGGCTGCTCCGGGAAGCGGGCTTCGCCGAAGTGGCACCCGTGTGGCAGTCCGGCGACGACTACGTCCTGACGGCGCTGCGCTGATCCGAGCCGGCCAGGCCGCTCAGCTGTCGGACGGCCTGCGGTCCTGGACGCGGCGGGCCACGGCGAGCGCGACAGGCGCCGCGAGCCAGCACAGGTAGGCGACGGCGTCGTTCGTCAGGAACGAGACGGGCACGGAGATCCCGAACACCGCGGCCAAGCAGACGCTGCGCGTCAGGCTCTGGGCGAACACCCGGGGCGGTCCGCCGGTCCCGTACAGGTGTTCGCGCCGGATCTCCCTGATGATCAGCGCGAACGACGCGGAGGCGAGGACCTGCACCGTCGCGTACAGGCTGAACCGGAGCGGGAAGGCTCCCTCGGCGGTGATGACCCGCGTCGCGAACGGCATCAGGACCTGCATGAACAGCCAGACCAGGGTGAGGCTGATCAGGCGGCCGCTCAGCGAGCGGACGTGGGGGAAGATCTCGTGGTGGGCGCGCCAGTGGGCGGCGATCACCGCGAAGCCGAGCGCGAAGGCGAGGTATTCCTTGCCATGGGTCGAGATCGAGCTCAGCATGGCGCCGGTGGTGTCGCCGTGGGGGATCGGGAGATCCAGCGCCAGCAAGGTGAGCGCGATCGCGATCACCGCGTCGACGAAGATGGTGAGCCGCTCGGCGGCGGCCTTGCCGATCGCGTGGTCGGTCTGTGTCGTCATGACGAGGACCAGCTCAGGCGGCGATTGCCGGGACGGGCGCGAGTCGCCGGGACCGCAGGGCCAGGATGATCATGACCGCCGGGATCAGGATGTCGGTGACGAGGACGCCGCCGGTGTTGCCGGGGGAGTGGTCACCGCCCGCGAACCACTGGTAGACGTGGCCGATCGCGGCTCCCCAGAGGAACATCCCGCCGGCGATGCCGATGGTGAGGCGTTCGCGCGCGGACGCCGAGGCGGCCCGGAAGCCCAACACGGCCAGCGCGAGGTTCGCGAAGGCGATCTCGAACATGAACGGCGTCCGCTCGAAGCCGATCGCCGTGGCCATGACGTCCGGGAAGGCGAGGAAAGCGACCGTCATCCACAGGCTGCCGCAGCCGAAGGCGCCGATGGCCCACCAGCGCTGCCAGATTTCGAGTCGTTCCTCGGATGACGTCGCGTGGCGTGCCCGGAGGGAGGCTCCGACGGCGGGCACGACGATCCAGACCAGCGGGAAGGCGGATTGGGCGAGAAAGGAGAAGGTGTCCATGTCTTCAGTCTTACCTAGTTAATATTAACTCGTCAACACTCTGGTAAGGTGAGATCGTGGACGACGGACTCGCGGATTTGCTGCACCGGGTGGTCATGCTGATGGGCGAAGCGGCCCGGCGGCGCGCTGACGACCTCGACGGTTTGACGTACAGCCAGATGCGGCTTCTGGGCACGCTCGAGGACATCGAGCCGACGACGCAGCACCGGCTCGCTCAGGCGCTGTCGGTCTCCGACCCGGCGATCAGCCGGGCCCTGCGGCCACTCGAAGCGGACGGGCTGGTGCGCATCACCGTCGACCCCGAACACGCGCGGCGCCGGCTGGTCCGGCTCACCGATCTCGGCCGGAAAGCCTTCCATGCCGCGGGAAAGCCGCTTTATGACGAGTTGCGCGAAGGGCTCATCGCGGCCGGCTTTCCTTACGAGCGCTATCTCCGAGACACTCTTCGGCTGGCCGAGATCCTCACGGCCGACTGAGCCCTACCGCGTCTTTTCCAGCACCAGCGGGGTCTCCTCGATGGGTACGACGCGTGCTTTCGCCTTCACCCGCGACAGGAGGAACGCGCACACGACCGCGAAGAGGAGCGGCACCGTGGCCGCCACGACGATGTCGCGCGTCGCCAGTGCCTGCCCGATGAGGATCCCGGCGATCCCCGGTCCGACGATCGAACCGAGCCGCCCCAGCGCGGCCGCCCAGCCGACGCCGGTGGTCCGGGGACCCGGCGGATAGGTCGCCACCGCGAGGGCCAGCTGGCCGATCTGGGCCGACACCACGCCGACGCCCACGCCGGCGAGGCACAGGAGCAACGCGGTGTCGCCGAGGGGCGCCTTCGCCACGATGATCATGAACACCCCGCCGATGGTGGGCATCAGGATCAGCGCGCGGGCGATCCCCAGGCGTCCGGCGAGCGGCAGCAACACCAGGCCGCCGACGATCCCGCCGAGGGTGAGGAACGCGAGCCCGATCGGAGCCTTGGACGGCGAGAAGCCGTAGCCGGTGAGCAGGGTGGGGATCCACGAGATCAGGACGTAGGAGGTGATGAAGACGAGGAACGAGAAGGCCCAGATCAGGGTGGTGGGCAGGCGCAGACCGGGTTCGAAGAGCCTGCCGATCTTCGCGTCGTTCTTGGCGCCGGCCGTCGCCGGGACGGCGGTCCCTTCGGCGGGCAGGAGCCAGGCCAGCGCGGCCGCGAAGATCAGCGGGACGATCCCCGCGACGTAGAAGACGCCGTCGCTGCCCACGAAGTTCAGCAGGCGCCCGCCGAGGAGCCCGCCCAGTCCCGCGCCCGCCCCGAGACCGAGGGCCACCGCGATGGAGACCTGCTCCCGGCGATTCTCGGCGCTGTGTTTCGTGGCGAGGCCGACACCGGCGGGCACCACCACGCCGAGCCCGACGCCGGTGACCAGGCGGGTCACCGAAAGCAGCACGGTCGACTCCAGGTGCAGGGTGGCCGCCGTGGCCACGGTGGCCACTCCGAAGAGCAGGACGGCACCGATCAGCAGCCGCCGTCCCGGTACGCGTGCGCCGAGGAAACCCGCCGACAGATAGCCGAACACCACACCGATGTTGGTCAGCACGACGGCGAGGGTGAACGCGGCGGGCGTGACCCCCCATTCGGCCGCCATCGTGGGGATCGCCAGCGAGAGCGCCGCGGTGTCGAAGCCGTCCAGGAGAATCGCCAGGAAACAGAGGACGACGACCGGCCAGTGCACGGACCCCGCCCGGCGAGGGCGGGGAACACGGGTGGCGCTCATGGGGTTCTCCTGTTCTGACTGTGGCGCGTGCCGGGGGCCGAGTGTCCACTGTGGTCACAAAACGGCGCCGACGACTTCCACGACGTGCCGTCCAGCATAGGGATCGTCCGTCCGTGACTGGGGAATTCACGGCGGAGAAGGCAGTTCAGGAGAATGCGCCGCCCGAGTCCGTCGCCGGAACAGGCGTCCGGCGGGTAGGTTCTCCTTGTGGGGACTGGAAGGGAATCGGTGCGCCGGGTGGTGATCGTCGCCTTCGACGACGCGCAGATACTCGATGTCGCCTGTCCCAGCGGGGCGATGGAGATCGCGAACTCGCACGGCGCCGTGCCGCCCTACGCCGTCGAACTGGCCACGGTGCACGGGCGGACGACGCGGAGTTCGTCGGGGATCCTGCTCGCCGGTGTCCGGCGGCTGGCCGAAGTTTCCGGGCGGATGGACACGATGCTCGTGGTCGGCGGCGCGGGAACGGAAGCGGCGGCCAAGGACGAGCGGCTGCTGACGCAGGTGCGGCGGCTGGCCGAACGAAGCCGTCGGGTCGCCTCGGTGTGCACGGGCACCTTCGTGCTGGCGGCCGCCGGATTGCTCGACGACCGGCGGGTCACCACGCATTGGGGATACAGCGAGCTGCTCGCCGCGAGCTTTCCCGCCCTGACGGTGGATCCCGCCCCGCTCTACATCCGTGACGGGAACGTCTTCACCTCGGCCGGGGTCATCAGCGCGCTGGATCTCACGCTCGCGCTGATCGAGGACGACCACGGTCCGACGCTGGCCCGCGAGGTCGCCCGTGAACTGGTGACCTATCTGCACCGCCCGGCCGACCAGGCGCAGATCAGCACGTTCCTGGCCGCTCCGCCGCCGAGCAACCGGGTCGTGCTGGATCTGCTGGGCTACATCGCCGCGCATCTCACCGAAGACCTGAGCCCGCCGGCGCTGGCGGCGCGTGCCGGGGTCACCACCCGGCACCTCACCCGCTTGTTCACCGCCCATTTGGGCAGCACCCCGGCCAGGACCGTGCGGACGGCGCGGACCGAAGCGGCGGCCCACCTGGTGCGGTCGACCGCGTTACCGCTCGCCGCGGTCGCCCGGCAATGCGGGTTCGCCTCGGCGGAAACCCTGCGCACGGCGTTCCGTGAGCACTACGGGCTGTCCGGGGACAAGCTTCGCAGGATGCCGGACATGCCACGCCCGATCGTCCGCTGACCACCCCAGAATTCGCGGCATGAACAGTGCGAAGACCACACGCAGGACAGTACTGGCCGGTGCCGCGGCGGCCGCGGCGTTCGGCCTCGGCACCGGCACGGCCCAGGCGGAGACCCCGGGCCTGAAGATCGGCATCCTGCTCTACGACGGCTTCAGCCTGCTGGATCCGACAGGTCCGGCCGAGGTGTTGTCCCGGCTTCCCGGCGCGACGGTGACGATGATCGCCGAGCACCGGGGCCCGGTGCGCACGGACACCCGGGACGTCGCGCTGCTGGCGGAACGTTCGGTGGCCGAGGTGAACCGTCTGGACGTGCTGCTGGTCCCGGGAGCGGGCAACCGCGGCACGATCGCCGCCATGGAGAACCCGGTCCTGCTCGCATGGATCCGGCGTATCCACCGGCACACGACCTGGACCACGTCGGTGTGCACGGGAAGCCTGATCCTCGGCGCGGCAGGGCTGCTCCGCGACCGGGCGACGACGTACTGGGCCTCGGCGGACTATCTGGAGAAGACCTTCGGTGTCCGCTACGTGGCCGACCGGTACGTCCAGGTCGGCAAGGTCGTCACCGCGGCGGGGGTGTCCGCCGGTATCGACCTCGCGCTCTATCTCGCGTCCTTGCTCGCAGACGAGCGGACCGCCCGTGGTATCCAGCTCGCCGTCGAATACGACCCACGGCCGCCGTTCGACTCGGGCGACGCCGCGAAGGCGAGCCCGGAACTCAAGGCGCTCGCCCTGAAACTGCTCGCCGAGTCCCAGGAGTAGCCCGCGGCCGGCGGCACCGATTCCCGTAACTCGCGTGACTGGAGGCGTAACTCGCGTGATCAGAGGCGTAACTCGCGTGATTCCGGGTGATCCGCCTTCAATCACGCGAGTTACGCCTTCAAGCACGCGTGATGCGCCTTCAAGCACAGAGGGAGACTAGGTCGTAGCGCTACCTAGGTAGGACTGCTACATTCCTCCGCGTGGATCAGGACCGGCGCGGCCAGTGGTTGAGGGGAGTGCTGGCGCCGTGCGTGCTGGCGCTGGTCGCCGAGCGCGAGTCCTACGGCTACGAGCTGGCCCAGTCGCTCGACGCCGCCGGGCTGGGCCCCATCCAGGGCGGCACGCTGTATCCGGTGCTGCTGCGGTTGCAGCGGTTCGGCCTGGTCACCGCGAGCTGGCGGGAAGGGACGGCCGGGCCCGCCCGCAAGTACTACCGGATCACCGCGGAAGGCCGGGAAACACTGCGGCACGCCACCTCCGACTGGCGGGAGTTCTCCGCCGGGGTGGCCTCGATCTTGCGGGAGGGAAGATGAGCCACGACGGATGGCTTTCCGCGCTGACGCACGAACTGCGTCGCCGGGGCGTCGGCGGGGACGCGGCGCGGCAGGTGGTCGCCGAGGCGGCCGTGCATCTGCGGGAAAGCGGCGGAGACCCGGTGCGGGTCTTCGGGCCGCCCGCCGCGTACGCCTCGGCCGTGGCCGACAGTGTGGGACGTCCCCGGCGTCGTCCGGGCGACGTATTGCTGGAAGCCAGGGGTATCACGAAGAAATACGGTCGGCGGCCGGTGCTGGACGGCGTCGACCTCGTGGTGCGCTCGGGTGAGATCGCCGCGGTGATCGGGGCGAACGGCTGTGGCAAGAGCACGTTCCTGAGTATCTGCGCCGGGATCACCGGTCCGGACACGGGCGAGGTCCGCGTGCGCGGTTCCCTCGGCTACTGCCCGCAGGACGGCGGCACGGCGGATTTCCTCGACGCGGGTGAGCATTTCGTGCTGATCGGCGCCGGCCGCGGGATGGACCGCCAAGAGTCGGCACGGATCGGCGCCGCCCGTGCCGCGGCGCTGGACTGGGCGCCCGGACGCGGCACGCAGGCCCGGCACCTTTCCGGTGGGACCAGGCAGAAACTGAACCTCGTGCTCGCCGGGCTCGGCGACCCGGACGTGCTGTTGCTCGACGAGCCCTACCAGGGTTTCGACAAGGGCACGTACCTCGACTTCTGGCATCAGGTCTGGCAATGGCGCGAGGCGGGCAAGGCGATCGTGGTGGTGACCCACCTGCTGAACCAGCTGGACCGCGTCGACACCGTGCTCGAACTCTCCCCGGCCAGGAAGGCTGTCGCGTGAAGAAGATCCTGACGGTCGCCGAGATGTCGCTGCGCGAACTGTTGCGCCGCCGGTCGGTCCTGCTGATCCTCCTGCTGCTGCCGCTGGTGTTCTACTTGAGCAGGCGTGGTGACCACCTCGGACAGTCGATCCGGTTCGTCTGCCTCGGCCTCGGCTGGGCGTTGAGCACCGCCGCGCTGTTCGCGGGCAGCGCGAGCCGTGCCATGGAGCCTCGGCTGCGGCTTTCCGGTTACCGCTCCCGCGACCTGTACCTCGGCCGTTTGAGTGCACTGTGGACGGTCGGATTCCTGTTGTCCGCGCCGTACTTCGTGCTGATCCTCGTCGACCAGCACGACGTCCGGTACGGCTCGGTCGCCTTGGTCATGGTGCTGACGGTCGCCGTGTCGGCGCCGTTCGGGCTCTTGCTCAGTGCGGTGCTGCCCAGGGAACTCGAAGGCACGCTCGTGCTGCTGGCGGTCGTCGGTCTCCAGATGATGGCCGATCCGTCGAGCCTGATCGCGCGGTTGCTGCCGTTCTGGTCGAGCCGGGAGATCGGCACCTACGCCATCGACCACACGGACATCGGCTACCTGACCCGAGGTGTCGCGCACGGCGTGGCGGCCTTCGTGCTCCTGCTCGGCACGGTGGCCCTCGCGTCGGGGTTCCGCCTGCGTCGCCGTTCTCACCTCACGTTCGTCGGCGGCCGCTGATATCTTGCTGCCCATGTCAGAGTCCAACTCCACTGAGGACAGCCAAGGCGCCGCTCCACCGCGCCGGACCGGCAAGCGCATCGCCGGCGGCATCTTCCTGATCCTCGCCGCGATCGCGTTGTTCTACGTCGGGGTCGACGCGATCGCCGATCCGGGCGCCGTGGTCTCCCGTTCTTCGAAGTCGTCACGCAGCCCGGACACCGACGCCGAGGCGAAGATCGGCGGCTTCATCCTCATCATGTTCGGGATTTCGGTGCTGGGCTTCGGCATCGGGATGATCGTTTCGAAGGGTCCCCTCTTCGCGAAGAGAGCCGACTGATCCTCAGAGACCGACCTTGGACGGATGCGTCGCCAGCGGCGTGACCGAGATGTCCATGTACGGGAAAAGCGGCAGGCCGGACAGCAGCGTGTGCAGCTCGTCGTGGTCGGCGACGTCGAGGATCGAGAAGTTCGCGTACTCGCCCGCGATCCGCCACAGCTGCGGCCACTTTCCTTCACGCTGAAGCCTTTGGCTGTACGCCTTTTCGCGCGTGATGAGGTCGGTCCGCTCCGCCGGATCGAGGTCCGGCGGCAGGCGAACGTCCATGCGCACGTGGTAGAGCATCGGTCACTCCAAAAGGGACACTGATCAGGGACGTTCGGGGTCGAGGACGAAGCCGTACTCGATGGTCTCGCCCTCGCCTGACGGGCGCGGGTCCAGCACCAGTTCCGGTTTGACCGCGGAGGCGATGTCATCGTCGTTGTGCTCGTCGCCGGGGAAGTACAGCTGGGCCGTGAGCAGCTCGTGCCCCGGGGCCGAGACCTTGACGTGCAGATGCGCCGGACGCCACGCGTGCCAGCCCGCCGCGGCGATGAGCTTGCCGCAGGAGCCGTCGGTCGGGATCTGGTACGGCGCCGGGCGCACGGTGTGGATCTCGAACCCGCCGTCGGCGTCGGCGGTGAAGCTCGCGCGCAGGTTCCACTCCGGAATGCCCGGCGCGAACTGGGAATAGAAGCCGTCCGCGTCGGCGTGCCACACCTCGACCTTCGCCCCGCTCAGCGCCGTGCCGTCGGTGGAGGTGACCCGGCCGGTCCAGACGAGCGGCGTACCGGGCTCGTCGTCCCGCATCGGGACCGCACCGCGAGCGCCCTGCTCGGGCGCGCCGGGCACGTAGTACGGCCCCTCGATGGTGCCCTTGTTGCCCTCGCGGTGTTCGGTGGCGACCTCTTCGACGACGTGTTCCACCCAGACATCGAGGAACAGCGGCCATTCGCCGTCCTCGCCGACGCCGATCAGCCACGACTTGAGCGCGTTGTACTCGTCGTAGGTGACCTTGTGCTTGCGGATCGTGCCGTGCACGGCTTCCAGCACCTCACGGGCCAGCAGGCTGACCCGCTCTTTGGGCGTTCCGGCGACGCCGGCGAACTTGTCGCTCTTGAACCGTTCGGTCGCGTTGGCGCCGGACGCGGCCGCGGTGGCCGACTCGTGGATGGCGGTCATGAATCCTCCTTGATTCGTGGTGGGCGTCAGTGGTCCTGGCGGTAGCGCCGGAGCTTCTCCGGATCGATTTCGGCACCGAGGCCGGCGCCGGGGCGGACGGTGAGTTCGCCGTCGATGACGCGCAGCGGCTCGGTGAGCAGGTCATCGCTCATGTCGAGGAAGTTCGAGAGTTCGCCGGGGCGGCGGGACGTCAGCTCGTAGGCCGAGCCGAAGGCGACCGTGCACAGTGAGCCGAGCTGGCCGTCGATCTGGTTGCCCATCACGACTTCCAGGCCGAGCCCTTCGGCGAGGTGATGGGTGCGCTGCGAGCGGGTGAAGCCGGTGCGGGCGGTCTTGATGCTGATCGCGGTCGCGGAGCCACCGAGAATCTCGCGGGTCACGTCGGCGGGCGTCACCGCGGATTCGTCGGCGATGAACGGCACGTCGAGCTGCCGTACGAGCCAGCGCCTGCCGAGGACGTCGTCGGCCGGGCACAGTTCCTCGGCGAACAGCAGGCCGAGGTCGGCCATCTCCCGCATCGCGCGGGCCGACTCGGCGGCGGTCCAGCCGCGGTTGCCATCGACGTAGAGGTCGACGGCGTCGCCGAAATGCTCCCGCAGGGCGCGCACGACGGCGGTGTCGAGCGACGCCGGCCGGCGGCCGACCTTGACCTTGAAGGTGGTGATGCCGTGGGTCTCCCGCATCCGCTCGGCCTCGGCGACCATCGCGGACGGCTCGTCGAAGCCGAGCATGTGGGACACACGCATGCGGTCGGTGTAGCCGCCGAGCAGTTCGGTCACCGACACGTCGAGGCTGCGGCCGAGCGCGTCCCAGACGGCCATGTCGATGGCGGATTTCGCGGCCGGGTTGCCGACTGTGCGGGCGAGCCGGGTGTGCACCGTTTCGCGGTCGAGCAGGCTGAGGCCGACCACCTGCGGGGCGAACAGGGAGTCGATCACCGCGACGATCCCCGCCTGGGTCTCGCCGTAGGTGAACGGCCGCGGAGGCGCCTCGGCCACGCCGACGACGCCGTTGTCGGCGTGCACCCGCACGAGGACGTGCTCGGCGACGTGCACCTCGCCCGAAGCGAACTTCAGCGGCTTCCGGTACGGGATGGCGAACGGGATCGCCTCGACTCGCGTGATCTTCATCAGGTGCTTTCGGTGGTAGGGAAGACGTCTTCGAGCACGTCGAGGACGGTCGTGACGAGCGGGGACCGGGTCTCGCGGTGCCACGCCAGCGCCAGCTCCACGGTCGCCGCTCCGGCGAGGTCGCGGAACACGACACCGGCCAGCGGCAGGGCCCGGGCCGAGGCGGGTACCACGCCGACTCCCAGTCCACCGGCGACCAGCGCCAGCAGGACCGCGGTCCCGCTGGCCTCGTGCAGCTGAGGAGGCGTCAGCCCCGCCTCCCTGCAGCTGCGAGCGACGGCGTCGTACACGACGGAGTTGCGCCGGTCGTAGGTCACGAGCGGTTCGGACCGCATCTCCGCCATGGCGACGACGGGTTCGGCGGCCAGCCGGTGGTCGGCGGGGACGGCGAGGACCAGCGGTTCGCTCTCGATCACCCGGAAGCCGATGTCGTCCCCGGTGACCGGCGGGCGGAGCACGCCGATTCCCAGCGTCCCCGTCCGCAGGCGTTCGCACTGCTCGGCGGTGAGGAGATCGGCGCGGATCTCCAGCTCGACGTCCGGCACCCGCTGGGCGAGCGCCCTGGCCAGCCGCGGCAGATGGGAGAACGCCGCGGTGCCGGTGAACCCGACCCGGAGCAGGCCCCGCTTGCCCTCGCCGATCCGGCGGACGCCGCGTACTCCCACGTCCAGCCCCGCGAGGACGCGCCGGGCTTCGGCCAGGAAGAACTCGCCCGCCGGTGTCACGCGGACCTGGCGCGTCGTCCGAGCCAGCAGGACGACTCCGAGTTCGTCCTCCAGCTGGCGGATGGTGTGCGAGAGCGCGGGCTGCGCGACGTGCAGCCGCTCGGCCGCCCGGCCGAAGTGGCAGGTCTCGGCGACGGTGACGAAGTAGCGCAGGTGACGAAGTTCCATGAGACGCCTCCCTCCGTTGCCTCTGTCGCCGATCCGTTCACGGTACGAAGCGGAATCATCGAAGACAAAGACTTGATTCGGCTCTATTGATAAACAGCGGTTATCAATCGCAGCCTACCGTCCTTTTAGGACAGGGATGACTCCGCGAGTTCCGCTTTGGTGTCCTCCGCGGCGGGAACGCCGAGTTCGGCGTAGAGCGCGATCGCGCGTTCGTAGTGGTCGCGCACGGTTTCCGGATCGGAGGCGACCCTGGCGAGCCCCCGATGGGCGCGGGCGACCTGCTCATGGCAGCCGTACCGGGTCGCGACGGCGAGCGCTTCGGCATGGTTCACGCTCGCCGTGTCCGGGTAGCCGCAGGCCAGGCAGGCTTCGCCGAGTCCGTTGAGGGCCCACGACTCGCCGTCGCGGCCGCCGTGCCGCCGGAACAGGTCGAGCGCCTGCCGATGGTGGGCCGCCGCGTCGATCGGCCGTCCGTCCAGCGCCTCGGCCCTGCCGAGCCCGTCGAGGGCCCAGGCCTCGCTGCCCCGGTGGCCGAGCCTGGCGAACAAGGCCGCGGCCTCGGCGTGCAGCCGGCAGGAGGCGGCCGGTCCGCCCTTGTTCGCGGCGAGTTCCCCGAGCCCGATCTTCACCCAGGCCTCCCCGAATCGGTGGCCTGCCTCCCGATGCAGTGCCAACGCCTGCCGGAGGTGCTCCTGGCTCTCCCCATCGCGATCGATCCGGGCCTCGACGGTGCCGAGCCGGGTGAGCTGATGGGCCTGCCCGGTCACGTCGCCGAGCCGGCGGAACAGCGCCAGCGCACGGGTGTAGTAGCCGGCCGCGGCCAGGTAGTGTCCGGCGCTCTCCTCGATCATCCCGATGTTCCCCAGTGCCCGCGCCTGGCCGAGCGGGCTCCCGGCGGCGTCGAACAGGGCATACGCCGCCCACATGTCCGAGGCGGCGGGCGCGGCCCTGCCCGCCTGCATGTGCAGGCCGCCGAGGGCGACCAGCGCGTCCGCTTCGGCGTCGCGGTCGCCGAGGGCACGGGCTGCCTTCCTGGCCTGTCCGTGGACGGCCAGCGCCGTCGTCTCGTGCCTGCCGTCGAGGTAGCGGAACAGCAGCGCGGACAGCGTCACGGTGTGCCGGGGCAGACCGTGCGCCGTCGCGTGCGCGGCCAGCGCCTGGAGGGTCGGCAGTTCGGCGTCCAGCCAGTCCCGCGCGCTGTCGGCGTCGAGAAGCGGGGGTATCGCACTCTCCGGTGAGGCGACCGCGGGACGGCGAACCGCTTCGGCGGGGTAGAGACGATCCATCGCCGCCGCGACGGTGGCGAGGTAGTAGCCGTAGACCCGGTCCAGTGCCACGGGCTCGTCGCGAACGCTTGTGAGCTCCGCGGCGTACGCCTTCAACAGGTCGTGCATGCCGTAGCGGTCGGAGCCCGCGGGATGGACCAGATGCGCGCGGACGAGGGCGTCCAGCCGGACCTGGGCCTGGTCGAGGGAACATCCGGTCAATGCCGCCAAGGCGTACGAGTCGAACACGGGTGCCGGATGCCTGCCGAGGAGGGCGAAGGCGTCGACGGCGGCTTCGTGGAGCTGCCGCAGCGACCACGAGAACACCGCCCGCACCGCGGCCCGCTGGTCACCGCCGGAACTGAGCAGTTCCAGCGTCTGCTGTGCCGCCCGTAGCTCGCCGACCAGCCGGGACAAAGGAGTGGCGGGCTGGGACACGGCGAGTTCGGCCGCCAGGCGCAACGTCAGTGGCAGCCGTACGCAGCGTTCGGCCAGTTCCGCGGTGGTCTCGGGCTCGGCGCCGACCCGGTCGCCGATCAGCCGCCGGAGCAGTTCGACGGCGTCGGCCGCCGACAACCGGTCGACGGCGATCCGGTGCGCGCCGTGCAACGCGACCAGACCGGCCAGGGAGTCACGGCTGGTGACCACCACGACACAGGTGTGCGTGCCCGGAAGCAGCGGCCGGATCTGCTCCGGTGTCGCCGCGTTGTCGAGCATGACCAGCATCCGGCGGCCCGCCACCTCGGTGCGGAACCGCGCGGCGCGTTCCGCCTCGCCGAGCGGGATCCTGACGCCTTCCGGCAGCAGCGCGGACAGGAGCGCGGCCAGCGCGTCGGACGATCGCATCGGCTCGCCGGGGGCATAGCCGCACAGATCCAGATACAGCTGCCCGTCCGGGAACAGGTCCCGCATCCGGTGACCCCAGTGCACGGCGGTCGCGGTCTTCCCCGCCCCGGCCGTACCGGTGAGGCAGACCAGAACCGGCTCCTCGCCGGTGCCGACGGCGAACCGGTCCAGTTCGGCCAGCACGTCCGCCCGGCCGGTGAACGCCGCGACGTCCGCGGGCAGCTGGGCGGGTACCGGCGCGGACGCCGCACCGGGCGACGGCAGGTCGTGGCGCAGGACGGCCTCGTGCACGGCGGTGAGTTCCGGCCCCGGGCCCACGCCGAGTTCTTCACGCAGTGCGCGGAGAACCCGTTCGTAGTGGATGAGCGCGTCGGTGCCGCGGCCCACCGCGTACAACGCCCGCATCAGCGTCGCCGCGGCCGTCTCCTGCAGCGGATGCTCGTCGGTGAGTTCGGTCAGGCGGGTGAGCGTCGAAGCCGCGTCGCCGTCACGGATCTTGGCCTCGGCCCACGCGAGGACCGCCGCCGCGTGTTCCTGGTGCAGGGTCCGGCGGATGCGGTCCGCCCAGTCGCCGCGCAACCCGGCCAGCGGCTCGCCTTCCCAGAGTTCGAGTGCCGCGCTCAGCCTGGTGACGTCGGTGGGGTGATCGCGGAGAGCGCGCCGGAACCGGAAGACGTCGACCTGCTCCGGCCGGACGACGAGGCGGTATCCGCCGGGATCGCGGACCACCCGCGCGCCGCCGGGATCGGCCTGTTCGAGGGCACGCCGGATCCGGGTGATGTGGGCCTGGAGGGAACGGCGCACCTGGTTGGGTGGCGACTCGCCCCAGACTCGGTCGATCAGCAGGTCGACGCCGACGGTGTGGCCCGCTTCGAGCAGCAGCACGGCGAGCACAGCCTGCCGTCGCGGCTCGCCGACGGCGATCGCCTGCCCGTGCGCGTGCAGCCGAACCGGTCCCAGGACCCGGAAATCCACGTCATCCCCTCGCCATTTCCCGACCGGAAGAAGGGTAGAGCCGGTATTTCGGTCGCCACAACACAATCACCACATTTTCCGGTGGCAGGCCGCGCGGAATTCCTTTCGTCGCAAGGGAAAGGAACGGAAAGAGCCGGTATCCGGTTGGTGGATAACGATTCGTCGCTTGACACGAATCGCGGGGCCGGGCTTGGTCCGATCGGACGAGCGGTCGGTGCGCCGGCCGGGTACGCGGGACGGCTCAGAATCCAGGAGGGCGGAACCGGGCGATTCGTAGGCCCGGATGAACTTTTCCGTCGCTCTCGTCGTTCCGCACGAATCGGTGACGCCGGTCACCGGCATAGCATCCCGGGAACTGCGGCCGACGCTCTCCCGGACACGAGGTGGAACATGGCGAAACTTTCCGAAATCGACGCCTGGTTGGAAGAGAACCTATCCGCCCTGCTGGACCGGCACGGCGTTCCCGGCGCGGCCGTCGCCGTCCTCGCCGGCGGCGAGGTGATCGATCACGCGGCGGGTGTGCTGAACAAGGACACCGGTGTCGAGTCCACTGTGGATTCGGTGTTCCAGATCGGCTCGATCACCAAGGTGTGGACGACGACGCTGGCGATGCAGCTCGTCGACGAAGGCCTCCTCGACCTCGACAAGCCGGTCCGGAACTACCTGCCGGAGTTCGTCCTCGCCGACGACGACGCGGCGTCGCGGATCACCGTCCGGCAGCTGACCTGCCACACGTCCGGTTTCGAAGGCGACATCTTCACCGACACCGGGGTGGGCGACGACTGCGTGGAGAAGCTCGTCGCGACACTGTCGGACGTGCCCCAGCTGTTCCAGCCGGGGGAGATGTTCTCCTACAACAACGCCGCCTACTGCGTGCTCGGCCGTGTCATCGAGGTGCTGCGGGGCAAGTCCTACGACGACTGCCTGCGTGACCATCTCTTCGCCCCGCTGGGACTGACGCACGCGGCCGCCGGGCCGTACGACGCGATCCGGTACCGCGCCGCGATCGGGCACCTCGCGCCGTCACCGGAGGAGGAACCGCGGCCCGCCGGGGTCTGGGCGCTGGCCCGGTCGAACGCGCCTGCCGGATCGACGCTCGCGATGCGCCCGCGCGATCTGCTCACCTTCGCGCGGATGCATCTGTCCGAGGGCCGGGCGGACGACGGCACCCAGGTGCTCCGTCCGGAAACGGTGCGCTCGATGTGGGAGCGCCAGGTCGAGCTGCCCGACCTCGGCCTGATGGGCGGGGCGTGGGGTTTGGGCTGGATGCTCTTCGACTGGCCGGGCGGCCCGGTGATCGGCCACGACGGCGGAACCATCGGCCAGTCGGCCTTCCTGCGGGTGGTCCCGGGCCGCAACGTCGCGGTCGCCCTGCTGACCAACGGCGGTCAGCCGCTCCACCTGTACGCGGACATCTTCCGGAAGGTGCTGGGCGAGCTCGCCGACGTCGAGGTCCCCGCCCTGCCGGAGCCGAACGCGGCGGCGGCGCCGGCCGACCCGTCCAAATACGTCGGCGAGTACTCGTCGCGGGTGGCCGACACCGTGGTCAGCCTGGACGACGACGGCAAGCTGTGGATCGAGCGTGTTCCGAAGGGGATCATGGCCGCTACGGGCGGGGAAGCCGAAAAGACGGAGTTGCTGGCCTACAAGAACGACACGCTCGTCGCGGCCTACAAGACGATGCCCGGCCTGCACCTGCCGCACGCGTTCGTCGGCGACGACGGCGACGGCCGGGCGCTGTACCTCCACACCGGGCGCGCCGACCGGCGGGTGAGCCGGTGAGCCGGATCGCCGACGAGATCGAGGCGGTCTTCGCGGCCGCCGGGGCGCGGGGACTCGTGCACGCGCGGGAGGTCGGCGTCTCCGATGGTCCCGAAGTCGCCGTGGGCGCGGACGATCCGGTCGTGCTCGCGTCGGTGTTCAAGATCCCGGTCGCCCTCGCCTACGCCAGGGAAGTGGTGGCCGGGCGGCTGGACGAGACCGAGCGGACGCGGGTCATCGCCCGGTACCGCATCGGGGGGATCGGCACCGCGGGCTGCGCGGACGACGTCGAGATGAGCTGGCGCGACCTGGCCCATTTCATGCTGACGATGAGTGACAACGCCGCGACCGACCTCGTCTACCGCCGGATCGGGCAGGAGGCCGTCGACCGGGTGCTCGCCGATCTCGGGCTCACCAGGACGCGGTTGATCGGCTGTTGCGAGGACCTCTTCGCCTCGGTGATCGCCGACCTCGGCGGGAAGCCGGACGAAGACCTGGAAGCCGTCTTCGCCGCCGCCACACCCGAACAGCTGTGGAAGCTGTCGGTGCTCGATCCGGAACGCACGACGGCGTCGACCCCGCGGGAGATCACCGCGCTGCTGGACGCGATCTGGACCGACCGCGCGGGCGACCCGGCCGCTTGCGAACGCGTGCGGAAGATCATGGCGCAGCAGATCTGGCCGCACCGGATGTCGTCCGGCTTCCCCGCCGGGGTGGCGGTCGCGGCCAAGACCGGGACGCTTCCCGCCGTCCGCAACGAAGCGGGCGTCGTGTCCGATGTGGACGGTCGCCGGTACGCCGTCGCGGTGTTCACCCGCGCGGAATCCCTCGCCGACCGCCTGCCCGCGGTCGACGCCTCGATCGGCACGGCGGCGCGCCTTGCCGTGGACCACCTTCGCGCACTTCCCGTCGAACCGTAGGAGAACCGCATGAAGACAGCTCGGCTCACCGCCGCCATGGCGGGCGTGGTGGCCTTGACCGTGAGCGCGTGCGGGGGGACGTCGCAATCCGGGGAGGACCGGACCGCGAACCAGAAACTGACCGACGGCAAGACCTTCACGATGGGCCTTTCGACCGATCCGGGGACGCTCGACCCGGCCGTCACCGTGCTGTCGATCGCCAGGCAGATCGGCCGGTTCCTCTACGACGGCCTGATCCACCTCGATGCCGCGGGCAAGCCGGTGGCGGGGCTGGCGCAGAAGTGGGAGGCCACGACGACCACGGCGAACTTCACCCTGCGCGACGGGGTGAAATGTGCGGACGGATCACCGCTGACCGCGCGGGACGTGGCCGCGAACATCAACCACGTCGGCGATCCGGCGACCAAGTCCCCGCTGACCGGCGTCAGTGTCAAAGCGGGGACGAAGGCGGTCGCCGACGACGCCGCCAGGACCGTCACGGTCACCAGCGGGGCACCGGATTCGTTCCTGCTGCGCAACGTGGCGGCCGTGCCGATCGTCTGCGCCAAGGGAATGGCGGACCGGGCGGCCGTCGCGAAGGGACAGCACGGCACCGGCATGTTCACCATGACCGAGATCGTGCCGAACGACCACTACACCCTCACCCGGCGCAAGGACTACACCTGGGGCCCCGGTGACTGGAAGAGCGAACAGCAGGGACTGCCCGAAAAAGTGGTCTTCCGGGTCGTGCCGAACATGACGACGACGGCGAACCTGCTGCTGTCCGGGGAACTCGGCGCGGCGCAGGTGACCGGACAGGATCAGCAGCGGTTGCGGTCGCAGAAGCTGTTCCACGCCGACATCGTCGTGCCGATGGGCGAGATCTTCTTCAACCAGGCACCCGGCAGGCCCGGTCAGGACCAGGCGGTGCGCCGCGCGCTGACCCAGGCGCTCGATCTCGGCCAGATCGGCAAGGTGCTCACCACCGGCAACGGGCAGCCCGCCAAGGGACTCGTCACCGGAGAACCCTTGGCGTGTCCCGGTGATTCGATCAACGGCAAGCTGCCCGCCTTCGACGTCGCCGCCGCGAAGTCCGGGCTCGACGCCGCGGGGTGGACGCCCGGCCCGGACGGAGTACGGGCCAAGAACGGCAAACGGCTCACGCTCACCGTCGTCTACGGCACCCAGGTCGGGCCGACGATGGTCTCGGCCGCGGAGCTGATCCTGCAGTCGTGGAAGAACATCGGGGTCGACGCCACGATCAAGGCCGTCGACGGTCCCGGCACCAGCCAGGTGCTGTTCGGCACCGGTGAGTGGGAGGTGTCGCTGGCACCGGTGGGCTTCGTCCTGCCCAGTCAGGCCGTTCCGTTCGTCTCCGGCGCGAAACCGCCGGAGGGCACGAATTTCGCGCATATCGAGAATCCCCGGTACACCGAGCTCGTGGGCAAGGCGTCGGCGCAGGCGGACGAATCCGGGTGCGCGGACTGGCTGGCCGCCGAATCCGCGCTGTTCGAACGGGTCGACGTGGTGCCGTTCGTGAACTCGACCATCCCGACCTTCGCGAACGGCGCGCGGTTCGAGATGAACCAGGGCCAGGTCCTGCCGTCGTCGATCCGGATGTACTCCTGATGACGAGCGCCGTCGCGACGGCCGGCCCGAGGAGCAGTCCTTGGCTGTCGTTCGGGATCCGCCGCCTCTGCCGGTTCGCGGTCTCGCTGTGGGTGCTGGTCACCACGGCGTTCCTGATGATCCAGCTGATCCCCGGCGACCCGGTCCGCGCGGCGCTCGGGCTGACCGCGCCCGCCGAGCTGGTGAACGCCCGGCGGGCCGCGCTCGGCCTCGACGACCCGCTGTGGAAGCAGTATGCCGACTATCTCGCCGGTCTCTTCTCGGGTGACTGGGGAACGTCGATGACCACCGGGGTGCCGGTCGCGGACGTCATCGGCGACCGGCTTCCCGCGACCCTGGAGCTGGCGTTGCCCGCCTTCGTGGTGGTCATCGTGGTCGCGATCCCGCTGGGCCTGCTGTTCGCCGTGCTGACCCGCGGCGGCCGTCGTCGGGGCGGGGAACTGGCGTTCACCTCGACGACGGTCCTGCTGGCCGCGATCCCGGAATTCCTGGTCGCGGTGGCGCTGGTGGCGTTCTTCGCGGTCCAGCTGGGCTGGTTCCCGGTGGCGGGCAGCGAGGGGCAGGGCGCGCTCGTGCTCCCGGTGATCGCGCTGGCGCTCGGTCCGGCGTCGGTACTCGCCCGCATCGTCCGGGTGGAGACGCTTTCCGTGCTGGGCAACGACTTCATCCGTACGGCGCGGGCGAAACGGTTGCCCGCGCGGCTGGTGTACCTGCGGCACGCGTTGCCCAACGCGGTGACCGCGACCCTCACCATGGGCGGGCTGATGCTGACCGGGATGGTGGCCGGGACCGTGCTGGTGGAGAACGTGTTCGCCTGGCCGGGGCTCGGGTCGACCATCGCGCAGTCGATCCTCCAGAAGGACTACCCGCAGGTCCAGGGAATCGTGCTCGTCTACGGCATCGGTGTGCTGCTGGTGAACCTGACGGTGGACGTGCTGCTGGCCGTTCTCGATCCGCGTTCGACGATCCGGGAGAACTGAGATGGCGAATCCGCGCGGAGCGAAATGGCTCGGGGCGCTGCGCACACCGCTGGGCGCGTGCTCGGCCGCCCTGCTGGCGCTGGTGATCGTGCTCGCGGTGCTGGCCCCGATCCTGTGGCAGGACAAGGCTTTCGAGATCGACACGAACGCGATCGGCCAGGGACCGTCGGCGGCGCACTGGCTGGGCACCGACGACCTCGGCCGCGACATCCTCTACCGCGTGCTGGTGGCGACCAGGCTGTCGATCGTGCTGGCGCTGCTCGCCACCGTGATCGGGGTCGCGACCGGGCTCGTGCTCGGCACGCTGCCCTCGGTGCTGCCGCGTCCGCTCGGCCGGCTGGTCATCGCGGCGGTCAACATCGCGGTCGCCTTCCCCGGTCTGCTGCTGGTGTTGTTCTTCTCCGTCATCTTCGGCGTCGGAACGCAGGGCGCGGTGCTGGCGGTCGGTTTCGCGCTGGCCCCGGCGTTCGCGCGGCTGGCGCAGACGATGGCCGCTTCGGTGGCGGGACGGGATTTCGTCGCGGCGGCCAGGATCTCCGGCGTCGGCCGGATCCGGTTGCTGTTCCGGCACATCCTGCCCAATATCGGCGAACCGCTGGTGGTCAACGCGACCATCGGCGCGGGCGGGGCACTGCTCGCCTTCGCCGGTTTGTCCTTCCTCGGCATCGGTGTGCAGGCCCCCGAATACGACTGGGGACGGATCCTCGGTGAAGGACTCAACGGCATCTACGTCAACCCGGCGGCGGCGCTGGCGCCCGGTGTCGCGGTCGTCCTCGCGGGGCTCGCCTTCAATCTGGTGGGGGAGACCGTCGCCGGGGTGATCGGTGTGCGCACCGGGCTGCGCAAGCTCGCACCGCGGCCGGTCGTGCCGGCCAGGGAAGACGCCGCCGAGACCCCCGACGACGCCGTGCTGGTCGTGGAGAACCTCCAGGTCGCGTTCCCGAACCCGGCGGGCTGGACCGTTCCGGTGCGCGGGGTGGGTTTTACCGTCCGCGCAGGTGAGGCGATCGGTGTCGTCGGCGAGTCGGGCTCGGGGAAGAGCCTGACCGGGCTGGCGGTGTCGCGGCTGGTCGAAGCACCGGCCGTGGTCACCGCGGACAAACTCGAATTCGCCGGGAAACCGTTGCTGACGACGCCGGAACGGGAGTTGCGCGGGCTGCTCGGGACGTCGCTGGCGATGGTGTTCCAGGATCCGATGACCTCGTTCAACCCGACCAGGCGGATCGGCCGCCAATTGGCCGAAGTCGCCGAGCAGCACCAGGGACTCCCGCGGGCCAAGGCCCTCGAACGGGCCGTGGACCGGTTGCGCGCGGTGCGGATCCCCGCCGCCGAACGGCGCGCGCGGCAGTATCCGCACGAGTTCTCCGGCGGGATGCGGCAGCGCGCGATGATCGGCATGGGCCTGATGGGCGACCCGAAGCTCATCATCGCCGACGAGCCGACCACGGCGCTGGACGTCACCGTGCAGCGGCAGCTGCTGCGCCTGCTGGCGCGGACCAGGGCCGAACGGGACACCGCGATCATCCTGATCAGCCACGACATCGCGGTCGTTTCGCAGACGTGCGAACGGATGCTGGTCATGTACGCGGGCAGGGTGGTGGAGGACCTGCCGACCGCCGGGACACCGCGGCATCACTACACGCGGGCCTTGCTGGCCGCGACACTCGACCTCGAGACCGACCGCGACGCGCCGCTCGCGGTGATCCCCGGCCGCCCGCCGGAACCGGATCGGGTGCCCACCGGCTGCGCTTTCGCCGACCGGTGCCCGGCGGTGACCGATCGATGCCGTCTCGAAGATCCGGCGCTGGAGCGCGTGGAACCCGGGCACCGCGTCGCTTGCTGGTATCCGGCGCCGCTTTCCCATCCTGTCAAGGAAACCGTGACCGCCGGAGGTGCGGAGTGAGCGATCTCGTCTTCGACGCGGTGAGCGTCCGCTACGGCGGCAGGCGCGGGCTCACCGCCGTCGACCGGGTCGGGCTGACCGTCCCTTCCGGACAGGTCGTGGGGCTGGTCGGTGAATCGGGTTCGGGGAAGTCGACGCTGGCCCGCGCCGCCGTCGGGCTCTCGCCGATCAGCGCCGGACGGGTCCTGCTGGGTGGCGTGGACGTCCACCGACTGCCCCGCCGCCCGCCGTTGCAGATGGTGTTCCAGGATCCGTATTCCTCTTTGGACCCCCGGATGAGCATCGGGGAATCCATCACCGAAGCGATCCCGCGCGGCGTCCTCCCCGGCCGCGCGGCACGCCGGGACGAGGTCGCCCGGCTGCTGGAACTGGTCAACCTCGATCCCGAACGCGCAGGGCATCTGCCAGGGCGGCTTTCCGGCGGCCAGCGGCAACGGGTGGCGCTCGCCCGCGCACTGGCCGGGCGGCCCGAGGTGCTGATCGCGGACGAGATCACCTCCGCGCTCGACGTCTCGGTGCAGGGCGCGGTGCTCAACCTCGTCCGGTCCGTGCAACGGCGGCTGGGCCTGTCGATGCTGTTCATCTCGCACAACCTCGCGGTGATCCGCTACCTCAGCGACATCGTCGCCGTGATGTACCTCGGCCGGATCGTCGAGGTCGGCCCGGCCGAACAGGTGCTCACCGACCCGCGGCATCCGTACACGCGTGACCTGCTCGCCGCGGCGCCGTCGGCGACCACCTCGCTGCTCGGCACCGGCTCGGACGCGGTGACCGCCGACGCCGAGCCCGCCGACCCGCACCACCCGCCCGCCGGATGCCGTTACCACCCGCGCTGCCCGGTCGGCCCGCTCGTGCGCGCCGACCGCGAACTCTGCCTCCAGGCGGATCCCGCGGAAGACGCGGCACACCGGCGTCACTCGGCGGCCTGCCACTTCAGCGACAACGAGCTCACGATCCCCAGAGGAGCAAACGCATCATGACCCGACGTCTCGGTCTCGACGACCTGTACGACATCGCCGTCCCCAGCCGGCCTTCGCTGTCCCCGGACGGTGACCGGATCGTCTACGTCCTGCGCACCGCGGACCGTGACGAGGACCGGAACGTGAGCACGCTCTGGGAGGTCGGCGCGACCACCGGCGAAGCCCGGCCGCTCACCCGCGGAACCGCCGACATGGCACCGAAATGGGCACCGGACGGCACTCGGATCGCGTTCCTCCGGGCCGAGGACGGGCCGCCGCAGGTGTGGTTCCTGCCGTCGTCGGGCGGGGAGGCCGAACAGATCACCGAACTCCCGCTCGGGGCGGGCGCCCCGGTCTGGAGCCCGGACGGCGGCAAGATCGCCTTCTCGGCCGCGGTCGACCTGGCGGGCGGCGAATCCGCGCCGAACGCCCCGGTGGTGGCCGACCGGCTGGACTTCAAGGCCGACGGCGCCGGGCTGATCAAGACCATCCGCAAGCATCTGCACGTCCTCGACGTCGCCACGCGGGAAGTCCGGCAGGTCACCTTCGGCGACTGGCACGCCGGCGATCCGGCCTGGTCGCCCGACGGCACGCACCTCGCCTTCTCGTCCGGACAGGACGGCGACGCCGACCTGACCTTCCGCTCCGGTGCCTACGTGCTCGACGTGACCGCGAAGACCGCCGAGCCGCGGCTGATCGGCTCCGGCGAGGGCATGGCGGGCACGGTCGGCTGGACCGCCGACGGCGGCGCGCTGCTGGTGGTCGGCCGGGCCGACACCGAGGTCGGTCATCTCGGGTTGTGGCGTGTCCCGCTCGACGGCGGGGACGCGGTCGAGCTGACCGCGTCCCTGGACCGCAACGTGATGCCCGGCGGCGCCGGCTATCCGGGTGCCCTGCCGCAGGTGACGGACGACGGCGCCGTGCTGTTCGGCGTCCGGGACCGCGGCTGCACCCATCTGTACGAAGTGGACGGTGAGGGCCCGCGCGCGGTGCTGGCGGGCGCGGATCGCGTGGTGTCCGGAATGGACATCGCGGCCGGGCGGGTCGTGGTCGTCCTGTCCACCGGTGATTCGTTCGGCGAAGTCGCCGTCGTCGACCGGGCGACCGGCGCCGTCGACGTGCGTACGAAGCACGGCGCCTCCGTGGCCGAGGTCGAGCTTTTCCGTCACGAGGAACGGGAATTCACCATCGGCGACGGCACCGTCGTCCACGGCTGGCTGCTGCGGGACCCGGCGCGATCCGGCGCCGCGCCGCTGCTGCTCGACATCCACGGCGGCCCGCACAACGCCTGGAACGGCGCGGCCGACTCGATCCATCTCTATCACCAGGCACTCGTCGCGCGAGGCTGGGCGGTCCTGCTGATCAACCCACGGGGCAGCGACGGCTACGGCGAGGACTTCTACACCGCCGCCGTCGGCGGCTGGGGCGTCGCCGACGCGGCCGACTTCCTGGAGCCCCTGGACCACCTGGTCGCCGAAGGGATCGCCGACGCGGACCGGCTGGCGGTGGCGGGTTACAGCTACGGCGGCTTCATGACCTGCTACCTGACCAGCCGCGACAGCCGGTTCGCCGCCGCCGTCGCCGGTGGCGTGGTCAGCGACCTGACCAGCATGGGCGGCACGTCCGACGCCGGGCACTACCTGGCCGTCGGCGAACTCGGTGGTCCGGCGTGGGACAAGGCCAACGAGCGGTTCTCACCGTTCGCCCAGGTCGATCGGGTGCAGACGCCCACGCTCGTCATCCAGGGCGCGCAGGACGAGCGGTGCCCGGTCGGCCAGGCCGAGCAGTGGTTCGGTGCCCTGCGCGCGCGGGGTGTCCCGTCCCGGCTGGTGCTGTACCCGGACGCGTCGCACCTGTTCATCCTCGACGGGCCGCCGTCGCACCGGATCGACTTCAACCGGCGTGTCCTCGGCTGGGTCGAGCAGTACACGGCGCCTGCCGACGGACCGTCACGGGTGCCGATCGAGGCCGCGCACTGGCGGCGACGGCTGGCCGAACTGGCCCGCAAGCACCGCGTCCCGGGTGCGTCGCTCGGCATCACCCGGATCGGTGACGACACCGAGGTTCTCGCGTCCTACGGCGTGCTGAACACGAAGACCGGGGTCGAGGTCACCGACGACTCGGTGTTCCAGATCGGCTCGATCTCCAAGGTGTGGACCGCGACCGTGGTGATGCGGCTGGTCGACGAAGGTCTCCTCGAACTGGACGCGCCGATCGCGGACGTCCTGCCGGAACTGCGGCTGGCCGATCCCGGCGTGGCCGGGAAAGTCACCATGCGGCATCTGCTGACGCACACCAGCGGTATCGACGGCGACGTCTTCACCGACACCGGCCGCGGCGACGACTGTCTCGAACGCTACGTCGAAATCCTCGACCAGGCCGTGCAGAACCATCCGCTCGGCGAGACCTTCTCCTACTGCAACTCGGGTTTCGTGGTCATGGGCCGGGTGATCGAGAAGCTCACCGGGCTGACCTGGGACGCGGCGATGCGGGAGAAACTGTTCGCCCCGCTCGGTCTCACCCACACCGTGACCCTGCCCGAGGAGGCGTTGCTCTTCCGGGCGGCAGTCGGTCACGTGGCCAACGGAGACGAGGACCCGGCACCCGCACTGGTCTGGGGACTGCCGCGAAGCATGGGGCCCGCCGGGCTGATCACCGCCACCGCGAAGGACGTGCTCGGCTTCGCGCGCTTGCACCTCACCGGTGGGCTGACCCCTGCGGGGGAACGGATCCTGACGACGGACTCGGCCACCGCGATGGCCGAGAAGCAGACCGACATCCCCGACAAGCACTCCCTCGGCGACTCCTGGGGCCTCGGCTGGATCCGCGACACCTGGAGCGGGCAGCGCGTCATCGGCCACGACGGCAACACGATCGGCCAGTCGGCGTTCCTCCGGCTCCTGCCCGACCAGGGGCTCGCCATCACGCTGCTCACCAACGGCGGCAACACCCGGGACCTGTACGTCGACCTGTACCGGGAGATCGTCGCCGAACTCGCCGACGTCGCGATGCCCCGGCCGCTCGAACCGCCCGCCACTCCGGTCACCGTCGACGGATCGAGGCATGTGGGCGGCTACGAACGGGCAGGCGCGCGGATGGACGTGCTGGCGGTGGGGGGCGGGCTGCGGCTGCGGCAGACCGCCACCGGTCCGCTCGCCGAACTCCTGACGGAGAAGACGCAGGAATTCGATCTGGTCCCGGTGACCGACTCGCTTTTCCTGTGCCGTGAGCCCGGGACACGGACGTGGATGCCGGTCACGTTCTACACGCTGCCGACCGGGGAGCAGTACATGCACTACGGCGTGCGGGCGACGCCGAAGACGTCCTAGCTTGCCGTGATGTCCGTGAAGGCCTCCTTCTGAAGGAGGCCTTCACGGACCGGTCAGCTTTCGGCCTTGACGTACAGGCGCACGGTTCCGCCACGGTGGGTGCGGAAATAGTTCTGGAGCTGCGCGCTGCTCGCGACGCATCCGGCGGTGGTGAAATCGTTCTCGCCCGTTCTGGGCAGTACGACGGAACATTGCGCGAGGTAGCTGAACTTGTCCGGCCACAGCACGAAGAACGTCGCGGTCCCGGAACCCGTGCCGCCGTTGTTGCGGAAGACCGCGCTCATCGAGCAGGCGTTGTCGTTGCACGGCCCGTTCCACTGCGAGGAGCGCACCTGGAAATCCGGCCGTGCCGGTGGTGTCGTCCGGGCGGCCCGGGTGGTGGGCGCCTTCTCCGTGGTCCGCGCCGGTTCGCGGGTCGTCCGCGACGGGGTGGTCCGCGGCACGCTCGTGGCCACGGCGAGCGGCCGTGAAGCCGATGTCTGGCTGGTGGGTGAGGGCGCTAGGCCCTTCAGCGGATTGAACCCGGTCAGCGTATTGACGGCCGCCAGAATGGCGAAAACCCCGCTGATCGAGCCGATGATGACGCCCCACTTCTTGTAGTCCGGCTCGTCATCGGTCTTCTTCGACTCGTCCCCCGACATCGCCCCATTCTACGGGCACATCCCCCGCCGACGGAAAGAAGAATTCGGAGCGCTACTCAAGTACATGAAGGCCCCCTTCCTTGCGCCTGGCGCAAGGAAGGGGGCCTTCATGTACTTGAGCCCGCCCTGGGGCAGGAGCCATGATTCACCGGCCTTCTCCCGGGTACCCGAAGATCGAAAGCGGAACCGACGAGACAGGAGACACCGTGCACACTTCAACGCTCCGGCAGGTCACCGTGCGCGAAGGACCGTTCGCGTCGGTCTACTTCGACAACTCGCACAACACGGAGGACGCCGCCGCGCAGCTGGACCTGCGCTGGCGGTCGATCCGCAAGCGGCTGGCCGACGAAGGCGCGGAGGAGCGGACACTCGACGCGCTCGACGCGGCGGTGGCCGCCGCGCCGCCTTCGGAGGGCAGGGCCGGGCGTGCCCTAGTCGCGGAGGGTGGCGAGGTGGTGCTCGACGAGGAACTCGTGGAGCCGCCGCCTCGTGAGGTCGCCCGCATCGCGCCGCAGCCGTACCTGCTCCCGCTTCTGCGGCTCACCCCGGCTGCCGTGCCGCATGTGGTGGTGGTCGTGGACAAGACGGGGGCCGATCTGTTCGCGGTCGGCGAGGACGGCGCCGAAGAGCGCACCGTCGAGGGCGAGGACCACCCGGTGCACAAGGTGCGCGGCGGTGGTTCGGCCTACTGGAACATCCAGCACCGCGTGGAGGCCGTCGCCGAACGCAACGCCGCGGAGGTCGCGCGGGAGGCGGTCAAGCTCGCCGACGCGGTCGGCGCCGAGGTGCTGGTGCTCGCGGGCGAGGTGCAGGCGCGGGCGCTGGTGCGTGACGAACTCCTGCCGCGGGGGACGGAGAAGGTCGTCGAGCTCGAAGAAGGCGGCCGGGCGGAAGGAAGCGGGCCGGAGGCGCTCGAAGCCGAGGTGCGGCGAGTGCTGGCGGAGCACGCGGAACGCCGTCGCCAGGACGTGATCGACCGATTCCGCGCCGAACAGGGTCGCGACGGCGGGCTGGCGGTGGACGGGCTCGCACGTACGACGGCGGCCCTGCGGTCGGCTGCGGTGGAGATGCTGCTGATCGACGGCGAGTCGCTGGCCGACCGGCTGGTCTGGGTCGCGGGCGATCCGACGCAGGTCGCGACCGCGAAGGAGGACCTCGAACTTTCGGGGGCCGGCGCGGAAAACCTCACGCAGTGTCGCGCGGACGAAGCGCTTCCGGCGGCCGTTCTGGCCGAAGGGGCGGATCTCGTCCCCGTCAGTGGTGAGGGCCTGGCCGAGGGCGTCGGCGCGGTCTTGAGGTTCGCGGTCTGATTTCAGCGTGGGGCGGTGCCCTCGCGGGTGGCCTGTTCCGCGCGGTGAGGTCGGCAGAAGGTGCACACGAGGGTCTGCCCGACCTCGCCACCGTTGTCGGCGACGAGGCGGGCGACGTGCACCGCGGACCGGCCACACCTTTCGCATTCGAGGGCGGTGCTGTCGCGGCTGATGACCATGCGAGTGATCATGGGATCTCCTCGGAGGACGGTGGCCTGCCGAATACCCTCGCTCGGTTTCGCCATGCCCCCGAGGAGCCCTTGTCACCCGAATGACGTAATGCTCAGGACGTCGCGACGGCGTCGCGTGCCTTCTCGCTACCGGCGACCGCGCTTTCCCGTGCGCAGTGCGCGCAGCAGAAGAACCGGTCCTCCACCTGGATTCCGTGCCCGATCACCCGGCATCCGCAGTGTTCGCAGATCGGCGCCAGCTGGTGGATCGCGCATTCGAAGGAGTCGAAGGTATGCCTCGCTCCCTCGACGGTGTGGATCTCGAACGTCTTCTCGTAGTCGTTTCCGCAGACTTCGCAGGCGGCCATCGGGCATCCTCCTCCGGTTCGGTGTTCACTTCTCGGCGAGCAAAGGGATCCGGCCACCGGCGAGGACCGCTTCGAGGCGGCAGGGGGAGAGCCGGTGGCCGACGGGGAAGCGCTCGTCCCGGGTCCGGTTGTGGGCGGAAAGTTCCCCCTTGGCGAGTGTTTCGTGGAGGTCTTCGAGGACGAGGACGTCTCCGGCGGAGACCCGGTCGTAATCGGCCGGATCCGCGAATTCCAGCGGCAGGACACCGAAATTGGTCAGGTTCTGCCAGTGGATCCGGGCGAACGAGCGGGCGAGCACCGCGCGGAGGCCGAGGTGGCGGGCGGTGATGGCGGCGTGTTCGCGGGAGGAGCCCTGCCCGTAGTTCGCACCGCCGACGACGAAGTGGACGCCGGTTTCCGCGGCGCGGCGGGGATAGCTCTCGTCGATGCGGGTGAAGGTGAACTCCGCCAGCTTCGGGATGTTCGAGCGGAACGGCAGGGCGCGGGCGCCCGCGGGGGAGATCTCGTCGGTGGAGACGTCGTCGCCCGTCTTGATCAGCACCGGCGCTTCGAGCCGGTCCGGCAGCGGATCGAAGTCCGGGAGACCGGAGATGTTGGGGCCCTTCACCAGTTGCTCGTCCGCTGCTTCGGATCGGGGCAGCGGCCCGACGAGCATGCGCGTGTTCACCGCGGAGCGCTCCGGTGGCGCGAGATCGGGACGCGGGATGTCGTGTTCGGCGGCGAACTCGCGCGGGTCGGTCAGGACGCCGGTCACCGCGGACGCGGCGGCGGTCTCCGGGGAGCAGAGCCACACGGCGTCGTCGGTGGTTCCCGAGCGGCCGGGGAAGTTGCGGGGGAAGGTGCGCAGCGAATTCTGCCCGGTCGCCGGCGCCTGGCCCATCCCGATGCAGCCGAGGCATCCCGCCTGGTGGATCCGGGCCCCGGCGGCGAGCAGTTCGGTGACGTGCCCGGCGCGGGTGAGATCGACCAGGATCTGGCGAGAGGTGGGATTGACGTCGAAACTCACCGAATCCGCCGTCTGCCGTCCCTTGACCAGCGCCGCGGCGGCCGCGAAGTCCCGGAAACCCGGGTTGGCCGAGGACCCGACGACGACCTGGCCGATCGGCGTCCCGGCGGCCTCGCGGACCGGGACGACGTTGTCGGGAGCCGAGGGCTTGGCGACGAGCGGCTCCAGCGCCCCGAGATCGATCTCGTCTTCGACGTCGTAGGAGGCGTGCTCGTCGGCATGGAGTTCGGTGAAGTCGTCTTCGCGACCTTCGGCTCGCAGGAACGCGCGGACGGCGTCGTCGGCGGGGAAGACGGTCGTGGTGGCGCCGAGTTCGGCGCCCATGTTCGCGATGACGTGCCGGTCCATCGCGGTGAGCCCGCTCAGGCCGGGGCCGTGGTACTCGATGATCCGGTGGACCCCGCCGCTCACCCCGTGCCTGCGCAGCATCTCCAGGATCACGTCCTTGGCGGAAACCCAGGCGGGCAGCTCGCCGGTGAGGCGCACACCCCAGATCTCCGGCATCCGCAGGCGAAGCGGTTCCCCCGCGATGGCCAGCGCGACTTCGAGTCCGCCGACGCCGATCGCCAGCATGCCGAGCGATCCGGCCGCACAGGTGTGCGAATCCGATCCGGCGAGCGTCCGGCCGGGAACGCCGAACCGCTGCATATGGGTCGGATGCGAGACGCCGTTGCCCGCTTTGGAGAACCAGAGGCCGTACCGGCGGCAGGCCGAGCGCAGGAAAGCGTGGTCTTCGGCGTTCTTTTCGTCGGCCTGCAGAAGGTTGTGGTCGACGTACTGGACGCTGACCTCGGTCCGCGCCCGGTCGAGCCCCAGTGCCTCGACTTCCTGCATGACCAAGGTTCCGGTCGCGTCCTGGGTCAAGGTCTGGTCGACGCGCAGGCCGATCTCGGCACCCGCGACCGGTTCGCCGTCCACGAGATGCTCGTCGATCAGCTTGCGGGCCAGGGTGCGCGGGTCAGCCATATCGGTGGGCTACCCGGCCCGGTTCTCCGGCAATCACGGCCGAGTACATGAATCGACGCGGAAAGGGGTAATCACCAAGAGGTGATTCGCATGGAACGACCGGGTCGCACGTGGCTGCTGCGCTTCGCCGTCCGGATCTGTTTCGAGGCGCTGCCGTGGCTCGCGGGCGCGTTCGTGCTCCTGGTGACGCTGATACCGTTGCCGGCCGCGCCGGTGCTGGGCGCGCTCATGCTGAGCCTCTTCCTCGCCCTGTTCTTCACGATGACGAACTGGCCGAGGTCCGGCTCGGCAAGCACGGTTTCCCGCGCGGGACCGGCAAAGCGGTCCGGTCCGCCCGGGGAGGCTCGGGCAGTTGGCCCTAGCCTGGTGCCTGTTCACCCGGTACGACCAGGCCGGATTCGTAGGCGAGCACGACGAGTTGCGCGCGGTCGCGGGCGTGGAGTTTGGTCATGGCGCGATTGACGTGGGTCTTCGCGGTCAGCGGGCTGATCACCATGCGATCGGCTATGTCGTCGTTGGAAAGGCCTCGTGCGACCAGGGCGACGGCTTCGCGTTCGCGGTTGGTCAGTTCCTTCAGCCCGCTGCCCGTGCCGGCGCCGGGCGGCAGGGTGACGTACCGGTCGATCAGCTTGCGGGTGATCGATGGCGCGAGCAGGGCGTCGCCACGCGCGGCGACGCGGACGGCGTGCAGGAAGTCTTCGGGTTCGATGTCCTTGACGAGGAATCCCGCCGCGCCCGCGCGCAGCGCGTCGAAGACGTACTCGTCCAAGCCGTAGTTGGTCAGGATGACGACGTGCACGCCGGACAGGGCCGGATCGGCGGCGATGCGCCGGGTCGCTTCGATGCCGTCGACACCGGGCATCTGGATGTCGATGAGGGCGATGTCGGGCAGGTGCTTCCTGGCGAGTGTCACGCCTTCGCTCCCGTCGGAGGCTTCGGCCACGACCTCGATGTCGTCCTCGGCGGCGAGCAGCGCGCGGAAGCCGCTGCGGAGAAGCGGCTGATCGTCGACCAGCAGGACACGGATCACGACGTTCGCTCCACGGGGAGTTCGGCTTGGACGGAGAAACCACCAGTGCTTCGTGGTCCGGCGTGGAGACTGCCGCCGAGGGCGGTGACCCGTTCCCGCATCCCCAGCAGGCCGACACCGGGCACCGGTGTGATGCCCGGGGCGGCCTCGCCGTCGTCGTCGATCCGGATGGCGAGAACGCCGGGACGGTGGTCGATCCGGACCGACGCGGTCGTGGCCGCGGCGTGCCGGGCGACGTTGGTCAGCGATTCCTGAACGATCCGGTACGCGGTGCGGTCCACCGCCGTGGGCAGGTCGGGCCGCTGCCCTTCGATGACGAGTGTCGCGTCCAGGCCGGTCGACTTCGCCCGGTCCACCAGCTCGGGGATCCGGTCGAGTCCGTGCGGCGGGTTCGTCCCGTCGTCCCGCAAGGCCTCCAAGGTCGCCCGCAGCTCCCGGGTCGCCTCACGGCCGGCTTCCCGGATCGCGAGCAAGGATTCCGGCACCGGTTCACCCCGCTTGGTCGCCAGGTGGACGGCGACTTCGGCCTGCACCTTGATGACGGAGATCTGATGGGTGAGCGAATCGTGCAGTTCCCGTGCGATGTGCAGCCGCTCCTCGTCGGCTCGGCGCCGCGCGGTCTCCTCACGGGTGCGCTCGGCCTCGTCGGCCCGGCGTTCGGCCTGCCGCAGCGCTTCGCCCGCCGCACCGGCGGCGATCAGCCAGGCCAGCTGAAGCGCGTCCCGGCTCTGTGCGAGTGCCTCGCCCACGGTGACGGCGTTGGCGGAGGCCAGGAGTACGAGCGGGAGGGCGGCGATCATGAGCAGCGATCCCGCGACGGCGACGATCCGGTGACCGGCCCGGACAGCGGCGTAGACCGCGACCAGATAAGCGACGACCGGAACGTCGAAGCCGACGGCCTGGTATCCCAAAGCGCACACCGCGGTCACGGCCAGCACCGTGATGGGCGCCCGGCGGTGCGCGGCGAGCGCCAGACCGCCGGCGACCAGCAGAAGATGGCCCAGCCAGCCGAGGGTCGTGGGTGAGTCCACTCCGGACAGTTCCGTGACCAGCAGGACCGCCGTCACCCCGACGGCGATCGCCCAGTCCCAGACCTTGCTCATGCGTGAACCCTAGCCAGCCGCCCGCCCGGGCGACTCCTCCGCGCGGACGATCCGCGGACTACCGCGCCCGCGGTAGTCCCGGCGCTTCTCCGGCATCGGCGGTAGCCCGGATTGTCTGCGTTCACCGGACGCCCCCGGCGGCCTCGGCGGACACCATTCAGGGACATCCAGCCGTTGAACGAAGGAGCACCCATGCCGGTCCACCTGCTGTCCGAGCCCATCGCCGCCGCCTACCTGACCTCAGGTCGTCTCTGGTCCTTGGTGGCCGCGCTGGTGGGGGTGATCGGGGTGGTCGTCGGCGGGCTTGCCCTCGCTCGCATCCGCTCCGGCAACACCCGGCGCGGGGCCTTCGTGGCGCTCACGGCGGGACTGCTCGGAATGGCGGGCGGCGGTTACGTCGTTGCCGCCGCCGAGGGTGGCCCCGGCACCGGCTACGGGATCGTCGGCGGGTTCGTCGCACTGGTGATCGGGTTGCTCGCCGCGATCCTCGGAGGGCTCGCCCTGTCGCGTGCCCGCCGCCTCGTCTGAGCTCGAATGTCCACAAGGGACACTTCCTTGTCCCGCCGGAGTGTCGCGAAAGCCACTTTCGAGACGTCTGGTGTCCCGAAAGTGGCTTTCGCGACACCACCGGCAAAGCGGTCCGAGCGGCTCAGGCAGCCGGCCCTGACCCGATGACGGCGGCCGCCGCGGCGGCGAGGGACAGTTCCTCCCGCGACCGCACCGTAAGAACCGGTGTCCGCGCGCCGCGCTCGCTGATCACCGCGTCCCGGGAGCGTTCGCGGGAAAGGCCGCCCTGGATCCCGAGCACGCCGAGGCCGCTCGCGACGGCTTCGGCGACTTCGGGCTGGTCCCAGCCGATGTCTCCGGTGAGCACCAGCGCGTCGATGTGGTCGAGGCTCGCCGCGACGGCCGCGAGCTCGCGCCGGGCGCGGTGTTCGAACACCGCCAGGGCGAACTGTGCCCGGACGTCGCCGGATCGGCTGTCCTCGACCAGGTCCCGTGTGTCGTCCGAGGTGCCGGACAACCCGAGCAGCCCCGAGTGGTGATAGAGGCCGTCTTCGAGCTCGTCCACCGTGACATGCCCCTCGCGCAGGAGCCACAGCAGCATGCCGGGATCGACGCTGCCGGATCGTTTGGCCATCATCGTGCCTTCGAGCGGGGTGAAGCCCATCGACGTGTCGACGCTGCGCCCGCCGGAGACCGCGCAGACCGAGCTGCCGCCGGACAGATGCGCCACCAGGAGGTTCAGCTCGGACGCCGGACGGCCGAGGAGTTCGGCGGCACGCCGTACCGCCCACGCGAACGAGTGCCCGTGGAAACCGTAGCGGCGCAGGTCCCAGCGTTCACGCCAGCGTGCGGGCAGGGGATAGGTCCGCGCGATCTCCGGCAGGCCGCGGTGGAAGGCGGTGTCCGGGCAGACGACGTGCGGCACGTCCGGCAGCAGCCCGGTCAGCCGGTCCAGCAGTGCTTCGGTGTTCGGAACGTGTTGCGGGGCCAGGGATTTCGCCTTCGCGATCGTCTCGCGCACGCGGGAGTCCGCCACCGACGGAGCGACGAGCGCGGGCCCGCCGTGCACGAGCCGGTACGCGACGGCGTCCACCGGCAAACCATCCACAAAGGACTCGACCTCCCCGGTGGCGTCGGCGGGCGGCTTTCCGATCTCCGCCGAATCGACGACGTCCTCTCCGTCGACCACGTGCAGCCGCAGGCTTCCCGAGCCGGGATTGACCGTCAGGATCCTCATGGGCGCCACCGCCATCCGGTGATCTCCGCCGGATCTCGGCCGTCCTGATAGGACTTGGCCAGCACCGCGTCCCGTCGCCGCACGAGGTCACGGGCGAGGTCCCCGCCCGCCGATGCCCAGCCCGCCGCCCGGCGGACGGCGTCGGCGGCGAGGTCGTGGCGGGTCATCCGGTTGCTCGCGAGCAGGTCGAACGGGGTGGTCGTGGTGCCTTCCTCCAGGTAGCCGTGGACATGGAACCGGTCGGTGTCCGGGCGTCCGTGCAGGACCTCGTGCACCGCGGACGGGTAGCCGTGGAAGGCGAACACCACCGGGATCCCCGCTCCGAAGCAGTCGCTGAACGCTTCATCGGACATCCCGTGCGGATGCCTGTCCGGCGGGCAGAGGGAAAGCAGGTCGACCACGTTCACCACGCGCACACGCAGGTCCGGCGCCTCTTCGCGCAGCAGCTGGGCCGCGGCGAGGGTTTCGACGGTCGGAGTCGTCCCGGCACAGGCGAGGACGACGTCGGCGGTGTCTCCGCCGTTGCCCGCCCATGACCAGACCCCGGCGCCTGCCCGGCAGTGCGCACGGGCCTCGTCCGCTGACAGCCATTGCGGCCCGCTCTGCTTGCCGGCGACGACCACGTTGATCAACTCGGTCGAGCCGAGACAGCGGTGCATCGTCTCCAGCAGCGTGTTCGCGTCGGGCGGGAGGTAGATGCGTGACGTGGTGGCCTTCTTGGTCAGCATCTGGTTGATGAACCCGGGACCCTGATGGCTGTAGCCGTTGTGCTCCTGGCGCCAGCCGTCGCTGGTGAGCAGGTAGTTCAAGCTCGCCACCGGGGCGCGCCAGCCGACCTCGCCCGACATCTTGAGGAACTTGGCGTACTGGTTCACCATGCTGTCCACAATGGACACGAAGGCTTCGTAGCAGGGGAACAGGCCGTGGCGTCCGGTGAGCAGGTAGCCCTGCAACCATCCTTGGCACAGGTGCTCCGAAAGTACTTCGTGCACGCGGCCGCGCGGGCCGAGGTGTTCGGTGTACCCGGGAACCTCGCGGTCGAACTGCCGCGGCGTCGCTTCGAGGAGCGCCCCCAGTTTGTTGGACTCCAGTTCGTCCGGGCAGACGACGCGGAACGTGTCCGGCGCGCGCCGGACCAGCTCCGCCAGCCACTCGGCCAGCACTTCGGGAGCGCTGGCGTCGGAGGAGCCGGGTTCGCCGACGGCGACGGCGTACTTCGCGACGTCCGGCAGCGGCAGGTCGCGGCGAAGCCGTCCTCCGTTGGCCTGCGGGACCCGGCCGAGCCGCAGCGCCGGGGAGGGCGGGACTTCCAGGATGTCCGCCGCGGGGACGCCGCGTTCGTCGAAGAGTTCCTCCGGCCGGTAGGAGCGCAGCCAGCTTTCCAGCGCGGCGAGCTCGCGCGGATCGTCCGCGGCGCCGGACAGAGGGACCTGATGGGCGTGGAAGGTGCCTTCGAGCGGCGTCCCGTCCGGCGTGGCGGGCGGCAGGCCCGAACCCTTCGTGTTCCGCAGGACGATCATCGACGGCGTGCCCGTGTCGCGTGCGTATGCCCGGGTCAGGGCCTCGGCCAGCGGTGTGTCCGGATCGTCGCTGTCGCGGACGTCCACCAGGATCGGGCTCCAGCCGCAGCCGGTGAAGTAGGCGACGAGTTCGTCGTCGGACATCGCTTCATAGATCGTCGGTGACGCGATCTTGTAGCCGTTGAGATGCAGGATGGGCAGCACTCTGCCGTCACCCCGGCCGGTGAACTTGGGGCTGTGCCAGGCGGCGGCGGTCGGCCCCGTTTCGGCTTCTCCGTCGCCGACCACGCAGGCGACCAGCAGGCCGGGATCGTCGAACGCGGCCCCGAAGGCGGTCGCGAGGGCGTACCCGAGCTCCCCGCCCTCGTGGATGACGCCGGGGACCTCGGGGGAGAGGTGGCTGGGGAAGCCGCCGGGCCAGGAGAACCGTTTGACGAGTTCGGCTGCTCCGCCTCCGTCGAGGGACAGCCGTGGGTCGTATTCGGCGTGGGTCCCCTCCAGCCACAGGTTGGCGTGGATGGCGGGCGCGCCGTGGCCGGGCCCGGTGACCAGCAGGGTTCGTTGCCCGGTCTCGGAAACGAGGCGATTCAGGCCGGCGTACACGACCGTCAATCCGGGGCAGGTCCCCCAGTGGCCGAGCGGCCTCGGCTTCAGATGTTCGGGCCGCAACGGCTCGCGGAGCAGGACGTTGTCCTTGAGGTGGATCATCGCCGCGGCGAGGTAGTCGCACGCCCGCCGGTATCGCCGTAGCGTCTCTGTTCCGCCAGGCACCGGTACTCCTTCCGAAAGACTTTTCGGAGGGGTACCCGGCGCCGGGCCGTCTAACCGGCTCCCTCAGTGATGAGCCGGGTAACGCGCGCGAAGTTCGTCCGTGGTCTTGCCTTCGGTGAGCTGGAGGAGATACGCGTCCACCGGGGCGTGGGAACTGAGTTCGGTGAAATGCCGGTGGACGATCGCTTCGACCTCCGCGCGGCCGGCGGGGAAGCGTTCGGTCAGCGCGTCGATCAGTTTCTCGAGGTTTTCGTCGCTGGGTGGCAGGTGCGGCGGATCTGCGGTCATGACAACTCCACGATCTCGGGAGACGGCACCGGACGACGATAACGGTCCCCGGGCACCGAGGTCTAGATATATCAACCTGTATTGATGTACCTTCGGGGCGTGGCGACCGTCGAGATGTCCGAACCGCCGCCGTTCGTACGGCTGGCGAGTGATCCGCTGCGCTGGCGGCTGCTGCGCGAGCTGTCCCAGGGCGACCGCCGGGTGCGTGAGCTGGTGGAACTGGTCGGTCAGCCGCAGAACCTGGTGTCCTATCACCTGCGCAAGCTTCGGACCGCGGAGCTGGTCAGGGCGCGGAGAAGCAGTTTCGACGGTCGTGACACCTACTATCACCTCGACCTGGGGCGGTGCGCGGACGCGCTCGCCGAGGCGGGGAACGCGCTGCATCCCGCCCTCGTGCCGAACCCGGCGGACGCGAAGAGGGCCGGTTCCCGGCTCAAAGTGCTGTTCGTGTGCACCGGGAACAGCGGACGGTCGCCGATGGCCGAGGCGCTGCTGCGGCACCGGGCCGGTTCGATGGTCGAGGTCGCCAGCGCGGGCAGCCATCCGAAACCGCTGCATCCGGACGCCGTGCGCGCCATGGCCGAACGCGGCATCGTCCTCGACCATGTTCCGTCCTCTGTGGACAGTCTCCGGAACAGGCGATTCCATTGGGTGATCAGCCTTTGCGACCGGGTCCGCGAGGTCTGCCCGGAGTTTCCCGGGCATCCACGCGTCGTCCATTGGAGCCTGCCGGACCCGGCGAGGGAGATCGACGACGCGGGCGAGACCTACCCGGCGTTCCGGCGTCTCGCCGCCGAACTGGACCGCCGGATCGGTTTCCTGACCGCCCGGCTCGGTGTGAAGAACCTGAACGATGAGGTGAAAAAGGCATGACTTCGGACCTGGTGAGTGTGCGCTACCTGGTCGACGACGTCGAGGCGGCCGTCGAGTTCTACACCGGTCACCTGGGCTTCGCCGTGCGCTCGAGTGTGGTGCCCGCGTTCGCGGACGTGGTGCGCGGGAATCTCCGGCTGCTGCTCAGCGGTCCGGCGAGTTCGGCGGGCCGTCCGATGCCGGACGGGACGAAACCGGCGCCGGGCGGCTGGAACCGCATCCATCTCCTCGTCGACGACATCGACGCCGAAGTCGCCAGGCTGCGTGCGGCTGGTGTCCGGTTCCGCAGTGACGTCGTGACCGGACCAGGCGGCCGTCAGATCGTGTTCGACGACCCGGCGGGCAATCCGGTCGAGCTGTTCCAGCCGGCGGCCCGGTGACGTCGCACGGCGAACAGGAGCCCGCGATGCCGGACGAGTCCACTCAGGACGCTATCGCCGCGCCTGGACTGGGCACCGTCCTGCGGGAATGGGGCCGGATCGGCTGCATCGGTTTCGGCGGCCCGCCCACGCATATCGCCCTGCTCCGCAAGTTGTGCGTGGAGCGCCGGGGCTGGCTGTCGGATCAGGAGTTCGAGGACGCGATCGCCGCCTGCAACCTGCTGCCCGGCCCGGCGTCGACCCAGCTGGCGATCTTCACCGCGTGGCGGGTGCGAGGCCGCGCGGGGGCTCTGGTCGGCGGCGCGGCGTTCATCGTGCCCGGCCTCATCGTGATCTTGGCGCTGGCCGCGCTGTTCCTCACCGGATCGCCGCCCGCGTGGGTCCGTGGCGCCGGTGCGGGAGCGGGTGCTGCGGTCGCCGCCGTCGCGGTGCACGCGGGCGCCGGCCTGATCCCGGCGGGATGGCGGCGCGCGGCCACCACGGGGCGCGTGCGCTGGGCGCTGTACGTCGTCGCGGGGGTCGCGTCGGCCGCCTTGGTCGGTCCGTGGCTGGTGCTCGTCCTGCTGGGCTGCGGCCTGATCGAGCTGACCCTGAACCGCTCACGCCGCGGCGAGTCCACCGCCGCCCTGTTCGCCGTCCCCGTCAAATCCCTGGCCGCCGCGGCCGCGGGCGCCGGCGTGTTCGTGTCGGTGGCGTGGGTGGCGCTCAAGGTCGGGATGCTGTCCTACGGCGGCGGTTTCGTGATCATCCCGCTCATGCAGGACGACGCGGTGAACACCTACCACTGGATGACCGCGGGGGAGTTCCTCAACGCGGTCGCGCTCGGCCAGGTCACGCCGGGTCCGGTGGTGCAGACCGTCGCCGTCGTCGGCTACGCCGCGGCAGGGCTCGCCGGCGGCATCCTTGCCTCACTGGTCGCCTTCGCCCCGTCGTTCCTCTTCATTCTCTTCGGTGCCAAGCACTTCGACCGGCTACGCGGCAACCCGAACGTGCGGGCGTTCCTCGACGGCGCAGGCCCGGCCGCCGTCGGCGCCATCCTCGGCTCGGCGATCCCGCTCGCGCTCAGCCTGACCCAGGCGTGGCAGTACGCCGTCCTCGCCGGTGCCGGGGTCCTGCTGTTCGTGTTACGGCGGGGCGTGGTGACGACGATCCTGGTCGCGGCCGGTGCCGGGACCGTACTCGCGCTGGCGGGAGCGCTCCTGCCCGCTTAGTCCAACCCACGTGTCGCGAAAGCCACTTTCGAGACATCAGACGTCGCGAAAGTGGCTTTCGCGACTCGCTCCGGCCGCGCGACCACTTGCGGGACGCCTGTCTACAAAGGACACTTTGCCGACCTGGCCGCGGCGGACGTTGCGAAAGTGGCTTTCGCAACGTCCGGCGGGACCGTTCGGACGACACGCGTGACTGGACGGACGACACGACCACGGCCGGGCTTCGCCACGAGTCGCTCACGCGTGCACCTGCACTAGGTACTCAAGACACGGTTGGCCCTAACCCTCAGACCGGCCTGATCGGGCGCGGCCCTTCCGGGAGAGGCTTTCGCGACACCTCCGTGTGGAGCCACCGAACGGACAGCGGCTAGCCCAATCCCCGGGTGGTGACGACCCGCGCGTTGCCGTCGGCCAGGTGGTACGAGAGCCCGGCGACGGCGGTCTTCCCGGCCTCGATCTTGTCGGAGAGCAGCCTGGAGCGGTCGACGAGGAGGTCGACGGTGTGTCGGATGTGCTCGTCGATGATGTCGTCGTTGTCGGTGAGCCCGGCGGCCTGGGCGGCGAGGACACTCGGGGTGACCCGCTCGACGACGTCGCGGACGAAGCTGTTGGTGCCGAGTCCGTCGGTCAGCGCCGCGCGGGTCGCGGCGACGGCGCCGCAGGAGTCGTGGCCGAGGACGACGACCAGGGGGCAGTCGAGGATGCTGACGGCGTACTCGATGCTGCCCAGCACCTCCGCGCCGGCGACGTGGCCCGCGGTGCGGACGACGAACAGGTCGCCCAGCCCCCGGTCAAAGATGATCTCGGCGGCCAGCCGCGAGTCGGAACAGCCGAAGAGGACGGCGAAAGGGCTCTGTTCGGGGGCCGTTTCGGCGCGGCGTACCGCGTCCTGGTTCGGGTGTTCCGGGGTGCCGGCGACGAAGCGCCGGTTACCGGTGAGCAGAAGGTCGAAGGCCTCGGAAGGGGTCGGCGGCGCGTCGCTCATGATCGGGACATTACCGGTTGTCGCCAGGACGGGCCGCTCACCGGACACACGTCACAGATCGAGCCGTCCGGAGACGGCGCGCATGGCGCGGCCGACGGCCTGGAGGTCTTCGGGCGCGATCACGTCGACGAAGTGGTCGCGGACGGTGCGGAGGTTGTCCGGCGCCGCGCGCAGCAGGGTCTCGTACCCCTTTTCGGTGAGCCGGGCCCGCACGCCACGGCCGTCGTCGGCGGTCGACTCCCGCCGGACCAGGCCCCTGGTCTCCAGCCCGCCGACGCGGTGCGACAGCCGGCTGCGCGAGTAGTACGCCGATTTCGCGAGGTCCGCCATGCGCATCGACCGGCCGGGGGCTTCGGACAGCCGCACCAGGAGTTCGAACTCGGCCAGGGAAAGGCCGTGCTCCTCGCGCAGCCGCCGGTCGAGCAGGTCGATGAAGCGCACGGAGCCTTCGATGAACGCCCGCCAGTCGCGCTGCTGTTCCGGGTCGAGCCAGTCGGTCACGGCACACACCGTAACAGTTGACGGCTTCAACCACTTCGGTCTAGTTTTGGTTGAAGACTTCAACTAGATGGGGAACGCGATGACGAACGAAGCCTGGGTGATGCAGGAGAAGGACGCGGAGGTCATCGAGAAGCCCGCGTTGTGGTTGCTGGCCGACGGCGAGCATGCGGGCGGTTTTCTCGGTGCCAACCGATTGTCGCTTCGAGCCGGGGAGCCCGGCACGAAACCGCACTACCACGAGAAATCCGCGGAAGCCTTCTACGTGCTGGACGGAGCGCTGCGCATGCTGGTGGGCGAGGAAACGGTCACGGTCGAGCGAGGTGGTTACGTCGTGATCCCGCCGGGTGTGCGGCACGCGTTCGCCGCGCCGCCGGAGCGGGCCGCGGACGTCCTCATCACGCTGGCGCCGGGTGTCGACCGGTTCGGCTATTTCCGCGTGCTGCCTGAGATCCTGCGCGGGAACGTCGCGCCGGAGGAGGTCGAGCGCCTGCACGAGCGGTACGACGTCCACTTCGTCGACGCGCCGGAGTGGGACGCGGCCTAGGCCGTGTCCTGCAAGTCTGTTCGCGGTCTCCGCGCCCAGGCGGCCCCTGACGGCACGGGCGGGTGCGGCCGAGTACGACCCGGTACGAGGCCGACCCGCCCGCACCGTCAGGAGCCACCTGGATCACGAAGCCCATCGAACAGACTTGCAGGACACGGCCTAGCCGCTACCGAGCCGCCGGGTTGCCTCTTCGTCGATGCTGACCCTCTTGACCGAGCCGACGCCGCCCGATCCGGCCAGCACCATCGCGACGAGCAGGAGGGGGAACAGCAGGGTGCGCACGAGCATGGCCCAGCAGGCCGCCGCGCCGATCCGCCCGCCGTCCTTGACCCGGACGAGCCGGGTCCCGGTGAGCGCGGCGCCGACAACGCGGCCGTTGCCGAAGAACAGGCCGTAGAGCACCGGGGCACCGATCAGCAGGCCGAGCATGGTCAGCAGGGCCGCGCTGTCGGGGAGCACGCTGTTCCGGGTGGCGACCGCGAAAACCACGAAACCGGCTGCCGCGCCCAGCAGGTAGACGGCGAAGTCCACCAACCAGGCCAGCAACTCGGCCCACCCGCCCGCCGAGACGTAAAGGGTCCCGTTGTCGAACGTGCTGAGCCGTTTCGCGACCTTCGGGCCGAGCGTGCGTTCGACCTGCTCCCTGGCGACGGCCAGCCGGTCGGTCATGGACTGTCCCACCTGTCTCTCAGCCGTCGCTCCCCGCGCGGTCACCGGTCCGGGGGATTATGCGGCGGGGTCCCGGCTGTGGTGCGAACAGCCCACACTTCCCGGCGGGCATGCTTCGATGGGAGATCGACGGTTCGGCGGGTGATGAGGGACATGACGAGCGACAGCGAGGTCCGGCGGCGGCCCCTGACGAGTTACGTCAGCCGTGCGGAAGACGAGAACGAGGTCCGGCGGCTGCTCGGGGTGGGTCGCCTGGTGACCTTGACGGGCGCCGGCGGGGTGGGCAAGACCCGGTTGGCCGCCCAGGTGGCCAGTTCGCTCACCCGGGACTTCCCCGGCGGCGTGGCGGTCGCCGGGCTGGGGGAGTTGCGGGACGAACGGCTCGTCCCGCGTGCGGTCGCCGACAGCCTCGGCCTGCACGACACGGCGGGGCACACCGACCTGGCCGCCGTCGTCGCGTATCTGCGTCCCCGGCGCTCGTTGCTGTTGCTGGACAACTGCGAGCATCTCCGCGACGGCAGCGTGGACCTGGTGACGGCTTTGCTGCGCGACTGCCGGGATCTCGTGGTCCTGGCCACCAGCCGCTCCTCGCTGGGGCTCGCCGGTGAGCAGGTCCTGACGATCCCGCCGTTGGCCGTGCCCGACGACGAGGTCGGCACACCCGAAGCGGCGCTGACGTTCGGCGCGGTACGGCTCTTCGCGGAGCGTGCCGCCAACGTCCTGCCCGCGTTCGAGGTCACCGAAGGCAATGTCGCGGACGTCGTGCGTCTCTGTCGTGGCCTCGACGGCCTGCCGCTGGCGATCGAACTGGCGGCGGCCCGGATCCGTGTCCTGTCGCCGTCGCAGATCGCCGATCGGGTCGAGACGAATTCGGGGGTGCTGGCGAGCGGCCTCCGGATGCCCGTCGAGCGGCATCGGACGCTGCGCGCCACCATCGAGTGGAGTCACTCCCTCTGCACCGACAACGAGCGGATCGTCTGGGCGCGCTGTTCGGTGTTCGCCGGGCAGTTCGACCTGTCCGGCGTCGAGGCCGTCTGTGCCGAGGACGGCGGGCTGGACTCTCTGGCCGTACTGGACGCGGTGGACGGTTTGGTCGACAAGTCGGTGCTGGCCAGGATCGACGGCACGGACAGGGTCCACTACCGGATGCTCCGGCTCCTCCGCGAATACGGCGGACGGCAGCTCGCCGCTTCCGGCGACGAGTTCGCCGTGGCGAGGAAGCACCGCGACCACTATGCCCGGCTCATCGCCCAGGCCGCCGACGCCTGGTTCGGGCCGGGGCAGGACGAGACGGACGACCGGCTGACGGCCGCCCACGCCGACATCCGGGAAGCGTTGTCGTGGTCACTTCGCACCCACGGTGAAAGCCCGGTGGCGCTGGAGATGGCCACCGGCACGATCGAATACTGGGTGGCCCGCGGCGCGGCATGGGAACTGCGGGACTGGATCGATCGCGCGCTCGACGCGGCGCCGCCGGAGACCCCGGGCCGGGCCAGGGGGCTGGCGATCGCGGCCCTGTGCGCCGCGCTGCACGCGGATCTGCCGCGCGCCCGGCGGCGGCTGGCCGCCGCCGAGGCGATCGAGGACGAAGACGCGGCGCCCTACATCGCCCACGCGAGCGCCTTCGTGAGAATGCTGGCGACCGAACCGAACACCATGGTCCGTGCGGCGGAGGCCGTGCGGATCTTCGGCGAGCGCGGCGACGTACGGCGGCAGATGCACCCGATGTTCATCCAGGGGGTCGCGCTGGCCTACCGGGGTGATCTCCCGGGAGCGCGGGCGTTGCTGAGTTCGATGCGCCGTCTGTGCGAGGAAGCGGGGGAGTACCGGTACCGCTCCATGGCCCTGTTCGGGCTGGGGGTCGCCGAGGTCTGTTTCGGAGGAGACCTCGACGAAGGGGAACGCTGCATGCGTGCCGCGCTGGAGATCGACCTCCGCGCTTCCGACGTGCTGTCCGCGGCCTACCGGGTGGACGGCCTGGCCTGGGTCGCCGCGCGGCGCGAGGACTGGATCCACGCGGCGGAGTTGTTCGGGACCGCCGCCACGCTCTGGGACCGCTGCAGCGCCGAGCCCGACGTGGCGGTCACCATGAGCCACCGGATGTTCCACAAGGCCACCCGGGATGCCTTGGGGGAGGCGCGGTTCGACGCCGCGTTCGCCGAGGGACGGCGGCGGAACCCGCATGAAGCCCTGCACGGCCCGTCGTCCGTGCCCGTCGGCGAACCGGCCGTGCTCGCGCCGCTGACACCCCGCGAATCGGAGATCGCGCGGCTCGTCGCGGCGGGCCTGAGCAACCGGGAGATCGCGGCGAGGCTGGTCATCGCCCGGCGCACGGTGGAGACGCATCTGCAGCACATTTCGCACAAGCTCGACTTCGTCAACCGGACCCAGCTGGCCGTCTGGGTCGAGCAGCGGCCGCTGTGACCTTCGGGGAGCACAGCGGCCGCGGGACGCCCAGCGTCAGTCGATCGGGCAGGTTCCTTGGTACACGGCGATCTTCGGGTCGTTCGCCGGAAGCGGGCACAGGAACTGGTCGTACCTGGTGTCCTCGTCCACGAAGCGTTTCAGCCACGAAAGGCTGTACTTCGCGATGGTCACGTTCGGGTTCGTCGGCGCCATGTGGCCGGCCCCGGCCAGCAGCATGTACGCCTTGTCCAGCGACGCGGGAAGGCTTTGGTAGAACGGCCGGGAATGGGAGCCGTCCGGGGCGATGAAGTCGTTCTGGGCACTGACGACGAAGGTGGGGACCTTCAGGTCCGAGAACGTCGTGTTCGGATTCCAGCCCGTCAGCGGGATGGCCGCCTTCAACGTCGGTGCCTTCTGGGACGCGATCAACGCTCCGCCGCCGCCCATCGAATGCCCCATGACAGCCAGCCGGTTCGGGTCGACGCGGCTCTTGGCCTGACTCGAATCGGTGACGTAACGCAGCGCCGCGAGCAGTTGGTCGGAACGCTTGTCAGGGGTGTCCCAGGCGCTGTTGGTCGAGAACGTGATGACGACGAAACCCTGGGACGCCAGCCGCGGGCCGTACCAGGAGATCGCCGCCTCCGACTCCAGGAAACCGGGCGCGATCGCGATCGCGCCGAACGTGCCCTGGCCGGTGGCGGTCGGATAGTGGATCGTCCCACCCCCGAAACCCTGCCCGGCGGGGACTTTCTCGGTGGCGGTCTGGAACGAGCCGCGATCCGCTTCGATACTCGCTTTCGTCGGCGCCGGGCCGCGGGCATAAGGACTCTCTTCGGCGGCGGCCGGTACCGCGGCCACGACAAGTGCGGTCACCGCACTGAGAATCGCGGCGCCCCACTGTGATCCACGCTTCATCGCGCATGTCCTCTCGGGAGAACCGTTCCGAGGCCGGAACGGATTCCCAGATATAGCGGGACTCCGGTGGGACGCGCGTCGTGGAAACTACTGAGGCGCGGAAAATTGTCATGTGGAGGAGGGTTTGGGGCTCGTGAGTGGTAAGGACGGTTAGAACCGTCCTTACCACTCACGAGGCGACAGCGCGGTCAGGCGCCCGGCCGGTTCCCGGTGGGGATCGTGATGGGGGTGGTCGTCGGCGAGGTGCCCTTGTTGAGGAACAACATCGCCAGCGCGCGCACCAGCTGGTCGAACATGAAGAAGCCGGCGGGCATGACGGGGATCAGCCCCTCACGGAAGGCGATGTAGGCGGGCCACGCGGTGCGGATGAGGGCGGCGGACGCGTAGTCGCGGCGCAGTCCGAGCCAGTCGCCGATCGCGTCGCTCAGCACGTAGCGCACGAATTCGTTGAGGAATCCGCGAGTGACGCCCAGATCGATCTGCGCGGTCAGCCCGAGCAGGTCTTCGGCGAGCTCTTTCCCTTCGTGCGACGGGGAAAGGATCGGGGTGAGCACCTGCGCCGACTGCGCGTGCGCGGCGGCCCACGTCTTCGGGATGAACTCCTCCCGTACGCCGAGCAGGTGGATGGCGACCTGCCACATGTGGAGGAAGGCCTCTTCGTCGGCGGCCGACATCGGGACCTTCCACTCGCGCAGCTTCCGGTGCACGTAGGTGCCGAGGCTGTGGAAGGTGACCAGGATGTCGCCGTTGCTGATCGGGATCCGCTCGTCCGCGACGGCCTTCCAGTGCGCCGACTGCGGCAGCAGATGCCGCACCGCGGCGTGCACGAGCCGGGTCTTGTTGGCGGTGACCACGAACTGGCCGTCGGGCTCGAAAGCGTTCAGATCGCTCAGGTCGTAGCCGAAGGTGAACGTCTTGGCCGCGCGGTCCTGCATGTCCGCCCCGCCGGCGGACCAGTAGACCGATTTGGCCTCACGCGGGATGACGGTGCTCATGATGCCGCTGCCGAGCCCGTACAGCATGAACAGGTAGGTGTCCTTGCGCCGGTTGAAATCGGCCGCTCGGCGCAGCTTCGCGGGGTCGGCCCAGGACGGGAGCTTGTGGACGCGCTGGAGGTAGCCGGCAAGATCGGCGGGCAGGCCGCCGGGCAGCGGATCGTTGTTGTCCACCCAGGAGCCCATCGCGGTGTTGACCGCCGGAACCTGGCCCGCCTCAAGGATCCTCGCCATGATGCGGTCGATTTCGTCGTCCCAGACCCACCACGGGTCGGCGGCCGAACCGGCCTGCGTCGCACCCCAGGCCGGTGCGACGCTCGCCGCGCCGACCAGCCCCAAGGCGACACCGAGGGACAGGACATTCCTCCTGCTGAGATCGCTCATTTACTGACCTAACTTCCTTGGTAGGCATCCGATGAGTGATTCGCTAGTGCTGTGCGCGTTTCCCGTCCAGGTCGCGGAGCGAACCCTTGACCACTTTCCCGCCCGCGTTGCGCGGGAGTTCGGGGAGCACGACGAGATCCTTGGGCATCTTGAAGGACGCGAGCCTGCCGTCGAGGAATCCGACCAGGTCCGCCAAGGACGGTGCGGCGTCCGGCGGGGTGGTGACGAACGCGACCGGCACCTGTCCCCAGCGCTCGTCGGGACGGCCGATCACGGCGACCTCAAGTACCGACGGATGCGCGGAGATCGCGTTCTCCACTTCGGCGCAGTAGATGTTCTCGCCGCCGCTGATGATCATGTCCTTCTTGCGGTCGACCACCCAGATGAAGCCGTCTTCGTCCTGGGAGACCAGATCGCCGGAGTGGAACCAGCCACCGGCAAAGGCTTCCGCGGTCTCCTGAGGTTTCTTCCAGTACCCCTTGGTCACCGTGGGACCGCGATAGACGATCTCCCCCACCTCGCCCGGTGCGACGTCGTTCATGTCGTCGTCCACGACGCGGTACTGGAGGGTCGGGATCGGTTTGCCGACGGAGCCGAGCTTGCGCGTCGAGTCCTCGCCGCTGAGGACGCACGTGATCGGGGAGGTCTCGGTCTGGCCGAACACGGCCACGTTGAGGGCGCCGGGGAATTTCTCGGCCATGGCGAGGAGCGTCGCCCTGGACGCGGGAGCCGCGCCCCAGCTGATGATCCGCAGTTTCAGGTCACGTTCGGCGATATCCGGCTGGGCGCAGATCAGGTCCCATTGCTGGGGAACGTTGAACACCACGGTGGCGCCTTCGCGTTCGTAGGCGTCGAGCACCGCGCGCGGATCGAAGGCGCCCAGTGGGTGGATCACGACCACGCCGCCGACCAGAAAGTTCGCCACGATCGACCCCAGCCCCGCGATGTGGAAGAAGGGCGCGGTCAGGAACGCGACGTCGGTGTCGTCGAAGATCTTCATCGCCCGGATGCAGGTGATCGCCTGCATCTGCAGGTTGCGATGGGAGAGCATCACCCCTTTCGGTCTGCCGGTGGTGCCCGAGGTGTACATGATCAGCGCCGTCGACTCCTCGCTGACGTCGGGCAGCTCCAGCGGTTCGTGCGCGGTCAGGAGTTCCTCGTAGGACTCACCGATGACGAGCACCGTCCCGATCGACGCGGCGTTCGGCGCGGCTTCGAGCAGGGGTAGAAGCCGCTCGTCGACGACGATGGCGGACGGCGCGCAGTCGGCCAGGATGTAGTCGAGTTCCGTCGGCGCGAGCCGGAAGCTGAGCGGGACGGCCATGGCGCCGAGGCTGTTCGCGGCGAACACCGTTTCCACGAACCACGGGTGATTCAGCGTCAGCGTGGCCACCCGATGGCCTTCGGCGACACCTCGTGCGGCGAGACCGGCGGCCAACCGCAAGGACCGCCGGGAGAGCTCCGCCCAGGTGGTCGTCTCCCCGAGGTACCGCAGGGCGGGTTCGTCCGGTCGCATCATCGCGTGCGTCGCCGCGTGCGCCATCCAGTGATGCCGGAAGGACGAGGCGGGGGCCGAAGCGGTCGACATGGCCATCCTCAGGTATCGGAGCGGACTGGTCGCGAAGCCAGTATGCATGCCAAACCGCCGGTTGAGAACCCATAAGTTAATCGGGAATCACATCAGGCCACGAGGCTGGCCGGACATTTCCCGTGGTGGTGATCCGGTTCGTGGTTGACTTCCCCGCATGGCCCCGTTCCCGTCCGCAGCCGCTCGGAACCCGCGATGAGTGCCGACTCGACCGCGGCCGTCCGGCCCCGGAACCGCAAGCAGACGATCGTCGACGCGGCCGGGCGGATCTTCAGCGAACACGGCTACCACGCGGCGTCGATGGAGGAGATCGCCGCCGACGTGGGCATCACCGCGGCGGCCCTCTACCGGCACTTCCCGAACAAGTACGCGCTGTTCGCCGCGTGCGCGAACGTCATGGCCGACCGGCTCGCCGCCACCCTCGACGAGGTCGCGCCCGGCGCGCCGCTGGCGGACGTGCTCGCCGCCGTCACGCGGGGCACCGTCACCCATCGCGCGTCGAGCGGCCTGTACCGCTGGGAATCCCGGTACCTCGACCGCGAAGACCGGCACTCGCTCGCGCTGAAGTTCGGGCAGGTCGTGGACCGGATGACCGAAGCGGTGCGGCGGGAGTACCCGCTCCCCGACGCTGGCCTGCGGGCCGTGGCCGCGCTCGGCGTGATCGGGTCCATCACGATGCACCGCACGTCGATCGCCCAGCGCCGGGTCGAAGAGGTGCTGGTGGAGTCGGCGCTGCGGGTGGCCGCGACCGACCCGGCGACGGGCGGCGCGGGCACGCACGCCGTCGAGCTGCCGTCCGATCCGGTGTCGCGCACCAGGCGGTCGGAGATCATCGCGGCCGCCATCCCGTTGTTCGAGCAGGACGGGTTCGCCAACGTCACGAACGGCCGGATCGCCGAGGCGGTGGGGCTGGTGCCGTCCGCGCTCTACCGGTATTTCCCCGGCAAGGCCGACATTCTCGCCGCAGCCTGTCTCCAGGCAGCGGGGATTCTGGCCCAGGCGGTGGAACAGAACCTTCGCGGTGTCGACGACCCGCGCCACGCCCTGCTCGCACTGGCACGGACGTATGTGGCGTACAGCTTCGAGCACACCGCGCTCACGAGCGTCGCCAACGCCGAACTGGCGGGCCTCCCCGCGGCTCTGCAGCGGCCCTTGGTCGGCGCGCAGCGCGAGCACATCGCCGTCTGGGAACGGGAATTGCGGGCGGCGCGGCCGGAACTCGGCCAGCGTCAGGCGAGGGTGCTCGTGCACGCGGGTTTCGGGGTTGTGGTCGAAGCGGGCCGGAAGCTGCGGTGGGAAGACGTCCCCGCGAATCGTGACGCGGTGAGCGCGTTGCTCGTGGGCGCCTTGGGCGTGTGACGAACCGGTTCCTAGGGTTCGCGGTGGCCGAGCCCGGCGGAGACCTGACGCGCGGCACGGCCGACGACGCGGTTCAGGCCGCGCATCCGGGCGGCGGGCATGTACGGCCGGGTCGCCGAAACACTGATGGCGCCGGCGATCGCGCCGGTGGCGTCCCGGATCGGCGCCGCGACACAACGGATTCCCGGTTCGTTGTCCTCCAGGTCCATCGCCACCCCGGACTCCGCGTACTCGCGCATGCGCGCCAGGAACGCGTCGACGTCCTCCGGGCGCACCCGGCCGGGTTCCGCCGGTGTCTCGGCCAGGTACAGCTGCCGCCACTCGGGCGCGGAGTCCAGCAGCAGCGCCATGCCGACACCGGTGCGGGTCAACGGCATCCGGTGCCCGATGCGGGAGCGCATCTCCGCGCCTCGTGAACCCGGCAGCTTGTCCAGGTACAGCACGGAATCCCCGTCGCGGACGGCCAGGTGCACCGTGTCCCGCAACTGGTCGGCCAGCTCCTCCAGCACCGGGCGGGCGACCACCGGAAGCGGACTTCCGTGCAGGGCTTGGAAACCCAGTTCGATCAGGGTGGGCCCGAGCGTGTAGCCGTCCCGCCCGCTGCGCAGATAGCCCTCGCTGACCAGCAGCTGGACCAGTCGATGCGCGGTACTGCGGCCCAGGCCGGTGTGGTCGACCAGCGTGCGGAGGTCGGTGGCGCCGTTCGCGACCGCGCGGATCACCGTGAGGCCGCGGGCGAGGGTCTGGGTGCCGGGCGGTGCCGTTTCGGACATACCCGGATCCTACATATAGGGACGGCAATCGCATTATCGGGAACGCGACCGCACGATGTCGCTCGTGACGGACACTGAACCCGCCTTGATCGCGCTCGACTGGGGGACCTCCGGTCAGCGCGCCTGGCTGCTCGGCAGGGACGGCGAGATCCTGGCCGCCCGCGACGCCGGGCGCGGACTGCTCACCACGACCGAGGACGTGGACCTCCGGGACCCGCGAGCCAGGGCGGCCGCCTACGAGTCGGCCTTCCGGCAGACCTGCGGCGACTGGCTGACGGCCTACCCCGGGCTTCCCGCGCTCGCGTCCGGGATGGTGGGCAGCGCGCAGGGCTGGACCGACTCCGGCTATCGCACCGTCCCGGCGCCGCTCGACTTCCCTTCGCTCGTCCCGGTCTCCCATCGCGACGGCGTGCTCCATCTCGTGCCGGGACTGCGGATCCCGTCCGGCGAGAACCCGGGCGACGTCGTCCGCGGCGAGGAAACGCAACTCGTCGGCGCGCTCGAGGCGCTCGGGCACCCTCGCGGACCGCTCACCGTGGTGCTTCCCGGGACGCACAGCAAATGGGTCCGCGTCGAGGACGGGCTCGTCACCGGCTTCACCACCGCGATGACCGGCGAACTGTACGGATTGCTGATGGCGCACGGCATCCTCGCCCGTACGGCCGCCGATCCGGTCGCCGACGACGCCGCCTTCTCGCGGGGCTTGGTCGCCGGACAACGCTCACGCGGGCTCGCCACCGAGGCGTTCGGCGCCCGCCCGCTCGTGCTCGACGGCGTACTGGAACCGGCGTCGCTGCCCGACTACCTCTCCGGCGTCCTGATCGCCGACGAGGTCTCGCACCTGCTGCGGGACTCGGACGACCACGTCGTGCTCTGCGGAGCCGGCGCACTCTGCCGTCGTTATGCCGCCGCCCTCGCCGAAAGGGGAGTGGAGGCCACCGTGCTTTCCGAGGAGATCACCGCCCGGGGGCTGTGGCGTATCGCGACGGCCGCCGGACTGCTCGAAGACCGTCTCGAAAGGACACTGAAGCCGTGACCGGTTTGATCGCGATCCTGCGCGGAGTGACCCCGGCCGAGGTCGTCGGCATCGGCCGGGCGCTCGTCGACGCGGGATTCCCCGCCATCGAGGTGCCACTGAACTCGCCGGAGCCGTTCGAAAGCGTCCGCCTGCTCGCGGACGCGTTCGGCGGAGGGTGCGAGATCGGCGCGGGCACCGTGCTCACCACCAAAGACGTCGGCCGGGCGCGGGCGGCCGGGGCGCGGATGATCGTGGCGCCCAACACCGATCCCGCGGTGATCTCCGCCGCCGTGGCCGAGGGGATGACGCCGTATCCCGGCGTGGCCACACCCACCGAGGCCTTCGCCGCGGTGGCCGCGGGCGCCCGGAATCTCAAGCTGTTCCCCGCCGGCGCAGTCGGGATCGGGGGCATGAAGGCGTGGCGCGCCGTGTTGCCGCGCGAGGTCGGGCTACTGCCGGTCGGCGGGGTCGACGAAACGAACCTGGCGGACTGGGCCGCCGCCGGGGCGGCCGGGGCGGGGCTGGGTTCCTGCCTCTACCGGCCGGGTGACGGCGCGGACGCGGTCGGCGTCCGTGCTCGCGAATTTTCCAGGATCTGGCACCAGGACTAAGGAAGAAACCCATGAAGATCGTGTCAATGACGACATATCAGGTGCCGCCGCGCTGGTCGTTCCTGAAGATCGAAACCGACGAGGGCGTCACCGGCTGGGGCGAACCGGTCCTGGAGGGCCGGGCCGCTTCGGTGGCCGCCACCGTGGAGGAACTTTCCGATTACCTGATCGGCAAGGATCCTTCGCAGATCGAGGATCTGTGGACGGTCCTCTATCGCGGCGGGTTCTATCGCGGTGGTGGCATCCACATGAGCGCGCTGGCCGGGATCGACCAGGCCCTGTGGGACATCAAGGGCAAGGCGCTCGGTGTGCCGGTCCACGAACTGCTCGGCGGCCGGGTGCGCGACCGGATCAAGGTGTACTCGTGGATCGGTGGCGACCGGCCCGCCGAGACCGCCCGCGCCGCGCGCGAGGTGGTGGATCGCGGATTCAGCGCGGTGAAGATGAACGGCACCGAGGAACTGTCCTATCTGGACACCTGGGACAAGGTCGACCGCTGTGTGGCCAATGTGGACGCCGTGCGCCAGGCGGTGGGCCCGAACATCGGCATCGGGGTGGACTTCCACGGCCGCGTGCACAAGCCGATGGCCAAGGTCCTGCTGCGTGAACTGGAACCGTACCGGCTGATGTTCGTCGAGGAACCGGTGCTGTCCGAGCACGTCGACGGGTTCGCGGAGGTCCTCCGCAACTCGCCGATTCCCATCGCGCTCGGCGAACGGCTGTATTCGAGGTGGGATTTCAAGGCGGTCCTGGCCTCGGGCGCCGTCGACATCATCCAGCCGGACCCGTCGCACTGCGGCGGCATCACCGAAGCGCGGAAGATCGCGCACATGGCGGAGGCCTACGACGTCGGCCTGGCGCTGCACTGCCCGCTCGGCCCGATCGCGCTGGCGGCCTGCCTGCAGATCGACGCGGGCTGCTACAACGCGACGATCCAGGAACAGAGCCTCGGCATCCACTACAACACCAGCAACGATCTCCTCGACTACCTGGCGGATCCGTCGGTGTTCGCCTACGACGACGGACAGGTCGCCATCCCCGGTGGTCCGGGGCTGGGCATCGAGATCAACGAGGAGTACGTCGCCGAACGCGCGGCCGAGGGACATCGCTGGCGGAATCCGGTGTGGCGGCACACCGACGGCTCCTTCGCGGAATGGTGAGCGCGATGACCACTGCCGTCCGAGCCACCGTGCGCCCGACCCGGTTCCGGGTGCTCATCGCGGTGATGTTGTTCATCACCGTCGTCATCAACTACCTGGACCGCTCGAACCTGTCGATCGCGATGCCCGCGATCGCCGGCGAACTCGAGCTGTCCAAAGCGGAACAAGGCCTGCTCCTGTCGGCCTTCGGCTGGACCTACGCCGCGTTGCAACTGCCCGGCGGCTGGCTGGTCGACAAGATCCCGCCGCGACTGCTCTATCCGGCCTGTTTGATCCTCTGGTCGCTCGCGACGTTCTTCATGGGGGTGATCGGCGGCTTCGTGGCGCTGATCGCGTTGCGGCTGATGGTCGGGGTCTTCGAGGCGCCCGCGTATCCGATCAACAGCAAGATCGCGACCGTCTGGTTCCCGGAACGCGAACGCGCCACGGCCATCGGGTTCTACACCTCGGGTCAGTTCATCGGCCTCGCGCTGCTGACGCCCGTGCTGTCCTGGCTGCAAACCGTGCTTTCGTGGCACTGGGTGTTCATCGCCACGGGTCTGGTCGGCATCCTCTGGGCGGTGCTCTGGTACGCGAAGTACCGGGAGCCACGCGACTCACGGGCCAATGAGGCCGAGGTCGAGCTGATCCGCTCCGGTGGCGGCCTGGTGGATCTGCCGCAGGAACGGCCCGAGCGGGCACGCGTCACGCGGGCGGATCTGGCGACCGTACTCGGCAGCCGGAAGCTGTGGGGAATCTACTTCGGACAGTTCTGCCTGACCTCGACGCTCTGGTTCTTCCTCACGTGGTTCCCCACGTATCTCGTCGAATACCGGAAAATGGACTACATCAAGTCCGGTTTCCTGGCTTCGCTGCCGTTCATCGCGGCGCTGGTCGGCGTACTGGCTTCCGGTGTCCTGTCGGACTTCCTGGTGCGCCGTGGTGCTTCGCTCGGCGTGGCGAGGAAAGGCCCGATCATCGCCGGGCTGCTGCTGAGCACCGTGATGGTCACGGCGGGCTTCACCGACTCGACCACGCTCGTCATCGTCATCCTGTCGATCGCCTTCTTCGGCAACGGGCTCGCGTCGATCACCTGGTCGCTGGTCTCCGCGCTGGCCCCGCGACGGCTGCTGGGGCTGACCGGCGGGATGTTCAACTTCATCGGGAACCTGTCGTCGATCGCCACCCCGATCGTCATCGGCCTGATCGTCACCGACGACAGCTTCGCGCCCGGTTTCGCCTACATGACCGTGATCACGGTCGCGGGGATCCTGTCGTACGTCTTCCTGGTCGGCAAGGTCGAACGCGTCGCCGAGCGGGTGTGACCGGCGCGACATAGATACCCCCTGGGGGTACTTGCGCAGGAGGTCGAACGCGCCTAACTTCATCTCCGTCAGGTACCCCCTAGGGGTATCAAGTTCTCGAAAGGACGGTCGTCATGGCGGAGACAACCCCGGACCCACGACGGTGGTGGGCGCTGGGACTCATCGCGCTGGCCCAGTTCATGGTCATCATGGACACCTCGATCATCGGCGTCGCACTACCCGCAATGCAGCAGGACCTCGGGTTCTCCCCAGGGGACCTGTCCTGGGTGTTCAACGCCTACGTCATCGCGCTCGCCGGGCTCCTGCTGCTCGGCGGACGCCTCTCGGACCTGTTCGGCGCGCGGAAGATGTTCACCGCCGGCTGGGTCGTCACCTTCGGCGGTTCCGTGGTCGCCGCGCTCGCGGGCACCGCGTGGGTCGAACTGCTCGGCCGGGTACTGCAAGGTGCGGGAGCGGCGCTGATCGCGCCGTCCGCGCTGACCCTGCTGATGATGCTGTTCGGCGCGCGTCCCCGTGAGCTGACCAAGGCGCTCGCGCTCTACGGCGCGGCCGCGCCCGCCGGTGGTACCGCCGGGGTGTTCCTCGGTGGCGTGATCACCGAATGGCTGTCGTGGCCGTGGATCTTCTGGCTCTACGTCCCGATTTCGCTGGTCGCGATCGCGGCGACGGGCAAGCTGATGCCGTCCGCGCCCGCCCGGCGTGGCTCGGTCGACATCGCCGGCGCCGTCGCGGCGACCGCGGGCCTCGGGCTGACCGTGTTCGGTGTCGTCCGGGCACCGGAAGCGGGCTGGGACTCGGCGGGCACGTGGGGTGCGCTGGTGGGTGGCGTCGCGCTGCTCGCGGTGTTCGTGCTGATCCAGCGCAAACGTGAGGTTCCGTTGGTGCGGCTAGGGATCTTCCAGACGCCGAACCTCGGCGGCGCGAATCTCGCGCAGTTCCTGCTCGGCGCGGCGTGGATCCCGATGTGGTACTTCCTCAACCTGTACCTGCAGCAGGTTCTGGGCTACGGGGCCTTCGCCAGCGGTGCCGCGCTCCTGCCGATGACCGTGCTGATCGTCGTGCTGATGGTCGCCGTCGCACCGAAACTGATCGGCCGATTCGGACCGAAGAAGATGATCATCGGCGGGCTGTGGGCGCTCGCCGCGGGACTGGTGTGGCTGTCGTTCGTCAGCCCGACGGGCAACTTCGTCGTCGACGTCCTGCCTGCGTCCCTGGTCGCGGCTCTCGGCCAGGCGCTCGCGTTCATCCCGTCGCTCGGCACCGCCATCTCCAGCGCGAAACCGGAGGAAGGCGGACTGGCGTCGGGGATCGTGAACACCTCGTACCAGATCGGCTCGGCGCTCGGTCTCGCCGCGATGACCGCGGTCGGCGTGTCGTTCGGCGCGGGGCGGATCGGGGACCCGGTCGCGCTGACCGGCGGCTACTCGGCGGCGTTCCTCGGGGCGGCGGGAATCGCGGTCGCGGGAGGCTTCCTGGCCATGGCCACCCTGCGGGCCCCGAAGCCCGAGCCGAGCGAGATCGGCGGAGGTGAACCGGCGGTGCTGCGATGACCGGCTGTATCCCCGTGTGGAGGGCGAGACCTGTTCGAGGTCTGCCCTCCACACGGCGTTTCGGGGCAGGCCTCACATTTCGCGGTGCCGCGTCGTCGGTTGGGCAGAACACCCACCAAGGCAAAGGAGATCGCGATGAGTGCCAGGCTCGACTACTTCGGCAACCCGGTCGGCGGAAAATTCCTGAAGGCCCTCGTCTCGGCGAACAGGACGCTGGCGAGCTCGCCTCTGCCGCTCCCGGTCCAGGAGCTGGTCCGGATGCGCGCGAGCCAGATCAACGGATGCGCGGTGTGCCTGGACATCCACACCAAGGAAGCCGCCGCCGCGGGCGAGACGGACGTGCGGATCAACCTGGTCGCCGTATGGCGGGAGGCGAACGTCTTCACCGAGGCCGAGCGTGCCGCGCTGGAGGTGACCGAACAGGCCTGCCGGATGGCCGACGGCGGCGTCGTCACCGATGAGGCGTGGGCGAACGCCGCCAAGCACTTCGACGAGGACCAGCTCGCCGCCCTGGTGGGTGTGATCTCGCTGATCAACGCCTTCAACCGGATGAACGCCATCATCCAGAACCCCGGCGGCGACTACCGGGTCGGGCAGTTCGCATGACCGACACCGAGACGGCACGCAATCGGGCGGCGTTCGGCCGCTTTCACGACGCGACCAACAGCGGCGACCTCGAAATCATCGAGAAGATGATCGACGAGGTCGTCGCGCCGGACGTGGTGTTCCACGCGCCGGTGCCGATGGAAGCCACCGGGGCGCAGGCGCTGAAGCAGGTGTGGACGGTGCTGCTGCGGGGGTTCCCCGATCTGCGGGTCACGGCCGAGGACGTGCTCGCCGACGGCGACAAGATCGTCTGCCGGAACACCGTCACCGGCACCCACCGGGGCGAGTTCAGGGGGATGCCCGCCACCGGGAAGCAGGTCTCCTACAGCGAGATCTTCATCCTCCGCTTCGCCGGAGGGCGGGTCGCCGAGATCTGGGGTGTCGTCGACGTCCTCACCCAGCTGCGGCAACTCGGCGCCCTCGCGGCGTAGCGGTCAGGCGTCGGCCCACGGCCGGAGTTTCTCCGGGTTCCGCATCCCCCAGATGCGCTGGATGCGGTCTTCGGCGACGTGGAACGCGAAGACGGCGACGGTCTGCCCGGCCTGCTGGAGCACGAGGCCGGGCCGGCCGTTGACCTCCCGCTCCACCAGGTCGAGTCCGGAAGTCAGGTGCGCCAACGAAATGAGATAGGACGCGACGTTCTCCCGTCCTTCGAACGGGTGCAGCGCGGCCCTGACGACTCCGCCACCGTCACTGGCCGCCTTGACGTCCGGATCGAGGAGACCGATGAGGGCTTCGATGTCCTTGGCTTCCCACGCCTTCTTGAACTCCTTGACGAGGTCCGCCTGCCGGGCGATCGGGGCGGGCACGAGCCGCGTCGCGCGGATGCGGCGGCGGGCGGAGGTGGCCAGCTGACGGCAGGCGGCCGGGGTGCGGCCGACGATCTCCGCGACCTCGGCGAAGGGGAAGCGGAAGACATCGTGCAGGACGAACGCGACCCGCTCGGCCGGTGTCAGCGACTCGAGCACGACGAGGAAGGCCATGTTGATCGACTCGTCGAGGGTGATCCGATCGGCCGGATCGCCGGTGGGCGGACGCAGGGTCGTCCACTCGACGTGTCCCGGCAAGGGCTCGGGGAGCCACTCGCCGACGTAGCGCTCCCGCCGCGCGCGGGCCGAACCGAGGAGGTCCAAGCAGATCCGGCCGGCGACGGTCGTCAGCCAGGCGCCGGGGGACTCGATCGCTTCCCGCTGCGCCGGGGACAAGGCGTACCAGCGGGTGTAGGTCTCCTGCACCACGTCCTCGGCCTCGGAGAGCGAGCCGACGAGGCGATACGCGAGCCCGATCAGCTGACGCCGCTCGCTCACGATCGCCTTCAACGCCGGGTCGAGCGGGCCGTGCGTGCGTTCGTTCATGGGAATTCGCCCCCTGGTCTCGTGCGCTGTCCCGGGTACGACGAGACACGGCCGCCGAATGTGAGGTCACGTCCGGCGGCGGCGGGCTATGCCGGCACCGAGCGAGGGAAATCCTTCCGCTTGATCTTGGCCCGGCGGCCGTCCGGATGATGGAAGACGATGCCCTCGGCCACGTGCCCGGGAGAGAACCGGCTGTCCAGTGTGGCGAGGAAATCCCGGAGTTCGTGATAGCTGCGCGGTACTTCAGGGACGGCCGGTGCCTGGAAGTCGAACGGGACGCACCGGTGGTCTTCCAGTCCCAGCGGGTTGCCCTGAATGCGGGGGCCGAGCGCCTCGCTCGGGTGCTCCCCGTCCGGCCATCCGGACACGTCGGTGTTCCCGGCCGCCGCGAGGATCCACTTGTCCTCGGCGGAGCCGCTGTCGGTGTCCACGTACCAGCCGTCCACGATGCCCTGCTGCTTCTGCGCCTTGCTCGGGTTGCGGCGCTTCTCGACCCGGACCAGCTGTCCCGCTCGCACGGTCAGCCGGACGTTGGTGCCGTCGAGTTTCTCGGTTCCCACTCCGGCACCGTCGAACACCCACGCGCACTCGGCGCGAGGCCTGTCGACGACGTGGAAGCGCTCATCGCGCTCGAAAAGCGTAGGGATCTTTTCCATTACGGTCTTCCCTTTCACGACGTGCCCGATGAGTTCCTCAGGAGTGATGGCGCCGACGGACAGACCGCCGGCGAGCGCCCGTATCAGCTCCGCAACGGAAACGTCGGCTTCGACGGCCACGTGCTTCAGCGCCTTCTTCTCCTCAGGGGAGATCCAGGCGACCAGTCGTGACCAGCCTTCGGGAGGTGACCATCGGGCCAGGGCCGCAGGGTCTTTGCGCGGCCTGCCCCGTCCACGTGCCTGCTCCACAGGAGGACCCTAGCCATTTCCGGAATCTTGTGTCAATTGGCATAACAGAAAATATTCCGCAGGTGAGGCCTCCTATGCAGAATCGTGAAGTACATGAAGGTCCCCTTCACTGCGCTAGACGCAAGGATGGGGGCCTTCATGTACCCCGCCAGGCCTCCACGGACCTGGCAGGTCAGTGTGCGCCCGCTTCGGTCAGGATCCGGGCGACGGCGGTCTGGCCTTTGGCCCGGGCGTGCGCGAGGGGAGTGACGCCCTGCTTGTCGGCGAGATTCACGTCGGCGCCGGCGGCGGCGAGCGCTCGGACCACTTCCTGGTGACGCGGCCCGCCGTCGCCGAGGATGACCGCTTCCAGCAACGCGGTCCAGCCGAGGTCGTTCACGTGGTCGACGTTGATCCCGCTGCCTGCCACCAGCCGCACGTACTCGGCGTGCCCGCGTTCGGAGGCGGGGATCAGCGAGACACCGCCGTACCGGTTGGTGATGGTCAGGTCCGGCTTGGCCTCGAGCAGCAGCTTCGCCATCGGGACGTTGCCCGTGACTCCGGTGACCAGCCACGGGGTGTCGTGCCGCCCGTCGAGCGCGTTCGGGTCGGCGCCCGCCTTGACGAGGACTTCGGCGACGTCGACGCGATTCTCGGTGACGGCGACGAGCAACGGGGTCCGGCCGCGATCGTCCCGGGTCTCCAGGTCGGCGCCCGCGTCGACGGCCTGCCGGACGCGGTTCACGTCGGCTTCGAAGAGTTGGCTCACGGGGACTCCTTGGCGAGGCGGCTGGGACGAGGCGGGCGGCGGTGCGGGGCTCGGCGCCGTTGGGGGTGGTGCGCTCGGTGCCTGCGGGGAGCAGGCACCGAGCACGAGGGCGGCGAGCAAGGCCACGATCGCCCGTTCACCGATCATCAGCGAAGTTCCCCGATGGCGCGCAGCCCGGCCGTGGCGAACCGCTCGTCGAGGTCGCCGCTGGGCGCGCCGCCGACACCGATCCCGGCGATCGGGCCACCGTTCGCGGCGACCGGCACACCGCCGCCGAGGAAGAGCGTGCCGGGGATGTCGCGGATGGTCGGGCCGTCGCCCTGGGCGTTCTTGGCCAGCGCTGAGGTCGGCTGCCCGAAGGAGACCGCGGTGAAGGCCTTGCGCTTGGCGGACTCTTCCGTCTGCGGCCCGGCACCATCGCCCTTGAGCAGTACACGCACGTCACCCGAGCGGTCCACCACGGCCACGGTGATCCGCTGTCCCTCCTTCTCCGCGGCGTCCAGCGTGGCCTGCGCGGCGCGGGTGGCGGCGTCGACGCTGAGCACGCTCGTCTGCACGACGGACTGCTGGGCGGGCGGCTGCGGCTTGTGGTCCTGTGCCTGCGCCGCGCCCACCCCGGTGGCCAGCGCGACGGTCGCGAGGCCGGCCGTCATGCCGAGGACGAGACGAGTGCGGGGGAGCTTGGCGTTCATCGGATTTCCTTTGCGGTGAGGGGGTGTTGCTTTCCCCTACGACTTTCCCGGCCGGCGGGGCCCGGCGAATCGGGAAAGTGGACATCGATCGGGCGTCGAACGATCGGTGGGCGCATCAACCGAACGATTGATGCGGGGCACCCCGCCTCCCCGCTTACGATCATCGGCGACGAAGGGAGGACCGGATGAAATCGCACCTCGGCGCAGCCACCAGGCTGACCGCCGCGATGCATGCCGGGTTCTTCCTGCTGCTCGCCGCGTCGGTGGCCAGGTTCGTCGCGGGGCACGGGTTGAGCGGAGCCACACCGTTGATCCTCGTGCTCACCGGCGCGCTCGCGCTGGTCTACGTGGCGGGTGTGCTGACCTGGGAGATGCTCGGCCGGTGGCTTCCGGTGTGGCTGACGGCGGTGATCGCGATCTGGCTCGCGCTGGTGGTGGCCGCGCCGAGTTTCGCCTGGTGCGCCGTACCGTTGTTCTTCGTCTGCCTGCAGATGCTGCGTCCGCGGATGATGATCTCGGTGGTGGTCCTGCTGACCGCCGCGACCATCCTGGCCCAGCTGAGGATCGCGAGCGGGTTCGATCCGAGCCTCGTGCTCGCGCCCATCGCGGTCGCGCTGATGGCCACGATGACCTTCCTGCAACTCGACCGGGACCGGAGGCAACTGGGGGAAGCCGTCAAGGCACTCCTGGGCGCCAGGGTCGATCTCGCGCAGAGTCAGCGACTGGCCGGGATGATGCAGGAACGGGAGCGGCTGGCGCGAGAGATCCACGACGCGCTCGCCCAGGGGATCTCGAGTACGCGGATGCTGTTGCAGGCGGCACAGCGGTCGTGGGACACGGACCCGGAACTGGCGAAGGCCCATGTGTCCCGCGCCGTCGAGGCGGCGGGCGACAACCTCGCGGAGGCGCGCCGGTTCGTCAAGGGCCTCGGGTCGCCGCGGCTCGACGCCGCGGATCTCGCCGAGACCCTCAAGGAACTCGCCGAGCAGGTCATGTTCGCCGCCATGCACGCTGTGCGCTTCGAGACCAGCGGAGACCCTTATCCGCTGTCGCCCGAGGTGGAGGCAGGACTGCTCCGGGTCGCACAGGGCGCGTTGGCGAACGTCAGCGAGCATGCCAGGGCGACGAAGGCCGCCGTCACGCTGACTTATTTGGCGGACAAGGTCGTCCTCGACATCCGCGACGACGGTGTCGGCTTCGATCCGGCGTCGACTCGCGCGAGCGGCGACCGGGGCAACGGGTTGCGGATGATCAGCGAGCGGCTCGCCGAACTCGGTGGTGAGATGGTCGTCGAGAGCGCGCCGGGAGAGGGCACCGCGCTCGCCGTCGCCGTGCCCACCAGGGAGGTTCGATGACCGTCCGGGTGCTGATCGTCGACGACCATCCCGTGGTGCGGGCGGGAATCGCCGCGTTGCTGGCCGGCGAGCCCGGCTTCGACGTGATCGGCGAATGCGCGGGTGCCGACGAGGCCGTGCTGTTCGCCACCGCGGAGAAACCGGACGTCGTGCTGATGGACCTGCAGCTCGGTGACGGCCCGGACGGCGTCAACGCCACCGAACGCCTGACCGCGCTGCCGGAGCCGCCGAAGGTGCTGGTGCTCACCACGTACGACGCCGAGCTGGACATCACCAGGGCGGTGGCCGCCGGCGCCACCGGCTACCTGCTGAAGGCCGGGCCGCCCGAGGACCTGTTCAAGGGCATTCACGCGGCCGCGCGGGGGGAGACCGTGCTGGCACCCCCGGTGGCGGCCCGGCTTTTCGGGCACATGCGGGCCCCCGCGCCCGCATTGAGCCCCCGTGAGACCGAGATCGTGCAGTTGGTGGCGGAAGGGTTGATCAACCGGCAGATCGCCGCGCGGCTGTTCATCTCCGAAGCCACGGTGAAGACACACCTGGTCCACATCTACGACAAACTCGGCGTCGACAGCCGTGCCGGTGCGGTGGCCGTCGCCACGGAACGGAGGATCATCCGCAACTGAGGCATCGCTCCGGGCTCGATTTCCGGCAGGCAGGGGAACGCGCGTCCCGTCGGCTCGGGAACCGGTTCAGGGTCGGCGGCGCGGTTCGATCGTCATGTCGCCGCGGGTCAGCGCGAGGGTCGTGTCGCGGGCGAGCATGTCGTGCGGGAAACCGAGATCGATCGCGCTGGCCTCGTCGAGGCGGGCCAGGTGCGAGCCGGTGAACTCGACCTCCAGTGCGCCGAGATTGTCCTCCAGCTGGGCGGGGGTGCGGGCACCGATGATCGGTGCCGTCACGCCCGGGTTCCGCAGGGTCCAGGCCAGCCCGATCTGGGCGGGGCTGCGGCCGAGTTCGGCAGCGACCTCCTTCACGACGTCCACGATGTCGAGGTTGCGTTCGGTGAGCGTGCCCAGGGCGAGGTTGAAGTTCTTGCGGGTGCCGTCTTCGGACGGGGTCAAGTCGTCGCGGTCGTACTTCCCGGTGAGCACGCCGCCTGCCAGCGGCGACCAGGGGACCACACCCAGCCCCATCTCGCGTGCCATGGGGATCAGGTCGCGTTCGCCGGTGCGCTCGATCAGGTTGTACTCGATCTGCAGCGCGACCAGCGGCGTCCAGCCGCGCAGATCGGCGATCGCCTGCATCCGCGAAATCTCCCAGGCCGGGGCGTTGGAGATCGCCACGTACAGGATCTTGCCCTGCCGGACCAGATCGTCCATGCCGCGCAGGATCTCCTCGACCGGCGTCGTGAAATCCCACAGGTGCAGGTAAAGCAGATCGAGGTAGTCCGTGTTCAGCCGCCGCAGGCTGGCTTCCACCGACGCGAACAGGCTTTTGCGCTGCCCGCCGCCGGAATTCGGGTCTCCCGGCCTGCGCAGGGTCGTGTACTTCGTCGCCAGCACAAGGCTTTCGCGGTTGTCACGGGCGAATTCGCCCAGCAGCCGTTCGGAGCTGCCGTTCGTGTAGGTGTTGGCGGTGTCGATGAAGTTGCCGCCGCGCTCGACGTAGGTGTCGAACAGTTCGCGGGCTTCGTCCTGGTGCGCGCCCCAGCCCCATTCGGTGCCGAAGGTCGCCGCGCCCAGTGCCAGCGGGGACACCCGCAGCCCGGACCGGCCCAGCAGCCGGTAGGTGTCGAGAGTGAGCGACATCGTGTTCTCCTGTGCTCGTGATCCGTTGTCGAGGAGGAGTCTGCGACCGCCGCGAGCAGGGGATAAGGGAGAAGACATCCTGGGAACACCGGTCCCACCCTGGCTGTTGGACCGGGCATGACGACCCGCACCGTGGACACGACACAGGAGCTGGCCGCGTTCCTGCGGACCCGGCGTGAACGCCTGGACCCGGACGAATTCGGTCTGCCGTCGCGCCGTCGGTCCCGGCGGACCCCGGGGCTGCGCCGAGAAGAGGTCGCCGAACTGGTCGGGGTCAGCATCGACTACATCGTGCGGCTGGAACAAGCGCGCGGGCTGCGGCCCTCCGCGGACGTGGTGGAAGCGCTGGCGCGCGCGTTGCGTCTGGCCCCCGCCGAACGTGCCTATCTCTTCGACCTGGCCCGGCGGCGGCCCCGAGACGGCGGCAAACTCGCCACCATCGCGGCGCCGCCGCTGGCCCGGCTGGTCGCCGATCTGTCGCCCCTGCCCGCCATGCTGATGAACCACCGTTACGACATCCTGGCCTGGAACGGCGAAATGGCGAGGCTGATGGTGGACTTCGCCACGTTGCCGCCGAAGCAGCGCAACGCGATGTGGTTGTGCCTCAAGCATCCCGAAGTGCGCGAGTTCTACGCGGACCGTGAACGTGTCATCCGGGAGGGGATCGCGCATCTGCGCGCGGCCTGGGCCGCGCATCCGGACGATGAGGCCTTGACCGATCTCATCGCCGACCGGGAATTCGCGCGGCTGTGGGCCGAACGTGACGTCAAGGTCAACGGCCGCGGGCGCAAGGAGATGCGGCATCCCGAGGCCGGTGTGCTCGACCTCCACTACGAAGTGCTCACGCCGCTTCAGGATCAGGACCAGCGGCTGGTGATCTATCGCGCCATGGCCGAAGACAGCCGTTCGGCGCTGGATCGGTTGTTCACCGCGTAGCGTCGGCCGCGAAAACGCTAGATCGCTCGGCGGGACCCGGTGGGGTCGCGCAGCAGCCACTCGATGCCGTGTCCCCGGGCTCGTCGAACAGGCCCGCGCCACCGCATACGCCGGTCTCGGCCATCCTGAGTTCGACGCGAGCGGCCGCGTCGTGGTCTCCGGCGAGTTCCGCGGCGATGCTGCGCACCTGTTCGTACCCGGTCATGGCCAGGAACGTCGGCGCCCGGCCGTAACTCTTCATGCCCGCGAGGAAGAAGTTCTTCTCCGGGTGGGCGAGTTCCTTCGCGCCATGCGGGTACACGGTTCCGCAGGAATGCACGTTCGGGTCGATCAGCGGCGCGAGCGCGACCGGCGCCTGCAGCGTCGGGTCCAGGTCGAGGCGGATTTCCGAGAGCAGGCCCAGATCGGGGCGGAATCCCGACAGCGTCACCACGTCGTCGACCTGGCCGAGGCGCTGTCCGGCGGAGGAGATCAGCCTCAGCCGCCCGTCTTCGTCGCGTTCGACCGTTTCGGTGCGGAATCCGGTCAGGGCGGTGATCAGCCCGGACTCCACCGCCGCCCGGGCACGCAGGCCGAGAGCGCCTCGTGCGGGGAGCTGGTCCGCGTCGCCGCCGCCGAAGGTGTTGCCGACCGAGCCGCGGCGCAGCACCCAGCTGATCCGGGTGTCCGCGGAATCCTCCGCCAGGCCGGCCAACGCGACCAGCGCGGTCAGCGCGGAGTGTCCGCTTCCCGCGACCACCACGTGCTTGCCCGCGTACCGCGCCCGCACCGCCGGGTCGCCCAGATCCGGGACGCGGTAGCCGATCCGGTCTGCCGCCGCTCGTTCGCCGATGGCGGGAAGTCCTTCCCCGCCAAGGGGATTCGGCGTCGGCCAGGTTCCGGAGGCGTCGATCACCGCTCGTGCCGCGATCCGGTGTTCCGTGCCGTCGGCGGCGCGGACGTGCACGGTGAAAGGCTCGTCGTCGCGGCCGCTGTCCACGATCCGGTCCCGGCCGCGGCGCGCCACGCCGACCACCTCGGCGCCGAACCGGACCCGGTCCCCGAGCGCGGACGCCAGCGGGCGCAGGTAGGTCTCGGCCCATTCCGAACCCGTCGGGTAGGTCTCGGCGGCCGGGCCGGACCAGCCGGTCGCGGCCAGGAGCCGCCCGGCCGCCGGAGCGACGAGCTCGGACCACGGCGAGAAAAGCCGGACGTGATTCCACTCCGCCACCGCGGCACCCGCGTGTGCGCCGCGTTCCAGCACCAAGGGCTCGAGACCGCGTTCGGCGAGTTCGGCGGCCGCCGCCAACCCGACCGGCCCCGCTCCGACGACCACCACAGGCAACTCGTTCATCCCCGCACCTTTCATCGATCTGGCTCGATTGAACCGACTGAGCGGACTGTATCGACGCGCATCGATTGACGCAACCATCGATTTGGGTCGATACTGGGGGGCATGACCACTGGCGTCCTGCCCGAAAGCGAAGCCGCGACGTACGCCGGCTGGTTCGCCTGCCTCGCCGAGCCGATGCGAGTGAAACTGCTGCACGCGGTCGCGACGTCGTCCGGCGGTCTGACCGTCGGCGCCTTGACCGAAATCCTCGGGACGAGTCAATCCACGTGCTCGCACCATGTCCGGAAGCTCGCCGAAGTCGGCTTCCTGCATTTGCGCAAAGAGGGCACCGCCACCGTCGTGACGATCAACCAGGCGTGCTGCAGCGGGCTTCCGCACGCGGCCGACGCCGTCATGGGCCTGCTCGCCCCGCGGCCCTGCTGCCCGGACAACGTGCCCGACGACGTCGTCGTCCGCCGGGCTGTCGGCGGCGAAAGGCTCGACCCGGACTGGTTGCCGGGGCACTGCTGGGTCGCCGAAGTCGACGGTGAAGTCGTCGGCTGGATCGCGGCGACTCCGGTCTCGGCTCGCGATGGTCATCGAGGCGTCGCCGAGACCGCTGTCCACGTCGTCGAAAGTCACCGCGGCCGCGGAGTGGGCAAGGCCCTGATCCACAAACAGGTCACGGAGGCCGATGCCGCCGGGATCCGGACCCTGCAGACCTCGGTTCTCACCGACGACCGTGCCGCGATCGCCTTGCACCGCAGTGCCGGTTATCGCACGGTCGGTATCCGCGAACGCATCGTCGAGCGTGACGGCGTCTGGTGCGACACCGTCTTCCTTGAACGTCGCAGTTCCGTCGACTGAAGTTCTCACGTTATCCGATCGCCCATTCCGAAGCCGTCGGGAAATCGCGGACCACGCCGATTCCAGGTGTCGCCGGTACGAAATGTTCCGGCGACCTGCTGCGTACACGGAAAGTGCTTGAGCCGATCGCGTGATGCCGATATCCGTCCCCTTGGACGCATAGGTGGCGGCGGATTTCGGTGGTACGGTCCATCGCGGTCGAGAACTCATCGAGTGATCATTGCCTCGTTCCATTCAGTGATGGGCCTTCGGAAAAAGAGAGTATGAGTAGTGGATTTCGACGCACTGATCGCCGAATTACGAAACCTGCGGGACAACGTCACCGGGGTGACCGACACAGTGATAGCCGCGGTCGACGGAATACCGATAGTCGCCGACGCGGCGAAGAACATCGACCCCGCGGAGGTCTCCGCGCTGGCCGCCGCGAATCTCGGGATCGCGCGCCAGGCGGCCGAGGTGACCGGGAAGGGAACGCTCCGGCAGACCGTGGTGTTCAGCAGTGAGGGCTACATGGCCGTCTACGCCATCGACCGGATGGCGCTCATGGTGATCATGGGAGACCGGCAGCTGAATGTCGGCCGACTTCTTTTCGAATGCCGCCCTGTCATCGACCGGATCAGTTCGATATTGGCCGCATAGCAGCCAGACGAAGAAAGTGAGTTCGATGAACATCGAAAACGCGCTGAAGGAATCCATGTCGATCGCCGGAGCGGTCGGTGTCGCGCTGGTCGATTACGAGAGCGGGATGTCGCTCGGCACGAGCGGGGGCGGTGATTGGCTCAACCTGGAGGTCGCGGCCGCGGGCAACACCGATGTCGTCAGGTCGAAGATGCGGGTCATGTCCGCGCTGTCGCTCAACGACAGCATCGAGGACATCCTCATCACGTTGCATCGCCAATACCATCTGATCCGGCTGCTGGATTCCATGAACGCCAGGAGTTCCCTTTTCCTGTACCTGGTGCTGGACCGGGACCAGGCGAATCTCGCGCTGGCCAGGCACTATCTCAAGCGTATCGAGGCGGAGTTGCAGGTCTGAAAACGAACGGAGGAAGCCGGCGATGACCGGAGTCGCGTCCAGTCACCACGCACTCGTCGCCGGCTCGGCGCTCATGGGCGGCCTCGGATCGTTGTTCCCCGCGGGGTTGAAGCTCATCGGCGATCGACTCGAAGTGGTGTTCGCCCTGCCGGATGACGGCACCGGCCGCCACGCCGCGGATTCCGGACCGTCGGACCATCCGTTCGTCGCGGTGAAGGAGCGGATCAGGCTCGGTGCGGGCACCGGCATCCCGCCACCGCGGTTCTTTCTCGACACCGACAGCAGGTGGACGCGGTTACACGTGGAGCTCACCGGACTCGCGGTGCGGGCGGTGATCGTGCTGCCGGACGAGCTGACGGCGGGGTCGCTCAACGCACCGTTCCTCGGGTGCTGGCAGCACCAGGTTCTCGGAGCCGTGCGGCTCGCGATGGACGAGATCGCGCGGATCCTCGCTCGGTGCCGTCATCGGGCAGGCGGACCGGAACCACTGATCGACCTGGAGCTGGACTACGTGCCGGATCGGGATTTCGAGGCTGTGTTCGCGCGAGCCCATGAGCCGGTCAGGCCGTTCATCGCACCCGTCCGTCCCTCGTTCAAGATGCGCTGGCACGCGGTGACACCCGCGCAGCGCAAGGCTTTCGCCGTCGACTTGATCGACGTGACGACCACGGGCCGGTGGCTTCGGCGCAAGCCGACCGCGAGGATCATGGGACTCGAGGTGGAACTCCCGGCCGGCCCCGGATGGAGGTGAGCGGCGATCCGGGTGTGCCCCCGGATCGCCGCGCACGACCGGGTCAGGCGGTGACGAGGGACAAACCGTAGTTCTGCAGGATCTCGTTCACCGGCTGGAACCAGGTTTCGCCACCGGAGCCGCAGTTGCCCCAGCCGCCGGAGGTGACTCCCTGCGCCTGGTCGCCGGTGATGAAGGAACCGCCGGAGTCGCCGGGTTCCGCGCAGACGTTGGTGCGGGTCATCTGGTGCACCGCGCCCTGCGAGTAGTTGACCGTCTCGTTGTGTCCCAGCACGGTGCCGCAGTGCCAGTGCGTCGTCGAACCGGAGCGGCACACCGAGGTGCCGACCGGCGCGACCCACGAGCCGCGGACGAGCGCGTCGCTGACGGTGCCCCAGCCGAGGACGACCGGCGCGGTCCACCAGCCGTTGCCGATCCGGACGAACGCGTAGTCGTTGCCGGGGAAGGAGGATCCGGCGAAATTGCCCATCGCCGAGCCGTCCCAGCCGACCACGGGGCTACCCGTGCCGCCGCAGTGGCCGGCGCTGACGAATCCGCCGTGGACGGAGAAGCCGATGGAGCAGCGGGTGTTCCCGTTGATGTAGTACGGGTCGCCGCCGACGGTGCCCGCCGCGAACGGTTCGGCCTTGGGCGCGGTGACCACCGTGACCGGGCCGGATTTCCTTGCCCTGGCCAGGAAATCGTCGACGTCGGAGCCGTGCGCGCCCGGCTGCACCGCGACCACGACGCTGCCGCTGCGCGGGTCGGCGCGCCAGCCGCTGACGGCGGCGGGCGCTGGCTCGGTCTTGGCCGACATGTCGATCTCGGTCTTGGCCGCGTCGAGCCGGGCCGCGCTGATCGCGGCCGCGGTGGGTTCGGCGCCCGCCTGCCGGACGGCGGCCGCGGCCGCGGGGTCGGTCACCCCGACGACGAGTTTGCCGCGAGCCGGATCGAACCAGGCGCCGCCGAACGCCGCACCGGCGGCCTGCTGGGCGGCGGGCAGCACCCGCGACGCGGTCATCTCCTGGGTGAGCCGGGCCGATGCCTGCGCGGCGGTGAGCCCCAGGTCCCGCTGCATGGCGGCGATCAATCCGGGGGAAGCCTGCGCGATCGGGGCGAGGGCGGCGGATACGAGGCTCGCGGTCAGGACGGCGGCGCCACCGACTGCCAGGGCGATTCTTCGACGCATGGTCTAGTCCTCCAAGGCCGGGGGAAAGAAACACACTGCCCGCCGAGTGTGCGGTCCCGGTCCGGGGAAGGGCGAGGAATGTCCGGTCTTCTGTCCGGAATTCCCAAGAGCGAATTCCGGCGGAACGTGCCCGTCATTGTCTACTTAGGACGATCGATGCGGTGAACCCTCCGCGCGCTCTCGCTGCGGTTCCAGTACGTTGCCGGGTATGACCGCGTCGCCGGAGGATGTGCCAGAGCAGGTGCTGCGCACCTCGATCGTGGAGCGGTTGTTCGCTCGTGAAGCCGACCCGCGCCCGCTGTTCACGCACCAGGACCACCGCGCCGGTGTGGACGACACCGTCACCTGGACGGAGTTCGTCTCGCGCGTGCGAGTGGTCGCGGGCGCACTGCGCCTGATCGCACGGCCGGGTGATCGTGTCGCCGTGCTCACCGGCCAGGACCTGAATTACCCCTTGGCGTTCTTCGGGGCGCTCGCCGCCGGCCTGATCGCCGTGCCGTTGATGGCGCCGGGCAGTCCTTCCCAGCGAGCCAGGCTCGCCGGTGTGCTGGAGGACAGTGGCGCACGGGTGTGGCTGACCTCTTCGGTCGCCGCCGCGAAGGTGCGCGAAGCGGGCACACCGGACCACCTGATCGTGGTCGACGAACTCTCCGGGACGGGCGCCGATCCACTGCCGGTCGCACCGGAAAGCCCCGCGTACCTGCAGTACACCTCCGGGTCGACCCGGGAGCCCGCCGGTGCCGTGATCACGCACCGGGCGGTCGCCGCCGCCTGCTGGCAGGCGAGCCGGGCCTACGCCGTCGACGAGGGCACGACCTGCGTCGGCTGGATCCCGTTCTTCCACGACATGGGCCTGATCCAGTTGCTGTGCCTGCCGGTCCACACGGGGGCGCGATCGGTGTTCATGTCGCCCGCCGAATTCGTGCACCGTCCGGTGAGATGGCTGCGTCAGCTCGCCGATCACCCGGCCGTGTTCACCGCCGCGCCGAACTTCGCCTTCGACCTGGCCGTCGAAGCCGCCGGAGAGGCAGGAGACGACCTCGACCTCTCCGATGTCCGGGTCGCGCTGAACGGCGCGGAGCCGGTGCGGCCCGGGACGGTCGCGCGCTTCCTGGACGCCTTCGGCCCGCGTGGATTCCGCGCGGAAGCCCACCGTCCGTCCTATGGGCTGGCCGAGGCCACCGTGTACGTCGCGAGCGCGGGGCCGGAAGGGCCGCGGGGCGCGGTGTTCGATCGGGAGGCCCTCGCGCAGGGCCGGGCGATCGAAGTGCCGGAAGGTCAGGGACTCGTTTCGGTCGGCCGTCCGCTCGGCCAGCGGGTCCGTATCGTCCGGGACGGAGTGGCACTCCCCGACGGTCTGGCCGGGGAGATCTGGATCCACGGGCCGAACGTCGCGGCAGGGTACTGGGGCCGTGGCGACACCGCGGCGTTCGGCGGCGAACTCGAGGGCGTCGGCGGCTGGCTGCGGACCGGTGACCTCGGCGTGGTCCATCGCGGAGACCTCTACATCACCGGCAGGCTCAAGGATCTCATCGTCATCGACGGCCGCAACTTCCACCCGCAGGACATCGAAGCCGTGGCGGGCGAGGCTCATCCGGCGATCCGCCGTGACCGCGTCGCCGCATTCGGTGTCACGGACGAAAGGGGAGAAGGGGCGATGTTGGTAGCCGAATGGGCAAAGAACGCCGAAGCGGATGTCAAAGAAGTGACGAGAGTGGTATTGCGCGCGGTTTCCCGCGAACATGATCTGACGTTGCGATCGGTCCGTCTGGTTCCTTCCGGTGACCTTCCGCGCACTTCCAGTGGCAAGGTCGCGCGGGCCGCGGCGAGGGCGCGTTATAGTCGGCGCCGTGGGTGATCACCGCGCGGAGGTCGTGAAGGTCGTCAGTGAGACTTTTCGGCTTGATCCCGCCGAAATCGAGTCCGACGCGCCGCTCGAAGAGCTGGGTATCGACTCCAAGGGACGGATAAGACTCCTGTCGGCGTTGGAGATCTACCACGACGTGAGGATTGATCTGGACCAGCTGGACCGGTTCACCGACATCGGGTCGGTGGCCGAAGTGCTCGCAGAGGCACTCGGCGGTAAAGCCGACGGATCCGACGAAAGGCGCTGAAAAGAATGAGCGGGGGCTTCACCGCGGCGACCGATGCGCTTTCATCGGCATCGAAGAACATCGGAAAGCTGACGGAACAGTTGCTCGACGACAACCCGGATCTGTCGAGCACACCGGTGAACGCGGCGGGCTTCGGCCAGGCGCACGGCGACCACGCGAAGAAGTACACCGACGGGGTGGCGGCGTTGTGGGCGTCGGTCCAGGGGTACAGCACCACGCTCGGCTCGTTCGGCACGAACCTCGGTACCGCCGGCACCGCCTACGGCACCAACGAGGACGAGCAGACGAACAAGATCACCGAGACGGGGATGCTCTAGTGGACACCAAGACCACCTGGACCGACGTCAAAGCCGTTCTCGACGACCCGGCCGTTCCCGCCGAGCAGAAGACCAAGCTCATCGGCTCGTGGATGCGGACGCATCCGGCGCCCCCGCCGTGGTCGGCGGACCAGGAGCCGGAGGAGATCAAGCAGAAGCGCAAGGAAGCCGAGAAGTACGCGGAGTCCTACAACGCCATCCCGTTCCTGGCCTCGGACGACGTGGACAAGATCTACGGCGAGGCGAAGAAGGCGGGGGATCAGGCCAGCTTCACCCAGAACGAAGAGACGAAGGCCGTCGACGAGGGCGGCAAGAAGCTGGACGGCGCAAAGGAACCCACCGCGGAGGGCGCCGGGACCAAGACGTCGGACGAGATCTTCGACGCCGCCGCGCCCGCGCTCAAGGTCTTCCAGACCTTCGGCTCGCTGCTGGCGAAGGTCCCGGAAGACTGCCGTGGAACCTCTCGCGCGCTCGATTTCGAGAAGGACATCAAGAAGCCGTTCGACGAGCAGCGCGGTATCAGCTTCAAGAACTTCGTCGACGACGCCGCGCACTTCAAGACCGGTTCGAAGACCGTGCAGAAGGCCATCGACGACACCGGTTCCCAGCTGAACACCCTTTACGGGACCTGGACCGGGAAGGCCGCGGACGCCTCGTCGGAGAATTACAACGAGAAGATCCTCCCCAAGGCCAAAAAGCTCTCCGAGACGCTGAACAACGCGAGCGAAGCGACCCTGCATACCACCGCGACGGTGTTCAAACTGTGCAAGGGCAAGGCCGACACGGTCGTCGACCTCTACAAGGAGATCGTCGGCAAAGCGGACTTCGCGATGGCGCAGAAGGTCATCGCCATCGCCGCCGGGGAGAAGAGCGGCAAGGAGGACCTCGGCGCGATCGCGGGCTGGATGGACGTCAACTTCGGCTCCAACCTGGTCCAGCAGCTGAACAACGACGGCTGCTGCGACGACGACGAGTTCAAGAAGGCGGGCCAGAACCTCGCCAAGCAGTGGATCCAGAACCAGTTCATCCCCGAGATGTGGACCATCATCTACGAGGGTTTCGCCAAGTCCTGCAAGGAAACCAAGGAGTTCGTCAACCAGGCCTACGACGAGCTCGACAAGGTCATGGGCAAGGTCAAGAACGAGTTCGAAGGCGCCGGTGACAAGGGCGGCGCCGGTGGAGCCGGCGGCACCGGTGGCGGACCCGGCGGCAAGGGCCCGGACTTCACGGGCGGCCAGGGCGGTTCTGGCGGCGGACCCGGCGGCTCGGGAACCGGCGGCCCCGGCGGAGGACCGGGCGGCGGCGGCCCCGAGGGCGGCACCGGCGGTGGACCGGGTGGTTCGGGCAAGGGCCCCGACTTCACCGGCGGCACCGGCGGTGGGCCGGGCGGCGGCGGTCCCGAGGGCGGCACGGGTGGCGGCCCCGGCGCGGGCGGTTCCGGTCCGGGCGGAAGCGGTACCGGTCCGACGGGCGACGTCAAACCCCCGCCGGTCCCGGACGTGAAGATCCCCGAGAGCGGCTCCGGATCGCCGGGTGGTTCCGGCGGTGGACCCGGCGGCGGTCTCGGCGGTGGGCCGGACGCGAACAAGGATCAGACGTCGCCCTCGAGTTCGGTCCCGCCGCCGTCGAACGGCGACGAGCAGAAAGCCGCGGCCGAAGAGGCGAAAAGGCAGGCCGCCGCGGCGGCGGAGAACGCGAAGAAGCAGGCGTCCGAGGCGCTGGGCAAGCTGGGCGACGGTCCGGCCGGGTCCGACCTCGGCGGCTCCGGACCGGGCGGTTCGGGCCCTGGCGGCGGCGGACCCGGTGGCGGTGGCAACACGGACGCCGCGGCCGAAGCCAAGGCAGCGGCCGAAAAGGCCAGTGAAGAGGCGAAAAAGCAGGCTTCCGACGCGCTTAACAAGCTCGGCGACGCCCCCGGCGGCATGGGCGACACCGATGCCAAGGACGGCGACTCGAAGGACGGCGAGAAGTCCGCCGACGAGGAAAAGAAGAAGGCGTCGGACGCCTTGGACAAGCTCGGCGACGAGCTTTCCGGCGAAGACAAGCTGACCGGTGACAAACCCGGTGAGGACGGCGACAAGGCCGAGGACGGCGAACGCGAGACCCTCAAGGTCAAACAGGGCGACACGACCTTCGAGATGACCGAGCCGGACAAAGACGGCGAGATGGAGATCAAGGTCGGGGACGGTTCCGGGCCCGCCAAGGACTTCAAGCTCGACTGGACCGGCGAGGGCGACGAGTCCAAGCTGGGCTCCACGCCGGGTTCGGACGATGGGAAGCCGGACAAGGACGGCGTCCATCGGCCCGGGCCGGACGGCAAGATCCACATCCAGGACGGTGATGTGAAGATCACCGCCGAACGTCCCGACGGCCCGTCCGGGCCGACGGTCGTCACCGTCGACGACGGCAGCGGCAAGCCGACCACGTACACCCTCGGCGAGGACAAACCCTCCGCGGACAAGGCATCGCATCCGGCGACTCCCGTCACCGGGACGACGCAGCCCGACTCCAAACCGGCGTTCACCCCGCACCACGGAGGCGGCGGAACCGTCCCCGACGGGATCGGCGTCCCCGCCGGTGACACCAGCGGTGGTGGTTTCGGAGGCGGTGGCGGTGCCTCGGCGCCGTCGATGCCTTTCGAAACGGCGAGCCCGGCGACAGGCCAGTCGCTCAGCGAAGGCGTGCACACCGGCGGTGGTGGGACACCTCAGCCGCAGCCCGTGGCCGCGGGCGCCCCATCCGCTCCGATGGGCAGCCCGTCGGGGCAGTCGTTCGGCGGCGGCGCGATGCCGCCGATGGGCATGGGCGCAGGCGGAGGTGGCGGCCAGGGCGGCGACCAGGAACGGACCAACCGCGCGTACCGGATCGAGGGCGAGGTGTTCGACCAGATCAACGAACCCACCGGCCGGATCACCGGATCGCTGCTGGACGATGAGGACCAGTCGGTCACCCGCAAGCGGTGAGCCGGGGCAGGGGAGAACAGATGAGCGCCGATGACACCGCCGCCATGAAGGCGACCCTGGACGGTCTGGTCCGCGAGCAGTCGGAACGCCGGGCGCTGCGGGACAAGCGTGCCGACGAGATCAAGGCGAACTCGCAGGAGTTCATGACCAAGCAGGTCCAGACCGCTCAGCGTTACGTCGAGCACCGGCGGGAACTGGGGCAGCGCAAGACGAAGTCCGGTTGGAGCACCGACCGGTCGCACGCGCAGCCTGGGGCGGCGTCGCCGTTCGAAGAGGCTCCCGTGGACATGGCGGCTCCGTTCGCTTCGGAGCCGCCTGCCCGCACGGGGCGGGACACGCCCCGGCGCGCTCCCCGCGCACGTCCGGCGCCGGCGGACGACGAGGACGACGCCTTCCTCAACAACCGTTGGCGCGACTGAATTCGCCGTCAGACGGGCGGCATGGGTTTGCCCTTGCCGACGCAGGGTATCCGGCTCGGGTCAGGCGAGCCGGAGGGCGTGGATTCATGGTCGACGTGAAGATGACGGTAGACACTTCTCCCGAGCGCGTGTTCGAGGTGCTCGCCGACGGCTGGACCTACGCGGCCTGGGTCGTGGGAGCCTCCCACATCCGTGACGTCGACAAGGGCTGGCCCGCGCGGGGGACGCGGATCCACCATTGCGTCGGGTCCTGGCCTCTCCTGCTCGACGACGTCACCAAGGTGCACGTCGTCGACCCGCCGAGGCTGCTCGAACTCGAGGCGCGGGCCTGGCCGTTCGGCACCGCGCGGATCCGGTTGGAACTGCGGGAAACCGCGTCGGCGACCACGGAGATCCTGATGTCCGAGCACGCGACCCGCGGGCCGGGCCGCGTCCTGCCGGAGGCCGCGCAGGCGCTCTTCCTCGTGCCGCGGAACCGGGAATCCCTGCGACGTCTCGCGGATCTCGCCAAGGGCCGGGAAGCCGCTCAACCGCCGGACTGATCCTGGTGGCTCGGCCGTCCGAGCCGGATCCGGTCGCGGGGCGGGTCGAGGGGACGGCTGGCACCCCGTCGTCCGGCGCGGATGGCGTCGAGCAGTTCCCTGATCGTGGCGGCCGCGTCGTGCCGAGGTCGCCAGCCGAGTTCGTCCCGTGCGCGCCGAGTGTCCACAAGGGACGCCCGGTCGGCGAGCCGCAGCCAGGACGGATGCAGTGGTTGCAGGCCGAGCCGCCAGCTCGGCCAGGCCAGTCCGGTCAGCAGCCTCAGCGGTACGGGAATCCGAAACCCGCCCGCCAGCGCGGCGACGTCGCGGCTGTCGAGGACGGGCTCGCCGGCGAGGTTGAACGCACCGGTCGCACGGCGGTCGAGGATTGCCTGGATCGCTTGTGCCACATCGTCGGAGTGCACCACCTGCATCCGCAGCCCCGGCCACAACGGCACCGGCAGCCACTTGCCGCGGAGCGGTAACGGCGGCGCCAGCGGGCTGAGCAGCCACCGGGAGAACTCGGCCGCGGCGTCCGGCTGCACGACACCGCACGGACGGATCCGCGCCACCCCGATCCCCGGGTGGTCACGGCAGAATTCTTCCAATCGGGACTCGAAGGCCGCTTTTCCCGCGCTGTAGGCGCTTTCGGCGAGCCCGCCGCAAGGCCACTCCTCGTCGACCTCGTCCCAACGGTCCGCCGGGGTGTAGGCGGCGACCGAGGAGGCGCACACGATATGACTCACGCCGGCGTCGGCGGCCGCGCGCAGGACGTTCGCGCTGCCCGCCATGTTGGTCCGGCGCATCGCCGGATCGTCCGCGCGCGGATGGATCGCCCAGGCGAGATGCACCACGGCGTCGGCGCCGCCGAAGAGCTCGGTCAGCCGCGGCCAGGCGTCGTTCGCGCCGATGTCCTGCTCGACCCAGCGGGCCGACGAGTAGGGCGCGGCGGTCGTGTCGGGGCGGTGGCGGGCCACTCCGAGCACGTCGTGACCTTCTCCGGCCAGCGCTCGGAGCAGGGCAGTCCCGATGTTCCCGCTCGCGCCGGTGACGACGATCCTCATCGGTAGACGGCGCGATGCGCGGCGCGCATCGTCGCGCGGTAGACGGAACCGGCCCAGCCGTCGCGGGCGAGGGCCGCCCTGGCGGCGTTCGATCCGGGCGCGCCGTGCACCGCGCCACCGGGATGCGCCGACGCCGACGCCAGGAAGAGCCGGTCGATCGGGGTGTCGGCCCGGCCGAGACCGGGGACGGGCCGGAAGAACAGTTGTTGCTGGATGGCCGCGGTCCCGGCGTTGATCGAACCTTCCACGAGACTGTGGTTCCCTTCCTCGAGTTCGGCGGGCCCGGCGATCGCACGGCCCGCGATCAGCCCACGGAAACCGGGGGCGTGCTTCTCGATGACCGCTTCCATCCGGTCCGCGTAATGGCGCAACCGGGAAGCGCTCCAGGGCTCGCCCCTCGGCACATGCGTGTAGGCCCAGGCCGATTCGGTCCCGGCGGGGGAGCGGGTCGGGTCGGCGGTGGTCATCTGCCCGAGCAGCAGGAACGGATCGCCGGGCACCCGCCCGCAGGCGAGATCGTGGGCGATCCCGGCTAGACCGTCGAGATCCGCTCCGATGTGGACGGTCCCGGCCTCGCCGACTTCGGCGGCACTCCACGGGATGGGCGAGGACAACGCCCAGTCCACCTTGATGGTGGCGTCGTCCCAGACGAACCGGTCCAGATCGGACACCAGCCGCGCGGGAAGGTGCCCGGCACCGACCAGATCCCGGTAGAGCACCGGAGCGGGGACGTCGGCGAGCACGGCCCGGCGGGCACGCACCCGTCGCCCGTCCGCGTCCCGGACACCCACCGCCCGGCCGCCCGAGAGCGTCACTTCGGTGACCGGCGTGCCGCAGGCGATCTCCCCGCCCTTGGCGGACAAGCGGTTCACCAGCGCGTCGGTCAGACGCCCCGCCCCGCCTTCCGGGACCGGGAATCCGACGTCCTGACCGAGCATGGTCAGGAGCCAGCCGAAGACGCCGCTCCCGGCATGGTCCGGCCCGAGGTCGGTGTGCATGGCGTTGCCCGCGAGCAGCAGCCGGGCGCCCTCGCCGTCGAACTTCTCCTTGCCGAGGCCGCGGGCGGTCAGGGTCAGCATCCTCGCGAGCCGGAGCGTTTCCGCCGTGCCGAGCGTCTTGACCAGCCGGGCCCCGGACCGCACCGGCGGAAAGGGGCGCACGATCGCGTCGAGCAGCGGTTCGCGCAGACGTCGCCAGCTCGCGTGTTCGGCCCGCAGGTTGTCCGCGTCCCGTTCGTCGAACTCCGCCACGGAACGGGCCGTGCGGTCGAGGTCACGGGACTGCAGGACGTATCGGTCGTCGGGCAGCACATGCGCCAGTACCGCCGGGGCGTGCCGCCAGCGCAGGCCGTGGTCCTCCAGTCCCAGCCCGGCGAGCACCGGCGACGCCGCGCCGAGCGGGTAGAAAGCGCTGTAGACGTCGTTGCGGAAACCCGGGGCGGTGAGTTCCTCGGTCCGTACCGCGCCACCGGGCTTGGCGGTGGCCTCGACGACCAGTGTCTCCCAGCCGGCGTCGGCCAGGAGATTGGCCGCGACCAGGCCGTTCGGCCCCGATCCGATCACCACGGCGTCGACTTCCATGGTCAGGGCATACCCGGGACCGGCGGGTTCAACCCCTGTCGATCGACTTCGCCTGAATGGCCAGCCAGGCTTCGTGCTGGTCTTCGGTCTTGGCCCAGAGGGCCGCCAGTTCACCGGCGCCGATGTCCTCCGCCGGGATACGGAACTCCCGCAGCGTCTCGGCGAACTCGTCGAGAGAGGACAGTGTGTGGCGCTCGCCGTCGCCGCGTTTGATCGTGCGCGCGCGAAGAGCCAGCTCGCGGCCATCACGATGATGCTGCGCCACGAGCACCTTGGCGAACGGGGACTCCGGCGACGTGATCTCGTCCCGTTCGGCGAATTCGGTGAGCTCGCGGGGTTCGGTGCGGAAGTCGCACGAGTCGACCGTGCCACCGGGATGGTGGTGCATCCGCCAGGTCTCGCCGTCGAGGCGTTCGATCCGGAACGGCAGTTCTCCTTGCCGATACGTGCCTTCCCGCACCGGAAGGGGTTCGAGGAACGCGTCGCCGATCCCGGTGTCGGCGAGCCAGGTCTCTCCGTCGACGTCGACCAGCAGGGCGACGTGGTTGCCCCACTGGCCTTCGCCGCGGGTCGAGCGCAGGACGGCGGCTTCCACGACGGTCACCTCGAATCCGGCCGCCCTCAGCAAAAGAGCGAGTGCGCCGTTCATCTCGTAGCAGAGCCCGCCCCTGCGACGGTGGGCGAACTTGTCGGTCAACGCTTCCGGGTCGAGCAGGATCGTCCTGCCGAGCTGGAGGTCGAAGTTTTCGTAGGGGACTCGCAACCGCCACGCCCGGTGCAGGTTCCGGAGCGTGGCCAGATCCGGTCGGACGGGCTCGCGGTACTCCAGCCGGTCGAGGAACGCGTCGAGGGTCATACGGCTCTCCTTCAGTAGAGTGGCTCTAAAATTAGAGTAACTCTAACTTTGGCGTCGGTCCAGTATGCTGAGGTCATGACCGAGCCGGCGGGTTTGCGGGAACGGAAGAAATGGCGCACCCGGAAGGTGTTGATCGAGACGGCGTACCGGCTCTTCGAGCGGCAGGGCTACGACCGGACGACCACCGCGGAGATCGCCGCGGCCGCCGAGGTGTCCACCGCGACGTTCTTCAACCACTTCGCGACGAAGGAAGACCTCCTTCTCACCGGAGACGGTGAAGAGATCCTTCGCGTGGGGCTGGACGTGCTCGCCGCGCGAGAGGAGGGCGAGACACCGGCCCGGCTTCTTCGGCGCGCGATGCTCGGCATGCTCGCCGAGGCCGGAGCGGGGCTCCGTGACCCGCGTGCCGAGCCCGAGCGGATCCGGCTGGACCTGATCACGTCGGTGCCGTCGGTGCGCGCGACGATGCTGCAGCGTGCCTTCGACGCTCAGGAGCGGCTTTCGGCCGCGCTGTGCCGAGCCTGCGAGATCGACGAGGTCGACGCCGCGGCGCTGGTCGGCGCGGCCACCGGCGCGGTCTTCGCCGCCGGGCGAACGGCCCTCCGCCTCGGGACTCCGCTCGACGAGGCGATGCGGCGGGCGATCGTGCTCGCGACGGCCTGACCGGGCGGTTTCACGAACGGTGCCAGGCGATCCCGCGGTAGGCCGAGCTGTCCGCCGCGAAGCCGCAGCCGATGATGACGGTGCCGTTCCCGTTGATGTGCTGGGCCACGGTCGCCGTGATACCGCGAGGAGACGGGAGCGCGAACGGCGTCGCGTCGGCGTCCCAACGCACCGGCCGCAATGTTCCCTGGCTCACGGACTCGCCGACGACGGTCCCGGCTTCGTCGATGTCGAAACAGGTGCTGGCGACGTCCGAAGGCAAGGGCCGGAGCACGGTGGGCCGTCCGTCGCGATCCCAGCGCGCGCCGATGCCGCGGCGGTCCGGGGTCAGGCCCCAGCCGATCGCGGCACCTCCTCCGGTGATCCGGACGACCTGCCCCGCGGAGAACTCCGGTTCCCCGGTCAGCAGAACGGTGCCTCCGTCACCGTTCCATATGACTCCATCGCCGAGGATGGCGCCGGAGTCGGTGATCCCGCACGCCGTCGCGCGCCGGGGCGGGGGCAGTGTGCTGATCTTCCCCGTGGACGACCAGCGCACCGCGGTGCGGACGCCCGAGCCGTTCTTCGCCGATCCGACGACCTCGTCCAGCCCGTTCAGGCCCTGCCCCTGCGTCTCGCCGTCCCCAGGCAGGGTGGCGAGTTCGACGGTCTCGCCGCCGGGTTCCCAGCGCAGCGCCCGCCAGCGGTAGCCCGGCCACATCGCGTTCCCCAGTACCGATCCGCGTGCGTTCACCCGGCACGCCGTGCCGGAGACCGCCCCGTCGGGGAGTTCGAGCGCGCGCACCCGGCCGTCGGACGGCCAGCACACGGGCCGGAGGTGCTCTCCGGCCTGAAGCGAACCCGCGATGACCCCCATGGCGTTGACGCTGACCGCGCGTCCGCCGGAACAGCCGTCGAGGATCGGCAACGGCGTGGGCTGCCCGTCGAGGTCCCAGCACACCGGCCGCGATCCCGACTCGCCCACGATCACCCCGGCGTCGTTCACGCAGTAGGCGCCGGTGCCCTCGCCGCCGGAGAGCGGCCGCAGGCCGACCGCCGTGAAGCCGGGTCCCTCGGGCATCGGATCGGGCACGAGTGGGCAGCCTAGTGCGACGGCGCACGCGATGGGGAAACTTACACTGACCGGGTGACACGGCACTCCACAATGGACCGGTCTACGGGATCAGCACGATCCTGCCGAACACTTCGCCGTCGTCCATCTTCCGGTGCGCCAGAACCGCTTTCTCCAGCGGAAGCACCTCGTGCACCACCGGGCGCAGGGCACCGCGCGCCACCGCGCCGAAGTGCTCCGCGCTCACCGCCAGCCGATCCGGCTCGGGGATCGAGTCCGCGCTGAAGGCCGCGAACGACAGCGACTTCCGGAAGGCCGCCATCAGTTTCGCGCCGAAGTCCGCCGGGGGCATGCCCGCGACCACGCCGACGGCGACCATGCGGCCGTTCGGGTTCAGCCGGTCGAAGAAGGACGGCATGTCCACACCGGACACGATGTCGATGATGACGTCGTAACCCGCGGGCCCGTCCCCCTCGCCGGAGCGGTCGAGGACGTGGGTCGCCCCCAGTTCACGCAGGCGGTCGCCGCGTTCGGCCGAGGACGTCGTGACGGCCACTGCGCTCGCGCCACCGCTCGCCGCGAGCTGCACCGCCATGATCCCGATACTTCCCGCCGCGCCGCGCACCAGCACGGATTCGCCCGCCGTGAAAGGGGCGTGGGCGAGAGCGAACCGCGCCACCATGCCGGAAGTCCCGACGGCCACCGCGCCGGCGGCGGGCAGGTTCTCGGGAAGGGGAACGATCTTCTCCGCCGGGAGGGCCACTTGTTCGACGTATCCGCCGCCCTCGCCGGTGAACGCCCAGACGCGCCGCCCGGCCCACGCCGGATCGACGCCGCCGCCGACGGCCGTGACGGTACCGGCCACCTCGTTACCGGGGACGAATCCTTCGTGGAAGCCGAATCCGGCGAGAGCACCGCTGCGGATCACCGTGTCGACGCCGCCGACACCGATCGCTTCGACGTCGATCAGCACTTCGCCCTCGGCGGGAACGGGGGAGGGGACGTCGATCACGGCGAGGCCCTCGGGGGCGCCGAACGTCCGGATCTCGACTGCGCGCATTTCGTCTCCTGGTCGTCGCTCACTGGTCCGGCGGACGTTAACGGACGCCCCCGTCCGTTTTGGCTAAAGTGAGAGCGGTGACCGATCATTTGTCTCGGATCCCGCGCTCCGACGCCGTGGACAACCGCGAACGCATCCTCGAGGCGGCTCGCGTGCTGTTCGCCACCGAGGGCTTGAACGTGCCGCTGCGGGAGGTCGCGCGCCGTGCCGAAGTCGGGCCCGCCACGCTGTACCGCCACTTCCCGACCAAGGAGATCCTGGCGACGGAGGCGTTCGCCGAGCAGATGCGCACCTGCCACGCCGTCGTCGACGAGGGGCTCGCCGACCCGGATCCGTGGCGCGGTTTCTGTTCCGTGATCGAGAAGATCTGCGAGCTGCATTCGCGCGATCGCGGCTTCACGGCGGCTTTCGTCTCGGCCTTTCCCAAGGCGGTGGACTTCATCGCGGATCGCGACTACGCGCTCAAGGCGATCGCCGAGCTGGCGGGCCGGGCCAAGGACACCGGGAAATTGCGCCCCGACTTCGTCCTAGACGACCTGATCCTCATGCTCATGGCCAACAACGGGATCCAGGCCGCTTCGGCGGCCGCGCAGGTGGCGGCGTCGCGCCGGTTCGCCGCGCTCGTGATCCAGGCCTTCCGGGCCGGACCGGCGCAGGCGCCGCTGCCACCGGTGGCGCGTCTGGCCCTCGTGATGCCGGGGGTGACCCGCTGAGTCATTTCCTGCGGGCTTCGAGGCCTTCCAGGATGAGGTCGAGGCCGTAGTCGAATTCCTTCGTGTGGTCGTAGCCCGGCCGCTGGGCGTGCTCGGTGATCACCTCGGCCAGATAAGGGAATTCGTCCCGCGGCAGGGTTTCGAGGATGTCGTCCGCGACCCCCGGGACGTTTTCGCTCAGCGGGAGGTTCGACTCCTGCAGCACGAATCCGCCGACGTAGCTGTCGATGAGCGAGACGGCGTGCACCGCCATCGGGAGCGTGAATCCAGCCCGCCGAAGGACACCGAGGACGGCGTCGTGGTGGCGGAGCGTCGCCGGCCCCGGATTCCGGCGGGAGTCCATGAGGCCCAACGCCCAGCTGTGCCGCGACAGGACCTCGCGTGCGGACGAAGCACGTGCGCGGATGGCGTCGCGCCAATCGCCCGTTTCGGTGCCGGGCAGCTCGATCGCCGCGAACACCGCGTCGATGACGCCGTCGAGGATCGCGTCCTTGTTCGGCACGTGGTGGTACAGCGACATGGCCTCCACGCCGAGGTGCTGCGCGACCCGGCGCATCGTCATCGCCTCCACGCCACCGCGATCGGCGACTTCGATCGCGGCCTGCAGTACGCGGTCCCTGGTGAGTGATCGGCGAGGCGGCACGTTGACAACCTTACAGGTGTAAGACAACCTTACGGGCGTAAGGCCATCGAGAGGAGAGTCCGATGCCGATGCCCAGATGGTGGGGCCACATCAACAAACGGGTGTTCAACCCTCGCGCGATCGCCGGAGGGAAGTACCCGGTGCTGATCCACGTCGGCCGCACCTCGGGGAAGACCCGCCACACGCCGCTCGACGCGCATCCCGTCGACGGCGGTTACCTGTTCGTCCCGGTGTACGGCCCGGAGGCGGACTGGGTGCGCAACATCCTGACCGCGGGGAAAGCGCGGCTGCGGATCGACGGGCGGGAAGTGGACCTCACGCGCCCCAGGCTCGTCGGGGCGGACGAATTCCCCGACGGCGTGGCCCGTCCACCGAAACTGCTCCGTGTCACCGAATTCCTCCGGATGGACGTGAAACCCTGAGACGCCCCTGGCCGCGGCTAGTCCCAGGGAGGTAGGCGGCATCGTCCTTCAAGTCGATGCCCGGGTATGCCGTCGCTTCGTAGTTTTGCCGGTATGAAACGAACTTCAGTGGTCATCGCCGCGATCTGCGCGGCAACGCTCGTTTCCCCGGCCGTCGCGTCCGCGACGCCACAGCTGCACCGGACACTGCAGCGCGACGCCGACACGCTCGTGGCGAACGGTTCACCCGGCGCGCTCGTGGAGGTCAGCACGGCCAAGGGCAGCGTCAAGGTACGCAGTGGCCACGGCGATCTGCGGACCCGGACCCCGGTGCCGTGGAACGGGCACTTCCGGATCGCGAGTTTCAGCAAGACGTTCCTGTCCGCGACGATGCTCCAGCTCGTCGGCGAAGGACGGCTTTCCTTGGAGGACAAGGTGGACCGGTGGCTGCCGGGGGTGGTGAGCGGGAACGGCAACGACGGCAAGGCCATCACCGTCCGGCAGCTGCTGCAGCACACCAGCGGGTTGCACGACTACATGGCGGAACTCGATCTCTTCACCGAAAAGGGCTTTCTGCGCCACCGGTTCGACGAGCTCAGCGCGTCCGACGCGGTGAAGCTGGCGGTCGGCAAGCCGCCGGCGTTCGAGCCCGGGACGAGCTGGGGTTACTCCAACACCAACTACGTGCTCGCCGGGATGATCACCGAGAAGGTGACCGGCCGGGACTGGCAGCAGGAGATCATCGACCGGATCGTCCGGCCGCTGAACCTGCGCGAGACCACCCTGCCGTACACGTCGCCGTTCATCCCGGCTCCGCACGCGCGAGGGTACGACCGGTTCGTCGTCGAGGGCTCGAATCCGCCGCGGCTCGGGCGACGCGTGGACGTGACGCTGATGAATCCGTCGATGGGCGGGGGAGCGGACGGATCGATCAACAGCACGACCGAGGACGGCAACAAGTTCCTCCGGGCACTGCTGGGCGGCAAGGTGCTCCCGCCGTCGATGCTGGCCGAGATGAAGAAGACCGTACCCGCGCCGGGACTCGGCGCGTACGGGCTCGGCCTGGTGAAGGCGACCGCTTCCTGCGGTGACTACTGGGGCCACGGCGGCGCGCTGCCCGGCTACCTGACGGGCAACGGGGTGACCGAGGACGGCAAGCGCAGCGTGATGGTTTCGCTGAACACACTCACGCCGCTCAACCCCGGGGCCGAGCCGCCGGCGGGGAACCCGATGGACCCGGTGATTGACCACGCCCTCTGCGGTCGCGGCTGACCCGCCTCGTGAGTGACTGCTGCTGTGTGTGTGGCGCGACCTTGGTTGGCAGGAGGTAGCGAAGGCCTCCTTGCCTACCTTGAGGGTAGGGAAGGGGGCCTTCATACCTTCCCGAGTACATGAAGGTCCCCATCCTTGCGCCTAGGTACAGGAAGGGGGCCTTCATGTACCGGACCGGGGATGACCGGCGCTGGGATCCCTTGGTTCTAACCGTCTTTACCACTCACGAGCCCCAAGATCTCGCGGCCTCCACCAGGGCCGTGACGCACTCCGCGACAGCGGGCCGCGTTTCCCCCTGCGGCTGCACGGCGTAGAGCTGCCGGTGCAGTACCGGTTCGAGCGGGGCGCACACCACGGTCGGCGGCGCGATCGTGGTGGCCATCCCCGGCACCAGCGTGACGGCGCCGAGCCCGGCGACGACGGCGAACTGCGTGCCGAATCCGCTGACCGTATGCCGCACGATCGGTTCGATCCCGCGTTCGCGCAGTGTCTGGCGGATCCAGGCGTTCGCCAGCGTCGGCCGGGCCCACGCGACCCAGATCTCGTCCGCGAGGTCTTCGGCGCGCACCGAATCCGCGCCGGCCAGCGGGTGCCCGGCCGGGAGCACGATCATCGCCGAGTCGTCGCGCAGTTCGGTCCAGCGGGTCGCGGGCGGCCGGGTGAGCGGCAGGTTCTCCCAGCTCTCGACGACCACGACGTCGAAGACCCCGTCGGCCAGCGCGGGAAGGGCGACTTCGGGTTCGACCTCGTGCAGCCGCGCCTCGATACCCGGGTGGCGGACGGCGAGGCCGGTGAGCGCCGGCGCGATGAACGTGTGCACCCCGGAGGGGATGGCGCCGATCTCGACCACGCCGGTCGTCTCCCCGGTGAGGGAGTCCAGATCCGCGCGGGCGGCGCGGAGTTCGGCGAGCACCCGGTCCGAGCGCTGCGCCAGCAGCAGCCCCGCCGGGGTGAGCCGCACGCCGCGTCCGTGCCGGACGAGGAGCCCGGTGCCCGCCTCCCGCTCCAGTTTGGTCAGCTGCTGGGAGATCGCCGACGGCGTCACGTGCAGCAGCTCGGCCGCCGCGGCGAGCGATCCCCGCCGCCACACCGCGTGCAGCATCCGCAGCCGTTCCACATTGGACAGATCGCCACTCATTAGCCGAGCTTAACCCCCGGGGTAAGAGGATCTCGCTGGTCCTGCACGTCGCCGTGCGATCGAATCGAAGGTATGTGGCACACCAGGTTCTTCGTCGATCCGAGGACGCAAGGAGTCCTCGGTGCCCTCGCGATCGCTCTGTCCGCCCCGCTCGTCGCGCTGTCCGGCGTCAGCTCGACGACGGCGACGTTCTTCCGCTGCCTGTTCGCTTTGCCGATCCTCGTGATCTTGGCGCGTTCCCGGGAGCGGGGGCACCGTCCCACCCCGGCCGCGCGGCGACGGCACGTCCTGGCGGGCGTCCTCCTCGGGGTCGACATGGTGCTGTGGAGCGAGGCGATCCTCTCGGTCGGCGCGGGAGTCGCCACGGCGCTGGTCAACGTCCAGGTGGTCCTCGTCCCCCTGGCCGGTCTGCTGTGGTTCGGCGAGCGGCCGCCGCGGGCGTTCTGGCTGGCCATCCCGGTGATGCTGGCGGGGACCGCGCTGGCCGGCGGGCTGGCGGACGGCGGTGCCGCGGGCAGCGATCCCTGGTACGGCACCGTCATGGCGGTGCTGGCGGGAGTCGCCTACGCCGGTTACCTGATCCTGTTGCGCCGCGCCGGAACCGACGGCGGCGGACGCACGACGATGCTCGCCACGGCGACCGCGGCGTCGGCGAGCGTGGGTGGCCTTTCGGGCCTGTTCGCCGGAAACCTCGACGTCACGCCGTCTGCTTCGGCGTTGCTGTGGCTGTTCGTGCTGGCCGTGACCGGGCAGGTGCTCGGCTGGCTCCTGATCGGGAAGGCCCTGGCCGCCCTGCCCGCGAGCGGCGGGTCCGCCGTGCTGATGCTGCAACCCGCCGCCGCGATCCTGTTCGGTGCCGCCCTGCTCGGCCAGTGGCCGACGCCGCCGCAACTGGCGGGGTGCGCGCTCGTCGTCGCCGCGGTGGGCGCCGTCTCGTTCCTGGGCGGCCGGTCGTCAGGGAACCACCAGGACCGGCCAGTGCCCGGTCCTGATGAGCTTGGTCGCGACCGACCCCGCGAACCGGTGACCGGCCTGCTGTGAGGCGCCGACCACGACGGTGTCGACCTTGCCGCGGTCGGCGGTGTCGCGGAGCACGGTGTACGGATCGCCGTAGGTCTTCAGGAAGCTGACCGGCACTTCCAGTTCTTCGGCGGCCTCGCGGATCTGCTCGCGGATCTCCGCGTAGAGCTGCACCGCCGTGTCGTGTTCCATCGTCGCCGCGACGGCGGGAACGAGCGCGGGACGGCAGACGAAGGCGACGATCAGCCTGCCGCCCTCGCGTCGTGCCATGCCGAAGGCGAAGGCGGCCGCCCGCATCGCCGTGTCGGAGCCGTCGACCCCGGCCAGGATGGCCCGCCCCGGGTGGTGCCGGGGCGGGCCGAAACGCTCCACAGTGGACTCGAAGGCCCCGTTCATCGCGCGCCTACCTGACGGCCGCGTCGGACGCCGGGGCTTCCTCCGGCTCCACGTCGAGCGTGGTGCGCAGGGTGAGCGGCTTGAGCAGCAGCGCCGCGATCACGCCCACGACACCCACCGCCGCGGAGATCAGGAAGATGTGCGCGGTCGCGTCGCCGTACACGGTGTGCACGATCGTCTGGACCTCCGGCGGCAGCGCCTTGAGGTTCAGCGCGCTGACGCTGCCCGTCGACGCCTGGCCGGCCGGCACGTGCAGCGCGGTGGACAGGTCGGCGGTGACCCGGTTCGCGAGCACCGCGCCCAGCACCGAGACCCCGATGGTGCCGCCGAGCGACCGGAAGAACGTGACCGACGCGCTGGCCGCGCCCAGATCCCGCAACGGCACGGTGTTCTGCACGGCGAGCACGAGGTTCTGCATCGTCATGCCGACACCGATGCCGACGATCGCCATCGCGACGCCGACCAGCCACAGCGGCGAGGCGTGGTCGACGGTGCCCAGCCCGAGGAAGCCGATCACCAGCGTGATCGTGCCCGCCACGATGTACGGCTTCATCCGTCCGGTGCGGCTGATCAGGCGCCCGGACACGGTCGAGGAGACGAGCACGCCACCCATCAGCGGAATGGTCAGCAGTCCGGCTTCGGTGGGGGAGTACCCGCGGCCGACCTGGAAGTACTGGCCGAGGAACACCGCGCCGCCGAACATCGCCATCCCGACCGCCAGGCTCGCGATGATCGCCAGCGCGGGGGTGCGCCGGGTGATGATGTGCAACGGGACGACCGGTTCACGGACCTTCCGCTCCACCAGCACGGCGAAGACGAGGAGCACGACGCCGCCGGCCACCATCGCGGCCGTCTGCCACGAGAGCCAGTCGAAGCTGTTGCCGACGAACGAGACCCAGATCAGCAGGACACTCACGCCCGCCGCGATCAGGCCCGCGCCGAGGTAGTCCACCTGGACGCCTTCCTTGCGCACGGTCTCCAGCTTCAGGGTCCGCTGCAGCACGATGAACGCCGCCACCGCGATCGGCACGCCGACGAAGAAGCACCAGCGCCAGCCGAGCCACGGCACGTCCACGATCAGGCCGCCGAGCAGCGGCCCGCCGACGGTGGCGACCGCCATGACCGCGCCGAGGTAACCGTTGTAGCGGCCGCGTTCCCGCGGCGGGATGATCGCCGCGATCACCACCTGGACCAGTGCCTGAAGGCCGCCGACGCCGATGCCCTGGAACGCGCGGGCGGCGATCAGCTGCCCGGTGTTCTGGCTGAACCCGCTGATCATCGAACCGACCACGAAGATCACGATCGCGATCTGCACCAGCGTCTTCTTGTTGAACAGATCGGCGAGCTTGCCCCAGATCGGCGTGGTGGCCGTCGCCGCCAGCAGGGTGGCCGTGACCACCCAGGTGTACTGCGTCTGCGTGCCGTTCAGCGAGCCGATGATCAACGGCAGGGCGGTCGACACGACCGTCGAGCTGATCATCGCCACGAGCAGCGCGAGCAGCAGACCGGACAGCGATTCGAGCACCTGGCGGTGCCCCATCGCCCCTGACGGTGCCTCCGCCGTCGTTCCCTCGGTCTTCATGGTGTCCCTTCGAGCGGCAATTGTTGCTCATTGTGCAAACTTGCACAGTGGGAACTTTATTCCCCTCGCTACGCTGTCCTGGTGGACACCCTCGACACGCTGCGCACCCGCAAGAAGGCGGCGACGCGGCACTCGCTGCACGAGGCCGCGCTCCGGCTGGCGATGGAGCACGGGCTGGACGGCGTGACCGTCGAGGACATCGCCGACGCGGTGGGCGTGTCGCGGCGGACGTTCTCGAACTACTTCGCGAACAAAGAGGACGCGATCCTGCACGCCGACCGCGAGCGCACCGGGCTGCTGGTGTCGCTGGTCGAAGGCAGGCCGCCGGGCGAGAAACCCTGGCAGGCGCTGCGGGCGGCGTGCCAGGAGCTGTACCGCGCGCACCCCGTCCCCGATCGCGAGTGGGTGGCGCAGTTACGGCTGCTGCGGCGGCATCCGTCGCTGCTCGCGCGGCAGGCCGGCGATCAGTTCGCCCTCGAACGCGACCTGATCGCGGTACTGCTCGCCAGGGGGCACGGCCTCGATCAGGAGCTGGCCAGGCTCACCGCGGCGACCTTCCTGGCCACGTTGCGGACGGGGAACATCCTGTGGCTGGAAGGTCCGGAAGAGCAGCCGCTTCCCGAGTTGGTGGACCGGTTGCTCGGCCGCGTTCAGCTTCGGTGACCGAGGGCGTACGCGGTCGTCACCACCGTGGTGGCCGCGCGGACGAAGGCGGCGACGGCCGGTAAGCGGGATTCCTGCGGCCACATCACGGCGAGGGTCGTGGGCTCCACGTCGTCGACGGGCAGGTACGTGATCCCCGCCCTGCGGTAGCGATCCGCCACCGAAACCGGCAGGAAGCAGACGATGGCCCCCAATTCGACCAGTTTGAAGATCTGCGTCAGATCCGAAACGGGACCATGGGGCGCCGCGGTGGTGGGCGGCCCGGCCGTGGGGCCCTGATCGGCGGGTGCGCCATCGGGAAGGAGGCGGCCTTCGAGATCCGCCAGCCGCAGCCGTGACCTGGCCGCCAAGGGATCGTTGGCCGCCAGCGCCACCAGCCGGGGTTCGGTCAGCAGCGGTTCGAAGTCCAGACGGCGCGCGTCGAAGGGGGACGGGACGAGCGCCACGTCCGCCCGGCCGTCCCGTAGTTGCCGCGGTTGTTCGCCCCGGCCGCCGAGGACCAGTTCGATCGGCAGCGCGCCGTCTTCGGCCTCGTAGGCCTCGATGATCTTCGGGAGCAGTCCGGCGTCGTGATCGGCTTTCAGCGCCAACCGGAGCCGGGGATCGGGGCGGCCCGCCTGCCGCGCCCGCCGTTCCGCCGCGGCGACCGCTTCGAGGGCGATTTTGGCGTCCCGCAAGAAGATCCTGCCCGCTTCCGTCAAGGCGACCTGGCGGGTGGTGCGTTCGAGCAGCCGGACGTCCAGCCGTCGCTCGAGGTCGCGGATCGCCCTCGACAGCGGCGGCTGCGCCATCGAAAGCCGCTCGGCGGCCCGGCCGAAGTGAAGCTCCTCGGCGACCGCCACGAAGTACTTGAGCTGCCGCGTCTCGAGGTCACTCATATCCCCAGGGTATCAATGGCGTCGGAGGCGGTCCTTCAGCGCGGCGGCCGTCCGGGCTTGACTGGGTGACGTCGAAAACCCCTATCACCTCGGAGTTCTTCATGATCGTCGTCACCGGACCGACCGGACAGATCGGCAGCCGGGTGCTCGCCACCCTCCTCGCCAGTGGAGAACCGATTCGCGTGATCGCCCGCGATCCCGCCCGGGTGCCCGATCACGTTCGCGAGCGCGTCGAGATCGTCAAGGGTTCGCACGGCGACGCCGGCGTCGTCGACGAGGCCTTCACCGGCGCCGACACCGTTTTCTGGCTGCTCGCCGCGGATCGCCGTGCCGAGAGCCTCGAAGCCGCCTACCTGGACTTCACCCGCCCGGCTTGCGAGGCCATCGAAAAGCAGGGTGTGTCCAGGGTGGTCGGCATCTCGGCCCTCGGCCGGGGGCTCGCGGAAAACGCCGGGTACCTTTCGGCGTCGCACGCCATGGACGACCTGATCGCGGGCACGGGCGTGGCCTATCGGGCGCTGACGATGCCCACGTTCATGGACAACCTCCTGTGGCAGGCCGGGCCGATCGGCAAGGACGGCGTCTTCTTCGGACCGTTGCCGGCCGACCTCGAGGCCCCGATGTGCGCCACCCGTGACATCGCCGCCGTTGCCGCGAAGTGGCTGCTCGACCGGTCGTGGCACGGTGTGGCCGACGTCCCGGTGCTCGGCCCGGAAGACCTGTCCCAGAACGCTTTGGCGGAGATCATGTCCGACGTCCTCGGGCGGACGGTGCGCTACCGGCAGGTGTCCATCGAGGACTTCCGCGCGACGCAACTCGGCCAAGGCTGGTCCGAGCCGATGGCCCAGGGCATGGTCGACATGATGCTCGCCAAGGAGGCGGGTATCGACAACGCCGAACCGCGGACCCCGGAGGCGACCACGCCGACGACCTTCCGTCAGTGGTGCGAAGAAGTGCTCAAGCCTGCGGTCGGCCCGGTGCGCTGACGGTGTCCAAGAGCAGCTTCGCGGCCACCGTCGCCCCGTCGGTCCGGATCGTGTCCGCCACGGACTTTGCCCGCGCGCCGGTGTCGGGGGACAGGGCGGCGGTGAGCGCGGCCGTCAGGGACTCGACGGTCGGAGCCGGATCCTGGTGTGCCACACCGATTCCCAGTTCCGCCACCCGCTCGGCCCAGTACGGCTGATCCGCGATCCGGGGAACGACCACCTGGGGCGCGCCCGCCCGGGACGCCGTCGTCGTGGTGCCCGCACCGCCGTGGTGCACGACGGCGGCCACCCGGCGGAAGAGCGCTTGCTGATTGACCTCCCCGGCGACGAAACAGTCGTCGGCGTCGTCGATCGAGGCCAAGCCCGCCCAGCCGCGGGCGAGCAGGATCCGCCGTCCCAGCGCACGGGCTGACTCGATGGCCACCCGGGCGATGTCCTTCGGCGCGTATGCGGCCATGCTGCCGAAACCCACGTATACCGGCGGTTCACCCGATTCGAGGAACTTCTCCAGTTCGGCCGGGAGCGGACGGTCGTCGGGCCGGAGCCACGCTCCCGTCTGGACGATGTCGAGATCCGTCATTCCCTCCGACGGGCACAGAACCTCGTCCGCCGCCAGCCAGGGGGTGCTGGTGAAGACGTGGTCGCGGACGTTCTCCACCGGCGGCAACCCGATCGCCGCCCGGTGCTCGTTGAGCGCACCGCGGTACAAGGCATCGACCCGTTCCGCGTCCTGGCGCCACAGCACCCGGTTGTCCGTCTCGTCTTCCGGGGACGGCGTACCCGGACGGACCCCCGGGGCGAAGCGCCGCGACGGCAGCCCGAAGATGTGGAAACACGCGTATACGTAAGGAATCCCGAGTTTCTCGGCCACATCTCGCGCGCCGGCGGGCAACAGGCCGGTCGCCAGGATCGCGTCGCATCCTTCCTCCGCCGCCGCGGAAAGCGTTTCGAACCGGGCGGCGACCAGTGACGGCGCCAGCTTCAGCGCGTCTTCCCCCGTCGGCGGTTTCGGCCCGGCGACCACCGAGTGCACCGTCGGGCCGAGTGGTACCAGCGGCACCCCGGCCCGCTCCAGCGACTTCACGAATTCCTCGTCCGGAGGCGCGCACACCACCACTTCCGCACCGAGCTTCCGCATTTCCATCGCGAGCCCCACCAAGGGTTCGACATCTCCGCGCGACCCCCACGTCGTCAGCAAAACACGCACTTCGCGACTCCCATTCCCGCAGATCATGGCCTTCGGCGGGCAATTCTGGGGGATGACCCGGCCCTTGCCGCAAGCCCCCATGTCCGCTATAAGTTGAAGGGGGCGGGGAAAGGGATTCTCTTCCGTCCTTTCCGGATGGATTTCCGTCAGATCGAGCCGGTGCGCAACGCGAAGGCGACGGCGTGCGTGCGGTTGTGCAGGCCGTACCGGGACATCACCCGGTGGAGGACGTTCTTCACGGTGCTCTCCGAATAGGCGAGTTTGACCGCGATCTCTTCCGTGCCATGGCCGTCGGCCAGCAGGCGGAGGACTTCCCGTTCCCGGTCGGACAGGCCGGACAACGCGAGGCCGTTGGGCACCAGCAGGTCTTCCTGGATCCGTTCGAGCTGGGAGAGCAGGCTGCCCTGTAAACGCGGCGGCAGCGCGCCCGCGCCCTGGCTGACCGCGAGGATCGTCCGCACCAGGTGCTCGCCGTCGAGGTCGCGCCGCGGCAGCAACGCGGCCATCCCGCATTCGATCGCCGTCATCAGGACCTGCACCGGGAAATGGTCGGTGACGATCACGCATCTCGGTGGCGTCGCGAGTGTCGACGCGGCGCGAACCTGGCGCAGGAAAGCGAAAACCCCGTCGCCGATCGAATCCCCGACCGTCACGACGACTTCGGCGGGGCCGAGGTCGGTGTCGGGCAGCACGTCCAGCCGATCGTCGGCGCCGAGGATGCTCGTCGTGCCGAGCCCGGCTAGCAGGTCCGGGGCGTACACGGCGACTTTGACGCGATCGGGCCTCCTGCTGATCTTCTCCCCGTGAACCATGGCGAAGTCCCCATCCGAAGCGCCAGCGTTAATAGCTATTGCGGTACTTAGAAGCTATAACATTACAACGTTGTACGTCAACCGCGGCCGGCGGCGACGTCACAGGGCAAGACGCCCGGCGGGCGGAAAAGGTTCACTGCGAAGGCGATCGGGTCACCGGGACGTGAGATCGTCCAGTTCGTCCGCTATCAACAGGTCGGGGTCGAACTTCATGCCGGTGAAGTGTCCGGCGAGTTCCAGTGAGAGCACGCCGTGCAGCCGGGTCCAGAAAGAGAGCGCGCGGTGCAGCGTCGAGGACGGGGCCGGATCGTCGCCCGCCCAGTCGCGATGGCCGTCCAGATGCTTGTCGAACGGGGTTTCCGGCTTGTCCACGGTGATCGCGCGGCACGCTTCGAGCAGCACGGCCATGACCTCGTTCGAGATGGCGGTGGTGTCCTCGGGAGCGTGGTAGCCGGGGACGGGCGTGCCGTAGATGAGGAAGTAGCGCTGCGGGTCGCTCCGGGCCCAGTCCCGGATGGTGAGGGCGAGCCCGGCCAGATCGGCGCCGTCGTCGAACGCCGCGCGGACGGTGTCGGCGAGGCTCCGGTACGCGTCGCGGATGAGCGCGGTGATGAGATCGTCGCGGCTGGCGAAATACCGGTACAGGGCGGGACCGCTCATCCCGACCTGTTTGGCGATCGCGTTCAGCGACAACGCGGGCACCCCGGCGGCGGCGATCTGCTCCCACGCGTGCTGCTTGATCTCCGCGCGCACCTGATCGCGATAGCGCTCCCGCGGGCTCTGCCCGTCCGCGTCCGTCATCGGCCCTCCCGCTCTGTCGGCCCGAAGCTTAGTCGGCGCTCCGCGGGCAGGAGCGCCAGTTCTGCCGTAGCCTGCTCGCGCAGCGCGCCGAACGACGGCCCGGCGCAGAGTTCCACGGCAAGGGTGAGGCACTCCCTGGCTTCCTCGAAGGCACCGGCCTCCCGCCAGGCGCGCCCCTCACGGAAAGCGCAAGTCGCCTCCAGGGCGTCGAAACCGCCTTCCCATGCGAGCCATCGGCCGGTGCGGTAGTGGCCCGCGGCCTCCCGCCATTCGGCGAGATCACCGAGCACGTCGCCGATGGCGCGCAGGGTCAGGGCATTCAGCAGCCGATGGAAACCGGGGTACGTTTCGCCGGCCAGCCGCTCGGCGTCGGAGAGCACGGCCCGGTGCACGGCGAGCGCTTCGGAATGCCGTCCGGCGTTGAGCAGCGCGCGCCCGTAGACGTTCCGCGCCGTGGTTTGCCCGTCCCAGAACGGAAGTTCGCCTGCCAGCTCGTACCCGCGTTTCGCGAACTCGAACGCTTCATCGGTCTTTCCGGTCAACCGCAGCACCTGACCGAGGTAGATGGACGCCCAGGTCTGCTCGACGCGGTCGCCGATCCCGTCGGCGATGTCCAGCGCGCGGCGGTGCGCCGCCACAGCGCCTTCGTCGTCGCCGAGACAGACACTGGCCGCCCAGCCGACGAAGTTGAGCAGCTTCGCCTCGGCCCCGGCGTCGCCGAGCGCGTTCGCCGCGGCCGCGCCCAGCGAGAAGATCTCCCACCACGGCCGCTGGGCGCTCCGGCCGTCGGAGTACCAGTGCAGCGCGACGGCGAGATCCCGGACCTCCCGGTGCATGCCCTTCCGTGCCGCCACCCGGTGCGCGGCGACCCAGTTCCCGCCTTCGACGTCCAGCCAGCGGGCGCTCTCTTCCCGTGAACCGAACCGGCCGGTCTCCGTGGCCTTGGGATAGAACAGCCTGGCCGCCTCCGCCGCCTTGCCGAGCAGATGGAGGAGCACGGTGTCCCGCGCGGCGGGGTCTTCCTCCGCCTCGAACCGTTCCTCGGCGAACAGGCGGATCAGGTCGTGGAACTGGTGCCGTTCCGGTTCCGCCGTGGTCTGCAAAAGGCTGGCGTCGACGAGTTCGTCGAGCTGGTCACGGACGTCGGCGGGCGGTGCGCCGGAGACGACGGCCGCGAGTTCGAGACCGAAGTCGGCGCCGGGCACGGTCGCCAGCAGCCGGAACAGCCGCCGGGCCCCGGGCGAGACCGCGCGGTAGGACAGGTCGAAAGCCGGGCGCAGCCGCAGATCGCCCGCCGCGAGCGCGCGCAGCCGGGTGCTTTCGTCGCGCAGCCGGTCGGCGAGCTGGGCCAGGGACCACTGCGGCCGGGTGGCGAGCCGGTTGCCCGCGATCCGGAGCGCGAGCGGCAGATACCCGCACAGCTCGGCGAGTTCGCGCGCCGCGGCGGGTTCCGCGTCGACCCGGTCGGCGCCGATGATCTTGGCGAGCAGGCCGGTCGCGCCGTCGTCCGAAAGCGCTTCGAGGGCGAGCCACCTGGCGCCTTCGAGCCCGGCGAGCGTCCGGCGGCAGGTGATGAGGGTGAGGGACCCGGGCCCGGTGACCAGCAGCGGCCGGATCTGCGCTTCGTCGGCCGCGTTGTCGAGCAGCAGCAGGACCTTCCGGCCTTCGAGCAGCATCCGCAGCAACGACGACCGTTCGGCTTCGGAGGCGGGGACCTGCCCCGGCGCGACGTCCAGCGCGCGCAACAGCCGGTCGAGCGCGGTCCCGGCGCTCAGCGGCCGTTCGTCCATCCCGCGCAGGTCCACCGCGTAGCCCCCGTCCGGGAACTCCGCGCGCCACAGATCCGCGGCGGTCACCGCGAGCGCCGTCTTCCCGACCCCGGCCTGCCCGACGATCGCGACCACGCCATCACCTTCGGCGACCTTCGCGGACAGCTGCTCCAGCTCGCCTTCGCGGCCCGACAGGTCCGCGGTGGGCGCGGGCAGCGCGCAGGTCGCCGCGACCTGGGCGGCCAGCGCCGGATTCCGGCGACGTCCCTGTTTGGCGACGGTCAGGAAGAACTCCCGGTCGCCTCCGGCCAGGCCGAGCGCGTCGGCCAGCACCTCGGCGGAGCGTCGCTGGGCGGCTCGCGCGCGGCCGTGCTCCAGCTCGCGGAGGGCGCGGACACTGATACCGGACGCCTCGGCAAGGCGCCCCTGTGTCCACCCCGCGGCGCGACGGTGTTCGAGCAGGAGCTCGCCGAACACCGACCGCTTCTCGTTTGCCTCCACCGCGGCCCATTCAACCGGCAGGCTTCCGATGACGAAAAGCTGCCCCCTGCTTCCGCTTGTCCGGCGTTCTCGAGGGCCGGTTACCTGGAAGGCATGTCGACGATCATGACGACGCCCGTCCGCCCGGTCGTCCGGGCCGAGGAGATCCGGGTCGCCGTGCACGCCACCGATCCGCTCGTGCGGGCGGGGCTGCACAGCGCGCTCGGCGACGGGCCCCGCATCAGCCTGCGCGACGACCCGGCGCAGGCGGACGTCCTCGTCGCCGTCGCGGGGGACGACCCGCGGCGCATCCCGGCCGGGTCCGCCCGGCTGGTCCTGGTGGCCGATGAGCCCAACCAGGCCGAGATGTGGGCCGCGGTGGAACGCGGGCTCGCCGTCGTCGTCGCGCGCTCCGAGGCGACGCCGGGGCGGCTGCTGCGCGCGGTCGCCGACGCGCACGCCGGCCGGGGCGATCTGCCCGCCGAGCAGCTCGGCAGCCTGCTCCGCGGGATTTCGCGGCTGCACAAGGAAGTTCTCCAGCCCCGAGAGCTCACGCTCAGCGGTCTGTCGCCCCGCGAAACCGAAGTGCTCCGGCTGCTCGCGGAGGGATTCGACACCGGCGAGATCGCCCGGCGGGTGGCCTATTCCGACCGGACCGTGAAGAACATCCTGCACGGCCTGCTCAGCCGGTTCAATCTGCGCAACCGCACCCATGTCGTGGCGTACGCGCTCCGCGAGGGGCTCATCTGAGCGGCCTCAGATGACCCCTTCCCGGATCGCGTAGGCCACCGCGTGCGACCGGTTCCGCAGCCGCAGCCGGTCGGTGACGGCGTAGATGACGTTCTTCACCGTTCGCTCCGAATAGGCGAGTTCGGTGGCGATCTCCTGCGTGTCGAACCCGTCGGCCATCAGGCGAAGGACATCGATCTCCCGCGAAGACAGCGCCGCCCCGGCGGGCCCGTTCGGCGCGAGCATCTCCCGGCGCAGCCGCTCGGCGTGTTCGGCCAGCCTGCCGGGCAGATCCCGCGGTGGGCCCACGGCGCCCGACGCGGCGGCACGGACGCTGTCGACGACGCGGGAGTCAGTCATCGCCGACCTCGGCAGGATGGCGACCACCCGGCACGCCACCGCCACCGCGAGGCCGCCGTCCTCGACCCGGTCGGTCACCAGCACGATCGGCCTGCCGAATTCGGCGGTGACCGCACGCAACGCGGTGAACGCGTCGGCGGAAAGCCGGTCGAACGCGGCGACGACGACCTCGGTTTCGTCGCGTGCCCGGTCCTCGACCACCCGCACGGACGGGCGAGCCTCCAGGAGGTCGACCATTCCGGCCTTCGTGATGGGGTCCAGTGCGCAGACGCTCACCCGAACTGGTCGCATGTGCCCTCTTCTGTCCACTGTGGATCTTCGATTTGTCAAGAGCCGCAGGGACAAAAAGCGCTGCCCGTATGAGCGAGTGATGCTCTTGTACGGTGGGAACCGGGTAGCGGCCCGCCTCGGGTGACCCCCACACTCGATGGCGGGTCGCTTCCTTTTCCGCGCGGCTCGTGGCGATTCTGGCCCGCCGTCGACGATCCCGGCAACGCGTTCGCCCGCGTCCTGCTTTCCCCGCCAGCCGAGACTGGCCGAAGGGGCAAAAACGGCCCTGACCTGCGTTGACGCCACTTTGGCGCATTCTGGTGCCAATCTGGCCTTGCTATGGCGTCACGATGGTGCCATGATGGCATCATGGATCTGACGCCCTTTGTGGACACCGTTCGCCGGGAACTCGCCGTCGCCGCCGAGGCCGGGGGAGCCGAGGCGAGCGCGCTCGCCGAACGCCTGACCGCGCCGCTCGCGTCGGCCATTCGTCTCGCGCTGCTGGACGCGTTGTCCGCCGCGTCGGACGAGATCACCCGTGACCTCGCGCCGGGTTCGGTCGAGGTCCGGTTGCGTGCCGGGGAAGCCAGCTTCGCCGTCACGCTGCCCGCCGTCGACCAGGCCGAGCCGGCCGCCGCGCCGGAGCCTCCGGCGGCGCCGTTGCCGGAGGACGAAGGAGCCACGGCCCGGATCAACTTCCGGCTTCCGGAACACCTCAAGACACGCGTCGAGGAAGCGGCGGCCGCGCAAGGCCGCTCGGTCAACGCGTGGCTCGTGCGGGCCGCGTCCGCGGCGTTGAACCCGTCGGAGCGGGCCACTCCGCCCGCCCCGCCGAGCGGCGGGCATCGCGGCACGCAGCGCTACACCGGCTGGGTCAGCTAGACCCTTCAGACCAGCACAAACATCGATCACACCACCTTCGAGGGGACAACCATGCCTTCTTTCGCCACCCCGGAACCCATTCTCGCGGACCTCGAGCCGGTCGTCGGCAACGTCCGCATCGTCGCCGGCGACCGCGCCGACACGGTCGTCGAAGTGGCTCCGCTCGACGAGAACAACGACTCCGACGTCGACGCGGCCAAGCGGACCGTCGTCGAATTCTCCGGCGGCACCTTGACCGTCCGCGCGCCGAAGATGCGCCTGCTCGACTTCTCCAACCGGACGAGGTCGATCGACGTGACCATCGAACTGCCCGCCGGTTCCCGGGTGCAGGGGAGCACCGGGCTCGGCGACCTGACCGTGACCGGGCGGATCGGCGCCTGCCGCTACCGGTCCGGGACCGGGCACATCCACCTCGACCACACCGGGGAGCTGAAACTGCACTCCGCGTCCGGGAACATCGTCGTCGAGCACGCCGACGGCAACGTCGACATCAGCACGAGCTCCGGCCGCGTGCACGTCGGCGGGATCGAGGGCACCGCGGTGGTCAAGAACTCCAATGGGCCCACCACGATCGGGGCCGCCGCCGACGCGACCCGCATCCGTTCCGCCAACGGTGACATCACCGTCGACAAGGCCGAAAGCGGCGTCGAAGCCAAGACCGCCAACGGTTCGGTCCGGGTGCTCGACGCCGCCAGGGGCACGCTCACCCTCGAGACGTCGTTGGGGGACATCGAGGTCGGCATCCGCGAGGGCAGCGCGGCCTGGCTCGACGTGAACACCCGCTTCGGCCGCGTCATCAACGACATGACCGCCGCCACCGCGCCCGGCGACGCGGCCGACAAGGTCGAAGTCCACGCCGGTACCTCCGTCGGCGACATCGTCGTCCACCGTTCCTGAAGGGGATTCCCATGACACACCCGGCCATTTCCGCGACCGGACTGCGCAAGTCCTACGGCGACAAGGTCGTCCTGGACGGTATCGACCTGCACGTCCCGACCGGCACCGTCTTCTCGCTGCTCGGCCCCAACGGCGCGGGCAAGACCACCACGGTCAACATCCTGTCCACTTTGGTCACTCCGGACGCCGGTGCGGCGACCATCGCCGGAGCCGACCTGGCCACCGACCCGGACGGCGTCCGCGCCGCCATCGGTCTCACCGGCCAGTTCTCCGCCGTCGACAACCTCCTCACCGGTGAGGAGAACCTGTTCCTCATGGCGGATCTGCACCATCTGCCACGCCGCGCGGGGCGCAAGCGCGCCGCCGAACTCCTGGAACGGTTCGAACTGTCCGACGCGGCGAAGAAGACGCCGTCCACCTTCTCGGGTGGCATGCGCCGCAAACTCGACCTGGCGATGACGTTGATCGGCGACCCGAAGGTCATCTTCCTCGACGAACCGACCACCGGCCTCGACCCGCGCAGCCGCCGCACGATGTGGCAGATCATCCGCGACCTCGTCGACAGCGGCGTGACGATCTTCCTCACCACGCAGTACCTGGAGGAGGCCGATCAGCTCGCGGACCGGGTCGCCGTCCTCGACGGCGGCCGGATCGTCGCGCTGGGCACCCCCGACGAGCTGAAGCGACGCGTCCCCGGCGGTCACATGCAGCTGAAGTTCCCCGACGCGGTTTCCTTGCGTGACGCCACCCGCGTGCTTCGAGCGTCCACTTCGGACGACGAAGCGCTGGCGCTCCGCGTGCCGACCGACGGCACCGTCGCCGCCCTTCGCGCCGTGCTGGACCGCCTCGACGCCGAAGCGGTCGCCGTCGACAGCCTCACCGTGCACACGCCGGACCTCGACGACGTGTTCCTCAGCCTCACCGGTCACCGGACCGACGCCACCAAGGAGATGGCCCGATGAGCACCCTTTCCCTTTCGATGCGCGACTCGGCGACCATGCTGCGCCGCAACATCCGGCATATGCAACGGTATCCGTCGCTCACCCTGATGCTGATCGGCCAGCCGATCGTGTTCCTGCTGCTGTTCGTCTACGTTTTCGGCGGCACGCTCGGGAACGGGCTCGGCGGCGGAGGCGGCAGAGCCGAATACGTCGGCTACGTCACGCCGGCCATCCTGCTCGTGACCGTGTGCAGCGCCGCACTCGGCACCGCGATCTCCGTCGCGACGGACATGACCGAAGGCATCATCGCGCGGTTCCGCACGATGGCGATCAGCAAGGCGTCGGTGCTGACCGGGCACGTCGTCGGCGCGCTCATCCAGACGACGATCGCCCTCGCCGTGGTCTTCGGGGTCACGCTGCTCATCGGCTTCTCGCCGACGGCGGGAGTCGGCGAATGGTTCGCGGTCGCCGGCCTGCTGTTGCTGCTGACCATCGCGCTCACCTGGCTGTCCGTGGCGCTGGGCCTGGCGGCCAAGAGCGTGGAGACGGCCAGTAACACGCCGATGATCTTCATGCTGCTGCCGTTCCTCGGCAGCGGGTTCGTGCCCACCGACTCGATGCCCACGTGGCTGCGCTGGTTCGCCGACTACCAGCCGTTCACGCCGGTCATCGAAACCCTTCGCGGATTGCTGCTCGGCACTCCGATCGGCAGCAGTGGCTGGCTCGCGATCGGCTGGTGCGTCCTGCTCTCGGTCGTCGGGTATGTGTGGTCGAAGTCCTTGTTCGCCAAGGAACGCGACCGCTGAACCGAGACCTGAACTGGGGGTCGCCCCGGGCCGGATACTCCGGTCCGGGGCGCTTGGTCTTTTCTCTCGCATTTAGTCGACTAATTGCGGGGTTTGGCGCTGAGTGATTCGATGTTTGTGGCCGTTTCACTCTTCGGTGTTGTTTGGGAGCCTTGCTAAGGCGGCCGATGGGTTACCGGAGTTCATCCCACCCCAATACCGAGATCCGCTCCGACAACCTCGCCGCAACACTCTCCACCACCGCTGAACCCGAGGAGCCCGTCGGCCACACCGGCGACGGGCCCCTTGGCATGCCCGCAGTACTGGCTCGAACCTGCGTGACCGGACCGATCACGCACGACTGTGTGGATTTCGGGTCATCCAACGTCCCGAAATCCACACAGTCCCGTATGAGAGGGCCGATCATGGCCGTGGCGTAACCGACCACGGAGCCCTCTGCCATCCGCGCAACCCCGACAGCATCCTGCGGGCCAGGCACCTTCAGCCGCAGATGGAAGTCATCGCAGGAGCCCCGGCTTCTCACCTAGGTTCGGAGTTACGTTCGAGTGCCAAGGAGCAGCCGTCGTGGTGGCACCCGGCCGGACCTGCCGCTGGCGAACGCCTGAGTCAGCAGGCGTAATCGTCCTGCGGCCGCGCCCCGCCGACCAGGAACTCCGTAGCGAGGTCGTTCGCGCACTTGTTGTCCTTGAACAGATACGCCAGATGCCCGCCCTGGTCGACGGTGACCATCCTGGCGCGGTCACCGAAGGCTTCACGCAGTTTCCGTGCCCCCGCCAGGGGCGTGGCCGGGTCGCGGAGGTTCTGCACGATCAGGACGTTCGACGGGCCGCGGCCGGTGATCTTCACGGGCGGTTCGATCGGTTCCGACGGCCAGAACGCGCACGGAGTGATGTTCGCGGCCGCCGCGCCGAACAGCGGGTGCCGGAACCGGTCGATCGCGACGTTGCGCCGATACGTGCCGACGTCCTCCGGCCAGTCGGAGTCGTTGCAGATCACGTGCAGCTGGCTCGCGATGTAGTTGTCCGTCGGGTAGTTCGCACCAGACAAAAGCGAAGGGACGGGCTTCCCGGTGTCGAGCGCGCGCCAGGTCTCGGCCAGATGCGGCAGCTTGCTGTCGTAGTAGAGATCGGCGAAGGTGATGTGGCGGAAAACCTGGCCGTTGTAGCCCTCCGGGCTCGGTGTCCGGTCCAGCCGCGCGGCGAGTTCGAAGTACTTCGCCGTCACCTGCGCGGGCGTCCGGCCCAGGCCGTATTCGGGTTTCGAGGCGGCGAACTTCGCGAAGTCCGGGAAGCGGTCTTCGACGCCCTGGCCGAACAGGCGCGAGAAGGAGGCGTCCCAGCCGCCCAGTCCGGTCGCGCTGTCGATCAGGAACCGGTCGCTGCGCTCAGGGAACAACGACGTGTACACCGAGCCGAGGTACGTGCCGTACGAGATGCCGAAGTAGTTCACCTTCCGCTCGCCGAGCGCCTCGCGCACCCGGTCCATGTCGCGGGCGGTGTTGGCGGTGGTCATGTAAGGCAGGAGCGGGGCGGTGGCCGAGGAACCGCATTTCGCGGCGACGGCGGCGACTCGCTGGGCCTCGGTCATCACGTCGGCCGAGTTCCTGGCGTACCTCGGGATGTTGGTCGGATGCTCCGCGACGGACAGCCCGCACGTCACCGGCGTGCTGTTGTGTACGCCGCGCGGGTCCATCCCGATGACGTCGTAGCCGTCCAGCACCTCCTGCGGGATGTTCAGCTTCTTGAGGGTGGCCGGAAAGGCCAGCCCTTCGCCGCCGGGGCCGCCGGTGTTGGTGAGCAGTACGCCGCGGCGCTTCTCCGGTTTGGTGCTCGCCAGCCGGGAGATCGCGATCTCGATGGTCCTGCCGCCGGGGTCGCGGTAGTCCAGCGGGACCTGGAGTGTGCCGCACTCCAGTCCGAGGCCCGCGGCCTCTTCCGGGCACGGTCCCCACTTCGGTGAGGCCGACGCCCCCGCCGGGGTCGCCGTGGTCACCAATGCGGCGATCAGAACAGGAAGAAGTATCACTCCACTTCGGACGGTCATCGGCGCGGCTCCCAGCGGAAGAGCCGCGCCGCCAGGGCGATGGCGACGACGACCCACGCCAGTGTCGGGGCGAGCAGGAGCAGGGAATCGGTGAGGGCCACGCCACCGTTCCAGGCGTTGACGGCGAGTTCGGTGGCCGAGCCCCCGGGCAGCAGCCGCTTGAGCAAGGTCAGGTCGTCGGTACCGGAGATGCCGACCCAGCTGGCGACGGCGATCACCCCGAGACTGACCGGCAAGGTGGTGACCTGGGCGTGCTCGGGGGAGTTGGTCAGGCCCGCGGTGGCGAGGCCGAGGCCGATCATCATGGCGACGCTGGCGAGCACCGCCGCGACCAGCAGGGCGACGTCGGCGGGTGTTCCGGCGACCGCGCCCAGCACGACCATGATCACCGCCACCTGGACGAGTGAGATGACGGTGACCGGCAGTACCAGACCGACCAGGATGGACGCGTCGCCCGCCGCGGTGGAGCGCAAGCGTTTGAGGAAGAGATTCTGCCGCCGCGAGGCCAGCGTGGTCACCGCGCTGGTGTAGAGGCCGAACGCGCATACGGTGAACATCACGATCGCCGCGATGTACCCGAGACTGCCGATCTTGGTGAACACTTCGTGCTGATAGACGAAGAACGCGGAGATGGCCAGCGGCATCACGAAGCTGGTGATCAGGACCGAGCGGTTCCGGAAGATCTGGATCAGTTCGCTACGGGCTATCGAAAGCATGGCTTGAGTCCTTTGTGGCTAGTCGTTGTCGATGGCGCGGAACACGTCGTCGAGCCGCGTCGGGCCCGCTTCGAGATCCGCTAGCTCGACCGCGTTGTCCCGTGCCCACCGCAGCAGGACGTGCAGGTCCTTCTGCAGGCCGAAGGTCTCGATGACGAACTTCCCGTCGTGTTCACGCTTGCGCTGCAAAGGCAGCGCCGGAGCCGACGGCGGCAGGGAGAACCGGATCACGGCGGGCAGCGTCCGCGTGAGTTCGGAGACCGTGCCCTCCTGGTGGAAGGTGCCCCGGTGCATCAGGCCGATGCGGTCGGCGCGCTGCTGGGCCTCTTCCAGGTAGTGCGTGGTGAGTACGATGGTCGAACCGTCCTCGCGGAGTTTGTCGACCGCGTCCCACAGCGCGTCCCGGGACTGGATGTCCAGACCGGTTGTCGGCTCGTCCAGGAACACCAGCCGCGGCGAGCCGTACACCGCGGTCGCGAAGTCGAGCCGCCGCTTCTCGCCACCGGAAAGCTGGGACACCTTCGTGTTGGCCTTGCGGGTCAGGTCCACGACGCCGAGGACCCGTTCGAGCCGGTCCGTGCGCCGGGTCAGGCTCCCGATCAGGCGGATCGATTCCTTCACCGTCAGATCCGGTGAAAAACCGCTCTCCTGCAACATGATGCCCATCTCGGGGCGGATGGCGGCGCGGTCCCGCGGGCTCTTCCCCAGCACCCGCACCGTGCCCGACGTCGGGTTCCGGTGCCCTTCCAGGGTTTCCAGGGTCGAGGTCTTCCCGGCGCCGTTCGTGCCCAGCAGGGCGTAGAACTCGCCCTGCCGGACCTGGAAGGACAGGTCCTTCACGGCGTGGAAGTCACCGTACTTGAGGTTCAGGCGGTCAACGTCGATTGCTGTCGAGGTCATGGCACGATTTCAGCCGCTCGGACGCGGGCCGGCCAGTGCGGTCACGTCATGGTCGGAGATGACGTGGTGTCACTGTTGTCCGCGGCGGCGGAGGGCCGATACTGGACTCATGTCTGATGTGGACACCGAGCCGGCGAAGGGAAAGCTGCGCCGGCTCAACCTCACCATGTTCTTCCCGCTGCTGGTCGTCGGCGGGGTGATCGTGGTCGCGTCCGACGCGCGGACCTGGTGGCACGCGGTCGTCCTGGGCGCGGGCGTGCTGGCGGCCATGGTCGCCTTCGTGCGGTGGGCGGCGGGCGAGGTCCTGCGGGTGGCGATCCCGTGCCTGGTCGTCACGGCGGCCGTGTGGCCGTTCTCGGTGCTGGTGGCGGGCGGGAGTTCGTCGTTCTTCGGCGTCTTCCTCGTGGGTTGCCTCGTCGTCCCGCAATTGTCCCGCCACCGGGTGGCGGCGGCGGCCGCGCTGGTCGCGTACGTCGCGGGCGTGGGTGCGCTGAGGCTGCTGGTCTCCCACGAGGACGTCTCCGGTGAGCTGGTCAGCTTCGTGTTCGTCCCGGCGGCGATCACCGCGGTCGTGCTCGGGCTCATGTTCCCCAACAAGCGGTTCTACGACGTCGTCAAGGAGCTCGAGGAGTCGCGCGAGCGGGAGGCGGAACTGGCCGTGATCCGGGAACGCGTCCGGTTCGCGAGCGACCTGCACGACATCCAGGGCCACACGCTGCACGTGGTGAAGCTCAAGACCGCGCTCGCCAGGAAGCTGGTGGACATCGACGCCGAGCGGGCCAAACAGGAACTGGGGGAGATCCACGCGCTCGTGGCCGACACGATCACCCAGACGAAGGAACTCGCCTACGCCCAGCGCCGGCTCAACCTTTCCGCCGAACTGGAGAACGCGAGGAACCTTTTCGAGGCCGCGGGGATCCGCGTGCGCGTCAACCGGGAGGCGGACGTCGATCCGGTGGCGGGCAGGCTGCTCGGCCAGGTCCTGCGCGAGACCACGACCAACATCCTGCGCCACGCGCAGGCGACCCGCGTGCGGATCACGCTGTCGGAATGGAGCATCAGTATCGTCAACGACGGTGCCCAGCGAGCGCCGCTGCCCGAACTCCGGGGGCTGGCCGCGCTCGAACAACGTGTCGTCGCGGACGGGGGTGAACTGACGGTGGAACAGGAAGACGGGCAGTTCGTGACGGCGGCGTCCTTCCCCGGCCGGGAGGAACGATGACCACGGTCGTGCTGGCCGACGACGAAGCCCTGCTGCGCAAGGCGATGGCCGCGTTGCTCCCGCTCGAAGGCGAGATCACCGTCCTGGCGGAGGCGGAGAACGGTGAGGAAGCCGTCGAGGCCACCTTGCGGCACGAGCCCGACGTTCTCGTCATCGACCTCGAAATGCCCGGGGTGGACGGGCTGGGCGCGGTCGCGGAGATCCGCCGCACGTTGCCGAACCAGGTCATCCTGATGCTGACCCGGCACGCCAAACCCGGGGTGCTCCGCAAGGCCCTCAAACTCGGTGTCCAGGGCTTCGTGAGCAAGGCCGCCGAGCCGTCGCACATCACGTTCGTCATCGGTGCCCTGCACCAGGGCAAACGCTGGATCGACCCGGACGTCTCCGCGCTCGCCGTCGTCGACGACTGTCCCCTGACCGAGCGGGAGCTGGAGGTGCTGCGGGTGACCGGCGAGGGCTATTCCGTCGCCGAGATCGCCGCCCAGCTCCACCTCGCGCAGGGCACGGTGCGGAACTACCTCTCGAACGCCATGCAGAAGACCCAGACGCAGACCCGGCACCAGGCGGCGCGGTACGCCCGAGAGCACGACTGGCTTTAGGTGCTGTCCTGCAAGTCTGTTCGCGGGCGGGGCCGGCGGTGGGCTGAAGGCTCCCTTCGCCGCGTCTGATGCAGTGAAAGGCGCCTTCGCCTCCGGTCGCCAGGGGCGTGAGTGGCGATTCGGGTTCTATTGAGGGTAAGGCAACGTCGGTGGAGTGGGTGGCGGGAGCTTCTCCCGGTGCTGTGGGGTGTGTCGCGAAAGCCACTTTCGAGACGTCTGGTGTCCCGAAAGTGGCTTTCGCGACATGAACACCGAGCGCGGGTCTTCGAGCGGCACCCCGCCCGCACGCTTTCGGGCACCTTTGACCTCCGGCGCCGCCTAGTGCGCCCGCACGTGCGCGCGTTCACCCTGCGGTCCGAAAAGGACAAGGGTTTCGACGGCCTTCCCGTCGGCCGAGCCGAGCCAATGCGGTAGCGCGGTGTCGAATTCGGCGGCCTCGCCGGGCGGCAGGACCAGGTCGCGGTCGCCGACCACCAGTCGCAACCGTCCATTGAGGACATACACCCATTCGTAGCCGCCGTGGGTCTGCGGCGTGGGTTCCGCCGGTTCGTCCCGGCTGGGGATGAGCATCTTGAACGCCTGCACCCCGCCGGCCCGCCGGGTGAGCGGCAGGAACGTCATGCCGTGGCGGTGGATCGGCTGGAGGTGGATCCGCGGATCGCCGGTCCGGGGAGCGCCGACGAGGTCGTCGAGCGGCACGCCGTACACGCGGGCCAGCGGCAGCAGTAGCTCCAGTGTGGGCCGGCGGCCGCCGCTTTCCAGCCGCGACAAGGTGCTTTCCGAGATGCCGGTCGTCGTCGACAGTTCGGCCAGGGTCAGGCCCCGGTGTTTGCGCAGCGCCCGCAACCGGGGGCCGACCGCGTCCAGTACCTCGTCGGTCTCGTCCATGGCGCCGATCTTGCCAGGTCGGCAAGTTTTCGTGCCAAATCGGATGTTCCGGGGCGAGAGTGGCGATCATGAACGCGACGGAATTCTGGGACGACCTCCACGAACGGCGCGCCGCCGAAACGCCGAAGGTGAACGCGCGACTGGCCGAGATCGCGGGCCCGCTGGCCCCGGGGACCGCGCTCGACCTCGGCTGCGGTGGCGGGGGAGACGCGGTGTGGCTGGCCGCCCGAGGCTGGCGGGTGACCGCGGTCGACATCTCGGGAGCGGCCGTGCGCTCGCTCCGGGCACGCGGCGAGCCGATCACGGCGCTCCGCGTCGATCTCGCCGAGGATTTCCCCGACGGCACCTTCGATCTGGTGTCGGCGCAGTACTTCCACACACCGTTCGAGCTGGACCGTGCGCGGGTGCTGCGCACCGCCGCGGGCTCGGTGAACCCCGGCGGGCTGCTGGTCGTCGTCGACCACGGCTCCGCCGCGCCCTGGTCGTGGAGCCAGGATGCCGACTATCCCAGTCCAGACGAGGTGGCGGCCGGACTGGAACTCGACCCGGCGGACTGGTCGATCGACCGCGCGGAGGCGGCGGAACGCCTGGCCACCGGTCCGGCGGGCCGGACCGCGACCGTGATCGACCACGTCCTGGTGCTCCGGCGGACCGGGCGATGAGCCGCAAACGCGATGCCGGGCCACCTGCGACGGGTGCCGGGGAGAAGGACGTCCTCGCCGGGTTCCTCGACTATCTCCGCGCCGCCGTCATGGCCAAGGCCGAAGGGGTGCCGGAAGACCGGGCTCGCGCTCCCGGCGTGCCGTCCGGCACGAATCTGCTGGGCCTGGTCAAGCACCTGACCCACGTTGAACGTCACTGGCTGCTCGGCCACCGCGTCACCGACTGGAAGGCGACGTTCCACCCGGGTCCGGACGACACGACGGCGTCGATTCTCGCCGCCTACCGGGAAACCGTCGCCGACGCGAACGCCGAGATCGCTTCCTGGGACGACCTCGCCGCGACCGGGCCCCGCCAGGGATCACGGCGCTGGACGCTGACCCACCTGATCGAAGAAACCGCACGGCACGCCGGGCACGCCGACATCCTGCGCGAACTGATCGATGGCGCCACCGGGCGCTGAAACGGAGATTCCCATGATCCACCGAGCCGCCGCGTTCGCCGCGGCCCTCGTTCTGCTGACGGCCTGCGGTTCGCCCCCGGCCGCCGCCCCGCCCCACGAGAACGTCACCCGCGGCGACGCGGCGTTCGCGCGGCAGTTCCGGCACGAGTTCGCCGATGTCGACGGCGTGAAGATGCACTACGTCACCGGCGGAAAGGGCGCCCCGCTCGTCCTGCTGCACGGCTGGCCGCAGACCTGGTACGGCTGGCACCGGGTCATGCCCGCGCTGGCCGAGCACTTCACGGTGTACGCCCTGGACCTGCCGGGCCTCGGTGACAGCGCCGGCTCGCCGCCCAGCTACGACAAGGCGACGCTCGCCCGCTATGTGCACGGCCTCGTCGCCGGACGGCTCGGCCTGCGCGACGTCCGGATCGCCGGGCACGATCTCGGTGCCGCGGTCGCCTTTCAATACGCGGCGCAATTCCCCGGCGATACCACCAAACTCGCGTACCTCGATCTGCCACTGCCCGGCCCCGCGCTCGACGCGACGGCCTACCGGAACCTGAGCTGGCACATCGCCTTCCATGCGCAGAAGACGGTTCCCGAAGCCGTCGTCGGCGACGACGTCCGCGAATACCTGTCCCTGTTCTATCCGCAGGTCGCCTACTCCGGCACGGCTTTCGGCGGACCGGGGGCGCCGTCGCCGTTCGACGACGCCGAGATCGACGAGTACGCCCGCACCTATACGAGGCCGGAGGTCCTGCACGGCGGTTTCGAGCTCTACCGCACGCTCGGGCAGGACGCGACCGCGAACGTCGGCGCCAAGCCCATCACGACTCCCACCCTGCTGATGACCGCCGAAGGACTGCTCGAACCGCAAAAGGCCACGCTGGCGCCTCGCGTCGCCGACCTGGCTCGCGCCGTCGAGGTGCCGAGGGCGGGACATTGGCTCGCCGAGGAGAATCCGGAGTTCGTGAGCGCCGAGCTGGTCGAGTTCTTGAAGTAGTTGCCCAAGATCGAGAACCTTTGCGATGCTTCCCGCATGTCCACGCTGGAAGTCCTCGACCACCCGTTCCGCGAACAGTTCGAGGTCTTCCTCGACGAGCACCGTCGTGTTCTCGACGAGTCGCTGGAAGGGCTGACCGAGGAGGAGGCCCGCCGGTCGCTCGTGCCCTCCCGCACGACCCTGCTCGGGCTGGTGAAGCACGCGACCTTTGTGGAAAAGGTGTGGTTCGTCGAAGCCGTCACCTGTCGCCCGCGGACCGAGATCGGCCTCCCCGAGACGCCCGACGAATCGTTCATCCTCGCCGAGGAGGACACGATCGACTCCGTGCGGCAGGCGTACCGCGAAGCCTGCGAGGCGTCGCGCAAGGCGGCGGCCGCCCTCGATCTGGACGACCTGCTGCACGGGAACCGGCGCGGCCCGCTCCCGCTGCGCTGGGTGTACCTGCACGTCCTGCGTGAGCTCGCCCAGCACGGCGGCCACGCCGACATCCTGCGCGAGCAGATCCTGAGCTCCCGGTGACGACGATGGCGGGGAGCGCTCGCTCCCCGCCATCGTCGTTCTTGGGTCAGGAACGGGTCAGCGTGACCCCGTACTTGTTCGCCGCGTCCACGACGGGCTGGTAGTAGGAATACGAACCGGTGGCGTTGGCACCCTGGTTCCAGCCGCAGTCGTGCCCGTCGGCGGGGCCGCCGGAGGTCATGCCCTGCGCGGTGTTGCCCGCGATGTAGGCGCCGCCGCTGTCACCGCCCTCGGTGCAGACGGTCGACTTGGCCAGGCCGGTGGTGGCGACGCTTTCGCCGCTGTAACGGACGGTCTGGTTGTACGCGGTGATCTTGCCGCAGGTCCAGCCGGTGGTGTTGCCCGCCTTGCACAGCGTGGTGCCGACCGGCGCCTTCGAGCTGCCGGTGATCCGCACCGTGGTGCCCATGCGGGTGTCCACGTAGCCGCGGCCGGTGTCCTCGGCGTCGATGTCCATCAGGCCCATGTCGGCCGACGGGAACTGGGTGGCCACGCCGCGGCCGATGTGGACGCCGCTGCGGTTCAGGATGTCCGGGTTGCCTTCGACGCAGTGTCCCGCGGTGAGCATGACGTTGTTGCCGCTGCTGGTGGTGCCGGGGAAGCCGAGCGAGCAGTTGGTGCCGGGGACGAGGTCCATGATCTGGCCGGGGATGACGTCGGCCTGCGTGGTGTTGCCGTTGGCGACACCGGTCTGGACCGACACGCCCGGCAGCGCGGTGAGACGGCGGACGAGGGCGCTGTCGGCGCCCGGCTGCACGGTGACGACGACCTGGTCGGCCGCGAGTTCCGGGCCCCAGGACTGCACCTGGCCGACGTCCTTGCCGATCACGGTGCCGACCTTGGCGGACAGGGCGTTCAGCGCGTTCTCGCCGCGGGCGCCGGTGCGCGGGGTCAGCCCGGCGGAGCGGAGCTCCTTGGCCGAGCCGGCGTCGGCGTTCACCACGAGGGCGCCGGCGTTGTCGAAGTACGCGCCGTCGGTGTGGAGGCCGCGTGTTCTGATGCTGTCCAGCGACGCGATCAGGTTCTTTTCGTGGTCCAGCTTCTGGGCGGCCTGCAGCGGGCTGACCTTGAGCTGGGCGGCGAGGGTTTCGAGCATCGTCTGGTCGTAGGCGGTGACCGGCGCGGCGGTCGCCGGCACGGCGAGCGCGCCGATTCCGGCACAGACACTCAGCAGGGTGAGCATGACGGGTCCGCGAATTCGCATGCGAATTTCCTTCGATAAGGAGGGAACGACGAACCGCCGGAATATGTTCGGAAAGCGCAGGGGACCGGGCGGTTCATCTCGACGTCACGCACAGTACGAGCGCCCGTACGGCATGCCGTAGCGCCGAAAGTAGGATCCGTGATCACGGACCTACTTTCGTATGCGGAAAACGTGAATTGCCCGCGTATTAATTGCGCGAAAGTGCCATTGGCGCAAAAGTGTCAGCGGTCTCGGGCGGCGCCGAGGTAGGTGTCCAGCGCGGCGGCGCCGGAGAGCAGGGCGCGGCCCCTGGCCGTGAGACGCGAGTGCCAGTCACTCAGCGTCGACTCGAGCGGCACGACGCCGCCGGCCGAGCGGACCTGCTCGAGCAGTGGCGCGATCCGTTCCAGGAGATAGCCGCCGCGCCGGAGCTGATGCGTCAGTTTCGCGTCGCGCACGTCGGCCGCGCTGTAGACGCGATAGCCGGTCTTCGGGTCGCGTTCGGGGCGCAGAAGCCCCGCTCGTTCCCATTCGCGCAGGGTGGCGGGCCGGACGCCGAGCTTCCTGGCCAGCGGGCCGACGAACATGTCGCCCCGCTCCTGCGCCACGGGCTCGAGATCGCGGAGCGCGGCCGCGACGGCCTGGAGGGTGCGGCGATCGTCGAGCAGCTGCGCGTGGCTTTCGTCGACGAGCCGGAGAGCCTCCTCGACCGCGTCCTGGTTGACCGCCCGCATGATCGACGCCGCCGTCGCGTGGCCGTGCCCGGGCACGAGGGCGAGGAACGCGCGCAGGGCTTGCGCGTGCAGTGGCGTGTAGGTGCGATAACCCTGCGGTCCGCGTTCGGCGGCGGGGAGGATGCGGTCATCCTCGTAGTTGCGGACCGCCTGCGTGGACAGGCCGTGTTCGCGCGCGAGGTCGACCGGCCTGAGCCGCTCACGGGATCGAAGGTTCCGGCCCACCGCCCCACGATATTCGCTCCGCTAACCGCGCGAGGAATCCGCCCGCCGTTCGTACCGGGCCCTGGCCAGCCGATACGCCGTTTCCAGCAGTTCGCGGACGGCCGTTTCGGTCCGCGACGCCGGGTTCACCACCGCCAGCCAGCCCGCGGTCCCGTACACGGGATGGGCGATCAGGGTGTCCGTGGCGGCGGGGTCCTGGCCGAGCGGGCGGGTGAACTCCTTCTTGCCGGCGTGGACGTTCACGCGGAACGCGTCCGGGCGGTCCAGCCGCGAGCTTTCGTCGCCGGGGTAGTTCTTGGTCACGATCGTCGCGAAGGGCTGGACGTTCGTCGGGACGACACCGTCGGGGGAGTAGTAGAAGAAGGCGTCGCCCCAGCTGAGTTCCGGCCATTCGTCGCCAGGGCCGGGGGTGAGGGTCAGGACGCCGTCGAGGCCCGAGACGAGGCCGATGATCTCTTCGATGGTCATGTGCTCAAGCGTGGCATTAAAGTGCTTATGGAGGCTTCGAGCGGATTTTCGACGGAGTGCAGGTGTCAAGTCTCAAATCGATGCGTACGGCGGACGTCGCACGGCAGGCGGGGTACTCCGTCCAGCAGGTGCGCAACCTCGAACGCGACGGCGTGCTCCCGGCGGCGTCGCGGACGGCCTCGGGCTACCGGACCTACGGCGAGATCCACCTCCGGTCCGCGCTGGCGTACCGCGCGCTCGCCGCCGGTGTCGGGCCGGTCGAGGCCAAGAAGATCGTCCGCGCCGTGCACCGGGATCCGCTCCCCGCCGTGCTCGCGCTCCTCGACGCCGCCCACGCCGGGCTCGACGCCGAACGCGCGGATCTCCGGGAGGCCAGGGAAGCCGTCCGGGTGATCTCCCGCGAACCGATCGAAGACGTACGAGGGTCGGACTCGATGAGCGTCTCCGAACTCGCGTCGGCGCTCGGCGTGCGCCCGTCGACGCTGCGGCACTGGGACACGGAACGGCTCGTCGTCCCCGGCCGCGATCAGCGGGGGACGCGGCGGTACACGCCGTCCCAGGTGCGGGACGCGCGGATCGTGCAGCAACTGCGGCTGGCAGGCTATCGCGTCGCGCCGCTTCGGGCCTTGATGCCGGAGCTGCGGCGCTCCCGGCGGCTGGAGGACGTCGCGTCCGCGCTCGCTGCCAGGGACGCCGGGATCGCGGCACGCTCACGGGCGCTTTTCGACGGCAGCGCCGAACTTTCCCGGGTCGTGAGTGATAAAGCGGGTTAGAACGCTTTTTCAGCGTGTACAGCGCCAGAAGACCGTCGCCGTATAGGGCGAGAGGATCAGTTTGTAGTACTCCTCGCAGTCGGTGAACCCGGCCCGTTCCGCCTGGGTCTCGGCGTCGTGGCGGGCGTAGATGAGCGCGAGGCCGAAGTCGCTCGACCCGTGCCCGACGAATTCCCTGGTCTCCTGCGTTCTCGCGATTGCCGGGGTGGTGATCGTGCCCATCATGGTGGCCGCGCAGAGCAGCGCGAGCGATGTTCTCCTCATACCGACCACGCTAGGGCCGGAACGGTGCGCGATTCGCCCACTGGATGGACGTTCCCGCGGCCTCCGTCCGTCGTAGGCGGGTTCGCACGGGCCGCGAAACGGATATCTTCGCGGCATGTCTTCTCGCAAAGTGGGAACCCAGCGGGCCTTCGACGCGGCCGCCGCCGATTTCGCCGCGCTCGGGCGGCATCTCTGGGAGCCGATCGGCGCCGCCACGGTGGCGGCCGCCGGGCTCGGTGAGGGGAACCGTGTCCTCGACGCCTGCTGCGGCACCGGGGCGTCGGCGATTCCCGCGGCGCACGCCGTCGGTGCCGGCGGGGTGGTGGACGCGATCGACCTGTCGGGGCCGATGATCGGCGAACTCCGCCGCCTTTCGGCCGATCTGCCGCAGTTGCGCGCGCACGAGGCCGACGCGACGGCGTGGGACACGGGCGACTACGACGTCGTGCAGTCCGCGCTCGGCATCTTCTTCTTTCCCGACATGACGGCCGGAACCGAGCGGCTGATCGGCCGGGCCCGGTCCGGCGGCCGGGCCGTCTTCACGATCTGGCGCGGCGGGTCCATGGTGGCGGCAGGCCGTCATCTCGGCCGCGCGGTGGCGGCGGTGACCGATTCCGCGCCGCCGCCGGCGCGTGAGCCGAGTTTGATCGACCGCGTCGACCAGGCCGGTCCTTACGCCGAATGGCTCTCCGGGCGTCGTCTGTCCGATGTGGACGTCGCGGTGAACGAGCTGCGGCTGGCCATGACACCGGAGATCGCGTGGCTGGTCGTCATCGGCTCCGGATTCCGGGGCCTGCTCGACGGTCTCGAACCCGGCGTCGTCGAGCAGGTGCGTGAGCGCTACCTCGATTCCTTGCGGGAGGAAGGCGTGACCGAACTCGACGCCACCACGCTGATCGGCTCCGGCACCGTCCGCTGACGACCGCTTCCGCTTCGGTGTACAGTCGTTCACTCAACCGGGGTGAACGGCGGGACACGGGTGCGACCAGACAACGACTCCTCTGTTCGGGGCCGCGGACAGGGGCCGTTCGGCTCCTGGCTGCTCGGCCCGCTCGACCAGGATTCGGCCGTGTTGCGCCGCCGCGTCCAGGGCTTGCTCACCGGGACGCTGATCGCGACCAACGTCATCGGCGCGCTGGTCGTGGTCGGGCTGGCGGCACTGCTCATGCCCGCTCCGGGCATGTCGGGCGACCTCGTCCGCGTGACCGCGATCGCGGTTCCCGTCTACGTGGTCTCCGCCGTCGTCGTCGGCGCGCTGTGGGGCACCCGCGGCGCGCTGCGGACACTGCGCTGGGCCGCCGACGGCCGGACGCCGAGCGACGAGGAACGAGCGGCCAGCCTCCGCGTCCCGTTGCGTCTGACGCTGGTCCAGGCGGTGTTGTGGGGCGTCGCGACGGCGGTGTTCGGCGTGCTGGCCGCCTTGGTGCAGCCGCGGGTCGTGCTCACCGAACTGCTCGTGGTCGCGTTCGCGGGGGTGGTCGTCTGCGCGATCGCCTACCTCGCCGGGGAATTCATCCTGCGGCCGTACGCGGCCCTCGCCCTCGCGGGCACCTCGCCGGACCGGCCGCTCAGCGGCGGGGTCAATCTGCGGATGCTGCTGTTCTGGTGCCTCGGCACGGGGGTGCCGGTGGCCGGGCTGGTGGTCACGGCGGTGCTGGCGTGGGTGCGCGGCGACGTGTCGACCACGAAGCTCGCCATCTCGGTCATCGCGCTCGGCCTCGTCGTACTGGTCTTCGGCCTGCTGGTGACCGTGTTCACCGCCCGCGCCGTGGTGAACCCGATCCGATCGGTGCAGCACGCGCTGGGCCGGGTCCGGGCCGGTGACTTCGCCGTGGAGATCCCGGTCTACGACGGCACCGAACTCGGGCTGCTGCAAGCGGGTTTCAACGGGATGGCCGTCGGTCTCGCCGAACGCGAACGTTTGCGCGACCTGTTCGGCAGGCACGTCGGCGAGGACGTCGCGAGCGAGGCGATGCGCACGTCTTCCGAACTCGGCGGCACGGTGCGGACGGTGTCGGTGTTGTTCGTCGACCTGATCGGGTCGACCGCGCTGGCCGCGAGCCGCCCGCCCGAGGAGGTCGTCGGCCTGCTCAACCGGTTCTTCGCGGTGGTGGTCGACGAGGTCGACCGCAACCACGGGCTGGTCAACAAGTTCGTCGGTGACGCCGCGCTGGCGATCTTCGGCGCGCCGGTCCGGCTGGAGGACCACGCGACCCTCGCGCTCGCTGCGGGCCGGGCGATTTCGCGCAGGCTGGCGGCGGAGGTACCCGAATGCCCGGCCGGGATCGGCGTGGCGACGGGTGAGGTGGTCGCCGGCAACGTCGGCGATCCGCGGCGGTTCGAATACACGGTGATCGGCGACCCGGTCAACGAAGCCGCCCGGCTGACCGAACTGGCCAAGAACGTCGAAGCCCGGCTGCTCGCTTCGTGGACGGCGATCGAGTCCGCGGCCGATGACGAGGCCGCGCGGTGGAAGGCGACGGAGGACGTCGTCTTGCGGGGCCGCGCCCGGCCCACCACACTCGCGACCCCCAAGTCCTGACCCGTGGTGGATTCACAGCCTTTGTGAAGGGGCCGTGAATCTTGCGCGGCGGCCGTCGCCCCGTCACCGCGCACCCCTTGTTTCCTGGCACGCGAGCGCGTCCCGGTCCTGTGAACGCTCACAGCCGCTCCTTCGCGCCTGGTGAGGGCGTTGTTCCCGAAGCCGGTGCGGCGCACGGTGATCTCCCCATCCCCGTGTCAAAGGAGACATCTGTGAAGAGCCTTTCGAGGGCCACGCTGGCCACCGGAGCCGCCGTCTTCGCGCTGAGCATGCTGCCCGCCACCGCCCTCGCTCAGCCCGGCGATGCCGGGGACCGGTCCCACGGTCTCGTCCAAACCCAGATCCACACCCAGGTGCGCGAGATCGCGCCGGTGGCCGGGACCGCGATGACGGTCGCCGCGACGTCGGCGTCCAAGCAGCTGAACTACACCCAGCAGGTGCAGCAGTACAACCAATGGTGCTGGGCGGCGGACGGTTCGAGCATCGAGCGTTCGCAGGGCGGGACCGCCACCCAGGCCCAGTTCTGCGCCGCGGGCAAGGGCACGTCGGCCGGGTACTGCCCGAACCAGCCCGCCCAGATCCCCGAAATCGTCCGCGGGTTCCGCGGGACCGGCTTCTCCGCGCAGGACGCGGGCGGGCCGATCGGCTTCAGCTCGGTCGTCAGCCAGGTCGACTCCGGGATCCTGAACCTGACGGGGATCTACTGGACGTCCGGCGGCGGCCATGCCCAGGTGATCTACGGCTACGACTCGACCAGCCAGTCGATCATGGTCGGCGACCCGTGGCCGTCTTCTCCGCGCTACAAGACCTGGAACTACAACCAGTACCGCAGCAACGCCCAGTTCCGCTGGAACGACACCATCGTCAACATCCGGAAGGGCTGAGCCGCCGCCATGAACAAGACCTGCCGGAAGTTCTCCGGTTGTCTCGCGGTGGCCGTCGCGACGGTGCTGTCCGCCACCCCGCCCGCCACGGCGAGCGAAGGAGTCGCCCCGCCCTCGGCCGACGACCTCGCGGCCGCCGTGCGCGTCGCCGGGCAGCCCGACGCGATCGGTCTCGCGAGATCGAACTTCCGGCAGGTCGACCGGATCGAACCGCAGCGGATCACCATGGGGGACAGGGGAATCCCGGTCTACACCCTCAATCCCGACTTCGTCAGGGGCATCGCCGGTGCGCCGGCCGGTGCGTTGAGTTCCATCGCCGTGACGGCCACCGCCGATTCCGGCCAGAAAGCCACCCTGCAGGCGATGCCCGACGGCCCGGGAAAGTGGGTCGCGGCGAGCGTGTTCTCCGGCAACGACGAAGAGACCTTGAGCGCGCGGCTGAAGCCCGGTTCGGTCCTGCTCAACGAGCCGCAGATCAACGGCTGGTACGAACTGGGGCCCGGCGGCGTGGTGCTCCTGCGGGCGAGCCTGCCGCAGTCGCCGGTGGGGGAGTTCGTCCCGCTTTCCGAGTACCAGCGGCAGGTGCAGGGCCGCTACGCCGACAAACTGCCGGGATCCGACTACCAGCGCGACCGCGGGATCGGCTTCACCCAGCAGGCGGTGCCGCCGCCCGGCGACTCCGGGTTCCCCGTCTCGATCGTGGCGGGCCTGATCGCCGCCGGTGCCGGGGCGGGTGTCGTGCTGGTCGCGGTGTGGCGGAAACGCCGGCTCACTCCCAGATGAGGTCGATCCCCGCGATCCCGACGCCGAGATCCTCGAAGTAGGCGCTGACCGTCGCGCCCGGCCCGGGATGCAGCGGCTCGCTGACCACGGGAGCGAGTTCTTCGCGCTCTCGCACGGTTTTCACGCAGCGCGCGGGTATCGCGCCGTCGTCGAAACGGATGCGGAGCAGATACGCCGACATGCGCGACCGCACCGTCCGGTGGAAGCAGGTCGAACGGACAGACGCGGCCAGCCGCAAAGTGAACGCGAAGGTGTGCGTTTCCCCTTCGGCCAGGCCACGGTCGAAGAGGAGCTCGAACACCATCCCCGGCGACGAGGCGCTTCGGCGCACTCTTCCTCTGCGGCAGCCATCGGTGGCGGACACCGTCGTGGCCTCCATGTCGGTGCCGGGCTCGTCCTGATGGGTCACCACGAAACCGTCCGCGCCGGGCTCCCGCGCCCGCACCACCATGGTCGAGCCGATCTCCGAGATCCGGCCCTCCGAGGTCATGGTCAGCACGTCGACGACCGTCACGACGTCGAGCTTCGCGTTTCCCACCGCACCGGGGGTTTCGCTTAGTTCGTCCAGCAGTGAGCAGGTCTCGGCCCAGCTCTGCCGCAACTCCGGCAACGAGGGCCTGCGGTCGTCGCCGGGAGACCGCCGCTGCGGGCCGATCAGGACGACCAGGCTGTCCGCGGGCAGGCCCAGCACCGCTTCGAGCGCGCGGACGACGTCGAGCGAGCGCGGTGTCGACGGATGCCGGAGCCCGCGCTGCCAGTAGCTCAAGGTCGATTCGGCCACGGAAACGCCGCGTGCGGCCAGATGCGCGCGGATCCGGGACAGGGAAAGGCCGCGGTGCTCCACCGCTTCGGAAAGCGCGCGGGGGAACGAACCGGATCTGACCTCGCGTTCCTGGTACATGGGCAACCCCCGCCGACGCCGGATTGGTGCGAAGCATGCGCAGTCCGGCGCCGGTCGGCAACCGCCTAAGGTCGAAAACCGGACTTTCAGGCGAATTCGAGCCGCAGGCTTTCGAGGCCGCGCAGCGACGGCGTTCCCGCCTGCGCGAAAGTAGGCGCATGACTGTCGACGCGATGATCGAAGACCTCAGGACCCTCGTCGAGATCGAGTCGCCCTCGGGGGACATCGAGGCTTTGACGGCGTCGGCCGAGGCGGTCGAAGCCCTCATCGAGGCTCGTCTCGGCGGAACGGCGAACCTGGTGGAGAGCGCGGCGGGACCACACGTCCGGTGGTCCGGGGCCGGTGAACCGCGCGTGCTGATCCTCGGGCACCACGACACCGTGTTCCCGATCGGCACCCTGGCGCGGCGTCCGTTCGCGGTGACCGACGGCCGGGTGACCGGGCCCGGGGTGTTCGACATGCTCGGCGGGCTGGTCCAGGCGATCCACGGCCTGGCGGCGCTCGGCGACACGACCGGCGTCGAGATCCTGGTGACGGCCGACGAGGAGACGGGCTCGCACGAATCCCGCGCGCTCATCGAGGAACGCGCCCGCGCGTGCGGCGCGGTGCTCGTGTTCGAAGGAGCGGCCGACGGCGGTGGCCTCAAGATCGGCCGCAAGGGGTGCGGCACGTTCGAGGTCGTCGTCACCGGCCGGGCGTCGCACGCCGGCCTCGAACCCGCGGCCGGGGTCAACGCGCTGACCGAAGCGGCCCATCAGGTGCTGGCGATCGCCGCGCTCGACCGGCCAGAGGCCGGGACCAGCGTCACCCCGACGGTCGCCTCGGCGGGAACGGCGAGCAACGTCGTGCCCGCGTCCGCGACCGTCGTGGTCGACGTGCGGGTCGAGTCCGCCGAGGAGAAGGAACGCGTCGAGGCCGGTTTCGCCGCGCTCACCCCGCGCCTGCGAGGGGCGGAACTCGTGGTGCGGGGCGGGATCCACCGGCCGCCGATGCCCGAGTCGGCCGCCGCGGACCTCTTCGCCGTCGCGCAACGGCTGCTGCCCGGAGTCGCCGGGGTCTCCGTCGGCGGCGGGAGCGACGGCAACCTCACGGCCGCGATCGGCGTCCCGACCCTGGACGGGCTCGGCGCCGTCGGCGGCGGTGCGCACGCCGATCACGAGTACCTGCTGGTCGAGTCGATGGCCGAGCGGGCGGAGCTGGCCGCTGGACTTGTTGCCTCCTTGATGCGCTCGCGCGCTTGAGCGGCGCGTTGTTCGTTGCCGTACCTGGCGAAGAGCACGGCGGCCTCGGTCCAGCATTCGATGGCTTCACGCACTTTGCCTGTCTCGTGAAGTGAAGTTGCGAGTGTGTAGGAGGGGTGGGCGATCGACAGCGGCGCGCGAATCGCCCGGGCCCGTGCGATGGCGGTCCGGCACATTTCGATGGCCTTCCCGTGGTCGCCGATGTCCTGCAGCAGCTTGGCGAACGCGTTCATCGCGCCGACCTCCCCGGTCAGATCGCCGACGCGGCGGCGGAGGGCGAGTCCTCGCTCACAATGCGCGAACGCCAGCCGATACTGGCGAAGCCCTGCATACGCGAGGCCGAGGTTGCCTTCGATGACACCTTCCATGCGTACGCCTTTGGGGATCATGCGCAGTGCCTCGGAGAACGAAGTGACCGCTTTGTCGAAGTCTTCCCGTTCGTTGTGGGTCAAGCCGACTCCGTTGAGCACCGACGCCTGGTTGTACTCGTCGCCGAGTTCGATCGAGAGGGCCATGGCCCTCTCGAGGTCGGGCAGTGCTTCAACCCAGCGGTTCAACAGCGTGAACGCCTCCGAGGTGATCAGCAGGAGTCTGATTTCAGCGGCGTCATCACCGGTTTTCCTGGCGGAGTCCAACCCGGCCAGCCCGGACTCCAGCCACTCGTCGTGCCTGCCGAGCAACAGGAGGAACCGGAGTCCTTCGGCGAGGGAGATCACCACCTGATGCAGTCCGTTGGTGGCGGCGTGTCGCAGAGCGGCCAGGCAATTGAAGCGTTCGGCCTCGATCCAGGCCATCGCTCCTCCCTGGTCGTCGAAAGGAGGCTTGGGGACCGGCATCGCCGCGGGCGAAAGCAGCCTGAGGTGCCCGGAGAAGAGGACGACATCGCACGCATGGGCGGTGTGCACATACCAGTCAAGCAGTGCCTTCAGAGCGTCATCGCGGTCTTCGGCGCTGTCCACGACCGTCGCCTGCTCCAGGGCGTAGGCGCGAAGAAGGTCATGGAAGCGGTAACGGTTGCCGGCAGAGGGCTCGAGCAGGTGTGCCGACGCCAAGCCGCCGAGCAGTCTGCGCGCGTTCCGCACGTCGAGTCCGCCGAGGGCCATCGCCGCGTGCAGGCTCAGATCCGGGCCGGGGTGGAGGCCCAAGCGCCGGAACAACGACGCCTGCTCCGCGGTGAGGCGCTGATACGACGAATCGAACACAGCCCGGACCGCGGCCCGGTCGTCTCCCGCGGTACTCAGGGCGTCGATGCGGTCGCGGTCGTCGAGCAGTTCGGAGACGACGTCCGTGACCGTGGTCCGCCCGTCGGCGCCGACCCGGCTGGCGGCGATCCTCAGTGCCAAGGGGAGCCGCGCGCACAGCCTGATCAGTTCGGCGACCGCGACCGGTTCGGCCGCCGCCCGCTCCGCTCCGATGATCCCGGTCACCAGTTGCAGCGCTTCGCCGAAACTGAGGAGATCCAAGGTGATCCGGGTGGCGGATTCGGTCACGACGAGGCCGGTGAGGCTGTCCCGGCTGGTCACGATGGCCATGCAACCGGGTGAGGCGGGAAGCAACGGCCGGACCTGGTCCGCGCTGTTCGCGTTGTCCAGCACGATCAGGATCCGGCGACGGGCCAGCAGGGAGCGGTACAGCCCGGCCTGGGCCTCGATGCCTTGCGGCAGGTCGCCGGGCGGTGTGCCCAGCGCGAGGAGAAAGCCGTCCAGCACCTCGCCGGGGCCGGCGGGATCACCGGGTCCGTAGCCCCGCAGGTTCACGTGCAGGGTCCCATCGGGGAAGCGGTCTTGGACCAGATGCGCCCAGTGCACCGCCAGCGAGGTCTTGCCGATGCCCGCGGCGCCGTCCAAGGCGGAGATGACCACGGCGTCGGAGACGCTGTCCGGTCCGTTCCCGGAAAGAAGCGCGTCGAGGGCGGCCACGTGGTCGGCCCGGCCGGTGAAGTCACGGACCGCCAGGGGTAGCTGCCGGGGAACCACGAACTCGGGGACGCCGGTCATCATTCGAGTCTGGCGGCGAGGTCGCGCCGACAGTAGCGGGCAAGGGAACCGCCACTCTGATGGAGCACCCCCTGGCTCGTTGGCGAACAACCTCTCGGCCGCCGACTGACTGCCAGTTCTTGCCCGATTTCGGGCAAGAACTGGCGTTTCGATAGCCCGATGTGCATGATGGGCTCCGTGGAGGACGCGGACATCGTCGAGCAGGTGGCCTTGTCGACGGGTCTGTCGACGGCCATCGCCGCCCGTGTCGTCGAGGACGTCCTGGCGTTCTACCGGCAGCCGGTCGAGCAGTACGTCCGGGAGCGGCATGCCCGGTTGCAGGCCGAGGGCAGGAAGAACCCGGAGATCTTCCCCCGTATCGCCGGTGAGCTGAGCCGTCGTCTCGTCGCGCCTCCCGATCTGTCCGAGCGGCAACTGCGCCGCATCGTCTACGGCTGACGGACCACACCCGTCCGTTTTCTTTTGTGAGGTTGACTCGTCATGTGCGGAATCGTCGGCTACATCGGCGGCCAGAACGCCGCCCCGATCCTGATCGAGGGGCTGACGCGGCTGGAGTATCGCGGCTACGACTCGGCCGGGATCTCCGTCCTCGGCGGTAAAGGCGCCCAGGTGCACCGGATCGTGGGGCGGGTGCGGAATTTGACGGCCGCCCTGCCGAAGCGGCTCGCGGGCAAGGTCGGCATCGGGCACACGCGGTGGGCGACGCACGGCCCGGCGACCGAGGCCAACGCCCATCCGCACGTCTCCGAGGACGGCCGGATCTCCGTGGTGCACAACGGGATCATCGACAACGCCGACGCGCTGCGCGAGCAGCTCACCCAGGCCGGGGTCACGCTGTCCTCCGAGACCGACACCGAGGTGCTCGCCCACCTGATCGCGCGGTCGAGCGCGAAGACGCTGGAAGACGCGGTCGTCGAGGCGGTCTCCCTCGTCACCGGCACTTACGCCATCGCCGTGACCGACACCGGGCACCCCGACCGGGTCGTGGTCGCGCGGAACGGTTCGCCGCTGATCATCGGCGTCGGCGACCGGGAGATGTTCGTGGCCAGCGACCTGTCCGCGCTGGTCCGGCACACCTCGCAGGTGGTGCATCTCGACGACGGCGAGTTCGCCAGCGTCTCGGCCACCGGCTACCGCACCTTCACCGTCGACGAGAGCGACACCGGCAAGGCCGCGACGGCGATCGACATCCAGGCCGACGACCTCGACCTCGGCGGTCACCGGCACTACATGTACAAGGAGATCCAGGAGCAGCCGGAATGCCTGGAGCGGATGATCCGGGGACGGCTGGACGACCGGTTCGGAGTGTCCCGTTTGGACGGTCTGAACCTGACTCCCCGTGATCTGCGCGGCTTCGCACGGGTGAAGATCCTCGGCTGCGGTTCGGCGTACTACGCGGGCCAGATCGGCGCCACCATGATCGAGGACCTGGCGCGGGTCCCGGCCGACGCGGAGGCCGCGTCCGAGTTCCGCTACCGCAACCCCATCATCGAAGCGGACACCCTCTACATCGCGGTCAGCCAGTCCGGCGAAACGGCGGACACCGCGTTCGCCGTGGAAGAGGTCAAGCGCAAGGGCGGCCGGGTGGTCGGCCTCGTGAACGTCGTCGGTTCGACGATCGCGCGGGCCTGTGACGGTGGCCTGTACCTGCACGCCGGCCCGGAGATCGCCGTCGCCTCGACCAAGGCGCTCACCAACATGGCCGTCGGGTTCGCGATGATCGCGCTGGCACTGGGTCGCGTCCGCGATCTGTCCAATGCGGACGGACAGCGGATCGTCGCGGCACTCCGCGCGCTGCCGAAGCAGGTCGCGGCCATCGTCGAGGCGGAGTCGCAGATCGCCGAGCACGCCAAGATCTGCGCGGACGCGCGGAGCCTGTTCTTCATCGGCCGGGTCCGCGGCTTCCCGGTGGCACGGGAGGGCGCGCAGAAGTTCAAGGAGATCTCGTACCGGCACGCAGAGGCCTACCAGACCTCGGAGCTCAAGCACGGCCCGCTCGCGCTGATCGACGAGGAGCTGCCGACGGTCGCGATCGTGCCGTCCGACGACCTCGCCGACCGCAACCTGGCCGCGATGCAGCAGATCAGGGCGCGCAAGGGGCAGGTGCTGGCGATCACCCACGACGACGTGGACTTCGGCGATCTCGACGTGCCGCGGTTCGTGGTCCCGCGGTCGGAGCCGGAACTCGACCCGATCCTGCTCACCATTCCGCTGCAACTGCTGGCCTACCACGCGGCGCTGATCCTCGGCCACGACATCGACAAACCGCGTAACCTCGCGAAGTCCGTCACCGTGGAATGATCTCCTGAGCCGTCGAAGGGGTCCGTAATGAGGCAGTACCTGCTCGCCGTCCAGCTCGACGAGAGCGAACGGGACGCGCCCGAGGAAGAGGTCCGGGCGATGCTGGCCAGGACGGGCAAGGTCACCGACGAGATGAAGGCCGCCGGGTCCTGGGTCTTCGTGGGCGGGCTGGAGCACTCGGACGTCTCCACGGTCGTCCGCCCCGAAGGCGGCAAGGTCACGATCACCGACGGGCCGTTCGCCGAGACGAAGGAACAGCTCGGCGGCTTCTGGGTGATCCAGGTCGACGACCTCGACCAGGCGCTGGCCTGGGCCGGAAAATGCGCGCTCGCCTGCGGGCAGCCGATCGAAGTGCGGCCGTTCGGCGACCCGTCGCGGTGACGCCGATGGATCTCGACGGGATCTACCGGGCGGAGTACGGCCGGTGCGTGGCCACCCTGACCCGCCTCCTCGGCGACATCACGCTCGCCGAGGAGGCGGTTCAGGACGCGTTCGCGACGGCGATGGAGAAGTGGGCGGAAACGCCGCCCAATCCGGGCGCGTGGATCGTGACCACCGCCCGCAACCGCGCGATCGACCGCCTTCGCCGGGAATCCACCCGCGAGGCCCGGCACGCCCAGGCGCTGCTCCTGCACTCCCAGGACGAGCCGCGGGAGGTGGGGCCGGTGCGCGACGACCAGCTCCGCATGATCTTCACCTGCTGCCATCCGGCGCTTTCACCGCTCGCGCGGACCGCGCTCACCCTGCGCCTGATCGGCGGGCTCGAGGTGGGGGAGATCGCGCGGGCGTACCTCGTCCCGGAAACGACCGTGGCCCAGCGGATCGTCCGCGCGAAGAAGAAGATCCGCGACGCGGGGATCCCGTACCGGGTGCCGGGGACCGGCGAGCTGCCGGATCGGCTGGACTCCGTGCTCACCGTGCTCTACCTGGTCTTCAACGAGGGGTACACGTCCACGTCGGGCGACCTGCTGCGGACGGACCTCTGCGTGGAGGCGGTGCGCTTGGCGAGGGCGCTCGCCGATCTGATGCCCGAGGAGCCGGAGGTGATCGGGCTGCTGGCACTGCTCCTGCTCACCGAAGCCCGGCGCCCCGCGCGGGTGGGGCCTTCCGGTGAGCTGGTGGTGCTCGCGGAGCAGGACCGGTCGTTGTGGAACCGGGAGCTGATCGTCGAGGGCCACGAACTGGTGCGGCGATGCCTGCGCCTCGGCCGTCCGGGCCCGTATCAGGTGCAGGCCGCGATCAACGCCGTGCACACGGACGGCGAGTCGACCGACTGGACCCAGGTGCTGGCGCTCTACGACCAGCTGTGGCGGCTCACTCCGACGCCGGTCGTCGCGCTCAACCGCGCGGTCGCCGTCGCCGAGGTACACGGCCCGGCGCCGGCGCTGGCCGGGATCGAGGAGCTGGACCTGCCCGGGTATCACCATCTGCCCGCCACGCGGGCGAACCTGCTGTCCCGCCTCGGCAGGACTTCGGAGGCCGTCGCTGCCTACGACGAGGCGATCGCCTTGGCCACGAACGACACGGAACGGGCTTTCCTGCGGGCCAAACGGGCAGTCCTGGCGTAGTTTCGGGCAACCGTCGGCGAAAACGCCGCGCACGCTATGTCCTCAATGGACAGAGCGGCGGATTCCGGATGAGGGGTTCCGTTGTCGGACCGCCGAGAAACCAACTATTGTCGCCATGACCGCTCATCCGCCAGGGCAGGAGGTGACCGTTGTACGCCGAAGAGCGGCAGCGCGCCATCCTCAAGCAGGCCCGGCAGAACGGCCGAGTCGACGTGGCGACGCTCGCGGCGGCTTTCGAGATCACCAGCGAGACCGTCCGCCGCGACCTGACGGCGCTGGAACGCAGCGGAGCGGTGCGGCGGGTGCACGGCGGCGCGATCCCCGTCGAGCGGCTGGGTATCGAGCCGGGGCTCGACGCCCGCGACGCGGTGATGAGCGCGGAAAAGGACCGCATCGCCGTGGCGGCGCTGGAGCAGATCCCCGACGGGGGCGCGATCCTGCTGGACGCGGGCACCACGGTGGCCCGGCTGGCGAACCTCGTCCCCGCCGACCGCGGGCTGACCGTGGTCACCCCTTCGCTGCCGAACGCGTTCACCCTCGCCAACCGGCCCGGCGTCACGCTGATGCTGGTCGGGGGACGGCTGCGCGGCCACACCATGGCGTCCGTCGACGGCTGGGCGCTCGACGCACTCAAGGACACGTACGTCGACGTCGCTTTCCTCGGTACCAACGGCCTTTCCGTCGAGCGAGGGCTCACCACCCCGGACACCGCCGAGGCGATGGTGAAGCGCGCGGCCATCGCGTCCGCCCGGCGGACGGTGCTACTGGCCGATCACACGAAGATCGGCGACGATCATTTCGCCCGGTTCGGGGGCCTTTGCGACGTCGACACGCTGATCACCGACAGCGGCGTCGAGCCGGAGGAGATCGACGACATCAGCCGGGCAGGCGTCAAGGTGATCATCGTTTGAAGCGTACGGGCGAGCGGCTCGCCGGATACTTGATGACAGCGCCGTTCTACGTCCTTTTCGGCGTGTTCGGACTTTTCCCGTTGCTCTACACCGCCTGGGTGGCGCTGCACCATTGGCATCTGGTCAACGGTGACACCGGGTTCGCCGGGCTCGGCAACTTCGCCGTGCTGCTTCAGGATCCGCATTTCTACAACGCGCTCTTCAACACGGTCAGCATCTTCGTCCTTTCGACCGTCCCGCAACTGCTGGCCGCGCTCGGGCTCGCCGCCCTCCTCGACCGTCCCTTGCGGGCGCGGACCCTGTGGCGGGCCAGTGTGCTGCTGCCCAACGTCGTCTCGGTGGTCGCGGTGGCGCTGGTGTTCAGCCAGCTGTTCGCCGAGGACTACGGCGTCGTCAACTGGGTGCTGGGCCTGGCAGGGCTCGATCCGGTGGACTGGCGTTCGGACCGGTTCGCCTCGCACGTCGCGGTGAGCACGATGGTGATGTGGCGCTGGACCGGCTACAACGCGCTGCTCTACCTCGCGGCCATGCAATCCGTGCCGCAGGAGCGCTACGACGCCGCGATGCTCGACGGCGCCTCGCGCTGGCGGACCTTCTGGTCCATCACCGTGCCCGCGATCCGGCCGACCATCGCCTTCACCGTCGTCATCTCGACCATCGGCGGGTTGCAGCTGTTCGCCGAGCCGCAGCTGTTCGACGACACCGGCGTCAACGGGACCGGCGGCGCCGACCGGCAGTTCCAGACCCTCGCCATGTACCTGTACGAAAAAGGGTTCGGCGAGTTCGACGCCGGATACGCGGCGGCCATCGCCTGGGTGCTGTTCCTGTTCTCGGCCGTGTTCGCGCTGGTCAACTTCTCGCTCGTGCGCCGGATGCGGGGCGGTGAGTGACCGTGGCGGCCAGGGAACGGACCGGATTCGTCGTCTACGGGCTCCTGCTCGCCGTCGCCGTCGCGTCGATCTTCCCGTTGTACTGGTCGTTCGTCGTGTCCTCGAAGGACAACTCCGCCCTCGGCGAGACCACGCCGCCGCTGCTGCCCGGCGGCAACCTGATCGAGAACGTGGGCAGGGTCTTCGAGACCGTCGACTTCTGGCTGGCGATGCAGAACTCGCTGATCGTCGCCGGCACGGTCACCGTGTCGAACGTGCTGCTCTCGAGCATGGCCGGATTCGCCTTCGCGCGGCTGCGCTTCCCGGGCCGCGACTCGCTCTTCCTGGTGGTCATCGGCACCGCCATGGTTCCGGCCCAGCTCGGCGTCATCCCGCTGTACCTCGTGGTCGGGGAACTCGGCTGGTACGGGCGGCTGGAGGCGGTGATCGTGCCCGGGCTGGTCGGCGCCTTCAGCGTGTTCTGGATGCGGCAGGCGTGCGAGGAGGCCATCCCCGGCGAACTGCTCGACGCCGGACGCGTCGACGGCTGCTCGACGGCGCGCCTGTTCTGGCACGTCGCCATGCCCGCCATCCGTCCTCAGGCCGCCGTGCTCGCCATGCTGACGTTCATGACCGCGTGGAACGACTTCTTCTGGCCGCTGATCGTGCTCGATCCGAACGCGCACCCGACCGTCCAGGTGGCTTTGTCGCGGCTGGCGAGCGGCTACTTCACCGACTACTCGCTGATGCTCACCGCGGCCACGATCGGTGTGCTTCCGGTGATCGTGCTGTTCATCCTGCTGGCCAGGAAGGTGGTCGACGGCGTGATGCGGGGCGCGCCGCGGGCCTGACGACCACGGCCGGGTCTGGGCCCTGTTCTCGTGGCCGGGTGGTTGCCGTTTTTCGGCGAGGGCAGGTTGTTGTGTGGTCGCTTGGTGCGGCCGCGGTTGTGTCGAGTGGCTGGGCCATGGCCGTTTTCGGCGTCAGGAAGGCCCACGGCGTGATCACGAGCGGAGTCCTGCCCGATCGGGCCGTAGCCGTATTTCGGCAACCAAGTCGGCGCCGCTGGTTGTGGACACGTTGCCGTTTTTCGGCGACGGTTCAGAACGGTGGTTCCTCGGTGCGGGGTTCGTGCAGTGGCGGTGGCGAGCTGTCGTAGCTGTGTCCCGTGGGTGTGGTGATGGTGAGGGTGCCGTCTTCGGTGAGGTGGTAGATCCAGCCGGGTTCGTCTTTCAAACGGTGGTCGCGGCGGCACAGATCGATCAGTTCGGTGTTGGCGGTGTGGCCGCCGTGCTGCCACGGCACTGAATGGTCGAGGTCGCAGGCTTGGGCGACGCGGTGGCAGCCGGGTCTTCGGCATTCCCGGTCCCGGACCCGCACGAACTCGCCCAGTCCGGCGGTGGGCCGGTAGCGGTCGCGGCCGAGGTCGAGGACTTGTCCGGAGAGTGGGTCGGTGATGATCCGCCGCAACACCGTGTCCGGCCCGGACGCGATCTGCCGGGCCAGTGAGGCGGGGATGTGCCCGTGTCCGGCCAGTTCGGCGGGATCCTCGTTGATCCCGAGGTAGGTGTTCAGGTCCATGTAGAGGAACACTTCGGACCGTTCGGTCTTGCCGCCTTGGCCGCCCAGCAGGAGGTCGAGGGCGATGTCGGCGCGCAGCTGATCCAGGGTGCGGGTCTCGTCCCCAGTCTTGAGGGCGCGTGCCTCACGATCGATCCGCGTGTAGGCGGCGGCGACTTTCTCGACGGGGCCGTCTTCGACCTCGATCGAGGCGACCCCCATCTCGCCCTGCCGGATCGACAACCGACGCCCGCCACGATGCCGCTCCGCCCGTCGAGCAGCACCCTCCCGGTCGGCCACCACCGCCGCATGATTCGCCGCCTTCCGGATCTGCTCCGAATTCCGGCCCGGCAGCCGGTCCTCCAACACCTCGTCCACCGCGCGGGCATCCTCGTCCGACAACCACGCCGTCGCGGTGGCGACTTTCATCGCCCCGTAACCACCTACCTCGCCGCGGTCCAGCAGCCCGAGTGTGCGGGGCAGGCGGGTGGTCAACGCCGCCGCCGTCGACACCAGACCGGCCGCGTGAGCGTCCACAACGGACAGAGCGAACGCGACCTCCTGCACCACACTCGACGCCCCACCACGGTGCCGATTCAGCTGAGCCAACGCGCGGAACCGGACCGCCTCCAACCGCGCGATCCCCTCCGACGCTGCGACAGCCGCGTCGACAGCATCACCGTCGCCCAACGAATCCAGCCCGGCATTGACCTCCTTCAGTGCATCAGAAGCAGTGATTTCCTTGAGTAGCGCCACAGTGGCGTTGCGGGTGTCCACACACAGAAGCTACAACCGACCACCGACAGTTTCCGGCACCAGTGCGTCGCCGTTTTTCGGCGATGACCGAAGGCCGTTTGATGCCAACGCATTCGCGAACCGCAGCATGTGCCCACAGAACAAGCGACCGCCCATCGACAGACTCCAGCGCGTCGCCGTTTTCCGGCAACAACGCCGTCACAGCCCGTTGCGCGCCACCACATCCGCGTAGAACCGGGCGCTGTCCTTGAGTACCCGCTCCTGTGTTTCGAAGTCGACGTGCACGAGGCCGAACCGCTGCGTGTACCCCATCGCCCACTCGAAGTTGTCCAGCAGCGACCAGGCCATGTAGCCGCGGACGTCGGCGCCGCGTTCGATCGCGTCGTGGACGGCGGCGAGGTGTTCGGCGAAGTAGCGCACGCGTTTCTCGTCGTGTACCCGCCCGTCGACGACCTCGTCCTCGAACGCGGCGCCGTTTTCGGCGATCACGAGCGGCAGGCCGGGGCAGTGTTCGTGCAGCCACAGCAACAGATCGGTGAACGAAGAGGGTCGCTGTTCCCAGCCGAGCGAGGTCAGGTCGCCGCGGGGCGGCTGGACGTCCATTCCGCGCAGGCCGGGCAGCGGGCAGTTGCTGTCGGCCTCGGGATCGTCGAGCGGGACCGCGCGGGCGGGCGCGTAGTAGTTGACGCCGAGGACGTCCAGCGGCTGCGCGATGATCTCCAGATCACCGTCGGCGATCGCCGGTTCCAGCGTGCCGAGATGCGCCAGATCCGCCAGCAGTTCGGGCGGATAGCCGCGGCCCAGCAGCGGATCGAGGAAGAACCTGTTGTGCAGGAAGTCGAACTTGCGCGCGGCCTCGCGGTGCGCGGTGTCGTCCACATCGGTCAGGACCGGGGCGAAGTTGAGCACGATGGACACTTCCTGCTCACCGCCGTTCGCCCGCAACGCCTGCGCGGCCTTGCCGTGCGCCAGCAGGAGATTGTGCCCGGCGACCAAGGCCGCGCCCTCGTCCCGGATGCCGGGCGCGTGATCGCCGTTGCCGTAGCCGATGAAGGCGGCGCAGAACGGTTCGTTGATCGTGGTCCACTGCCGAACCCGGTCGCCGAGTGCCTTGTGGACAGTCAGCGCGTAGTCGGCGAAGAGGCTCGCGACGTCACGGGCGGGCCAGCCGCCTTCCGCTTGCAGCGCTTCCGGCAGATCCCAGTGGTAGAGCGTCACCATCGGGGTGATCCCGTGCTCCAGCACCGTGTCGACAAGGCGATCGTAGAAGGCGAGGCCGCGTGGCTCGACCGTGCGGCCATCCGGCATGACCCGCGACCATGCGACGGAAAACCGGTAATAGGGCACGCCGAGCCCGCTCAGCAGCCCGATGTCCTCGCGGTAACGCCGGTAGTGGTCGCAAGCCGGGTCACCGGTGGCCAAACCCGGCCGCGCGGTGAAAGTGTCCCAAATGGACGGTCCACGGCCGTCCACCGTCGTCGATCCCTCGATCTGGTACGCCGCCGTGGCCGTGCCCCACCGGAACCCGGCCGGAAACCTGCGTGTCACGCCGTCTCCACTCACTTGTCGGCCGCGGCGCGGCCTTCGGTCGCTGCCTGGCTCCATGCTTGGTCGAGCGATTGCTTCCCCTCTTCGACGCGGCCGAGGGCGTGCCCGTAGACCGGCCGCACCTCGCCGTCGCGCAGCCCGCGGTAGTTCGGCCGCAAAGCCTCGGCGGAGGCCGCGAAGATCTTGCCGATCGGCGCGCCGCTGAAGTACTGGCTGGTGTGGGAAAGCACGGCGGTGTCCTGATACGCGCCCAGCGCGCTCGGCAGCAGCCCGCTTTCGAGGAAGATCCGCTTCTGCTGTTCGGGCGCGGTGAGCCAGACGGCGAGGTCGTAGGCTTCCTTGCGGTGCGCGCCCTGTTTCGGGACGGTCAGGAACGAGCCGCCCCAGTTGCCCGCCTTGCCCGGAACCGAGGTGACGTCCCATTTGCCCGCGAGCTCAGGTCCGCCCGCCTCTTCGATCTGGGTGAGCATCCACGCGGGACAGGTGATGGCGGCGAACCGGCTCTGCTTGATCGCCACCGTCCACGGCTGGGTGAAGGTGGTGACGGCGGCCGTCTCCTTCTTCAGCGCCATCCCGCCCGCCAGCTCGAAGGCCTTGCGCACGTTGGGGTTCGTGTCGGCGATGAACCGCTCGTCCTTGGAGAAGTAGTTCTCCTGCGCCTGGTTGAGCATCGCCGTGTAGACGGTGCCCGCCGAGTCGGCGAATTTGACGTCGTCCGGTGCCTTGGCGCTGAACCGTTCGCCGGTTTCGGCGAACTTCTCCCAGGTCGGCCACAGCGCGGCCACCTGGTCGCGGTCGGACGGCAGGCCCGCGTTCGCGAACAGGTCGCGCCGGTAGCAGAGCGCGAGACTGCCCATGTCGGTGCCGAGGCCCATCACGAACTTCCCGTTTTCGGCCGTGCCCTGGTCCCATTTCCAGGCAGGCCACTGCTCGCGGAGCCCCTGGGCGCCGAACTCGGAGAGATCGCTGAACTTGTCCGTCGACTGGCGGAACTTCGGCAGATACTGCTCTTCGATCGCCACCACGTCCGCGCTGCCGCGTCCCGCTCCGAGCCCGGTGGCGAGCTGGCGGTGATGCGTCTCGAAGTCGGCGACCCGGCCCTCGACGGTGATCCCCGGGTGGGCCTTTTCGTAGTCGTCGAAAAGCTTTTCGTACCCGAACTCGCCGAAGGTGGCGACGGTGAGCTTGATCGGGCCGCCGGCTTCCGGCGCGCTCGAACAGCCGCTGAGCAGCAGCACGAGTGCCGTCAATCCGGCCAGTACGCGGGTCATGGTTCTCCTCGGTCGTGCGGTCACGCGAGTCGTCTCGGCAGCTGGTCGCCGACGGTCAGCCGGGAATCGGCGTGCAGTTTGGTCAGGACCCTGGACACCAGCGACTGCACCGTCCGCCTCGGCAGGCTCAGCTCGGCGGCGATCTCCGGGTTCGACAGCTTCGCCGCCACCAGCCGCGCGACCCGCAGTTCCAGCGGCGACAGCGCCCCGCTGTGCCGGGGGCTCCGCTCGGCGCGGCTCAGCACGCCGTAGCGGCGCAGCCTGCTTTCCGCCCGGCGGATGCTCCAGGTGGCTCCGACGTCGCCGAGCACCTCGCACGCTTCGGTGAGCGAACGGGTCGCCGCTTCGAGATAACCGGCGCGGCCGAGCAGTTCGGCGGCGTCCTCCAGTGCGGCCGCGAGTTCGATCGGGCGGTGGACCTCGCGGTAGTGATCGGCCGCGGCCAGCATGCCTTCGGGGTCGCCGTCGATCAGCGACCGGCACCGGAGCGCGGCCGCGGTGGCCCTGGCGGGGACGGTCTCCTGGCTCGCCTCCTCGGCGCAGACGGCGAGCGCTTCCTGCGCGACAGCGTCGTTTCCGGCGGCGAGCGCGACGCGGACGACGTCGGGAAGCCATTGGTGGCGCAGCATCATCCGGGCGTAGTCGGGCCGCAGCACCGGCGCGAACAGCCTCAGCGCGTCGTCGAGTTCGCCGCGTTGCTCGGCGGCCATCGCTAGTGCCGCCAGGTAGAAGTCGCAGCTCTCGCGCTCGGACGAGTTCGACGGCGAGTGTGCTTCGGCCGCTTCGAGATGGGCGCGGACGGCGACGCGTTCGTCGCGTTGGCCCGCGATGAGGGCGGCGACCCCGTGCAACAGCAGGGCGGCGGCGCCCGGCTCGCGGACACCGTAGAAGGTGATCGCCGGGCCGTCCTCGGTGACCGAGTCCAGTTCGGCCAGCGCCTCGTCCCAGCGGCCGGTCCAGTAGTAGTGCACGGCGGCCGAGACCTGCGGGCCGGTCGGCAGGCCGTGCCGCGCGGCCGTCTCGTACCCGGCGTGCAACGTGGCGTCGGCTTCGGCGAGCCGGTCGAGGTTCTGCAGGGTGAACAGGCGGTTGTCGAGCAGGTCGAACCGCAGGGTCGCCAGGTCGGGCTCGTCACCGGTGGTCTCGAGCGCCGCGTCGATCGCGGTCAGCGCCCGGTCGTGCTCGCGGCGGATCGAGTGCACGAGCCACAACGTCTGCTGCGCGTGCGCGGCCGGGTAGCGCTCACTCGCCTCGGCGTGCAGGGCCCGCGCGATCCGTTCGGTCTCGTCGAGATCGGCGAGCGTGCCGCGCCGGAAGTTGGCGAGCAGCGTCCGGGTACTGGTGCGCCACAGCTCCGGCATCGTCGGGTCGTCCGCGGTGTCGGCGAGTGCCTCGATCGCGCCCGGCGTGTCGCCCCGGCGGTACCGCAGCGCGGCGAGGAAATGCCGCATCTGCGCCAGATCCGCCTTGTCGGTGACGATCTTCACCGCCTGCTCGGCTTCCGCCTCGGGAGCGAGTTCGAGCCGGAACAGCACCCGCACCAGCGCCGCGATCAGCGTCTCCCGCTGCTCGCGGGTGGGCACCGTGCTGTCGAGCGCGCCGCGGAGCAGGTCGGCCGCGATATGCGGGGCGCGGTTGGACACCGCGACGTGGTTGGCGGTGAGCCAGCCTGCCAGCCACGGGTCGAACGGCACCGGCCCGGCCGCCAGCTGCTCGGCGACCCGTTTGATCGGCGCGCCCGCCCGCGCGAGCGATTCGGCGGCGCGCCGGTGCAACGCGGCACGGACCGGTTCGGCGATGGCGCCGTAGAGCGCCTGCCGCTGGAACGGATGGTGGAAGGCGAGTTTGTCGCCGGCGTACTCGATGACGCCCGCGGTGGTGGCGGGTTCCAGCTCCCGCAGGACCTCCAACGGGCCCTTGTCCGCCAGCGCGGCGAGGTCCTCGACGGCGAACTCCGCCCCCAGCAGCGAGGCGGTCCGCAGGATCTCGGTCGTGGCGGGGTCGAGGCATTCCAGCGTCCTGGCCACCGCCGCCAGCAGCGACCGCGGCGCGTTCTCGGTGCCGTCCAGCGTCACCTCGGCCACGCCGTCCTTGCTCCGCAGAGCGCCGGTGCGGACCAGGTCGTACGCGATTTCCCTGGCATAGAGCGGGTTCCCGGCCGCGCGCCGGACCAGCGGGCGCAGGCTCGGGCCGAGCTTGGCTTCGAGGACCACCTCGAACACGGCGGCGATGTCGTCGTCGGTCAGCACTTCGACCGGCATGATCTCGCCGTCCCTCGCCTCGACCCCGCGACGGAGCTGGGCGAGGTCGCGGCGGCCGTGCCCGGTGCGCGTGGCGGCGACCAGCAGGAGCGGCAGCTGGCGGGTGGCGGCGGCCAGCCGCTGCCACAGCAGCACACTCGCCTCGTCCGCCCAGTGGAGATCGTCGATGACCAGTACCAGCGGGCCCGCCGCGCAGGTCTCGTCGACCAGCGCCAGCAATTTGTCCACAGTGGACAAGATTGGGTCGGCGGGGCCCCAGTTGCCGTGCGCGGGTTCGGCGTGCAGCTCGCCGGCCAGCCGGGCCTTGGCCGGATCGGCCGCGCCGTGGTGCACGCCGAGGCATTCCATGATCACCTGCAGCGGGAACCGTTGCCGCAGCTCGTCGGCCGCGGTCCAGGCCAGCTGGCAGCCCCGCGCCGCGGCGCCCGACAGGCCGGCGATCAGCAGTTCCGATTTGCCGATGCCCGGTTCGCCTTCGAGCCAGACCGGGCGGCCGCGGCCGGCGAGCACGTCGGTGACGAAGCCGTCCAGCCGCTCGACCTGGCGGGCACGGCCCGGCAGGTACCCCTGGCCGCCGCGGTCGATCGCCTTGGCGACCGGCGGCGGCACGACGCGGACCGGAACCGGTTTCGGTCGGGTGACAGGTTTTTCGCTGCCGTCCAGGATGCGCTGGTGCAGATCCCGCAACGGAGCACCGGGTTCGACACCGAGTTCGTCCCGCAGTATTCGCCTGGCTTCGCGGTACGCGCTGAGCGCTTCGATCTGCCGCCCGCTGGCGTGCAGGGCGCGCATGAGCGTCTCGTGCAACGACTCGCGTAACGGGTGCCGCTGCACCAGCGCGGTCAGTTCGGCCACCACTTCGCGGTGGTCACCGATGCCGAGCAGGGCCGTGGCGCGCAGTTCGGTGGCGGTGAGCTGGAGTTCGGTGAGCCGGACGCGTTCCGCTTCGGCGAACGGGCCCGGCACGCCGGAGTAGGCCTCGCCGCGCCAGAGACCGAGCGCGGTGGTCAGCCGCGCGGCCGCGCCCTGCTGATCGGTCTGGGCGAGCAGTGCTGCTCTGGCGGCCGCGGCGTCCTGTTCGAACCGGTTGACGTCGAGCGCTTCCCGGTCCAGCCGCAGGACGTAACTCGACCCGGTTGAACTCAGCACCTCGTGTGCGTCACCGCCCGCCTTGCGGATCGCGCCGCGCAGACCGGAGACATAGGTGTGGACGCTGCCGGTGGCGCTGGCGGGCGCCGACTCGCCCCAGACGTCCGAGATCAGCTCGCCGAGGGAGATCGCCTGGCCGCGGCGCGCCGCCAGGGTGGCGAAGACCGCGCGCTGCCGGGCGGGCCCGAGCTTCAGCTCGACGTCGTCGAGCCAGGCGCGAGGCGGCCCGAGCAACTCGACGCGCAGCCCGTTCGTCAAGCCGGCTCCATTTCTCGTCATGCACCGAAAGTGGCCGGATCACTACTGTGTCCCCGCAGTTTAGGACGTCCTCGGTGCGGTTCGGTTGCGCACCCGGGCGAGGGTGTGCAGCGGCGCGCACCAGGGCTGCGCCGACCAGGAGGGCGTGGCCGCCGTTTCGGGCAACAGGAGCGCGGCGAGCTCGCCGGCCAGGCTCCGGTGCTGCTCCTCGGTCAGATTTCGTTGGTGGGAAAGCAAGTGGAGCAGTTCGACCGCCGGGCCGGTGGACAGCGCGCGGACGTTGTCGAGCAGCCACTGCGGGATCCAGCGGGCCGTCAGCTCGTCGCCGACCTGGAGCAACTGCTCGGCGACGCGGTCCGCGGGGGCGCCGGAGCCCGCCATGGTCGCGGCGATCTCCTGGTGCAGCACGGCGCGGATGGCGGGCGGGGTGTTCGCGGCGCACACCTCCCGTACCAGCGGGACACGGAACCGCAGCCGATCTCCCTCGGTTTCCAGCACACGCGCGGCGAGCGCCTCTTCGACCGCTTCGATGAGCGTCCGCAGTTCGCGGCCGGTGACCCCGGTCAGATCGGCGACCGTGAACGACGAGCCCAGCAGCGCCGCCGAATTCAGCGTTCGCTTGCACGGCACGGAAAGCGCGGCGAGATGATCTTCGACCACGGCGGCGATCCGGCTGTGCGGAGTGATGGCGGGCTCGCGCCCGTCGGCGAACTCGGCGAACAGCTCGCACAGGTAGCCGACGTTTCCGGCGGTGTACCCGGCGGCGAACCCGAGGAAGTCCTCGCCCGGATCCCTGGCCAAGGTCTCCTCGGCGAGCGCGGCGACGGCCGGGCCGTCGAACGGCGGCAGCGAGACGACGTCGCCGTCGAGCCGCGAGCGGAGGACTTCGAGGGTGCGGCGCCGGGGGAGGGGCCGCGCCGAACCGATCAGCAGCAGTGGCAGGTGCGCGGTGAAGCGGTGCAGCCGCTGCCAGGCGAGGAGGCTTTCCTCGTCGGCCCAGTGCAGGTCTTCGAAGACGAGTACCCAAGGCCCGTCTTCGCACAGTTCGGTGACCGTTTTGCCGAGATCGGCGAGGGCTTCGCCGCCGAGGCAGTCGGCGATGAGGCTCAGCGGGACCGCGCTCGTCAGCTCGTCGGCTTCGACCCAGCGCGTGCGGCTCCTCGCCGTGGCGAGGGCTTCGGCCAGGAACGCGGTCTTGCCGCTGCCTGCCTCGCCGTCCAGCCAGATCGTGCCGCCGCGGCCTTCGTCCAGCAGCGCGGCCAGGTGCCGGTGCACCCGGCGGAGTTCGAACTCCCGGCCGACGAAAGCGGACGGTCGTCCGGGCGGGGTATGGGCCTGCCGATGCCGTTCCGGCCGGTCCTGGTGGTGCAGTGCCGGATCGTCGTCCAAGACCCGCTGGCGCAGGGCGAGCAGTTCCGGCCCGGGTTCGAGGCCGGACTGCTCGATGATCGTCTCGCGGGCGCGGTCGAACGCGGCCAGCGCCTCGGCCTGCCTGCCGGACCGGAACAACGCGGTGATCAGCATCCGGTGCAGGCCTTCGCGCAACGGATGGCGCTCGACCAGCACGGCGAGCTCGCCCACGAGTTCGCGGTAGGCGCCGAGGTGCAGCGCGACCTCGGCTTGGCGTTCGAGCGCGCTCATCCGCAACTCGTTCAGCCGGGCGCGCTGGGTCTCGGCGAACGGCCCGGGGATCCCGTCGAGCGCGGAACCCCGCCATTGCCCGAGCGCGGAGCGAAGCGACTCCAGCTCCCGTTCGTGCGAACCGGCGATCCGATGCGTGCGGGCCCGCTCCAGCTCGGCTTCGAAGACGTGGACGTCGATCTGCTGCCTCGGCAGATCGAGGCTGTAGCCGGCGCGGCTGGCGACAAGCGGTTCGCCCGCCGGCTCCAGCGCGCGGCGCAACGCGGAGACGTAGGTGTAGACGATGCCGGTGGCGCTGTCCGGGGGCCGCTCGCCCCAGACGGCGTCGATGATCTCCTTGCGCGAGACGAACTGGCCGGCGCGCAGGGCGAGCGTCGCGAACACCGCCTGACGCTGGGCGGGCCCCAGCGCGATCTCGCCTTCGCCGTGGCGGGCGGGGGAACCGCCCAGCAGCCGCACCGTCAGCGAGGAAACCTCGTCCATGACCTGCCGCCTGTGCGTCCGACTGCCGAAAAGAGTGTCCTGCTCAGCGAAAGCCTAGTGGCGGCGATGTGGGTTTCGCAATCAATCGGGCACTCACCGTGTGGGTTTCGGCGGTTGATCCCCGATCATGCCGTTTCGTGGACTGTCGGATGTCCGTTCATGTGGGTTTCAGGCCGCGTTCAGCCGAGGGGCGACCGGGCAAAGCCGGGCGTTCTCGGGGGCAGAATGTCGTCCGGCTCTGGTCGAAGGCATGCGCGGCTGTGCATGCTGTGACAGTGAGCCAGGATCAGGAACACTTCGCCGGTGACGTCCTGCTCAGCCTCGCCCGGAACGGTAGGCTGGTACTCGACGCCGATGAGGCCGAAGCCCGCATCACCGACCTTCGGCGGACGCTGGCCTTCGGCTACGCCCTCCTCGCCGACCCGGACTACACCGGACCCGAGGGCAGGCTCCGCGAGATCCTGGACGAGCTGCCCAAGTACGTCGAGGCGTTTCAGCAGGCCACGAAGTCCTTCACGCCTCGTTGAGAACTCGTGGAGACTTCGTGAAGAGCTCCTTCGCAGACTGTGTCCCATCCGACTGGGGCCGCGGACAAGCGGAGGGGACGAAGTGGACACGGAAACCCGACAGATCACCGTGGCGGTGCACGCGCCCGACCCGATCACCACCGCGGGCTTGGCCAGCCAGCTGGGCACGCAGCAGGGGATCGACATCCGGGACTGGGACCAGCGCGCCGAGACCGACGTACTGGTGTTCGCCGCCGAATGCCTGACGCCGGAGATCGTGCTCTGGCTCCGGCGGCTCGCCGCCGAGGACGGCAAACCGGTGGTGCTCGTGGTGAGCCAGATCAGCGAGGCGGAACTCGTGCCCGCCATCGAATGCCGGGTGGTGGCGGTCCTGCCGCGGTCGGCCACGACCGGCGAACGGCTGGCGCACGCCGTCCGCGCGGCGGCCACCGGCGGCGGAGTGCTCCCGCCGAGCCTGCTCGGTGAACTGCTCAAGCACGTCGAGCGGCTGCAACGCGAGGTGCTCGATCCGATGGGCGTCAACACCGCCGGGCTCACCACCCGGGAGATCGACGTGCTGCGACTGATGGCCGAGGGCAAGGACACCGTCGAGATCGCCGGCGAACTCAGCTACTCGGAACGCAGCGTGAAGCACATCATCCAGGGCATCACCGGACGGCTGAAGCTGAAGAACCGGCCGCACGCCGTCGCGTACGCGGTGCGGGCCGGGGTGATCTGAGGCGCCACTCACCGCCGCGTAGACGGCGACCCGGAAGTCCGGCGTGTTCACGAGGCGTATCGGCCGTTCAGCAGTGCCGTGGCCAGTTCGATCCGGGAGCGGTAGCCGGTCCGGCTGAAGAGCAGGCTCAGCCGTCCGTCCACACTCTTGCGGCTGGTCTGCAGGGTCTTCGCCAGTTGCTCGTTCGTCAGCCCTTCGCCCGCCAGCAGCGCCAGCAGGTGCTCGTTCTCGGCGGCCGTTTCCTCCTGGTCACCTGGGGGAGTGATCCCGTTGTCCCGCATCAGATTCCGCAGCCGTGCGCGGTACAGCAGCGCGTCGAGCGAGCCGAGCGTCTCGTAGACCTCGATGAGCACCTTGGGATCCGTCGCGTGGTGCCGGACCAGGCGTTCGGCCGCGATGACGAGCTCCAGCGGCTGTTCGCGTTCCCTGGCCAGCCACAGGCATTCGGCGTCCGGCTCCTGTCCGAGGCAGGCGCGGACCAGATGGCGATGCAGCAGCACCCGTCCGGTCGGCATCGCGGAAGCGAGTTCCTCCAGCGCGTCGAGCGCCTTCCTGGCCGCGGCCCGGTCGTTCTTCCGCAACGCGAGTTCGGCGAGATCGGCCCAGGCGATGTCCGTGCCGACGGCGAGCCCGCAGGTGGCCGCGTGCAGGCGTTCGGCGGCACGGTCGGTCTCGCCGAGGGCCATGTCGACCCGGGCCTCCGCGATGTCGAGCAGGTGCGCCAGCATCGGCGCCGTGGCGCGGGCGGCGGTCAGCAGCTCCCGTGCCGCGGTGAACCGTCCCTGCGACAGCAGGACCGACACGATCGACAGGTGCATCGCGGCCGAGCCGGTGTCGTAACCACGCCGCGAACGGTCGGCCACGCTGCGGTGGGCGAAGTCGATCGCGCGGGCGGGCTGCCCACGCATCACAGCGAGCATCGAACGCTCGCTGTCCCGCAGCCCGGTTTCGGGGAAGTCCTCGTCGGCGAGCAGCTTCTCCGCGCGTGCCCGTTCGCCCAGCACCAGCAACGCGGTGACGTACGAGGTGAGCTGGTCGTTCCGGTGCCGCCGCGCCGTCCTCAGCGGCCACCGCTCGCGTTCGGTCAGGTTCGCGCCGAACCGCGCCGGGCGGCCGGCCCAAAGCTCGGCCAGACTGCCGAAGAGTTCGCCCAGCATCGCGGAAACCGTCGATTCGGTTCGCCAGGAATCGTTCTCCGCCAGCAGTTCGGCCGCTTCCGCCCAGCGGTCCAGCAGGCTCAGCGCGATCGCGCTCGAGGCCACCGACCAGTCCGGCGGGTTCGTGGCGATCCTCGCCAGTTCGGCCGTGTCGCCGGAGTTGTGCAGCGCGCAGACGGCGATGGACTGGGCTTCTTGCGCGGCGTCGGCGGACAGCCGGTCGGGGAATTCCTCCAGCAACCGCCGCGTCCCCGCGAGACTCTGTTCGTGGTCTCCGTTCAGGTGACACCACATGGTGTGGAGAAGGGTCACCCTCGCCCGCTGCGGCCGGTCCTCGGTCAGCTCGACCGCGGCGCGCAGCCATCGCGCGCCGCGGGTGGTCTGGTCGTCGGGCAGGAAGGCCGCGTTGTCGAGAAGCTCGGCGAGGGCGCGGCGCGGGTCGATCAGCTTGCCCGCCTCGGCGATCCGGTCGGGGAGGTAATACTGGTCGGACGTGTGCGCGGTCCCGTTCCACAACGCGGTGACGGCGGCCGCGGAGAGACGACGGCGTTCGAACGGCCCGAGTTCGGCGATCAGCGCGTACGCCACCACCGGCACGGTGAACCGCCAGCCCCGGCCGCGGTGCAGAATCCCGTCCGCACGAAGGGTTTCCAGTATCGCGAGCGTTTCCGCGGGATCCTGCGCGAGGACCTCGCTGATCAGCGACGGCATCGCCGCACCGAGCGGATGCAGCATGGCGGCCGCCTTCGCGACCGCGAGCCGTCCGGGAGCAGGCTGCGTGGAGCGCGACGGCACCGGCGTGCCCGGAACGAGGAACGCGCGCCGGTCGACGATCCGGATCGCGCCCTGCGCGCGCAGCAGGTCCAGCGCCTGGCGCAACGCGGCGGGCACGCCTCGGCTGAGTTCGTGCAGCCGGTCCCGCAGGAGGGCGCTCGGAACGGCACCCAGCGCCTCGACGACCGGCCGCGTGATCTCCGCGGCCGTCAACGGCGGCAGCCGGATCGGGTCCACCAGGCCTTCGGCTCGCAACCGCCGCACGACGGCGAGCCGTTCGGCGACGTCACGGACCGGGGTTCGCGTGGCGCAGACCAGCTTGCCCGGCGAGCGGCGGATCAACGCCGCCAGCTCCGGGAGGGAATCGTTCCCCATCCACTGGGTGTCGTCGAGCAGCAGCACATGCCCGTCGCCGACGACGGGAGGCCAAGGATCGCTCCCGGGCGCGAGGTCGCCGTCCTGCGTGAAGCGCACGGTCGAAACCCCTTGCCCCGACGCGGAAAGCCGCTCGGACAACCGGGCGAGCAGCGTGGTCCGGCCGACGCCCGCCGGCCCGGTCACCCAGACGCAAGGCGCGCCTTCGCCGGTGACGCGCTCCAGGATCCACTCGGCCACCTCGTCCACGCCTGCCATCCTGAGCGGGGTGGCGATCCACGACGTGGTGGACGGCCGGGTCTGGCCCGTATGGCCGCCGGGTCCGCCCGAAAGCCGTCAGGCGGCGAGCGGGCCGAAGACCAGGGTGCCCGGCGCCCTCGCGTCGTCACCCGCCCAGAACTCCAGCCACAGCGCGGCGAACTCGTCCCGGGACAGCATTCCGTCGCCGTCCGAGTCCAGCAGCGGGAAGGTGGCGTCGGTGTCGGTGGGGCGGCCGTTCCAGACCTCGATCAACTGGCGGTACTCCGCCGCGGAGATCAGGCCGTCCCCGTTCTCGTCGATCGCTTCGAACATCGCGTCGGCCGTCGCGGTCACGGCCTCGGGCGTGCCCGGAAGCCTGTCGACCACCAGCAGGACCTCGTCGAGGGTGACCTTGTCGTCCCGGTCGAGATCCGACGCCGCCAGCAGCGTCGTCCACCAGCTCAGCATGATGCCGGTCAGGCGCCGCTCGTCACCCGGGCCGCGCCGCCGCGCCCAGCGGTCGGCCAGCGCCTGGAAGTCCCGCTCCTGGAGAAAACCGTCGCCGTCGACGTCCATCGCGGCGAAGACGCCGGAGATCTTGCGCCGCTGCAAGTCGCTCGCCATGCGTCCGAACGATAGAACCGGCGGCGTAACGGCACATCGGCCATTCAGGGCCACGGCCATCCACGATCGGGGGAAGGGGCGAGGAGCGCCGTACCGTGGACAGGGAACGACCTGCACCCGGAGGTGGCGGATGACGGCCGAAATCGAACGGGCGGCCCACGCCTACTGTCGTGTCTGCAATCCGGACCCCGGCCTCGGCGAGCCGGTCACGGCGCTGTGCGGGGCCACCCATCCGTATTGGGGCCGTCGCGAACGGCCGGTGAACAACTGCCCGGACTGCGTGGCCGTCGTCGCGAAGACGGTGTACCCGTGCGGCCACACGGGTGGCGAGAGATGAGAGTTTCCCCGGCCCGCTGCCGGGTAACCGGAGGCAGCGGACAACGAAGGGAGGCCATGATGAACGACAAGGCCGAGAACAAGGTCGAAGAACTCAAGGGCAAGGCGAAGGAAGCCGCCGGGGACGCCACGGACAACGAGCAGTGGCAGACCGAAGGCAAGGCCGAGCAGGGCAAGGCCAACGTCAAGCAGGCGGGCGAGAAGATCAAGGACGCCGTGAAGGGTGTTCGCGACTGATTCGCGGCCTGGCTCGCGCGTGAAGGGACCCTTCACGCGCGAGCCCCTGCGGTACGGTCCCGGATCATGGACTTCCGGGATTTCGGCGGCATCAAGGTGCGGCGCCCTTCGGTCGAGCGCGACGACCTCGAAAACGAGCCCGCCGTGTTCCGGGGCGATTTCGACTTCGATTCGGTCCACCTCGACGGCGGCGAACAGGACGGGGCCCGCGGCGGCGGTGAGATCGCGCGTTCCCTCGTCTCGGACGTGAGCCTGGCCAACTCCCGGCTCGACAGGCTGACCCTCTCCGACGTGATCCTCGAAGGCGTCGACCTGTCCAACGCGGCGATCCGCGAACTGTCGGCCCGCCGGGTCGAAATCCTTCGCTGCCGCGCCATCGGGCTGGGAGTGGCGATCACCTCCGCGACCGATCTGTATGTCGAGAACGGGCGCTTCGACTACGCGTCGGTGACGGTCGAGCGGGTGAAGGGCTCGGCCGTGTTCTCCGGATGTTCGTTCCGGGAGACGGCGTTCTCCGGTGACCTGTCCCGGCTGACCTTTGTGGACTGTGAGTTCACGGACACGGAATTCGCGGCGACCGCCGCGGTGGGGTGCGATCTGCGCGGTTCGCGCCTTTCCGGCGTCCGTGGCCTGCTGACCCTGCGCGGCGCGAAGATCACCGCTGAGCAGGCCGTCTCGGTCGCGGGGATCCTCGCGACCGAGAGCGGATTGTCGGTTCAGCCCTCCGGATAGAAGACGAAGAGCGTGCACCCGGTCGCCGACGCGGGCACGTGCCATGAACCGGCCGGAGCGTGCAGGAAGGTTCCTGCCGGATAGTCGCGCGCGCCGTCGTTGAAGGTGCCGGAGACGACGAACACCTCTTCGGGGCCCGGTTCGTGGACGTCGCGGTGCGGCCACGAGGTGCCGGGATCCATTTCCAGCACGTTGGCGTGCGCGCCGTCCGCTCCTGTCCACAGTGGACGAAGCCGGATCCCGGGGAACAGCTCGCGGACGGGGGATTCCTTGACGGGGACGGAAGTGTAGCCCTCTTGGGCGAGGATCTCGGGGTGCATGACCTCATCGTGCCGTGATCATCCTGCCGCCGGACAGTGTCAGGGAAGACACCATGGGGTACTTTCCTGCCATGCATCGCGTGATGGCACTGGTGCGGCCGGTGCAGTCGACCTTCGAACTCGGGATCGCCGCCGAGGTCTTCGGCACGGAGCGCGCCGGGGTGCCGCGGTACTACGAATTCGACGTCTGCACGGAGAAACCGGGCCCGGTGCCGACCACGGCCGGGTACGCGATGTCCGTGACCCGGGGCCTGTCCGCGCTGGCGGGCGTCGACACCGTGCTCATCCCCGGTTGGTCCCCGGTGGAGGCGCCTTTGACAGCTCCCGTGCGCAGGGCGCTCCTGCGCGCGCACGCCAGGGGAGCGCGGCTCGTCACGATCTGTTCCGGCGTTTTCGCGCTGGCCCGCACCGGGCTGCTGGACGGCAGGGCGGCGACCACGCACTGGGCGCGTGCTTCCCAGCTGCAGAAGGAGTTCCCGCGGATACGCGTGGAACCGGACGTGCTCTACGTCGACCACGGCGACGTCGCCACGAGCGCCGGGGCGGGCGCGGGGATCGATCTCTGCCTGCACCTGGTCCGGCGTGACCACGGGGCCGCGCACGCCGCCCTCGTCGCCCGGCACATGGTGATGCCGCCGCATCGCGACGGCGGGCAGGCGCAGTTCGTCCCGGCCCCGCCGCCCGGCGACGAGCTGGACGGTCTCCTCGAGTGGGCGGGCGAGCGCCTCGGGACGCCGTTGTCGGTGGGCGATCTGGCCGCGCACCTCAACGTCTCGCCCCGCACGCTCGCCCGGCGCTTCGCCGAGCAGCTGGGCACCACGCCGGGGGCCTGGCTGCTCACGCGGCGCGTGACCGAGGCGCGCACCCTGCTGGAGGAGACCGGCTTGCCGGTGGAGGTGATCGCGTCCCGCGTCGGGCTGACGTCGGCCGTGAACCTCCGCCGTCGCTTCCGCGATCAGGTCGGCACGACGCCCGGCGCGTACCGGCGCGCTTTCCGGGGCTCGGTTTCGCCTTGAGCGGAACGGCGCACGCGCGCCCCCGCGCGGTGTCACGATGATCGTATGGCGGACATCCTCCCTTTCCACCAGAAGCGTCCCGAACCGGAGCCGCTGTGGCGTGACGTGCTGGGCAAGAGCCTGCGCGCCGCGCGGGAGGACCAGGGCGGCCGCCTCGTCGACGTCGCGGAACGCGCCGGGATCTCGCCGCAGTACCTCTCCGAGATCGAACGCGGCCGCAAGGAACCGTCCAGCGAGATGATCGCCGCGGTCACCGGCGCGCTCGGGATCGACCTGGCGGACCTGCTCTTCGGGATCGCGGGCACGATCAGCCGGGGCGGCAGCACGGGGCTCGCGGTCGGCCGGCGTCCGCGAGGACCCGTGCTCATGGCCGCTTAGGCACGCTCGTCGAGGACGCGGTCCGCGAGCCCGTACGCGACCGCGCCCGCCGCGTCGAACACGCGGTCCCGGTCGGTGTCGTGCCGGAGATCGGAAACGGCGCGGCCGGTGTGCGCGGAAAGGATCTCCTCCAGCTGCGTCCGCACCCGCACGACTTCGTCGGCCTGCAGGATGAGGTCCGGGATGGTGCCGCGGCCCTGCGCGGCGGGCTGGTGCAGCACCACCCGGGTGTGGGGCAGCACGAACCGGTGCCCCGCTTCGCCGGCGGCCAGCAGGATCGCGCCCGCCGCCACGGCCTGGCCGACGCAGGTCGTGGCCACCGGCGCCTTGATGAACCGCATGGTGTCGTACAGCGCGAGCATCGCCGACGGGTCGCCGCCCTCGGTGTTGATGTAGAGGTTGATCTCCTGCTCGGGGTTGTCCGCCTCCAGGTACAGCAGCTGCGTGATCAGCGCGTTCGCCACGCCGGAGTCGATCGCGGTCCCGAGGTAGATGATCCGCTCCGACAGCAGATGCGAGTAGACGTCCATGATCCGCTCGCCGGCGGGACTGCGGGAGATGACGTTGGGGATGGTGTAGGTGCTCATGCGCCCGCACCCCTTTCCGTGCCGAGGCCGAGTTTGTGCGTGCGGACGGGGACCACTTGGTCGAGGCGCTCGACGATGTGGTCGATGAAGCCGTATTCGCGCGCCTGCTCGGTGGTGAACCAGCGATCGTGGAGGGAGTCGGCGAAGATCCGGTCGATGGGCTGCCCGGTGTCGTCGGCGATGAGGCCCAGCACCGTGTCCCGTGTGTAGCGCAGGTCGTCCGCCTGCACCTCAACCTCGACGGCCGAACCGCCGATGCCCGCCGAACCCTGGTGCATCAGGATCCGCGCGTGCGGCAGGGCGAATCGTTTGCCGGGGGTGCCCGCGGAGAGCAGGAACTGCCCGGCACTGCACGCCAGCCCCAGCGCGAGGGTGGCGACGTCGCACGGCACGAGCCGCATCACGTCGCGGATGGCCAGCATCGAGGGGACCGAACCGCCCGGCGAATGGATCCACAACGCGATGTCCTTGCGTGGGTCCTCGCTCGCCAGTGACAGCAGCTGGGTGGTGAGGACCGTCCCGTTGTCGTCGTCGAGCGCGCCGTCGAGGACCAGGACGCGCTGGCTGAAGAACCGTTCCCGGAGCCGTTGGTCGAAGAGTGGCTGCTTCTCGTAGTCGGTCATGCCCCGACGATGCCGCCGGAGCCCGGCCGTCCGCCGGTTTCTCTGCTGTGAGCGGATCAGCCCACAGCAGGGCGCTTGGCCGGGACGAACCAGACGACGCCCGCCAGGACGACGGCGAAGACCAGGACGAGGAGATCGAGAGTGAGACCCGGCTGGACCGGAAGGCCGAGGTGCTCCCGATCGCCGCCGAGGAAGGTCAGCAGGCACAGCGACAGCAGGGTCAGCAGCGCGGAGACGCCGAGCATGATCTGTCCTGCTCGCACCTTGGCGAGCAGGCTCGCTCCGCCCGCCACCGCGGCCACCCCGGCGAGCACCAAGCCGATGTCTCCCACCGTGATCGACAGATGCGCGAACTCGAAGAAGTAGTACGCCTGGTGCATCAGCATCGCGTTCGCGAGCAGTGCGAAGCCGAGCACCATGCCCGCCACTCCCGCCAGGACCGCGAACACGGAGGGCGGGGTCAGCCCTGGCCGCTGCGGCGCGGGGGGTTTCGATCCCGCTCGCGGCCTGGGCCAGCAGTGGGAGCGCATGATCCGGCAGCATGCGTGCCTGCGGTGCTTTTGCCAGCAGCCCACGGAGGACGTCCGCGAGCGGCCCGGGCGTCCGGGTGAAGGGCGGCTGCTCGTTGACGACGGCGTACAGCGTGGCCGCGACGTTCGCCCGCTGGAAGAAGTTCCCGCCCTCGCTCGCGCTGAGCAGGGTCACGCCGAGCGACCAGAGGTCGGAGTGGGGAGTGCCTTCGTGCCCCGCGATCGTTTCGGGGGCGAGGAACGCGGGGCTGCCTGACGGATCGAGCGCCTTGGCGATCCCGAAGCCAGTCAGTTTCACCGCGCCGTCGGGAGCCACCAGGATGTTCGCGGGGCGCACGTCCCCGTGCACGACGCCCGCCGTATGCGCGGCCGCGAGCGCGTCGAGCACTTTCCCGCCGATTTCGGCCACGAACCGCGGCGGCAGCGGACCCGAGGACGCCAGCTCCTCCAGCGTCCGGGCTTCCACCGGATCCAGCACGATGAACGCCGCCCCGTCGGCCACCACGACATCGTGGACGGGCACCACCGACGGGTGATCCACGGAGACACGGGCTTCCCGTTGGAGCCGCTCCGCGAGGGCGGGCTCGCGGGTGGGAAGCGGCAGTTCCTTGATCGTGACCCGGGCGCCGTCCGGCCCGTCCTCGGCACGCCACAGCACGGCCGTCCCGTCGCGACCCAGCTCCTCGAGCAGGGTGTAGCGCTCGGCGATCGTGCGGGAAACTGCCGTCACAGTGGTTCTCCTCGAATCCTGAAGGGTCTTCGAGGGACGCTAACCAGCGCTCATGACAAAACGATGAAATGGCCGTTCATCCATAAAGGACGTACCTGGCTGGATATATTCACAGTCATGCTGACCTTGGCGGCCCTGGTCGACGACCCGGCTCTCGAACTGCGGGTGGTCGTCCCCGGCCGCGACGGGGCGCTGGCCGAGCAGGTGCTGTGGGTGCACAACACCGAGCTTCCCGACCCCGGCCCGTACGTGCGCGAGCACGAGGTCGTGCTGACCAACGGCTTGTGGCTGGACCGCGTCGAGCCGGCGGAGTTCGTCGCGCGGGTGGTCGGCGCCGGAGCGGCGGGGATCATCTTCGGCCTGCGCGTGGAGCAACGCGACACTCCTCCGGAACTCGCCGACGCCTGCCGTGAAGCCGGGCTGCCCCTGGTGGAGATCTCGGTGGCGGTGCCGTTCACGGCGGTCACCCGTGCCGCGGCGGCGATCCAGGCCACGGACCGGCAGAACGCGTTGATGTCGCTGGTACGCCGAGGGGACGAGCTGACCTCGGCGCTGTCGCGAGGCGCGGGCGCGTCCGGCGTGCTCGCGGTCCTCCGTCGTGAGCACGAGCTCCCGCTGGCGGTCGTGGACCGGATGGGTCGCGAACTCGCGTCCGCCCGCGCCGGACTGGACGCCGGGCAGTCGCGCGCCGCTGCGGAGGCGCTGGCCGGGCATCCGCCGCCATTGGAGGCGGATCTCGGCGCGGGGACGCGGGCGGCGTTGTTCCCGGTGGGCGCGATCGGCGACGCGGACGCCGCGCTGCTGTGCCTGCGGCCCGTGTCCGACCTGACGCGCGAGGAGCGGGACGCGCTGGAGCAGACCGCCCGCTACCTCAGCCTTGAGGTGGCCCGGCACCAGGCGGTGCAGGCGATCGAGATGCGGTTCGCCGTCGAACTGCTGGACATGGTGCTGTCCGGCGCGCAGCGCGCCGCGGAGGTGCCCGGCAGGCTGCGTGCCTTCGGCGTCGACCCGGACGGGCCCCTGTCCGTGATCGCGCTGGCGTTCGCGGGTGACGACGCCGCGACGCGGGCGGGGATGGCGGAGGCCGTGACGGATTTCCTGCTGGCGGACGGGCTGCCCGCGGTCGTGGCGGCGGGCAGCCAGGACGTCGTCGCGGTGCTGCCGTTCCGTTCGGGACGGCAGTCGCCCGCCGCCTTCGCACCCCGGCTGGCGGCGGCGGTGTCGCACCGCCTCGCCGGAGGGCGCGTGGTCGTCGGGCTCGCCGATCCCGTGGCCGGCGCGGCCGACCTACGCGTGCCGCTGTCACGCAGCCGCGAAGCCTGCCGCGTGCTCCGCGGCAGGCGCAGCGGCCCGGTCGCGGCGAGTTTCGCCGAACTGGGCAGCTATCGCCTGCTGCTGGAGTCGCATGACGAGCAATGGCGGCACACCTTCGCCGACGCCCTGCTCGGCCCGCTGCGCGAGCACGACCGCGTCCGCGACGGCGACCTGGAGACGACCCTGCGGGCCTTCCTCGACCACGACGGCCAGTGGGCGGCCACGGCCGCGGCGCTGTACGTGCACGTCAACACCTTGCGCAACCGGCTGGCCAAGGTCACCGAGCTGACCGGCCGCGACGTCGGGCGGACCGCGGACCGGGTCGACCTGTTCCTGGCGCTGGAGGCGGCTCAGTCCGGATAGACCGCCGGGTCGACTTCGAGGCGCCGCAAGGGTTCCGCGGGCAACGCGGGGTCGGCCAGCGCCGCGGCGGCCACGTCGCGGCACCGGGCGAACCGGACGTCGCCGAGACCGAGCCCGAACTCGATGAGCGAGCGCACCGCCTCCAGCCGTCCCGGCCTGCCCGAAAGGAAGGGGTGCAGGCACAGGTTGAACAGGCATCGGTAGCGGCGCATCGCGTCCAGCTCCGCGCGCCACATCTCCAGCACCCGCACCGGGGACGTGATCACCGAGCCGACCTGAGGCGCGGGAAGGAACGCGTACTGCTCCCAGTCGTCGAGCGACCAGTGCACCGGCAACTCGGCGATCCGGCCGGCGCCGGTTTCGAGCAGGTACGGCCGATCGTCGGCCATCAGCGACGAGTCGTAGCTTAACCCGTGCTCGGCCACCAGCGCCGGAGTGTCCCAAGTGGACTCCCAGCCCGCCGCGCGATGGCCGCTGATCTCGATGCCTTGTGCGGCGAAGACCGCCATGCCCCGTTCGAAATCGGCACGCTGCTCGGCGGCGGTCATCGCGGTCGGCGGCCGGTGGCTGTAGGAGTGGTGGGCCACCTCGTGCCCGCGCTCCACGATCGTGGCGGCGAGGCCGGGCCGCTGTTCGGCGACCCAGCCCGGCACGAAGAACGTCGCGGGCACGGCCAGTTCGTCGAGCAGGTCGAGGATGCGCGGCACCCCGACGCGGGGGCCGTACGCCTGATGGGACATGGTCGAGAGGTGGTCGGCGTAGCCCCGTCCTCGCGCGAGGATCGGGGATTCCGCGTCCACGTCGAAGGTCAGGGTCGCCACCGCGGCCGCGCCGCCGTGCCAGCTGGGTTCCGTCACGCTTGCCGACTCTCCCGCCAGCGGCGCGCGTTCGCCACCGTGACCGTCGGGGAGACCATCGCCCGGTCGAACTCGGCAAGGGGTTCCGCCGCCGCGACGCGGGCGGGCAGATCCGGGTTGGCCAGCGCGCCGTGCCCGAGCGAGAGCAGGTCCGCGTGCCCGCCGGTGAGCACCTCGTGCGCCTGCGTGAGGTCGTGCATCCCGCCGTTGGCGATCACCGGCAGCCCGGTGACCTGCCGGGCGAGGGCGGTGATGGTGCTGCCGTCGGCCAGCTTCGCCGTCTCGATCCAGTTCCGGCCTTCGCTGGCGATGTGGAGGTACTGTGCGCCCGCTTCGGCGACCGCGGCGAAGATCACCTCGGCGTCGGCCCGGCCACCGGGCCAGCGATAGGTGAAGTCGTTGACCTTCGTCTGCGACAGCCGCACGCCGGTCACCAGATCCGGCACCGCCTCGGCGACGGCGGTCACGACGCGGGCGGTCAGCCGGATCCGGTTCGCGACCGGTCCGCCGTAGGAGTCCGTGCGGTGGTTGGTGTAGTCGGTGAGGAACTGGTCGAGGAGGTACCCGTTCGCCGCGTGCACCTCGACACCGTCGAACCCGGCCTGACGGGCACGCGCGGCCGCGGCCGCGAAACCGTCGACGACGTCGTCGATCTCGGCGGTGGTCAGTTCGCGGGGGACCGGCCATGGCCCGGAGCCGCCGTACGCGCGCATCATCTCCCCGCGTGGCTGGACGGCCGACGGAGCGACGGTGTGATCCCGGTGCGGATTGCCCTGGGAGATCGCCCCGGCGTGCATGAGCTGGGCGATCATCCGGCCACCCGCCGCACGGACTCCGGCCGTGACCACGCGCCAGCCCGCGACGTGCTCGTCCCGCGCGAGGCCCGGCTGGTTGAGGTAGCCCTGGCTGGCCGCGATGTCGGGATAGGTGCCCTCGCTGAACACCAGCCCGAAGCCGCCGCGGGCGAATTCGGCGTAGTAGTCGGCCATCTCGCCGGTCGGGGTGCCGTCAGAGCTCGCCGAGACGCGGGACATCGGGGCGACGGCGTAGCGGTTGCGCAGGGCGAGGCCACCGAGCGCGACCGGGGCCAGTGCGGGGTGTTCGACAGTGGTGGTCATGACCTGGTTCCTCCATTGTGGACGGTTTCGATGGCGAGCGGGGAGAGTCCGGCGTCACTGATCCGGACGAGGTCCTGCGGGCAGGCGGAGACCACGACGACGCAGTCCATCTCGGCGCGCAGGGTGACCGCGTCGCCGGGCCGCGAGTTCGCGGTCAGCCAGTTCAGGCGTCCGTCCTCGCCGACCGGGACGCGCATGAAGACGTTGATCGGCTGCGGCGTCGGACCCGGGAAGCCGAGGCCTTCGTCTGCCAGCGCCTCACGCAGGTTCGCGGCGCAGGACCGGTGCCCCGGAGCGCCCAGCGCGGCGTACCGGGCCGGGTCGCACGCCGGGATGAGCATGTCGTGCTCGCCGGGTGAGGTGTCTTCGACCAGCGTCAGGATCGGACGGCGCAGGTCGGTCACGAAGGACTCGCCGACCGCGGGGAACAGCCTGTCGATCCCGGCGCGGGTGTGCGCCGCGCTGTGGTGCTCGGCCAGTTCGGTCCCGCTGCCGGCGAACGCGAACACGTCGCCGACCTGGCCACCGTCGACGTCGATCACCCGCATCAGATCCCCTGCGGCCACGCGGACGGCCCTGGCGGTCCCCGGTGGCACTTCCGTTCTGCTCATGCCTTCAGCAAACAGGTATCACCTGTCGGCTCGCCATGGAGAAACCTCCACTCTCCAGCGCGCTCGATGGACGAAGCTCCATGCGGCACGTTATAGGGGAGCGATAGTTTCGACTTTGACCATTTTCGAGAAGTCGGGTTAGTGTTCGCCGATGGAAGACGTGGACGCTGTGGACGCTGTGGACGCGGCCGGACTGGACTTCTGGTCGTTCGTGGCGCTGGCGAACCGGCGGCTCGCGCACGAGTACGGCTTCCGGCACCAGCTGGCGACCGAGGTGCTGCTGACCCTCAATCGTGCCTCCGACCTGGTGACTTACGATCTCGAAGCCGCGGTGCACCGGCCACGCGGCCGGTCGTGGTCGGCGTTCCGGCTGCTGTTCGTGGTCTGGCTCGCCGGGCCGCTCGAACCGACCAGTGCCGCCCGGCTGACCGGGATGAGCCGGGCGGCGGTGTCGAATCTGGTCAAGACGCTGGTCGCGGAGGGGATGCTCGACCGGGCCCCGGACGAGCGCGACGGCCGGTCGGTACGGCTGTCGCTGACCGAGGCGGGGCACGAGGAGATGGTCTCGGTCTTCCGTGAGCACAACGAGCGCGAATTCGGCTGGACGAACGCGCTGACCGAGACCGAACAGCGCATCCTCGTCATGCTGCTGGGCAAGCTGATCACGAGCCGCGCCGAGTTCGGCACCCGGAGCCGCAAGTAGGCCTTCCCGTCGCGGGGAAGACCGGACTACGCTGCTCGATGGATAGTAAAAGCGTGAACTAAATCGGCGAGGAGGAGACCATGGTGGACGGCGGACGGATTCCCGCGCTCTTCGCCGGGCTGTGCGACGACGCCGCGGTGTTCCCGCCGGGGCTGGCCCCGCTGCCGGATGCGGTCGCGGCGCACGACGAGCACGTCTCCGCCTGGTACGCCGATCTGGTCGGCCCGCTGGTGATCGCCGCCACCGCGCTCGGCGACCTCGCCGAAGTGCTGGGGGACCGGGCGACTCCGCTTCCGGTCTCGGTGACCTTGCCCGGAGGCCCCGCGCAGCTCGACGGCGTGCTCGACGCAGTGGAGAAGCTGCCGGTGAAACTCGACGCGCTGGAGATCGCCGTCCCGGAGGGGATGGGCCCGGACGAGGTGCTCGCCGCGCTTTCCCGGGCCACCGCACCGGTTTTCGTCGAGATCCCGCGTGACGACCGACGTGTTCCGCTGCTGACCGCACTTTCCGGGACCGGTCACCACGCGAAGTTCCGCACCGGTGGCGTCCGTGCCGATCTGTATCCCGGCGAAGCGGAACTCGCCGCCGCGGTCCGGGCGGCCGTCGGGGCGGGCGTTCCGTTCAAGGCCACCGCCGGGCTGCACCACGCCCTTCGCAACACCGATCCGGAAACCGGCTTCGAACAGCACGGCTTCCTCAACCTGATGCTCGCCACCGACGCCGTCCTCACCGATGGCGACGCCGAAGCCGTTCTCGCCGAACGAAACGGCACGGTCATCGCCGAGCGGCTCCGGGAGCTGGACGCGGATCGCGTCGCCGCCCTCCGCGCGGCCTTCACGTCGTTCGGCACCTGCAGCATCACCGACCCCCTGACCGAACTGGCCGGACTCGGCCTGCTCGAGGCGCCCCGAGGAGAGGCATGACCACGATCGACATCCCCGCAGGCTCGCTGTTCGGGATCGACAACCTGCCGTACGGCGTCTTCTCCGTCGACGGCGATTCCCCGCGCGTCGGCGTGCGCGTCGGCGACTCCGTTCTCGACTTGGCCGCGGCGCTCGGCGACGACGTCTTCGCCGAGCCGACGCTGAACCCGTTCATGGCGCAGGGATACGACCGCTGGGTGGCGGTCCGGGAGCGGATCCGTGACCTGGTCGCCGGCGAGGTCCCCGACGCCGCGGTCCACGCGGTCGAACGGGTGACCCCGCACCTGCCGATCGAGGTCGCGGACTACGTCGACTTCTACGCCTCCGAACACCACGCCTCGAACGTCGGCAGGCTCTTCCGCCCCGACGCGGAACCGTTGCTGCCCAACTGGAAGCACCTCCCCGTCGGCTACCACGGACGGTCCGGCACGGTCCTGGTCTCCGGTACGGACATCGTGCGCCCGAGCGGCCAGCGCAAGGCTCCGGCCGACACGGCGCCGACGTTCGGGCCGAGTACGCGGCTGGACATCGAGGCCGAGATGGGCTTCATCGTCGGCACCGGAACCCCGCTGAACACCCCGATCACCCCGGATTCCTTCCCCCGCCACGTTTTCGGCGCCGTCCTGCTCAACGACTGGTCGGCCCGCGACATCCAGGCGTGGGAATACGTCCCGCTGGGCCCGCACCTCGGCAAGAGCTTCGCGACCTCGATCTCTCCTTGGGTCGTGCCGATCCTGGCGCTAGAGGCCGCGCGGATCCCCCTCCCCGGCCAGACGGATCCGGAGCCGCTGCCGTACCTGCGGGAAAGCGACCCGTGGGGCCTCGACATCGACCTCGTCATCGAATGGAACGGCGAGGAGGTCAGCCGCCCGCCGTTCCGCGAGATGTACTGGTCGCCCGCTCAGATGCTCGCGCACCTGACGGTCAACGGCGCCTCCTCGCGCACGGGCGACCTGTACGGTTCCGGCACGATCTCCGGGCCGGAGAAGAACCAGCGCGGCGCGTTCCTCGAATTGTCCTGGGGCGGCAAGGAACCGCTCACGGTCAAGGGGGAGGAGCGCACCTTCCTGCTGGACGGCGACGAGGTCGTGATCACCGGGACCGCGCCCGGCGCGAACGGCTCGCGGATCGGATTCGGCGAGGTGCGCGGGCGCGTTCTGCCGGCGAACTGAGCCGAGGTCGGTAAAGGTACGCCTTCCTGTTGAGGCCTCGCGACCGCAACAGGAAACCGCTGCCGCACCACCGTCTCAGGACGAGATGCTGGAGGGGCCGGACCTCCCGGCACTCGTTCTCGGAAGGCGGACGCACCGTGAAACTCGTAGTCAGCGTGCTCGGCTTGGCCAAGTTCTTGTTCTGGCTCGTTGCGATCGTCGTCGTTTGCGGATTCGTCGCCGGCGCCGGTGGCGCCGGCGACGCCCACCCGGCGTCGCCTGACCGGCGTGCCGCTGTACAGCCGACCTCCGGTTCCCCTTTCCCTCGATAGCCGCGCCTCAAGACGGCAACGGTTCGAGACGCATGCGGGCTTGGATCTTGCCTTTGTGCTTGACGGTCAGGTCCTGCCCGGATATCTCGTAGCGGTAGTCGCCGTTGACCGCGACGAAGCCGGTCGCGGTTTGTTCGGCGGGCAAAGAGATGTGGTTGTCCGAAGTGGTCGGCCTCCCTTTGAGCTGTCCGTCGTAGTGGTAGGACCCCGCCGAGTCGCGGCAGATCGTCACCGTGTGCTTGCCGGTGTCGTACCTGGCCTCTAGTTCGGCACCGTCGCCGTTGCCCGGTAGCCAGCGGGCGGCTTCGACGGGGCACGGCTTCGCGGTCCGTCCAGTGCCGCTCGTGCTCAAGGAACCGAACAAATCACCGATGCGGCCGACGTTGGCGAACAAGACGAGGGCGCCGACGCCTACCAAGACGACACGTATCGCTCTCCGCACCGTGGTGCGTGACACCGGCGCCAGGGGTGGACGGGGAACAGCCCGTCGAATGGCCGGAGCGGGACGTGCGGGCGCCGCGGGTGGTTTGGCCGCAGCGGGTCTGGTCGGCGGCACTGGGGCCATTGAGATGGTGGGCCGGGGAAGGTCCTTGTAGCGGGACTCGACGAAGTCGACTCTCTCGTCGCGCGGGACTTCGAGCGGTCGATGTTCGGAGAGCGCCAGCACGGCCGTCGCGCTGCCGGGCTCACGTCCACATACCCGGCAAGTCGATTGTTGCGCGTAGTTGTTGGTATGGCACGAATCGCATGCCCAGTCAGCGTTGGTCGTCATCACTCACCGTCCGTCATCGCGGACTCGCAGCACTTCTCCGTTGTCGCCGTCCTGAAAGGCGATCCAGTCGTGGTTGTCCGGTGCTCGGCGTACTGCCAGTGGTTCGAGCACTGCGCCGGGAGGTTCATTCGTCCTCGGAGACCCGTCTGGCCTTCCGCGGTCATGGGAGCCCGCCCGGGCCGTAACTTCGTCCACCAAGTGCTGAAGCTCGGTCCTGCACTGTGCCGGAAACCAGAGCGGCAGGTCGACCGAGGCGATCCGGCCCCAACGCACGGTCAGGGTGAGCTGCAGCAGTTCCGTACCGGGAAGCCCAGGCTCGACGGCAATCCGTGCGGCCGCACAGCGTGCCAGAGGGATCCGCAGCATGGTAGGCGGGTCGTCCGGCCGGGTTCGCTCGGTGATGACGAGCAGCGCCCGGTGGCGGACGAGTGTCACGTCCAACCCGAAGATCGTCGGAGGGGACGGTGCCGGTGGTGCCTCCCGGGGTCGTTCCTCCGAGGGGCAGGTCGGCTTGCGGCGGAATCGCAACCGTAGGCGTCGGCTCAAAGACTGCTCGCGATGGTCGCGATGATCTCGTCCATCTCCCACTCCTCGAGGCCCTCTCCGGCGACGGAGGGAAAGAAGAGGGTGTTGTTCCAGTCGTCGGCTATGTCCGCCCACGGATACTCCTCGGGTGCGAAGATCAGCAGTCGTTTGGCCGAGTTCTCCATGAGTGACTCGCGGCTCTGCGCGTGCCCCCACAGGGCGAAAAGCTCGTCGAGCGAACCGGGCGCGGATTGCGGATAACCGCGCGCACCGGTCTGCCGCGGGTCACCCAGCGGGTGGGCGGGTGCGTCGGTGAAGATCACGATCACGTGGCGGCGGCGGTCCAGTCCTGTCTCCCAGCCGGAGTGCATCGCGACCGCGAGCGCTTCGAGCCCGGATTCGGGCACGTCACCACCGCCGCCTGGGCTGAGTGCGCTGACTGTGCGTTCGAATTCGTCGACCTGCGAGGGGATACGGAGGAACTGGCTCTCGGCCAGTGCGTCTTCGGCTCGGTCGCCGAAGTCGCGGAACGCGATCACCTTGAGGCGGAGGCTGCGTATTCCCCTCCCTTTGGCCGCCATCTCCTGCACGAGCCTGCCGGGGAAAGAGAGCGCGCTGTGTTTAACGTTGTCGAGCGTCGGCTTCATGCTCGCGGTGGCGTCGACGCACAACACGATGTCGACCGCGTAGCCGAGATCATCTTGGTTCTGAGAAGCGGAAGTCATGGGTCTCCTTACACCGGGATACGGCCGGTGAGATTGATACGGACTCGGCTGCGTCCCGCCTTCTCGACAGGGGCCCGCAGGGACGTGAGCAGCGACAGGACATCGTCGATTCCGGGGCGGCTCGCGGGATCGGCCCGGGCCAGTGCCGTCAGCAGCGAGTTCCAATCGGACGGGAGATCCGGGCGGAGTACCAGCTCCTCACCCGCGAGGACGGCAGCGGCGGGCGAGCCGAACTGGGACGGGAAAGCAGGTGCTTCACCGGTGAGATAAGTGTGGATCAGCAATCCCAGTGCGAAGAGGTCGACGGCTGTTGTGAGCTGATCGGCCTTGATCCCGTTTTCGCCGCGAAGATAACTCAGCCATTCGGGCGCGCCGTAGTAGGGATTACCTCCGATGGTTTCCGCGGCAGGTGGCTTGCCGGACGGATACGCGTCGTCGAAGTCGATCAGCTTGGCGATATGCAGATCGCTTCCCGCCGGGCGGTGAAACAGCACGTTCTCCGGTTTGAGGTCACCGTGGATCATGCCGCACTCGTGCAGAAGGGCGATGCTCTCGCAGAGGGTGTGCAGCAGGACGTTCCTGTCCGTGGGTGGCAGCTCGGCCGGAGTCACCTCCACCGCGTCGATCCGGTCCGTCACCTTGTAATAGCGTGTCCCGTGAGCGAAGAAGTCCTTTGTCAGAACCAGATTACCGGCGTGGAGGTGGTCCGCGCGCAGGAGCTGGGACAGCCTTTCGTGGTGGATTTCGAAACGACGGCACTCGGCCAGCCGGCGCTTCTTGTCCGCCACGGTGCCCATCGAGTCGGGGCGGGGGCGTTTGGGATCCAAGTACTCCTTCACGAAGAAGTCCTTGCCTTGCTTGCGCGCAAACGCCCAGAGACACTTGCCTGCGTTGGTGTTCGAAGGCCGCGTGACGATCTCGTAGCCGTTGACCAGTTCGCCCAGCTTCACGAGTCGATCCCTTCGCGAGGGGGCAACCGTCGTTCGTATCCGCCGCGGTAGGAGAGCCAGGAACGCTCCCTCGTGGCGACCACGGCCGGACGCCCCATCGACGTGGCCCGGCGCATCGGTTCGGCGTGTTCCTCGTGCACACGGTCGAACCGCCACCGGAAGCTCGCTCGTAGTGCGGCGAAATCCTCGAATCCGACCGCGGCGATCGCGATGGACGCGTCGTCCTTGGTGAACGACTCCACTCGTTCGGCGAGCAGGACTGACCAGTGCATCGCCTCCTGCGAGGCCAGCAAGGTGTCCCACAGCAGATGCTCGAATTCGGCAGGGGTGCCGACATAACCGAAGAAACCGTCGGTGGCGGCGATGAGGACACACGGGACGGGCGCGGTACCCCGCCACCGATTGATCGCGAAAGCGCCGCCCGCGTGCACCATGTTGGTCATCGGGGGGTCTTGCAGCAGCAGGGCCAGCGCGTCGGCCGGCTCGGTGTCGTCGGCGCTCAACTGCTGCAGACCGGCTTCGGGTTCGGCCAAGAAGCACCGGGAGTCCCCAGCCCAGAGCACCTGCCACGAGACCTCGCCGGCGCGGGAATCGAAGGCCAGAGCGGCCAAGGTGGTGGGCAGCTGACGTTGCAGCCTGCCTCTCATCCTTCCTCGCCGAACGACGCCGGTCGCCAGCCGTCCGCTGATACGCGCCGCGAGAGCCTCCGGTGAGAAGTCCGCGGAGCTGTCGGTGAACCACTCCTCGACGAGGCCCCGGACGCGGCGGGAAGCCAACCATGCCTGGGTTCGCGGCCGTCCCGACGGCGTGTGACCCGCGAGCGGCCGGCCGGCGCCACCCACTCCGTCGAACACGGAGAGAAGTCCTGACGCGCTCGGCCTGTGGTAGAGCACGAGAGGATCGGCGTCTTCGCCTTCGTTCGCGATCTTCTCGGTGCGTACCGCGACGGAGATGAATCCACTTTCGGCGTGGTGCCAGAGACGTGCGTTGCCACGGTTTCCCGGGTGGATGTCCATCGGGACCGCCTCAGCTTCCGCTCTCCGGTGCGGGCCGGCGCATCGTGCCCCGGACCCGGCTGGAACCGTTCTCCGGCTGCGGTGCCGCCGACGATTCCGGGCGCTCGTCACCGGGCTGATCGGGGCGAGGAACGTTCCCCTCGACTACCCTGCCGTCTTCGATGGCGGCTTTGGCGCGGGACTCGAGGCTGTCCCGGAGCTTGCGCCTCGTGCTGGGTACCGACTTGCTCCGGTCGAAGAACTCGCCGAGTACCTGGTCGCGGAGATCCGTGGCGCTGGGATCGGTGATATCACTGCCGGTGAGGGCGCGGAGTACATCGATCTTCGCCTTTGTCTCCGCGGCCCGGTCGGCTCGTTCCCGGTCCAGGAGCGCCATGGGGTCGCCGTCGTCGATCGCCATGATGTGGGCGAGCATGTCCTCCCGGCTGCCGCCCGCGATGGGCCGCATCGAGTCGTAGGTCAGTTTGCGCACCCTGATCTTCCGCTGTTCGGTCACGAAGTCCTCCGCGTCGACCATCGCGACGGACACGGAGTAGCTGCCGAGTTGCACGATCGGCGAGCCGTGGGCGGAATTGAGCCGGGCCAGGACCGCGTTCTGGACATCGGCTGGAGCGAGTACGTCGAAACGAGCCGCGGTCTCTCGAACGATCGAAGCGAGTGAGGACTGCAGCGACGCGGTCATGTCGGTGATGTTGTCCCGTGCGACGGCAACCGGATCCTTGACCCGGCACGCGAAACGCACGGTCACGCTGAACGGGAAAGCAGGGTCGGCACTCGCCGTGTTGATGCTGAAAGCCAGCCCTCGGTTGGCGACGTCGATCAGGTACATCCTGCGGTAGTTGCCAAATCGGGCGTCTGGGACGGGATCGCCGTGGTTCACCACCACAGGCGCGCCCACCGCTCGTTCGAGCACCATCGCGGTGCCCAGCTCGGGAGTCCGAAGAGGGGAGGTCAAGCGCATACGCCGGAGTTCGAGGCGCTGAAGGATGGGATTGTAGGTCTGGTTCATGACGCCTCTTTCTCGAGGTCGACGAGGGTGTCGTGGAACTCGGCGGCTTTGCCGGACGGGGCATATGGGTCTTCCGCCCACCTTTGGAGCAGGCGGAGGACTCGTTCCAGGTCGACGCGGCCCCGGTCCGCGATCCCGACGAGAACGCCGAGCACAGCGGAAGAGACCGTTTCGTCGTGGTCGGCGTACCGGACCCAGGAGCGGAGTGCGGCACGGGCGAGCTTCCGTGCCGACGAGTCGGCCAGTGCCCGGCCCCACAGTTCGGGGAGCACGTCACAGTGCTCGCGCTCTTCGCGCATGAGCAAGGGGCGCTCTCCAGAGCCGTCTTCGGGAAGGACCGAGAACGCGAACGTCATCAGAACTTTGACCGTGGCTTCCTCGTCGTCCGACCGGTCCGCCCACTCGAGCAACGCTTGCAGGACCTCAGTGGCGCGGCCGGCCTGAAGCAGGGACTTGGTGCTGATCGCGACCGGTTCCAGCAGATCCCACGAGTCGTGGTGGATGAGGGTACGCAGCACGAGCAAAGCTCGGCGAGGGTCGTCGAAGCCGAGCCTGCCTCCCACCGCCAAACCCGCGGTGATCGGCAGTTTCGGAGATCTCGTCGAGCGTTCGAACTCGGCCCACTGCTCGATATGGGACCAGGCGGCTTCCGCGTTGCCACCGAGCGTGCCCGCCACGTTCAGCCCGTGCGCGGCACTCTGGCGGAGGACAGCCATCTTCGACGCGGCCCACGGCAACAGGTACTTGTGCAGGCCATGCTCGAAATCATTGGTCGCGAGAATGCCCGCTGCCTGGGCCGTCCGCGCCCGGACCTCGACGTCATTGTGTTCGGCGAGGCTCTTGAGCCATTCCAGGATCTTCGCCCTCGCCCCGTCGAGTTCGACCCATGTCACGCCGAGCACGGCCACTCGTAGGTGCGCCGATTTGAATCTCAATCGGGGAACACCGCCTTCTCCGGGCGGTGGCGTCACGAGCTCGAGCCATCCCCGTTCCGAGAGGATCTTCCGGAGGTACCGCAGCGTGAGCGTCGCCGAACTGGTGCTCAGCCGGCGGTAGAGCGCGATGGCGGCGTCGGCGACGTGAAGGTATCCGGCGTCTTCGAGCACCGCCGTGGCGAGAACCAGTGCGACGTCGGTCGTGTCGGGGGAACGGCTGAGCCATTCCCGCACCTGATCTTCAGGATTGCTGAGCTTCTCGACGACCTTCCCGACGTCATCGCCCGTCCGCACGGCTTCGACCACCGCGCTCGCCACTCGGGTAGCGAAGCGCGGATCATCGCGGTCCTCCAGCAGTTCCGCGAGTCCGTCGGTGGCCAGGTGCACCTCGAGTTCGGCGGGGGCCAGCCAAGATAGCTCGCCGGCAACCCGGCGGCGCACGATCTCTGAAGGGTCGGGAAGCTCGAACTCCTCGACGACGAACTCCATCCGCTTCGAGGCGGTGGCGAGTGAGCCGATGACCGGACCGGTCACCACCACGAGATAGCTCTCGGCCGCCAGGAGCCGTTCCGAGGTCTTCGCCAGCCAGTCATCGGTGAGCTGCCCGGCCGCGAACTTGCCGTCCCCGCCGGTGGTGTCGACGACGACGTATCCGCTTCGCGGATGCGGAACCCGCCAGTTCGGATTCCCCAGCATCGAGTTGGTGACGCGATAGACGTTCGCGTCCCCGCCCAGTACGTCACGCAGGGTCGCCAGCGCCCGGGTGAAGCGGCCGGTACCCGCGGCGTCGGCCATGACGAGGAGGCTGGTGCCCTGCAACCGGCCTACGCCGTCGTTGAAGTCCGGTGGTGCGACGAAGTACTCCGTCGCCTTGATGACATCCTGCGGTTCGGTTCGGGCTCTGGCCGACCGGCGAGAACCGCTCCGGCCGCCCGGGCCGGCCACGAAGTCACCGTCGACGATGATGTCGCCTTGGAAGAGGTTGAGGTTCCCAGCGCCCGCGAGTCGTTCGGCGGCGGCCGAAGTGATCTTGGTGAACCGGCCGTTCGACAGTTCCGAAGCCTCACCGCGGAGGCCTTTGACAGCCTCCTCCCGGCTGGACGGCGCCGGGTCTTCCTTGGGCGGTGATGGAGACTCGTCCTGTTGTGGGGTCTCCGTCTCGTTCGGCGCAGGCTCGGCCTGCTTGTCCTCGCTCACGGTTCAGCTCCGGTAGGGGTCTCGGCAGTCAGGGCGGTGGGGCGGGTCAGCCGAATCTGGGGCCGGCGTGGAAATCGCCATGTACGGTGACCTGGTCGTACTGGCTGACCACGCCTCCTTCGTGCGCGTGCGCCGTGAATTTCGCCGCCGAAGCCGACGTCGGCGCGGGTTGCGCCCGTAGACCGGGAATCAGTTCCCGCAGCCTGGCAGCGAGCCGGTCGATGTCCGGGACTGCACTGCGGAAACCGATGGCGATGTCTTGGAGTTCGGAAAGCGAGCGAAGCGCCTCCGGCAGCTCATCGGCGCGAACCCTGTCCGGCACGTCCAGACGTACGGGAATGACCCGCTTTCCGAGTTCGAACGCGAGCAGGATCTCCCGGCGGACGAAATCCCGGGGATCGTCGATACGACGTAGTCCAGCCTCGTTCACGTCGCCGAGCCAACGGCGTCCCATCACGACGAGCACTGCCTCCGACTCCGCGACGGCGTCGAACATGCTCTGCTCCCAATCGGCGCCGAGTTCGATTGATTTCGAAGCGAAGAAGACGGTCTCCGGACCGAACGTTCGCGACAGCTCGTGGTCGAGGAGAGTGACCCCGAAGCGCTCGTCGGCAGTGCGGTAGTTGAGGAAGATTTTGATCAACGAGGAGGCCTTTCTCATCGCCAGGGTGCGTCGTCGGTCCGGGGGCGGTATTCGCTGAGGCCCGGCCGGATGGATGACAGGGAGTAATACTCGGCATCCGGTCGGCCGCTTGACAAGTCCTACTTGGCAGTAGGGGAGCGTTTCCTGTTTCCGTTTCTGTCACTGTCCAGGATTTGTCCTTCTTTTGACAATGATCTTGCTTGGGTATGGAACCGAGGGTCAGCCGATGCGCCTTCGGTGTGCCGATGTTGTTTAATGCCGGAAGGTATGCCTTCCTGTTTCCTGTTTCCGGCTTCGTACGGAACACGAACCCCATGCCGGTCGGCGTAAGAGCGCGGAAGATGGTCAGCGGAGAAGGGCGGTGTGCGGATGTCTTCCCTGTCGGAGACCTTCGGGGCGAGGTTGCGGGCGTTGCGAGTGGCCGAAGGCATTTCACTCAGCGAGTTCGCGCGTCGTCTCTACTACAGCAAAGGACATGTGAGCCGCATCGAAACCGGTGCGCAGTCCCCGTCTCCCGAGTTCGTGCGTAAGTGCGATGCCGAGTTGCGCGCCGATGGCGAGTTGATCGCGCTGGCGGGGGAGACGGCGCGGGTGGTGCGCACGGCTCTGTCCGAATCGGCCGAGGAAGAGGTGTGGGTGATGACGATGACGCCGGACGGTGGCGCGGCTTTCAGCCCTGTCGCCAGGCGGGACGTTCTGCTCGGCGGGATGGCCGTGATCGCGGGACTCAAAGTGTCCGGTACCGGCGTCGTGTCGGCGAACGCGGAGGCGCAATTGCGCTACCACCGTCACCTGTTCGACTCCGCGCGGGACCTTGGGCAGTTCTCGTCACCGGATGTCGTGCTGCCGATGGTGGTCGGGCAGGCGCAGGCCTTGCGTACGCTCGCGAAACAGGTAGGCGGACGCATGGTGCCCGCAGTGGCTGCCCTGGCCGCTCGGACGGCGGAGTACGCGGGCTGGATGGCACAGGAATCCGGAGACGACTCGGCCGCGGCGTGGTGGACGGACCGGGCGGTGCAAGTCGCGAGAGTGGCGGGCGACGACTTCTTGGCGAGCTACGCGCTGGTGCGGCAGGCACTGATCACGATGTACCAGGGCGACGGCGCCACAACCGTTTCCCTGGCGCAGCGGGCGCAGGTGGAGAAGAACGTGCCGGCGAGAGTGCTCGGGCTCGCCGCTCAGCGTGAGGCGCAAGGGCACGCGCTGCTCGGCGACCGTGACGCATGCCTGCGTGCCCTGGATCGCGCGCGGACGTTGCTACTGGATCCCTCCGGGGCACCGGAGGGACCGGTGATCGGCACCTCGCGTGTCGCCGATCCGGTGGCGGTCGCGACCGGTTGGTGTCTCTACGACCTCGGGCAGCCGGCCAAAGCCGCGGAGGTCCTCGAGAGGGAGTTGGCGCGCATACCCGGTAGCGCCGTTCGTGCCCGCGCGCGATTCGGCGTGCGACTGTGTTTGGCGTACGCGGCGTCGGGAGAGCTGGAGCAGGCGTGCCGGCTCGTTCGGCCGCTGTTCGGTCAGATCGCCCAGCTCGGGTCCGCGACAGTCCGTACCGACTTGCGCCGTCTGGCAACACTCGTACGACGGTGGAGCACCCATCCGGAGGTTCGTGCGCTGGAACCGGAACTCACGATCGCGCTAGGGCGCTCGGCGTGAGTCCGATTCAGCCCAGCGATGGCCACCACGGCGGCTGGGTGACGCGTCAGACTGAGTCGGCCGACGACTCAGCTGCCCGGAATCCCGTTGGGCGGCGGCCCGTCGTTCGCGGCGGAGTCGTCCGCCTTGATGGGCGCGTCGCCGAGGTCGGTCACCAGGACCGGCGTCAGGTCCTTGCCGACGCCTCCCTTGAGTTCGACCACCGACATCCCGGAGATGCCCAGGTGACTGTCGCCGGAGAAGCGGAACGGCGCCAGTCCCGGCCCCTGGAACGTCTTCCCGGACTGCTGGAGCACCTCGACGATCCGTTCCCGCGTCAGATCCTTTCCGGCCGCCTGCAACGCCTGGACGAACGTGTACGCCTGCGCCATCCCGTAGATGCGGTAGTTCGTCAGGTCGCCGCCCTTGCCATGCGCCTTCCAGACGTTCTGCCACAGCTTCGTCCACGCGTTGTCCGGCGCGTCGACGCCCGGCAGGTACTCGGTGGTGACCACGCCGTCGATGAGTGACGAGCCGTTGGTCACCTTGCCTTCGGAGAACCGTGCGAGCAGTGAACCGACGAGCGCGGGGTCCGAGCCGACGTTGCTGTAGACCCACTTCGGCTTGAAACCGATCTTCAGCGACGCCAGCTGGGAAAGCGCGGTGTACGACGGAACGGTGAAGCCCAGCACCAGATCCACGCCCGCGGCCTTGAGTTTCGCGATCTGCGGCGCGATGTCGGTGTTGCCAGGGGAGTACTTCGCGACCTCCACGATCTGCTGGCCGAGGTACCGCCGGGCGCCCTTCTCGCCGTCGCGGCCGAAGTCGTCGTCCTGGAGGAACAGGCCGACCTTGGCGTTCGGCAGGTTCTTCCGCACCCAGTCGCCGATGATCTTGCCTTCGATCTCGTAGTCCGGCTGCCAGCCGAAGGTGAACGGCGCCTTCTTCGGATCGTCGCCCCAGCGCAGTGAACCCGAGGACACGAACAGGTCCGGCACCTTGGAGTTGTTCAGGAAGTCGACGACGGCGCTGTGCGTCGGCGTGCCGAGGCCGCCGACCATCGCGAAGATCTCCTCCTTGAGCACCAGTTCGTCGGTGACCGCGCTCGTGGTGGTCGGGTTGTAGCCGTCGTCCTTCACCACGAACTCGATCTTGCGGCCGTTGACGCCGCCGTTCGCGTTCACGTAGTCGTAGTAGGCCTGATGACCGCTCGGGATCTCGCTGTAGCCCGGCGCGGCGACGCCGGTCAGCGGGAAATGCGCGCCGATCTTGATGGTCGTGTCGGTGACGCCGACCGTCGAGCCCTTCTGCTCGCCCTCGGGTCTGCCGCCCGCGCCGCAGGCGGCGGTGACCGTGACGGCCAGGAAGACGGCCACGGCCTTGGTCCAGCGTTTCATGAAGTTCTCCTCCGGTGGATGAGTTTCCGCAGCCCACCGGCGAGACCGGCGGGTGCGAGCAGCACGATCAGGACGGTGACCAGGCCGTAGAGCAGCGGCGCCAGATGCGCGGCCTGCACGTCGGACAGGCCCAGATCCGTTCCCGCGCCGGTCACCAGCGGCGGCAGGAAGGTCAGCAGCGCGGCGCCGGCGAGAGCTCCGGTCAGGCTCCCGAGCCCGCCGAGCACCACCGCGGACACCAGCAGCAGCGACAACGTCAGCGCGAACCCGCTCGGCGCCGCCAGCCGCGCCGACAACGCCATCAGCGCTCCGGCCAGCCCCGCGCACCCCGAGCTGACGACGAACGCCCGTACCCGGGTGCGGCCGAGGTCGATCCCGGCGAGTTCGGCGGCCACGTCTTCGTCGCGCACCGCTCGCCAGTCGCGTCCGACCCGGCCGCGGGACAGGTTCGCCAGCAGCACGAACACGATGATCACCGCGAGCCACGAAAGGTAGGCGAGATAACGGATCGACGTGAGTTCGTGGCCGGTGACGAAGTACGCGGCGTCCGCCAGCCAGCCGGGTATTTCCGGCATGCGAACGGGCAAGCCCTGCTCGCCACCGAGTGCTTCACCGAAGAACAACGGGATCCCGGGGACGGCGACGGCGAGCGCGAGTGTCGCGCCGGCGAGATACGGCCCGTGCAACCTGGCCGCGGCGACACCCACGAGTGCCCCGACGGCCAGCGTGATCACCATCGCCAGCACCAGGATCACCGGCAGCGGAAGGAATCCCGATTTCAGCAGGAGCGCCGTCGAGTAGGCGCCGACGGCCATCAAGGCGCCGTGCCCGAGCGACAGCTGCCCGTTGAGCCCGGTCAGGACGGTCAGGCCGCCCGCCGCGATCGCGAAGTACGCCATCGTGGTGAGCTGCGAGGTGAAGAACGGCCCGGAATTCTCCAGGACCAGTACGACGACGAGCAGCGCGGCGAGCGCGCCCAGCAGAGAGCGGCGTGGCACGTCAGACCCTCCGTTCACGGACACTCGCGAACAGGCCACCGGGCTTCAGGAGCAGCACCACCATGAGCAGCGCCAGCGCGGCGAGCGGGACGAGTTCGGAGCCGACGTAGCCGCTCACCAGACTCAACGACAGGCCGAGGACGACGCCGCCGACGACCGCGCCGACCGGGCTGTCCAGCCCGCCGAGCACCGCGGCGACGAAACCGTACACCACCACACCGTCCATATAGGACGGATGGACGAGACCGCCGCCGGCGATCAGTAGACCGGACAGCGAACCGGCGAGCGCGGCCAGCGCCCAGCCCAGCGTGAGCATCCGCCCGACCCGCACGCCGAGCAGGCGGGCCACTTCCCGGTCGAAGGCGGCGGCCCGCATCCGCAGGCCCAGATCGGTACCGCGGAACAACAGCACGAGGCCGATCAGCACGACTCCGACGGCGGCGATGGTGAACACGCCGAACCCGGTCAGCGCGATCGTCGTGTCGCCGACCTGGAACCCGGTGAGCCCGAACGGCGCCGGGAACGACCGGTACCGCGAGCCGAACACCAGCGCCGCCAGTGCGTGCAGCACGATGAACAGCCCGAGCGTGAGGATGACGGCGTTGATCTCGGCCTTGCCGTCGACGAACCGGACGACGAACCGTTCCACCAGCGCGCCGAGCACGAGTCCCGAGGCGAGTGCCACGGCGAAACCGGCCCAGTACGACCAGCCCGCGTCGATCAGGACGAGCGCCAGGTAGGTGGTGATCATCGCCATCGGCGCCTGCGCGAAGTTCACGATCCGCGTCGCCCGCCAGATGAGCACGAGCGCCAGCGCGAACGCGGCGTAGACCACGCCCAGCGTCAGGCCGGTGAGCGCGGTGGTCAGCAGTTGCTGCACAGGGCTCCCTTTCAGAATCCGAGGTAGGCGTGCCGGAGGTCGTCGTCCGCGACGAGCGCGGCCGCGTCCCGCCGGACGACCACCTGCCCGAGGTTCAGCACGACGCCGTGGTCGGCGATGGACAGCGCGCTGCGCGCGTTCTGCTCGACCAGCACGACGGCCAGTCCTTCGTCGTGCACGAGACCGCGCAGGAGGCCGAAGATCCGCGCCACGATCCGGGGCGCGAGCCCCAAGGACGGTTCGTCCAGCAGCAGCACCTTCGGCCGGGAGAGCAGCGCGCGGCCGATGACCAGCATCTGCCGTTCCCCGCCGGAAAGGACGTGCGCGAGACCGTTCTTGCGGTCGGCCAGCGCCGGGAAGAGGTCGTAGATCCGGCGGAGGTCGGCCGCCGTCGCGCGCCCGCGTGCCCCGAGCGCGCCGAGCCGCAGGTTCTCCTCGACGGTCAGTTCGGCCAGCACGCCGCGGCCCTCGGGGACGTGCGCGAGGCCGAGCGCCGGAAGGTCCTCTGTGGACACTCGGCTCAGATCCCGGCCCGCGAGGGAGATACCGCCGCCCGAAGGCGGCACGAGTCCGGAAATGGTGCGCAGCAAGGTGGTCTTGCCCGCGCCGTTCGCGCCGAGCACCGCGGTGATCTCGCCTTCCGCGGCCGAAAGGCTCACGGAGTCGAGCGCGCGCACCGGGCCGTAGCTCGCCGAAAGGTTCTCAACGGTCAGCACCGGCGACCTCCTCGCCGAGGTAGGCCGCCTGGACCGCCGGATCCGCGCGGATCTCGTCCGGGGTGCCGCGGGCGATGACCCTGCCGAAGTCCAGCACCACGATCTCGTCGCAGACGCCCATCACCAGATCCATATGGTGCTCGACGAGCATCACCGACATGTGTTCGGTCAGGCCGCGGACCAGCGTGCCGACGTCGTCGATCTCGGCCGACGACAGGCCGCCCGCCGGTTCGTCGAGCAACAGCAGGTCGGGTTCGCTCACCAGCGCTCGCGCCAGCGCGACCCGTTTCCGCACCGGGTAAGGAAGGCTCGCGGGATGGCGATGGGCGACGTCGGCGATGTCGAAGGCTTCCAGTTGAGCCATCGCTCGCTCGGTCAGCGCCTTCTCGTCCTTCGTCAGGCCCAGCAACGAAGACCAGAAGCCGGATTTCGCGTGCCTGCCCGCCCCCGCGAGGACGTTCTCGAGCACGGTCATCCGGTCGAACAGGCCGAGTTCCTGCAGGCTGCGGGCGATCCCGAGGCCGGCGAGGTGATGCGGGCGCAGCCGCCGCAGTTCCTGTCCGCGCCAGGTCAGCGTGCCGGTGTCCGGGCGGACGAACCCGCACGCGACGTTGAAGAGCGTGGTCTTGCCCGCCCCGTTCGGGCCGATCACCCCGAGCACCCGGCCCGGCGCGACGGTCAGGGAGACGTCCGACAGGGCGACGAGACCACCGAAGGTCACCGACACGCCGGACATCTCGAAGGTCGACAGGGTCACGCAAGAACTCCCAACGGAGAGAGGAGGTCCCGGCGCGGGTGCGCCGGGACCGAGGACACTCAGGCGTGCGGACACGTGTCCCGGTAGTCGCTGATCGCGCGGTCGTCCGGGGCGGGGCAGAGGAACTGCTCGTAGCGGGTGTCGTTGTCCACGAACCGCTTCAGCCAGGAGAGCGTGTACTTGGCCATGGTCGTGTTAGCCGTGTTCGGGAAGAAGTGGCTCGCGTTGTCCAGCTCCATGTACGCCTTCTCCGCCGAAGCGGGAATGCTGGTGTAGAACGGGATCGAGTGCGACGCCACCGGCGCGACGGAGTCGGACTCGCCGCCGATGATGAACGTCGGCACCCTCAGCGAGGACCAGGATTTCTGCGTGTTCCACGGCGCGAGCGGCACCGCGGCCTGCAGCGACGGCCGGTCGAGCGCGGCTTCGAGCGAACCGCCGCCGCCCATCGAGTGGCCCGCCACCGCGAGCCGCGTGGTGTCGATGCGGGACCGGACCGTGCTGCGCTGGGTCAGGTAGTCGAGCGCGGCCAGCAGCTGATCACCGCGGCTGTCGGGCTGGTCGTAGATCGTGTTGGTGTCGATCGTGAACACCACGAAGCCCTGCGACGCCAGCCGCGGGCCCATCCAAGCGATACTCGACTGGGTCGCGGTGAACCCCGGCGAGATGGCGACCGCGCCGAACGTGCCCTGCGCGGTGCTGGTGGGGTAGTAGATGGTTCCGCCGCCGAAGCCGGTGACGGCCAGGCTCGACACGGAGGTCTGGGATACCGCGAACGAGCCGCGGGACGCTTCGATGCTGCTTTCCGTCGGGTCGGGTCCTCGCTCGTAGGGGTTCTCGGCGGCGTAGGCCGCGGGGGCGACAAAGAGTGCCGCGACGGTGGCCAGTCCACAAAGGATCCGGGTCGTACTACGCATGGTGCCGTCTCCGTTCGCCGTTGAACACGGTCCGTGGTGATGGACTGTGGCAAACGGCCGGAGTGCGCTGCATCGGTGAAATCGCCAGTCTTGATCCGCGAGCGTTCCCGCCGGGCCGGTCGCCCGTACGATCGGCGATCGTGAACCCCTCAGCCGAGGACATAGTCCGCACCGCGGCGCGGTGGATCGATCGCGGCGTCCGCGTCGACACCTCCGCCTTCGCCCAGGATCTGGGCATCTCGCGCAGCACCCTGTTCCGCCGGGTCGGCAACCGGGAAGACCTGCTCGGTGATGCCCTCTACTATCTGTCCGAGCGCACCCTGACGGCCGCCGCGCGCACCTGGGAGCGCGAAGAGGGCGACGTGGTGCGCAACGCGGCCGGTGAACTGCGCTGTCTTTCGATCATGCGCGAGTACCGGTCCGTGCTGGCGGCGAGTGCCGGGTTCCGGCGCTTCCTCGACGACGAGCCGGTGCTGGCGATCCGGCTGCTGACCGACCCGGACGGACGCGTCCAGCCGAGGGTGATCGCGGCACACGTCGAGCTGCTTCGCCGCGACGTCGAGGACGGCGGTTTCGTGCCCGCGGTCAGCCTGGACAGCCTCTGTTACGCCATCGTGCGGCTGGGGGAGGCGTTCCTGTACTCGGACGTCCTCGCCTCCCGGACCCCCGATCTCGAAGCGGCGTCGACGCTGCTCGGAGCGCTCGTGGAGGGACGGGTGCCGAGCAGGACCTTGTGAAACACTTGCGCCTGGTGTTTCATCGAGAGGGATCTCGAGGAGGCGCCGATGCCTGTGTACCCGCTGCGGGGGAGGGACGACCTCTTCGGCGGGCTGAGGTCGGTCGCCGGGCGCGCCGTGCTGGTCCGCGGCGCGGAAGGCCTGGGCAAATCGGCCCTGCTCACCGAGCTGCGCGCCACCCTCGGCGTCCGCCTCGTCGGGGTGCGGGGCCTGCGAGCGGAAAGCGAGTTGCCCTACGGCGCACTGCACCGGATGTTCGGCGCGCCGGTCTCCAGTGGTGCGGAGGCACGAGACCGGCTCGGCGCTGTTTCCTCGCCGACGATCTGCTGGGTCGACGACGCGCACTGGGTCGATCCGGAGTCCTTGGCGGCGCTGGGTTTCGCCGCTCGGAGGCTGGCGGGTGCGCCGGTCGGGATGGTGCTCGCCTCGCGGTCCGGATCCGACGAGTTCGACTCCGTCGAGCTGCCGCCGTTGACCGATTCCGCCGCCGATCAGGTGCTGCGTGACCGCGGGGTGCCCGCCGGGGTACGCCCGCAGCTGGTCGAACTCGGCGACGGGAACCCTGCCGATCTCGTCGCGCTGGCCGCTTCGCTGACGCCCGCGCAGGCGGCCGGGCGGGAGCCGGTTTCGCCGATCCTGCGGGAGCGGCTGCCTCGGTACACGGCCGAGCTCGAAGCAATGCGGGTCGACGAGCGCCTCCGGTTCCTCGCCACTTGCATGGACTCTTCCGCGAGGAAGGCGACCTGGTACGCGGCCGCGTCCCCGGCCGACCGTCGGGCGGCGCACGCGCGGCTGGCCTCCGCCGAGGAGGGGCCCGACGCGCTCTGGCATCGCGCGATGGCGACGGCCACGCCGTCCGAGCCTCTCGCGGACGCGCTCGCCGCGGCACCGGCGGTGGATCACGCGGCCGCGGCCCGGCAGCTCGAACGTTCTGCCGCCCTGACCGCCGATCCGGCCACACGGGCAGCCCGGCTGCTGGCCGCGGCGGACGCGGCCTGGCAGGCGGGAAGACCGGGATGGGCCCGGTTGCTGCTGTCCAAAGTGGACACTGAACCGGGCGCCGTGGCGTTGCTGCACGGGGAGATCGAGTTGCGTGACGGCGATCCCGCCGTCGCCACCCACGAGCTGGGCGCGGCGGCGGAACTACTCGCCGATCCGGCGGGCGCGCTCCTGCTGGCGGGCGAGGCACGCAGGCTCGGCGGTGACCTGAGCGGCTACCGGGCCCTCGCCCGGACGGTCCCGCCGGATGATGGGCTGGTCTCCGCGCATTTCCACGGTCTGACCTCGGTTTACGCCGGACGTCACGAGGACGCCGTCACTCCGTTGACGGACGCCGTCGCCCAGGGGATGGCCGGCTCGGACGTCGCGGGGGCCGTCTGGGCAGCCGAAGCGGCCTTCGCTCGCGGGCATGCCGAACGGGCGCACGAGTACGCGGCCGCGGCCGTGAGCCGCGCGCGGCTCGGCAAACGGCACGCGGAACTGCCGTGGGCGCTGATCTACCTGTCGCTCTCGGCCATCGCGCTCGACCGCATCCCCTGTGCGCGGGCGGCGTCCCGCGACGGCCTGCGCGCGCCGCACAACCTGCGGATGGAGCATCTGACGTTGCTGGGGCTGGCCGCCGCCCTGCTCGGTGACCGCGTTCCGGAGCTGGACGAGGCGGCCGAAGGCATCGCCGAACGCGGTCTCGGCAGGCCCGCCGCGGTCGCCGCGTGGGCGAACGCCTGTCTGGACCTGGCCGAAGACCGGCCCGACGACGCGCTGAGCAGGCTCGAAGACCTCGCTTCCGGCGTCTCCGGCGACCAGCCGGTGATCCGGGTGCTGGCCACCCCGCAACTCGTCGAGGCGGCCGTCTGTTCCGGGCGGCCCGAACGGGCACTGGCCGCGCTGGAGGTGTTCGACCGCTGGACCCTCGCGGGCGCGGAACCCTGCTGGCTCGCGCTGAGCCACCGCTGTCACGCGCTGACCGCGTCGGATCCCGGTGTGGCGGAACGGCGTTTCGTCCTGGCCATCGAGGCGCACCGGCGGGCGGGCGGCGCGATGGAACTCGCCAGGACCCGGTTCGCCTACGCCACCCTGCTGCGACGGCATCGGCGGACCCGCGACGCCCGCGACCAGTTCCGCGATGCCTTGCGCGGCTTCGAAAACGTCGGTGCGAAGCGGTTCGCCGAACGGGCCCGCGCCGGCCTGCGCGCCACCGGCGAGACCGTCGACGTGCCGCACCGATCGCTCGCCGGCCTCACGCCGCAGCAGGACGCCATCACCCGCCTGGTGGCGGCGGGGGAGACGAACAAGGAGATCGCGCGGCGGCTGGTGATCAGCCACCGCACGGTGGATCACCACCTGCGGAACATCTTCACGGCACTGGGTGTGCGGTCCCGCGTGGAACTCGCGCGCCGCGTCGCCGCCGGCGAATGACGAACTCGCGTGATTGAAGGCGTAACTCGCGTGATCAGAGGCAGAACACTCGAGTTACGCCTCTGATCACGTGAGTTACGGGCAGGCGAGGACCGGGGCCTGCGGACGGCCACCGCCGTGCAGGTCGCTCAGCGGAACCCTGGCCAGGCCGAGGATCGCCTGCGCGGTCGCGCGAGGGGTGGTCGACGGGTTCAGGCCCGTGGCGTCGTAGGCGATCGCGCCGCGGTCCGCCTCGGCGCCGGCGCAGCCGGTCTGCAGTGACCGCAGGAATTCCCGCGCCTTGACGGCGGCGGCGGGACGGTGTCCGGCCAGCGCCTGCGCGGCGAGTCCGGTGCTGTTCGCGTTCGGTGCGTTGGTGCCGAAACCGAAGCCGCCGTTCGGGTGCTGCTTGGTGACCAGCCACGAGGTGCCCTCGCCGGCGTTCACCGGGTCACCGGTGGCACGCAAGGCCTGCACGACCGTCGCGGTCGCGTCGACGTCGCTCGTGCACGTCGCTTCGCCGAAGTTCAGTGGGAAACCGCCGTCCGGGCACTGGGTGCCCGCGAGGAACGTCACGGCCTGCGCCGGGACGTCGCCGGTGCGGTCCAGCGCCAGCAGGGCGAGCGACTGCGAAAGAGCGTTGGAGTAATCGCCGTATTCGGAGCGGTCGGAGAACCGGCCGGACGGCGTCAGCAACGAGAGCAGGCCCGCCTTCAGGTCGACGCCGCCGAACGACGCCGTGTCCTTGCCGCGAACCTGCGCGGCGAGCAGCAGTTTCGCGTGCGCGCCCGCGTACGCCTCGGTGCCGCTGCCGACGTAGCCCGTGGTGATCTCCGGTTTCGCCAGCCAGGCGATCGCCTTGCCCGCGTTCGTGTCCGACACCCCGGCCGCGGCGAACGCGAAGATCGCGTCGATCGTCAAACCCTGGTCGGGGAACTTCTGGCCGCCGAAGTCGGCCTCGAACCTTTCCCCGTCGGCCATCTGCCTCGCGAGCCAGCCCGCGGCGGCGTCCGCCTTGTTGTGGGTGCCTGCGGCCGCCGCCGGTGCGGCGACCAACGCGATGCCGCACACCATGGCGACAGCGAAAACCCAACGTCTCATGAGAATCCTTCCCCCAATGACCGCGATGAACGAACCGAAGAGTCTCACCTCGGCCGAGCGCCGGGATACCGCCGGGCGCGAAGAGCCGATGTGATCCTGGCAACCGACCTGGTCAGCGGTGCCTGCCGGAAGTGATCGGGTGTTAACCTCGGCTGGCTCGACAACCGAACACCGCCGCCCGTGACGGGGAAGCCGGTCGAAATCCGGCGCTGTCGCGCAACCGTGGGCCCTTCACCAGGGCGAGCCGGGATACCGAACGGGCGGACGAACGAACCACTGTCGCGATAAACAGGGGTGACCGCGGCGTCCGCGCCTGTCCTCCGTCATTCCGCTAGGAGGAGTCATGCGCCGCCGGTCCCTCGCCGTAGTGGCGTTCGCCGTAAGTGTCGGCGTGGTCGCCGCACTGCTCACCGGGACGGCCGCCGCCGCGAACGATCCTGGCGCCGCGAAGGCGAATTCCCGCTGGCTCGCGACGAAGCTGAAGCCGGACGGCACGCTCGAGAACCCCAACGGGGGCGCACTGCCCGACCACGGCCTGATGGTCGACGTGCTTTTCGCGCTGTACGCGTCGGGCGACGGCGCCAAGGCCGAGCCGATCATGAAGTTCCTGGACGACCAAGGCCACGCGAGCGACTACTTCACCTGGGACGGACTGGTTCCCGGTGCCGGATACGACAAGGTCATCGTCGGGGGCTCGCTCGCCAAGACGCTGGTCGCCGCCCAGGTTTCCGGCCGCGACCCGCGAAACGTCGACGGCTACGACCTCGTCGCCGAGACCCATGCCGCGATCATGCGCGACGGCCCCGACAAGGGCCGGATCAGCGACTACTCCAAAGATCCGGAGCGCACCGGCTCGGTGAACAACGACGCGAACTCGTTCGGCCAGGCGCTCGGCGTCATCGGCCTCGCCGCGGCTGGCGAGAATGAGCGGGTCGCCATCGACAGGTTGCTGACCCAGCAATGTTCCGAGGGCTACTTCCGCCTCGTGTTCGAATACATCCCGACGAACGAGACTGGCGACCATGTCACCTCGAGCGGCCACAAGCTTTCGACCTGCGACGAAGGCAAGCCGCTCGGCCGTTCCCCGAAGGACGGCGACGCCACCGGTCTCGCGCTCTCGGCGCTGCTGGCCGCACGGAAGGCGGGCGCGACCGGACTCGACGCCCCGATCGCCAAGACCGTCTCCTGGCTCAAGGCGAACCAGCCACCCGGTGGCGGCTGGGGCGGCGGCGTCAGCACCGAGGCACCGAACACCAACAGCACCGGCATGATCGTCCAGGCGCTCGCCGACGCGGGCGGCGCGGAGGCGGCGGTGGACAAGGGCGTGCGGTACCTCAAATCCGCGCAGGTGACCGCCGCCGACTCCGGTACCAAACTCGCGGGCGAACTCGGCGCGATCGCCTACAACCCTGCTTCCTACGAGGCCGCGCGCGCGGCCGGCATCAGCGGGGTCGACACCTGGATCCGAGCGGGCGCCCAGGCCTCGCTCGGGTTGGCGCAGGTCGGCTTCTACGCGCTCGCGAAGGGCAAAACTCTGCCGCCGACCAGCAGCGTCCCGGCTCCCACGACGACCACCATCACGACATCCGTGACGCCGCTGCCCAGACCCAGGAAGGCAGGTACGCCCAGGGCGTCCACCGTCGTCCAGCCACCGGCCACGATCGCCACCCCGGACACGGCGACACCGGCCGTCCGTCTCGGCGCCTACCTGGCGAACCGGCTCGTGGGCGGTGACCACGTCGAGGTGACCGAGGACGGCAAGACCTACGTCGACTACGACGCCACCGCCGACGTGGTGCTGGCACTGCGAGCCCTGGACCAGCAGCCGGACTCGGTCGCCCGCGCGTCGCAGTTCCTGCTGAAGCCGGAGGCCGTACAGGCCTATGCCCACGGCGCGCCGTACGAGCAGGGCGAAGCGTCGTATGCCGGACCGCTCGCGAAACTCGTGCTCGTCGCCGAATTCGCGAAGTCGGATGTCACTGGGCAGTTGCGCGCCGATCTCGTGAAACTGCGCGGCACCGACGGCGAGTTCACCGACACCGGATCGTTCGCCGACGCAGACGAGACCGTGGAGCGGCACGCATGGGCGGTGCTCGCCACCGCCGCCGACCCCGGTCCGGCGGTCGAACTGCTCCTTTCGCGCCAGTGCGCCGACGGAACCTTCCCGAAGCACCTCGACACCGTGGAATGCGGTTCAGGCGACCTCGCCGCGACGGCCGCCGCGGTCACCGCGCTGGCCGCCCGTCCGCACACCGACGCCGCCCCGCCGTCCAGGCGCCCGGACGGCTGGAGCGAGCGGCGCGTGTCGGCGTTCGTCTCCGCGGTGGGCGCGCTCGGCGTCCGGCCGACCGGTGAGGGCGTGGTCACCGGTGAGGGCGGCGAGCCGGACGTCGCGCTGAGCGCCGCCGTCGCCGCCGCGCGGCAGACCGCCGGCCTCGACGCGAGCGGAACCGCGCGGTCACTGGGCGAACTGGTCCGAGCCGATGGCGGTTTGGCCAAGGGATCCGCCGGGGAGACCGATTTCCCGACCAGTCTGGCCGCCGCGCAAGGAGTCGCGGGCCGATCTTGGCTCACCGCGGCGGATTCACCGCTCTCGCCCGCGATCCGGCTGCCGCTGACCGAAGCGAATCCGTCCGCCGCACCGGTGCTGGCCGCGGAGCAGTCCGACTCCCTGCCGCCATGGCTGATCTGGGGGCTCGCCGGGCTGGCTGTCCTGCTGCTGCTCACCGTGATCGCACTGGTTTTCGTCCTTCGCCGTTTCACCAAGAAAAAGGGGGCAACACCATGAAGAGAACACTGGCCGTGACATCCGTCCTCATCGGACTGATCGGGCTTTCCGCCGCACCCGCGAACGCGGTCGACACCACCAAGGGCTACGCCGGGATCTGCACCGGCGCCGACGCGCTCACCGGCGTCACCGTCGTGGTCGACTTCCAGGAACTGGACGGCAACGGCGGGACCGCCGCCCCGACGATCACCCGCTGTTCGCCCAACGCCGCGCCGGGCACCGCCCGCACGGGTATCAAGGCCTTGCAGGACGCGGGGATCGCGGTCGCCGGCACCGCACGCTGGGGGCTCGCCTTCGTCTGCCGCGTGGAAGGCCGCCCGTCCGCGACGGAGACCCTCCCGCTGTCGACCAACCCGAACTACAAGGAAGCATGCGTCACCACTCCGCCCACCGGCGCGTACTGGGGTTACTGGCACGCGGACGGTTCCGGCTCGACCTGGACCTACAGCACCTCCGGCGCCGTCAACCGGAACGTGACCCCCGGCGGCTTCGAGGGCTGGTCGTTCTCGCTGAACAAGTCGGCGTCGACCAACCCGCCGCCCGGGGTCACGCCGAGGAACCCGGCCATCCCGTGAGGAGGGTTCTTCCCGCGGTGGCGGCGGTCCTCCTGATCGCCGCCACGGCACCCTCCGCGCACGCCGTCGACCAGAGCAAGGGATATCCCGGGTTCTGCAAGGACGCCACCGGGGTCACCGTGGTGGTGGACTTCCAGCAACTCGGCGGCACGGCCATCGTCCGCTGCAATCCCCAGACCACGCGCGGCACCGGCCTGGACGCGCTCAAGGGCGCCGGTTTCCAGATCGCCGGGGTGCAGCGCTGGGGCGAGTCGTTCGTCTGCCGGGTCGAGAATCGTCCTTCCGCGGCCGAGGACATCCCGGTCAGCGGCCGCGAGACGTATCGGGAGTCGTGTGTCGACACGCCTCCCGCGCAGGCCTACTGGTCCTACTGGCACGCCTCGAACAACTGCGCGTGGGACTACAGCCAGTGGGGGCTCAAGAACCGGGACTTCACCCCCGGCGGGTTCGAGGGCTGGTCGTTCTCCTTGAACGCCAACGCTCAGAGCAACCCGGTCCCGCGGGTGTCCGCCGTGCGGCCGGGGACCGAGGGGCAGCCGTGCGTGCCGCGCGAAGAGGCCAAGCCGGTCTCCGGCGATCCCGGCGAGCAGCAACAGCGGCCGCAGCCAGGGAACGGGCAGGCCGACGGTCCGCGGCCGACGGCCGGTGCGGGGGAAGCCCCCGCCACGGGGCCGGGTTCCGGCGCGTTGCCGCCGCCCAAACCGCGTCCGAGTGCTTCGGCGCGGCCGAAGGCGCAGGACCCGTCGTCGAACGTCGCGTTCACCGGCGGGGAGAACGCCGAGGACGTCAACGCGGTGATCGAACGCGAGTCCGGGGCCAGCGATTGGGCGCCCTGGGCGGCGGGCGCCGCGATACTGGCGCTGTGCGTGGCGGGATTCCTGGTGGCCCGCAGACGCAAACGCGCACAAGGAGTCCGGTGACGTCCTACTTCCTGCCGCGCGACCTGCATCCGGCCGCGTGGTGGGTGTGGGCGCTGGGGCTCGCCGTCGCCGCGACCCGCACGACGAACCCGTGGCTGCTGCTGACCATCGTGGCGGTCGCGGGGTACGTCGTCGTGGCCCGTCGTGGTGAGGCACCGTGGGCGCTGGCGTTCCGGCTCTACCTGTACCTCGGCGCGTTCATCGTCGCGATCCGCGTGTTCTTCCGCGTCGTGTTCGGCGGCGCCGAGGGATCCACGATCATCCTGCGGCTGCCCGAAATCCCGCTCCCGGAATGGGCGGCGGGTATCCGCCTCTTCGGTGACGTGTCCGCGGAATCGTTGCTGGGCGGGCTCTACGACGGGATGCGGCTGGCGGCGATGGTGATCTGCCTCGGCGCGGCCAACGCGCTCGCGAACCCGAAACGGCTGCTCAAGGCGATGCCGCCGGCGTTGTACGAGGTGGGCACGGCGGTGATCGTCGCGCTGTCGGTGTTCCCGCAACTGGCCGAGAGCGTGCTGCGGGTCCGCCGGGCCCGCAAACTGCGGGGCGGTTCGGGCAAGAAGAAGATGAAGGCCCTCCACACCGTCCTCATCCCCGTGCTGGAGGACGCGCTTTCACGCTCACTGCAGCTGGCCGCGTCGATGGACTCGCGCGGTTACGGTCGTGCGGGCCTGGTCGAGGCGCGGACCAGGCTGATCACGGGAACGATGATGATCGTCGGCCTGCTCGGTGTCTGCGTCGGCGTTTACGCCACTTTGGACGGTTCGACGCCCCGATACCTGGCCGCGCCGGTGCTTTCCGTGGGAGTCGTGATCGGGCTGATCGGCTTCTGGTCGGCGGGCAAACGGGTCCGGCGCACGCGGTACCGGCCCGATCGCTGGCACCTGCCGGAAATCGTCGTCGCCGTCAGCGGGATCGGGGTGGCGGTGACGTTGTTCGTGACCTCCAGCGTGAACCCGATGAACATGAACCCGTCCCTGCTCGACCTGTCCTGGCCGGCGCTGTCCTGGGGGCCGTTGCTCGGCGTGCTGCTCGGCGTGGTCCCCGCGTTCCTGACCCCGGCCCCCGAACCTGCTTACGCCGCACCAGAAGAAGCGCACACATGATCGAACTCGACCACGTTTCCTTCACCTACCACGGCCGCGCCGAACCGGTGCTGTCCGACGTGACGCTGTCCATCGGTGAAGGCGAACTCGTGCTGTTCGCGGGCCAGACGGGGGCGGGAAAGTCGACACTGCTCGGCACGATCAACGGTCTCGTCCCGCATTTCACCGGCGGCCACCTCGAGGGCACGGTGTCCGTCTACGGCGTGACGACGCGGTCCCGGCCGCCGCGCGAGTTCGCGCATCTGGTCGGCGTCGTCGGGCAGGACCCGCTCGCGGGCTTCGTCACCGACACGGTCGAGGACGAGCTCGCGTACGGCATGGAGCAGCTCGGCCTGAGCCCGCAGGTGATGCGACGCCGCGTGGAAGAGACGCTCGACCTCCTCGGCATCGCGGAACTGCGCAGGCGCGCGCTGCGGACGCTGTCCGGCGGGCAGCAGCAGCGGGTGGCCATCGGCTCGGTGCTGACGACGCACCCCAAGGTGCTGGTGCTGGACGAACCGACGTCGGCGCTCGACCCGACCGCGGCCGAGGAGGTGCTCGCGACCCTGGCCAGGCTGGTGGAGGACCTCGGCACGACGGTGCTGATGGCCGAGCACCGGATGGAACGCGTGATCCCGTTCGCGGACCGGATGATCCACGTCCCGGGCACCGGGGGAGTGGTCGACGGGACACCGCCGGAAGTGCTGAAGGACATGCCCATCGCGCCGCCGATCGTCCACTTGGGACGGTTGGCCGGCTGGGATCCGCTGCCGATGTCGGTGCGTGACGCCCGGCGGCGTGCTGCGTCGCTGACGCTCGGGGCTCCCACCGCGCGGATCGCCACGGTCGGCGAGGAGTTGCTGACCGCGTCCGGTGTGGTCGTGCGGTATGGGCCGAAGGTCGCGGTGCGGGAGGTCGGCCTGTCGCTGTGCGCCGGCGAGGTGCTGGCGATGATGGGGCGCAACGGTTCCGGCAAGTCGTCGCTGCTGTGGGCGGTGCAGGGTTCCGGGCCCCGCCAGGGCGGCAAGGTCACCGTCGAAGGCAAGGACCCGAAGACGCTGAGCAGTGCCGAGGCCCGCGCGCTCGTCGGCATGGTGCCGCAGACGGCGAGCGACCTGCTGTACCTGCAGACGGTCGCCGCCGAATGCGAAGCCGCCGACGCGGAATCCGGTGCGGAGCCGGGACATTGCCGGAGCCTGCTCGACAGGCTCGCTCCGGGCATCGACCCCGAGTCGCATCCACGTGACCTGTCGGAGGGTCAGCGTCTCGCGCTGGTGCTCGCCGTGCAGCTGTCGGCCGCCCCGCGGATCATGCTGCTGGACGAACCGACGCGCGGCCTCGACTACACCGCGAAAGCGGCGCTGGCGCAGATGATCGCCGCGCTGACGGCCGAGGGCAAGGCGATCGTCGTGGCCACCCACGACGTCGAATTCGTCGCGACGATCGCGCACCGGGTGATCGTGATGGCGGAGGGGGAGGTCGTCTCGGACGGCCCGACCGGCGAGGTGCTCGGCGGTTCCCCGGCGTTCGCCACGCAGATCGCGAAGATCCTCGGCGAGCCTTGGCTCACCGTCGACGAGGTCCGGGCGGCGCTTCCGCAGGAGGTCCCGTGACCACGACGGCGCCGGCGGTCCGGCTCGGCCCGCGCTCGGCGACGGTGCTCGGCCTCGCGTCGCTTGCGGGGCTGATGATGTTCGTCTGGCCGCTGCTGGTCCGCGTCGAGCCGCAGTCGATGCAGCACGGCCCGGACGCGCCGTTCGTGTTCATCGGGATCCTGCCGATCCTGATCGTCATCGTGCTGGCCGAGATGTCCGAAGGGGGCATGGATTCCAAGGCCCTCGCGATGCTCGGCGTGCTTTCCGCGGTGAACGCCGCCCTGCGGCCCCTCGGCGCGGGGACCGCGGGGATCGAGACCGTGTTCTTCCTGCTGGTGCTGGCCGGACGGGTGTTCGGTCCCGGCTTCGGGTTCGTGCTGGGCTGCACGTCGATGTTCGCTTCGGCGTTGCTGACCGCCGGGGTGGGGCCGTGGCTGCCGTTCCAGATGATGTGCTCGGCGTGGATCGGGATGGGCGCGGGACTGCTGCCGCGCCGGATCACCGGCAAAGCCGAGATCGCGATGCTGGTGGGATACGGGATCCTCGTCGCGTACGTCTTCGGACTCCTGATGAACCTGTGGTTCTGGCCGTTCATCACCGACGCCGAAGTGCCGTACCACGACGGGCACATCTCCTACGTGCCCGGCGCCCCGCTGCTGGAGAACCTGCACCGGTTCGCCGTGTTCACCGTGCTGACCTCGACGGCGGGCTGGGACACGGGCCGCGCGATCACGAACGCGGTGGCGATCCTGGTGCTGGGGCCCGCCGTGCTCGCGACGTTGCGCCGGGCTTCGCGGAAGGCTTCCTTCGGCGTGATCCCGTCCTTCACCGAGCCCCCTTCCGGGGCAGGACGTGGCAGGCCAGGGCGAACGCCACCCCGATGACCACGATGATCGCGGCGAAGGCGGGATGCATGTCCTTGGACAGGCTCTGTGCGCGTTCGGGGCCGATCGCCCAGAGGGCCAGTGGTGCGGCCCAGGCCGAGACGAGGACGGAACGCGGGAAGCGGCGGACGGTGGTTTCGCGGTCGAGCGTCTGGGCGGACATCGGTTCCTCCGGGCTTGTTAGCGGCGATTGCGATAGTTAGAAGGTGTAACTTCACTCTCGTGAGTGTCAATAGGGAAAGTGATAGCCTCTAACCGCACGACCCGGAAGGAGCCGTCGATGGACGTGAAGACCTCGCGTGAGCGCTATCGGGCCCAGGTGCGCGCCGAGATCAAGCGGTACGCGTGGGAGCAACTGGGCACGACGGGCGTCTCCGCGCTGTCCCTCAACGCGATCGCCAAACACGTGGGCATGAGCGGCCCCGCGCTGTACCGGTACTTCCCCAGTCGCGACGACCTGATCACGGAGCTCGTCCGCGACGCCTACCGAAGCCTCGCCGACGTCGTCCGGGCGGCGGCCGGGTCCGGCGGCGTGGCCGAAGTCGCCTACGCGATCAGGGAATGGGCGCTGGCGGATCCGCAGCGATACCTGTTCGTCTACGGAACGCCGATCCCCGGTTATCGCGCGCCCGGTGACACCACGGAGATCTCGAACGAGATCATGGCCGACCTGCTCAGGGTGCACGCGGCGGCTCCCGGCGACGGGCGGGTGACCGCGTTGGACGGCCATGTCGAGGGCCATCGCGAATGGGCGGGCGGAGTGCCGGCGTCCTCCGCGGTCCTCCGTCGTGCCGTGACGTTCTGGACCCGGGTCCACGGCGTCCTGTCCCTGGAACTGGCCGGGCACTTCGCCGGTATGGGGTTCGACCCCGCCGTGCTGTTCGCCGCCGAGCTCGACGATCTGTCCACAGAGGACGGTTCCCGCTGAGCGGGGCATCGCCGCCCGCTGTGCTAACTTCCGGGGATGCGCAAAGGATCCAGGGTTCCTTTCGGTCGTACGCTCGCGGTGATCGCGTCGGTGCTTCTGGCTTCGCTGATCGGCCCCGGTGCCGTCGCGAACGCGTCCGGCGGGCACGGCTGCGAATGCGCCACCCCGTCGATCGACCGGTTGCAGCAATGGCTCGCCTCCGGTGAGGGCACCACCGTGCCGCCGACCGGCAGCCTGCTCGTCCGCGAGCGCGGCGGCTACGCGGCCAAGGTGACCTTCCTCAACGCCGAATGGCACGTGGTCGTCGTCTGGCTGGGGAATAGGTTCGAAGCGCAGGCCGATCTCTCGAAATCCGCCGGTTTCTGGATGACCTACAGCGCGACGGACGACCTCTACGTCCAGTTGCGTCCTGCTTCGAAGTGGAGCGGCGGCGACAAGTGGCTCACGAAGGTGCCGTCGACCGGCGGGAAGATCGTGAAGAGGTTCTTCAGTTTCAAGCCGGACGCCTGGACGACCCTGCCCGAACTGGGGACGCCCGGCTACTCCTTCGCCTCGGCGCTGACCGAGGCGCGGGGCCTGGTCTTCGTCGGCAAAACCCCGAACCGGCTCGACTTCCGCGGCCTCTCGATCGACCGCTACCGGCCGCCCTGTCTCTGAACACGCCTCGGTATTCACCTGTCCGGACCGTCGATGTCGCGCGCCGTGCCCGTTTTGTCCTGTACGGTGAACCTTCAGCCGCCTGCGCACGACCGATCCGAGGAGTACCCCTGATGAGCCTGTTCGACTCGCTGAAGGAAAAGGCCGCCGAGTTGCTGGGCGGCGCGGGCGACAAGGTCAGCGAACTGACCGGCGTCGACCTTTCCGGCGCCGCCGACCAGGTCACCCAGTCCGCCGGCGGACTGGCCGAGACCGGCCAGGGTCTCGCCGAGAACGCCACCGCCGCGGGCCAGGACGCCGTCGACTCGGCCACCGCGGCCGGTCAGGGCGTCGTCGACTCCACCGGCACCCTCGGCGACGCCGCCACCGGGCTGGCAGGCGACGTGATCGACCCGAACGCCCGGGGCTGAACCGCCCCCGGTCTCCCCGGTATCCCGTGGATGCCGGGGAGATCGTCATGTCCGCCCCTCCGTTCCGGCGTTCGGCCGCCGGGAAAAATGCGGCCCGCCCGACCGTCGTTCGCCGCTAGTCTGGTCGAAACTGACTGATCTGCGGGGGAGCGGACCATGGTCGGAATCTGGATAGCCCTCGGAATACTCCTGCTGGTGATCGGCATCGCCGTCGTCACCGACCTGCGCGATCGAGGGCGGGGCGGGACACGCAAGTTCATGTTGCCGGGCTGGGCTTCACGGCGGGCCGACTACACGGAGAACGACCTCGTCCACGGGCGCTGGACGGAAAAGCCGCCGCGTGAGCAGGATGAGGAGCTTCGGCGCAAATACCGGGCCGGCGAAGAATAGGGAGTCACGCGGCGGGCCTGGTCCAGCGCCAGGCGTCGCGCAAAACGGCGATCAACGCTTCGTCGTCGGCGAAGGTGGGTTCTTCCCCGACCGGTATCCAAGCCCGGTCGACGATTTCGCCGTGCCTGGTCCGGACGACGGAGATTCCGGGGTAGGACAACGCCGCGCCGCCGTCGTCGGCCACGTGGCGGGACTCCCAGCGCAGCTGGACAACGCGATCAGCGCTCATGGACCACAACTTTCCGTACTTGCGTATCGGGTAAGTCGTCTCTCGATGGTCCTGCGTTTCACCCCCGCCTTGTGACGTGCGCCGTCCGCGCTGCGGATTCCCGCGCCGGATTCGATTCTTTTCGTGAATTCCGCGGGAGATGTGATGCCATACGAAAGGCGGTGGCCCCGATCACAAGTATCTCTCTCATCGTGGGAACATGAGGGCCAAGGCTGCCGGATCCCGGAGGGTGAATGCTCCGCAGAATGCGTCGCTGGCTCGAATTGCTCAGTCTCGGCGGGTTGGCGGTGGTCGGTTTCGCGGTCGGGATCGCGGAACAGCTCGGCCTGCTGGACAAAGTGGCGCCGAAAGGAATCTCCACCCTGACGCTGATCATGGTCAGCGGCGTGGTCGTGGTGCTGCTCATCGAGCTGACCCCGTTGCGCGCGCTGGAAGTTCGTGGCGCATATCGCCAAGGCCAAGCAGGTGACGATCCTGAACACCTGGATCCCCAACCTGCAACGCCTGGAAAAGGAACTGGAAGCCGCGATCGTCGACCGGCGCGCCCAGGTGCGCATCATGCTGCTGCACCCGAACTCGATGCTGGTGGGGCTGCGCGAAGCGGCACTGGACCGGAGCGACGGCGCGGGCAAGACCTTCGTGAGCACAGGGATCGTGGAATGCCTGGAGACCCTCGCCCGCCTGCATCGGCGGTTGGCGAAGCGTCAGGCCAACCTGAAGGTGCGAGTGTTCAACTCGCAGGCCTCGGTTTCGGTGTACCGGGCCGACGGGCGCTACCTGGTCAGCATGTTCCTGCACGGCCAGCTGGCGATCGATTCACCGCAGTTCGAGATCGAGGGCACGCACGACACCGTGCTCGGCGAACAGATCCAGCGCGAGCTCGACACGTTGTGGGACATCGGCCGCGACGTGGACCTCGGCGACTGGAACCGAAGCATCGACATGATCCGTTTCTGAGCATGAGGTGTAGTGATGCGCGAACTTGACGAGTTCGAGGACGGTTTGATCGAGCGGTTCCGGAATCACCCGGCGCTGCGTGGCGCCACCGAGCTCTCGCAGGAGGAACTGCAGACCATCCTGCTGCAGCGGCGTTTCCTGTCGCTGGCCTTCACCATGGCCTACGACCTGGCGATCGACCTGCTCACCGACGAGCAGTCCAAGCGGATCGCCCGCGTCATCATCCGCGAGGAGTACCCGGACAACGCTTCACCCGGCAGCACGCCTTCACACCGCGAGGACATGATGGCGGACATCCTCGCGCTGGGCGTCCCGCGTGAAGCGCTGGTGCGGTCGCGGAAGTCACTGGCCACGACGGCGTGCATCGACACCACGATGGAGCTGATCGCGTCGGCGGGCGACTCGAAGCACGCAGACGTCGAACTGCTGACCATCCTGCGCTTCTGGGGCGAGGTGCTGGTCTCCGTCGAGTACGGCGAACTATGGCGGCGGATCGGCCCGGTGCTCGGCGACAAGTCCGTCTTCTACTACCCGCACCATGTGCACGACGCGAAGTCCCGCCCGCTCGCCGCCGCGTCCCCGCTCTCGCTCACGCATTCCGATCAGCTCGGGCTGCGGCTCGTGCAGCTGATCGACTCGAGCGAGGCGCGGGAGCGGTTCCGGGAGACGGAGCAGGCGGTCGTCGCGACCAAGACGGCGTTCTACGACCAGTTCCTGCCCGCCTCTTGAGCGGCCCCGGCCCGGGAGCGCTCGGGTGGTGTCGCGAAAGCCACTTTCGGGACATCTGACGTCGCGAAAGTGGCTTTCGCGACAGGGGCGCCGGGCGGTCGTGAGCTTGGCCGCGGCTGAGGGGTTGCGAAAGCCACTTTCGCAACCCTCCGGCCAGGCCCGGCACCCCAACAGGGCCCCCTAAGTACATGAAGGCCCCCTTCCTTGCGCCAGGCGCAAGGAAGGGGGCCTTCATGTACTAACAGGCGGGCAAGGCACGCCCGGCAACGAGTCACTCGGCGACGAGACCGGAGAACCGGCCCAGCGTCTCCTCGCGCCCCAGCGCCTGGGTGATCGCGTGCAGGTCCGGGCTCCGGGTCGAGCCCGTGATCGCGATCCGGATGATCTGCGAAGCCTCGCGAATGGAACCCGGGAAGCCTTCCGGGTTCTTCTTGAACTCCTTGGCGTTCTTCGCGAAGCCGTGCTTCGCCGCGACCTCGCGGATCTGCTGGAACCACTCCTGGCCGTCGTCGAGCTGCTGGTAGTTCTCGACGAAGTCCCGCGCCACGGCCCGGACGACCTCGGAGTCGACGCCGAGGGCGGCGATCCGCTCGTCGCCGGCGCTCGCGACGGCGGCGTGCAGCTGCGGGAAGAAGAAGCCGTAGACGGCGCGGAACTCGCTCCACTTCTTCAGGTCCTTGCGCGGGTTCTCGGCGCCGTCACGCTCGACGGCGAGCGCGCGGAGCGCGAGGTCCGGCTCGGCGTCGAGGACGGTCTTCAGCTCGGGGTCGAACCGCTCCGCCCAGCCGCGGACCTCTTCGAGGATCTCGGCGCCGGACAGCGTGGCGATGTGGTCGGCCGAGATGTCGTCGAGTTTGACCAGGTCGACCAGCGGGCCGGCGACACCGCATTCCTCGAGCTTGATCGGCTCGGCCAGCGCCTGGTCGAGCGGCAGCTCGGCGAGACGGCCGTTGGCGAGGCCGCGCAGGTAGTAGAGGACGGCCTTGGTGGGGTAGCCGGACTCGATGTAGAAGTCGACGCTCGCTTCCGGGTCCTTGCGCTTCGATAGCTTGCGCTTGCTGCCGCCCTCCTGCTTCATCAGCGGCGCGATGTGCGCGTACGTGATCGGCTCGAAGCCGAGCGCGTCGAACAGCTGCTGGTGCACCGGGACCGACGAGATCCACTCGTCGCCGCGGATGACCAGGTTGACGCGCATGAGGTGGTCGTCGACGGCGTGCGCGAAGTGGTAGGTCGGCAGCCGGGGGCTCTGGTCGGAGCTCTTGAGGATGACGACGTCGTTGCGGTTCGCCTCGGCCTCCAGCGGGCCGCGGATGGCGTCGGTGAACCGCGCGCGGGCGCCGGTGTCGTCGGGCGCGCGGAACCGCACGACGTACGGGTCTCCGGCGTCGAGCTTGGCCTGGACGTCGGCGGGGTCGGCGTCGCGCCAGATGGCCCACGAGCCGTAGTAGCCGGTCGGCAGCTTCGTCGCCTGCTGCCGGGCGGTGATCGCCGCCAGTTCGTCCTTGGTGGCGAAGTCGAGGTACGCGCGCCCGCTGCGGAGCAGGTGACGGACGTAGGTCAGGTAGATCTGCTCGCGCTCGGACTGCTGGTACGGGCCGTAGTCGCCGCCGCGGTGGATGTCCTCGTCGGCGGCGAGATCGAAGTAGGCGAAGCCACGTTCGAACTGCTCGATGGCGCCTTCGACCTCGCGGGACCGGTCGGTGTCCTCGACCCGGACGAGGTAGCGGCCGCCGCTGCGGCGGGCGACGTCCTGGTCGATGGTGGCGACGTAGACGCCGCCGATGTGCACGAATCCGGTCGGCGAGGGGCCGAACCGGGTGACCAGGGCGCCCTCGGGGAGCTCGCGGGCGGGGTAACGCTGTTCCCAGTGCTCGGGCTCGGGCAGGTCGGCGGGGAAGAGGGCGTCGATGACTGCTCGGTCCAGCATGGCGGTTCAGATCTCCCGGCGTCGTGGTGCATGGCGGTTTTCGCCACCGAAGAGCCTAACCGTCCGGCCTCCCGGCCTGGTGAGGGTGGGTCCCGAAGCCGGATCGAGACGTGCTTTTTCGTCGGTGCACCCCGGTAAAATAGGCCTTGCCGGACATTCGGGGAGGAAATCGGTGACCACCGATAGCTCGCTTCGTGAAGAACCCCAGCTCACCATCCGACCAAAGCCCTCGGCGTTCTTTCTGCGCCGTCGTTTTCTCCGCACTTTCGGGCCCGCTCTGGTACTGGCCGTGAGCGGTCTGATCGTCCTGCTCGTGAGCGGCACCGTCGTGGTGCCGTTCCAGCAGACGCTGGTCCTGCGCGGCAAGATGGGCTCCAAATCGGATCTCTTCGAGGACGCGAAGGTCCAGGAAATCCTGATGCGTCACCATATCCGGGTCCACGTGACCAGGACGGGATCGCGGGACATCGCCACGCACGACCTCAGCCAGTACGACTTCGTGTTCCTTTCGGGCGAGCCCGCCGCGGGTCTCGTCCGGCGGTCGCGGGCCAACGAGTGGACGGGCACCGCACGGCAGCCGTTCACCAGCCCGATCGTCCTCGCCACGTACCGCCGTTACGCGGAAACGCTGGCGGGTAAGGGGATCGCGGCGAAGCCGCCAGGGCAGGACCTCTACTACACGCTGGACACCGACAAGTTCATGCAGGTGATGAAGCGGGGGGAGACCTGGGATTCCCTGGGCATCCGAGACCACGGAGCCGCGAACGGCAACCGGGTGCTGGCGCAGACCTCGAACATCTGTGACGCCAATTCGGGCGCGACGTATCTGATCTTGCTGGCGTTCCTGGAGAACGGCCGTCAGGTCCCCGTCGTCGACCCGCGGCAGGCCGGGCCGCCGAACCTTTCGAACGCCAAGGAGCTGGCCAACCGGGTCAAACCCCTCGTGGCGGCCCAAGGCTTCCCGTCGGCCGATCTGTCGGAGTCCTACGCGAACCTCGCCGAGGGCGACAAGCCGATCGTCGTCATCTACGAGCACCAGTACCTCGCCATGCAGTTGCGGGCCAAGGAGCAGAGCGGGCAGCCGGACCGCGACCGGGTACTGCTGTACCCGAAGGACAACATCCTGACGAAACCGCAGTTCCTCGCTCTGAAGCCGGAAGCGGAGCGGCTGGGCGAACTGATCACCTTCGATCCCGATCTGCAGCGTCGCGCGATGGAGCTCGGCTTCGGCGTCGCGACCCCCGCGGGCAGCACGAAGAGCGCGCGGCTGTACGACTTCCTGCGCGGTCAGGGCCTGCCGACCCCGGAGATCGCGGACAACGACAGCACCACGCCGCTCCCGGACAACCTGGTGCTGGAAGAGATGATCAAGACCGTCGGGGACTGCCCGTGAAGCGGCTGCTCGCGGTCCTGTGCTGCCTGCTCCTGGTGGTCGCCGCCTGTACGAGCGGCGGACAGAAGGTGAAACTGCGCGTGCTGGCCAGTGCCGAACTGGCCGACCTCGGCCCGATTCTCGACGACCTTCGCGGGGAAACGGGAATCGAACTGGAAATGGATTTCCGGGGAACCGTCGACGCGAGCACTTCCCTCACGCCGGGGAAAGCGACGCACGATCTCGCCTGGCTTTCCACCGACCGGTATTTCCAGCTCAAGTACCGGCAATCGGGCGGCAAGGGGGAACGGCCGCTCGCGACCAAGACCATGGTGTCGCCGGTGATCGTCGGGATCACCCCGGCGAAGGCGGCGGAGCTGCGCCGCGGCAAACCGGACGGGAAGCTCTCGTGGGCGGATCTGGCGGACGCGGCGGCGGGCGGCGGCTTCCGGTTCGCGATGGCGGATCCGGCCAAGTCGACCAGCGGGCTCACCTCGCTCGTCGGGGTGGCGACGGCCGCCGCGGGCACCGGAGCGGCGTTGCGCCTCCAAGACGTCGAATGCGACAAGCTCCAGGGCTTCCGCACCGGGCACACGCTCACGGCGGACACGTCGGCCGCGGTGGCCGAGCGGTTCGCGGAGCGCCAGGACGTGGACGCGATCATCGGGTACGAGTCCACGCTGCTCTCGCTCAACGCGAGCGGCAGGCTCAAGACGCCGCTGGAACTGGTGTACCCGCGCGACGGCATCGTCCAGTCCGACTATCCGGTCCTGCTGCTGGACCCGGCCAAGCGGGAGGCGTACGACAAGGTCGTCTCCTGGCTCAGGAGCCCGGCGACGCAGAAGAAACTGATGGAAAGGACCCTCCGGCGGCCGATCACCGGCGACGTGGCGCTGGATCCGAGGCTGCCCGCCTCGATCGGGAACTCGCTGTACTTCCCCGACGAGCAGGCCGTCGTGGACAAGCTCCTCGACGATTACGCGGCCACCGCGGGCCGCGCTCCCGGACGTGTCATCTTCGTGCTGGACTTCTCGGGTTCGATGAAGGGGCCGAGGATCGCCGCGCTCCGGGCGACCTTCGCCGGGCTGAGCGGCGGGCCGGACGGCGGATTCGACCGCTTCTACCGCGGCGAGCGGCTCACGGTCCTTCGTTTCGGCGGGAAGATACTGGGGGACAAGGAGTTCACCGTCGACGGACCCCAGGATCTCGACGCGCTGCGGGCCTTCATCGCCACCGACGAATTCGACGGCAACACGGCGGTCTGGTCGGCGCTCGGCGAGGCTTACACGAAGGCCGGCGCTCATCGCCGTGCCGAACCGGGCCGGGGCGTCTCGATCGTGCTGATGACCGACGGCGAGAGCAACACGGGGCCGGGCATCGAAGAATTCCTGCGCACGCCCAGGGATCCCGGCGTGCACACGTTCACCATCCGGTACGGCGAGGCCGATCCCGCCGAACTGGCTCGCGCGGCGGTGGCCACCGGTGGCCGGATGGTCGACGCGAACGCGACATCCCTGCTCAAGGCCTTCAAGGAGATCCGTGGCTGCCGATAATCTGTGGTGGGACGTCTGGGGACTGTGGCTCGCGGTCTGGGTGGTGACCGTGGTCGCCTTCCTCGTCGCGGTCGTCGTTTTCGTGAGGCACTGGCGCCGCGCGCGATCCGACGGCGATCAGGGCATGATCCGGGGCATTGGCTTCTATTTGCACACGAAATCCGTGATGGGCCTGTACCAGTTGCATCGCTACAACGAGGCGCTGGAACAGGAGGTGGAGAAACGGAAGAGCCGGGGTTGGCGGTTTTGGGGCTCGGGCGGATTCGGCCCGCTGCAAGGAGAAGCGGAGCGCACTGACACCGACGAGGAGTTCCGGCGCTATATCCGCAAGGCCGAGCCGATCACGGTGATCGGCATCGTGATGAAGGTGCTGGAGAAGCACCACGACATCATCTATGTGGATCTGGCGAAGCAGGAACTGGTCCACAACCGGGCGCTGGTGAAGGAACTCGGCTGGGCCGACGGTCCCGAGAGCACCCGGCAGCTCAAGACCCGGCTGCGGGGTGTCGAGGCGTTCGTCTCCGTGAAGGGTCTGTTCCGTAAACGCTCCCAGACCGACACCGAGACGGTTTTCGTCGCGCCGTACGGCAATCCGGACGATCCGGAGCGCAGCAGGCGGATCCGGTTCACCTGCGTCACCAGCGACCTGCGGGACACCGCGCCCGCCGGTGCGTTCCGGGCGCGGTGTCTGGGCAAGGTCGAGGACTGGGATCCCGAAACCGGTGAACTCGTCGTTCACCCCATCGCGATCTTCAAATGATCTCCGGTCTCGGCGCAGAAACACCCGACGCCCTTCGCGATCCATTCCCGGCCTTCCCACTCCGGGTGGCGTTCGATCATCAGCGCTTCGACCTCCGCGGCGATGGTCTCCTCGGGAAGAGACGAATCGCGCCGCGTCCAGGTCTCGTCGCGCAGCAGTTCGAGGTACTCGCGGACGTCGGTGAGGATCCGGCGTCCGGCGACTTCGCCGTGGCCGGGGACGACGAGGTCCGGCCCGGCGTCGGCCAGCCGTCGCAGTACCTCGATCCAGCGCACTCCCGAGACGTCGGTGTCGTACGGCGGGAACCACGGGAAGATCGAGAACTGGCCGGTCTCGACCAGATCCCCGGTGAACAGCACGCCCGCGTCGGGCACGGTCACCACCTGGTCGCCCTTGCTGTGGGCGCGTCCGGTGGCCTCCAGCCGCACCACCCGCCCGCCGAGGTCGAGTTCGTACGCGTCGTCGTAGACCACGTCGGGGGTGGCCAGGGTGACTCCGTCCAGCGCCCGTGCGACCGGGGCGCCGAGTCCGCGGAACAGGTCGAGATAGCCCGGTCCTTTGTGGACCAGATCGGCCGCCTGCGCGCTGTTGACGAGGTAGGTCGCCTCGTCCGCGAAGACCTGCGCGCCGAAAGCGTGCTCGGGGTGGAAATGCGTGGTGGTCAGGTACAGCCCGCGGCCGCGGGCGTGCTCGGCCGCGAAGGCGAGCACCTTCTCGGCGTTGCGGGGGCCGAGCCCCGTGTCGACGACGAGCACCGAGTGCGAGCCGCCGATGATCCCGATGTTGGGGACGAGGTCGATGCCGAGATTCGGGATCACCACGACGTCGTGGGCGATCTCCTGGGCCCGGCCGGGTTCGACGTCGGGTTCGTGGGTGAGGGGTTCGAAGGGCATGAACCCACCCTCGCGCCGGGCGCGATGCGCCGTCCAAGACCGATCTCCACCTCCTGATACCTGATGGGTATCATCGCTGGTGATGGAGCTTCGTCTGCTGCGCTACTTCGTGGCCGTCGCCGAGGAACGGCACTTCGGCCGGGCGGCCGCGCGGCTGCACATGACCCAGCCCCCGCTGAGCCGGGCCATCCGGCAGTTGGAGAACGACCTGGGGGTCGTCCTGCTGCTCCGCTCGGCCGCCGGTGTCGAGCCCACCGCCGCCGGAACCACCTTGTACGCCGAAGCCCGCACCCTGCTGGACCAGGCCGACCGCGCTCGGGCACGGGTCCTGGACGCCGCTGGGCCCACGACGCTCATCGTCGGCACCCTGGCCGACGGAGCGGGGGAGGCGGGTACCAGGCTGGCCGCGGCGTTCCGGCGACGGCGTCCCGAGGTCTCGATCCGCTTCCGCGAGGCGGATTTCACCGATCCCACCACCGGCCTGCGCGCCGGGCTCGCCGACGTCGCGCTGACCCGGTCGCCGTTCGACGAAACCGGCCTCACCGTCCGCGTCCTGCGGTCCGACCCGGTCGGGCTGGTGTTGCGCACCGGCGATCCGCTCGCCGGTCGCGCGTCGTTGCGGCTCGCCGACGTCGCCGATCGGCCCTGGTTTCAGCTGCCGGACGGCACGGATCCGCTGTGGCGCGAGTACTGGAACGGGGCCGCGCCCGTCGGGGAGCGACCTGCCGGGCCGGTCGTGCGCACGGCCGGCGAATGCCTTCAGGCCGTCCTCTGGAACGGCTCGACCGGGATCGCGCCGCTCGGGCACACACTGCCGGACGGGCTCACCTGGGTGCCGCTGACCGACATGCCACCGAGCCCGCTGGTCGTCGCCTGGGTGACCGCGCGGGAGAACCCGCTGATCCGCTCGTTCGCGCGGATCGCAGCCGACGGGGTGTAGAAAGACCGGCTCCGGGGCATTCACCGGACATGCCGGACTCATCCTCGGAACCCGACGACGAGACCGTCGACGCCGTCGGAAAGCTGGTCTTCGCCCTCGAAACGGTCGAACAGGCGCGCGGTCACCTGTACGCCTTCCATCACCTCACGGGGACAGCCGACTTCGCGCTCGGCGAGGCCGTCGACGGCCTTCGCAAGGCCGGGCACGCCGAGTGGGCGGAGCGGATCGAGACCGAGCTGATCGGGCTCAACGTCCTGCCGGATCGGTGGACCTTTCAGCTGATCGAGGAGTACGACGACGGCTACTACGCGGCCTTCCGGGGGATGACGCGCGACGTCGCCGACGACCTGACCGGCGGACGACGGCACCTGCACGAAGAACGCATCAAACGGCGACGGCGTACCGAGGGGCGGCCGGGCCACGAGATGGGGCGGCCGAGCGGCTGAGCTACTTGCAGGGGTCGTGACCCCAGTTCATCAGCGAGTGGCGCCAGGTCGTGTTCTCGACGTCGCCGGACGGTCGCTGGGCGAGGTGACGGTGAACGTAGCCGACCACCTTGCGCATGTGCTTCTCGTCCTCTTCGGACAGATCCGCCTTCTTCGTGCGCAGGATCGTGACGATCCGGCGGCCTGACTCGTGGCCGACCGACTCGGCGCCGTTCTTGTGCTGGCCCGCGTGGCGGGACTCGTCGGTCTTCAGCCACTTCTCGAGCTCACCCGCGGTCATGTTGACCGCTTCGCCGAACTCGGTCCGGACGTCCTTGTCTTCGCTCACAGCTTCTCCAGTGCCTCGGGCTTGTGCACCGCTTCGCCGCCGCTCTTGTCACTGCACACCAGGTACTGCGGCTCCTCCTTGGACGCGCGGACGGTGCGGCCACCCGCCTCGGTGTCCGAGGTGATCTCCCTCAGGACTTCACCTTCGGCGTGCCCGCCGTGACTGTTCCAGCGGACCTTGTCGCCTTTGCGGAATCGCTCGGTCATCGCACTCCTTCTCGTCGGGGACGGTCCGACGCCGGCCAGACATAGGGCAGGTCGTCGGGGACGTCCGGGAACCTCGCGCGGTAATGCTCGGGTTGTTTGCGGACGAGCGCGGACTGGTGGCTGCGATGGAAGTCGGCATCGCCGAGCCAAGGTGGAAGCTCTTTCGCGTCCGCGAGCCGGGCTTGCGTGCGGACCTCGTCCAGCCCGGTGGTGCGCAGCAGGTCCACCCGCAGTGTTTCGTGGCAGGTGTCCTGGCGGCCGGTCTCGCACCAGACCTCGCAGATGTCGAAGCCGTACCGGACGAGTGCTTCCTCGTAACCCGCCCACATCGCCGCGGCCGGATGGTGCCGCCAGCCGTACCCCGGAACCGTCAGCGCGCGCAGTACCTGGATCGTCTCGACCCGCTGCTTTCCGAGCCGCCGCTGGTCGAGGACGGAGGCGGAGGCCCGGAAGTCGGCGCACGGAAGAAACGTCTGCACACCGTCGGCTTCCCCGTCGTCACGGGTTCAAAACCGATCAGAAGATCGACCAGCCGGTCAGGGTGGTGAACCGGTCCAGCGCCGCGACGCCCGCGACGGAGTTGCCGCGTGGGTCCAATCCGGGGCTCCACACGCAGATCGCGCACCGGCCGGGGACGATCGCGACGATGCCGCCGCCGACGCCGCTTTTGCCCGGAAGCCCGACGCGATAGGCGAATTCGCCCGCGGCGTCGTAGGTGCCGCAGGTCAGCATCACCGCGTTGACCCGCTTGGCCGCGCTCTGCCCGAGCAGCCGGGTGCCGTCGTTGCGCACGCCGTGGCGGGCGAGGAAGACCGCCGCGCGCGCGACGTCGCCGCAGTTCATCGCGATCGAGCATTGGCGCACGTACTGATCGAGGACCGCGGGCACCGGATGGCGCATGTTCCGGTACGACGCCATGAAATACGCGAGCGCGCGGTTGCGGTCGGCGTGGGCGGCCTCCGACGCGGCGACCTCGGCGTCGATCCCGATGTCCGCGCGGCCGCTTTCCTCACGGAGGAACCGAAGCAGTGTCTCCGCCGCGTCGCCGTGGTGCGCCAATTCGTCGGTCACCACGAGCGCGCCGGCGTTGATGAAGGGATTGCGGGGAATGCCGTCCTCGTTCTCCAGCTGGACCAGCGAGTTGAACGGGTTGCCGGACGGCTCGCGGCCCACCCGTTCCCACACGCCGTCGCCGTGGGAGAGCGCGAGCGCCAGGGTGAAGACCTTCGACATGCTCTGGATGGAGAACGGCGTCTCCCAGTCGCCGACGCCGTGCACCCCACCGTCCACTTCGGCCACCGCCATGCCGAACCGTCCGGGTTCGACCCTGGCCAGGGCGGGGATGTAGTCCGCGACGGAGCCGCGGCCGATCTCCGGCGCGACGTCGTCGGCGATCCGGTCCAGCAACGCTGCGAGGTGCACGGCCGTAGCGTAGAAGCGCTCCTTCGCGCGCGAAGATCGGGGTTCGCCGGTGAACCTGTCAAATCGAAACGGGAAATTCCGGTGAAACCACCAGAGTGACGTCCCGCACACCTTAAGTCTTCCTTAGCACTGTTGGTGACCTGCCGCACACGCTCTAGCGTCTGGCAACCATGGATTCCTCGCTGCTCACCGAAAAAGGTGAAAGCTACTCAAAAGCACTGGGCAACCGCCAAGTGCAGATGATCGCCATCGGCGGCGCGATCGGCGTCGGGCTGTTCCTCGGTGCCGGTGGCAAGCTCCACCAGGTCGGGCCGTCACTGGTCCTGTCGTACGCGCTCTGCGGTATCGCCGCGTACTTCGTGATGCGCGCTCTCGGTGAGCTCGTGCTGCACGAGCCGACTTCCGGCAGTTTCGTCACCTACGCCCGCAAGTTCATCGGGCCGTGGGCGGGTTTCGCCTCCGGCTGGATGTACTGGGTGAACTGGGCGATGACCGGGATCGCGGAGATCACCGCGGTCGCCATCTACGTGCACAAGTGGCTGCCCGACGTGCCGCAGTGGATCACCGCGCTGGTCGCGCTCGGTGTGCTGATCCTGGTGAACCTGCTGTCGGTGAAACTGTTCGGCGAGCTGGAATTCTGGTTCTCGGTGGTCAAGGTCCTGGCCATCGTGGTCTTCCTGGTCACCGCGACCGGGCTGGTGCTCACCAGCGCCGACATCGGCGGCACCACGGCGGGTGTGCACAACCTGACCGCCCACAATGGATTCTTCCCGGCGGGGATCGGCATCGCGCTCATGACCCTGCAGGCGGTCATCTTCGCGTATTCGGCGATCGAGGTCGTCGGTATCGCCGCCGGCGAGACCAAGGACGCCCGCAAGGTGCTGCCGAAGGCCATCAACGGGGTCGTCTGGCGGATCGGCGTGTTCTACGTGGGATCCGTGCTGCTGCTGGCGATGCTCCTGCCGTGGCCGTTCTACAACGGCGGCGAGAGCCCCTTCGTCACCGTGTTCAGCAGGCTCGGGATCCCGGGCATCGGCGACGTGATGAACGCCGTCGTGCTCACGGCCGCGCTGTCGAGCTGCAACTCCGGCCTCTATTCGACCGGCCGCATCCTGCGGGCGCTCGCGGACAAGGGCGAGGCGCCGAAGTTTGTCGGCCGGATGAGCGGCCGTCACGTGCCCTACGGCGGCATCCTGTTCACTTCCGGCGCCTATGTGCTGGGCGTGGTGCTCAACTACCTGGTGCCGAAGGACGCTTTCGACATCGCGATCGCGATCGCCTCGCTCGGTGTGATCACCACCTGGGCGACGCTGATCTTCTGCCAGATGCGGCTGCGTCAGGCGGCGCTGCGCGGAGAACTGGAACGGCCGTCCTATCGGATGCCGTGGGCGCCCTACAGCGGCTGGGCGACGTTGGGCTTCCTCGCGCTGGTGGTCGTCCTGATGGGCTTCTCCGACGGTGCCGAGAAGATCGCGTTCTATTCGATCCCGGTGCTGGTCGTGGTGCTCGCGGTCGGCTGGCGGATCGTCGGGAAACGGCAACGGCAAGAGGTGCGCTGACCCTCGCGTTTCGTCCTCTGAATGCGTTGTCGCATTCAGAGGACGAAACGCGGTCGTCAGCTGGAGGTCGGGAAGTGGAAACCGGCGGTGGAGTGCGGCCACCGCGTCGTGACGACCTTCGCCCGCGTGTAGAACCGGACGCCCGCCGGGCCGTGGATCGGGCTGTCCCCGATGAGGGAGTCCTTCCAGCCGCCGAAGGAGTAGTACGACATCGGCACCGGGATGGGCACGTTCACCCCGATCATCCCCACCTTCACCTCGCGCTGGAACCGCCGCGCGGCCTCTCCGCTGCCGGTGAAGACCGCGGTCCCGTTGCCGTACGGGTTCGCGTTGATCAGCGCGATCGCTTCGTCCAGAGTGGACACCCGCACGATCCCGAGTACCGGCCCGAAGATCTCGTCGCGGTAGGCGGCCATCTCGGTGGTCACATGATCCAAAAGGGACGGTCCGACGAAGAACCCCTCTTCGTGCCCGGCGACCCGCAGATCCCGGCCGTCGACCACCACGGTCGCGCCCTGCTCCGCGCCGAGGGCGACGGAGTCGATCACCCGCTGCCGCGCGGCCTCCGTGACCACCGGGCCCATGTCGTTGCCCGCCTCGTGCCCGGGGCCGACCTTGATCTCGGCGGCCTTGCGCTCGAGGATCTCGACGAGCCCGTCGCCGGCCGAACCCACGGCGACGCCGATGGAGATCGCCATGCAGCGCTGCCCGGCGGAACCGAACGCGGCGGCCGTCAGATGGTTCGCTGCGTACTCCAGATCGGCGTCGGGCAGGACGACGGCGTGGTTCTTGGCCCCGCCCAGCGCCTGCACGCGTTTGCCGGTGGCCGTCGCGCGTTCGTGGACGTACTTGGCGATCGGGGTCGACCCGACGAACGACACGGCGGCGATGCCGGGATGCTCCAGGATGGCGTCGACCGCGACCTTGTCCCCGTTGACCACGGTGAAGACGCCGTCGGGAAGTCCCGCCTCTGCGTACAGTTCGGCGACCAGCCGGGACGCGGACGGGACCCGCTCGCTGGGTTTGAGCACGAACGTGTTGCCCGCCGCGATGGCGATCGGGTGCATCCACAGCGGCACCATGATCGGGAAGTTGAACGGCGTGATCCCGGCGACGACCCCGAGCGGCTGCCGGAAGTCGTGCACGTCGACGTCCCGCGAGACCTGGTCGGAGAAACCGCCCTTCAGCGCGTCGGCGATCCCGCAGGCGTACTCGACGATCTCGCGGCCGCGGACGATCTCGCCGCGCGCGTCGTCGATCACCTTGCCGTGCTCGGCGGAGATGATCCGCGCGAGCTCGTCCTCGTGCTTCACCAGCAGCTCGCGGAAGGCGAACATCACCTTCGTCCGCTGCGACAACGACGAGTCACCCCACGATTCGAAAGCCTTGCCTGCGGCGGTCACCGCGATGTCCACATCGGACGGTTCGGCGAGGAGCACCTCCGCCCGCGGTCGTCCAGCCGCCGGGTCGTACACCGGGGCGGTGCGGGTGGAGCCCGCCGTGGTCGCGGCGCCGTTGATCCAGTGGTCGATGGTCTTCACGCGTTGTCCTCCACAGGTGTTCACAGCAGTCCGACGGCCGTGTCGACGGCCTTGGCGACGTCGCCGTCGTGCGGGTAGAGCAGGGACCGGCCGACCACGAGGCCCTGCACGGTCGGCAGCGCGAGCGCGCTTTGCCACGCGGCGAACGCGGCGTCGGGATCCTTGACCTCGCCGCCCAGCAGGACGGCGGGCAACGTCGAAGCGGCCAGCACGCGCTCCATGTCCTTCACCACCGGGAGTTTCAGCCAGGTGTAGGCCGACGAGCGGCCGAGGGCGGAGGCGATCGTGATCGAGCGGATCACGGCGTCGGGGGAGAGGTCGGTACGGAGGCGCCCGTCGACCCAGTCCGCGAGGAACGGCTCGACCATCGCGATCAGTTTCCGGTCGGAAAGGTCGTCGACCGCCTTCGCGGTGTTCTCGAGGATGCTCGGCGTCGCCGGGTCGGTCAGGCAGATCCTGGTGAGCGTCTTGCCGCCGTCGAAGCGCATCCTCTCGATGGTTTCGGCGTCGTAGCACGCGAACCGGTCGTCGATCTCGAAAGTCGACCCCGCGAGTCCGGTGCGGTTCATCGAGCCGATGACCGTCTTGCCGTCGAGGGCGCCGAGGAGCAGCAGGTCGTCGATGATGTCCGGCGTCGCCAGCACGCCGGTGACCCCGGGCCGTTCCAGCGCCAGGCCGAGGCGGTCGAGCAGTTCGCCGCGGTCGGCCATCGCGAGCGGATCGGAGCCGACGCCGTTCGCGCCGCGCGCCGGATGGTCCGCGGCGATGATCATCGTGCGGCCCTTGTCGTTGAAGGGGGACTTCGCCCGGACGCGGGTCGCGGCGGCCACCGCGACGGCCCCGGGATCGCGCACCCGCGCGGTGACTATCCGGCGCACTGTGTCCGACAACTTCGTACCTCCCGGCTCGCGTGGTCCTGCGACCATCGCAAGCGGTGGGAGACTTTGTCAAGACATATGGACATAAGGTCATAGTGGCCGGTCGCGGTAGGCTCCGCGCATGAAACCGTGGGCGCCCGGCGAGATCGTGGTGGATCCGAACGGCCCGGAGCCGCTGTATTCCCAGGTCGCCCGGCAGATCGGCGCCGCCATCGAAGACGGCAGGCTGCCGAACGGCGCCAGGCTGGACAACGAACTCGACCTGGCCGCGCGGCTGCACCTGTCGCGGCCGACCATCCGCCAGGCGATCCAGTCACTGGTCAACCAGGGGTTGCTCGTCCGCAAGCGCGGGGTCGGCACGCAGGTCGTGCGCACCAAGGTCGCGCGGCCGCTGCGGTTGAGCAGCCTCTTCGACGACCTCAGCGAACTCGGCGACAAGCCGGAGTCCGTCGTCCTCGTCAACCGGGTCGAACCCGCGGGCGACGACGCGATCGAGCATCTCGAAACGCCGGGCTTGACCCACGTCCGGCGGTTGAAGCGGGTGCGGTCGACCGGGGGCGAGCCGCTGGCGATCATGAACAACTACCTGCCCGACGGTCTCATCGCCCCGGCCGACGACGAACTGCGGGACAAGGGCCTCTACCAGTTACTGCGCTCGGCCGGTGTCCGGCTGCACGCCGCCCAGCAGAACGTCGGGGCTCGGCAGGCGACCGAGGAGGACGCCGAACTGCTCGACGAGAAGCCGGGCGCGGCGCTGCTCACCATGCACCGCACCACCTACGACGACTCCGGCAAGGTCGTGGAATACGGGTGGCACGTCTACCGGGCGTCGCGCTACTCGTTCAACCTCTCACTGACCAACAACGTCTGACGGTTCGCGTTCCAAATCGGTCTCCAGCGCGTCGTACACCGAAGGGCGGAACCGCCGCAGCCAGCCGGCGAGCGCGAGCCCGGCCAGCGCGACCACCAGGAGCAGCCACGGCAGGTGCGGGACGACGCCGTTGCTCGACCCGGCGAGCGTCGGGAAGTTGAGGATCGCCAGCGTCACGATCAGCCCGAGCCCCACCGCGCCCAGCCCGGGGGCGATGAATGTCTTCACGACCCGGCGATCCCGCGTACGTCGGAAGTAGACCAGAATCGCCACCGCCGCGAACAATTGGAGGGTGAGGATCCCGAGCGTGCCGAAGCCGGTCATGCTCGCGGTGAGGTCGGCGACCGGGTCGAGGCCCGCGAGCCGGAACGCCAGGGCCACCAGCGAACCGAAGACCAGCTGGACGATCGAGGCGTAGCGCGGCGCGCCGTTGCGCGGGCTGGTCTTGCCCAGCAGCCGCGGCAGCACGCCGACCCGGCCCAGCGCGTACAGATAGCGGGTGGCCGAATTGTGCAGCGCCAGCAGCGCCGCGAACAGGCTGACCACCAGAAGCAGCAACATCACCTTCGTCAGCGGGCCGCCGAGATACTCCTGCGCGACCGAGAGCACGAGATCCCCGCTCGAAAGATGCGCGGCGGCCACGTCCTGCGCCTGCTCGGCGCCGATCGCGCTGACCACGGCCCACGTCGTGAACGCGGCGAACACCCCGATGAACCCGATCGCGATGTAGGTCGCCCGAGGGATCGTCCGCTTGGGATCCTTGGCCTCCTCGCCGAACAGCGCCGTCGCCTCGAACCCGATGAAAGCGTTGGCGGCGAACAACAACGCCAGACCGCCCGCCCCCTGGAACATGACGGACGGGCTGAACGCGGCGAACGAGAAGCCGTGCCGGAACAGCACGCTGAAGTCCATGATCAGCAGGATCGACACTTCAAGGATCAGCGAGACACCCAGCACCTTCGCGCTGACCGCGATTCCCCGGCGGCTGAGCAGGAGGACCAGCACGACCGAAAGCGCGCTCCAGAACAGCCAATCGAGTTTCAGGCCGAAGACGTCGTCGATCGCCGTGGAAGTGAAGAACCCGCTCGTTCCGATCGCGCCCGCGACGAAGCAGTTGTAGCCGAGCATCGCGACGAACCCGGCGACGAGACCCGGCGTCCTGCCCAAACCTTTGACCACGAAGGCGTAGAAGCCGCCCGCGCTGGTGAGCACCCGCGACATCTGCGCGTAGCCGACGGCGAACAGCAGCAGGACGACCGTCGCCAGCAGGAACGCCGCGACCATGCCGCCGCCGTTCCCGACCGCGATGCCGATGGCCGCGATCACGATCATCCCGGTCAGCGGCGCGACCGCGGCGAGCACGAGGAAGACGATGCCCGGCACGCCCAGGACGTTCTTGGCGAGCGACGTGTCGTCTCGGCTCATTCGGTGCTCCTCGTCTCGGCTGGACGGCCAGTATGGGAGCGGCAGGGGTGGCGGGCTTTGCCTTTGCGCGCGCGGGTCTTGTTCGGCAGTGCCCGGTCTTTCCTTGTCTTCGCGTGACTGGACAGACGACACACGTGATCGGCGCGCGCCGTCCTGGATGCTCCGCTCGCCGCTCATGACCGGACGTGACACTTTTGCGTATTCATCCCCGAGGGGTAGGGCAAACGTGGCGTAGGGGCCCTTCGTGGGCTTCCGTCGTCCGTCGAGGGTGTCGCGAAAGCCACTTTCGGGACATCAGGGGTCGCGAAAGTGGCTTTCGCGACACGGGCGCCGGCGGCGAGGTGGCCAGCGCGGGTGAGTGGCTGGGGCGAAGGCTCCCTTCACCGCATCAGACGCAGCGAAGGGAGCCTTCACACTGTCACCGACCCCGCTTCCGACACATTTGACTTACCCCTCGATAAGGTGCTTCGCTGCTTTAGGACTCCTTCGCTGTTGCCATTTTCCGGCAATTTCCCTTATTGGGCCGATTGGGCTAGCGCAGGTGTTCGCTTAAGAGTATCTTTGGGGCCGTGGCCAGCGACGATGCAATCCCAGAGACGTCCACCGAGTGGTGGCGCGTCGATACCGCGACGCTGCATGCCCGTAAACAGGAACTGGAAGTTGTGAAGCGGCGGGCGGATGCGGAACAGAACGCGATTCTGGCGGAAATCAATTCGCGTGGGGTTCGCGGGTGTAGTGGTCATTCGACGTTGTCGGCGTTGATATTCGAGGACTTCTTGGTGACGGACAAGGAAGCCAGTGACCGTGCCGACCGTGTCTTGGCTTTGCATCCCGGCCCGTCCATCGGTGGAGACCCCGAGTCGCCCCTGGCGCCGTTGACTGCTGTGGCTGCGGCGGAGGGCGCGATCGGCGGTTCGCAGATCGATGCCATCATCAAGACTCTCGCGCGGATCCCGTCCAGCGTGTCGGAAGAAGACGTGCGGGCCGGGGAGAAGATCCTGGTCGAACTGGCTCGTCGCGCGGGGCCGCGGCAGATCGCCCGCGCCGGACGCCGCCTGCTGGACGAACTCGACCCGGACGGGAAAGAACCCCGCAACGAAGACCCCAACGAGACCCGGCCGGAGTTGCGGTTCGTCAAACACCGCGACGGCACCCTCGGCCTCAAAGCCAGACTCGACCTGGAAACCTACGCCCGCCTGAAGTCCGATCTGGATCCGATGGCCAAGCCGCACAAAGCCATCGACGGGGTCCGGGACTCCCGTACCCAGGACGAACGCTACGGGGATGCCTTCACCGACTACGTGCGTTTGAAGACCACTAGCCGGAATCTTCCCGGTCAGGCGGGCGAGGCGACGCACATCCTGGTCACCATGTCCTACGACGACCTGATCAGCGATCTCGGCGAGGCGCACTTGGATCTGGTGGGCCCGATCAGCGCCACCGACGCCCGGATCCTGGCCTGCGACGCGCGGGTGCGACCGGGTGTCCTCGGCACCGCCGGAGAACCGCTGGACATCGGCCGCTCCAAACGGACCGTGTCCCTCGCCCAGAAGTACGCATTGACCCTTCGCGATGGTGGCTGCGCGTTCCCGGGCTGTGACATGCCGGTCCCGCGCTGCACCGCCCATCACATTGTTTTCTGGCGTCATCACGGCGAAACGAAGATCGATAATCTCGTGCTGCTATGTACCCGGCATCACCGGCTGATCCACCACAGCGAATGGAAAGTCCAAATCGCCCAAGACGGACTCCCCGAATTCACCCCACCCGCCTACCTTGACCCCACCGGCACACCGAGACGGAACACCATGCACCTCAGAACATAGGCCGACCCCGTGAACCACTTCACTCGCAGCGAGTCCCTGGGCTCTCGGCACGAAGCACTCACGACCGAGGTTCGGGAAAGAAAGGCCATCGGTGCGGCTTCTCCAGAATCTCGATGGTCGCCTGGTCGACCAGGAAGTACTGCCCGCCGTCCTCGCGCGGATTCGTATAGGCCGCCGTCGCGATCAAGCGGCCGAAGTCGGCCATCACCGCGATGGGATAGCCACCGTCGAAGACTTCGCCGTGCGCGGCGGTCGCGACGGTCCCGGTCTCGTACCAGGTGACGAAATACTGCGCCGGGCCGGTTTCGAAGACGCGCAGTGTCGCCTCCTTCTGCCGGACACCGGCGAAATCGCCGGACACGCCGGTCCAGATCATCGTCGTCCGGTCCGCGTAGTGCTGCTCCAGCACGTTCCCGGAGCCGTAGTGGAAGTTCGCGCGGAGCCCGACGAGGTCGGTGGTGAGCGGATGGGTCCCGGTCACGGGGAAGAAGCGGACGTCGAGTTGCACGGGCTGAAACCTCCGGATCGCTGGTATCCGCAGGTTTAGCAGCCCGAAGCAGCTCGATCGTTGTCCGGTGAAGCGATCCTGTTGTCGGTGAACGCGAGGATCAGTCGAACATGCCGGGCTGGTAGTCGCCCGCCGGCGTCCGGGCGATGACGTTGAGCCGGTTGTACGCGTTGATCGTGGCGACCAGCGCGATCAGGGCACCGATCTGCTCGTCGTCGTAGTGCTTGCGCACCTGCGTCCAGGTTTCGTCGCTGACGCCGTGGTGCGCGTCGGCGATACGGGTGCCCTCCTCGGTGAGCGCCAAGGCCGCCCGCTCCGCCTCGGTGAACACGTTCGCTTCCCGCCAGGCGGCGACCAGGTTGAGCCGCACCGAGGTCTCGCCGGCGTGCGCGGCGTCCTTGCTGTGCATGTCGGTGCAGAAGCCGCAGCCGTTGATCTGGCTGGCGCGCAGCTTCACCAGTTCCTGGGTAGCGTGCGGCAGCGAGGACTCCTCGATCGGACGGTTCGCGGCGCCGAGACGCTTGGCGTACTTGAGGATGACCTCGTTCTCGAACAGGTTGACGCGCGGTTCCATGATCGTTCCTCTCCGTAGGTTCCTGCACACATGACGGGTTGACCCCAGTGGTTGTGACAGTTTTCGACGTGACGCCGGTCACGTGGGATTCGCCGCATGGTGACGGGATACTCGCTGGGCATGGGCAACCGTCCGGCCAGCGCCGTCTCGCTGTTCACCGCTGTCGGGACCGGGCTCTGCCTGATCGTGGGGCTGATCGCCCTGATCCGGCGCTGGTCGCCTGGCTATCTGGCGATCTGGTGCGCCGCGCTGGCCGTGGCGGTCGGCTTCAATCTGTGGGCGCCGAAGGGGCGTGAATGAGATCGGCGAGGATCTCGGCGCCGTCGACGACGCGGGGGCCGGGCCGGTTGAAGTAGGCCGGTCCGTCCAAGATGTGCACGGCCGGGATGTCGTCCCAGCCCGGCAAGCCGGTCAGCAGCGGTAGTTCCGCCTCGGTCCGCTCTGGCGGGAAGCCGCAGGGCATGAGCAGCAGCACGTCGGGTCGCGCCGCGACGACAGCGTCCCAGGCGATGGGGCGAGTGTGTTCGCCCGCGGCGGCGAGCAGCGGGACGCCGCCGGCGGCTTCGATCTGCTCCGGGACCCAGTGCCCGGCGGGCCAGAGCGGGTCGAGCCATTCGATGGCCGCCACCCTCGGCCGCGGTCGCCCCGCGACGCGAGCCCGGACCGCTTCCCAGCGTTCCTGGAGAAGGCGGGTCTCAGCGGCGGCACGTTCGGGGACACCCAGCACCTCGCCGAGCGTGGTCAAGCAGGTGAAGATGCCGTCGAGCGTCCGCGGTTCGAGGCTCACCACCCGGGTGTCGCCGTCCATCGCGCGCACGGTCTCGGACACCTGCCGGTAGGAGACCGCGCAGACATCGCACAGATCCTGCGTGAGGACGACGTCGGGTTCGGCCGCGGCGAGCAGCGCGGCGTCCAGGGAGTACAGGGCCGAACCACGATGCTCGCCGCCGACGGCCGCGGAAATCTCCCGGCTCGACAGCACGGCGTGGTCGATCGTGCTGCTCGTGACCACCGGGACGTCGTCGAGCGCGCCGGGTGGCCAGTCGCATTCGTGGGTCCGGCCGGTCAGTGACGGCAGGAGCCCGAGGGTCGCGACGAAGTCGGTCGCGGCGGGGAGCAGCGAGACGATCCGCATCCGTCCACGGTAGGTGACCAGCACATCCTGCACATCTGCGCGGAGCAAATGCGTGAAAGTGCACTAACAGAGCATTGACGTTGCACAAAACTGCACCTAACGTGACAGCTATTGCGCACAACTGGCACGGATGGGGAGTTCATGAGCGGGACCTTCATGGCGGCGGAGATCGCGAGCCAGCCCGGCTGCTGGCGGGAAGCGGCGGCGCTGGCCTCGGCGAACAGTGACCTGTTGCCGCCGCCGGGCGCGCGGGTCGCGATCGTCGGCTGCGGCACGTCGTGGTTCATCGGCCAGGCGTACGCCGTCCTCCGCGAGTCCGCCGGGCTCGGCGAGACCGACGCCTTCGCCGCGTCCGAGTTCCCGTCCGGCCGGGGTTACGACCACGTCGTCGCGCTGACCAGGTCGGGCACGACGACCGAGGTCCACGCGTTGCTGGCGAAGCTGCGGGGCAAGACGCCGACCATCGCGATCACCGGAGTGCCGCGCGAGATCGAGGCCGCCGCGGACACGATCGTCGACCTTTCCGTGGTGGACGAACGCTCGGTCGTGCAGACCCGGTTCGCCACGACGGCGCTGGCGATGCTGCGCGCCCACCTCGGCGAGGACCTGACCGCGGTCGCCGACCAGGCCGAACGTGTACTCGCCGAACCGTTGCCCGACGAACTGGTCACCGCGGAGCAGTTCAGCTTCCTCGGCACCGGCTGGTCCGTGGGCATCGCGAACGAGGCCGCGCTCAAGTTCCGCGAGGCCTGCCTGCTGTGGACCGAGTCCTACCCGGCGTGGGACTACCGGCACGGGCCGATCAGCATCAGTGAACCCGGCCGGGTGACCTGGATGTTCGGGCAGGCGCCGGAAGGACTGGCAGGCGACGTCGCCCGAGCGGGCGGCCTGTTCGTCGAGAGCGGCCTGGACCCGCTGGCGGATCTGGTCCGCGCGCAGCGTGTCGCCGGGGCCATCGCCGCCCGCAAGGGCCTCGACCCGGACAACCCCCGCAGCCTCACCCGTTCCGTCGTCCTGACCTGAGCTCGCTGTGATCGTCACCGTCACGCCGAACACCGCGCTGGACGTCACGTACACAGTGGACGGTCTGCGGCCCGGTGACGTGCACCGGGTGCGGGACGTGCGGCATCGGGCGGGCGGCAAGGGCGTCAACGTCGCCCGCGTGCTGCACACGCTCGGCGCCGACGTCCGCGCGGTCTTCACGGCGGGTGGCTCGACGGGAGCCGCCGTCGTGGGTGATCTCGCGGCGGCCGGCATCGCGGCGGGCGTCGTTCCGATCGGCGGCGAAACCCGGCGCACCACCACGGTCCTCGCGGGCGACGGATCGGTCACGTTGTTGAACGAACCAGGGCCACGGCTCACCGAGGACGAATGGCAAGCGCTTGCGGCGGCCGTCCGGACCCGGAAGCCGGACGTGCTCGTCTGCTCGGGCAGCCTCCCGCCGGGAGCCGGGGGATACGCCGGGCTCTTCGGTGACGCACCGTCCATCTTGGACACTTCCGGCGACGCGCTGCTCGCCGGACTGGCCGGGAAGCCGTCCGTGGTCAAACCGAACGCGGACGAGCTGCGCGAGGTCACCGGCCTGAGTGACCCGGTGGCCGCCGCGAACGAGCTTCGCAAGGCCGGGGCGGGCGCGGTCGTCGTCTCGCTGGGCCCGGAGGGACTGCTGGCGGTGACCGGATCCGGCACCTGGCACGCGGCACCGTCCACTGTGCTCCGCGGCAACACCACCGGCGCGGGTGACGCCGTCGTCGCGGCGCTGGCGCTGGGGCTCAGCCGCGTCGAATCGTGGCCGGACATCCTGCGCCGGGCCGTCGCGTTGTCCGGGGCGGCCGTGCTCGGCCCGCTCGCCGGCGACGTCGACCTTGCGCACTACCAAGCCGAACAGGGGCTGGTCGCCGTGCGCGCCCGCCCGGACTAGGAGAACTGCCATGCCTCTGGTGGGAACCGGGGAGATCGTCGGAGCCGCCGCGGCGGCCAGGAGCGGCTGTGGCGCGTTCAACGCGATCCAGCTCGAACACATCACCGCGATCGTCGACGGCGCGGCCGCGGCGGAAGCGCCGGTGATCGTGCAGCTGAGCCAGAACGCCGTGAAGTACCACGGCTCGCTGGCGCCGGTGGGCGCGGCGGCGCTGGCCGCGGCCAGGAGTGCGGCCACACCGGTCGCGGTTCACCTTGATCACGCCGAATCGGCCGACCTCGTCCGTGAGGCGGTCGCGCTCGGCTTCGGCTCCGTCATGTTCGACGCGTCCAAACTGGACTACACCGACAACGTGCGGGCGACCAGGGAAGTCGCCGCGTACTGCCATGATCACGGGGTCTGGGTCGAGGCCGAACTCGGCGAGGTCGGAGGCAAGGACGGCGTCCACGCGCCCGGCGCGCGCACCGATCCGGACGAGGCGGCGGAGTTCGTCGCGTCCACCGGGGTCGACGCGCTCGCGGTGGCGGTGGGCAGTTCGCACGCCATGCTCACCCGTGACGCCGCACTGGACTTCGAGCTGATCGCGCGGCTGCGGGAGCGGGTGCCGGTGCCGTTGGTGCTGCACGGATCGTCGGGCGTGCCGGACGCCGGGCTGGCCGAGGCGGTACGGGCCGGGATGACGAAGATCAACATCGCCACCCAGCTCAACAAGGTGTTCACCGCGGCCGCCGCGGAGGACTGGCGCGCGCATCCGGAGCGCGTCGACCCGCGAAAGTACCTCGGTGCCGGGCGTGCCGCGGTCGCCGTCGAGGTGCGGCGGCTGCTGGGAGTGCTCAAGCTTGATCATGTTGAACCGGTCAAGGTGACGATTGAGCAGACTTTGCGCGATTGACTGTTGACATGTGCGCGAAACCTCACAAAACTGCGCAACAACAAGCAGAACTTGTGTGATCTTCGATCCAGGTGGTGGCGGATGCGGGTAGGCAGGCTCACGACAGTGATGTCAGCGACGGCAGGGGTGGCGCTCCTGCTCGCGGGATGCGGCGGCGGGGACGCGGCCGGTGGCACGGGCGAGAACGCGCTCCCGGGCGTCGACCAGTTCCTCAACGCGCCCTGTCCGGAGGCGGGGGTGAAACCCGTGACGGACAAGGAATTCACGTACTGGTCCATGTGGACGGCCGACGAGCCGCAGGGCAAGGTCCTCCAGAAGGCCTTCAAATGTTTCCAGGAGAAGACCGGCGTCAAGGTCGACGTGCAGTGGCTGGGCCGCAAGGCCTACACGCAGAACCTGGTGCCCGCGCTGAACACCGACGCGGTGCCGGACCTGTTCGACCAGGACGTCAGCAAGGTCGGCGCGGCGGTCATGACGCCGGGCGGCACGCAGAGCGTCGACGACGTGTTCGCGATGAAGGTCGGCGAGGGCGAAAAGACCGTCAAGGACGTGCTTTCGCCCAGCTCGTACGACTTCCCGCAGAACAAGGACCGCGAGGGCCACAACTTCATGGTCCCGTACACGATCCAGTCGAGCGCGTGGTGGTTCAACAAGGACACCGCAGGCGACATCCAGCAGCCGAAGACGATGGACGAGCTGATCGGCCTGTTCGACAAGGCGAAGGCCGACGGCAAGGCCGCCGTCAGCCTCGACGGCGACATCCCGTTCTACAACATGTACTTCTACACCCAGCTCGCCGAGCGGTACGTCGGCGCGGGCGGGCTCTACAAGGCCGCGACCGACAAGACCGGCCAGGCGTGGAAGACCGAGCCCGGTTTCCTCAAGGCGGCCACCGAAACCGCGAAGCTGCCCAAGTACTTCATCGACGGCTGGGACGCGGCGAAGTTCCCGCAGGTGCAGCAGCGCTGGGCGGACGGCGACTCCCGGTTCCTCTACGTCGGCAGCTGGGCGCCGAGCGAAACCCGTGAGTACCTCGACAAGCAGGGCGCCGGAACGAAGATCAACTACGGCTCCTTCCAGTTCCCGATGCCCGAAGGCGCCACGCACGACACCGTCGAGCAGATGTCGATCGGTTTCTCCGTGACCAAGAAGGCCAAGCACCCCGAGGCGGCCAAGGCGTTCATCGCCTACTTCCTCAACAAGGACCTGCTCGCCGGGATCCCGATCGTGGCCGACAACCTCGTGCCGCGCGCCGACCTCGCCGTGCCGGACGACCTCAAGCAGGTCAAGGCCGCGCTGGACGACCCGAAGAAGGAGCACGTCCTGCAGTACGACGGGATCGACGGCATCGCCGGTGGCAAATGGCAGACCGACGTCTTCGACCCCGCCGACATCGCGCTGCTGAAGGGCCAGATCACCCCGCAGCAGTTCGTGGACCAGCTCGCCACCAAGGGCGCCGAGTTCTGGAAGAACCAGGGCTGATGGCCACGGTCACGACGCCACCCGCGCCGGCCACGCCGTCGGCGCGGGCGGTGAAGGCCGGCGCGCACCTGCGCCGGAAGAAACGGCTGTTCTGGCCGTTCGCCGCGCCGGCGCTGGTGCTGTACCTGGCCTTCCTGGTACTGCCGACGCTCGCGACCGTGGTGCTGAGCTTCACCAGCTGGGCCGGGGCGGGGGACACGCCGGAACCCAACGGCGTCACCAACTACACGCAGATGTGGGCGAGCGACTCGTTCCAGTACGCCTTCCGCAACACGCTGATCTACGTGTTCCTCGGCGGGATCGGCACGTTCGCGCTGGCGTTCCTGTTCACCATGGTGCTGCGGGACATGAAGGGCGGCAAGATCGTCCGCGCGATCCTGTTCTTCCCGAACATCGTGGCGCCGGTCGCGCTCGGCATGTTCCTCGGCTTCGTCTTCAAGTACCAGCCGGGGAAACAGGGCCTGGCGAACTACGTGCTGGAAAGCCTCGGCGCGGACGCGGCGAAGTTCCTCGCACCGTCCAATGTGACCGGTGTGGTGACGGCTTCGCTGATCTGGGCCAGTTCGGGTTTCTACATCACGATCCTGATGGCCGCGGTCGACCGCATCCCGCCGTATCTCTACGAGGACGCCGAGCTGGGCGGCGCTTCGCCGTGGCAGAAGTTCAAGAACATCACGCTGCCGATGACCTGGGACGTCGTCGGTGTCGCCGGGGTGCTGTGGACGATCAACGCGCTCAAGATCTTCGAGCTGGTGTTCGTGCTGGCCGGTCCGGGCACCTACGCCCCGCCCAACGAGGCGTGGACGCTGGGGATCTACGTGTTCGACCGGACCTTCGGCTCGAACGGCACGCCGGACTTCGGTGCCGCGTGTGCCTGCGCGGTGGCGATGATCGCACTGGTGTCCGTGCTCGTCGTCCTGCTCCGCCGGTTGATGCGCCGTGACGCGATCCAGTTCTGAGGGAGACGAAATGTCCGTCACCGACGTCGAGGCGCCCGCGCGCCCGTCGCCGAAACCGGTGCGCAAGCCGCCACGCAAACCGCGTCCGGCGCCCGGCTCCAAACGGTTCAGCCCGTTGCGGGTACTGGGTTCCACGATCGTGTGGCTGTTCACCGCGGGCAACATCCTGGTGCTGTACTGGCTGCTCACGGCGTCGTTCAAGACGCCGGTGGAGATCTTCACCAAGCCGTTCGCCCTGCCGTACCAGTGGTTCCACGTCGGCAAGCCGTTCCGGAACTTCATCTACGCCTGGAACAACGCCGGTTTCGGGCAGGCCGTGCTGACCACCGTGCTCCTGGTCGGGCTGGCGACGGTCGTGACCGTCGCCGTCTCCGCGCCCTGCGCTTATGCCCTGACCAGGCTCGGTGTCCGCGGTGCCGGCCCGATGACGAACGTCGTCGCTATCGGCATGGGCGTGCCGTTCCAGACCGTGATCATCCCGCTGTTCGTGGTGCTCAGCAAAGTGCACCTCGACAACGAGTACGGGCTGTTCGTGCTGTACGTGGCGCTGTCGATCCCGTTCACCGTGTTCCTCATGACGGGGTTCTTCCGGTCGCTGCCGGACGAACTGGAGGAGGCGGCCGCGCTCGACGGCGCGTCCCCGACGCGCACGTTCTTCTCGGTCATGCTGCCGCTGACCCGCGGCGGCATGATCACCGCGCTGACGCTGAACGCCATCGGCCTGTGGAACGAGACGCTGCTGGCGATCGTGTTCCTCAAGGACCAGGCGCATTTCACGCTCTCCCGCGCGCTCTTCACCTTCTACGGGGCCGCGAGCTACCAGTCGGAGTACGGCGGCCTGATCGCCGGGGTGGCGATCGTCGTGCTCCCGATGCTCGTGCTCTACCTCGTGCTCGCCCGCCGGATCATCACCGGCCTGACCCTCGGCGCCGGAAAGTAGGACCTGATGGCCACCGTGACCTTCTCCGACACCACCCGGTTCTACGCCGGGGTGGAACGTCCCGCCGTCGACGGCCTCGACCTCGAGGTCGCCGACGGCGAGTTCCTGGTGCTGGTCGGCCCGTCCGGCTGCGGGAAGTCCACCACGCTGCGGATGCTCGCCGGGCTGGAAGGCGTCGACGACGGCTCCATCCACATCGGCGACCGCGACGTCACCGAACTCCCGCCGAAGGACCGGGACATCGCCATGGTGTTCCAGAACTACGCGCTCTACCCGCATATGACGGTGGGGGAGAACATCGGCTTCCATCTGAAGCTGGCGAAGATGGCCAAGGCCGAGCGCGAACGCAAGGTGCGCGAGGCCGCGGCTGTGCTCGACCTGACCGAGTACCTGGACCGCAAACCCGCGAACCTGTCCGGCGGGCAGCGGCAGCGCGTCGCGATGGGCCGGGCGATCGTGCGCGAGCCCAGCGTGTTCCTGATGGACGAGCCACTGTCCAATCTGGACGCGAAGCTCCGGGTGCAGACGCGGACCCAGATCGCCTCCCTGCAGCGGCGGCTGGGCATCACGACGCTCTACGTCACGCACGACCAGGTCGAGGCGATGACCATGGGCGATCGGGTCGCCGTGCTGAAGGACGGGCTCCTGCAGCAGTGCGACACTCCGGTGGGGCTGTTCGCGAAGCCGGTCAACGTGTTCGTCGCCGGGTTCATCGGCTCACCCGCGATGAACCTGTTGGAGACCACTGTGGACAGTGACGGTGCCGTCGCCGGTGGTACGCGGCTGCCGTTGACTCCTGCCCAACGTTCGGCGCTGACCGGCCCCGGCATCGTCGTCGGTGTCCGGCCCGAGGGCTGGACGATCGGGGACGGCGGTTTCGAGGCCGTCGTCGAGGTCGTCGAGGAACTGGGCAGCGACCAGTACCTGTACTGCCGGGACGGCGATCGCGTGCTGACGGTCCGCACCCCGGGTATGGCCCCGTGGCAGCGCGGCGAACCGATCACCCTGACACCGCAACCGGGCGCGGTGCACCTGTTCGACGCCGCCACCGGCGATCGGCTCCCGGACGCATGACCCGCCTGTACCGCACCGGGCTGGTGCTCCCGGCCGCCGAGCTGGGGCCGGAGAACCCCTTGCCACCTCTTCGGAAACCCGAAGCGGTGGCGAAGGTGTCCAATGTGGACGAGCTGCCACGGGACCTGGCGGAGAACATCGGCTACGGCCGTCTGGACACGCCATTGCCGTGCCTGCTGCAGGACGGCTATACCCGCGAGCGCACGGAACGCGAGCTTCCGGCGCTGGTGCTGGAGAACGACAAACTCCGCGCCACCGTGCTGCCGTCGCTGGGCGGACGGCTGTACTCGCTGGTGCACAAGCCATCGGGCCGCGAGCTGCTCTACCGCAATCCGGTGTTCCAGCCCGCGAACCTCGCCCTGCGGGACGCGTGGTTCGCCGGTGGTGTCGAATGGAACCTCGGGAGCACCGGGCATACGACGTTGACCTGCGATCCGATGTTCGCCGCAGAGATCGAGGGCCCGGACGGCACGCCGGTGCTGCGGCTGTGGGAGTGGGAACGCACTCGCGACCTGCCGTACCAGATCGACTTCTGGCTGCCCGACGACTCGGAGCACCTGCTCGTGGCCGTACGGGTGCGGAACCCGCACCCCTATGACGTCCCGGTGTACTGGTGGTCGAACATCGCGGTGCCCCAGAACGAAGGCACCCGCGTGCTCGCTCCCGCGACTCAAGCGTGGCACTACGGCTATTCGGGACGGCTCGACCTGGTCGACGTGCCCGGTGAGCTGACCTATCCGGCCCGCGCCGAAGCCGCGGCGGACTACTTCTTCGAGGTGACCGGAAGGCCGTGGGTCGCGGCCGTCGAGGCGGACGGGACGGGGCTGGCCCAGCTGTCCACCGGCCGTCTGCGCGGCCGGAAGCTGTTCCTGTGGGGCGAATCCACCGGTGGACGCCGCTGGCAGGAATGGCTGGCGCCCGGGGCCGGCGGCTACCTGGAGATCCAGGCCGGGCTGGCCCGCACCCAGCTGGAGCATCTGCGCTTGCCGCCGGGGGAGAGCTGGGACTGGCTGGAGGCCTACGGTCCGGTCGCCGCCGAATCGCTCACGGTGCACGGGGAAGACTGGACGGCGGCCCGCGAAGCCGTCGCCGTCGGCCTGCCGTCTGCGGAAACCCTGGACGAGTATCACGGCGACTGGCGGAAGATCGCCGACGTCACCCCGGAATCGTTCCTCGCCACCGGTTCCGGCTGGGGCGCGCTGGAGAACCGGCGCGCGCCGATGTGCCTGCCCGGCACGCCGTTCCCGGACGAGTCGCTCGGGCCGGACCAGGAGCCGTGGCTCGCGTTGCTCGACGGTACGCCGCCGGACGGTGATCCGCTCGCGGTGCCGCCGCCGACGCTGGTGAACCGGTACTGGGCGGATATCCTGGAGCACGCCCCGAAGAACTGGCTGACCTGGTATCACCGGGGCGTCGCGCACTGGGCCGCCGGACGGCATTCGGACGCTGTCGGCGCCTGGCGCGAGTCCGTCTCGGCGGCCGAGAACCCTTGGGCCCTGCGGAATCTCGCAGTCGCCACGGCCGGGCACGAGGCCGCCTGGCTGTACCGGCGTGCGGTCGCCCTCGCGCCGTCACTGCGTCCTCTGGTCGTCGAGGCCATCGCGGCGCAACTCGCCGCGGGGCTCCCGGGCGAAGCGAGCGAACTGCTGGCCGGGCTGCCCGTGGAGGGGCGGATCGCCCTGCTGACCGCCCGCACCCGGCTCGCCCTCGGCGACGTCGCCGGGGCCAAGGCCGTGTACGACACCGGTTTCGAGGTCGCGAACATCAGGGAAGGGGAAACGTCCTTGTCGGACACTTGGGCGGCGGTTTCCGGGGAACCGCTGCCGGAACAGCACGACTTCCGGATGAAGTGACCGGCCGGGCCACTCGACCGGCGTGCCGCTCGCGGTGGACAACCGCGATGCAGCATACTGCTCGAAACAGTGGCCAACAGCGCAACGTCATGCGCGATAGGCCGCAGCGAGCTAGGAGTGGCGCCGATGGCCCGGCACGAACGGCTGAGCACCCTGCTGGACCTGCTGGGGCAGCGGGAAAAGATCGACGTCGAGGACGTGGCCGAGGAGTTGAACGTCTCCGCGGCGACGATCCGGCGCGACCTCGATCACCTGGCGGAGCAGCAGTTGCTGACCCGCACCCGAGGTGGCGCGGTGGCCAACGATCTCGCCTACGACCTGCCGTTGCGGTACAAGACCGCGCGGCACGTGCCCGAAAAGCAGCGGATCAGCGTCGCCGCGGCGGCGCTCGTCGCGCAGGGCATGGTGGTGGGCCTCAACGGCGGGACGACGACGGCCGGGGTCGCGCGATCGCTGGCGACACGGTCCGATCTGGCCGGTCTCCGCGATTCGCCGGGGCTGACCGTGGTCACCAACGCGCTGAACATCGCGCACGAACTCGCGGTGCGGCCGCATGTGAAGATCGTGGTCACCGGTGGTGTCGCGCGTCCGCAGTCGTTCGAGCTCAGCGGTCCGCTGGCGACCCGCGTGCTCAGTGAACTGACGATCGACCTGCTGTTTCTCGGCGTCGACGCGTTCGATGCCGACGCCGGCGCCTTCGCGCACCACGAGGGCGAGGCGAGTATCAACCGGCTGATGGTCGAGCGGGCGGAACGCGTCGTCGCGGTCGCCGACGGTTCGAAGCTGGGACGCCGCGCGTTCGCGCGGATCTGCGCGACGACGCAGGTGCACGCCCTGGTCACCGATTCCAACGCCGATCCGAAGGTGCTGCGGGCGTTCGAGGCCGCCGGCGTCGAGGTCCAGGCGGTTTGACCCAGTCCGTGAAGGCCCCCTTTCCTACCTTCAGGGTAGGGAAGGGGGCCTTCACGTCTTTTGCGCACTCCTTGTGACATAAGGATCTTCGCGTCACCCGACGAAAGTCGGCAGCACCGCTTCGGCGGATGACTTTGCGCGAACCGTGCGCTATACAGAGACCATCTTGCGTATTCATGCGCGAAATGTGTCTCGAATGAGCAGAGTTGCGCAATCCCTGAGTTGTTTGGCCGCAGTGGCCTTACTCGGGCTTTCCCCGGTCGCCGCCCACGCCGATCCGGCCGCGGCGGCGTCCGGCAAGCTGGGCGATCTGACCGGGATCTCCGGCGAGGGCGCCACGGTCACCCTGAATTCGGGAAGCGCCGCGGTGCGCGTCAGCTTCCCGGCCGAAGGCGCCGTCCGGGTCTGGCTGGCGCCGGACGGCGCGTTCACCGATCCGGCCGGGAGCAAGATCGTGCTGCCGCGCACCGGCGACCCGGTCACGCCGAAGAGGACAGACAAGGGGGACTACTGGGCGGTTTCCACGGCCAAGGCGACGTTGCGGGCGTACAAGCATCCGTTGCGGCTCGCGTTGTACGACGGCTCGGACCGCAAGCGCCTCTGGGAGGAGTCGGCGCCGCTGTCTTGGACCGACAAGCAGACCACGCAGACCCTGGCGCGGACGGGGGCCGAGCAGTTCGTCGGCGGCGGCGAGCAGAACGGCCGCTTCAGTCACCGTGACCAGACGATCCGGATCTTCGCCGACTACAACTGGAACGACGGCGGGGCCCCGAATTCGCAGCCGTTCTACGCCTCCACGGCGGGATACGGCGTGCTGCGCAACACCTTCGCGCAAGGCACCTACGCCTTCACCGAGCCGGTGCGCACCACGCACGACGAGCGCCGCTTCGACGCGACCTACGTCGTCGGCGACGGGCTCAAGGACGTCATCACCGGCTACACCGATCTGGTCGGAAAGCCTTTCCTGCCACCGCTCTACGGTCTCGAACACGGGGACGCCGACTGCTACCTGCACAACGCCAACCGCGGTGAGCGGCACACGCTGGACGCGGTGAAGGTCGCCGAGGGCTACACCGAGCACGGGATGCCCAACGGCTGGATGCTCGTCAACGACGGCTACGGCTGCGGCTACGAAAACCTCCAGCAGACCGGCGAAGGCCTCCGCAAGAACAACATGCAACTCGGGCTGTGGACCGAGAACGGCGTGCCGAACCAGGTCGAAGAGGTCAAGGCCGGGGTCCGGGTCCGCAAACTCGACGTCGCGTGGGTCGGTCCGGGCTACCAGTTCGCCTTGGACGCCTGCGACACCGCGCACAAGGGCATCGAGGACAACAGCGACGCGCGCGGTTTCGTCTGGACACCCGTCAGCTGGGCGGGCGCTCAGCGCTGCGGCGTGCTGTGGAGCGGCGACCAGGCCGGTTCCTACGACTACATCAAATGGCAGATCCCGACCTACGCCGGCGCCACGACGTCGGGGATCGCGTACAACACCGGCGACATCGACGGAATCTTCGGCGGCAGCCCGCAGACCTACGTCCGCGACCTGCAGTGGAAGGCGTTCCTGCCGGTCTCGATGACGATGGACGGCTGGGCCGCGTCGGACAAGCAGCCGTGGCGGTACGGCGAGCCGTACACCTCGATCAACCGCAAGTACCTGCTGCTCAAGGAAAGGTTGCTGCCCTACACCTACAGCCATTCGGTGGAGGCGCACAAGACCGGCGTCGGCCAGGTCCGCCCGCTGGCGCTCGAATACCCGGACGACCCAAACGTCTGGGGCGAGAAGGCGAAGTACGAGTTCCTGTCCGGCAAGGACTTCCTGGTCGCGCCGGTGTACGAGAACTCGACCGTGCGCAACGGCATCTACCTGCCGAAGGGCACCTGGGTCGACTACTGGAGCGGCAAGACCTACACCGGACCGACCACTGTGGACGGTTACGACGCGCCGCTCGACACGCTGCCGCTGTTCGTCCGCGCCGGGGCCGTGGTGCCGATGTGGGCCGAGGGCACGAAGTCGTGGCAGACCAGGGACAAGGGCGTGCTCGACCTCGACGTCTATCCGCAGGGCAAGGGTTCGTTCACGCTCACCGAGGACGACGGTGTGACTCGCGCCTACAAGAACGGGGACCAGGCGAAGCAGACGTTCACCGTCGACGCGCCGACGTCCGGCCTGGGCACGGTGACGGTCGGGATCGGCGCCAGTTCCGGTTCCTACGCCGGGAAGCCCGCGTCGCGGAACTACCAGCTGACCGTCCACACGGGAAGCAAGCCCGCGACGGTACTGGCCGGGACTTCGATCCTGCGGCAGTACGGCAGCAAGGCCGAACTGGACGCGGCGGCGTCGGGCTGGTGGTTCGACCCGGCCGCCGGTGGGGTCGCGCGGGTCAAGACCGGCAAGATCGGCGCCGGTGACCGTCGGGACGTGCGGCTGTTCGGCACCAGCGCGGTCGGCGGGATCTTCCCCGAAGACCGCAACGGTTCGGTCGCCCTCTCCGTGCCGGCGGTCGCCGGTCCGGGGCAGACCGCGACGGGCACGCTGAGCTTCACCAACGGCACGCCGCTGCCGGTCCGGGACGTCAAGTTCTCCCTGCCCGCCAACGGTTTCCGCGCCGAGGTTCCTGCCGGGCCGCGACTGGTGATGCCCGGCGAGACCGTGCGGGTGCCGGTGAAGGTGACGCCGGACGCGGGGATCAAACCGGACGACTACCAGCTCACCGCGTCGGCGTCGTACCGGGCGCGGCTCGGGGAGAACCGCGTCACCGACTCGGTGACGGTCACCGTGCCGCACGCTTCGCTGGCCGCGGCCTACGGAAACGTCGGCGTCACCGACGCGGCGCACGTCGCGGTGGGCGATCTCGACGGCGGCGGCAGCAGTTTCCGAGCGGAAGGTCTCGCCGAAGCCGGTCTCAAACCCGGTGCGGGCTTCTCCACGCTCGGTGCTCGGCTGACCTGGCCGCAAACCGGTACCGGGCAGAAGGACAACGTCCTCGCGTCCGGTCAGACCATCGCGGTGCGCGGAACGGGGGCCAAGCTGGTGCTGGCGGGAACCGGCACAGGCACGGCGAAGGGCACTGTCGTCGTCCGCTACGCCGACGGCAGTACCAGTCAAGCCGAACTCGGCTTCCCCAACTGGTGCTGCGCCGATCCGGCCCAGTACGGAGCGACGACGGTGGCGACCGTGATGGGCAAGAACACCCGCGCGGGGGCGGCGTACCCGACCACGCCGTACCGGGTGTTCGCGAACTCCGTCCCGCTGACCGCGGGGAAGGAGGTCGTCGCGGTGACGCTTCCGTCGAACACCGCGATGCACGTCTTCGCGGCGGGCATCGGCTGAGTCAACGGTCCGTGAGGGCCTCCTTGCAGGGAGGCCCTCACAGACGCCGGAATGCATATCCGTATTCAGATACAGGTGTGTATATTCGTCGCCATGAGCGAGCTTTGGACGTGGTCCGCGGCGAAGATGGCCGACGCGGTGCGCGGCGGAAAGGTGCCGGCCCGCGTGGTTCTGGAGGTCCACGCGGCCCGGATCGCCGAGGTCAATCCGCAGGTCAACGCGGTGACGGCCGAATTCGGCGAGGCGGCGAGCGAAGCGGATCGGATCGACGCGCTCGTCCGCGACGGCGTCGACCCCGGTCCGCTCGCGGGGGTTCCGATGACGGTGAAGGAGAACATCGACGTCGCCGGACATCCGACGACCCATGGCGTCCCGCGGTTCAAGGACGCCGTGGCGAACGCGGACGCACCGCCGGTCCGGCGGTTGCGCGCGGCGGGCGCGATTCCGATCGGGCACGGCAACATGCCGGACCTGACGCTGGCGGGCAACGTCACGGTGAGCCAGTTGTTCGGCGAGACCGTCAATCCCTGGGGTGCGATCCGGACACCCGGTGGGAGCAGCGGTGGTGACGCGGCCGCGGTGGCCTCGGGGATGGCGGCGATCGGCCTCGGCAACGACTCCGGCGGCTCGGTCCGGTTACCCGCCTTGTTCTGCGGCCTGACCGCGTTGAAGCCTTCGTACGGGCGGGTCGCGACGGACCATCGGATCGGCGGGTCCGATCCGACGCTCGCGTCGCAGCTGTTCCCGGTCGACGGCCCGATCGCCCGAACCGTCGAGGACCTCGCGCTCACCTTCGACGTGCTCGCGGGCACCGATCCGGCGGATCCTCGGGCCATCCCGTACGGCGGGCGGCTTCCGGCGGTGCCTCGCCGGGTCGCCGTCTGCACGGACCCCGCCGGACTCGGTGTCGACCCGCGGATCCGGGCCGAGATCGACAAAGCCGCCGCCGCACTGGCCGAAGCGGGTTACGAGGTCGAGGAAGCCGAACCGCCGCGGCTGGCGGACGCGCTGACCTCCTACGGCACGCTGATCACCGCGGAGTTCAGCCGTCGCTGGCCGTCGATCCGGCCGCTGCTCACCGAAGAATCGGCGCAGCACATGGAACTCTCGTTCGCTCAGCGTCCTGAATCGACACTCGACGACTATCTGGACGCGACCGCAACCCGGTTCGGCGTGATGCGCGAATGGGCGGCCTTCGCCGAGCGCTATCCGGTGATTCTCGGCCCGGTCTCGACCTGGCGCCCGTTCGACGCCGACCCGTTCGACCCGGAACAGGGTCTGCGGGTCATGTTCGGCATGCGGCTGTGCACCGCCACCACCTGTGTCGGGGTTCCCGCCGTCGCCGTGCCCACCGGGATCGACGACGGCCAGCCACTCGGTGTGCAGCTGATCGGACCGCGCCATCGCGAGGATGTCTGCCTGGCCGCCGCCGGCGAACTCGAAGCCCGCTTCGGGACCTTCGGCCCCGTCCGGGAACCACGATGATTCCCTTCGAAACGATCAAGCGGGAACCGGTGTCCACAGCGCGTCGATGGCGCGTTCGGCCTCGGCCTGGCTGGCGTCGGCTAGCGGGATGAGGTCCGCCATCGCCGGGTTGATCTTCGCCAGGGTCAGCTCGGCGGTGACGAAACGCGGTTCGAGGCCGATCTGCGAGACACCATGCGGGATCCACGACTGGGCGTGGTCCCAGCCTTCGCGCGGGGTGCCTTCGCCGTAACCGCCGCCGCGCGAGGTCACGACGATGAAGTCCCGGCCGCCGAGCAGGCCTGCCCGGGTCTCGGCGTCGAGCGTCAGTCCCGGCACGATCAGGTGGTCGACCCAGGACTTGACCGTGCTCGGCGGGCCGAAGTTGTACAGCGGCAGGCCCAGCAGGATCGTGTCGGCCGCCCGGACCTCGTCGACCAGTTCCGTGATGAGCCGCCATGCCGCGGCCTGCTCCGGGGTGTGCTGTTCCGGCGGTGTCACCCTGGCCACGTTGCTCGCCGCGTCGAAATGCGGCAGCGGGTCGGCGCCAAGGTCGCGGTAGGTGACGGTGCCCTCCGGATGCGCGGCGCGCCAGGCGGCGGCCGCCCTGGCGGTGAGGCGGCGGCTGGTCGAGTGCTCGCCCGTGATGCTCGAGTCGATGTGCAGCAGGTTCGTCATGACCATTATTTTGCACAGATAGTTTGTGTAACGCAAACCATTGATGCTGTGGCGGTCATCATGGGGGACGTACACTTGACGAGTGCCCGAACTCCCGGTCGTGAACCAGCCCCCGCATCGCTGCGGCGCGCTGCTCGACCACGTCACCCGCCGGATCCGGCTGCGCAGCGAGTCCGTCCTGGCGCCGCTCGGCCTGCGGACCCGGCATCTCGTCGCGCTGACCGTGCTGCGCGACCTGCGCGGCTGCTCGCAGCAGGACCTCGCGAAGACGCTGGAGATGGACAGCACGAACGTCGTCGGCCTGTTGAACGACCTCGAGTCCGCGAACCTGATCGAACGCAGGCGGTCACCGGAGGACCGGCGCCGTCACATCGTCGAACTCACCGACGTCGGCGCCAAGCAGCTCGCCAAGGCCGAGTTCGCCCTCGCCGCGGTCGAGGACGAGGTGCTCGGCGCGCTCGACAAGGATCAGCGCGAGACGCTGTACACCCTGCTTTACCAGGCGACCAGCCGGACCGAGCCCGCCGGCTGCGTCGACGCCGCGCACCTCGAGGAGTGCTAGGCCCCGGGATCGAACAGGTCGTGAAGCTGTTTGGTGGCCTCGGCGCCGTACATGACGCTCCCGACCGGGACCTCGCTTCCCACCGCGTCGATCACCCGCGCCGTCCACACGGGACCGAACGCGCCGCACAGCTCGATCAGCTGTGCCCTTCCTCCGCCACGGCGCACAGATATCGAAGACGTCGTAACTCCACCGCCGCACAGTAGCCCCGGACCAGGCAGAATCGACGGGGTGAGTGAATGGCGTAACACCACGCACGACTGGGCCGGGTCCGTGGACGCCGCGCATCTGAGGCGTATCCGCCGGAGCCCCGAGGAGTTCGCCCCCGGCGGAGTCGCGCACCTCGTGCTCGAAGTGCTCGCTTACGCGGCGGAGGAAGCCGAAAGCATCGGCGGCGGGAATGCTGTCGTCACGGTCCATCCCGACGGCTCGGTCTCGGTGGCGGACGACGGGCGAGGCACCGACACCCGCGCGGACGGGCACGGCGGCTTCGTGAAGAAACCGGTCATGTCGACCAAGGATCTGCGCTTCTTCGATTTCCCCGGAAAACAATGGCTTCCGGACGGTCATCCGCGTCGCGGGGTGTCGGTCGTGGCGGGCTTGAGCGACTGGCTCGTGCACACCAACCGGCGTCACGACGGCTCTTGGACCCAGCGTTACGAACGCGGTGTCCCGGTCACCGATCTGACGCCGATCGCCGGCGACGGTACGACCGGAACGACAGTGCGCTTCTCGCCGGGCGCGGAAGTCGGCCCCGTGCGGCTGCCGGATGTCGACGGGTGGCCGTACTTGAAGGTGGAGGTCGTCCGATGAGAGCGTGCCTGGCAGCGGCGGCTTCGGTCCTGGCCCTGCTCACGGGGTGCTCAGCCGAGCAAGGACAGCCGCCCGCCAAACCGGTCTACGATCTGCCCGCGCGCGAGGTCCGCCCGGACGAGACCGCGCTGCACCTGTCACCGGCGACGAACGGGGAGACCGAGTTCTCGCTCATCGGCCTGGCCGCCGGGCTGCCCAGCCTCACCGGCAGCCACGCCGAATTCGAGGCGAAAGGGCAGTTCGTCCGGCTCCGGCTGGTGGTCACCGGGAAAGGCCTGTCCGGGATCCTCTTCGACACCCGGCGCCAGCAACTCGTCACCGACTCCGGTGCGGTGATCGCGGTCGACAACCAGGCCATGACGATCAAACGGCAGCCGGACAAGTTCGAGCTCGGGCGGGGCGTGCGGGTCGAGTTCGACCTCTACTTCGACCTTCCCAAGGAGGCGAAACCCGTGCTGCTGCGGGCTTTCGGTGGTCCGACGCTGACCGACATGAAGAACCTCACCGGCACCGACATCAAGCTGGGATGAGAAAAGGGCCCCGCCGCGAAACGCGACGGAGCCCTTCCCGAGAGGCGTCAGACGCCCAGGTCGCCACCGAGGTAGGCGGCCCGCACCTGCGGGTCGTCCAGCAGCTCGGCACCGCGGGCGCTCTTGACCACTTGACCGGTCTCCAGCACGTACGCGCGGTCGGAGAGCTTCAGCGCCTGCTGCGCGTTCTGCTCCACCAGCAGGACCGTGGTCCCGCGTTTGTTGATCTCGCGGATGATGTCGAAGATCTGCGCGATCAGCATCGGCGCCAGGCCCATGGACGGCTCGTCGAGCAGCAGTACCTTGGGCTTGGTCATCAGCGCGCGGCCGATGGCGATCATCTGCTGCTCGCCACCGGACATCGTGCCGCCGAACTGGGTCTTGCGCTCGTTCAGCCGCGGGAACAGCTCGTAGACCTCGTCGAGGTCGGCCTTCAGGTCGTCCTTGCGGGTGTAGGCACCCATCAGGAGGTTCTCCTGCACCGTCATACCGGGGAACACGCCCCGGCCTTCCGGTGACTGGCCGATCCCGAGCTCGACCCGTTTGTGGCCAGGCGTCTTCGAGATGTCCTTGCCGTCGAAGAGGATCCGGCCGCTGGTCAGCGGACGCAGGCCCGAGATCGTCTTCAGGGTCGTGGTCTTGCCGGCGCCGTTGGCCCCGATGAGCGAAACGATCTCGCCCTCGCCGACCTCGATGCTCATTCCCTTGAGCGCGGCGATCTTCCCGTAGTGGACGTTGATGTCCTGAACCTCAAGAAGCATCTTCCGCCACCCCCAGATACGCCTCGATCACCTTCTGGTTGTTCTGCACCTCGTGGGGGAGCCCTTCTGCGATCTTCTGGCCGAAGTCGAGCACGGCCAGCCGGTCGGCGATCTGCATGACCAGGCCCATGTCGTGCTCGATGAGCAGCACGGTCCGGCCGTCGTCACGGATCTTGCGGATCAACTGCTGCAACGAGTTCTTCTCCGCCGGGTTCATGCCGGCGGCGGGCTCGTCGAGCAGCAGCAGCTTCGGGTCGGTCGCGAGCGCACGCGCGATCTCCAGACGGCGCTGGTCGCCGTAGGAGAGGTTCTTCGCGGTGTTGTGCTCGACCCGGCCGATGCCGACGAAGTCCAGCAGGTCCCTCGCCAGCTCACGGCCCCGCTTCTCTTCCTTGCGGTGCACGGGCAGGCCCAGCGTCGCCGAGATCGCGCCGGTCTTGTGGTGCGAGTCCGCACCGACCATCACGTTCTCGAGCGCCGACATGTTGTGGAACAGCCGGATGTTCTGGAACGTGCGGGCGATCCCGGCCTGGTTGATCTTGAACCGCTTCATCCCGTCGACCCGGGTGTCGCCGAAGCGCACCTGGCCTTCGGTCGGCCGGTAGACACCGGTGACCACGTTGAAGACCGTGGTCTTCCCCGCGCCGTTCGGGCCGATCAGGGCGAAGATCTCACCCTGGTTGATGGTGAGGTCGACTTCCTTCAAGGCCGTGACACCGCCGAAGCGCATCGTCACGTTGTCGAATTCGAGCAGTGCGCTCATTTCGTCACCTCCGCCGAAGCCTCGGAATCCGGACCCGCGACTTCGGCGCCCATGGCACCCATCCCGCCCGTTCCTTCGTGTAGTTCCGCCTTGCGCTGCCGCGACGGCAGCAGACCCTCCGGCCGCAGCGCCATCATCAGCACCAGCACACCACCGAAGATCAGGATGCGGTACTCGGACAGGAACCGGAACCGCTCCGGAAGCCAGGCGACCAGGAAGGCACCGAGCATGACGCCGGGCAGGTTGCCCGCACCACCGAGCACCACGGCCGCGAGGATGGTCGCGGACAGGATGAACGGGAAGTTGTTCGGCTCGATGAAGACGGCCTTGCTGGCGTAGACCACACCGGCCATACCGCCGAGCATGGCGCCGATGGCGAACGCCAGCAGCTTGAACTTGAACGTCGGGACGCCCATCAGCTCGGCGGCGTCCTCGTCCTCGCGGATGGCCGCCCACGCCCGCCCGACACGGCTCTTGTGCAGCCGCACCGAGAAGATGATCGCGATCACGATCGCCGCGAGGATCAGGTAGTAGTACGGCGCCGGGTCGAGCAGGAACTCGGTCCCGAACATCGGCTCCGGGTGCGGGATGTTGGTGATACCGCGGGCGCCACCGATGCTGTCGGTGTTCGTCGCGGTGATCCGGACGATCTCACCGAAGCCGAGGGTCACGATGGCCAGGTAGTCACCGCGCAGCCGGAGCGTCGGAGCGCCGAGGATCACCCCCGACATCGCCGCCAGGAAGATACCGAGCACGAGCGTGCCCCAGAATCCCCAGCCGTGCTGGGTGCCCATCACGGCGAGCGTGTAGGCGCCGATCGCGAAGAACGCGACGAACCCGAGGTCCAGCATGCCCGCGTGACCGACCACGATGTTCAGGCCGATCGCCAGCAGGATGTACACCCCGACCGGGAAGATCAGGACCGTGGTCCAGTCCGATTCCGGCGACATGAACGAACCGATCGCGGGCGCGGGCAGGATCAGCGCGCCGATGATCAGGGCCAGGTACACGCCATAACGTTGCCAATGCGGGGCGCGTGCCCACCAATCCCGCATGCCGTCCACGGGGTGGAAGCCGGCGCGCGTCGGCTTTCCGTTCTCTGGGGACTTTTCAGCCACTTCTTCGTTGCCCTTCATGCGCGTGCCCGCTGCAGCGATTCACCGAGGATGCCGGTGGGACGGAACATCAGGACCAGCACCAACACCACGAAGGCGGTGACGTCCTTCCAAGCCGAACCGAAGAAGATCGAACTCCAGTTCTCCACCAAACCGAGCACGATGCCACCGAGCAGAGCGCCGCGCAGGTTGCCGATACCTCCCAGCACGGCCGCGGTGAACGCCTTGATACCGAGGAGGAATCCGATGCGGTAGTCGGTGTTCTCGTACTCCATCACGTACAGCGCGGCGGCGACACCGGCCATCGCGCCGCCGAGGAGGAAGGTGAGGCGCACGATCTTGTCGATGCTGACGCCCATCAGCACGGCGGCTTCGGGATCCTGCGCCGTGGCGCGGATACCTCGGCCGATGCGGGTGCGGCTGACCAGCTGGTCGAGCACGACCATCATGATCACGGCGCCCACGACGACGAACACGTGGTCCGTGCGGACCACACCGTTGCCGATGTGGAACAGCTCCTCGTGCGGGATGAAGCGCGGCGCGTTCTGTTGCACGCGGCCGGACTTGTCCGTGATCCATTCGATGATCTCGAGGCCGAACAGTTCCTGCAGGAACAGCGAGGCGCCGATGGCGGAGATCAGGGCGGCCAGCCGGGTGGCGCCCTTCTTGCGGAGCGGCCGGTACGCCACTTGCTCCAGCAGCACCGCCGCGCCGCCGGACACGGCGGCCGAAGCGATGATGATCAGCAGCAGTACGGCGATCATCCCGAACACGCCGAGCGTGATCGGGGCGGTACCGCCCGCGATGGTGATCAGGACGAACAGGGACGTGACCGTCCCGATCATGAAGATTTCGGAATGCGCGAAGTTGATGAGCCGGAGTACGCCGTAGACCATTGTGTAGCCGAGGGCGATGAGGGCGTAGATGCTTCCGGCGACCAGTCCGCCGATGGTGCTACCGAGGAACTGGGCTTGCAGATCTTGAAGCATGACGTGGATGCCTTACGGGACGGGGCGAGGATTTCTTTCGCCACATTTGCGGGAAGCGGGGGTGCTGTGTTCGCACAGCGCCCCCGCTTCCGTTAGGTGTTCCTATCTGCTCCGTCAGCCGTTGAGCTTGGCTTCGGTCGAGACGCCGAGGTTCTTGAGGACGCCACCGGTGACCTGGTAGATGTTGATCGCGTCCGTCGACGGTTCGCCGTTCTCCTTGAACTTGATCTGCTTCGAGGCACCCTTGAAGTCGATCGTCTTGAGGGCCTCGTTGATCTTCTCCGAGGTGTTGGCGCCGGACTTGACCGCGTTGATGATGGCGGTCGCGGCGTCGTAACCCTCGCTCGAGTAGATCGCCGGGTCCACGTTGAACGCGGCCTTGTACTTGGTGCTGAACTCGTCGGTGGAGCCGGCGTCCGGGATGTTGCACGGGCAGCCGACGACGGCCTTCTCGGCGGCCGCGGCACCCGCACCGCTGACCAGCTGGGCGTCGAGCGAACCGTCACCGGTGGCGAAGGTGGCGGTCACGCCGCCGTCACGCAGCTGCTTGAGCAGACGGCCACCCTGGGCGTAGTAACCACCGAAGAGGATGATGTCGGGGTTCGCGGCCTTGACCTTCTGCACGGTCGAGGAGTAGTCCGACGCGTCCTTGGCGAACTTGTCGCGCTCGGACGGGACGTTCTTCTCCTTCAAGGTCTTCTCGAAGTTGTCGGCCAGGCCGACACTGTATTCCTGGTCGTCCGAGATGATGTAGGCCTTCTTGGGCGACTTCGCCGTGATGAGGAAGTTGGCGATGGCCGGCCCCTGGCTGGCGTCGCTCGCGACGACGCGGTGCCAGTACTTCCATCCGTTCGAGGACAGACCCGCGTTGGTGGCCGACGGCGAGACGCTCGGGATCTTGTTCTGCTCCAGCTGACCGCCGATGGCCTTCGACTCACCGGAGAAGGCCGGGCCGATCAGCGCGGTGATCTTGTCCTGGCCGACGGCGGTCGCGATCAGCGACGTCGCCTGCTCGGGCTTGCCCTGGCTGTCGTACTCCTTGAGTTCCAGCTTCGTCGCCGGGTTCGTCTTGTTGTACTCGTCGATAGCGAGCTTGGCGCCGTTGCGGGGCGGGATCACGATCCCGGAGTTCTCACCGGTGAGGTCACCCATGAACCCGATCTTCAGCGTGCTGCTGTCACCGCTGCCGGACGAGCTGCTGCCGCCTGCACAGCCCGCCAGCGCCAGCGACGCAGCCGCCGCGACGGCGAAAACCCGTCCAAAACGCACTCCTGACACCGACTACCTCCCATGACCAACCAGCCGCCGGTAGGCGTTGCCCCCGACACAGGGGCTAGGTTAGGGCAGGAAGATATCCCCCTACGCCATGATCTGCCCAGACGCCCATCACTCTGTGTCCACATCGTGACGGTCGAAACCAGAACGAATTGCACGAAAAGGCGAATGTTGCCGGTTGGCGAGTCTTCGCTGGTCACGCTGGGGATTCACCGCTACCACGTCGATCATGCTCGTGGGTAAGGATCATGTTTCGGCCGCGTATCTTGCGCTTTTTCAGGTCCTTCGTGGGCGGCCGTTCGTCGTAGCAATGCTGCCCCAAAGGGCGTCAACCGTGCCCGCTCTTCTCTTGTGCCGTGACAACCGATGGTTGTCGTCGTGGTCCGGACGGCTGTTGGATCCCGCCCCTGACCTCGCGATTAGCTGTCTCCATGACGATGAGTACCGAAGTGATCGAAGGCGTTGCCGCGGGAGTTCCGTTCGTGGCGGTGCCGCCGTCGGACGCGAAACGTCCGGCGCCGCTCGTACTGACCTGGCATCTGCTGGGCGCGCCGTTCAGCGAGGCGGCCATGGCGGCGGCGCTGCCGATGCGGGATCTGCACGCCTGGCGGGTGCACCTCGGGTTGCCGCTGACCGGTAAACGGTTCCCCGAGGGTGGTTTCGAGGGCTTCTTCCGCCTCGCGAGCGAGGACAACGTGCTCAACGTCGTCGAACCGCTCACCAGGCAGGTCGAGGCGGAGTTCCCGGCCGCGGTGGCGGAACTGCGCTCCCGCCTGTCCATTGAGGACGGACCGGTCGGGCTGGTCGGCGGCTCGCAGGGCGGCGCGGTCGCGTTGCAGATGCTGACGCACCCGGAGATCCCGGTGGCGGCGGCCGCGCTGGTGAACCCGGTGACGCAGCTGGCGCCGGTGATCGCGGCGAACGAGCGGGTCTACGACGTCACCTATCACTGGTCGGACCGGTCCCGCGCGGTCGCGAACGAGTACGACTACGTGCGGCGGGCGGACGAACTGACCGCGCCGGTCCTGCTCGTCATCGGCGAGGAGGACGACGTTTCGATCACGGAACCGGCCGCGGCCCTGCACAAGGCGTTGGGGGAGCGGCGATCCGAGCTCGTCACCATCCCGGGGATGGCGCACGAATTCGCCGATGCGCCCGGCCTCGAACCTGCCCCGCAGACGGAACACGCGAAGCTGGTCGACACCGAGCTCACGCGCTGGTTCGCCCGGCACCTAGCTGTCTGAGGTCGTCGTCCGGCAGCCAGGACCGCGCGGGATCGTAGGTGCACCAACCTTCTTCGTGGCTGGTCCGGCCGGCGAGCGCCAGCAGGCGCCGCAGGGCCGGGCCTTCGCCGCGCCGCCACACCACCGACCACGGGAACAGCGGCGACGGCTCGAACGGCAGGACCCGCAGATTGAGATCGGAGGCGAGGTCCATGTCCGCGCCGGCGAGCGTGACCCGCTGCTTCCCGTAGCGAGTCTGTTCCAGTGTGTGTCTGAGGTCGTAACTGACACCGGAGTCGTCGATCGGGACGTCGAATTCTTTGCATAGGCGTTGCAAATAAGAAAGCCATTCGATCGGCCCGCCCAATTGCGGAATCCAGATGCCCTCACCGCGGAGATCGGACAGTTTCAGGACATCGTTGCTCGCGAGTGGGTGTTCCGGTGCGAGAAGAGCGACCAAGGGCTCCAGCCGGACAAGTCGGTGCTCGAGCTCCGCAGGCACTTCGCGGCCGAGATCCGCGACGCGGCCGAACGCGAGATCGATCTCGCCGCGGACCAGCGGATCGAGGGCGTTGGCCAGCCCGCGCCCGGCGACGCGCTCGACCGCCAGCGCCGGGTCCCGCTGGGCGATGCGGCGCAGCATGTACAGGGGGGACAGACGCGGATCGATGACGTCGAGGCGGGGCGGGCGGTCCTGCAGCCCCATCGCCGCGACGGCGGCGTCGGCCGCGCGGATCAGCTCGCGCGCGTGGGGGAGGAACCGGTCGCCGTCGGCGGTCAGCTCGACGGACCGGTTGGTGCGCCGGAAGAGCTGGACCGACAGAGCGTCCTCGAGCTTCCGGACGCGTTTCGACAGCGCCTGCTGGGTGAGGAACAGGGATTCCGCCGCGCGACCGAAATGGCCGTGGTCGGCGGTGGCGACGAACGCGCGCACCTGGGCCGTGTCGAGATCCACGTCCCTGAAGGTACGTGAAGGCCCCCTTCCTGTACCTAGGCGCAAGGAAGGGGGCCTTCATGTACTCACATGCCCGGCGGCCGCTCCCGCACCACGCACGTCAGCCGCGCCGTGCACGACCGGCGACCCTGGTCGTCGGTCAGCACGATCTCGGCGGTCACGGTGCCGCGCCCGACGTGCACCGGCGTCGCCACACCGGTCACCCGGCCGGACCGGACCGCCCGGTGGTGCGTGCACGAGAGTTCGAGCCCCATCGTCGCCTTGTCGGTGCCGGCGTTGAGCGCGCAGACCATCGAACCGAGCGCCTCGGCGACGACGGCGTTCGCGCCGCCGTGGAGGAGGCCGTAGGGCTGGAGGTTGCCCTCTACCGGGATGCTGCCCACGACGCGTTCGGGACCGAATTCGCTGATCTCGAGCCCGAGCTTGTCGTTGAGCTGCTGTCCGGCGAAGGCCGGGTCGATCCCGGCGAAGGATTCGAGGGCTTGTTCGGTCACGCAACGCTCCTTAACATTCGTGAACCCGCGACCACGATCGCGTCGCCAGGGCGCACGTTATCGAGTTTTTCTCACGTCCTGCCCAAGGGCGCCCTGCCGCCCCGATCGCGGGGCCTCCGGCCAGGCGGGTTCCTGCGCCAAGGGGGTCTGAGCAGCTCCGCCGACAGGCCGCAACAGACACGACAGGTAGGACTGTCAGACCCTCACCCTAGACTCGCTCCCGTGAGCCCGAGTGAGAACACGACCGTTGCCAACGCCACACCTGCCACCGCACAGGCCGAGCGGCCCAAACTGCTGCTGATCGACGGCCATTCGATGGCGTATCGCGCGTTCTTCGCGCTGCCCGCGGAGAACTTCAAGACGAAGACCGGGCAGACGACGAACGCGGTATTCGGGTTCACCTCGATGCTCATCAACCTGCTGCGCGACGAGGCGCCGACCCACCTCGCGGTGGCGTTCGACCTCTCCCGCAAGACGTTCCGGTCGGAGACCTTCGCGGAGTACAAGGCCAACCGCAGCACCACGCCGGACGAGTTCAAGGGCCAGGTCGGTCTGGTCGAGGACGTGCTGAAGGTCCTCGGCATCCCGGCGCTGACCAAGGAGAACTACGAAGCCGACGACATCATCGCCACGCTCACGACACAGGCGACCGCCGAAGGTTTCGACGTCCTCATCTGTACGGGCGACCGTGACGCGCTCCAGCTGGTGACCGACCAGGTCACCGTGCTGTACCCGAAGCGCGGCGTGTCGGAGATGACCCGGTTCACCCCGGAGGCGGTCGAGGAGAAGTACGGCCTCACCCCGGCGCAGTACCCGGACTTCGCCGCGCTGCGGGGCGACCCCTCGGACAACCTGCCCAGCATCCCGGGCGTCGGCGAGAAGACGGCCGCGAAGTGGATCAGGCAGTTCGGGTCCTTCAACGAGCTGATCGACCGGGTGGACGAGGTCAAGGGCAAGGTCGGCGACGCGCTGCGCGAGCACCTCGGCGCCGTCATGCTGAACCGCCAGCTCACCGAGCTGATCCGCGACGTCGAGCTGGAGCTCGGCCCGACCATGCTCGAGTTGCGCCCGTGGGACCGCGAGGCCGTCCACGCGCTGTTCGACGAGCTCGAGTTCCGCGTCCTGCGAGACCGGCTCTTCGCCACCCTGCAGAGTGCCGAGCCCGAGGCCGAGGAGGGTTTCGAGGTCAGCGGTTCGAAGCTCGCGCCGGGCGCGCTCACGGAATGGCTGTCCGCGCACACCGGCCAGGACCAGCCGGTCGGCCTGGCGTTCCGCACCACCGGGGCCTCGGTCCGCTCCGACCTGAAGGCCATCACGTTCGCCGCCGCGGACGGCGAAGGCGCGTACGTCGACGTCACCGCGATGGACGCCGAGGACGACAAGGCACTCACGGCCTGGCTCGCCGACGAGAAGATCCAGAAGATCGGCCACGAGCTGAAGGTCCCGCTGCACGCCGTCCGGGCGCGCGGCTGGACGTTCGCCGGGCTCGTCATGGACACCGCGCTCGCGGCGTACCTGGTCCGCCCGGGGCAGCGCACCTTCGAGCTCGACGACCTGGCCCTCCGGTACCTGCACCGTGAGCTGCGGTCCGAGGCCGACACCGGGGACGGGCAGCTTTCGCTGCTCGACGGTGGCGCCGAGGACATGGAGCAGAAGGAGATCCAGGCCGAGCTGGTCAAGGCCCGCGCCGTCGCCGAGCTCGCGGGAGCGCTGACCAAGGAGCTCGAAGAACTGGGCGGCGCGCAGCTGCTCGCCGAGCTCGAACTGCCGCTGCTGCAGGTGATCACCGGCCTCGAATCGGCGGGTATCGCGGTCGACATCGAGCACCTGACGAACCTGGAAGCGCACTACCTCGGCCGGGTGACACAGGCCGCGGAGGAGGCGTACGCGGTCATCGGCAAGCAGGTCAACCTCGGTTCGCCGAAGCAGTTGCAGGTCATCCTGTTCGACGAGCTCGGCATGCCGAAGACCAAACGCACGAAGACCGGCTACACCACCGACGCCGAGGCGCTGCAGAGCCTGTTCGAGAAGACCGAGCACCCGTTCCTGCAGCATCTGCTGGAGCACCGGGACGCGACCAGGCTGCGCACCACGGTCGAGGGGCTGATCAAGTCGGTCGCCGACGACGGTCGCGTCCACACCACGCTGCTGCAGACGATCGCCGCCACCGGACGGCTCTCTTCGGTAGACCCGAACCTGCAGAACATCCCGATCCGCACCGAGGAAGGCCGCCGCATCCGTGACGCGTTCGTCGTCGGCGACGGGTACGCCGAGCTGATGACGGCGGACTACAGCCAGATCGAAATGCGGATCATGGCGCACCTTTCGCAGGACGAAGGGCTGATCCAGGCCTTCAACAGCGGCGAGGACCTGCACACTTTCGTGGCGTCGCGCGCGTTCTCGTTGCCGCCGGAGGAGATCACGCCGGAACTGCGCTTCCGGGTGAAGGCGATGTCGTACGGCCTGGCGTACGGGCTTTCGGCGTACGGGCTTTCGCAGCAGCTGCGGATCTCGACCGAAGAGGCCAAGGAACAGATGGAGGCGTACTTCTCCCGTTTCGGCGGCGTGCGCGATTACCTCCATTCGGTCGTGGGCGACGCGGCGAAGGTCGGGTACACCGAGACGATCTTCGGCCGCCGCCGGTATCTGCCGGACCTCAACAGCGACAACCGGCAGCGCCGCGAAATGGCCGAGCGGATGGCGCTCAACGCCCCGATCCAGGGCAGCGCGGCCGACATCATCAAGGTCGCCATGCTCAACGTGCACAAGGCGCTGACCGAGGCGAAGCTGAAGAGTCGCGTGCTGCTGCAGGTCCACGACGAGCTCGTCCTCGAGGTCGCCGAAGGTGAACGCGAGCAACTGGAAACGTTGGTGCGCCAGGGAATGGGCTCCGCCTACGAACTGGCCGTCCCGCTGGAGGTCTCGGTCGGCTACGGCCGGTCCTGGAACGACGCCGCGCATTAGGCCTCGTGAGTGGTAATGACGGTTAGAGCCGTCATCACCACTCACGATCGGTAGGGTCTTTCGCGTGACTTCCGAGCGCAGACGCTGGCGGGTGCGGCTGCGCGATCACCGTGGGCGGATCCTGGGCGCCGGGACCATGCTCGACGGCGAACACCTCCTCACCTGCGCTCATGTGATCGAAGGCCACGACGACGTCGCCGTGGATTTCGTGGCGCTTCCGGGTGTGGAGCCGGGAATCGCCACGATCCTCGCGCAGGCGGCGCCCATCGGCGACGACGGCGGGGACATCGCGTTGCTCCGGTTGCGTGACCCCGAGGAACAGATCTCCGGCGCCCCGCTCCACCGGACGGCTCTCGAAGACGGCCAGCGAGTCCGCGCGTACGGCTTCCCGGCCGGTTCGGACGGTATGTGGTCGCTGGCGACCGTCGTCGGCGACGGCGGGCACGGGCTCGAACGCGTCCAGCTGCACCGGACCCCGGACGCCGAGCCGATCACCCACGGCTTCAGCGGTTCCGCGGTGATCGCCGAGAAGACCGGGCACGTCGTCGGCATGGTCGCGACCCGGTACGCGACCGAGGCCGCCCGCGTCTCGTGGATGATCCCGGTCGAGACCATGCTCGGGTACCTGCCCGCCCTGCGCCGCTGGGCCGAGGGCAGTCCCGCGATCGATCCCGGCTTCGTGCGGTACCCGGAACCGCCCGCCATCGATCCGCTGTTCGCCCGCGAGTTCGCCGGCTGGCTGGGCGGGCACGGCCAGACGGACGTCCGGGTGATCATCATGGGTGAGGACGATTCCGCCGTCGCCGCCTCGCTGCGGCGCGCCGTCGTGCTCGCCGACCGCGAACGCGGCGCCGGCCGGAGCGTGACCGGGCCGACGGTGCCGCCGCTGGGCAGTGTGGTGCTCGCCGTCGACGCGGTCGGCAAGACCGCCGACGAGGTCCGCCGCCGGATCTCCGACCGGCTCGACGTCGCCGCGGATTCACCCGCCGGCCGTCACGGGTCCGCCCGCACCGTCGTCGTCTCCGGGATCGACGAAGCGGCCGAGCCCGACGCGCTCGTCGGTGAGGTGCTCGTGCCGCTGGCCCAGCGCGCGCACGAACTCGGGCTGCGGCTCGCGCTGGCGTTCCGCGAGGAGACCTCGCCGGGGGTGGGCGTGGTCCGGTCGAGCACGGACGTCCTGCCCGCCGAGGAGGACGACACCGAAGGCCGTCTCGCCCTCCTGGAAACACGGTTGGGTGAACTCGACAGTCTGGAGAAGGAGAATCTGGCCGACGCGCCCCGTTTCTCCGACGCCCCGCACATCCATCCCAAGACCCGACGGCTGAGGGGCGCGTTGACGCAACTGCGTTCGGCGGAGAAGGACGGCGAAACCGAGTGGGTGCAACGGCAGCTTCCGGTCTGTGAGCGAGCCGTGGCCAAGACCGTCGAGCGCGCCCGCGCCCTTCGTCGTCTTCTCGACGAGAACCTCGCGCGGCGCGCGGAACTGCGCGCCCGGCTCGACGCGTACGGGGAGATGGCGCGTAACAGCGGCCTCGTCGAAGACGTCGAACTGGATGCCGCCTACGCACCCGCCTGGCGGATGCTCTTCGAAGGACCGTGCGACCTCGCGGTCGCGGCGGCGGCCGTCGAGCGGTACGCGGACACCGTACGGAAACGGATCGACGGATGACGGCCTGCGGACACGACGGCTGCCCGGGTGTGCTCGGCAGGACCGGGTTCTGCAAGATCTGCGGATTGCCGCCCGGGAAACCGGAAGAGCCCGCGCCGCGGGAGAAACCGACCCTGGTGATCCCCGGCCCCGCCGAGGCGCCGACCAGGATCACCAGCACGGTGGTCACCCGTTCCCAGCAGATCGCGGGCCACGCGAGCGCGGACGACCGGGTGCCGCTGCCGGTCGTCGAACTCCCTGCCGTCGCGGGCCGCCTGCTCACCGAGCCGCATGTCCCGGAGGAGGAACGGTTCTGCGGAAAGCACGGGTGCGCCACCCCGGTCGGCCGTTCGATCGGCGGCGGGCCCGCGCCCACCGAGGGGTTCTGCCCGGTCTGCCGGACGCCGTTCTCCTTCTCGCCCAAGCTCGCGGCGGGTGACGTGGTCGACGGCCGGTACCACGTGCTCGGCTGTGTCGCGCGCGGCGGGCTCGGGTTCGTCTACCTGGCGACGGATTCCGGGCTCGGCGACCGGTACGTCGCGCTCAAGGGCCTGATCAACACGAACAACACCGCCGCCGTCCGGATCGCGGAGACCGAAAGCCAGGTGCTCACCGCGCTGGACCATCCGAACGTCGTCCGGATCCTCGACGTGGTCGAACACGAGGACCTCCGCTACATCGTCATGGAGTTCGTCGACGGCCTTTCCCTGCGGGAGGTCAAGAACCGCGGCCGGGCCGCGCTGGACTCCAGCGAAGGACGGCTGCTCGTCGAGCACGTCGTGGCGTACGGGCGCGAGATCCTGACCGCGCTCGACTATCTGCACGGTGAAGGCCTGCTGTACTGCGACATGAAGCCGGACAACGTGATCCACGGCGAGAAGCGGATCAAGCTCATCGATTTCGGCGCCATCCGCAAGATCACCGACGACGAAAGCCCGATCGTCGGCACCGAGCACTATCAGGTGTCCCCGCGGGAACGGGCGAAACACGGGCTCACCGTCCGATCCGACATCCACACCGTCGGCGTGACGCTGCGGGAGCTCTTCCAGGCCAGCGACGGCTGGTCGGTCACCACCGACGCGCGCGGCGTCCGGTTCGGCATCGAATCGTTCCTCCGTGTCCTCGACCGGGCGACCGCCCCGTTCGAGCAACGGTTCGCGACCGCGCGCGAGATGCTGGTCCAGCTCGACGGTGTGCTCGGCGAGATCCTTTCCTTGCGGGACAAGCAATCCAGGCCCGCCGGCTCGACGTTGTTCGCCGAAGGGGCGGTCCTGCTGGACGCCGGGCTCGGCCAGGCGCCGCCGCTGGAGCACTGGACGCGGGGGACACCCGTCTCGCTCGGCGCGCGCCCGAGCGCCGCGGAGATCGCCGTCGGTCTCCCGGTGCCGCGCGAGGATCCGGACGACCCGCAGGCGAACTTCCTCCGCGCCGTCCGCGCGCCCGACGCCGCGCGGCTGCTGAAGAAACTCGACAAGGTGCCGGGTTCGGTCGAGGTCGAGTTCCGTCGATGCCGGGCGCGGCTGGAACTCGGGGCGACCGTCGACGGCGTACTGGCGGTGGCGGAGGCCGAACGGCTGCTCGGCGAACGCGCCGCCCATGACTGGCGAGTGGCGTGGCATCGGGGCCTGCTCGCGCTCGGCGCGGGCGATTTCGCCGCGGCCAAGGAGAAGTTCACCGCGGTGTACCGCGACATCCCCGGCGAGGAGCCGCCGAAACTCGCGCTGGGGCTCTGCGAGGAGCACCTCAACGGCGCGGCCGCCGCCGAGCGGTACTACGACGCGCTGTGGGTGCGGGACCGGTCGCAGGTCAGCGCGGCGTTCGGGCTCGCGCGGGTCCGGCTGCTGCGCGGCAACCGCGCCGCCGCCGTCGAAATCCTCGACCAGGTCCCGGAATTCTCGCGTTACGACGAGGCGGCGCGGATCGCCGGGGTGCGGGTCCTGTCCGCGTCGATGCCGGGGACGGGTGATCTCCCGGCGTCGGCCGAACTCGACGACGCCGTGGTCCGGCTGACCGCTTTGGACCTCGACGGCGATTCCCTCGACAGGCTGGTGACGGCCGTGCGCGAGACGGGACTGGCGGCCGTGCTCCTCGGGCAGGACGGGATCACCGACGGCGAGCTCCTGCGCTCCACCGAACCGGGCGCCCGCACCGTGCTGGACAAGGCGTACCGGCGGCTCGCCCACCACGCGCCGACGCCGGAAGCGCACGACGTGCTGATCGATCTCGCCAATTCCGTGAGACCGGTGACCATGGTGTGAAGGGGGAGCGATGAGCGGGGAGCCGAGTCTGGGCCTCGAAGTGCACCAGAACAAGTTCCTGGCCGAGGGGGACCGGGCGATGACCGCGATCGTCCGGGTCGTCTCCCGCGGCGGTGAGGCGGCCGTGGCCACGACGGCCGCCGAAGTCCTGATGATCGACTGTTCCAGTTCGATGCGTTTCCCCAGCACCAAGATCGGCGAGGCCCGGCGGGCGGCAGCGGCGGCCATCGACGTCCTGCCCGACGGCGTGCGGTTCGCCGTCATCCAGGGCACGGACCGCGCGAAGGTGATCTACCCGGCTGAGGACGGCCTGGTGACCGCTTCCGCGGCGACCCGGGCGGAGGCACGCGCCGCCGTCGAACACCTCGCGGCCGTCGGCGGCACCGCGATGGGCGCCTGGCTCGCCAAGGCACGCGACCTCTTCGACCTCGTGCCCGGCGCCGTCCGCCACGCGATCCTGCTCACCGACGGCCGCAACGATTCGCAGACCAGGGCCGACCTGATGAGCGTGCTGAACAGCTGCGAGGGGCGGTTCGTCTGCGACGCCAGGGGGATCGGCGACGGCTGGGAGCCCGCCGAACTCACCCAGATCGGCCGCGTGCTGCGCGGGAACGTCGACTCGGTCGTCGAGGACGACGAACTCGCCGAGGACTTCCGGCAACTGGTCGAGAGCGCGATGACGAAGGTGCTGCCCGAGGTCCGCCTGCGCGTCGGCACCATGCCGTTCAGCAGGCTGCGGTCGATCAAGCAGGTGTTCCCCGACGAGTACGACCTCACCGACCGGTGCCGGGAGGTCGCCGTTCGCGAGCAGGAGCTGTCGCTCGGTTCGTTCGCGAGCGACGAGACACGGGATTACCAGCTGATCCTGGATCTCGATCCGGACCTCGAACCCACCCATGGGCAGGATCGTCAGCTGGCGTGGACGGAACTCGTGCCCGTGCCGGGAGCCACGGTCGAGGAGGACGCGCTGGCCATCGCGGGGAGGTGGACCCGTGACCCGATCCCGCCGACGCTGATTCACCCGATGGTTTCGAAATACGCCGCCCAGGCCGATCTCGGCGAAGCGCTGACCGCCGGCGGCGATGCCTATGCGGCAGGAGACCGGGCCGGGGCCGAGCAAGCCTGGGGCCGGGCGGTCGCCTTGGCCACCGCCGCGGGCGACGAAGAGACGCTCAGCCGTCTCTCGGGGGTGGTGGAGATCGTCGACGCGGAGAAAGGTCTCGTACGCCTGCGGCCGGACGCGACGCGCAGTCACGTGTTGCACGTCGTCATCCCGTCGAGGGTTTCGGAAATCGCTCTTCCGCAGGAAGATCGGCGGATGCCCGAAGGAGCACCGCTCACCTGTGCCGCCTGCCCCGCGCTTTCGCCCGCCGGGGCGAACTTCTGCGTCGGCTGCGGAAGACCGTTCGGCGAGGCGGTTTCGTGACGGCCACCCGGGTGCGGCTGGTCCGGCTCCGCACCGGCCTGCTGGCGCTCACCCTCGCGGTGCTGGTGGTGTCGCTGTGGGCGTTCCAGAACGTCCAGAACACGGCGGAGACCGTCCGCGACCGCACCGCGCACGCGGTCCTCGAAGTGACCGCCGCCCGGGCCGCGCTGGTGGCCGCCGACGCCGCGGCGATCGCGAGTTTCGCCTCCGGTGAGGCGAAACTCGCGGGGCCGGGGCAGGAGTATTCGAACCAGCTGGCGCTGGCGAGCCAAAGTCTCGCGAGGGTCGCGGAGTTCAACCAGGCGGGTGAGGAAGGCGGTAACACGCTCCAGGTGATCGAAAGCCAGGTCGCGGCCTACTCCGGCTCCATCGGACAGGCCGACGTGCACTTCCGTCAGCCGGACGCCGCCGTACTGGGCGCGGTCGACCTCTGGCACGCCTCACGGTTGCTGCACGCCCCGGGCGGTGTCCTGGAGGAGCTGGAACTGTTGCAGGGCAGGCAACGCGAGGCGCTGGATCGCCAGCTGGCGTCCACCGGGATGAGCCTCGCGATGCTCCCGCTGTGGCTTCTGCCGGTGCTCGCGCTCCTGGTGCTGCTGGTCTTCACCCAGCTGTACCTGAGGAAGCGGTTCCGTCGCGTGGCGAACGTCCCGCTGCTCGCCGCGACCGTGCTGATCGCCGCCATCGGGGTCGCCCTGGTGTTCACCCTGATCAGCCGCGACCGGCTGGACTCGGTCGGGGAGCGGCTCGACGGCGTCGCCGCCGCGCGGGCCGCGCAGATCCAGGCGGCCGACGACGAAGGCCAGCGAAGGCTCGCCGATCTGCTGGCCGGGTACTGCGACGAGGAGCAGGGATGCGGGGTGACCGTCGACGGGTTCCGGGAACGGGCACGGCAGGCCGCCGCGCCGTCGACCGACAACACGCGGGTGGCCACGGCGGGCGCGAGGGCGGTGGCGGCCGACGCCTCCGCCGCGGCCGAATCCGGCGGGCGGGAGTTCCTGATCCCGGCGGGCACCCTGCTCGCGGGCGGGCTCGTCCTGCTCGGCCTGCACGCCAGGATCGACGAATACCGGTACCGCCCGTGAAAAGACTGCTGGCCGTGGTGATGGCGCTGTCGCTGGTCGCGGGCGGCTGTTCGGCGTCGGCGGCGGACGGGCCGGTGGTCGTCCTCGCGTCCTGGACGGGGGAGGAGGAGAGGGCGTTCCGCCAGGTGCTGGACGCTTTCAAGGCCGACACCGGGATCGACTACCTCTACGAGGGCACCCGGGCCGTCGACCAGGTGCTCGCTTCGGACGTCCAGCGCGGCACGCCGCCGGACGTGGCCGTCCTGCCCAACGCCGGAGTGCTGGCGAAGTACCAGAAGTCGGGCGACCTGCTGCCGCTCGACGAAGACCTCTCCGCCGCCGTGACCCGATCCTTCAGCCCGCAATGGGTCACGCTGCAGCAGATCGGCACCGAGAAGCTGTACGCGGTCGCCGTGAAGGCCGACCTCAAGAGCCTGATCTGGTACAACCCGGCGCGGATGACCGGGGTCCGTCCCACGACGTTCGCCGGGCTTCGCGAGTACTCCGCCGGGCTGACTGCCGCCGGGGGAACGCCCTGGTGCGTCGGGATGGGCGCCCCGCCTGCCTCGGGCTGGCCGGGAACCGACTGGATCGAGGACATCCTGCTGCACTCGGCGGGCCCCGACAAGTACCGGCAGTGGGCGTCCGGCGGCCTCGAATGGACGTCGCCGGAGGTCGAACAGGCCTGGCTGGACTGGGGTTCCGTGCTCGAGCCCGCCGCGATCCGCGGCGGCACCGCGGCCGGCCTGCTGACCGACTTCGGCGACGCGGGCAAGCCGATGTTCACCGATCCGCCCGGATGCGCGCTCGAACACCAGGCGTCGTTCATCATGAGCCGGTACCAGAACTTCAAGCGACCGGACGGGACGTTCCCCAAGCCCGGCACCGACTTCGACTTCCTGACCTTCCCCGGACGCGACGTCTCCGAGGTCGCCGCCGACCTCGCCGGGATGTTCCAGGACACGCCCGGTGCGCGGAAGCTGATCGAATACCTCGCTTCGGAGAAGGCGCAGCGGATCTGGCCGTCGATTCCCCGCGCGAACGCCTTCTCCGCCAACCGGAAGCTCGGCCTCGACGTCTATCCGGACCCGGTGAGCAGGAGGGTCGCGGACACGATCACCACGGCGTCCGCGCTGTGCTTCGACGCCTCGGACCTGATGCCCGCGACGATGACCGGCGCGTTCCACCGCGCGGTCCTGGAGTACCTGAGCAACCGGGACCGCCTGGAGATCCTGCTGAGACAGCTCGAAGACGTCCGGAAGAGCATCCAGCCCGGCGAATGGTTGAAAATCCACTGTGGACAGTGAGGAGCATCGGTGAACGACCTGGCGCGGTTCCCCCTCGAAGGCGGCGGTTCGGTGGTCGTCGAGATCGACCCGGTCCCCGGAACCGCCCGGGTCTCCCGGCGTGACGACCTGGTCGAGGACGCCAAGGGGTCCTTCGAAGCGGCGCTCGCGAACGTCAAGGACGCGGCCGTGGCGGCACTCGACACCTTCCGGTCGATGACCAGGGGACCGGACGAGGTCGAGCTCAAGTTCGGCGTCAAGCTGACCGCGCAGGCGGGCGCGGTCATCGCGAAAACGGGCCTGGAGGGCAACTTCGAGGTCAAGCTGAAGTGGGCCCGGGAGGCCGGAGCCTAGCGGCCGAGGCCCCGGATCAGCACCATCACCGATTCCCGCACGTCGGCCCGCGTCCGCTTCGGCTGGAACACCTGCCAGTCGAGGGCGACCACCAGCATCGTGCCGAACAACCCGGCCGCCGCCGTCGGGATCTGGACGCCGTCGGGCAGCCGCCCGGCGGCGTCCAGCCGGTGGAGCTGTTCGCGCACGATCGAGATGATCTCCTCGCGCAGCAACGTCAGCGTCTCGTGCCAGGTGCCGGGCGTACGCCACATCTCGCTCACCAGGATCTGCGAGAAACCGGGGTATTCGGCGATGAACTCCAGCGCACCGTCCACTTGCGACTCGATGACGTCCATCGGGTCGCCGTCGCCGGTGGCCGCGCGCAGCCGGTCCGCGAGAACTCCGACGCCGTAGCGCAGCAGCGCGTCGACAAGACCGTCCTTGCTGCCGAAGTTGTAGTAGACGGTGCCCTTCGCGACCTTCGCCTCGGCCGCGATGTCGTCCACCGTCAGCCCGACGAGGCCGCGGCTGGCGGACAGCCGCAGCGTCGCCTCGAACAGCTTCTGCTTCGTCGCCTCGCCCCGGGGACTCACAACGCCAGCTCGGGTTTCAGCGCCGAAACCGTCCAGGTGCGCCGTTTCCGCGCCGCCAGCGTCGAGACCAGGATCCCGCCGACGAGATACGCGACCAGGACGCCGATGTCACCGAGGATCTCCATCGAGGCGCCACTGTAGAGCAGGTGCCGGAACCCGTCGATCGCGTAACCCATCGGCAGCACGATGTGCAACGGGTACAACGCGTCCGGGATGGTCTGCCACGGGAACGTGCCGCCCGCGCTCACCAGCTGAAGCACCAGCAGCACCAGGCCGAGGAACTTCCCGACGGCGCCGAAGAACGCGTTGAGCGCGTGCACCACGGACGTGAAGGTCAGCGACACCAGCACGGCGAACCCGATCGCGCCGAGCGGATGCGCGACGTCGATGCCGACCAGCCAGGTCACCGCGCCGAACAGCACGATCACCTGCGCGATCCCGAGCAGCGCCGAGGACAGCCAGCCGCCGAGCGCGACCTTGAACGGCGACGCGCCGGCCGTCAGCGCGCGGGTCGAGAGCGGGCGCAGCAACAGGAACAGCACGAACGCGCCGATCCAGGTCGCGAGCGAGATGAAGAACGGAGCGAGACCGGCGCCATAGGTCCCGGCCGAGGCGACGCCCGAGGAGTTGACCGCCACCGGGTCGGCGATGGTGTTGGCGGTCGCCGCGCGGGTGGGGTCGTCCGGGTTCGGGATCTCCTTGAGCCCGGCGGCGAGCCCGTCGCGCAGTTGCACCGCGCCGTCGGAGAGCTGGTTCGTGCCGGTGACCGCGGACTTCTCGCCGTCGTTCAGCTTCGCGGCGCCGTCACGGATCTGGTTCGACGCGTCGGCGGCCTGCGCGATGCCGCTGGTGAGCTGCGGGGTGGCCGAGGCCAGCTGGTGCGCGCCGTCGGACACCTGCCGCGCGCCGGACGCGAGCTGGGCGAGCTGGCTGTTCGCGCCCTGGATCTTCGTGTTCGCCTGGTCGACCGGTGACCGGAGCGTGTCGAGGCGGCTCAGGATCTCCTGGACCTTCGTCTCGGGGAGGCCGGCGTCGCGCAGGTCCTGCGCGAGCTGGGTGCGGTATCCGTCGAGTTTGGCCTGGATGTCCCCGGAGGCCGTCGCCGCGAGCGAGGCGGCGTCGGCGACCTTCTGGTTCCCGTCGGCGACCTGACCGGCGCCGTCGGCGAGCTTCTGCGTCTGCGCGGGGAGCTGGGCGGTACTGGATTTCAGGGTGCCGAGCCCGGTCGCCAGCTGGGAGCTGCCGGAGGCGAGCTGGGAGGCGCCGTCCGCGAGTTGCTGCTGGCCAGACTTGAGCTTGCCGGCGCCGTCGGCGAGTTGCGAAGCGCCGGTCGAGGCTTCCTGGATCTTGCCGTAGATCGTGGAGAACCCGACCAGGAACTTGTCCGCGGCCTCGCTGCCGACCTTCTCCGCGATCGTCTTGCGGACCTGTTCGGCCACCTGTTTCGCGATGGTCCCGGACAGATAGTTGTTCGCGTCGTTGGTGGTCAGCGTGATCGTCGCCTGCTGGGGCTGGAAGTTGCCCGAGGACAGCAGCGCGGTGGAGAAGTCGCGCGGGATGCCGATCGCGAACGAGTACTTGTCGTCGCGGACGCCCTTCGCCGCCTCCTCAGGCGAGACCTCATGCCACTGGAAGGTGCCGGACTTGACCAGTTCGTCGGTGACCTCGCGGCCGACGTTGCGTTCCGCACCCGCCGAGTCCTTCGCGCCGGTGTCGGCGGTGAAGACGGCGGCGGGCAGCTTGTCCAGGCGCGAGTACGGGTCGTAGTTCGCGTAGAGGTAGAAGGACGCGTAGAGCAGCGGCACCAGGACGAGTGCGGCCATGGCGAGCTTCGGCAGGGTGCCGCTGCTCAGCCGGCGCAGCTCGTTGGCGGCGATCCGGACGGGGTTCATTCCTGGTCTCCTGAAGTCTTTTCGATCTCCGCGGTTTCGGCGGGCTCGGGCTCGACGGGCGCGCAGCGCACCGGGTCGGGCTGGTCGAGGGCGCCGCAGCGGGCGGGTTTCTCCGGCAGGGCCGAAATCGGGGTGGTGGCGGTCAGCACGATGACGGCGAGGCCGCGTTCGGCGTGCTCGCGGGCGAGCTTCGCCCAGCTGTCGACGTCGCTGGTGTGCCGGTCCGGGGTGTCGAGCACGAGGACGCCGACCCCCTTGCGGTCCGCGGCGAGCGCGGTGAGCAGCCGCGTGCGCGTCACCGGTTCGAGGTTCTCGAAGCGGGTGGTGGCGAAAGCGGCGGCGTCGTGCTCGGCCAGCCAGCTCGCGACGGCCGCCTTGTTCGCCGGGCGCTTCGCCAGTTCGAGTTCCTCCCCGACGACGACCTGCAACGACAACGCGCCGTCCGGCTCGCTCACGCCGGGGGCGTCGACGATCGCCACGACCTTCCGCGGGTCGCCGCCCTCGACGGTCACCGTCCCGGTGGCGGGCTTCAGCCTGCCCGCCAGCGCCAGCCCGAAGGCGGTGACGCCGACCCCTGGCTCGCCGTGCACGATCGCCAGCTCACCGCCCGAAACGGTGAGCGAAGTAGGCGACAGCAACGTGCCGTGGGGTCCGGTCACGGACACCCTGTCGGCTTGAACCCGCACGAAGAACTCCCAGGTCGGTGACACGGAACTTTAAACTGACTGGTCAGTTCAAAAGTTAGCCCTGACCTGGGAGGTGCACAACCGTGGGGGGCCCACGTCACACGCAAGAGTGACGAAACCCCCGCAAACCGGACGGGTTAACGCAGGGCCCAAGCCGGATGGACCTCCCAGGACGTCCACAGTGGACGATAACCCTGCCGGTGCCAGAACACCGAAGAAAGCGGGTTGGTCGGGTTGTAGTAGAGGTACGTGCCGTCCGCCCCGCCCGCGGCGAACTCCTCGTGCACCGCCGCCATCAGTGTGCGGCCGAGGCCGCTCCCGCGCAGGGCGGGAACGGTGACGACGTTGTTGACGTACCCCCAGCGGCCGTGGGGGAGCAGCTCGGCCTCGGCCGAACCCGGTGACGAGGTGATCCAGGCGCCGTGCGCGAACGCGGCGATCCGGGCGTCCCGTTCGGCCAGCCACAGCAGCGGGCGGTCCTTGTCGAGGGCGAGTTCCAGCGCCGGGGCGAGCAGTTCGGCGGCGTTCGGGCGGTACCGGGTGGCGACCTGGCCGATGTAGTCGTGCGTCGACACGGCCAGCCCGAGCAGGGTGTCGAAGTCCTCTTGCCGGGCCCGGCGGACGGTCACGCCGTCGGCGCCCGGATCGTCGCGATGGCGGCCGGTGCGCACGGCGAGCGCGGACATCGGCACCAGCCCGTGGTCGAGGAAGGCGCGGATCGCCTCGGCGTCCCGGCTCGGCCAGTTGATCACGCAGGACGAATCCTCGCCGGGGGTCTCGGCGTCCATCCGTGTCCGCCACGCGCGCAGCAGCACGTCCATGCCCTCGGTGCCGGTGGTGCCGACGAACGGGAACAGCTGCCGCGCGTCGGCGGCCGACCAGAGCAGGGTGACGTCGTCCGGACCGTGCAGCTGACGTTGCACCACCCCGGTGACCTGGACACCCGCCGCCGTGGCGGCGTCCACGCGCTCGCCGCCGACCGGGGGCGGCGCGGCTTCGGGCAGGAGCCGGTCGAGCGCGGCGAACCTGGCGCGGTGCGCGTCGAACAACGTCTTCTCGATTTCCATCCCGTCCCCCGGGTCGGCCGCTACCGCAGGGCCGCGGCGGGGCAGGCGGCCCACGTCGTCCACAGTGGACGATAACCCTGCCGGTGCCAGAACACCGGGGAGAGCGGATTGGCCGGATTGTACGAGACGAAGGTACCGCGCAGTGACGGCGAGAACAGCTCGTCGTGCGCGACGGCGGTCAGCGCGCGCCCGATCCCTCGCCCTCTCGCGGCCGCGGTCACCGCGAGCGTTCCGACGTAACCCCATTCGCCCGGCGGCAGCCGCCCGGCGAGCGCGTCGCCGGGGATGGGGGAGCGCTTCCCGCTGGTCACCATCCCCACCGTGACGCCTTCCTCTTCGGCGATCCAGACGCGGCCGCCGAACTGCAGGCCGCGCCGGACCTCCTCCGCGAGCAGGGCCTCGGCCCCCGGCCGGACGACACCGTGGCCGACCAGCGAGGTGTAGCGGAGTTCTTCGAAGCGCAGGCCGACGATCTCTTCCAGGTCGCCGCGGGTCGACGCGCGGACGGTCACGCCGGGCACGGAATACGCCTCGCCCGCCGCGGGCGACCGGACGGCCAGCGCGAGTTGTGGCGCGAGCCCGTGGTCGAGCAGGGCCCGTGACACCGCGACGTCACGGCTGGGCCAGGTGACCGTGCACGACGAATCGGGTTCGGCGTCGGCGAGCGCGATCCGCTCGCGCCACGCTGATAGCAGCGCGCTCATCCCCGCGCCGGCGTCGAGCGGGAGGATCGCGGAGAGGATCTGCAGATGGGCCGGGCTCCAGAGCCGTTGCCAGGAACCCGCCGCGAACCGCACGTGCGCGATCGTCCCGAAGGCACCGCCCGCCTCGACGGGTTCTCCGGCCGGGAGCGGGGGTGGCGGCGGGAGCAGCGGGTCGAGCGCGGCGAACCGCGCCCGCTGCCGCTCCGCCGCCGGGGTCATCCCCGCTGGGTGCAGAAGATCGCCGTGCCGGGGAAGAGCTTGCCGCGCAACGGGCTCCACTGCCCCCACGTGCGGGAGTGGCCCTCCGGCCAGGCGGGCTCGATGAGGTCGGTCAGCGCGAACCCGGAGTCGGCGAGCGCGCGGACGTAGTCGCCGAGGGTGCGGTGGTACTCGACGTAGGTCGCGACGCCCTCTTCGTCGACCTCGACGTAGGGCGTGCGGTCGAAATACGGCTGGGTGACGGTGAGGCCCAGCGGACCGGGGTCGTCGGGGAAGATCCAGCGCATCGGATGGGTCACCGAGAACACCCACCGGGCCCCCGGGCGGAGCACCCGGTGCACCTCGGCGAACACGACGTCCACCGAGGCCACGAACGGGACCGCGCCGAAGGCCGAGCAGGCCGCGTCGAAGCTCGCGTCGGCGAACGGGAGCGACTCCGCCGTCGCCTGCACGAGCGGGACGGGGGTGCCGGTGCGCTCGTTGCCCTCTTTCGCGTGCCGGAGCATGCCGCCCGACAGATCGGTCGCCACCGCGTCGGCGCCCTGCGCGGCGAGCCAGCGCGAGCACGCCGCCTGTCCGCAGCCGACCTCGAGGATCCGCTTGCCGCCGACTTCACCCAGAAGCGCGACGTCGGCCTCGCGGACGCCCTCGGGGCACCAGACGAAGTCCGCGTCGCCGAGGAAGCCGCCGTGGGTCGCCTGGTAGTCGTCGGCGTCGGCGTCCCACCACGCCAGGTTCGCGGCGGTGGCCTCCGGCGCCGAGACCGCCCGGTAGGCGACCCCCGCGGTGCCGAGCCGCTCCTCGGCCTCTGCGTGCCGTTCGGGCTCGGTGACGGACTGCTGGCTCAAACCGATATCCTTTCCCCAGGTCAGGGCTTCGCGGGACAGTTTATCCGCCCGCCGTGATCGTGGGGGCGACCCTGATTGTGCCGTGTACAGGGGGCCGCGTAGGATATCTGTTAGCGCAGTGGGTTCGCGCTACTCTTTCCCCCGGTTCGCTCAGCGTCCGGGTCAGGGGGTCGCGTACCGGATGCGGTGATGCTCGCGGTCGTTCCCTGTGGACGTTTGCTTATGTGGTCGCCTCATGTCGGAAGAGCCCATGGTGCCCTAACCGCAAACCCACTACTTCCCATCCACCGGAGCAACCCGCCTAATGACGACCGACACCGCCACCGCCCCGACCGCCCCCATTGGGGCCCCGCAGGTCGCTATCAACGACATCGGGTCGGAGGAAGATTTCCTCGCAGCGATCGACAAGACGATCAAGTACTTCAACGATGGCGACATCGTCGAAGGAACCATCGTCAAGGTCGACCGTGACGAGGTCCTGCTCGACATCGGCTACAAGACCGAGGGTGTCATCCCCTCGCGCGAGCTCTCCATCAAGCACGATGTCGACCCGGCTGAGGTTGTCACCGTCGGCGATGAGGTCGAAGCCCTGGTCCTCCAGAAGGAGGACAAGGAAGGCCGTCTGATCCTGTCCAAGAAGCGCGCGCAGTACGAGCGCGCCTGGGGCACGATCGAGGAGCTCAAGGAGAAGGACGAGCCCGTCAAGGGCACCGTCATCGAGGTCGTCAAGGGCGGCCTCATCCTGGACATCGGCCTGCGCGGCTTCCTGCCGGCGTCGCTGGTCGAGATGCGCCGCGTGCGCGACCTGCAGCCGTACGTCGGCCGCGAGCTCGAGGCGAAGATCATCGAGCTGGACAAGAACCGCAACAACGTGGTCCTGTCCCGCCGCGCCTACCTGGAGCAGACCCAGTCCGAGGTGCGCAGCGAGTTCCTCAACGCGCTCGCCAAGGGCCAGGTCCGCAAGGGCGTCGTGTCGTCCATCGTCAACTTCGGTGCCTTCGTGGACCTGGGTGGCGTCGACGGCCTGGTGCACGTCTCCGAGCTGTCCTGGAAGCACATCGACCACCCGTCCGAGGTCGTCGAGGTCGGCCAGGAGGTCACGGTCGAGGTTCTGGACGTCGACATGGACCGCGAGCGTGTCTCGCTGTCGCTGAAGGCGACCCAGGAAGACCCGTGGCGTCAGTTCGCCCGCACCCACGCGATCGGCCAGATCGTGCCGGGCAAGGTCACCAAGCTCGTCCCGTTCGGTGCGTTCGTGCGCGTCGAGGAGGGCATCGAGGGCCTGGTGCACATCTCCGAGCTGGCCGAGCGCCACGTGGAGATCCCGGAGCAGGTCGTCCAGGTCAACGGCGACGTGATGGTCAAGGTCATCGACATCGACCTCGAGCGTCGTCGCATCTCGCTGTCGCTGAAGCAGGCGAACGAGGGCGTCACGCCGGAGACCGAGTTCGACCCCACCCAGTACGGCATGGCCGCCGAGTACGACGCCGAGGGCAACTACATCTACCCCGAAGGCTTCGACCCGGACACCCAGGAGTGGCAGGAAGGCTTCGACAAGCAGCGTGAGGAGTGGGAGCGTCAGTACGCCGAGGCTCACACCCGCTACGAGGCTCACATGAAGCAGGTCCAGAAGGCAGCCGAGGCCGACGCCGAAGCCGCCGCGGACGCCGCGACCGGTGTCACCTCCAGCGACTCGGGCGAGCAGAGCTACACCTCCGCTCCGGCCGAGGCCAAGAGTGGTGGCACGCTCGCCAGCGACGAGCAGCTCGCGGCTCTCCGCGAGAAGCTGTCGGGCGGCGCTGCCTGATCCAGGCGCTCAGCCACTAGCTGACAGACAGCGGCCCCGGTCCATCACGGACCGGGGCCGCTTTCTTTGTCCGCGCTCAGCCTTGTCCGCGTTCAGTCCTCTGGACGCGTTCCTTGCACGCGCAACTACCGCATTTAGAGGACTAAATGCGGTAGGGGAGAGCGGGGGTCAGGAGGTGGCGGTCCGGACGGACGGGACCGACGGCACCCAGATGCGTTCGAGCGCCGCGGCGCGGGCCTTGCGGCGGAGTCCGGCGAAGCTGTGCTTGGCGGGAACGAGGAGCGCGCTCAGCCACGTGCGCCGGTATTCGGCGAGGGCGTCGGCCACGGGACGATGGAGGACACAGTGCACCAGGCCCGGCGTTCCGAGCCGGTGCCTTCCGACGTGCTTACCGTCTGCCATCGTTCCTCCGTGTGGGCTACCTTCGCCGCGCACGGTACGCAATCAAGCTCCCGAAGCGCGGTAACCGCACGGCGTGTCACCCATAAAGGTTGAGTCTCGCGTCACTATGAACTTGCCTTTTGTCTCCGTCTGTGCCGGATGTGCGCATCCTGTGACCCTGCGCGGTCGGCCCAGGTCGCGCCACTAGGCTGATCGACATGCTGCGTGTGGGCCTGACCGGCGGGATCGGCGCCGGAAAATCGACGGTGGCGAACCGGCTTTCCGAGCACGGCGCCGTCCTCATCGACTCCGACAAGATCGCCAGGGAGGTCGTCGAGCCGGGGACACCGGGGCTCGCCGAACTCGTCGAGGCGTTCGGGGAAGACATCCTCGCCGCCGACGGCGCGCTGGACCGGGCCGCGCTCGCCGCCAAGGCGTTCGCCGGCGAAGAGTCCCGCAAGCGGCTGAACTCGATCGTCCATCCGCGGGTCGGCGCCAGGACGGCCGAGCTGATGGCGGCCGCGGCGCCGGACGCGATCATCGTCCACGACATCCCGCTGCTGGTCGAAGGCGGACTCGCGCCGATGTACCACCTCGTCGTCATGGTCGACGCGCCGGAGGAGGTCCGGGTCCGCCGCCTGGTCGAGGCGCGGGGGATGGCCGAGAACGACGCGCGCGCCAGGATCAAGGCGCAGGCCACGACCGATCAGCGCCGGGCGGTGGCCGACGTCTGGTTCGACAACAGCGGTGCGCCCGACATCGTGCTCGCCGAGGTCGACGCGCTGTGGGCGGACAGGCTGACCCCGTTCGAGGCGAACGTCCGGCTCCGCAAGCCGCGTGCGCCGATGTCGCCGAAGATCGCGCCGTACGACGAAACCTGGCCCGTGCAGGCCGAGCGTGCGCTCGCGCGGATCCGCGTGGTGGTGGGTGACAACGCCGTGCGGGTCGATCACATCGGTTCGACGTCCGTGCCGGGCCTGCCCGCCAAGAACATCCTCGACCTCCAGCTGACGGTGTCCACTTTGGACAAGGCCGACGAACTGGCCGAGGCCCTCTCCGACGCGGGGTTCCCGCGGGCGGAAGGGGAGTGGTTCGACGACGCGCACGGTGAAGAGGGCACCTGGCCGAAGCGGTTCCACTTCGGTGGCGACCCCCGCCGCCCGGTCAACCTGCACGTCCGCTCCCAGGAGACGCCTGCCTGGCGGCTCGCGCTGCTGTTCCCGGAATGGCTGCGGCAGAACCCCGACGAGCGCGACGCCTACGCCGCGGTCAAGAACGCCATGGCCGCGAAGCACTCCGGCGACGGGACGGTCGAGCGGTACACCGACGAGAAACAGGGCTGGGTCGACGCGGCCTTCACCCGCGCCGACGCGTGGGCGGACTCGACCGGCTGGACCCCGTAGACCTGGTCATACCCGGAATTCTCTCAGGCCGGGCCACGCCGCGGCCCAGGTTTCGGTGTGGCCGGTGACCAGCCAGATCGGCATCCCCCGGCTCACGTTGCGGACGCCTGCCGCGTTGTCCACGCGGGAGACGATCCGGGCGTCGGTGAACGAACGCAGCAGCCGCGCCGGATCCGGTCCGACGAACAGGACGCTGTCCGCGGTCTCGGGCGGATGTCCGAAGTACCAGAACCCCCGGCTGGGGCTGTACACGGCGGGGAGCCCGTAGCCGGCGCCGTACCGGTCCAGCGCTCCGGCCTGCCAGTACCCCGCCGTGACGAGCGTGGTGCGCGCCCGCTGTTCCGGCGGGAGCCGGTGATAGGCGTCCGCGACGGAACGGGCGAGGTCCGGCCAGCCGATCTCCTCCAGCGCGTACGCCGGCCGCGGGACGTCCCGGCCCTCCGCGAGCCAGGCGGACGGCCACACCGGCAGCGCGTACGGGAGCGTGTACAGCGCGGAAAGCAGGAACACCGGCCAGGTCGGGATCCAGCGGAACCACCAGGACGGCCGCAACCGTCCGAAGTGGACGGCGGCGCCCGCCCACAGGACGCCGAACATGCCCGCCGCGTAGTAGTACCGGCCGTTCGACAGGATGAACAGTGCGATCACGCCGACCGCTGTCCAGCCGAGGAACCGGTACTCGCGCAGCCTTGACGAGAACAGCAGGACTACAAGTCCATAAAGGACACCGACGACACCGATGCCGAGCCCGGCGCCGGTCAGCAGGGCGGGCAGGAATCCGGCGCGGCCGCTCCAGCCGCCGGTGGTCTCGTGCGCGATGACGTCGCCCATCTCCAGTTGCGGCCAGCCGTTCGCGGCCTGCCACCAGAGGGTGGGGACGAGTGAGAGCGCGGCGATTCCCGCGCCGAGCCAGAGTTTGGGCCTGCGCAGGAGATCCCGTGGCCCGAAGAGCAGGATCGCGACCCCGGCGGCGACCCAGAACGTCGCGATCAGGAGCTTGACGTTCAGCGCGACGGCCGTCGCCACGCCCAGCCACAGCAGCAGATCGTCGTCGCGGGTGCGCATCCACCGCACGAGCAGCCACGCGATGAGCGTCCACAGCGCCGGGTCGATCGTCGAGGTGGCCAGGTAGTGCCCGCTGCCGAGGAACTGGCCGCAGATCGCGTACGCGGCGGCGGCGCGGGTCTGCGCCCGGCGGTCCCCGCCCATCTCGTAGGCGATGAGCCCGGTGAACACGACACCGGCGGCCGTCGCGACGACGGCGGGGAGGCGGAAGACGAAGACGTTGCCGGGCGCGAGCGTGTCCATCGCCAGTGCCAGGGCCGGGAGCACTGGCGGCTGGTCCGCGTAACCCCAGGCTAGCCGCTTGCCCGCGGAGAGGAAGTACAGTTCGTCGCCGAAGTAGCCGTAGCGCCATGCCGTCGCCATCAGGACGGCCGCGGCCGCGGCGGCGAGGAGCCCCACCGGGAGCCGGGCGAACGCCGCACTGGACACGGTCGGTGTTTCGGCCGCGCGGGCGGCTTCCATCCATTCCTCGCAGATCCCTCGGGTGCCGGTCCTCTCGCACCTTACGTGCCACCGGCGTGGCGCGTCGGTCGTGAGAGGACCGGTGAGGCTCAGAAGCCCCAGTCCGCGAGTTTCGGCCACACCGTGTCCCAAGTCCCGTTCCGGCCGGTGGCCAGCCAGATCTTCATGCCCTGACTCACGTTCTCGATCCCGGCCCCGTTGTCGAGCGCGCCGACCTCACGCACCTGCGTGAAGTACGGCACAAGCCCCGAAGGGTCGTTCCCGACGAACAGGATGTCCCGTGCCGATTCCGGCGGCCTCGGCAGCGTCACGTAGCCGCGGTTCGGGCTCGACGGCGACGGAAGCCCGAGCTCCGGTCCATAGTGGTCGATGGCACCGGCCTGCCAGTACTTCGCCGTGACGACACCGGTCCGGGACGGATCGGGAACGGTCCGGTACACCCGCGCCACCGACTCCGTGACCTCCCGCCAGCCGACCTCTTCGACGGCGAAGATCGGCCGCGCCCACATCGGAGCGCTCGCCAGGTCCGCACGCGGGAGGATCGGGAGTGCCTGCGGGATCGCGATCACCGCGGCCACGAGGTACACCGGCCAGGTGGCGACCCAGCGCCAGTACTTCGACGCCCGGCCCGCCTCGATCTCCACCGCCGCCGCGGCGAACAGCGGGGCGAACATCCCGGCCGCGTAGTAGTAGCGCCCGTTCGCCAGCAGGAACAGGGCGAGGACGCCGAGCGCGGTCCAGCCGAGAAACCGGTACGGCCGCAGGCGTTCGGACCGCAGCAGGCGCCACAGTCCATAGCAGACCAGGATCGCGCCCACCGGTACTCCGGCGCTCAGCACCAGCGTCGGGACGAAGGTGACCCGCCCGCCCCAGCCTTCCGAGACCTCCTGGGAGATCGCCGCGCCCATGGTCAGCTGCGGCCATCCGTTCGCCGCCTGCCAGACGAGGGTGGGCGCGATCATCGCGGCGGCGATCGACGCGCCGAGCCACAGCGCCGGACGGCGGACGAGATCACGGGGCCCGACCGCCACCGCGGCGGCCAGTACGACGACCCAAAAGCCCCCGACGAGGAACTTCGTGTTCAGTGCGACGCCGGTCACCACGCCGGCCCAGACCAGGAGCCTGTCCGTGCGGGTCCGCACCCAGCGGACGAGCAGCCAGAGCAGCAGCGTCCACAGGAACGGGTCGATCGTGCTGGTCGCCAGGTAGTGCCCGCTGCCGAGCATTTGGATGGACACCGCGAACGTCGCCGCCGCGATGGCCTGCGCTTTGCGGCCGCCGCCCAGTTCCCTGGCGATGAGCGCGGTCAGCACGACACCCGCCACCATCGCCAGCATCGCCGGGATCCGCAGGACGAACGGTGAATCGGCACCGAACGCGTCCATCAGGCGCGCCAGCAGCGGCAACAGCGGCGGTTGGTCGGCATACCCCCAGTCCAGATGCCGACCGGCCGCCAGGAAGTACAACTCGTCGCCGAAATAGCCGTAGCGATCGGCCGTCGCCGCGAGGACCGCCCCCATCGCCCCGGCGATCACCAGCACCGGTGCCCTGGCGAACGACGCGACCTCCGTGCGTTCTCGCCCACCGGACCGTTCCCGGTGTCCCTCGGCCTCGATGACCACGGGTATCCGCCCCCTCTCGATCGGTTACGCCCTTGATCGAGAGTCCCGCGGCACCGAACCTCCGGGTATCCATCGGCCGGTCAGGATCGACTCACCCAAGGGATGAGCCAGGATCAACCGATCGATGGATGCGAGGGGTCAGTGCCGTCGCCAGCCGAGTGAGATGTCCTTTGTGGACAGCCAGCCGCGCAGGTCATGGCCGTGCGTGGCCAGTCCGTCGACCGTCGTGTGGCTGACGCCGAGCGCGCGTTCGCCGTCGGCGGGGGACAGCAGCCCGGCGGTGACCGCGGCGAGGAGTTCGTCGGTGTCGATCACCTGGACGGATTTCTTGTCCCGCAGGACGAGGTCGAGATAGAGATCGGTGGCCACCCAGACGCCGTTCTCGCGGCGGATGTCGACGACGTCGAGGTAGAAGTCCTGATCGCGTTCGTGGCCGGGGGTGAACCAGAAGTCGGTGATCCGCAGGCCGAGATCCGGCAGCAGCCAGGACTCGAGGTAGTGGAACTGGGTCCGCCCCGGCGTCGGCCGCGCCATGTACAGGCCGAAGGGCTCTTCGCGATATTCCTCGACGTCCCTCACGATGCCCTTGGGGTCCGTGTTGGTCTTCGCGGCCGGGTCGAAGTACTCGACCTTGGGCGGATGCAGCGCGGTCATGCGCCCATCTTGGAAGGCGGCGCCGCCCGCGAACACCGCCCAACCGGGTGGACGATCACGGTTTGCGGGTTCCGGGGGAGTAGCGGCGCCCGGCCGGATAAGGTGCGCTGGTTCCGCCATAGGGGTGAGTGGGGAGTCGACGCATGTTCGGAATCATCAGGCCGTGCCGCCATCGGCTGTCCGCGGGGCTGCACGCGGACTGGCTCGCCCATCTCTGCGGTCTCTGCCTGGCGTTGCGGGACGAACACGGACATCTCGCCCGAATGGTGACGAACTATGACGGGCTGATCATCTCGGCGCTCGTCGAAGCCCAGTCGCCGCGCGCGGAAGGACGTCGCGACGCCGGCCCTTGCCCGCTTCGGGCGATGAAGGGGACTTCGGTCGCGAAGGGTGGCGGCGCCCAGCTCGCGGCGGCGGTCTCCCTCGTGCTGGCGTCGGCCAAGATCAACGACCACGTCGAGGACCGTGACGGTGCCTTCGGGCGGCGTTCCGTCGCACTCGCCGCGAGGCGGGTCGCGACGCGCTGGGCGGATCAGGGGAGCCGCACGGGGATCCGCGTCGGCTTCGACACGGCGGTCCTGACCGAGGCCGTCGACCGGCAGGCCGAGATCGAAAACGCCGTCCGCCTCGGTGATTCGGCCGTCCTCGCCACCGAACCCGCCGAACTGGCGACGGCGGCCGCGTTCGCGCACACCGCGGTCCTGGCGGGCCGCCCGGAGAACGCGGCGCCGCTGGCCGAGGCCGGCCGCCTGTTCGGCAGGGCCGCGCATCTGCTCGACGCCGTCGAGGACCTCGCGGAGGACGAGGCCGCCGGTGCGTGGAACCCGCTGACGGCCACCGGGACCGGGCTCTCCGAGGCTCGGCGGCTGTGCGACGACGCCGTGCTCGGCGTCGAACTCGCCCTTCGCGAGGTGCGGTTCGATCAGCCCAAGCTGGTGCACGCCCTCCTGGTCCACGAACTGCGGCAGGCGGTGCGCCGTGCGTTCGGGCACAACCTCACCGGGCACGGCCATGGTCCGCAGCAGCCGCCGCCGGGCTGGATCGGGCCCGGTCCCCAGCCGCAGCAGCATCCCCACCAGCCTTATCCGCCCCAGCAGTACCCGCAGGGCGGCTACCAGGCGCCGCCTCCGCCGCCGGGCGCTCCCGGCAGCGGCCCGCCGCAGGAGCCGCCGAAGAAGAAGCGGAAGCACGGCGGCCCGCCGACCGACGGTCAGGGCGGTTGCTGCTGGACGCCGAAGTTCCGGGTGCCCGCCCAGCCGAGGGGGTTCTTCTTGGGTTGCGCGGTGGCGACCTATATGTGCTGTTCGTGCCAGTTCTGCTGCCGCGACCCGTTCCCCGGGGCGTGGAGCGGGAAGCCCCACGAGGCCTGGTGCAACAACAACTGTGACGGTTGTGACTGCTGTAACTGCTGCGACTGTAACTGCTGATCCGACCAGGCGAAACGGAAACTGTCGGACCCAGCGCTTACTCTTGAGGACGTGGCTTTCGCAACCGAACACCCCGTGCTCGCCCAGTCGGACTTCCGCCCCGTCACGGACATCCCCCGGACCGGCGGCCGGTTCGAGGTGGTCAGCGAGTACAAACCCGCCGGTGACCAGCCGGCGGCCATCGACGAGCTCGAACGCCGGATCAACGCGGGCGAGAAGGACGTCGTGCTGCTCGGCGCCACGGGTACCGGCAAGTCGGCGACGACGGCCTGGCTGATCGAGCGCGTCCAGCGTCCGACCCTGGTGATGGCGCCGAACAAGACGCTCGCCGCGCAGCTGGCGAACGAGCTGAGGGAGCTGTTCCCGCACAACGCGGTCGAATACTTCGTCAGCTACTACGACTACTACCAGCCCGAGGCGTACATCGCGCAGACGGACACCTACATCGAGAAGGACTCGTCGATCAACGACGACGTCGAGCGGCTGCGGCACTCGGCGACGATGAACCTGCTGTCCCGGCGCGACGTCATCGTGGTCGCGAGTGTCTCGTGCATCTACGGTCTGGGCACGCCGCAGTCGTACCTCGACCGGTCGACGAAGCTGAAGGTCGGCGAGCAGCTCGACCGGGACGTCTTCCTCCGCGCACTGGTGGACGTGCAGTACACCCGTAACGACATCGCCTTCGCGCGTGGCACCTTCCGCGCCCGCGGGGACACGGTCGAGATCATCCCGGCGTACGAGGAGCTGGCGATCCGCGTCGAGTTCTTCGGCGACGAGATCGAGAAGCTGTACTACCTGCACCCCCTCACCGGAGACATCGTCAAAGAGGTCGACGAGGTCCGCATCTTCCCGGCCACCCACTACGTGGCGGGCCCGGAGCGGATGGAGAAGGCCATCGGCGGCATCGAGGCCGAGCTCGAGGAGCGGCTGGCCGAGCTGGAGAAGCAGGGCAAACTGCTCGAGGCCCAGCGGCTGCGGATGCGCACCGCGTACGACATCGAGATGATGCGCCAGGTCGGGTTCTGCTCCGGCATCGAGAACTACTCGCGGCATATCGACGGCCGCGGCGCCGGCACCGCGCCCGCGACCCTCATCGACTACTTCCCGGAAGACTTCCTGCTGGTCATCGACGAGTCGCACCAGACCGTCCCGCAGATCGGCGGCATGTTCGAAGGTGACATGTCGCGGAAGCGGAACCTGGTCGACTTCGGGTTCCGGCTGCCCAGCGCGGTCGACAACCGCCCGCTGACCTGGGAGGAGTTCACCGACCGGATCGGGCAGACGGTGTACCTCTCGGCGACGCCGGGGCCGTACGAGATGGGGCAGGCGGGCGGCGAGTTCGTCGAGCAGGTCATCCGCCCGACCGGCCTCGTCGACCCGAAGGTGGTCGTGAAGCCCACCGAGGGCCAGATCGACGACCTGGTGCACGAGATCCGCGAGCGGGCCGAGAAGGACGAGCGCGTCCTGGTCACCACGCTCACCAAGAAGATGTCCGAGGACCTCACCGACTACCTGCTGGAGCTGGGCATCCGGGTGCGGTACCTGCACTCCGAGGTGGACACGCTGCGGCGGGTCGAGCTGCTGCGACAGCTGCGCGCGGGCGATTACGACGTGCTGGTCGGCATCAACCTGCTCCGTGAGGGTCTCGACCTGCCCGAGGTTTCGCTGGTCGCGATCCTCGACGCGGACAAGGAGGGCTTCCTCCGCAGTGGCACGTCGCTGATCCAGACGATCGGCCGCGCCGCCCGAAACGTGTCGGGCGAGGTGCACATGTACGCGGACAAGATCACCGACTCGATGCAGCACGCCATCGACGAGACCGATCGCCGCCGCGCCAAGCAGGTCGCCTACAACAAGGAACGGGGTGTCGACCCGCAGCCGCTGCGGAAGAAGATCGCCGACATCCTGGACCGCGTCTACAGCGAGGCCGAGGACACGGAGTCCGTCGCCGTCGGCGGCTCGGGCCGAAACGCTTCGCGCGGCAAGAAGCCCGAGCAGGGCGATCGCGTGCGCAGCTCCGGGATGCTCGCCGACAAGGACGTCGCCGGGATGCCGCGCGCCGAGCTGGCGGATCTCATCCAGCAGATGACCGACCAGATGATGCAGGCCGCGCGCGACCTGCAGTTCGAGCTGGCCGCCCGGCTGCGGGACGAGGTCGCGGACCTCAAGAAGGAGCTCCGCGGCATGGACGCGGCCGGCATCAAGTAGCCGTATTTCGTCCTCTGATCGCGATCCTTGCGCGTGCAAGTACCGCGATCAGAGGACGAAACGCGTGAGGGTCAGAGGCGACGGCGTTCCAGCATGGTCAGGTCGGCGTCGAAGTCCGGGAACCCGGCGGGTACCGAACGCGTGCTGACACCCGGCGAGACCGGAGGCAGACCCGCCCACCGCCGCACGGTGTTCGTCGCTTCGGCGGCCTGGGCGGCGGGAAGCTGCGCGATCCGGGCGCCGTGGTTCCCGCCCGGCACCGTGTAGCTGTAGGAGTCCTTCGTGCCGAAGCCGAGCTTGAACGGCTCCGCGCTCCACGGGTCGTTCTCGCCGTTGACGAACATCAGCCGCTTCCCCTGGGACTTCACCCAGAAGTCGATGTCCGGCATCGCCAGATGGTCGAACCGCGGGATGTCGACCGATTCCGGCACGAACGTCCGCGACACGTTGGAGCCCGGGTAGCGCAGCAGATCCCGCAGATAGCCTTCGTAGGACTCGGGGGCGCCGAGCTGGTAAGCCGCCTGGAAGTAGTACGGGACGTAGATCTCGAGGTTCTGATCGGAGTAGGTGTTGAGGCTCTCGACGCGTTCGAACCAGGCATAGATCTCCGCCGCCGGAGCACCCGCCTTCGGGATCGTCGCGCAGTCCGACTGCCTCTGGTACTGCCAGAAGGCGAAGTACGAGTCGATCACGGAGATCTCCAGTGACACGTCCGCCGAGCCGACGGTCTTGAACGTGTAGCCGTTCTTGGCCGCGTCTTCGGCGGCGAGCGCCGCGAACTCGGGACGCCGGGTCAGCACGTCACGCTGGATCGCCTTCAGCGCCGACCGGCAGGCCGGATCGTCGCCGACGTTCGCCAGGAACCGGTTGTAGCGGTCGTGCGCGTTGATGACGTCGTTGGGCGCGACGTACGGGATCGTCGCGTCGACGTCGTCCGGGAAAAACCTACGGAAGTAGGTCGCCGTCATGCCGCCCTTGCTGCCGCCCGTCGCGAGCCACTTGCCCGGATAGATCCGCTTGAACGCCTCGACGGCGCGGTGCTGATCGGCGGCGGCCTGCCAGATCGTCAGCTGCTTGCCCCAGTCCGGATGGTCCGGCCGGGAGGGGGTGAAGAACCGGTACTCCATGGAGAGCTGGTTGCCGTCGACGATCTGGGTCGGCTCCGAGCGGTTGGGCGATTGCGAGACGTTGTACCCGCTCGTGTACATCACGGTCGGCGACCGGAATTCCTTGTGCAGCAACGTGAACCGCTGCTGGAACGTGCCACGGTCGGGCCTGCGGTGGTCGACCGGCTGGGTGTAGGTGAGTTTGAAGAACCGGTACCCGGTCGGCGCCGGGTTCTCCGAGACGACGGTCAGCCCGGGTATCCGCCCGAGCGCGTCCTCGATGTCGCCGGGTGCCGCCTGCGCGGCCGGGGTCAGCCCGGCCAGTGCGAGAACGGTTGTCGCCAGAACCGACCACGCGGCCGTGAGCTTCCGCATCCATGCCCTCCCCATCGGGACCTGTTGAGCGGTCGGATACTCACAGAGTCCCCGCCGGTGGGCAATCGCCTATCCGGTCGAGCCCGAAGATCAGGCCTGGCCGCTGAGCACCCGGTCGACGTAGGCCTTGATGGCCGCGAGCGCCTCGGGGGAGCTCCACAGGTCGAGGACGTGGGCGTCGTCGCCGGTGCGGTGCTCGGCGATCCGCTCGTGGAACGGCCGGTGCAGCTGCGCCTTCGTGTGCGCGTACGCGGCGGCCGGGATCTCGGCGAGCTTCCGGGCCACCTCCACCGCCCGTTCGACTACGTTCCCGGGCGCGGTCACCTCGTTCACCAGGCCGAGCCGGAGCGCGTCCGCGGGCAGATGGGTCTCGCCGAGGAACGCGAGTTCGGCGAGGACGTCCGCGCCGAACCCGGACCGCAGGATCTCCAGCGCCGCCAACGGGAACGGCACGCCGACGAGCAGCTCGGTGATCCCGATCCGGCCGGGTCCGTCGGCGAGGACACGGCGGTCGCAGGCGGCGGCGAGCACCGCCCCGCCGGCGATCGCGTGCCCGTTGACGGCCGCGACCACCGGGCCGGGGAAACCGAAGACCGAGAGGAACGCGTCCGACAGCGCGGGCAGGAAGTCCTCGAGATAGGCCGCGCCGCCGTCGTGCACCCGCCGCAGGTCGACACCCGCCGAGAAGATGCCGCCGGTCCCGGTCAGCACGACACCGCGATGGCCGGCGAGCTGGACGTCTTCGAGCCGGACGATCAGTTCCTGGCAGAACTCGGTGTCGAGGGTGTTCGCCTTGCCGTGCTGGAGGGTGACGACGGCGATCCCGCCTTCGTCGTCCACGCGGATCGAGGAGGTGGCCATGGCCCCGACCGTACCCGAGCCCGCGGGGATCTACAGTGGACCGCTAATCCCGCAGCTGCACGGTGACCGTCGGGCTGAAGGACCGCTTGCGGTTCCAGCCGGTCTCGGCGCCGATGCTGAGCTGGATGGCGCGGTCGGCGGGCGCCCAGTAGCCGGTGCGCACGAAGTAGGCGTCCATCGAACACAGCCTGGCGCAGGACTTGCGGTTGCAGATCGTCTCCCAGCCCCACTGCCTGCCGCTCTCTTCGACGCCGTTGCGCCGGACGAAAAGATGCGGGTTGCCGATCTCGCGGCAGTAGGCGCTGCCCTCGGAGATGTAGAGGACCCCGTCGATCTTGTAGAACCGATTGTTGTCGAGAAGCGTCACCTGGCCAGAGACGGCGAAGCCGACCCGGCCGCCCTTTCCGGCGCTCATGGTCCAATCAAGAGAGAATTCTCGGACCGGAGTCTCGACTGACTGGGTCATGGTGACATCCCCGCTTTCCGCTCGCGTCGGCACCTTTCCACTGAAGATAAGGATTTCCCGGAGGTCCCCGAAGATGAATGCGAGGTTTTCACCCAATGAGTCGATGATCGGAAAATCGATGTTCTCATGCGCATGAAACACCGGTTACCGGCGCTAATGGGTGAAGGTCGCCACGGCCAGTGAAAACCGGGGCCCACCAGGGAAGAGGATTTCGTCTTCCCGGTGGACCCCGGTGCTTTTCCGGTACGGAAACGCTCTCAGCTGGTGATGTCCTTCGTCGCGAACCGGCGGCCCGCCAGAAGGAAGAACACCGTGCCGTACAAGGCCGCGGACAGCATGCCGTTGGCCATGTTCGTCCAGTCGATGTCGGTCGAGATCAGGTCCATCCACGAGAACGCGAAATGCGTCGGCAGGTAGTCGCGCAGCCCTTCCAGCGCGGTGATCTGATCGAGGATCTGCGAGACGATCGCGACGATCACCGCGCCGCCGACGGCGCCCAGCGGGGCGTCGGTGGCGACCGAGAGCAGCATCGCCAGACCGGCCACCCACGCCAGCTGCAGGATGATGTAGATCGTCGCGAGCCCCATGGCGACGAGGCTGTCGCCGAACGACACCGCGTCCCCGGTCGGGCTGATCGCGTCGCCCGCGCCGTACCAGATGACGCCGACCACCAGCGAGACCAGCGGCAACAGGATCAGCGCGACCGCGGAGAGGATGCCGGAGACGATCGCCTTCTGCCGCAGCACCCGATGCCGGGGGACCGGCATCGCGAGCAGGTACTTCAGGCTCGACCACGACGCCTCGCTCGCGATCGTGTCGCCGTAGAACAACGCCACGATCATCGGGAGCAGGAACGTCCCGGAGACGAACAGCGCGAGCACCACGAAGTTCGGCGCGCTCGCGGTGGCGAGGTCGACGAAGCCGCCGCTGCGGCGGTTCGGGTTGGCCTGCCCGATCTCGAACGCGATCACCAGGATGAACGGCAGCAGCGCGACGAACCCCAGCATCAGCTGGGTCCTGCGCCGTTTGAGCTGCCGTTTCAGTTCGACGCCGAGCCGCAGCGTCCGGTCGGCGCGGTACCCCGCCACCGCGCCGTCGGGGCCGACCTCGGTCGGTTCGTGCGACGCGACCTCGGTCAGCTCCAGCAGTGCCGCAGGATCGGTGTGCACGCCGTGATCCGCCCGGGTCGCCGGGCCGGAACCATTGGTCTTACTCACCCTTCGAGTCCTCTCCGACCAGCTGCAGGAAAGCGTCTTCCAGACGGCGCCGCGGCCCGGCCTGCTCGACCGCGACCCCGGCCCGCACCAGGACGGCGACCGCCTCGGCGCGGGCGAGACCGTCGAGATCCGCGTGGACCAGTTCGCCGTCGACGTCGACGCCGGAAACACCGCCGACCTTCCGCAGCGCTTCGGCCGCTTCGGCGGGCTTGTCGACGCGGAACGTCGCCTCGCCGCTGGACGCGGCCAGTTCGCCGACCTCACCCGAGGCGACCAGCATGCCGCGGTGCATCACGACCACGTGCGTACAGGTCTGCTCGACCTCGGCCAGCAGGTGGCTCGAGACCACCACGGTGCGCCCGGTCGCCGCGTAGCGCTGGAGCACCTCACGCATCTGGTGGATCTGTGGCGGGTCGAGCCCGTTGGTCGGTTCGTCGAGCACCATGAGCTCCGGGAGGCCGAGCATCGCCTGCGCGATCGCGAGCCGTTGCCGCATGCCCTGGCTGTAGGTGCGGACCCGCCGGTTCACCGCGTCGCCGAGCCCGGCGATCTCCAGTGCCTCGGCGAAATGCGCCTTCTCCTTCGGGCGGCCCGTGCTCGCCCAGTACAGCTCCAGGTTCTCCTTGCCGGACAGATGCGGCAGGAAGCCGGAACCCTCCACAAAGGACCCGATCCGGGAAAGCACCGGCGCGCCGGGCGCGATCAGGTGGCCGAACACGCGAATGGTGCCCGCGGTCGGCGTGATGAGCCCCATCAGCATGCGCAGGGTCGTCGTCTTACCTGCGCCGTTCGGCCCGAGCAGACCGAGGACCTGACCGGGTTCGACACGGAACGACAGATCCTTCACCGCGACGAACCCACCCGCGTAGGCCTTGCGCAGGCCTTCGATCACGAGCGGCGTCTTCGCCAGGCTCTCGTCGACGTCGTGGGCACGGCGGCGGCGGAACGCGGCGATCACGGTGATCGCGATCCCCGCGAGCAGCGTTCCGGCGATCCCGAGCAACTGCGCGGTGGGCGCGCCCGCGCCGACCGAGGTGCCGGGGACGACCGGCACGCCGAGCCGTCCGCCGTCCGCCAGCCCGATGCGGAACACGGCGGGCTCGACCGGCGTCGCGAACGCCTGGTCCGTCGTGGCGACGACCAGCCGCAGTGTGTGCCCGGCCTCCAAGGGCCGCACGATGCCCGGCAGGGTCACCGTCACCTCGACCGGGCTGCCGTCGGCAGGCAGGCCCGAGACGCGGAAGGGCGCGACGGCGTTGGCCGGAAGCGTCCGGACACCTTCCGAGTTGACGTCGTAGAGCTTCGCGAACAGGACGGCTTCTTTCTGCGGAGCCGCGGCGGACGGATCGGCCGAGACCTGCAGCCGGACCGTCGACGAACCGGCCGCGATCGTCTGCGCGTCGAGCGGCGGTGTCGCGAACTGCGCGGCCTGCCCCGGCGGGTCCAGGCTGAACAGTCCGGAAAGCCGGGACGAACCCGCCACCGCTCCGTTCAAGCCGGGGATCCCGCTCACCGCCGCGGGATTGCCGCCGGCGGGCCGCACGACCGGCTGGGCCGGACCCGCCAGAGTGAACTGCCGCCGCTCGGTGGCCTCCCCGGTCGCTCCCGGGTACGCCGGCGCGGTGACGGTCCGGACCGAGGGGGCGCCGTTGGCCCGCAGCGTGCCCTGGATGTCGTAGCTGAACCCGGTGCCGGGATCGGTGCCCTGCCCGGTGAGGGAGAACTTGAGGAAGTCGGCGATCTGCGCGCGCAGCTTCTGCCCGGGCTTCCCGCCGTCGTGGCCGCCGGTGTACCAGATCGTGCGGACCTTGCCGCCCGCCGCGGTGATCTGCCGGGCGGTCGCGTCGGACTGGTCCAACCCGAACAGCGTGTCACTTTCACCCTGCACCAGCAGGGTCGGCACGGTGATCTTGTCCGTCACGGACGCCGGGGAGACCCGGCGGAGCAGGTCGACCGTCTTCTGGCTCGCCTTCCCCGTGGTGGCGAGTTCGGTGTACGCCTGGCAGACGTCGGCGGTGAACCGTCCACAAGGGTCGGCCGGGCCGGACGGGGGCCGCTGCCCGTTCTGGCCGCCGAGCGGCAGTGACTGCGCCGCGGCACCCGCCGCGCCGGTGCCCTGCGCCGCACCGGATTCGCTCGTCTCGTCGCCGGCTTCGGGCGCGTCGTTGGCGGGGGAGCCGCTCTGCGCCGCGCCGGAACCGGCGGAGAAGAAGATGCCCGCCCACGACTTCTTGAAGACGCCGTCCGCGGTGAACGCGCCGGCGGCCGGGGTGGTGGCGTCCGGCGCGGCCGCGGCGGCCGCGTTCGGGAAGAGGCCCTGCGCGAGATCGTTGTAGGTGATCACCGGCGCGATCGCGTCGACCCGCTTGTCGGTCCCGGCGAGCAGCAGGGAAAGCGCGCCGCCGTAGGAAGCGCCGGACACGGCCACCTTCGGGTCGCCGTTCTCACTGAGGACCTCGGGGCGCGCGGCCAGGCCGTCGATCAGCTTCTTGGCGTCGGCGACTTCGCGGTCCGGGTCGTTCAGCGCGATCTTCCCGGTGCTGCGGCCGAAACCGCGCGCGGACCAGGTCAGCACGACGAAACCCTTTTCGGCGAGTTCGCGGGCCTCGGTGGCGACACTGTTCTTGTCACCGCCGAAACCGTGGGCGAGCAGGACGGCCGGAGCCGGGGTCTGTTCGGGCAGGTACGTGGTCGTGTCGATCTTCACGACCTCGGACGAGCCCGGGGTTTCGGGCAGGTCGAGCGTCGCGTCCTGGGTTCTGACCGCGGACGGGGCGGGTTCGCTGTTCGTCCACACGACGGCCGCGGCGGCCAGGACCACCACGACCGCGGCGAGCGCGGTGAGCTTCGCGCTGCGCGTGCGAGGGAGCGGGATTCGGGGCACGGAATGACCGTATTTCACCGAAGCTGAGAACCGCTTCCCCGGCACACACGGACCACACAAGGGTGGCGTTAGGCCGCCACCGGAACGGGTACTCATGGAGTGAGAAGGTGTGGGTGTGACGGGAGTTACGCCATCTTCTTGGTGACAAGGGCAACCTTAACTGGCGTCATGCGTACAGACAGGTCAAACTGGACCAGCTGTGAGGGGAGTATTCCTTCGCGGCGGTGTCGTCAGCACGGTGGCCTTCGCAGGCCCCCGGCACCGTCGGCCGGTTTCGCACCGGCGGAAGAGACCTCCGGTTAGTTGCTGCTGTGCACTATCCGGAGGGTTGGATACATGTCTGTTCCCCTGTGGCTGTGGATCGCCACGGTCGGTGGCCTGCTCGCGCTGATCGCGCTGGACCTGGTCATCGTCGATCGCAAGCCACATGAGGTCACCACCGGCGAAGCCGCCAGGTGGGTCGTCTTCTACATCGCCGTGGCCATCGCGTTCGGTGTCGGCGTCTGGGTCTTCGCCGGACACGACTACGGTGTCCAGTTCTTCACCGGTTACATCACCGAGTACTCGCTGAGCGTCGACAACCTGTTCATCTTCATGATCATCATGACGTCGTTCAAGGTGCCCGCGATCCACCAGCACCGGGTGCTGCTGATCGGCATCCTGCTCGCGCTCGCCATGCGCAGCGTGTTCATCGCCGTGGGCGCCGCGCTGATCGCGCAGTTCGTCTGGGTCTTCTTCCTCTTCGGCGCCGTTCTCGTCTGGACCGCGATCAGCATGGTCCGCAACAAGGACGAAGAAGAGGAGTACGAGGAGAACGCGCTCACCCGCTGGGTGCGCAAGCTCTTCCCGGTCACCGAAGAGTGGCACGGCCACAAGTCCTTCGTGAAGAAGGACGGCAAGCGCTGGATCACCCCGATGTTCCTGGTGATCGTCGCGATCGGCAGCGCGGACCTGCTGTTCGCGGTCGACTCGATCCCCGCGATCTTCGGTATCACGCAGGAGGCCTTCCTGGTCTTCACCGCCAACGCGTTCGCGCTGATGGGTCTGCGCCAGCTGTACTTCCTGCTCGGTGGCCTGGTCACCAAGCTGGTGTACCTGTCCTACGGCCTCGCGGTGATCCTCGCCTTCATCGGCGCCAAGCTGTTCCTGCACGCGCTGCACGAGTACCACGTCGTCCCGGACTGGCTGGACATCAACAACTGGGTCTCCCTCGGCGTCATCGTCGTGGTCCTGACCGTGACGACGGTGGCCAGCCTCGCGAAGGCGAAGAAGCTGGAAGCCGCTGAGCAGGAGTCTTCAATCAGTAGTTAGAGCTGCTAAGGATCGGGTACCGTCGGGGCCGTGCGTCCCGTTGACATCGAAGCCCTGACGGTCCCCGGCATCCTCGCGCTGCACGGCGACCTGCTGCTCACCGCGGTGAGCAGGCCTGATCTGAAGACGAACAGCTACCGCGGAGCCCTGCGCAGGGTCGATCCGGGTGGCGGTGGCGAAGGCGCCTGGACCCACGGGACCAAGGACTCCGCCCCCGCCATCTCGCCGGACGGCCGGTGGGTCGCGTTCCTCCGGGCGGGTGAGGGCTCCGGGCGCGCGGCCAAACCGCAGGTGCACGTGATGCCCGCGGCCGGCGGTGACGCGAAGCGGATCACCGATCTGCCCCTCGGCGCGGGCGCCCCGGTCTGGGCACCCGATTCCCGGAGGATCGCGTTCGTCGCGCGCGTGCCCGAGCCGGGCCGCTACGGCACCGAGAACGCGGACGGCGAAACGCCGGAGCCGGGTGAAGAAGCGCCGCGGCACATCACGAACCTCTTCTACCGCGTCGACGACGTGGGCTTCCTCGACGACCGTCCACAGCGTCTGTTCGTCGTGGACGCCGTCGCCGCGCTGGACGAGGAGTCGCCTGCCGAGCTCGCGCCGCTGACGGACGACCAGGCCGACGTCGACCATCCCTCGTGGACCGCCGACGGCGAGCAGGTCCTGTTCACCGGCCCGCGTGAATGGGCCGCCGAGGACACCGTCCGTACGGATGTCTACGCCGTGCCCGCGGGCGGGGGCGAACCCCGGCTCCTGGTCCGGACCCTGGGCACCGCGTACCGGCCGGTCGTCGCCCCGGACGGTTCGATCCTGTTCTACGGCAACGAATTCCCCGGTCTGGAGGACGTCGCCCGCAACACCGGCCTCTGGCGGGCGCCGTGGCCTTCCGGTGACGAGCCTTCGTCCCCGCGCCGGCTGACCGACGTCGAAACGGTGGACTGCGACAACGCCGCGGGCGCTCCGGTCGTCGTCGGCGACGAGGTCCTCGTCGTGGTCAGCACCCGCGGTTCCGCCGAGCTGCGTGCCGTTCCCCTCGACGCCGAGCTGGCCGAGCTGAAGTCGCTGCGCCACCTGGTGGGTGAACGCACCGCCGTGAAGTCGTTCGCCGCGGACGGCGAACGGATCGTCGCGGTGGTCGGGACGCCCGAGAGTTCCGGTGACGTCGTGCTGCTCGCGGACGGGGAGTCGCGTGTGCTCACCGACTACTCGAAGGCGTTGCGCGACACCGGGATCCTGCCGCTGGAGGAACTGAACGCGACCGCTCCGGACGGCTACCCGGTCCACGGCTGGGTCGTTCGGCCCGAAGGGGACGGGCCGCATCCCGTGGTCCTGATGGTCCACGGTGGACCGTTCGCGGCGTACGAATGGAAGGTCTTCGACGAGGCGCAGGTGCTCGCCGCCGCGGGTTACGCCGTCGTCCTCGGCAATCCGCGCGGTTCCGCCGGCTACGGCGAAAGCCACGGCCGGAGCATCGTCCACGGCCTCGGCACCGTCGACGCGGACGATCTGCTGGCACTGCTGGACGAAGCGGTCAAGCTGCCCAATCTGGACGGTGACCGGGTCGGCGTGATGGGCGGCTCGTACGGCGGCTTCATGACCAGCTGGCTCGCCGCGCACCACGGCGGCCGGTTCCGCGCCGCGTGGAGCGAGCGCGCGGTCAACGCCTGGGACTCGTTCGTCGGCAGTTCCGACATCGGCTGGTTCTTCGCCGGGGGTTACGCCGGCGACGACGTCGAAGAGCAGCGCAAGCGCAGCCCGCTGACATACGCGGGGAAGATCGACATCCCGTTCATGGTCGCGCACTCCGAGCAGGACTGGCGTTGCCCGCTGGAGCAGGCGCAGCGGATGTACGTGGCACTGCGGCAGAACGGCGTCGCGGCCGAATTCCTGCTGTTCCCCGGGGAGGGGCACGAACTCACGCGTTCGGGGCTGCCGCGGCATCGGGTGCAGCGGTTCGACGCCGTGCTGGAGTGGTGGGGCCGCCACCTCTGAGCCTCGTGAGTGGTGAGGACGGTTAGAACCGTCCTCACCACTCACGAGACCAGACACACTCGGTACCGGAGTTGTGCTGGGTGCTGGGCTTGGCCGGGGGTTGCGAAAGCCACTTTCGCAACCTTCAACGTTGCGAAAGTGGCTTTCGCAACGTCGGCCGTGGCCGGGCCCGGCATCACCAACGGCCGGAAGCGTCACCCTCGGCTAGAACCGTCCTTACATGACATTCGGGTCAGCTGAGAAGCGTGTAGTTCAGCTCTTCGCACACCCGGCCCAGCGGGACATCGAGCCCCGGATGGTCCAGCGGGAGCAGCACGTCCGGCGCGACCGGCAGCGAATTCCCGGCGGGCGGGTCCCACAGCGCGAGCGCGGGGCCGCCGGAGTCCATGGACGACCGGTACCAGACGCCGTCGAGGTCGCCGAAGGCGGCGCGGATGGCGCGCGCCCAGGCCTGGGTGATCTTCTTCGGGCCGCTGGAGATCTCCTGCGAGGCGCCGACCCTGGTCGGCCACAGGCCGGCGAGGTCGAGCAGCCGCAGCGTGCGGGTCGGCCGGACGACGACCAGGCGCGGGCCGCGGGACTTGCGGTCGACCGTCGACGTGGTCTGGAAGACCTCCGCGATGCTGGTGCGCACGGTGAGACCGAAGTACAGGACGCCGTTCCCGGGGTCGGTGACCGGGCGGCCGCCGCGACCGGGGGTCTGCGGGTCGAACCGGCCGTGCGGGAGCGGGCCGCTGTAGCGGAACGAGTTCCACTGCTGGGGGTGGTTGCCGTGCGCGGTGAAGATCCTGACCAGCCTGGTGCCGGGGTGCACCGTCACCACGTCGTTGGTGCGGTGCAGCTCCTTGACCAGGACAGAGCGTGCGGGCGGCAGGGGGAGCCGGGCCATACCTCGGGAGTCGTCCGTCCTTGTCGGGTGATCTTGCTCGGTGGGGTCAGCCTACGGCCTACCCCCGACTGGAATTTTCCGTCGTCGGGCAAGGATCTCAGAACGGCGAGCCCAGGGTGGCCACCAGTCTCGCGACGTGCTCGGGATCGCCGCCGGAGAGGAGCCATTGGCGCGGGGTGGCGGGGTGGTCGTTGATCACCAGATCGGTCTGCGGGGTGCTCATGAACGCGGCGACGACGAGCGCGGGCTGGTCCTCGGGGACGGCGCGCAGCACGACCTCCAGGCCGGGCAGCACCCCGGAACCGGCGAACTGCCAGGCGGGCAGCCGCCAGCCCTGGTCCTTCCAGCCGGTGAGCCTGCCCTCCTTGAGGCGGTGCCGGATCCGGCTGTCGTCCACGCCCAGCGCCTTCGCCGCTTCCAGCACGCTCAGCGCGGAATCGGCGAGGACGGCGTGCGCCGCGACCGTGCGGGCGCGGAAGTCCGGCTCGTCCTCGCCCCGGGGGGAGAGGTCCAGGCCGACGTCGGTGAGCGCGGCACGCTGGTCCGCCGAGAAATAATGCGACGGATCGGGGTTCGGTGGGGTCAGCCTCCGCGCCGCGTCCTCGACGAGGTTCAGGAACTCGTTGGCGTCGACCTTCAGGCCCGCCTTGGCGAGAACGTTCTCGAGCGCTATCGACATAGCGCCTAGGGTAACGCGTCTGTGCGGGTTCGTGCGGTCTCATCTCGGTTTCGTGGGGGAATTCACCAGAGATGAACACAGAGTGCACGGAATCAAACACGCGCAGTAGGCAATGTCGCCACAGTCTGCCCGGATCGGGCGAGCTTGTCCAGGAGTTCGGCTTGACACGTGGTAAACAGGAACTTACCTTCCGAAAGGTAAACGATTTCTTCCCACCGCTTCGGAGAACCCGGCTGGTGTGGGGCCGGCTTGGGGGAACAAGGGGGTGGGGCGTTCCTGGGCGGCCGGTGCGAACCGGTCGCCCAGGCACGTCGTTCAGCGGGATCTCCGGGTGTCAGTCGCGCCGTGAACTCCGGCGGACGATCAGCTTCGCCTGAAGCGTGGTCGTCGTGGCCTTGCGCGTGCTGTCGCCGATCCGGGCGAGCAGCAGCTCCGCGGCGACCCTGCCCACCTCGTTCGCGGGCTGGGCGACCACCGTCAGCGGCGGGTCGATCAGCGTCGTCCACGGCGCGTCGTCGAACGACACGATCCCCACGTCCTGTCCCGATCGCAGACCGCGTGCGGCCAGTGCCTCCAGGACGCCGATCGTCATCGTGCTGTTGCCGACCAGCAGCGCGTCCGGCGGCTCGGGCTCGTCGAGCAGGCTGAGCGCGGCGAGCCTGCCGCCCTCGGCGCGGAATTCGGCCCGCCGGGTGAGCGCGTTCTCCTCCCCGACAGCGTCCGTGTAGCCGGCCAGCCGGTCTTCGGCCGTGCGCACCCCGGGCGGTCCGCTGACGCAGGCGACCCGCCGGTATCCGCCGTCGAGAAGATGCCGGGTGGCATCGCGGGCGGCGAGCCGGGTGTCGACCAGCACCTGGTCGCCGGTGTTCTTCAGCAGCGGCCGGTCGACGGCGACCACGGGGGTGCCGCGTTCGGTCAGCCGGTCGACGTTGGTGGCCCGGCCGGTGGGGGAGAGCACCACGCCGGCGACCCGTTCCTGGAGCGCGACGTCTATGTAGCGCCGTTCCTTCTCCTCGTTGTCGTCGGCGTTGCACAGCACCACCGAATAGCCGGCGGTCTGCGCGATGTCCTCCACACCGCGGGCGATCGCGGTGAAGAACGGGTTCTCGACGTCGGAGATGATGAGCGCGAGTACCGCGGTCTCCTGACGGCGCAGATTTCTCGCCAGCCCGTTCGGGTGATATCCCAATTCGGCCGCGGCGGCCTGCACCCGCGCCGCGAGCACCGGGTCCACAGTGGACTTCCCGTTGAGCGTTCTCGACACGGTCGCCGTCGAAACCCCGGCCTTCGCCGCCACGTCGTTGATGGTGGCCACCGTGACCTCCCCTTCCGCAGGTGTGTTGACACCCTCGCACGGGAAGAATAGCTTGACCGACAATCGTTACCATCCGCTGATCGCGCTACCCGCGCGCAAGAGTTCGGAGGTGTCGTGGGCGGACCGGGCCTGGTGCTCGGCATCGACATCGGCACCTCGAGTTCCAAAGGTGTCCTCGTCGATTCCCGGGGCACCGTGGTGGCACGGGAATCCCGGCCGCACGACACTTCCCGCCCGCGTCCCGGCTGGTTCGAACACGACGCGGAAACCGTGTGGTGGCAGGACTTCGTGGCACTGGCAAGGGAACTTTCGGCGGGTGCCGGGGATCATCCCATCATCGGAGTGTCGGTCAGCGGGATCGGGCCGGTGCTGTTGCCCGCCGACGCTTCCGGGAGACCCTTGCGCCCGGCGATCCTTTACGGCGTCGACACCCGTGCTTATGACGAAATCCGGGAATTGAATCGGGAATTCGGCGAAGAATCCATTGTGGAACGCGGCGGGAGCGCGCTCGGCTCACAGGCCGTCGGGCCGAAATGGCGCTGGCTGGCCAAGAACGAGCCGGACGTATTCGAGCGGGCGAAGCTCTTCCTGATGGCGAGTTCGTTCCTCGTGCTGCGACTGACCGGTGAATACGTCCTCGACCATCATTCGGCGAGCCAATGCGATCCGATGTACGACCTGCGCGAGGCCCGCTGGGCGCCGGACCGCGTCGCCGCGATCGCCCCCGGCGTCGAACTGCCGAGGCTCGCGTGGCCGACCGAGGTGGTCGGCTCCGTCACCGCCGAAGCGGCCGCGGAAACCGGCCTGCCGCAAGGGATTCCGGTCACGGCGGGGACGGTGGACGCCTGGGCCGAGGCGACCAGCGTCGGGGTCGTCGCGCCCGGCGACACCATGCTCATGTACGGCACCACGATGTTCCTGATCCAGATGCTCGCCGATCCCCGCCCCGGGCAGGGGCTGTGGACGACCCGCGGTGCCTTCCCCGACAGCTATTCGCTGGCCGCGGGGATGGCCACCTCCGGCGCGATCACCGAGTGGCTGAGGGATCTCGTCGGCGGCGAGTTCGGGGAACTGGCCGCGGCGGCGGCCGAGGTCCCGGCGGGCAGCCGCGGTCTGCTGATGCTGCCGTACTTCGCGGGAGAACGGACACCGGTGCCGGACCCGGACGCGAGGGGGATCGTCGCCGGGCTCACCACTTCCCATGATCGTGTCGATCTGTACCGCGCGGCGCTGGAAGGCACGGCGTACGGCGTGCGGCACAACCTCGAAGCCATGCGGGAGGCCGGTGGCGGCACCGGCCGGATCGTCGCCGTCGGAGGCGGGACACAGGGCGGGGTGTGGACGCGGATCGTCAGCGACGTCGCGCGGATCGACCAGGAGATCCCCGCGGAAACCATCGGTGCCGCGTTCGGAGACGCGGTTCTCGCCTCGGTCGCCCTGGGGAGCGAACCGGATATCGAAGCCTGGAACCCCGTCGCCGAGATCGTCCGCCCCGGCGCGGACGCCGATGTCTACGACGAGTTCTACCCGCATTACCGTGAGCTTTACCGGTCCACTGTGGACATCGCTCACTTCCTGGCGCGGAAGAACTCGCTCGCTTTCAGGCCGGAGAGCTCCCGGCAATCCCGGCTCAGGTGAGCCTGATCGGCGTAACCCGCCGATATCGCCAGCGAGGCGAGATCCGGCGCCGTTCCCGCGAGGCCGACGGCGCGCTGGAACCGGGTGATCCGAAGGTACGTCGCCGGGCCGTAGCCGACCGCGAGGGTGAACCGCCTCCGCAACTGCCGCTCGCCGGTGGTGAACCGCTTCAGCGCGGCGGAAACCCGGGGCGCCCCGCCGTCCAGCCTGGCGATGAGCTCCGAAACCTCCCGGTCGGCCCGTCCGGCTCCGCGCCGCTCGACGACGTCGGCCAGCGAAGCGGCACCTGAGAGCACGCGTTCGGCCAGCAGTTCGCCCTCCCGGCCCCACAGGTCGCCGAGCGGGACACGCTGATCGCGCAACTCGTCGGCGCCCAGGCCCAGGACGTCACCCGCTCTACCAGGGGCGAACCGCACGCCTTGTGCCCGTTCGCCGGTCTCCCAGGTCCAGGGCGCGGTGTCCGGCCCGGCGACGAAGACCTCGCCGCCGCTCTGCACCAGGTCCACGCAGCCGTCGGGCACGATCCGCTTCGGCGCCGTGCCCGTGTCCTCCCACAGGCAGCGCACCACGCCGGCCAGGCCGCCGGGCGCCTTCGTCTCCCGATACACGCTTGCCATGATGCCCCCGGCCTACGACAGAATCGGGCCGTGTCCGAAGCAGAGATCGATTCACTGGCCTGGATCCACGTCCGCGACCGCCGCCTGCTGTCGGTGCGGACCGAGGGAAAGGCCAAGTTCTACCTTCCCGGGGGCAAACGTGAGCCGGGAGAGGGCGACGTCGGCGGGCTGTGCCGGGAGATCGAAGAGGAGCTCGGCGTCGAGCTCGACCCGCGGAGCTTCCGGTTCTTCGCGGTGCTGAACGAGCAGGCCGACGGTTACGCGGACGGCCGCCGCGTCCGCATGACCTGCTACACCGCCGACCATCGCGGGGAGCCCGCGCCCGGCCGCGAGATCGCGGAGTCCGCCTGGCTGTCGTCGGCCGACGCGCACCTCTGCCCGCCGGCGGGACGGCGGGTGCTCGGGCTGCTCGCCGACGCGGGGCTCGTCGACTAGGCGGGCCACTCAAAGTGAGCTGTTCGGCTCACTGTGCTTACGCCGATCGCCCTATGACTAGGCACTCCCCGCTCACTGGGACACCCAAAAGGGTGAATATCGGGTTTCTTCCCGATAACGGCTAACGCGGAGTCACCTTCGTGCGAGAAGTAGACGACGCGCTCGACGGAAGCGCGCTCGGACGAGAGAAGACCTCTCCATGGGTGTTCCGACCGCGACCCCTCCGGCATCGGCGCCGGGGCAGGGTGCCCCCGGCAGGCTGAAGCCGCTGGGGACCGTCGTGGTCGTGCTGGGGGTGATGGCCGTCGCCGTCACCCTGACCAGTTACGTGCTGCCGAAGGCCTCGTCGCCGCCGGTGCAGAGCCCGCCCGTGCCGCAGGTCGAACAGGCCGTGGCCGCCGTGCGCACCGTGATCCACTCCGTCGTCTACGAACTGTCCGGCGCGAAGGGCGCCCAGAACGTCACCTACGTCGCGCAGGGTTCCGAACTCATGCAGAAGACCGAGGTGACGGCGCCGTGGAGCACCACCTTCGAACGCGAGAGCCAGGAAGGCCGCGACGAGTTCTACAGCCTTTCCGCGCAGGGGTCGGGCAGCGGCGCGCTGCGGTGCCGGATCCTCGTCGACGGTGAGGTCGTCAGCGACCGCACCGCCCCCGCCGCGGGCGCGCCGGTGACCTGCACGGCGTAGGCGCTACGGCAGGATCATCCGGGTGACGGATGGTGCGATCGCGTTCGGCCCGGTGCTCGCCGTGGTCTTGGCCGTGCTGGCGATCTTCGGCGCGGCGGTGGTGCAGTTCGGGCGGCTGGGGCAGGGCAAGGCGGTGCTGTTCGCGGCCGGGCGCGCCGTCGGGCAACTCGCCGCCGTGTCGCTGGTGATCGTCGGGATCCTGAAATCCGGCTGGCTGACCGGCGGTTTCGTGCTGCTGATGTTCACGATCGCGGCGGTCACCTCCGCGCGCCGGATCGGGGTGACGAAGGATCTGGCGTGGGTCGCGCTCGCCATCGCGTCCGGTGTGGTCCCGGTGCTGACGCTCGTGCTCGCGACCGGGGTGGTCCCGTGGCGGCCGATCGCGATCGTGCCGATCGCCGGGATCGTCATCGGCGGCGCGATGTCCGCGACCTCGCAGGCGGCGAGGCGGGCGCTGGACGAACTCGTGTCCCGGCACGGCGAATACGAAGCCGCGCTGGCACTGGGTTTCCTGCGTCGCCCGGCCGCGCTGGAGATCTGCCGTCCCTCGGCGGGGCACGCGCTGATCCCCGCCCTCGACCAGACCCGGACGGTCGGCCTGGTGACCTTGCCCGGCGCCTACGTCGGTGTCCTCCTCGGTGGCGCCGGGCCGGTGCAGGCCGGGGTGACCCAGGTGCTCGTGCTCATCGGGTTGCTGGCCGCCGAGGCGGTCGCGGTCCTGGTCGTCGTGCACCTGGTCGCGGCGGGCCGGATCAGCCGAGCGGCGACTGAAGATGCGCCGTGTCGTTGAACCGCCGCACCATCCAGTCTTCGCCCGACACCACCAGATGCGAGATCGACCCGTTGTCCGCGCCGAGGAACGCGAACCGGTTCTTCGCGGCGCTGGCCTGCGCGAAGACCTCGCCGATGACACCACCGTGGGTGAACACGGCGATCCTCCGGTCCGGGTTGGCCGCCGCGAGCCTGCCGATGGCCGCCCTGATCCGGCCGCCGAACGACTCCATCGTCTCCGCGCCGGGGATGACGTCCCAGCGCTGCTCGCGCCACAGCTGTTCGACGATCGGGTGGCCTTCGTGGGTGTAGCGCCGGAAAAGCCCGTTCTCCCAGTCGCCGAGGTGGATCTCCCTCAGGTCCGGCTCGACCTCCGGCGTGAGCCCGAGCTTCGCCGCCAACGGTGCCGCGGTCTGCGGCGTACGGCGCAGTGTCGTCACGTACAGCGCGGAGATCCGCTCGTCCGCGAGGCGGCGCCCCACCCGCTCGGCGTGGTCCCTGCCCTCCGGCGCGAGATCCGGATCGGCCTGCCCGTCGACGAGGTCGAACGGCGCGCTGCCCTTCGCCGGGGCTGATTCACCATGGCGGACAAGGAAGATCTCGGTCGCGCCGGGTGGGGGAGAGAACCGGTGCTGGCGGTATTCGACTTCCTGCTCAGGGGTACTCATGCTTCGGACCCTACCGAGCTAGCCCAGCTGTTTGTCCACGAAGCACCAGCGCCAGGTCTCGCCGGGTTCGTGGCTGCGCATCACCGGGTGCAGGGTGTCGTGGAAGTGCTCCGTCGCGTGCTTGCCCGGTGAGGAGTCGCAGCAGGCGACGTTCCCGCATTTGACGCATTCGCGCAGGTGTACCCAGGTCATCCCGTTCTCGACGCAGACTGCGCACTCGTCCGGGGAACTGGGTTCGACCGCGGGCCATTCCTTGGTCAGGTGTTTGCAGGATCCCGCCGTCGCGGCGGGGGTGCGCAGTTCCCGATCGGAGTCCGGCACGGTCTCCTCCTCCCTGTCCAGCATGGATTCCTCGATGTCGAGGCGTTCGAGGATCCGGCGCAGGACATCATCATCGGCCATCCCGGAGTCACGCGCCTCCAGGAACTTCTCCCGTTCGACTTCGAGCAGTCGCAGTCGCAGCCGCCGATACGCGTCACTCGGGGTTTCGCTCAGCGCGCTCTGCCTGCCGAGTTCCTCCCAAGCCGAGTCCGAGCGATGCTGGAGCCGGCTGCGCAGGCGTTCGACGATGTCGTCGGGGTCGTCGGGCGTCCGGATCTTCTCCAGCTCTTCGAGGGCGGCCCTGGTCATGTCGTGGAGCACGGCGGCTTCCTGCAGCGCGTCCTCGGCCGGGTCGGGTGGCGGCAGTTTCAGGCGGCGCACCAGCACCGGCAACGTGGTCCCGTGCAGCAGCAGCGTCCCCGCCACCACGACGAACGCGACCAGCACCAGCACGGCCCGCTGCGGGGTGTCCGCGGGCAGCACGAACGCCGCCGCGAGCGTGACGACGCCGCGCATCCCCGCCCACGCGATCACGGCCGAGTACCGCCACGGCCACGCGTGACGGCGGAACACCCGGCGCGCCAGCCCGATGCCCGCCATCCAGACGATCCGGGTGACGATGGTCGCGGCCAGCGTGGCGGCGCAGATCAGGACCAGTTCCAGCGCGGTCAGCCCGCTGTCGCCGACCTCGGTCATGATCCGGCGGACCTGCAGCCCGATCAGCAGGAAGACGATGTTCTCCAGCAGGAACTGGATGGTCTGCCAGTTCAGCCTGCTGGCCAGCCGGGATCGGCCCGAAAGCATGCTCGGCGCCTTGTGCCCGAGGATCAGCCCCGCGACGACCACGGAGATCACGCCGGAACCGTGGATCGCCTCGGCGGCGAGGTAGGCGACGAACGGGACCACCAGTGAAAGCGCGGTGTCGGTGACCGGATCCTCGAGCCGGGTCCGGATCAGCGCGGCGAGCGCGCCGACGGCGAACCCGATCACCAGTCCGCCGCCCGCGGCCAGCAGGAAATCCCCGCCGACCTGCAGCAGGCTCACCGAACCGGCGATGGCCGCGATGGCGGTCCGCAGCGCGACCAGCGCGGCCGCGTCGTTGAACAGGCTCTCGCCCTCCAGGAGCCGGGTCAGCTTGCGCGGCATCCCGACCTTGCGGGCGACGGCGGTGGCCGCGACCGCGTCCGGCGGCGCGACCACCGCGCCGATCGCGAGCCCGGCGGCCAGCGGCAGACCGGGGATCACCAGCCACGCCACGACCCCGACCACGGCCGTGGTGAAGATGACGAGCCCCACCGACAGCAGGAGGATCGGCCCGCGGTTGCGGCGGAAGTCGATGAGCGACGTGCGGATCGCGGTGGCGTACAACAGCGGGGGCAGCAGCCCCAGCAGCACGACCTCCGGATCCAGTTCGTATTCCGGGACGCCCGGCACGTACGAGGCGACGACCCCGACCGCGATCAGGCACAGGGGCGCCGACCAGTCGAGTTTCCGCGCCGCGGCGGTGACCAGGAGGACGGCCACCACCAGTGCCACCAGTTCTACCGCGATCTCCACGCCGCTCATCATCACCCGGGAGCCTCGGTGCGCGCGCACCGAGGCCGGGCTAGCGCTCCTCGAACCGCACCAGGTTGCCCGCCGGATCGCGGAAAGAGCAGTCGAAGGCGCCGTAGGACTGCTTCATCGGTTCCTGGACGACGTCCGCGCCCGCCGCCTGGATCCGGTCGAAGGTGCCGATCAGGTCCGGGGTGGAGAGCACGATGATCCCGTGGACGCCCTTGGCCATCAGTTCGGCGATCGTGGCGCGTTCCTCGTCGGTGATCTCCGGGCCGTCGGCCGGGGGATGGAGCACGAGCGACGTCCCCGGCTGCCCCGGCGGGCCGACCGTGGCCTGAAGCGGGCCTTGGTCTCGCACCTCGAAGCCCAGGATGTCGCGATAGAAGGAAAGCGAGGCCTCGAGATTGTCGGCAGGGAGGTACGACGCGTGAATCGAGAGGGTCATACGACTCAAGCTAGGTCGGCGCGTGGCGGTGTCGCTTCTCGATTCCTGATCGGTCGCATGACCTGTTTGACGACGCAGCCGGGCATGCCCCGGCCGTCTTCCGCCGCCTGTTTGCGGTACGCGCTCGGCGAGATGCCGACCAGTTCGGAGAAGCGCGTGCTGAACGTGCCCAGCGACGAGAAACCGACGTCGAAGCACACTTCGGTGACCGACATGTCCCCGCGCCGCAGCAGCATCATGGCCCGCTCGATCCGGCGGGTCATGAGGTAGCTGTACGGCGATTCGCCGTACGCGGCGCGGAACTCGCGGCTGAGGTGCCCGGCGGAGACGTGCACGCCACGCGCCAGCGCCTCGACGTCCAAGGGCTGCGCGTAGTCGCGATCGATCCGGTCGCGGACACGGCGCAGCATCGCGAGGTCCCGCAGGCGCGGGTCGGGTTTGCCGGTCACCCGGAAAGCGTAACCCACGCCCGGACGAGAGAGGCCCCCTTCGCCGGGTGGCGAAGGGGGCCTCGGGCGACTCCCGGTCTACAGGGTGATCTTGTCGATGTTGGGGCCGCCGTTCGCCGTGGTGGCGACCGCCTTGATCTTGTTCACTCCCGCCGCCAGTGTCACCTTGACGGTTCTGGTCGTCCAGTTCGGCCAGGCCCCGGTGCCGCCGAAGCCGACACCGGAAGCGCTGATCGAGCCGTTGACCGAGAAGTCGAGCGGCCTGCTCGCCGTCGTGCCGTTGGCGTACCGGACGACGACGTCGTAGGTGCCCGCGGCCGGCACGTTGACCGTCCATTCGACCGAGCTGCCCGCGACGTTGTCGTAGTTGACGAACCCGGTGCCGGTGAACCCGGCGTGGTTCGACTCCACCGCGCCCTGGACGATCGTGGCGTCCTCCGCCTGGTAGTCGACCGGGTTGGTCGGTCCGGATCCGTCGGCCGGAACGGTCTGCGTGCCGGTGTTCCAGCCCGAGACTCGCACCGAAGGCTTGGAGCCCTTGAGATCGACGGTGCGGTACTTCGCGGTCAGCGTGGTCGTTTCACCCGGCCACAGGCTCACCGCGTTGTCGTTCCACTCCACCGGGAGCACCGGCTTGCCCGCGGCGTCCACGACCTTCGAGTCGACGTAGAACGCCGGGAGCTTGCCGCTCGAGGTGTTCTTCAGCGTCACGGTGGTCGTGGTGGTGCCGTCGCCACCGGCGACCGACTTCGCCGTCGCGCTGACCGCGGACTGCCCGAGGTTCTTGAGCCCGGACAGATCGGCGTAACCCGACTGGGGCGTGTAGTACCAGTCGCTGCCGGCCCAGTTCAGCGTGTCGGCCTTGGTGGAGAGCCAGTACACGTTCCGGCTGACCTCCTTGCCGGACGAGTCGGTGAGCACCAGCTTCGCCAGGTAGGTCGTCGACAGCCCGCTCACCGCCGGGACGGTGACCGCGGTGGCCTTGGCGCCCAGCGCGCCGACGGACAGCCCGGTCTTGGTGTTGCTGTACTTCTCGGTGCCGTCGAGGTTGTACAGCTTCGTGGTCGCCGTCAGCCCGCTCGCCGCGTTCGGCGTCTGGTTGATCACCACGACCGACCGATTGTCGTGCGAGTACTGGATGTGCAGCGGCTCGTTGGCCTTCTTCGCCCCGTAGTAGGCGCCGTTCTGGTCCATGTAGGCGTCGAACAGCTGCCAATGCAGCGAAGTCCACGGGCTGTTGAGCATCCAGTAGATCAACCCGGTCGACGGATTGGTCGAATCGGTGTAGTTGCGCGAGTGCGACTCGAACTCCGCGCGGACGTTCTCGTACTGCGCGAGCTGCGCCTTCCGGACGAAGTCGGTCAGGTCGGCGGGCGCACCGTAGCGCTTGGTGAGCGCGTTGGCGAACAGCTTCAGGTTCGCGAACGTCGTCGACGAAGAACGGTGGTACTGGGGCGCCGACGGGTCCTTCCACATCGTTTCCAGTTCACCGTCCGACATCATCCGCTTCAACGTGTCCATCGTCGGGATGTCGACGCCCGCGCTGGTCTCGGAGTTGAAGCTCCACGCGCCGCCACGGTCCTTCTGCGACTTGTCGTACCAGTAGACGGGCGGGACGTAGTCGTACGGGCCGTTCATCTTCATGCCGGAAGCGCCCGTGATCGGGGACGGCCTCTTCGACGCCGAAGGGATCACCGGGAGGGTGAAGTCGGCGGCCTTCATCGCGTCGAGGTAGCCCTGCTCGATCCGCCGGTCCGGCGCGAAGTCGCTGCCGATGTGGAAGGAGATGACGCTCGGGTGGTCACGCAGGCGCTCGGCCTCGGAGAACATCGAAGCCTTGGCGATCGGGTAGTCCGACTCGACCCACGGCTCGCCCTTCTCCTCGCCGTTGACGTGTCCTTCCCATTTGTCGCAGCATTCCCAGCCGGGCATGGTGAGCACGCCGAGGTCGTCGGCGATGTCGAAGAACTCGTCCGGCTCGATGTGGCCTTCCAGCCGGACCGTGTTGAGCCCGAGGTTCAGCACGTACTTGAGCTTGTCGGCCGCCGCGGTCTCGTTCCAGCGCAGGAACAGGTCCGGCGTGTAGCCGCCACCCCTGATCAGCAGCGGTTTGCCGTTGACGCTGTACTGCCGCCCGCCGCTGGAGTTCAGCGGCGCCTTGACGTCGCGGACACCGAACTTCGACTTCGAGGCGTCCGACGGCGTGCCGCCGACGCTCGCGGTCAGGTCGAGTTCGTATCGGTGCTGGCCGCCCATTCCGGCGGGCCACCAGAGGTTCGGCTTGTCGAGGCCGACCACGCCGAAGGTGACCGTCTTGCGTTCCTTGGCGGCCAGGGAGACCGTCTGGGTGATCGGCTTGCCCGCGACCGTGCCGGCGACGGTGGCCTGCACCGCGTTCGCCGAGTCGTTGCGGACGTCGGCCTTCACCGTCAGGTCGGCGTGGTCCAGCGAGGAGTTCAGCTTCTGGACCACGTGGGCGCTGCGCAGCGCGACCGGGCCGCCGCGGCGGACGAGGACGTCCCGCACGATGCCCATGTTCTGGTCCGGCGGGGTCTGCGCCCAGTCGATCCAGCCCATCGAGAGGTCGTTGTCGGGGTCGTTGGGGTAGACCTTGAACGCGACGCTGTTGACGCCCTGGCGCACATGCGCGGTGATGTCCAGATCGTGGCGGGTGTAGGCGCCGTTGACCTGGTCCTTCGTCGCGATCCTGGTGCCGTTGACCCAGACGTCGGCCTTGGAGAGCACGCCGCTGAAGTCGAGGTACGTGCGCTTCGAGGTGTCGTCGACGTTCAGATCCGTGCGGTACCACCACGGCACCGAGAACTGCGCGGCCGGGACGTTCTTCATGTTCGTCGAGTAGAACGGGTCGGCGTACTTGCCGTTCTGCAGCAATCCGGCGTAGACCGTCGAACGCGACGACACCGGGTACCAGCCGGTGGTGGGGAAGCCCGGCTTCGACACCGCCGAATCGTCGCTGACCTGTGCCGAGGACTGGATCACGTAGCCGGGGATCGGGGTGGCGTTGCCCGCGGCGGCGCCGACGGACAGCGGCGCGGCCACTTCCGCGCCGGTGGCGGCGGGAGCGGTGGTCACCCCGCAGACTGCGGCGGCCAGCGCGGTGACGGTCATGGCCAGTAACGGGATCCGGGTTCTCTTCTGCCGAAAACTCACGAGCGCGCCTCCTTGGGCACACGGCGGCGGACCTTGGCGAAATCGTTAAGAAAGTTCCCTAACAATATTGGGGGAGATAGTAGCCGCCACTACCCGCGGAGAACAGACCCTTGCACCGGGTTCGTCAGCTGACGGGCGCCACGTAGCTCCACTGCCCGTCGACGCGGACGAAACGGCTGTGCTCGTGCATGCTGCCGGGCCGGCGATCCTGCCGGTAGTGGGCCCGGAACTCCACGGTGCCCTCGTTCTCCAGCAGTCCGCCGCCGATCTTGCCGAGGATCTCCAGGAACGTCCAGCGTTGCCCGGGATCGAGCTCGAGATCGGCGGGCCTGGTCTTCGGATGCCAGGTCTTCGTGAGGTACTCGGTGTCGCCGGCGGCGAACGCGCTGAATCGCGACCGCATCAGGAGTTCCGCGGTCGGCGCGGCCGCGGCTCCCCGGTGGAAGCGGCCGCAGCACGCGCCGTAGGGCTCGCCAAGGCCGCAGGGGCAACGGGACTCGTCGGTGATCACGCCGCCGATTGTGTCATCGCGCCGCCGCGGTGATTTCGAGGTCTCGTGCCTGCTTGAGCCAGCCGGTGAACAGGGCGGCGTCGATGTCCTCGACCGAGCGCAGCTTGACATGCGCCATCTCCCGCGCGCTCGCCTCCAGCCTGCCGGACTCGTCGTCGACGAGCTGTCCCTTCCACAGGGCGAAGGTGACGTACGACGAGTAGGCCTTCATCAGGCAGACGAGGTTCTTCCCGACGGCTTCGCCGGCGCTCCAGGTCGGGGAGGCGTGGTACATCGCCTCGATGGAGCCAGGCAGGGCGGCGTTGACGATCGGGCGCAACGCGGTGGCGACTTCGCGCAGGTTCTCGGGCAGGGCGGCGATGTAGTCGTCGACGTTCGCGAACTTGGCCATGACTCGTACTCCTTCGGTCGGTGTGGTGTACAGCCAACCGTCCGAAGGGTGAAATTGTCAAGACAAAAAAATTAGTCGGTGCGTTTGAATGTCTGACCTCGTGTTTCCAGCGCTTCGCGGATGATGCGGAGCGCTTTGGGGCCGACGCCGTGCAGGCTCGCTAGTTCGGCTTCGGTGGCGTGGGTGAAGTGCTCCAGCCGGGTGTAACCGGCAGCGGTGAAGGCCCGCGTCGCCGGGTTGCCGATGCCGGGCGGCAGGTCGGTCTGATCGTTCATGGGTCCTCTTCGGTCGTGTCCGGCTTGGTCGCCTCCATTGTGGACCGCTGGCGCGGGGTCAAGGTGCGGGGAACTCGGCGGCGACGTCGACGGCGGTCTCCAGCGTCGCGTCGCTCGGTCGTCCTGAGGCCGGGGCGGATTCGGCGATCACGACCAGCTTCTTGGCCAGCCGGGAGTCGTAGTTCTTGCCGGTGAAGCGGCTTCCCGGCGGTGCCTCGCCGAAGAGCACGACGTTGCCGGTGCCGTCCTTGTCGACAAGCCGTTTCAGGTCACTAGCTTCGCCCGCTCTCGGCATCTTCACCCACGCGACGGACACGGCGATGGTGTTCCCGGCGCCGTCGTCGACGGTGACCAGCATGCGGTCGAGATCCACGCAAGGATGCCGCAGGAAGAAGCGCTGGACTTCGCCGAAGGAATGCGGTCCGCAGTTGAGTTCCCGCTTGGCGGTCTTCTTCAGCTGCCGCCAGCCCAGGCGTTGCCAGGTTTCGGAATGGCGGCCCTTCTGCGCGGATTTCTTGCTGGAGCTTTTGCCTTTGAGGGCTTGGCTCGCGGCGGAATCCAGCGAGACGGCACTGCCTCCGCCAGCACTGACGCTTACGCCGCCGACCGCGACGACGCTCGCGGTGGCGGCTGCTGCGAGACCGCCACGACTCGTAAAGCGTCCCCTCGAGTCGCGCGGTGGCAAATCACTCATGCGATTCCGTCCCCTCCCAAGTCCGGAACGGCGATCTTGCTCCGGGTTTTGCGGGGGAATCGAGAACTCTTGCGCTAATACGCCCGAACGGCGCAATCGGTCTTCGGGTTTCCGCCGGTACCGAACAGTTTCAGGGGCGATAAAGGGTTCGTCGCGACCAGGTACGTGAAGGCCCCCTTCATGTACCTAGGCGCAAGGAAGGGGGCCTTCACGTACTTCAGATCCCATGGCGAGGGGCCCGTCGCCGGTGGGGCTGGCGGGCTCCTCGGGGTTCAGACGTGGTGGAGGGTGTTACGGCGAGGTTTTCGGAGCGGATCTCGGTATTGGGGTGGGATGAACTCCGGTAACCCATCGGCGGCCATGCGTACTTCCCAGTCGCCGTGGTGGATCAGGCGGTGGTGAAAACCGCACAGCAGCACGAGATTCCAGAGGTCGGTGGGTCCGCCGTCTGCCCAGTGATGAATGTGGTGGGCGTGGCAGTTCTTGGGTTTGCGGTGGCAGCCGGGGAAGGCGCAGCCCCCGTCGCGGATGTTCAACGCGCGTCGTTGGCCGGGGGTGACGAACCGCCGCAGTCGCCCCACGTCCAAGGGTTCACCCGCGGCGCTCATCACGACGGGCAGCATGAGGCAGTCGCAGGCGGCGAGGCGTGCTTCGCGGGCGGTCATCGTGCCGACGAAGTCCAGGCACGCGGTGCCGAGACCGGACTTGAGTTCGTCTAGGCCGATGGTGACGTTCACCAAGGTCCGGTAGCCGCTGGTGCCGGGCTGGTCCGGGCAGGCGATCGCCAGATCGAGGATGTCGACCCAGGCATCCCCCAGGCGTTCGCATTTCATCCGCAGATCGGCTTGGCCGAATTCATCGACCGGTCGCGGCTGGGCGTAGGCCTCCAGGGCGGCGGCGGTGCGGGCACCGGTCTCGTCATCGAGGAGCCCGGTGAGTTTCCAGAAGCCGTCTTTGCGGCGCTCCAGGGTGATTTCCCGGCGCGGCTCCTTGGGTTCCGGGTCTTTCGGTTCGTTCCCATCCGGGTCGAGCAAGGCGAGAAGGTTCGCTTCAGCGTCCGCGAGTTGCCGGGGACCGGCACTCGGGGCGAGATCGGCGAGGATCTTCTCGGCGTTGACGCGGTCTTCGGCGGGGAGCTTCTTCAAGATCTCCAGGATCTGGTCGATCCGCTCGTCCCCGACCAAGCCTTCGGCGGCGACCGCGGCAGTAGCCGGTGCGACAGCAGGAACTTCGGTGCCGTCCAAAGCACGCGTCGGGTTCAACGCGATCGCCCGGTTCACCACCGCACGCGCCTCACCGACCGACAACCCCGCGATATCGGCGAACCACTTATCCGTACGGCCATACCCGTACAAGTCCTTGACACCCCGAGACTCGATCTCCGCCAAAAACCGCCCCAAACCGGCAGTCGCCATCCGAATCACCTGCAAGGACTGCTGCACGCCATGCGCAAGCTCCAGCTTGCCAGCGCACCACAACTCCTGCGGCAACTCAGGAAGGAAAGTCTCGGACACCCCTCAAGAATACCGCAAATACCCGAACTCGTGTTCGTAATTTTAAGCAACAAACGAACCGCACAAACAACACTGAAGGGTGACTTCGCCTCATGCTGTGACCACGTAAAGAAAGGGGTTGCAATTAGTCGACTAAATGCGGCCCGCCACAAGGCGAGTAGTCGAGCCCTCGCGAAAGGTGATCGTTTAGCATCGGCACCATGACGACAGTGGAACTGACCCGCTTCAAGGTCCCGGCCGGCCGCGCGGACGAACTGCTCCAGGCCCGGCCCGCGATGCTCGCCGACTTCCGCGCCGACCGGGAAGGGTTCCTCGACGCCCAGCTGATCCGGGTCGACGACGAGACTTGGCTCGACGTCGTGTGGTGGCGTTCCTCGGAGGACTTCGCCGCGTCGCGGGAGAAGGGGGCGAACCTGCCGGGGATCAAGGCGTTCTTCGCGCCCATCACCGAGTTGGTTTCCGCCGAGGAGGGCACCACCGAGGACTACCGGGCATAGCCCACATTCCGGGACTGGAAATATCCTCGCTGCCGGCCCGTTGACCTGGGGGAACGAGCAAGGTCACGGAAGGGATCGGCGATGAGCACAAGCCTGGACACGTTCACGCGGGACTGGCAGGGCTGGAAGACCCAGCGCGAGCGCGATCTCGCCGATCCGCTCGGCTGGCTCGCCCTGGTCTCGCTCGATTGGCTCGAAGACAAGCCGCGCGCGTATGAGGGGCTGCCCGGCCTCTGGTGGCAGGACGCCGACGCGGCGTACCTCGATCCTCAGGGCGCGGAGCTCTCGCACGACGGCGAGCGGATCACCAGTGTCCGCCGCTTCGAGCTCGTCAACAGCGGTGCGACCACCCGGGTCGTCGCAGGCGACATCGAGATCGAGGTGGCGCGACGCGGCGGGTACCTGATCCGGACGCACGACCCCAAGGCGCCGGTGCTGAACGCTTTCCGCGGCGTCCCGGCGTACGAGCCCGACGCGGCCTGGGTGCTGTCCGGGACTTTCGAGCCCTTCGGCGAGCCACGGCCGACCACGGTCGGAGCGGTCGTCGAAGGGCTCAGCCACGTCTACGTCTCGCCGGGCATCGTGCGGTTCGAGTACGACGGCGTGGAGCACACGCTCACCGCGTTCAACGGCAAGAAGGACGGCCTGCTCATTCTCTTCACCGATGCCACGAGCGGCGTCACCACCTATGCGGCGAACCGGTCGCTCGCGGTGCCACCGCCCGCGGAGGACGGGTCGGTCGTCCTCGATTTCACCCGCGCGACGAACCTGCCCTGCGCGTTCACCGATTTCGCGACGTGCCCGTTGCCGCCGGCGGGCAACGACCTGCCGTTCGCGGTGGAAGCGGGGGAGAAGCTGCCCTACGAGCGGCAGGGCTGAACAGCCGCGAGCGCCGTCATCGCCTCCTGTTCGCGCCGGGCCAGCTCGGACAGGAGGGCGGACGCGTCGTTCAGCGTCCCGGCGTCGCCGGTTTCCCCTGCCTGTGCGAACAATTCCGCGACTTCTGTCCATAGTGGAGTGATTTCGCGGTACTTCTCATATGCGGTGTGGAGACCGGCGTCGTCGACGACTGCTGTGCTTTCTTCGAGGAAGTCACGGTAGATCCGGCGGAAGAGCGCCCCTCCGGTCCCCGCCCGCTCCATCAGGACGGCGGCCTGCGGAAGGTCGCGCGCCGGATCACTGCTGCGCTCCAGCCATTTCCGCACCTGTGCGGCGGCTTTGCCGATCCCGCGATATCCGAGGTTCGCGATGGGCGGGTTGAGGAACTCCGCCGCGTTCGCCCGGACGGCCGTGCGGATGGCGTCGGCGAGCGGAACGAGAGGCGTGTCCACGCCGATGGTGAACGAGCGGTTCTTCGCGGTCATCGGGCCCTTCTCCCCACGGGCGCGCTCCAGGCTCTCCAGCGAAGTCGATACGGCCCCACCCTGCTGTGCCGTATCGATGAGGAAGGCACTCTCGTCGTCGTAGCCGTACAAGGCGGCGAAGTGCCCTCCGAAGTGGACTTTCGAGGTGAAGTACTCCAGGTGGTACGAGTCGAGTTGCAGGCCGACCGGCACACCGGCGTCGATCTCCCCGGCCACGTTCCGCCACGCCGTGCGTGCCGACGCCGTTTCCTTGACCCGCAACGATAATCCGAGCCGGTCGGTCAGCTTCCGGGTGATCTCGACGGGCTTGCTGCGGCCTCCGAGGAACGGGAACGGCAGGTGCTTCCCGTCCCAGTAGATGAAGCCCAGGCCTTCGCCGAGCCCGAACAGCATCGGCTCGGACAGCTCGATCCCGGCATGCCGCAGGAGGACCTGGAGCGTGCTGGTCTCGCAGTGTTCGCCGCCCGCGGACGCGATTCCCTCGATGATCACGAGGTCACCGGCCAGGCGATTTCGGTGCGGTAGGCCTCGGGCGCGACTCCCGGCCCGGGCGCCACCAGATACAGCTCCTCTGCAGGGCCCGCCGGGAGGCGGTCGCGTTCGGCGATCCAGCGGCCGAGTGATCGGTACGCGGTCTCGACGTCTTCGTAGCCGCCTTCGTGGATCGTCGCCACGAGCAGCTCACCGGGAAGCTCGGCGGCGCTGATCTCGCCGTCTTCCCTTACCGGCCCGTCGACCGGGACGAACAGTTCGACGGTCAGCTCGTCGGGATCGCCGGTGAGGTAACGGGCCCCGGGCGGTCCTGACGGCGTGACGCCTTGCGCGCCGAGCGACGCGAACAGCCGGGCGTACGCGGGGCCGATCAGCTCGGCCAGCCCGCTCAGCGGGGTCCGGATAGACAGACGGGCGATCGGCTGCGGCGCGCGCACGCGTTCGTAGACATGCAGCCACCGCGTCGGTTCGGCGAGCACGGAGTCGAGTCCGTCGGTGATCGCCGCGAGTTCCGCGGCGCGCGCCGCCACCCGGTCGTGATGTCGTTTGATCGCGGCCTTCACCTCGTCCGGGTCGCCCGCGTCCAGGATCGCCGCGATCTCCGCGAGCGGAACCTCCAGCTCACGCAGCCGCCGGATCAGGCTCGCGCGGGCGAACTGTTCGAGCGAATACCGGCGGTACCCGGTGCCGGGGTCGACACTGGCGGGTACCAGCAGCCCGATCCGGTCGTAGTTCCGCAACGCGCGGACCGACAGCCTCGTGGCGTGCGCGAACACGCCGATCGGCATCAGGGTCGTCATGGGACCAGCCTGAACCCTCTCCCGGGGAGAGGGTCAAGCCGGTACCTCACTCCAGTGACAGCCGATCGAGATCCGGGGCGGACGCGTGGTCGTTGTGCAGTTCGATCGTGTTCGCCCCCGCCTTCAGCTCGACCGGCAACGACGTCGTGAGCCGGGTGTTGTTGCCGGCGCCGTCGACCTTCACCTCGATCGGCGTGCCGTCGTTGACCGTGACGAAGTACGAGCGAGGCCCGTTGACGGTGAAGTCGATGTGGAGGGTGTAGCGCCTGGTCTCGGGCACGGTGACGTCATCGAACCGCACGAACGAGCCCGGATCGCCGCCGATGTTGCGGACCTTCTGCCCGCCCGAGCACACCCCGCAGTTCGTGACGCCCGCGTCGCCGACGTCGTTCGCCGAGTCTTCGGCCTCCCGCATGAAGACGCGGTCCGCCGGTCGTGGGCTCACACGCACCGGTTCGCTCACCGTTTTCGCGCGGCCGAGCAGGTCGAACGACGCGGTGACCGGGATGTCGGCCGCGGTGACACCTTCGGGGGAGACCAGGGTCCAGGACGCTTCGAGCTCGTTCCCGACCCGCATCGACGCTGTGCTCGCCGGAGCGCCTTGCAAGGTCCAGCCCGCCGGGACTACGGGTGCGAGGCTGACCTGCTTGATCGTGTCGTCGGCGTCGAGCCGCAGCTTCGCGGTCACCTGAAGGGCATGCCGTCCCGGCGCGAGCCATTGGACGCCGCCCGGTTCGACGGTCAGCGTCGTTTTCGGCGTGTAGGACGCCGGTGGCAGGGGAGCGAGCGCGATCCGGTCGAGGCCTGGCCCCGAGGAGGCGTTGCTGAACACCTTGACGGTGTTGGCGCCGGCGTTCAGTTCGACGGGGATCGCCGTCGAGGTCACGACTCCCGGCGTTCCGGCGTCGATCGCGGTCTCGACAGGAGCGCCGCCGTTGACACTCACCGCCACCGACGTCGCGGGACCGCCCATGGTGTCGAGCTGGAGCCGGTGACTACCGGCTTCGGCGGCCGTCACGTTCGGATAGGTGACCGAGTTGCGCGGGCCACCACCGAGCCCGGTGATCTGGAACGATCCGGAGCAGGGCGAGCAAGGGCTGAGCCGGGCACGCCCGTCGTGGTCGTTCTGGAAGGACTCCGCCTCCAGCGGGACCTGAGCGCCCCGCGCCGAACTCGGGTAGCCGTACGCCACCTTGATCTCGTCGATCGCCAACTGCTTGTAGAAGGGTTTCGCCTGCGGTCCGGACCAGGTGTTCAGCACCTCGAGTTTGACGAACCGGGTCTGCCGTACGCCGAAATCGATGAACTGCACACCGCGGGCGCTCGGCATCGCGCCGGTGCGGACCGGTTTGCCCCAGTTGCGCCCGTCGTCGCTGACGTAGACGCGATAGTCCTTGATCCGCGACGAGTCCTCCGGCCTGCCGAACGACTCGCGCGCGTGTGTCGGCGACATCTCGCGCTGGTTCACCGCGAGGTAGGTGGCGGTCCGTCGCTTGCCGAGGTCCAAGGTCAGCGAGACCGGCTGCCTGCCATCGGCGTCCCAGTAGTTCTCGAAGTTCCCGTCGACCAGGTTCGACGCCGGATGCCCGGCGCGCGAGGACGAAGCGGTCGCCTTGATGGTGCGGGAGTCGAGAAAGTGCTGTTGTCCGGTCGTTTCCACCTTGAACACCGTGTCGTAGGTGTCCCAGTCCTTGATGTCCACAATGGTCAGATAGCCGCCGGATTGACTGAAGCGCAGCGGCTTGCCGGTGCGGAGATCGGAAACCGCGGTCACCTTGTATCCGTTGTCGCGCAAGCGGAGCAAGTCGGTGCGCGGCCGCGTGACCACGTGCAGATACTGCGTTCGGGCGCCTGGCTCGACAGTGATGACGCCGTGCGCGCCGTCGTTCCAGAACCCGGGCTGCATGCCGCCGTACAGGTACCCGCCGCCCTCCTTGCGCTGCAGGGCGGACTTGATCGGCGGCACCCAGCTCGCCATGAAGTTGTTGTACGCCTCCTGCCGCGGCGGGAACTTCCCGTTCACCATCGGGGTTTCGGCCATCAGCGACTTCATCGACGAACCCGCGTTGGCGATGTAGCGCCCGGTGGACAGCCGGAAGTCGACGGCCTGATCGGTGCCGTCGTACCACCAGCCGCCGTTGGTCGGCAGTTTGTAGTCGGCCTCGGTGAGCCTCGGCATCGGGGTGAAGGCGGCCTGCGGATAGTCGTACGGCGGTGTGATGCCGGTCTTCTGCTCGTTGCTGACGGTGTCCATGATCGGGGTGTCCTCGTTGTTGTTGCTCAGCAACCAGGACGGTCGTTTCTCGCGGATCTGTTCGTAGAGCCGGTTCTTCTCCCAGTAGTCGTTGTCGTTGTCGATCCAGAAGCCGGCGAGGTCCGCGTAGCGGTCCATGACCTCGTGGAAGAGGTCGTAGCTGTACTCACCGAAGCCGGGACGGGTGGTCAAGTCGACCTGCTTGCCCTTGTAGGCGGAGTACGCGGCGGAATCCAGTGACTCGACTCCGGTCTCCTTGTGCCACTGGGGATCGTCGGTCATGTAGAGGATCGTCCGGACGCCCTTCGCGTTGCCCGCCTTGACGAGCTCGCCGAGGAGGTCGCGGCGCGTGGAGCAACTACCCGGGATCGCCGACGGCCACGGGCGCGCGTAACCCAGCCTGCTGTGGAAGGTGGCGAGCACGATGTAGGAGGCGCCCAGCTTGCGGGCCTCGTCCACCCAGTAGTCCGCGCTCCAGCCGCCGTCGGTGACGGCGCGTTCCCAAGCGGCGCAATCGGTGTGGCGCGGTGCGGTGAACATGCCCCAATGGAGGAACAGGCCGGCGGTGGCTTCGCGCAGCCACTTCTGCCGGGGATGGTGTACCTCCGCGCTCGCCGTCGTCGTCGTGAGGAGGCCTGCCAGCAGGGCGAGAACTACGGCGAGCCAGGCGGTGCGATGCGCTCGAACTCTCATGACCATCCGCTCTCATCCCAGGCGTGGTTACCGAGAGATCCGATGATTGCGGCAGAAATGTCGGCGGTCAAGCCCCGATGACCGGGACATCGGTTAAGTCATCGGAGGTATTCGTGACCAGGCCCTCTCGTCTGCAGTACGAGAGGGCCAGGCGGTCGTGACTCAGATGGTGAAGCCCGGATGGGTCGCGAAGGCGTTGTCGATCACGAGGTTCCCGCGCTGGCGGGCTCGTTCGCGCAACGCCGACGTCGTGCGGGCGCCCTGGGCGTAGAACCACCACAGGTAGAGCGCGCCGTACATCCAGGCGCCCTCGTAGCCCCAGGTGGAGTCGGCGCCGCTCTTGCCGGCCCCGAACACCGAACCGGCCGGGAAGTTCGCGTTGTGCGGCTTCCCGCCCTGGTGGCGCGATTCGTGGATCAGCGTCTCGGCGCGGCCGGGAACGTCCTTGGAGTACCAGAAACCGAGGTACACCTCGATCCGGTCGTCGACGAACGCCCCGCTGAACGAGCGTGCGATGGCGCTGCCGTCACCGCAGAGCGAGCGGAGGTCGTCGCAGTTGTCGCGAACGTACCGGCGCGCCCAGTTCAGCATCGCCCCGGAATAGGCGTCGTTCTGGTAGTCCTGCGCCGAATAGGTCAGCAGGTAGCACGCGTTGAACGTCCGGGCCAGCGGTTTGTCGGTGTTGCACGCGTCTTCCCAGCCGAAGCCGTCGTCCCAGTAGTCCTTGTTGCCCGCGAAACCGTAGGTGTTCCAGAAATAGTCGATGTAGGTCTGGTTGCAGATCGAGGCGCCGTAGAAATTGTCCCCGGTCACGTTCTTGTCCGGCACGGTGTAGCTGCAAGTGGCCATCGGAGATCACCTGTCTGTAGAAGGAATGGGTTCGGTTCAGGAGCGCGGGGGCTCCGGCGGCGGCACGTCGTCGGTCCGTGAGTCCTTCACGTGCCGGCCGCCGACGGCCTGGGGGACACCCCGGACGTCGACCCGCCGGATGTTCAGCAGGCGCTCGTCCTCGGTGCCGCTGAGCTCATCGCGCACCCGCGCGGTGAGGTCGGTGTCCCCGGTCTCGGCGATGGCCTGGACGGCCGCTCGCCGTACCGTGAACACCTCGTGCCGGACCTGCCGCAGCAGCAACTCCTTAGCCGCACTGTCTCCGGCGGATGCCAAGCGCGCCAACGCTTCCACGGCGGTGGTGCGGATGATCACCTCTTCGCCGACGGTGCTGATCCCGTGCGCGGGGTCGTCGGAACGTTCCGGCGGGATCGGTTGGCGCAGCACATTTTCCAGTACGGAGACGGTGGCGGTGTGCCTCAGATCGGTGAGGAGCTGGACCAGGCCCCAACGCTCCAGATACTGCTCCTCGGACAAGGCGTCGTACTGCTCTCCGAGCGCCGGGACGACGTCGTCCGCGCGCTCGCGAAGCCGGTCGAGGCTCCGCTGGTAGTTTCGCTCGGCGTCCTCGCCGGACGCGGCCATGGTTTCGGCGGCCTGGGTGACCAGTTCGCCGATTTCGCCGTTCGAGAAGCTTCCGAGGCCCGAACTGCCCGGGCCCGCTTCGAGATTGTCGCCACCCGGGCCCAAGGACGGGGTGTCGGGATTGCGTGGCATGAGGTTCTCCTTCGCAGCTGCGGTGATGCTGACGGAAGGAAGGAACGCGGGCCGACGCGGCAGATACCGGATTTTCCGAAAATTCGCCCCTTGGGGCAAAACGTGATTTTCACCGCGGGAATCCGAAAAGGATTTTGCTCACCGAAAGCCCGGTGGCCGTCGAAAAGCCTTCACGGATTCCCGCTCGTGATCAATGGCGGACGTCGATGACGACGCGGTTCGGCGAAGTCAGGGTGAACACGGTGACCGGTGTCCTCGACCGGACACCGAGGCCGATGGACAAGGTTCCTTCGTAGTCGCCGGTGACCGCGACCGCCATGACGTTGCGCAGATTCCGGGTCCGGAATTTCTGCGGTCCGGGATAGGTCGGGTTCCCGGTGTCGTCGTGCGCGGCGGCCGGGCTCGCGGTGACCGCGATGAAGAATTCCCCGGTCAGCCAGACGATTTCGCCCGAACCATCGGCGATCAACTCGTCGACGAGGTCGTACCGGACGGCGGGAGCCTGGCCGGCGGTCAGGTCGAGCACGACCCGGTCGAAGCCGGGGTTCTGGCCGGTGCGGACCCCGGTCATGGCGGGGATCTGTGGCACCGCGGCGGAAACGGGTGTGACCGCGGCGACGGCCCCGGTCAAGATCAGGACGGTGGCGGCGAGCGCGCGTCGTAGGGTGATGGTCATGGCGATGACCTCCTGCCGGAGAGTTGTTTCCGGAAAGACGCCCCAGGTTCGGATCGGTTGTATTCTTCGCGCTATCGTTACTGATCGCCGAATTCGCGTCGAACGATCTCGAAGTCGGCGGGGAAATGGTTTTTAACGCGCTCCGTGAGCCAGGCCATGTACCGGAGATCGCTTTTCGCGGAAGCGATGAGATGGGTGAACCTCCGGTCGTCCTCTCGGTAGCAGTCGTGCTGCGAACCGAAAACGCACTGCACGTCCGTGGTGCCACCGCCCCAGCAGAGTGCGCCGAGAAGGTATTGCTCGACCACGAGGTTGTAATCCTCGAGCGGCGCGAGCCGTTGCCAGGCCGTCTCGTTCTCCGCCGACTCGACCATACGGATGGCGAGATCGGCGTAGCGGCGGAGGAAGGGAACCGCCGTGCCGCCGACGACCCCGGTGCACAGCGCGGCGTCCCCGGTGTAATCGCCGAATTCCTTCGGCAGGAAACCGCCGGTGCTCCGGATCGCCGCGGCGACGGCCGCCGGCCGGTAGTAGCCGGCATCGGAAGCCGGTGCGTGCTCCGGATTCTGCGCGACGACCTCGCCGTCGAGCCCTTCCGCCGGGAAGCCGGGCCAGAGGAACACGTCGTTGTCGATGTGCAGGAAGGGTTCGCGTTGCTCGCGGTACGCGTGCAACTTCCCGAGCGCCCACCAGGACGGATCTTGCCCGGCTAGTCCGTTCAGTGTCAGGGAGATGTCGTCGAAGGGCAGTCGCAGCCGGGCGACGAGCAGATCGTGTCCCCAGTCGTCGGTCACCAACGCCGTCGTGGGAAAGAGGCGGGACGCGAGCCGGAACGACAGGACCCAGGACAGTGCGTGGAAGAAGTCGCTGGGCCAGTGTCTTCCGTGCCCGCGCCGGTACGGGACGCTCCAGAACGACCAGACCGCCCGGCGGATCGGTCGCGCGACCCGGTCACCCGGACGGACCACGCGGACCGGCGGAGGACGCCAACCTGGCTCGCCGATCTCGCCGTATCCGCTGCGCCGGGGGATTCCGGGCGCGAGCAGCCGGCCGCCGATGGCGACCGCGGTGCAGGGGTCGTCTCCGTAGTACGACATCGCGCTGTGGTTCGGGTCGTGGTGGTGGAACGTTACGACGGCCATTTCTCGAACCCGCCGGATGTGGTGTACTAGTACACCTTGAGCGCGACGGCCGGCGAAAGCCTTCGCCGGTTCTGATCTTTCACGGTCAGGAGGAGTTTCTTGTCGTCAAGCGTGGGGGCGCCGAGCCGGCTCTCGGAGCATCGGGCGTTCGTCTGTCAGCCGGTGTTCCTGGAACGCCTGCTCGTGAACGTGGAAATGCGGCGTGGAAGGGCCTATCGCCGGTTGGCGGTGCGAACCGTCGTCGCCTGCGAGAACGACGTCGACGGCTACACGGCGGGGGTTCCCGTCAAAGCGATCTTGGGATGCCGCGTCGCGACCTCGGCGGACGCTGTGGATCTGCGCTTTCCGAAACCGCTGCGCAAAGGCGAGCGGCACGAGTTCGTCTCCCTCGTGTGCGATGACGATCTGGACGGCGAGAGACGGTGGATCAACATCGACGTCGACCATCACGGGATCGCGCCAGGTGTCGTCGACAACGAAGGCAAGGTCAAGGCGGGACTCAACGTCAGCGTCACGTTCGACGACCACGTTCCCGAAGCCTGCTGGTGGTACGCGGAACAAACCGAGTGCGAGCGCGTGATCCGGCCGCCGGACGGCGATCGGCGTCTGCTCGAAATCCGGCGTGGCGTCGTGGAGCACACGTTCGCGGGGCCTTGCCGGCCGCGTGAGCAGTACGGCATCGCTTTTCATTGAGGGGCCAGGGGAGTGAACATGGCCGATGACGTGGGCTTGGAGTCGCTGCTCGGCTACGCGCGAGAGGACCGGGTCGGGCTCTCGGTCGTGGTCGCCGTGGCGGGAGCGACGGTGGGCGAAGGCGCGACCTTCGCGGAGAGAACCGCGGCGCTGCTATCCGTGATGGGCGCCTTGATGGACCGAGGCGCGGTGCCCGGCGATCTGGTGGGCTCGGATCGCGAGTTCGTGGCGTGGCCGGGGTCGAAAGCCGAGGTTCTCTCGCGGCTGGCCTGCGAGGTCAAGGCGCTGGGGGAGCTTCCAGCACCAGGGGAGCTTTGCTGGATCCATGCTCCGGCCGCCACTGGGTGACGTTGCCCTGGCCCAGATGTAGCCTGACGTGCTACACGGCGCTACACTCATAGTCATGAAGGTGATCACGCAGCGCGAGTTTCGCAACAACTCCGCCGCCGTCATGGATGCGGTCGAGGCGGGGGAGACGTATCACGTCACCCGCAACGGCGTTGAGGTGGCAGAACTGCGGCCTCTTTCTCGTAGGCGCCGTCTGAGCGCGGAGGAACTGGTTCAGAGGCATCGGGGGCTGCCTCGGGTCGAGGCAGCCCAAATGCGACAGGAAGCCGACGAGTTCTTCGGCTCTGAGGACCGGGTGGATACCGACGATGTGTGGGAGCGGCGCCGTGGTTGAGCGACCTGAGGCGGGCGTGCTGGACACCTGTGCGTACATCGACCTCGGCCTGCTCGACCCCTCGGCGTTGCCTCGCGTGCCGGAGCTCACCGCGATCACGATGGCTGAATTGCATCAGGGCGTGGCGATGGCCAAAGATCCGGCCGCACGTGCGGCACGTACCGAGAAACTCGGCGCCGCGATCGTGGATTTCGCCCCTTTGCCGTTCGACGGCGACGCGGCCGCCCGATACGGGACGCTGGTGGCGCTGGTTCTCGCGGCGAATCGCGATCCGCGGCCTCGGCGGATGGACCTGATGATCGCCGCCATCGCGTCTTCACGGGACTTGCCGCTCTACACCCGCAATGAAGATGACTTCAAAGGGTTGGACAGTATGGTCGAGATCGTCGCCATCTGAATGTCGCCAGGGTTCTTCATGGAAGCCTCGGAAATGCGCCGAGTTTCGCTACTTCGGCAGATTCTCAGGTTATCCAGATTGTTCGCAGTGGTGGAGTCCGCACTTGACCGCAGCGTGCCTGCGCCGCACGCGCAGGCCCATTTGTGGACGTCGGCTCGTCGCCATGCAGTATAGGTGTAGAACGTGTTTCCGCTGTTCATGAGGACGTAGACATCATGAACCGTGTGGTGTTTGCTCGCGGAGTTTTCGTCCGATCCTCGGTGCACACAATTCGATAAGCTGTCATGAGTCGCACTTGGTTAGGCGCGAGTGGTGGGGTTGACCTCGCCGAAATGCCGAACGGGGCCACCTGCTGTGCAGGCAGCCCCGTTCGGGAACGTCGTCAGCTCACCAGCCGCGTTCGCGCCACTCCGCCAGGTGCGCCCGCTGCTCACCAAGAGTCGAGTCGTCCCCGTGTCCCGGATAGAACCATGTCTCATCCGGCAGTTCGTCAAAGATGCGGGACTCGACATCGTCCAACAACGACTTGAAGTCCTCCGGCGAACCGGTCTTGCCGACGCCGCCGGGGAACAGCGAGTCGCCGGTGAACAGGTGCGGGTGCCCGTTCGGGTCGCGGTACAGCAGTGCGATGGAGCCGGGGGTGTGGCCGCGCAGGTGGATCACGTCGAGGGTGACCTGTCCGACCTTGATCGTGTCGCCGTGTTCGACGAGGAAGTCCGGCGGGATCGGCAGCGGTTCGGCGTCCAGCGGGTGGGCGGCGGTGTTCGCGCCGTTCGCGCCGGCGACGGCGCCGAGGGCCTGCCAGTGATCTTGGTGCTGGTGGGTCGTCACGACGGTCTTCAGCGCGGGCCGGTCGGGGCCGTGGCCGATGAGGTCGGAGATCCGCTCGGGGTCGTTCGCGGCGTCGATCAGCAGCGCCTCGTTCTCGGCGCGGCAGACGAGGAGATACGCGTTGTTGTCCATCGGGCCGACCGACAGCTTCGTGATGGTGAGCGCGTCCAGGGTGCGACGGGCGGCGTCGCCGCCGGGGTCGACATGCCCGGTGTAGGTCTCGACGATGTTCACACCGCACACGGTAGTCGTTCGCCTGCAATCGGTTCCACCCGCACAGGCGGCGCACAGGTGCACGACGTAGGCTCGCGTCGCCCCGCCAGCCGAACCACAGGACGCTCGTGCCCGACGCTTCGCCGCGCGCCTCGCGCAAGATCAGCTGGGACGTCCTTCGCGTTGTCGCCGTCTTCGCGGTCATGCTCGGGCATGTCACCCATCAGGGGGCGCTTCTGCATCCCGAACTGGTGGGGTACCCCTTTCGGGTAACCGCTCAGTTCGGCGCGGCCATCCTTCTGGTGATTTCGGCCTTCTTCGTGTGCGCGAGCCTGCGTAAAGGACAGCCTGGGCGGTGGCTGTGGAACCGGGTCGCGCGGCTGGTGCCCGCGTACCTGGTGGCGGTGGCCGTCACCTATGTCGTCGCCCGGTACGCGACGATCCGGTTCAGCGGCCTGCCGTTCCCGCCCGGTCTGTCCGGATTCCTGTTCGGTGTCCCGCAGGGCCCGCCGTCCGATCCGTCGCCCTGGTACGTCCCCACCGGCGCCGATCTGCTCGCCAACCTGGGCATGGTCCAGGAATGGGGCTGGCGGTACGAGCTCTTCTACTACCTCGACGGCGCCTACTGGACGCTGCCGGTCCAGCTCGCCGCCTTCACCGCCGCCGCCCTGCTGTGGCCACGCCGGTGGCGCACCCACCGGCTCACCGTCGGGCTGCTCTGGGCGCTGATCCTGGTGCCGCTTTTCCTCCGGTTCGTCGTGTTCGACCCGGTTTCCACGCCGAAGCTCGTGGAGACCTTCTACTACGGCCTCGGCCTGCATCGCGTGCACGTCTTCGCCATCGGGATCGCGATCTGGCTGTGGTCGAAACGACGTCTAGCGCACTGGCGCGTCGCGTTGTTCCTGCTCGCCGCCTGCGCCGCGCAGGACCTGCAGGTCTTCCCGTTCCACCAGGCCCTGCCGAACGATCCCGAGCGCTGGCCGTCGGCCATCGGGTTCGCGATCATGCTGCTGCTGGTGTGCCTGGCCGCGCGCGGACCGGACTGGCGGTTGCCCGGTCTCGCCAGGGTCGCCCCGGCTGTCACCTGGCTCGCGGGCATCTCGTATGGTCTTTATCTGGTGCACCAGGAACTCGGTTACATCCTGGCCCGTGCCCTGCTGAACGCCGGTGTCCCCGGCTGGCTGCGGCTCCCCCTCGTGCTGGCCGCGGCCGTGTTCGGGGGCTGGGCGATCACAGCCGGCGTGGAACGGCCGGTCCACCGGTGGCTCACCGCTCGCCGGGATCGACGCGAAAAGCCGGGAAAACCGCAGGTCAAAGACTCGGAACCAGTTTCTGTCGGTGGTGCCTCGTAGCATGGAAGCGGCCGCCCGTGCAGCTATCGACCGGGACGGCGACCGCAGCTGAGAATGAAACCTGAAGGGACCCTGGCGTGGCTGATCGCCTCGTTGTTCGCGGCGCCCGCGAGCACAACCTCCGCGGTGTGGATCTCGACCTGCCCCGCGACAGCCTGATCGTGTTCACCGGTCTGTCCGGGTCCGGGAAGTCGAGCCTCGCCTTCGACACCATCTTCGCCGAAGGGCAGCGCCGCTACGTCGAGTCGCTGTCGGCGTACGCGCGCCAGTTCCTCGGCCAGATGGACAAGCCGGACGTCGACTTCATCGAGGGCCTTTCGCCCGCGGTGTCGATCGACCAGAAGTCCACCTCGCGCAACCCGCGTTCGACCGTCGGCACCATCACCGAGGTCTACGACTACCTGCGCCTGCTCTACGCCCGCGCCGGCAAGGCGCACTGCCCGCAGTGCGGCGAGGCGATCAGCAAGCAGACCCCGCAGCAGATCGTCGACCAGGTGCTGGCGATGGAGGAGGGCACCCGCTTCCAGGTGCTCGCGCCCGTCGTCCGCGGCCGCAAGGGCGAGTACCTCGACCTCTTCGAGAACCTGCAGCAGCAGGGCTACGCGCGGGTCGTGGTCGACGGGACGATCCACCCGCTCACCGACCCGCCGAAGCTGAAGAAGCAGGAAAAGCACCAGATCGCCGTCATCATCGACAGGCTTTCGGTGAAGACGAGCTCGCGGCAGCGGCTCACCGACTCCGTCGAGACGGCGCTCCGGCTGGCCGACGGCCTGATCGAGCTGGAGTTCGTCGACCTGCCGGAGAACGACCCGCATCGCGTGCGCGGTTTCTCCGAGAACCTGGCCTGCCCGAACGGTCACCCGCTCGCGATCGAGGACCTCGAGCCGCGGTCGTTCTCCTTCAACGCCCCGTACGGTGCCTGCCCGGACTGCACCGGTATCGGCGTCCGCAAGGAGGTCGACCCGGAGCTCGTGGTCCCGGACGACGAGCTGTCCCTCGGCGAGGGTGCCATCGCGCCGTGGGCGGGCGGCCAGAGCGCGGACTACTTCATCCGCCTGCTCGAGTCGCTTTCGGAGACCATCGGCTTCCGGATGGACACGCCGTGGCGCAAGCTGCCGGCGAAGGTGCAGAAGGCCGTTCTGCACGGCGTCGACGAGCAGGTCCACGTCCGCTACAAGAACCGCTACGGCCGCCAGCGTTCGTACTACGCGAGCTTCGAGGGCGTCATCCCGTTCCTCGAGCGGCGCCAGGAGCAGACCGAGTCCGAGTACATGCGCGAGCGGTACGAGGGCTACATGCGCGAGGTGCCGTGCCCGGCCTGTCAGGGCACGCGGCTCAAGCCGGAGATCCTCGCCGTCACCCTCGAGCACAAGACGCAGGGTGACCGGTCGATCGCCGAGGTCTGCGCCCTCTCGATCGCGGAGGCGTCGCAGTTCCTCGACGAGCTGGAGCTCGGCAAGCGCGAGCAGGTGATCGCCGGAGCGGTGCTCAAGGAGATCCAGGCGCGGCTGCGCTTCCTCCTCGACGTCGGCCTCAACTACCTCTCGCTCGACCGCGCTTCCGGGACGCTGTCCGGTGGCGAGGCGCAGCGCATCCGGCTCGCCACGCAGATCGGCTCCGGTCTGGTCGGCGTGCTGTACGTGCTGGACGAGCCGTCGATCGGGCTGCACCAGCGCGACAACCACCGCTTGATCGAGACGCTGGTCCGCCTGCGGGATCTCGGCAACACGCTGATCGTCGTAGAGCACGACGAGGACACCATCCGCTCCAGCGACTGGGTGGTCGACATCGGCCCCGGCGCCGGTGAGCACGGTGGCCACATCGTCCACAGTGGACCGTACAAGAAGATCCTGCGGAACAAGGAATCGATCACCGGCGCGTACCTGTCGGGCCGCACCAAGATCGAGGTCCCGGCGATCCGGCGCCCGATCGACAAGAAGCGTCAGCTGACCGTCGTCGGCGCGCGCGAGCACAACCTGCGCGGTCTCGACGTGTCGTTCCCGCTCGGCTGTCTCGTGTCGGTCACCGGTGTCTCGGGTTCCGGGAAGTCCACGCTGGTCAACGACATCCTCGCGACCGTGCTGGCGAACAAGCTCAACGGCGCCCGCCAGGTCCCGGGCCGCCACACCCGGGTGAACGGGCTGGCCAACGTGGACAAGCTGGTCCGCGTCGACCAGTCGCCGATCGGCCGCACCCCGCGGTCCAACCCGGCGACGTACACCGGCGTGTGGGACCACGTGCGCAAGCTGTTCGCCGCGACCACCGAGGCGAAGGTGCGGGGCTACCAGCAGGGCCGGTTCTCGTTCAACGTCAAGGGCGGCCGGTGCGAGGCCTGCGCCGGTGACGGCACGATCAAGATCGAGATGAACTTCCTGCCGGACGTCTACGTCCCGTGCGAGGTCTGCAAGGGCGACCGGTACAACCGCGAGACCCTCGAGGTGCACTACAAGGGCAAGACCGTCTCCGACGTGCTGAACATGCCGATCGAGGAGGCGGCCGAGTTCTTCGAGCCGATCAAGGCGATCCACCGGCACCTCGCGACCCTCGTCGACGTCGGCCTCGGCTACGTCCGGCTCGGGCAGCCCGCGCCGACGCTGTCGGGCGGTGAGGCGCAGCGCGTCAAGCTCGCCAGCGAACTGCAGAAGCGGTCCACCGGCAAGACGGTCTACATCCTCGACGAGCCGACCACGGGTCTGCACTTCGAGGACATCAGCAAGCTGATCGGCGTGATCAACGGGCTGGTGGACAAGGGAAACACGGTGATCGTCATCGAGCACAACCTCGACGTCATCAAGACCTCGGACTGGATCATCGACATGGGACCCGAGGGTGGTTCCGGCGGTGGCACCGTGATCGCGGAGGGCACGCCGGAGCACGTCGCTTCGGTGGAGGAGAGCTACACCGGACAGTTCTTGAAGACCGTTCTCGCGTGAGGTCTCGTGAGTGGTGAGGACGGTTCTAACCGTCTTTACCACTCACGAGGTCCAGCACCGGAGAAGCGGGCCCGTAGTAGAAGGCGCGCAGCCGGTACGAGGCGCCTTCTTCACCCGGCATCGTGGCGAGCCCGGCTGACGTCGTCCCCGGATCGGACACCTCGATCGGCACGAATTCGGCGGCGCCGGGTTTCTTGATCTCCACCAGGAAACCGTCTTCGTCGCTGGAGCGATCGGTCCAGCTGAACCGCACCATCTCCTCCGGCGCGGGTTCGGCCCGGAACGAGGCCGGAGCGGCCGAGCGATCGCCCGTTCGCAGGGACACAGCGGGCCCGGCCGCGGCCGGCGTGGCAGACCCGGAAACCGTGACGGCGTCCGAAACAGTGCCGTAGAAGGGCCGGATCCGGTAGTAGAACCGGGTTTCCGGCATCAGATCCGGGTGCCGGTAGGTCGTCTGCCGCGGCGGCAAGAACTGCAGGATCGTGTATTCGCCGTGCGGATCGGTGGTGTACTCGACGATCCGTCCCGCCGCGGCCGGATCGTCGTCGGGCCAGCGCAGGTCGACGTTCACCGGATCCGTCAGCGTCGCGGTGAAACCGGGTTCCTCACCGCAACCCGACACGAAGGCGACCGCCAGCAGAACGGCCACGAGTTTCCTTGGCACGCCGAGACCCTCCCGGGGATCAGGCGGCGGCGGAATCCGGAGGCGTCAGCATACGAGCGCGTCCGGTGATCGACAAGACCCCGGTTGAACCGCGTCCCCGTGCCGTCCGTGTGGGAGGCAAGAGGAGGCGGCCATGGAGAACCGAGGAGAGGCCGGTGCCGATGCACAGTTCGATCGCGGCGCGCGCCGAACGATCCACTCTGCCCCTGCGGGTTGCAGTACTGTCCTCGCCGACCCAGAAGACCGTCGGGAGGACGCGAGTGGCGATCGGAGGCTGGCGGCCCAAAAAGGCCAAAGGCGAGGACTTGGTCCGGCACTTGTACGCCGAACACGGGCGAAGCCTGCTGGCGTACGCGACGAGGCTGACCGGGGACCGCGCGGCCGCGGAGGACGTCGTGCAGGAGACCCTGGTCCGGGCCTGGAAGCACGCCGAAGACCTGGAGAACGACGCGAAGGGATCGGTGCGGGGCTGGCTGCTCACGGTGGCTCGCAACATCATCACCGACCGCGCGCGGGCCAGGGCGGCGAGGCCGCCGGAAGTGGCCGAGCCGGAGGAAGGCGTGCCCACCCCGGCGGTGGAGCGGGACCACGCGCAGAGCGTCGTGGACTCGATGGCCGTGCTCGGGGCGATGGACGGCCTCTCCACGGAACATCGTGAGGTGCTGGTGGAGATCTACTACCGGGGCCGGACGGTGGCCGAAGCGGCGAGATCCCTTGGCGTCGCCCCGGGTACCGTTAAGTCGAGATCTTATTACGCGTTAAGGGCGCTCAGAGCCGTGATGGCGGGACCAGGGAAGGAGGTGGCGCGATGAGCGCGGTCGGACATGACCAGGGCCAGCTCGCCGCCTACGTCCTCGGTGGGCTCACCCCGGCGGAAGCGGCCACGTTCGAGACGCATCTGGCGAACTGCCCCACCTGCCGTCGTGAGGTGCGCGAGCTGTCGGAGCTGCGGTATCACCTCGACGAGGTGCCGCCGGAGGCGTTCCTCGAAGGACCTCCCGACGGGGGAGATCTGCTGCTGCAGCGCACGCTGCGTCAGGTTCGCGAAGAAGAAGGCACCCAGGAGCGCAAGCCGCGGCGGCTCCTGGCCGTGGCCGGGGCGGCCGTGCTGGTCGTCGTGGCGCTGGGCGCGGGCGTGCTGGTCGGACGGCAGACGTCTCCCGAACCGTCGACGGTGGCGCTGCCGGTGCCGGCGGTGGCGGCCCCGGTGCCCGGCACCCGCGATCTCGCGGCCACCGACCGGGAAACGGGCACCCAGCTGGCGGTCCGGGTCGTCCCGGCGGCGGGCTGGGTCCGGCTCCACGCCAAGGCGACCGGTGTCCGCGAAGGCGAGAAGTGCACGCTCGTCGTGGTGACCAAGAGCGGAGAGCGGGTCAACGCGGGCAGCTGGCTCGTTTCGGAGAAGGGCCAGCGCGAGGGCACCGGGATCGACGGTTCGGCACTGGTGGCCCCGGACGACGTGGCTTCGGTCGACGTCGTGACCATGGACGGCCGGAACCTGGTGTCGGCGCGGGTATGACGGATTCGCTCGCGGGTCGCGGAGGCGGTTGGTACCGCTTCCGCGACACGTGGCTGCTTCCGGCCTCGCCCAAGGCGGTTTTCGACGCCGTCGTCGACCTGGCCGCGTATCCGCTGTGGTGGCGCGACGTCCGATCGGTCAGCCAGATCGACGAGGACACCGCCGAACTCGTCTGCCGGTCCAGGCTGCCGTACGCGCTGACCGTGCGGATGCACCGGGACCGGCAGGACGAGCGCGAGGGCCGGGTTCGGGTCCTGCTCAGCGGCGATCTCGAAGGGACACTGGCCGGCGCGCTGATGGCGGTGGGCGAGGGCACCAGACTGGAGATCACGCAGGAGGTCGAGGCGCGGAAACCGTTGCTGCGCAAGCTCGATCGGATCGCGCGGCCGGTGTTCCGGATCAACCACGCGCTCATGATGCGGCGGGGGCAAAACGGATTGCGGGGCTATCTGGGGGCGGCCGCGGGTTAGGCTGCCGCCATGCGTGTCGCCACCGTGCAACCGGTCACCGTCCCCGCGGATCTGTCCGCGAACATCGCCGAACACGCGAGGCTCCTCCGGATCGCGGAGGCCGATCTCTGTGTCTTCCCCGAACTTTCCTTGACCGGCTTGGAGTTCGAGGCGTTCGCCGCCGATCCGGCACTCTGGCTGTCCCCGGCCGATCCTCGCCTCGAACCGCTCCGGGAGGCGTGCCGGGCCAGTGGTGTCCATGCCGTCATCGGCCTTCCTCTCGTGGAGGACGGACGGCGGTTCATCGGCTCGCTCGTCCTCGGTCCGGCTGGGGAAACCGTTGCCACCTATGCGAAACGCAATCTTCACAACAGCGAGGAAGAGCTGTTCGAGCCGGGCACGAGGCAGGTGATCATCGAGGTCGGTGGCAGGCGTCTCGGCCTCGCGATCTGCCTCGACGCGGCGAATCCGGACCACGCGCGGGAGCTTGCCGAGGCGGGCGCCGAGGTTTATGTCCTCAGCGCGCTCTTCAGCGAGGGCCAGGAACAGCGGCTGCTCGACCAGGTCGGCGTCGCGGCCGGGTATGGGATGTGGGTCGTGCTTTCCCAGTATTCCGGCAAGACCGGCGGGATGGCCGCGTTCGGTGGCAGCGGGGTCTGGAAACCCGGAGGCGCCGCCGAGGTACGCCTCGGCGGCGAGGTCTCCGAATGGGGTTACGCGACGATCGATTCCTGAGCCTTCTGGTCACGCAGGGCCACGGCCGCGACGAAGACGGCGAGAGCGAGCAGCCCGGCGCTCAGCGCGTATGCCGTCCGGTAGCCGCTGGTGAGCGCCTCGGGCATCGCGGTGCCCTCGGCCAGGAGCGAGCCGGTGCGGGACGCGGCGGCGGTCGCGAGCACGGCGGTCCCGATGGCCGCACCGATCTGCTGCGTGGTGTTGATCAGTCCCGAAGCGACCCCGGTGTCGGCGGAGGTGACGCCGGACATCGCCTGTCCCATCAGCGCCGGCATCGCCGCGCCGAACCCGATGCCCATCAGGACGAGCGAGGGCAGGACGTCCGTCGCGTAGCTCCCGTCCGCCTCGACGGTGGCGAGGAAGCCGAGCGCCAGCGCGACCAGGGAAAGCCCGGTGACGAGCACCGTTCGCGCCCCGAAGCGGTGGTTCAGCCGCTCGGCGAAGACCAGCGACATCACCGCGATCGAGAGCGGGGCGGGCAGGAACGCGAACCCGGTGCTCAGCGCGTCGAGCTGGAGCACGCGTTGCAGGTAGAGCGCGGTGATGAACTGGAAGCCGAACAGCCCGGCGACCATCAGGACCATCACCGTGTTCGCCCCGGACACCGCGCGGAGGCGGAAGATCCGCAGCGGCAGCAGCGGTTGACGGGCTTTCGCCTGCCGGAGCACGAATCCGGTGAGGAGAAGCAGTGACACCGCGAGCAGCCCGAGCGTGCGGGCGTCGGCCCAGGTGTACTCCTCGGCCTTGACGATCGTGTAGACCAGGAGCATCAGCCCGCCGGTGACCAGTCCGGCGCCGGTGACGTCGGTGCCGCCGCGCAGCCCGGAGCCGCGGTCGTCGGCGAGCAGGCGAACGGCCAGCACCAGCGCGATCGCGCCGATCGGCAGGTTCACGAAGAACGTCCAGTGCCAGTCGAGCAGCTGGGTGAGCGTTCCGCCCGCGATCAGCCCGATCGACGACCCGGCGGCCTGGGTGAAGCTGTAGACACCGATGGCCTTCGCTCGTGCCCGCGGTTCCGGGTAGAGCGTGGTGATCATGCCGAGCACGACGGCCGACGCCAGCGCGCCGCCCGCGCCCTGAAGGAAGCGGAACCCGATGAGCTGCGCCTGATCCTGGGCGATCCCGCAGAGCAGGGAGGCGAGGGTGAACAGGCCGAGCCCGGCGAGGAAGACCCGTTTCCGCCCGAGCAGGTCGCCCAGTCTGCCGGACAACAGGAGCAGCCCGGCGAACGCGATCAGGTAGGCGTTGACCACCCAGGCGAGGGTGGACGGTGTGAAGCCGAGATCGTTCTGGATCGCGGGCAGCGCGACGGCGACGATCGAGCCGTCGAGGACGACCATCAGCGAGACGGCGCAGAGGACGGCGAGGGCGAGGGCGCGTTGAGGCATGAAGAATCCACTTCGGAAGATTTCCCCAGGTGATGCCTTGGTGCATCACTTGTAACAGCGCCCATCTTGTGTGACTCTGTTCCTCGCCGGAAGGAGGCACTTTCATGTCCCAGGGGAACACCGATGTGACCGCGCAGGCCAGGGTGGTCGATCCGGAGAAACTCGAGGTGTGCACCGTGCTCGAGGTGATCAACCGGATCAGCGGCAAGTGGGCGATCGGCATCCTGCTGGAGGCCACGCGCGGTCCGGTGCGGTTCACCGAACTCGAGCGGTCGGTCGAGGGGATCAGCAGGCGGATGCTCACGCTGACGTTGCGGAACCTCGAACGCGACGGCCTGCTCGTGCGCACCGTGTACCCGACGGTGCCGCCGAAGGTGGAGTACGAGGCCACGCCGATGGCGAAAGAACTCTATGCGTCGCTGAGCGGCTTGCTGAGCTGGGCCGAACGCCACCGCGACTCGATCGCCGAGTCCCGCGTCGTCTACGACGAGAAGGTCAGCGCCTGACGTCCGCCGTGTGCACGGCGCGCTGGACGTGCGAGCACAGCAGGCCGAAGTACATCTTGTGGAACGGCAGATCCGTGCTGTTCTTCGCGGACCAGCTTTCCCAGAGGCCGCCCGGCCGCAGATAGCGTGACGTGTACGCGGTCGTGAGGTCGGCGTCGATGTGGTGCAGGGCCGCGAGCGCCCATTCCTGGTCGTAGCGCAGATCCGGCCGCGCGAGGTAATGGTCCAGATAGGACACGAGGATCTCGGCGTCGGCGATGGTGCCGAACCGGGCCAGCGCGAAACAGTAGCCCTGCCCGGCGAAGACCAGGTCGCTTTCCAGGAGCAGCTCGCGGAGGCGTCCGCGCCACGCGGTGCGCCGGTCGACGCCGATGAGCCACGCCGCGGTGATCCGCGGCCGCCAGTCCGCCGCGAGCAACTCTTCGAGTTCGTCGTCGGTGATGCTCCGCGCGTCCTCGACGAGGTCGCGCAGGAACGTCTCGCCTTCGGGACCGCTCATCATCCCGGCGAAGTTGCCGTGCAGCAGCTTCGAATACCGCGCGATCACGTAACGGTCGATGGCGTCCGGCATGCGTTCAGTCTGCCGGAACGAAGAAACCGCGGTGCGAGGACGGGGGACCCTCGCACCGCGGTTTCGTTCGTGCCGGGCGCTACGCGTGCGCCACGGTCTTCTCCCTGTCGCCGCCGGGATCCTTGGAAGTGTCGGGATGGTCGTCGATCAGGGTGGCTTCGTCGAACGGGGCCTGTCCGCTGAAGACCTGGCCGGCCCGTTCGCGGTCGAACTCCTTGGTCCACGTGCCGACCAGGACGGTGGCGACGGCGTTGCCCGCGAAGTTGGTCAGCGCGCGGGCTTCGGACATGAACCGGTCGATGCCGAGGATGAAGCCGACGCCGTCGACCAGTTCCGGCCGGTGCGACTGGAGACCGCCCGCGAGCGTCGCGATTCCGGCACCGCTGACTCCCGCCGCGCCCTTCGACGCGATGATCATGAACAGCAGCAAGGAGATCTGCTCGCCGAGCGACAGCGGCTGGTCCTGCGCGGTCGCGATGAACAGCGTCGCCATGGTCAGGTAGATGGCCGTGCCGTCGAGGTTGAACGAGTACCCGGTGGGCACGGTGATGCCGACGACCGGCTTGCTGACCCCGAGGTGCTCCATCTTCGCGATCAGGCGCGGAAGGGCCGACTCGGACGACGAAGTGGACACGATCAGCAGGAACTCGCGGCCGAGGTAGCGGAACAGGGTGAAGATGTTGATCCGCGCGCCGATCCACAGCACCGAACCGAGCACGCCGAACACGAACACCAGGCAGGTCAGGTAGAAGCCGATCATGATGACGGCGAGGCTGCGCAGCGCGCCCCAGCCGGTTTCCCCGACCACCGCGGCGATCGCGCCGAACGCGCCCACCGGGGCCGCCCACATGATCATCGCGAGGATCCGGAACACGAGCCGCTGGATGTGCTCGATACCGCGGCGGATCGGTTCGCCCTTCCTGCCCAGCTTCTGGACGGCGAATCCGGCGAGCAGCGCGACCAGCAGTGTCTGCAGCACCTGGCCTTCGGTGAACGCCGAAACCATCGTCTTCGGGATGATGCCGAGCAGGAAGTCGACGGTGCCTTCGCCGCCCTCGGCCTGAGTGTGGGCCTTCGCGGCGGCGGCCGGGTCGAGGTGCAGGCCCTCGCCCGGGTGCAGGAGGTTGCCGACGACGAGGCCGATCGCGAGCGCGAACGTCGACATCATCAGGAAGTAGCCGAGCGACAACAGCCCGACCTTGCCGACCTTCGCGGCCTTCGCCACCGAGCCGATACCGAGGACGATGGTGCAGAAGATGATGGGGGAGATCATCATCTTGATCAGGTTGACGAACCCGGTGCCGAGCGGCTTGAGTTCCTTGGCCAGACCCGGCGCGGCGAACCCGACGACGACGCCGAGGACCACCGCCGCGATCACGGCCAGGTACAGGTAGTGCATCTTGTCGCGACGTCGTGGCGCCGCTTCCGGCGTTGTAGGCACCGTTGCCTCCAGCTCAGGGGGTGTCCGTGGGATTGCCGGTCACTATCACCCGGCCAGGTGAGCTGGGTCACGGTTGTGTTCATTGAGTTCGCGCGAGCGGTTTCCGGGGAATTCCGGCCGGGCGCGCCGAGCGGCCCCCTGGGCGGTGTGCTGGTATGAGCGGGTGCCCTCGACGACGCGGATCCGGACCAGACGCGGCAGTCTCGCCCGCCAGCTGCTGATTCTCCAGCTCGTGGTGCTTTTCGTCCTCGTCGCGGCGGGGGTCGCCTTCGCCTATCTCGATTCCGTCCGGGCCACCGAAGACCGGGCGGAGGACAAGGTGATCGCGGTCGCCGAAGCGGTGGCGGACGCGCCGGGGGTGCTGGCCGCACTGTCCACATCGGAGCCCACTGCGACGCTGCAGCCGTTCGCGCAACGTGTCCGCGCGGACACGGAAGTGGATTTCGTGACCATCATGGACAAGAACGGGATCCGCTACACGCATCCGAATCCGGAGCTGATCGGGCAGCCGTTCATCGGCAACATCGGCGAGGCGCAACGCGGCGGCAGGGTGCTCGAGACCTACGCCGGCTCGCTCGGGCCGTCCGAACGCGTCGTGGTGCCGGTGCACGGTGCCGCCGGACAGGTCGTCGCGCTCGTGTCGGTCGGCATCACCGTGGAAGCGATCGACGCCGAGCTGCGGGAACGGTTGTGGCCGCTGATCGGGGTCGCGGCGGCGGTGCTGATGGTCGGCGGGATCGGCAGTTATCTGGTCAGCGCCCGGCTCCGGCGCCAGACCAGGGGGATCGCGCCCGAGGAACTGAGCAACCTGTTCGAGTACCACGAAGCCGTCCTGCATTCCGTGCGCGAGGGCCTGCTGCTCGTCGGCGGCGACGGACGAGTGGTGCTGTGCAACGACGGAGCCCGTGCGCTGCTGGGTGTCACCGACGATCCGGTCGGCCGCGAACTGTCCGCATTGGACATTCCCGAAGACCTCGTCGAAGCGTTCACCTCGGGGGAGGAGCGCACCGACGAACTCCACCTCACCGAAGCCAGGGTGCTCGTCGTCAGCACGTCGCCGGTGCGCTCGCGCGGAAAGGCGATGGGCACCGTGGTGATCCTGCGCGACCACACGGAACTCCAGGCGCTGACCGGGGAACTGACCACCGTGCGCGGTCTGGCCGAGGCGCTGCGGTCGCAGGCGCACGAGGCGGCGAACCGGCTCCACACCGTCGTTTCGCTGGTCGAGATCGGCCGCCCCGAACAGGCCGTCGAGTTCGCGACCGAAGAACTCGCGCTGGCGCAGGAACTCACCGACCGCGTGGTCGGCGCCGTCGCCGAACCGGTGCTCGCGGCGCTGCTGCTCGGCAAGGCGGCGGAGGCGAGCGAACGCGGCGTCGAGTTCACGATCACGCCGGACACCGTCATGGAGGACGCGGACACCGGCGTCCCGCCACGCGACCTGGTGACCATCCTCGGCAACCTGATCGACAACGGCATCGACGCGGCTGCCGGGAACGCCGGCGACGGTGGGCGGCCCGGCGTCGAGGTCACCGTGCGGTCCGACGCCGAGGGCCTGCTGCTGCGGGTCGCCGACACCGGTCCCGGCGTGGACGACGTCGAGGACGTCTTCCGGCGCGGCTGGTCCACCAAACCCGAGGACGGGCACGGGCTCGGTTTGGCGCTGGTGGGTCAGGCGGTGCGGCGGCACGGTGGGACGATCGACGTCGGCCGCGCCGAGGGCGCGGTGTTCACCGTGTGTTTGCCGCCGAAGGAGTCCGCGCGATGATCAAGGTGCTGGTCGTCGAGGACGAACCGGTGGCCGCCGACGCGCACCGGGTGTACGTCGAGCGGATGCCCGGCTTCACCGTGTCCGGCGTCGTCCACTCGGGCGGCGACGCCCTGCGGTTCTGCGAACGCGAACCGGTCGACCTGGTGCTGCTGGACTTCTACCTGCCGGACACGCACGGTCTCGCCGTCTGCCGGTCGCTGCGCGCGGCCGGGCTCCCGATCGACGTCATCGCGGTGACCTCGGCGCGGGATCTGGCGCTGGTGAAGGCCGCCGTGTCGGTCGGCGTGGTGCAGTACCTGCTGAAACCGTTCACTTTCGCCTCGCTGCGGGAGAAACTCGAGCGCTACGCCGAGTTCCACGGCGCTTCGGGCGAGGTCACCGGGCAGGCCGAGATCGACCGCGCGCTCGGCAGCCTGCGCACCACCGAGCGGCAAGCCCTGCCGAAGGGGATGAGCTCGCAGACCCTGGAGGCGATCACCGAAGTCCTCGCCTCGGCCGCGGACGGCCTCTCCGCCGGGGCGGCCGCGACCGCGATCGGCGCCTCCCGCGTCACCGCGCGCCGCTACCTCGAGTACCTCGCCGACAACGGCCTCGCCCAGCGCGAGCCCCGCTACGGCCAGGTCGGCCGCCCCGAGGTCTGGTACAAACCGAAAACCGTATAACGGCCTATACGTCGGCTCGACGGCTACCTTGGGCATCGTGAAGATCGGCGAACTCGCGCGGAAGACCGGGGTCAGCGTCCGTTCGCTGCGCTATTACGAGGAAGAGGGCTTGATCAACCCTGGCCGGGAAGGCAACGGCTACCGCGATTTCTGCGAAGGCTCGGTCGAGGCGGTCCTGCAGATCCGCGGGATGCTCGACGCGGGTCTGCCGGTCAGGCTGATCCGCGAAGTCCTCCCGTACCTCGACGGGCCAGGGGAAGTCCGGCCGAAGGAGCCCTGTGAGTACATGATCGGCGAGGTCGCGCGGCAGCGGGAAGTGCTCGACCGCCGGATCGCGCTCATGACCCGCAATCGCGACGCCCTCGACGCGTACCTCCACGACTTGACCCTCACGCAAAGGTGAGGGTTTTAGCGTGCGGACATGACTTCGATGCGCGCGCTGCGACAGAACTCCTCGAACGGTCCCGAAGACCTTCACTTGATCACCGACGTCCCCGTTCCGGCGCCGGGACCAGGTGAGATCCTGCTGAAGGTCACCGCCGCGGGGGTCAACTTCGCCGACGTCATGCAGACGCGCGGCACGTACGAAAACGGTCCGGAAGCCCCGTATGTCGCCGGGTTCGAGGCCGCCGGGGTGGTCGTCGCCGTGGGGGAGGGGGTGACCGCGCCCGCCATCGGCGACCACGTCGTCGGGACCGGCGGCGGGGCCTTCGCCGAATACATGGTCATGTCCGCGGCCGGCGCGGTCCCGGTGCCCGAGGGTTGGTCGGACGACCAGGCGATCGGGCTGATCCTGAACTGGGTCACGGCGCTCGCCGCGCTCAAGCCGCTGGGCAGGCTGGCCGCCGGTGAGACCGTGCTGGTGCAGGCGGCGGCCGGTGGGGTCGGCCAGGCCGCGGTCCGGCTGGCCAAGCACTACGGGGCGACCGTCATCGGCGCCGCCTCTCCGGACAAGCACGAGTCGGTGCGGGCGTTGGGCGCCGACCGCGTCGTCGGTTACGGCGAGGAGACGGGGGAGGTGGACCTCGTGCTCGAATCGGTCGGCGGGGCCACGTTCACCGCCGGTCTCGCCGCCGCCAAGCGGGTCACCGGACGCGTCGTGGTCTACGGCGTCGCCGGAGGCGAGGTCGCGATCACGAACCGGGACTTGAACTTCCGGCATCAGATCCACGTGATCGGACTGCATCTCGGCGTTCTGATCGAGCACGCGCCCGCGATCTTCGCGGAGCTGATGGACGAACTGCGCGCCCTCATCGCCGCCGGTGTCTGCGTGCCGGGAAAACCGACGGTGTACGACCTCGCGGACGGGCCGAAGGCGCTCGCGGACCTCGAAGCGCGGGCGACTTCGGGCAAGCTCGCGCTGCGGCCCTGAACGAGGGTGACCGGACATAGTCGTATGCGAACACGTGCATGTCAATAGGGCGAAAGTGTTGGTAAATCACCAGCTGCCGGAAGCGACGAAAGTTGGTGCCGAGCCGCGGCCGGGGCTCCTAAATTCACGAACCATTCCGTTGTCCTCACAAGGAGTGGGTCCATGGCAAGGAAGTTCTTCGTCTCCGCGTCCGTGAGCTTGGCGCTGCTGGCCGTCCCGGTCACCGCGGGCCAGGCCACGGCGGCGGTCCAGCCTGCTCAGCAGACCGTGGCGGCGACCACGGTCTACTACGACGCCTCGGGAGCCCCCAGCTTCCGCGCCGCCATCCAGGCGGGCGTGGCCAACTGGAACAACTCGGTGTCCAACGTGAAGCTTCAGGAGAGCTCGTCGGGCGCCACCCTGCGCTACACCGAAGGCAACGACCCCTCGGGTTCGTACGCCGAGACCGACGGCCACGGCCGCGGCACCATCTTCATCGACTACACGCAGGCGCGGGAGTACGACCAGACGCGGATCGCCGCGCACGAGACCGGCCACGCGCTCGGCCTGCCGGACAACTACCAGGGTCCGTGCTCCGAACTGATGTCCGGCGGCGGCCCCGGCCCGTCCTGCACCAACGCGAAGCCGAACGCCCAGGAGGTCTCCCGGGTGAACTCGCTGTGGGCCAACGGGCTCGTCGCGGCGGGTGCCATGCAGCGCATCTACAACTGACGCCTCTGGTCCCTCGTGAGTGGTAAGGACGGTTCTAACCGTCCTTACCACTCACGAGAATTCGTAGGCGCCCGCGTCCACAGCCGCGCCGGAGTACACGGGATTGCCGTCGACGTCGCGGTCGTCGTACTTCGTGGTGCCGAGGTCGATCGCCGGGCTTCCCGCCTGAAGGATCAGGTTCGTGGCCGACGTGAACTTCGGATCCGCGACCTTGTCCGTCGCGCCGGGGGTGAACTGCCGGAGCCCGCCGAAGTAGACGTTGTGGTCGGTCGCGGTGAAGGTCGTGTCCGCGTAGCCGACCTTGTACGCAGCATGGACGACGTTCTGCGTCATCGTCAGCATCTGGTTCGTGCAGCCGCCGTAGCAGACGAAACCCTCCGCCTCGGCGTTCGGGAGCCGGAGCGAGTTGTTGCGGAACACCGTGCCGAGCACCGGCCCATTGCCGTCCTCCGCGCCGCGCGTGATGATCCCGCCGCGCGTCTTGGCGCCGAAGATCGCGTTGTATTCGAAGACGTTGCCGGTCGAGACGCCGTCGGGGTCCTTCGCGTCCGTGCCGAGTTCGGTGAAGGTCTCGTTGTCCTCGGAGATGTTGTGGTGGATGACGTTGCGGGAGCCGTAGAAGATCTCGACCGCGGCGCCGTCGAGGCCGCCGAAGTCGTCGGCCTTCGCGATCGAGCCGCTGATCCGGTTCCAGCCGATGTCGGAGTCGTTGCCCTGGACCAGCACGGCGAACGCGCCGGAGTCGTCGTTGCCGCCCGGCGTCACGACGGTCATGTGGTTGTTGTCGACCAGGTCGTTCTGCGTGACCTCGGTGCCGTCGGCCGACGGCGCGATGTACACGCCCGCGCCGGCGCCGGTGATCAGGTTCGACAGCACCTTGTCGCGGTCGCCGGACACCTTCACCCCGGCCCACGAGCAGCGTCCGGCGTCGGCCGCGACGCCGACCTGGAGGTCCTTCACCACGATGTCGTTGCCGGAGAGGTCGACACACGCTTCGGCGTTGCCCTTGACGATCGGCCGCGCGCCGGTGCCGTAGGCGCCGATCGTCACCCCCGAACTCTTGACGGTGAGGCCGCCCGACCAGGCACCGCCGCGACGCAGCAGGACGGTGTCACCCGCGGCGAACGTGGTGCCGGAAACCTTCGCCAGGGATTTCCACGGGGTCTGCTGCGAAGTGCCGCTCGCGGTGTCACTGCCGGAGACCTGGTCGACGTAGTAGGTCTTCGAGGCGGCCTCGGCCGTCGTGAATCCGGTGCACACGAGGGCGGCGAGCACGGTCACGGAAAGCAGTTTCCAGGACATTCCGCGGACCGTAATCACCTGGCGCACAAGGGTCGTACAAAGACCGCGGTGGCTTTAGCATGATCCGATGCGCCGGGCGTCGAGGATTCTCGTAGCGGCCGCGCTGCTGTTCAGCGCCGTGGTGGCGAGCAGCGGGATCGCGTCCGCGCCGCCACCGGACGCTCCCGTCGCCGGGCTGAACGAGCTCTGGAACGGCTACGGCGATCAAGGCGGCCACTGGACCGGCGGGGATCGCACGGTGTCGGTCCCGCTGCCCGACGGCCGGACCGCATGGCTGTTCTCGGACACATTCCTCGGCACGGTGAACCCGGACCACAGCCGCCCCTCGGACAGCCCGATCGCCCGCAACACCCTGGTCGTCCAACGGGCGGACGGCACGCTGGGGGAGACACTGCACGGCGGCACCGCGGACGAGCCGGAGGCGCTGATCGGGCTCGCGGGTTCCGGCGAGCACTACTGGGTCGGCGACGGAGTCGTCCAAGGCGACGTCCTGCGGGTGCTCTACAACCGGTACCGGACGACAGGATCCGGTGGCCTCGACTTCCGGAGCACCGGGACCTCGCTGGCCACGTTCCGGTTGCCCGAGCTGACGCCGTCCGAGTTGCTGGTGATCCCGGTGGGCGACAAGGTCGCGTGGGGATCGGAGCTGCTCGAAGACGGCGGCCACACCTACGTCTACGGTGCCGAACAAGGACATCTCCGGCTCGCCAGGGTGCCCGCTGGGGGCCTTCGCGGACCTTGGCAGTTCTGGACCGGCGCCGGTTGGTCGTCCCGTGAAGAGGACTCCGCCCGGATGCTCGCGGGGGTCGGAACGGCGTTCTCCGTGACCCGCGTCGGCGGCGAATACGTGCTGATCACCATGGACACGAGCCCCGGCTTCAGCCCGGTGATGCTCGCCTACACCGCCGCTTCGCCGACCGGCCCGTTCCGGGATCCCGTCGTTCTCCATCGGGCGGCCGAAGCCAGCGACCGGCGCATCGTCTACGACGCGACAGCGCATCCTCAGCTGAGCCGTCCCGGGAAGCTCACGGTGTCGTACAACGTGAACAGCCTGGATCACGCCGACAACATCGCGGACGCGCGGATCTACCGGCCGCGGTTCGTCGAGGTCGCCTGGCCGCCTGCCCTACGCTTCATCGAGTGATCGAGATACTCGACGACCTCGACGTCCTCGCCCGGCCGGATGTCGATCCGCGCGACCTGAGTCTCGCCGGCGCCCGCTACGGGTCGAAAGCCGCCGACGCCGTCGCCCGCGACAGCGTCATCGAGGTCACGCTCTCGTCGATCGTCCACCGCTCGATCGGCGGAAGCGGCCGGGCCACGGAGTACTACGGCGCGGACGGTGAGCCCCTCTCGCGTGAAGAGGTCGTCGGGAACGCCGTCGAAACCGAGGGCATCGTTCACTTTTCCGGCAAATTCAGCTACCGGATCATCGGCGGAACGGTCTCCGGGTTCGCCTTCTACGGTGCCGAGCGTGGTCTTCTCGCCCGCTTCGGGTATCTGCGGTCTCGTGACGAGTTCCTCGGCGTGTTCGGAACGCCCGATCTCGTCGAGGAGAGCTTCGATACCGGCGAGCTGATGGGATACCGGCATCGCTACCGGATTGCCGGGAAGCAGGTTTTCTGGGACAGCTGGGACGATCGCGTGAGCTGGCTGAACATCGGCGACTTCGACTCTCGCTGATCACTCGAGCGCGCGGGCTTCCGGCGCTTCGATGGTCAGGGGGACCGACGTGTCACCGGTGAGCTGGTTCAGCCGGGTCATGGTCCGGTCCAGTTGCTCCGCCAGCCGCGGGATCGTGCTCGACGGGAGATAGGCCTCGGCCCCGGCGTCGAGGAGACGGCGCACCGGGCCGTCGTACTTGACGCCGAGCTCGGCGTCCTCGATCTCCGTGATCACGATCCGCGCCTTCGGGTACAGCGCGCGGAAGTTGCCGATCAACTGCGGGCTGCCCGGCGGAACCAGCAGAACGTCGACGGTCGGGGGAGCCGAGCGCAGGTCCAGGACCAGATAGCCGGGGCCGAGCCGCTCGGACAACGAGTCCCGCGCCGACGCGGACAGCTTCATGGCAGTGGCCACCACCGTGATGTCGCCGGAATCCGGCGATGGGACGGGTTTTTCGCGGACCGCGGCGGAAATCGTTGCGATGGTCTCGCCGTTCCGGGTGATGAGCACGTCCTCACCAGGGCGGAGGGTGTCGATGAGCGCTACGAGCTCTTCAGGAAGCTGGGTGGCGTCGACCCACCGTGCGGACTGATCACTCATCACCCCATGATGGCCTGATCCCTTGCACTTGGCGCAAGGCAGGCCGCGGTTGATCTTCAGGCCCGTCCGTGAAGGCCTCCTTGAGGGACCCAGAGTCCCTCAAGGAGGCCTTCACGGACTCGGCAATCATCACGACACGCGTTTACCGCTGCCGGGGCCGCCCCGGAACCCCGGGCCGCGTCTGCCAGGGGTGCGGCCCGTCGAGCGGCCGGTACTCGACGCCCAGCGCGTCCAGCCGCGGCAGGTGGTGGTCCCGCAACCGCGGCAGGAACTCCGCGTAGTCCCGCCCGTCCGGATCGCTCCACGCCACCTCGGCGAAGGCGCACAGGCGCGGGAAAGCGACGTAGTCCACCCTCCGCACGGTGTCGAGATGCTCCGACCACACCTGCGCCTGCGCGCCGAGAATCGACTTCCCCTCGGGGAAATCGGCGGGCACCGGCTCGTAGCCGTAGAAGCTCTCCAGCGTGCTCAGGTAGCCGACGGGGATCGGTTCGTCGGGGTGGTCGGACTGCCGGTGATCCAGGTACACGTGCTCCTCGGGGCACATGACGACGTCGTGCCCGGCGGTCGCGGCGCGGGCGCCGGCGGCTTCGCTCTGCCACGAGCCGATGACCATCGGCGGGAGGTCGCCCGCTTCGAGTACTTCGTCCCAGCCGAGTGGGCGACGGCCCCGCTCGACCAGGTGCTGTGCGATCTCGCGGACGAACCGGCCGTGCTCCTCGGTCGCGCCGGGCACCTCGTCACCGCCGAGCGCGATGACCTCGGACGGGAAGATCTCCAGCACGTGGTCGAAGACGCGCTTGAATAAGTCCACAGTGGACTTCTCGGTGTTCAGCAGTGACGTGCTGATGCCCCAGCTCGTCCACACTTCCCATGGTTCGGCGGTTTCCGGGCCGAGCTCGGGGTAGGCGGCGATCGCGGCCCGCGCGTGCCCGGGGATGTCGACCTCCGGGACCACCGTCACCGCACGCGCGGCGGCGTACGCGACGATCTCGCGGAGATCGTCGGCCGAGTAGAATCCGCCGTGCGGCCGCCCGTCCCGTTCCGGGCCGTCGTGCCGTCCGACCATGGACGACTTCCGCCAGCCACCCACCTCGGTCAGCCTGGGGAACTCGGGGATCTCGATCCGCCAGCCCTGGTCGTCGGTCAGGTGCAGGTTGAGCACGTTGAGCTTGTGCGCGGCGATCAGGTCGACGAACCGCAGCACCTCGGCCTTGGTCCGGAAGTTCCTTGCCACGTCCAGTAGACAGCCGCGCCAGCCGAACCTCGGGTGGTCGGTGACCACGCCGCACGGAATCGTCTGCTGTCCACTGTGGATCGACGCGGCCCGGAACGCGTCCGGCCCGATCAGCTGGCGGAGCGTCTGGCGGCCGTAGAACTCGCCCGCCGCGTCGGCCGCGTACAGCGTCACGCCGGACGGATCGATCTCCAGCCGATAACCCTCGGCGGGCAACAGCTCGTCGCCGCGCACGTCCACTTCGGATGGTACCGGGCAGTGTCCCGGCAGGGGTTCCACCGAGACGGGACGGGGGAGCAGAGTTTCGAAGCCAGGCATGTCAGCCCTTCACCGCGCCGCCCATGACGGACACGAGTCGTCGTTGCACGAGAATGAAGAACACCAGCACCGGGATGGTCATCAACGTCGAACCCGCCATCACCGCGCCCCAGTCGGTGTCCTCCGGTTTGAAGAACACCAGGATCGCCAGCGGGAGCGTCTGGTTCTCGGTGTTGGAGATGATGAACGTCTTCGCGAACAGGAAGTCGTTCCAGGCGTGGATGAACGCCAGCACGCTGATCGCCACCAGCCCGGGCGCCACCAGCGGGAAGAGGATCTGCCAGGTGAACCGCATCCGGCTCGCCCCGTCGATCTTCGAGGCCTCTTCCAGTTCCTGTGGCACCGCGGCGACGAAGCCGCGCAGCATCCAGATCGCGAACGGCAGGCTGAACGCCAGGTGCACCAGGATCAGCGAGCCGAGGTGGTTGGTGCCGAACGCCGGCGCGACGTCGCCGACCGACCGCATCAGGAAGAACAGCGGGATGGTCAGGGCTTCGACCGGGACCATCTGCGCCACCAGCACCATCACCAGCAGCACGGTCCGGCCCTTGAAGTTGAACCGCGTCAGCGCCACCGCCGAAAGGAACGACAGCAGCAGCGACAACGCCACCACCACGACGGCCACGATCACGCTGTTCAGGAAGAACATCGCGAAGCCTTCGCCGGTGAGTACCCGTTCGAAGTGTTCGAGCGTCGGCGTGAGCGTCCACGGCCGGGGGTTCTCCGCCTGGATCTGCCCGGTGGGTTTGAAGGCCGAGAGCACCATCCAGTACACCGGGAACGCGACCATCCCCGCGATCACCACGCAGATGATCTCGGCGATCAGTCTCCCAGGGCGCTTCACCCGGCGGTTCTTCGGCGCCGTCGTCACACCCATCCCGCGCTCCGGCGTTGCGACCGGACGTACAGCCCGGTGATGGACAGCAGCAGCAAGGTCATCACGACTCCGAGCGCCGCGCCGAGACCGTATTCCTGTCCGGCGAAGGCCTGTTGATAGGCGAAGACGTTGAGCACGAGGTTGCGCCCGGCCACGCCGCCGCCGTTGGTCATCACGTAGATCTGCGTGAAGATCTTGAAGTCCCAGATGATCGACTGGATGGTGGCGATGGTCAGCAGCGGCCGCACCATCGGCAGCGTGATCGACCACGTGGTGCGCCACGTCGACGCGCCGTCGAGGTACGCGGCCTCGATGACCTCCTCGGGTACTCCCTTGAGCCCGGCGTACATCGTCACCATGACGAACGGGAACGAGCACCAGATGACCTCGGCGGCCACCAGCCCGAACGTGCTGTAGGTGTCGAACGTCCAGGAATGGTTCGCCATCCCGGTGAACCCGATGCCCGAGAGCACCTCGTTCACCAGGCCGAAGTCCGCGTCGAACAGGAACAACCAGACGTACGAGCCCGCCATCGCCGGCGTCGCCCACGCGGCGAGCGCCGCCAGGAACAGCGGGACGCGCGCCCACGCACGGACCCGGGTCGCCAGCACGGCGAGCCCCGTCCCGAGTGCGAGGCTGCCGACGACGCAGACCGCGGTGAAGCCGAGGGTCTTGGCCAGCACCTCCCAGAACTGGAGGTTCTCCAGCAGTTCGACGTAGTTGCCGAAGCCGAGGAACACCAGCGGGGCGTTGCCGACCGCCTGCGGCTGGCCGTAGTCGTAGAACGAGATCAGGACGAGCTGGTAGATCGGGTACACCAGCATCGCCAGCAGCAGGATGCCACCGGGCGCCAGGTAGAGCAGGGCCGCCCGCCCGTCCCGGCGACGGCGGGGTGACCGCCGTGCCGGGACGGCCGGAGCCGTGGTGCGAGGGATGTCCTTTGTGACCACTTAGCCGAACGCCTTGTTCATCTCGGCGGCCGCGGCGGTCAGCGCCGTCGCGGGGTCCTTGCCGCCGGTCGCGATCTGCTGGATCGCGGTGGGCAGGACGTTCTGCGCGTCGATCTTCGACCACGCCGCGGTGGCGGGGACGAACTTCGTGCCCGCGGTGAGCGTGTCGACGAACGGCTTGACCGACGGGTCGCTCGCGGCGAGCTTCTGCTGGACGCTGCCGAGCGTGGGCAGGTTGCCCATGGCGACGTACATCTTCTCCTGGTACTTCGCGCCACCGAGCAGCTGCGTGAACTCGACCGCGAGGCTCTTGCGCTTGGTCGCGTTGAACACGCCGAGCAGGTTGCCGCCCGCGAACGCCGGGGCGATCTTGCCCGCCTCGGTGCCCGGGATCGGGATGATCGCGTACTTGCCCTTCACCTGGCCCGCCTCGACGGCCTTGCGGTTGAAGTCACCACCGATCGACATCCCGGCCTTGCCGCCGGCGAACGCCGTGATGCTCTGCGTACCGGTGAGGTTGGCGCACTGCTCGGGCGGACAGATGTCCGCCTTCAGCAGGTTCGCGTACGCCGCGACCCCGGCCTTGGCCTGCTCGGAGTCCACAGTGGACTTCCACTTGTCGCCGTCCTGCTTGGCGATCTCGCCGCCGTGCGCCCACAGGAACGGCAGCATCGCGTAGGTGTACTTGCCGCCGACGGAGATGCCGTACAACTCCGGCTTCCTGGCACGGATCGTCTTCGCGGTCTCGGTCAGTTCCGCCAGCGTCGTCGGCGGCTTGAGGCCGAGTTCGGCGAAGAGGTCCGTGCGGTAGTACAACGCACGGATACCGGTGAACCAAGGAAGCCCGTAGGTCTTGCCGCCGGACTTCGCGGTCTCCAGCACCGCGGGCAGGATGTCGGCGCCTTCCTTCCACGACGACAGGTCGCCGGTCAGGTCGGCCAGCGCACCGGTGGCGGCGTAGCTGGACACGTCGGTGTTGCCGAACTCGGCGACGTCCGGCGCGCTCGCCGGATCGTTGAAGGCGCCGGAGAACTTGTCCGCACGGCCCTCCACCGGAACCCACTGGACGTCGACCTCGACGCCCGAATGCGCCGCCTTGAACTCGGTGATCGCCTCCTTGACCGCCGCCTCCTTGGGCGCGCGGTTGGCCTCGTCGAACAGCCAGACCCGGATCGTGCCGGTCTTCTCGTCACCGCCGCTCGCGGCTGGGGTGTTCTGGGCCGGCGCGCAGCCTGCCACGAGGCCGACGGCCGCGAGGCCCGCGATGAGGACGCGAGTTCTCATGGGATTTTCTCCTTAGGCGAAAAAGACGGAATTGACCTGGGGGAGCGCCAGTTTCCCGGCGACGGCCCCCGGAAGACCGGTACCGGGATCGCGCGGCAGCCAGCTGAGCGTGCCGGACTTGTCGCTCGAGACGTAGAACCAGCGCTCGGTCGGATCGAGGGTGAAGTGACGCGGGTACACCCCGCCGACGGGCGCGTTGTGCAGCAGCTTCAAGGACTTCCCGTCCTCGCCGACACCGAACGACGCGATCGTGTCGGAGCCGCGCACGGAGGCGTAGACGAACTTCCCGTCCTTGGACGTGGTGATCTCACCCGGGTACTGCTCGCCGGGGGTGCCCGCGGGAACGGCCGGGACGACCTGTCCGGCGGTGAGTTTCCCGGTGGCCGGGTTCCACGCCGCGACGGTGACCTCGGCACGCAGCTCGCCGAGGATGTACGCGTACTTGCCGTTCGGGTGGAACGCCAGATGCCGGGGACCGGCACCGGACGGAAGCTTCAGCTGCTGGTTCAGCTTGAGCTTCCCGGTGGCGACGTCGAGTTTGTAGACGTAGACCGAATCCGCGCCGAGATCGACGGCGAGCACCCACTTGCCGGTGGGGTCGTTGACCACCTGGTGCGCGTGCGCCTGACGCTCGGCGCCCTTGTGCTGGGCGACATCGACGACGTCGCCGAGTTTCCCGCCCGCGAGGATCGGGAGGACGACGACACTGCCGCTGCTGTAGTTCGCGGCCAGCACGTACTTCTGGCTCGAGTGGACGCTCAGATGTGTCGGGTGCTGGCCCTTGGCCGACTTTTTGTTGAGCAGCTTGGGTTTCGCCGGATCGGCCAGGCTGAACGAGGAGATCTGACCGTTCTCGTCCTCGTTGGTCACGTAGAGCGTTTTGCGGTCGGCGCTGATGTCGAACCAGGAAGCGTTGCTGACTCCCGGGATCGTCCGGTCGACGACGAGCGCGTTGGTCGCCGCGTCCCGGTGAGCGACATCGAGCCCGTGCCCGGAACTGGTGTAGCTGCTGACGTAGATGGCTCCGGTTCCCTTCGGTCCGCAGGATTGTTCGGAAGCGCTCGCGAGGTGGGAACCGAGAACGGTGGTGAGCCCAGCCGCTCCGACGGCGCCGAGGAAGGTGCGTCGATCCAGTCCGGTCATCGTGATCTCTCCCAGTCGTCAGGTGGTTTAAACCACTGCCATGAGCAATGCTGCCACGCCGAAACCGGAAACGGAAAGAACGGTTTCCAAGACGGTCCAGGTTTTCAGGGTCTGCGGCACGGTCATGTTGAAGTACCGCGAGATGATCCAGAAACCGCCGTCGTTCACGTGCGAGGCGATGATCGAACCCGCCGAAATCGCGACGACCAGCAGCGCGAGCTGCATCTGCGAATAGCCCAGCGTCGCCACCGTCGGTGCGACGATGCCGCTCGTGGTCACGATCGCGACGGTCGCCGAGCCCTGCGCGATCCGCATCCCGCAACTGATCACGTACGCGGCAAGGATGACCGGGAGACCGGCGTTGTCCAGCGAACCCGCGACGGCCTTGCCGATCCCCGTGGCGGACAGCACGGCGCCGAAGAACGCGCCCGCACCGACCACCAGCAGGATCATCGCGACCGGGCGGAGCGATTTCGCCGAAAGCTCGCTCAGATCCTTGCCGGTCAGGCCGCGGCGCAGGCCGAGCAACCAGGACGCGAGCAGGACCGAGATCGTCAGCGCGACCGCCGGGGTGCCGATGAACGCGGCGACACCGGCGGACGCCGAGTTCTTGGGAAGCCAGATGCTGCCGAAGGTCCCGGCGAGGATCAGCACCAGCGGGACGGCGATGATCCCCAGCACCAGGCCGAGCGACGGCGGGTTCTCCTCTTTTTCGCCTTCTTCCTCCGCGACCAGGAATTCCGCGGGAACCGGCACGTCGACGCGTTTGCCGATCCACGTCGAGTACGCGACGCCGCCGACGAGGAACGCCGGGATACCGCAGACCAGGCCCATCAGGATGATCCAGCCGAGTTCCACGTGCAGCAGGCCGGCCGCGGCGACCGGGCCGGGGTGCGGCGGGAGGAACGCGTGCGTGATCGAAAGCCCGGCGAGCAGCGGCAGCGCGTACAGCACGAGCGAACGGCCGCCCTGTTTGGCGGCCACGTAGACCAGCGGCGCCAGCACGAAGATGCCGATGTCGAAGAAGACCGGGATACCGAAGACGAAACCCGCGAGACCCATCGCCAACGGGGCCCGCTTCTCACCGATGGCGCGCAGCAGCGCGCCCGTGAGCACCCTCGCTCCGCCGGAACGCTCCAAAATGGACCCGAGGATGGTGCCGAGTCCGATGATCGCGGCGATATGGCCGAGGATCCCGCCGAAACCCTTTTCCAGCAGGGAATCCGACGCCTTCTGCGCGGAGCCGACGATCTGGCCGACCGGCAGGCCCGCGGCCAGCGCGGTCAGCAGGCCGACCACGATCAGCGCGATGAAGGGCTCGAGTTTGACTTTGATGATGAGGAACAACAACACCGCGATCGAGACGGCGGCGAGGGTCAGGAGCCCTCCCGTCGTGTGTTGGAGCCAGTCGATCATCGGGCACTCCCGGGGTTCCGCAGTGAATGGCCGGCGAGGGCGCCGGTCGGTTGACCATCGTCGATGGCGGCGACACCGTTGACGAAGACATAGGGGATACCGGCGGCCTGCTGCCGCGGCTCGTCGAACGTGGCGGTGTCGGCGACGGTTTCCGGGTCGAACAGCACGAGGTCCGCCGCGTACCCGGCGCGGACGAGACCCCGGTCGGTCAGCCGCAGGCGGTCCGCCGCGCGGCCGGTGAGGTGGGCGACGCATTCGGCGAGGTCGAGGACGCCGAGTTCGCGGACGTAGCGCGCGAGGTACCGCGGGAACGTGCCCCAGGCGCGGGGATGCGGCCGCGCGCCGACGAGCAGCCCGTCGCTGCCGCCGGTGTGCGTGCGGTGGCGCATGATCGCCTGGACGTTCTCCTCGTGCCCGACGTGCATCAGGCACGAGGTGCCGAGCTTTTCCGAGAGCAGGACGTCGAAGTACAGCTCCGCGGCCGGTTTCCCGGCACGCTCCGCCGACACGGCGACGGAATGCCCGACGAGGTGGGCGTTCTCGTCCCGGCGGACACCGTTGATCTCGATGGCCTCCCAGTCGATCGGCACCCCGTGGGCGCCGTCGGACCCGGTCTCCTCGATCTCGGCGCGGATCCGCTCGCGGGTGTCCACATCGGACAGCCGGGCCAGTGTGGCGTCGAGCCCGCCTTCGGTCGCCCAGCTCGGCAGCAACGCGGAAAGATACGTGGCGCCGGGAAGATAGGGGTAGGTGTCCAGCGTGATGTCGCAGCCGTCGTCGAGCGCCCGGTCGAGCAGCTCCAGCAGATCCGGCGCCTTGCCCTTGTTCACCGAGAAGTTCATCGTGGCGTGCGCGAGGTGCAGCGGGCAGCCCGAACGGCGGGAGACGTCGACCATCTCGCCGAACGCTTCGAGCGCGCCCTTGCCGTAGCTGCGGTGGTGCGGGCTGTAGAAGCCGCCGTTCTCCCCGACGACCCGGCACAGCTCCACGAGTTCTTCGGTCGTCGCGTACATGCCCGGCGTGTAGGTGAGTCCGGACGACATGCCCATCGCGCCCTCGTCCAGCCCGGTCGCGATGAGTTCCTTCATCGCGTTCATCTCGGCTTCGGTCGCGGGCCGGTCCTCCCAGCCGACGGTGAGCATGCGGACGGTGCCCTGCGGCACCAGGTAGGCCGCGTTGACCGCGACCCCCGCGTCGAGCCGGTCGAGGTACTCGCCGACGGAACGCCAGTTCCAGTCGAAGCCCGCCGGATCGTCGTTCCAGCCGGCGAGCTGCTGGCGCAGCGCCGCGAGGACCTCGTCGTTCACCGGCGCGTAGGAGAGCCCGTCCTGCCCGAGCACCTCGGTCGTGACGCCCTGGGAGAGCTTCGCGAGGTGATCCGGATTGGCGAGCAGCTGAAGGTCGGAATGCGAATGCATGTCGATGAACCCGGGCGCGAGCACGAGTCCTTCGGCGTCGATGGTGCGGCGGCCCGCGAGCGAGCCGGGTTCGGCGACACTGGCGATCCGGCCGTCGGTGATGCCCACGTCGTGCCTGGTGAGCGGATCCCCGGTGCCGTCGGCGACCAGTGCGGAGCGGACAACGATGTCCATGGCGATTCTTCCTCTGCGGCGGTGGAGGACGGATCAGAAATTGTTGGCGGAGCTGAAGATCGACCTGTACAGGCGACCGAATGGGTGAACCCGCCTCGGCCGAAGGCCCCGCTATCGCGGTGGCAGGGCGCCCTCTCCACATCCATGACGTGGATGACCAGGTGGCGCCCTGCCGACGTCGATCGCGGTCGCGGGTTCACCAGCAGACACTCAGAAATGGGTGCGGACGAAATCGAGCACGGTCTCGCCGTCGGGGCCGACGACCGGGATGAGGGGCCACTTGTCGAAAACGGTGCACGGATGCGACAGGCCGAGGGCGATCCAGTCGCCGACCTCGACCGGCGACGACGCGGGCAGGGTGAGGAAGGCGTGCTGGTCGTTCATCTTCTGGATGGAATGACCTTCGAGCGCGGACGGTGGCCCGTCGCCCTTGCGGATCAGGCGCGGCTCGGGCATGCCTTCGTCGAACGAGGCGTCCCGTTTGCCGATGGTGAGCAGCGCGAGTTCGTCCGTCGGCTTCGACGTGACCTGCGCCCAGGCACGCAGCGCGGAGCGGAACGAGGCGACGCCGTCGATGCGCGGCTGTTCGCCCAGCGGCGAGATCACCCGGTAGAAGCCGTCGTCGTGGGTCACGTAGGCGCCGCTGCGCAGGATCGGCAGGACGTCCAGGCCGCCCCAGTCCTTGGTGAGCTCGTCGGCGACGCGGTCGAAGTACGCGCTGCCGCCGCCGGTGACGATGATCTGACCGGCGTCGTCGAGCAGGCCCTTGGCGTTGAAGGCGAAGACCAGTTCGCGCAGACCGTCCACATAGGAGCTGATCAGCTGGAGCGACTTTTCGTCGGTGTGGTGGGAAAGCGCGCCTTCGTAGCCGCCGGATCCACGCAACCGCAGAGCCGGGCTCGCGTGGGCGGCTTCGGCGACGGCGAGCGCGGTCTCGGTGTCGCGGACACCGGTGCGGCCGCCCTCGGCGCCGAGTTCGACCAGGACGTCCACCTTGCGGCGGGCTCCGCGCAGGGCTTCGGTCATCAGCTCGACACCGCGGACCGAGTCGACCCAGCAGACGAACTCGAAGTCGTCGTCGGCGTCCAGTTCGGCGGCGAGCCACTTCAGGCCCGAGGGGTCGAGGAGCTGGTTCGCCAGCAGGATCCGGGAAACGCCGAACGCCCGGTAGATCCGCAGGTGTCCGGCGTTCGCGCAGGTGATACCCCACGAGCCGTGCTGCAGCTGCCGCTCGAACAGCTGCGGCGCCATCGTCGTCTTGCCGTGCGGGGCCAGCGCGACCCCGCGTTCGGCGCACCAGTCCGCCATCGTGCGGAGGTTGTGCTCGACGGCCTCTTCGTCGAGAACGACGAACGGGCCGAGGAAGCCGTCGTCGAACAGCTTGGCGCCGCGGGCGGCGGCCTCGCCGATCGTGAGACCGGACAGCGAAGGCGCGACCGAGCGGAAGCGCCAGTCGACGCGCTCCTCCCGGACGGCCGCGACCGCGGCGGAATCGATGGTGCCGGCTTCGAACATGAGGTTCACCTCGGTTGCGTATGTTGCAACGGACGTTGCGCATATTGCGTGGGATAGGTGTAGCATCCGGTCCGCTGGAGGTCAACGGGGTGACGACTAGGAGACGTGGAAGTGACAGGTGAGCCTTGGCCGCCCGGGAATCTTTTGATCTTTTGGGGTCGCGCCCTGGCACCGGAACGGCGGTCGGCGCGATGAAGAGCACTGACGTTTTGTGCATCGGGGAGTCGATGGCCTTGTTCGTACCGGCCGAATCCGGGCCGCCCGACGAGGTACGGAAGTGGGTACGAAGCATCGGCGGCGCCGAATCGAACGTCGCCTGCCATCTCCCGGCGCTGGGTTTCGCCAGCGCGTGGGTGAGCGCCGTCGGAGACGATCCGTTCGGCCGCGCGCTCGTGCGCGAGATCGGCGCGGCGGGGGTGGACGTCAGCGCGGTCGTGGTCGACCCGACGCGCCCGACCGGGCTCTACATCAAGGAAAGCGGGGCGGACGGCAGCCCCGTGCGGTACTACCGCAAGGGCTCCGCCGCGTCCGGAATGGACGCGGGATTGCTGGGGAAACTCGATCTCGACGGGGTGCGGGTGATCCACCTGTCCGGGATCACGCCCGCGCTGTCGGACGGCTGCCTCGACCTGGTGCGGGCGCTGATGGAACGACCGCGTGGCGGCACGCTGGTGTCGTTCGACGTGAACTTCCGGCCCGCGCTGTGGACCGGGCGAGACCCGTCGGTGCTGGCCGGGCTCGCCGCCCGCGCCGACATCGTGCTGGCGGGCGAGGACGAGGCCGAACGGGTGTGGGGGACCGGCGACCCGGCACGGCTGCGCGCCGCCGTGCCCGGACCGAAGACGCTGGTCGTCAAGCACGGGGCACGCGGGGTGACCCTGATCGACGGCGACGAAGCACCGCTGTTCTCGCCCGCGCTCCAGGTCGACGTCGTGGAGCCGGTCGGCGCCGGTGACGCGTTCGCCGCCGGTTTCCTCGCCGCCACCCTGCGCGGCGACGACCCCGCGACCCGGCTCCGGCGCGGCCATCTGCAGGCCGCGGCCACCCTGCTGACCCACGACGACGTGGGCCGTCCGCTGCCCGCGTCCGTCGTCGAAACGCTCCTCGGGGCCGATGAGGCAGCATGGGCGGCGGCCAAGCTGACGGACAAGGGAATGGTGGGCGGATGAGCCAGAGCCTGGACAGGGCGCTCACGCTGCTGAGCGGGCTCGCCCGCGAGCCGAAGACGCTGGACCAGCTCGCCGAGGAGATCGGCGTGCACAAGTCGACCGTGCTGCGCCTGCTGCGCACCCTGGAGACGCACCACTTCGTGCGCCGGGAGGGGCAGCGGTACTACCGGCTGGGCAGTGCGCTCTTCGACCTCGCGCAGCAGGCGCTGGAGGATCGCGACGTCCGCCGCACCGCGCAGTCCGCGCTCGCCGGGCTCAACGCGCGCACCGGGCACACCGTGCACCTCGCGTCCTATGAGGACGGAGAGGTCGTCTACATCGACAAGTTCGAGGGCAGGCATTCGGTGCGGATGTACTCCCGCATCGGGAAACGCGCGCCCCTGCACTGCACCGCCGTCGGCAAGGTGCTGGTGGCGGCGATGACGCCGGAGAAGCAGGCGGACGTGGTGTCGAGGATCGACTTCTTCGTCCGGACACCGAACACGATCACCACCCCCGAGGCCTACGAGAAGGAACTCGCGCTCGTCGCCGACCGCGGCTACGCGGTGGACAACGCCGAGCACGAGGACTTCATCCACTGCGTCGCCGCGCCGGTCCGCGGCCCGGGCGGCGTGGTGCTCGCCGCCGCGTCCGTGTCGGTGCCGAAGGTGCTGCTGGACTACGACGGCCTGATGGCGCTCGTGCCGGAACTGATCGCCGCCACCGAAGAAGCTTCCGTCCACAGTGGATGGACGGGGAACCGAAAGGGGAAGTTGGAATGAGCAAGACCGCGATCAGCACGGAGAACGCGCCGAAGCCGGTGGCCGCGTTCTCGCAGGCGGTCCGCAAGGGCAACATCCTGCAGGTGGCCGGCCAGGTCGCCTTCGACCCGGCCACCGGCGCCATCGTCGGCGAGACCGTCGGTGAACAGACCGAGCAGACCTTCAAGAACATCGAGGCGGTGCTCGAGGCCGCCGGTTCGAGCCTGGCCGACGCGATGATGGTGCGCGTGTACCTGACCGACGTCGACCACTTCGGCGCGTTCAACGAGGTCTACAACAAGCTGATCGGCGAGGCGCCGCACCCGGCCCGCACCACCGTGTACGTCGGCCTGCCCGCCGGACTCCTGGTGGAGATCGACGTCCTGGCCGTCACGGACTGATGTGGCTGAAGGACGCTTTCCCCGCGTCTCACGTGGGGAAAGCGTCCTTCACCGCGTCGGATGCGGGTATGGCGTCCTTCAGCCCTGTCAGAGCACGCTCGTGTACCCGTTCAGCGCGGGCTGCCCGCCAAGGTGCGCGAAAAGCACGTTCGAGTCCCGCGCGATCTCACCGCGCGCGACGAGGTCGATCAGCCCCGCCATGGACTTGCCCTCGTACACCGGATCGGTGAGCACGCCCTCCAGCCGTGCCAGCGTCCGGATCGCGTCCAGCGTGGATTCGTCCGGGATGCCGTAGATCCCGGCGTGGTAGCGCTCGTCCAGTTCGACCTCGCCGATCTCGCCGGCGCCGATCAGTTCGGCGGTCGCGCGGGCGATGCGGGTGATCTGATCGCGTGTCTCGGCCGGCTTCGCCGACCCGTCGACGCCGAGGATCCGGCGCGGCTTACCGGAAAGCGCGGCTCCGGCGACCATCCCGGCCTGCGTGCTGCCGGTCACCGAACAGACGATCACCGTGTCGAAGAAGACGTCGAGTTCCGCCTCCTGCGCTTCGAGTTCGACCATCCAGTTGGCGAAACCGAGCCCGCCGAGACGGTGGTCCGAGCCGCCCGCCGGGATCGCGTACGGCTTCCCGCCGTCGGCTTCGATCTCCTTGACGGCGTTCTCCCAGCTCTCCTTGAAGCCGACGCCGAACCCGGCCTCGACCATCCGGATGTCCGCGCCGAGGATGCGCGAGAGCTGGATGTTGCCGACCTTGTCGTACATCGGGTCGTTCCAGTCGACCCAGCTCTCCTGCACCAGCACGGCCTTGAGCCCGGCCCGCGCGGCGGCCGCGGCGACCTGGCGGGTGTGGTTCGACTGCACGCCGCCGATCGAGATCAGCGTGTCCGCGCCCGAGGCCAGCGCGTCGGCGACCAGGTATTCGAGCTTCCGGGTCTTGTTGCCGCCGAACGCGATCCCGGAGTTGACGTCCTCGCGTTTCGCCCAGACCTTCGCGCCGCCGAGATGTGCGGTGAGCCGCTCCAGCGGATGGACGGGGGAGGGGCCGAACAGCAGCGGGTAGCGGGGGAAATCGGCGAGGGTCATGGCGTCTCCAGGAGGTCTTCGAGCTCGGTCCAGATGGTGGCGGTGATCGCGCAGGCCGCGTCGACGTCGCCCGCTTCGATGGCGTCGGCCAGTTCCGCGTGGCGCTGGACCGACCGGTGGGCGGGCAGGGAGCCGAAGCGGGCGTATTCGAGACGTCGCAGCAAGGGCGTGTAGCGGGCCAGCGTCGCGGCGATCGCCCGGTTGCGTGCGGCGGCCACGGGGACGTCGTGGAGTTCGTCGTCGGCGGCGATCGCGGCCGCGATGTCCCCGGCGGCGATCGCGTCGGCGAACCGGGTGTTGGCCGCGCGCATCGCCGCGACCTCCGCCGGTCCCATCCGAGGCGCACCCGCCCGGACGGCGAACTCGTGCAGCGCGCGCACGAGCTGCAGGGCGTCACGGACGTCGTCGGGAACGAAGCCCGCGACGCGCGTGTAGCTCTGTGGCTTCGACTCGACGAGACCGTCCTCGACGAGCCTCAGCAGCGCTTGGCGCACCGGCGCCCGGGAAAGCCCCAGCTGATCGGCGAGGTCGCCGTCGCGCAGGTTCGTCCCCGGCGGCAGGGTCCCGTCGATGATCGCCCGCCGGATGCTCTCGTACGCCTCGTCCCGGAGGAGGGACCTCGACACCTTCGCTAAACCACTCACATCTGAAATGTTAGTTGACGCCGGAGCGGAAGTACATGAAGGCCCCCTTCCTGTACCCAGGCGCAAGGAAGGGGGCCTTCATGTACTTCGGAGGGCTAGTAGACCGGTCCCGTGTACTTCTCGCCCGGCCCCTGGCCAGGCGCGTCGGGCACGGCCGAAGCCTCGCGGAACGCCTTCTGCAGCGACTGGAGGCCGTCGCGCAAGGGGCCCGCGTGCAGGCCGAGGTACTCTGCGGAAGCGGTGACCAGCCCGGCGAGGGCGGTGATCAGGCGGCGGGCTTCGTCGAGGTCGCGGTGCGGTGAGCTGGCCGGGTCCTCGTCCGCGAGGCCGAGGCGTTCGGCGCCGGCGGAGAGCAGCATGACGGCCGCCCTGCTGATCACCTCGACGCTCGGGATGTCCTCCAGGTCGCGGACGTCCGGGGAATACGGGGGCTGCTGAACGGGTTCATCTGACACGTCTGGTACCCTTCCACGAGCGACCAGCCCTCGAGCGATCGGGGGCGGCAAGTGGAGCCCCGCTCCCACCCGTGTCACCGCCGCAACACCAGGTGTCCGGGTCCGGTCTCGCCAAGACGATTTCGGGCGTCGAGGCGGTGTGTTCGGTTCTGGAGATCGAACACGATCGGAAAGAGTGGGCCCCGCGTACCGCACGGTACCGGGGCCTTAGGTATGTGGGCACCAGGTCGAAACGGTAGAAGAATTTACCTCGAACCAGGGAGGCCCCATCAGCTCCGAGACACGCATCAACGACCGAATCCGGGTTCCGGAGGTCCGCCTCGTCGGGCCGGCCGGTGAACAGGTCGGCATCGTCCGGATCGAAGATGCGCTGCGGCTGGCACAGGAGAACGATCTCGATCTCGTCGAGGTCGCCCCGCAGGCACGCCCGCCCGTATGCAAGCTCATGGACTTCGGCAAGTTCAAGTACGAGAGCGCGCAGAAGGCCCGCGAGTCCCGCCGCAACCAGCAGCTCACCGTCATCAAAGAGCAGAAGCTGCGACCGAAGATCGACCAGCACGACTACGAGACCAAGAAGGGTCACGTGTCGCGCTTCCTGGCCGCCGGTAACAAGGTCAAGGTCACGATCATGTTCCGCGGTCGCGAGCAGTCCAGGCCGGAACTCGGTTTCCGCCTGCTGCAGAAGCTCGCCGACGAGGTGACCGAACTCGGTTTCGTCGAGTCGTCGCCGAAGCAGGACGGTCGCAACATGATCATGGTGTTGGCCCCGCACAAGAACGTGAAGCCGCAGAAGGCCGCGAAGGCAGCGAAGGACGAGTCGTCCGAGCCGCCCGCCGACGCGTAGCGCCGACCAGCACATGTCAGCGGCACACCGGGAACAACCGGTGTGCCGCCGCACGGAAGAGGACAACGTAATGCCGAAGATGAAGACGCACAGCGGGACGTCCAAGCGTGTCCGCGTCACGGGTTCGGGCAAGCTGCGCCGCCAGAAGGCCGGCCGCCGCCACCTGATGGAGAAGAAGTCCAACAGGCTCACCCGTCGCCTCGAAGGCACGACCGAGATCGCCAAGAACGACGTCGGCCGCGTCAAGCGCCTTCTCGGCCGCTGACACCCCGCACTTTGTAAACGCCGGGCGCGCCAGCGCGCCCCCAGATCGACAGGATGGACCCCAGTGGCACGCGTCAAGAGGGCTGTCAACGCCCAGAAGAAGCGTCGCGCGACTCTCGAGCTCGCCAGCGGCTACCGCGGCCAGCGTTCGCGGCTGTACCGCAAGGCGAAGGAGCAGACGCTCCACTCGCTGAACTACGCCTACCGGGACCGTCGCGCCCGCAAGGGTGACTTCCGCCAGCTGTGGATCACCCGCATCAACGCGGCGGCCCGCGCCAACGGCGTGACCTACAACCGGTTCATCCAGGGCCTCAAGGCCGCGGGTGTCGAGGTCGACCGCAAGATCCTCGCGGACCTCGCCGTCAACGACGCCGCCGCGTTCACCGCGCTGGCCGAGCTGGCCAAGGCGAACGTGAACACCGAAGAGAAGAAGTCGGCCTGACCGGCGACAGCGCTCTTCATCGACCCGGGGCCGCTCCGTTCACCGAACGGACGCCCCGGGTCGTTGCTGCGCGCAAGCTCACCCGCCGCGCCGAGCGTGAGAAGACCGGCCGGTTCCTGGCCGAGGGTGCGAACGCGGTCGAAGCCGCGCTCGAACACGGCGGCAAGGTGTACGAGCTGTTCGTGACCGAACGCGCCGCCGCGCAGCACGAACGCCTGCTCTCCGCGGCGCGTGAGGCGGGCGTCCCCGTCTCGCCGATCACCGATCGCGCGGCCGACGGGTTGTCCGAGACCGTGACGCCGCAAGGCATCGTCGCCGTCTGCGCGCTCGTCGACCGTCCACAAGAGACCGTCCTGAAGCCGGGCGCGAAGCTCGTCGTCGTCCTCGTCGACGTCGCGGACCCCGGCAACGCGGGCACCGTGATCCGGGTCGCGGACGCCGCCGGCGCCGACGCGGTCGTCCTCGCGGGGGACAGCGTCGACCCGCACAACGGCAAATGCGTCCGCGCGGCCGCCGGCAGCCTGTTCCATCCGGCCATCACCCGGATCCGGGACGTCGACGCGGCCTTGAAGGCCTGCTCCGCCGCCGGACTCCGCACCTTCGGCGCGCACGGCTACGCCGACACCGAGCTCGATCAGGTGACCTTCGACGAGCCCACCGCGTGGGTCTTCGGCAACGAGGCGCACGGACTGCCGCAGGCGGTACTGGAGACGGTCGATCTCGCGGTGAAGATCCCGATGTACGGCCGGGCGGAGAGCCTCAACCTGGCGACCGCCGCCGCGATCTGCGTGTACACGAATGCGATGGCCTCGCGGGCCGCGACCACGTAGAGTCTCGGGCACCACGCCGTCGCAGCACGACACCAAGGGAGCTCTCATGGAACGCAGTGTTCGTTCCAGCACCTTGTTTACGGCGTAGAGCGCGTTTTTCGCACTTCCGAGTGACGGTGTGCCCAGCCCGAGGGTGATCGGGGGCCGCTGTTCGCTGTCCCATAGAATTCAGCAGCTGCTAAACCCATGTGTGCGCTCGCGTGCACCGGACCAGTCCCAGCGGACGCCGAGGAGTTATGTCCGAAGCCAACGACAAGCAGGACCCCCAGGCGGGAACGCTCGCGCCGGAAACGTTGACGGCCGCCGTCAAACAGGCCGAGACCGATTTCGCGGCCGCGGCGGATCTCGACGCGCTGGCCGCGGTCAAACCCGCCCACCTCGGGGACCAGTCTCCGCTGCTGCTCGCCCGCCGCGAGATCGGCGCCCTGCCGAAGCAGGAGAAGGCCGAGGCCGGCAAGCGGGTCAACGAAGCGCGCCAGGGCATCCAGGCCGCCTTCGACGCGCGCCGAGCCGTGCTCCAAACCGAGCGTGACGAAAAGGTGCTCCGCGAGGAGGCCGTCGACGTCACGCTCCCGTGGGACCGCGTGCCCCGGGGCGCCCGGCACCCGATCGCGACCCTGTCGGATCGGATCGCCGACGCGTTCATCGCGATGGGTTACGAGATCGCCGAAGGCCCGGAGCTCGAAGCCGAGTGGTTCAACTTCGACGCGCTGAACTTCGGCAAGGACCACCCCGCGCGCCAGCTGCAGGACACGTTCTACCTCGGCGAGGAGGACTCCGGCCTGGTGCTGCGGACGCACACCTCGCCGGTGCAGGCCCGCACGCTGCTGCACCGTGACCTGCCCGTGTACGTCGTCTGCCCCGGCCGCACCTACCGGACCGACGAGCTCGACGCCACGCACACCCCGGTGTTCTCGCAGGTCGAAGGACTCGCGGTGGACAAGGGCCTGACGATGGCGCACCTCAAGGGCACCCTCGACGCCTTCGCCCGCGCGATGTTCGGCGGTACCTCGAAGACCCGTCTGCGCCCGCACTTCTTCCCGTTCACCGAGCCGTCGGCCGAGGTCGACGTCTGGTTCGAAGAGAAGAAGGGCGGACCCGGCTGGGTCGAGTGGGGTGGCTGCGGCATGGTCAACCCCAACGTCCTGCGTGCCTGCGGTGTCGACCCCGAGGTCTACTCGGGCTTCGCCTTCGGCATGGGTATCGAGCGCACCCTGCAGTTCCGCAACGGAATCCCGGACATGCGCGACATGGTGGAGGGCGACATCAGGTTCACCCTGCCCTTCGGAACGGAGGCCTGAGTGAAGGTCCCAGCCAGCTGGCTGACCGAACACCTCGACGTCGACGAGGAGGTCACAGCCCAGGATCTGGCCGACGCCTTCGTGCGCATCGGCATCGAGGTCGACGACGTCCGGAAACTCGAACCGGTCACCGGCCCGCTCGTGGTCGGCCGCGTCGCCGAGATCGAGGAGCTCACCGAGTTCAAGAAGCCGGTCCGCTTCTGCCGCGTCGACGTCGGTGAGCCCGAGAGCGACGTCAAGCCTGACGAGAACGTCGACAGTGCCGACGATGAGGACGACGACGAAGGTCCTTTCGAGGACGAAGGCCCCACGGGGATCAAGACCCGCGGGATCATCTGCGGTGCCTCGAACTTCGCCGAGGGCGACCTGGTCGTCGTCGCGCTGCCCGGCACCGTGCTGCCCGGTGGTTTCGAGATCGGCGCGCGCAAGACCTACGGCCGCCTCAGCGACGGCATGATCTGCTCCGCGAGCGAACTCGGCATCGGTGACGACCACTCCGGCATCCTGGTGCTGCCGCCGAGCACGGCCAGCCCCGGCGAGGACGCGAACAAGCTGCTCGGCCTCGAAGACACCGTCCTCGAGGTCACGCCGACCCCGGACCGCGGGTACACCCTGTCGGTCCGCGGCCTGGCCCGCGAGCTGTCCAACGCGCTCGACGTCCCCTTCGGCGACCCGGCGTCCATCGAGGTCCCCGAGGCCGAGAGCGACGTCTGGCCGGTGCACATCGAGGACACCGAGGGCTGCAAGCGGTTCGTGCTGCGCCGGGTCAAGAACCTCGACGCGACCGCGCCGACGCCGTGGTGGATGCGCCGACGCCTGATGCTGGCGGGGATCCGCTCGATCTCGCTCGCGGTCGACGTGACCAACTACGTCATGCTCGAACTCGGGCACCCGCTGCACGCCTTCGCGACCGGTTCGGTCAAGGGCGATCTGGTGGTGCGCAAGGCGAAGCCGGGCGAGAAACTGACCACTTTGGACGATGTCGAGCGCACGCTCGACGTGGACGACGTGGTGATCGCCGACGACAGCGGCGTCATCTCGCTGGCGGGCACGATGGGTGGCGCGTCGACCGAGATCACGCCGGAGAGCACCGACGTGCTGCTCGAGGCGGCGCACTGGGATCCGTCGTCGATCAGCCGGACGGCCCGCCGTCACAAGCTGTTCTCCGAGGCGGCCAAGCGGTTCGAGCGCTACACCGACCCGCAGCTCTGCGCGGTGGCCGTCGAGCTCGCCGCGCGCCTGCTGCGTCAGTACGGCGAAGGTTCGATCCTGCCCGGCCGCACCGACGAGGGCGGCGTCGAGCCGAACCCGCCGGTGACCATGCCGATCAGCCTGCCCGACCAGGTGGCCGGGGTGCGGTACGAGCGCGGTGTCACGGTCAAACGGCTCTCGCAGATCGGCTGCAAGGTCAACGTGGGCACGGCCGAGGACGGCACCGCGCTGGTGACCGCCGTCCCGCCGAGCTGGCGCGGGGACCTGGTGCAGCCCGCCGACCTCGTCGAGGAGGTGCTCCGGCTGGAGGGCTACGACAGCATCCCGTCGGTGCTGCCCGACGCCCCGGCGGGCCGTGGCCTCACCGACACGCAGCGCCGGCGTCGTTCGGTCGCGCGTGCGCTGGCGGAGAACGGCTACGTCGAGGTGCTGCCCTTCCCGTTCATCTCGGACTCGGTCTGGGACGCGTTCGGGCTGCCCGAGGACGACGTCCGCCGCAGCACCGTGAAGGTCCGCAACCCGCTGGAAGCGGACAAGGACCGGATGGCGAGCACCTTGCTGCCGGGGCTGCTGGATACCTTGCAGCGCAACATCTCCCGTGGTTTCAAGGATGTCTCGCTGTTCCACATCGGACAGGTCGTGCTGCCCGGGCCGAACCCGATCCCGATGCCTTCGCTCGGGGTGGACCGGCGCCCGACCGACGAGGAGCTCGCGGTGCTGGAGGCGGCGGTCCCGCCGCAGCCGCTGCACGTCGCCGTCGTGCTCGCGGGCCAGCGGGCCCGGGCCGGCTGGTGGGGCGCGGGCGAGCAGGCGAACTGGGCCGACGCGGTGCAGGCCGCCCGGCTGGTGGCGCAGGCCGCCGGTGTCGAGCTGACCACGGCCGCGGCGGATCAGCCGCCGTGGCACCCCGGCCGCTGCGCGCAGCTGCGGGTGGGGCAGTGGCCGATCGGTTACGCCGGTGAGCTGCACCCGAAGGTCGTCGAGACGCTCGGGCTGCCGCCGCGCACCGTCGCGATGGAGCTCGACCTGGACGCGATCCCGATCCCGGACGATCGTCCGGCGCCGCGCATCTCGGCGTACCCGCCGGTGCTGCTCGACGTCGCCCTCGTCGCCGAGGCGAGCGTCCCGTCGGCCGACCTGGCCGAGGCGCTGCGCGAAGGCGCGGGCGAACTGCTCGAGGACATCACGCTGTTCGACTCGTATCAGGGTGAGCAGCTGGGCGAGGGCAAGCGTTCGGTGGCGTACAAGCTGCGGTTCCGTGCCGCGGATCGCACGCTGACCGTCGACGAGGCCACCAAGGCCCGCGACGCCGCCGTCGCGGTCGCCGGTGAACGCTTCGGCGCGAGTCTGCGGGCCTGACCCGAAAGTCCCGTGAAGGCCCCCTTCCCTCGGCTCAGCCGAGGAAAGGGGGCCTTCACGCGCTTCAGGTGTGGCAAAGTGAGGACTTGTGTCACGTCCAGACGGTCGGTCCAGTATCCAAGACATCGCCCGCGCCCGGCTGAGCGACGGTTTCGTCGGCAGGGTCGGGGAACGCGAGGACTTCCGGGGCAATCTGGGGCTGCCAGGGAGCGACCGGCGCCGCCGGTATCTGTACTCGGTGCATGGTCTCGCCGGGGTCGGCAAGTCCTTCCTGCTCGACCAGCTTCGCGGTATCGCCGAGGAAACCCGCGCCGCCGTCGGGTTCGCGGACGACCGGCAGCAGGATCTGCCCGCGACACTGGTCAAACTGGCGAAGGACCTCGCTCGCGCCGGACACGAGATGCGCCGGTTCGAGAAACGCTACGAGTCCTACCTCAAGGCGAGGGAACGGCTCCACAACGATCCGCAGGCTCCGGCGGCGGGCCGCGAGCTCGTGACGAAGACCGTGGTCAAAGCCGGCCTCGGCGTGGCGAAGACCCTTCCCGGCGGGAGCATCGCCGCCGACGCGATCGACGCGGACGCGACGGCGAAACAGCTGGAGCAGTTGCAGGTCTACCTCGCGGCGAAGTTCAAGCGGAAGGCCGATGTCCAGCTGCTCCTGGAACCGGCGGAGGAGCTGACCAAACCGTTCGTCGAAGATCTCTGGCGTATTCCGGAGACCCGGCAGATCGCGCTGTTCTTCGACACCTTCGAACGGACGGCGCCGGTACTGGAGACCTGGCTGCTCGACCTGTTCGGCGGACTGTACGGCGATCTCCCGCAGAACCTGGTGCTCACCGTCGCGGGCCAGTTCCCGCTGGACGAGGCGAAATGGAACCGGCACGCGCCGCTGGTGCGCGAGATCGAACTCCGGCCGTTCACCGAACCGGAGGCACGCAGCCTGCTCGCCGAGCACGGGATCACCGACGAAAAGGTCGTCGAGATCGTGCTGCGGCTGACCGACGGCCTGCCCGTCCTGGTCGCCATGCTGGCCCGCGGGAATCCCGCCGAAGCGGACGCCGTCGGCGATCCCAGCGACGACGCGGTCAAGCGGTTCCTGCACTGGGTTCCCGAAAAGGCCAGGAAGGACATCGCCGCCACGGCGTCGTTGCCCCGCTTCCTGGACGAGGACGTCCTCGGCGTGCTGACCGGCAAGGAAAACGCAGGGGAGATCTTCCGCTGGCTGCGCGAACTGCCGTTCGTCGGGCGCCGTGAGCTCCCGGTGCGCTATCACCCGGTGGTCCGCGGCCCGATGGTGCGCATGGAACGCGGCCGTTCGCCCGCCGAGTTCGCCGAACGTCATCTCAGGCTCAGCGAGTACTACGAAGGCCGGTGCGCCGAACTCGGCTTCAGCCGTCACCGCGATGCGTGGAACGACGAGCGCTGGCAGAAGCGGAAGCTCGAACAGACCTACCACCGGCTCTGCGGCGATCCGGCCGAGGCACTGCCGGACGCGCTGCTCGGCGCCGCCGAGATGATCACCACCGGCACCGCTCCCGCCCGCGTTTGGGCGCGCATGATGGAGCAGGCGGGTGCCGACGCGGACGCGCCCGCGGTACTGGACTGGGGACAGCGCCTGGCCGCCGCCGTCGGCGAAGGTGAGATCCCGGTGCTCGATCTGCTCGCCGGTGCGGGTGAGCTCGACGCCGCCCGCCTTTCCACGGTGCTCCGGCGCCGCGCGTGGGCCTACGAAGGGCAAGACGACGTCGCCGCGGCGAAACGGGACTTCGACCGGGCCGTCGATCTGAATCCCGCCGATCCCTACGCGTGGAGCGATCGGGGCAACCTGTTCCACAACGAGGGCGACTGGCACCGGGCATTGCCGGATCTGGACCGGGCGATCGAACTCGATCCCACCTACGCCTACTCATGGCGTGGGCGCGGTTCGGCCAGGGCCGAGCTCGGCGACCTCGAGGGGGCGATGGCCGACCTCGACGAGGCCGTTCGCCTCCAGCCCGATCACCGCTGGGCCTACACCATCCGGAGCGAGGTGTACTTCAAGCGCGGCGACATCCGGAAGGCGATCGACGAGGTCGACATCGCGATCCGGCTCGATCCCGACTACGCCTGGGCCGTCCACTATCGGGCCACGTTGTTCGCCGAACTGGGAGACAAGGAAGAGGCTCTCGCCGGCCACCGCGCGGCCGTCGCCCTCCGCCCGAAGGACGTGTTCTACCTGACCGAGCTGGCGTCGTTCCTCGAGCAGGCCGGAGACGTGGACGCCGCGTCGGCGACTTTCGACGCGATCGTCGCGGCGGACCCGGACAGTGCCAGTGCCCATGCGCTCCGGGCCGCGTTCCACCACCGTGGCAAGCGGCACCGGCTCGCCGTCGACGGCTTCACCACCGCGCTCCGGATCGACCCGGACTACGAGTGGGCGTATTACATGCGCGGCCAGGCGCACGACGGTCTGGAGGATCGCGTGGCAGCGCTCGCCGACTACGAGCGCGCGATCGAACTGGCTCCCGAAGACGCCGAGAATCACCTCCAGCGTGGGATGGTGCTGAGTCGCCTGGGAAGGAACGGCGAAGCGCTGGTGTCCTTGAGCCGCGTGATCGAACTCGAACCCGGTAACGTGCTGGCGCACGCCCGGCGCGCGATGACGCACCGGAGGTCCGGCGATCACCAGGCCGCCCTCGCCGACATCGACGTCGCGGTCGCGGCGAGCCCGGAGATGGCCTTCTTCCACACCACCCGGGGAGACATCCTCAGAGGTCTCGACCGGCACGAGGAAGCCCGCGCCGCGTTCGACGAGGGGGTCCGGCTGGGGCAGGACGAGGGATACGCCTTCTACCGGCGTGCCCACCACCGCCTCGTCTTCGGGGATTTCGAAGGCGCGTTGTCCGATGTGGACAGCGCGCTGATCGCCGGGGACGACGAGACCGGCGCCCTGCGCGCGGACATCCACCGCCAGGCGGGCCGATACGGGGAAGCCATCCGGGAACTGCGCGAACTGGCCGCCTCCGAGCCCGAGGACACCGAACACCGCGAGAACCTCGCGGAGGCCTTGCTGTTCGCGGGCCAGACGGACGAGGCGATGGACATCCTGCGTCCGCTCACGCCGGAGTCCGTCTGGGCCCGCAACCTCCTCGCGATCGCCTGGCTGAAAACCGGAAGGACGGAGGAAGCCCACCGGTCCCTCGCCGCCGGCCTCGACGAAGCGGTCACGCGGAACGCGGCAGGAGACCTCGGCTGGGAGGACCGGGTGCAGCCGCTCTTCTACCTCGTCGCCCTCGGACGTCACGCCGACGCGACACGCGAACTGAAGGCGTTGCTGGAGAAGGATCCGCCCCGCGAGACGCGACTCATCCTGCTCCGCGACCTGAAGGACCTCCGAGAGCTGGTGCCCGAACTCGGTGGAGTGATCGATGACCTCATCGCCCTCGTTCCCCGGCCGGTGCTCACTCGCCCAGGTGCTTGAGCGCCTCCTTCCTGGACAGCGTGGACAATGCCGGATGCGCGGTGACGAAGGCGCGCACCCAGTCCGGCTCGGTCTTCGCGTACTCGCGCAGGGCCCAGCCGATCCCTTTGCGCAGGAAGAAGTCCTTGTCGTCGAGGTTGGCTTCGACCGCGCGGGTGAGCAGGTCGGTGTCCGTTCCGCCCTTGGCGCCGATCTGGCAGATGACCGACGTGCGGCGACGCCACCTGTCCTCGTCGTAGGCCCAGGTCAGCATCCGCGTGGTCATCGTCTCCGGCTCCGCCCGCAGGATCGGCCCGACCCGGCGGATCGCGACTTCGTCCACGTAATCCCACCAGGCGCCGGTCACGATCATCTCCTCGTACAGGCCGAGCAGATCGCCGTCCTGCCAGCGGACGTAGGCACGGTGGCCGGACAGCGCGATCGCCGCGTAGCGCTCTTCACGGAAGTCCGCTTCACGCCACAAGGTGAGAATCGCCGTCGAGAAACTCACTCGATCGGGTAGCGGATGTTCGGCGTAAACCCGCTTCAGCAACGCCGTCCGAGGCGGGGAAGCCACACCGAGGAACGGCATCTCCGACTTCATGTACGCCCGCATCGACGGAGCCTTTCCCGGATCGGCCAGCCCGGCCAAACCGTTGCGAACCGCCGAAACCAGGCTTTTCACCTCGTCCACGCGTTCTCCTTTCCCCAGTGGGCGCCGCGAGCGTACGACAGGGGACCGACAAGACGGATATGCCCGGATCGGGCCCCGTTCTCAGCCTGGATACCGACTAAAGAGGGATGGCGGTCAACGTGTCGGTCAGCGAGATTGAAGCCGGTTCTCGGTAGCTTCGGCCCGACCGGGTCGAACGCGGACGAAAAGGAACACAGTGAAGAAATTCGTTGCCGCCCTGGCGGTCGCGGGGATCGGCGTCGGCACCATGGCGCTCGCTCCCTCCGCCACGGCCGCCTCGGCGTCGGACTTCGATCCGAAGCCCATCTCCTGGGGAGCCTGTACTCGCCCGAGCCTGGTCAAGGCCGGCGCGGAATGCGGTTTCCTCGAGGTCCCGTTGGACTACGCGAAGCCCGGCGGGGAGAAGATCTCGATCGCCGTCTCGCGAGTGAAGCACAAGGCCGCCGAGTCGCAGGGGGTCATGCTGGTCAACCCGGGCGGACCCGGTGGCTCCGGCCTCGGCCTGTCGACCCTCGGCAGGGCCGTCCCCAAGAAGGCCGGTGAGGAGTACGACTGGATCGGCTTCGACCCGCGCGGCGTCGGGGAGAGCAAGCCGTCCCTGACCTGCGACGGGAACTACGCCTCCTACAACCGCCCGCAGTACGTGCCGACCACGCGCGCCATCGAGACGGCGTGGCGTGAGAAGGCGAAGGGCTACGCGAAGGCGTGCGCCAAGAACGGCGCGATCCTCGACCACATCAAGACGATCGATGTGGCGAAGGACGTCGACAGCCTGCGCAAGGCGCTGGGCGAGAAGCAGATCAACTACTACGGCTTCTCCTACGGCACCTACCTCGGGCAGGTCTACAGCACGCTGTTCCCGCAGAACGTGCGGCGGATGGTGTTCGACGGCACCGTCGACCCCCGCGACGTCTGGTACAAGGCGAACCTGAACCAGGACATCGCCTTCGACAAGAACATCAAGACCTACTTCGGCTGGATCGCGAAGTACGACGACGTCTACCACCTCGGCAAGACCGCGGCCGCGGTCGAGAAGCTGTGGTACGCCGAGCAGAAGAAGCTGTACGACAAGCCCGCGGGCGGCGTCATCGGCGGTTCCGAGTGGACGGACATCTTCCTCCAGGCCGGCTACTACGTGTTCGGCTGGGAAGACATCGCGAACGCGTTCGCCGGCTGGGTGCACAAGGGTGACTGGCAGACCTTGAAGGGCCTGTACGACGGCTCCAACCCGCCGGGCCAGGACAACGGCTACGCGGTGTACGCGGCCGTGCAGTGCACCGACGTGGCGTGGCCGCAGAGCTGGCCCCGCTGGAAGTTCGACAACTGGGTCACGCACTTCCGGGCGCCGTTCGAAACCTGGGGCAACGCCTGGTTCAACGCGCCGTGCCTCGACTGGCCCGCGAAGCCGGGCAAGCCGGTGGAGATCGACGGGAGCAAGGTCCCCGGCATCCTGCTGGTCAACGAGGAGAACGACGCCGCGACGCCGTACCCCGGCAGCATCGAGGTCCGCAAGCGCTACCCGAACTCCAGCCTGATCAGCGCTCCGGGTGGCACGACGCACTCGGGCTCGCTGTCCGGTGTGTCCTGTGTGGACGACAAGATCGCGGACTACCTGCTGACCGGAAAGCTGCCGGTGCGCAAGCCGGGCAACGGTTCGGACGTGCAGTGCGGCGCGGTGCCGGCACCGGTTCCCGCCGGTGCTTCCGCGGCCGCCAAGTCCGATGTGCCGTCCTCGGTCACCGAAGTGAAGAAGGAGGCGCTGGCTCAGGCGCTGCCTTTCTGAGCCGTTGGTGGTGGGATGAAGGCTCCCTTCACCGCATCTGATGCGGTGAAGGGAGCCTTCATCCCTTTGTCAGGCACGGGAATCGTGTCAGTGTTCCAATGCGACTGAGCGCCGCCCGACCGCTAGCAGTGGCTCGTCATCCGCATGCTGTGGATGCGGTCGAAGAACCCGGCGTCGAACGAACCCTCGGCGAACCACCAGTGCCACACGTTCTTGACGGTGCCCTTGACGAACTTGGTGTCACCGCCGTGATGGATGGGCCCGAGGACGATGCCGTTGCTGTCCAAGGTGTTCACCCACATCAGCCACGCGTCGTTGCTGTCGCTGCTGACGATCGTCGCTTCGAACGAAGCGCTCCCGTTGCGTCTGAGCGTCCATTTCGCGTTGTCCATCGTGCAGTCGCCCGCCTGGATACGACCCCAGGTGAACCAGCAGTGATCCGATCCGGTGCAGGTGGCCTGCGCGGTGGTGGACGCCGTCGTCCCGGCCGAAGCGGGCGTGGCGAAGACGGTCCCGATCGTGAGCACGAGCATCGTCACGAAAAGCGACATCCGACGTGCTGTGGTTTTCATGTTTCCTCCCCGAAAATCGTCGATCCGTACCGGTCTGTGCGCAAAGCTAACTCGCGGGCGACCGGGGTCTGGATCACTTAGGTGCGGCAACAGGGGTGGCCGATAGTGCGTGACCGGCACCCTCTCGTCCCCGAACGCGATGAAAGTTCCGGTCACGCACCGAATCCCCTCGCCGCGCCGGGAAACTGTCGGGCCCGCCCCTTACCGTCCCCGGCATGACCATCGTCGAAGAGCACCGGACCGAGATCCGCGTGCAGGACACCGTTTATCGCATCGAGGTCGCCGCCCGTGAGGGTGGCGGCGCGGCCGGGGAAGACCGCTGGGTGACCGTCATGGTCGGCGGAGCCGGACCGCAGGAGGAGCCTGTCGCCGAAGGCAGGCTCGACATGGACGCCGAAGCCATACCGGCCTTGGCGACCGTCCTTTCCGACACCCTCCTGGCGTTCGCCGGGCGAGGTAACGGCAGGAACGGCCGCCGAAGATCGGCGGACCGCCCCGCACATCAGGGCTCGCCGTGGTCCGACGAGCTGGACGCGGAACTGGAAAGCCGTTGGCTGGCCGGCGAAAGCGTCGAGGAGATCGCGCGGCGGTTCGAGCGGACACCGGGCGGGATCAGGGCCCGGTTGCCCAGGGTCGGCTGCGACCCCGAGCGCCGGGGCGCGTATCTCCCGATCCCGCCGAGCAGACGAGAGGTGGGTGAACTCGGCTGAATCGGGGCGGCCGCGAGGACGGGCAAGTCCTCGCGGCCGCCGTCAGTCCACTGTGGACTTCGTTCCGCGCCGAGCCCTGGCGGCCATCTCCTTGAGGTGACCGATCAGTTCCGGCGGTTCGTGCACGGTGAATTCACAGCCGAGCCCGAGGATGCGGAACGCGAGCCAGTCCAGGGTGTCCGTGCCCGCGTGGAAAACGCAGCTCTCGTCGTCGATCGGTTCCAGCTCGCCGGATCCCTCGCCGAGCGCGGGGGAGACCTGGCCGATCGGCGCGTGCAGGGTCACGCGTGCGCTGTAGGTGGGAAGGAGGCTGTACATCTTGTCGGTGACATAGGCCGCCACGTCCTTCGCGGGTGGCTGTCTCGGCGACGCCCGGCCGCCGGTCGCCCGCGGTTCCGAGATCCGGTCCGCGCGGAAGATCCGCCAGTCGTCCCGGTCGAGGTCGTAGCCGAGGAGGTACCACCGGCGCCCGGCGGAGACGAGCCGGTGCGGTTCCACGTGCCGCCGGGATTCGGTCCCGTCGCCGGTGCGATAGGTGAACCGCGTCCGTTCGGTGTTGGCGATCGCGCCGGCGAAGACCGTGAGGTGCTCCGGATCCACCGCGGCTCCGGTGCCCGGGATCGGCACGGTCGCGGCGCCCAGCGCGCTGACGCGGTACCGGAGCCGCGACGGCAGCACCTGCTCGAGTTTGGCCAGCGCCCGCACCGAAGACTCCTCGATCCCCGAGATCGCCTGCCCGGCGGCGCCACGGAGACCGACCGCGATCGCGACGGCCTCCTCGTCGTCGAGCAGCAGCGGCGGCATCGCCGTGCCGGCGCCCAGCCGGTAGCCGCCTTCGGAACCCCGCGACGCCTCGACGGGGTAACCGAGCTCACGCAAGCGGTCGATGTCGCGCCGGATGGTCCGCGGACTGACCTCCAGCCGCTCGGCGAGCTCGCTGCCAGGCCACTCGCGAGGGGTCTGCAGGAGCGACAGCAGGCTCAGCAGCCGGGCGGGCGTGTCAGTCATGCGGTCAAGGATGCCCGGCCGAAGGCCCGAATCGGGTGAGCCACACGACTTTGTTTGATTGAACTTGCATGGGAGTGCATAATCATTCGTATGACGGTGAAGATCGCGGTGGCCGGAGCCAGCGGGTACGCGGGAGGCGAACTCCTGCGCCTGCTGCTGACCCATCCCGAAGTCCAGATCGGCGCGCTCACCGCGGCCAGTTCCGCGGGGACGCCGCTCGTCCAGCACCAGCCGCACCTCGCACCACTGGCCGACCGTGTCCTGCTGGAGACGACCCCGGACACCCTGGCCGGGCACGACGTCGTCTTCCTCGCCCTGCCACACGGCCACTCCGGCGCCATCGCCGCGCAGCTGGGTCCGGACGTCCTGGTGGTCGACCTCGGCGCGGACCACCGCCTCTCGGACGCGGCCGACTGGCAGCGCTGGTACGGCGGTGACCACGCGGGACAGTGGCCGTATGGGCTCCCCGAACTCCCCGGCGCCCGTGAGCGCCTCGCCGGGACGAAGCGCATCGCGGTCCCCGGCTGCTTCCCGACCGGCGGTTCGATCGCCCTCGCCCCGGCGCTCGCCGCGGGCCTGGTCGAGCCGGAGGTCAACGTCGTAGCCGTCACCGGGACCTCGGGCGCGGGCAAGAGCCTGAAGCCGAACCTCCTCGGTTCGGAGGTGATGGGCTCGGCCACCGCGTACGGCGTCGGCGGCGCCCACCGCCACACCCCCGAGTTCGCGCAGAACCTTTCCGCGGTCTCCGGCGCGCGGGTCAAGGTCTCGTTCACCCCCGTGCTGGCCCCGATGCCGCGCGGGATCCTCACCACCGCGAGCGCTCCGCTGAAGACCGACCTGGACGCCGATGGCGCCCGTGAGGTCTACGAAAAGGCGTACGCCACCGAGCCGTTCGTCCAGCTGTTGCCCGCGGGCCAGTGGCCGTCGTCGGCCTCGGTCGTCGGCTCGAACAACGTCCAGCTGCAGGTCACCGTCGACGCCGACACCCGGCGCCTGATCGTGGTCGCGGCCATCGACAACCTGACCAAGGGCACCGCCGGAGGTGCCGTCCAGTCGATGAACATCGCACTGGGCCTCCCGGAAACCACCGGACTACCGACCGTAGGAGTCGCTCCGTGACCGTCACCCAGCCGAAGGGATTCCGTGCCGCGGGCGTCGCCGCCGGGATCAAGGCCGAGGGCAAGCTCGACCTCACGCTCGTCGTCAACGACGGGCCGCTGCAGGTCGCGGCCGGCGTGTTCACGCGCAACGTGATCAAGGCCGCGCCCGTCCTGTGGTCGCAGGAGGTGCTCAAGCAACAGCGCCTCAAGGCCGTCGTCCTCAACTCCGGCGGCGCGAACGCCGCCACCGGACCGGGTGGTTTCCAGGACACCCACAAGACCGCCGAGAAGGTCGCCGAGCTCCTCGAAGCGGGCGCGATCGAGGTCGCGGTCTGCTCGACCGGCCTGATCGGCGAGCGGCTGCCGATGGACGCGCTGCTTTCCGGCGTGGACACCGCCTTCGCCGGCCTCGGCACCGGTACCGACGCCGATCTCGCCGCCGCGACCGCGATCATGACCACCGACACCAAGCCGAAGCAGGCGGCCGCGAAGCACGACAGCGGCTGGAGCGTCGGCGGGTTCGCCAAGGGCGCGGGCATGCTCGCCCCGAACCTCGCGACGATGCTCTCCGTCCTCACCACCGACGCGGTCGTCACGCCGGAAGCCTTGGACAAGGCCCTGCGCGCCGCCACCGGCGTGACCTTCGACAGGCTCGACGTCGACGGCGGGACTTCCACGAACGACACGGTGCTCGTCCTCGCGTCCGGCGCCAGCGGCGTCGAGCCGACCGAAGCCGAACTGACCGAGCTCCTCACCACCGTCAGTCTCGACCTCGTGCTGCAACTGCGCGCGGACTCCGAAGGCGCGACCAAATACGTCGACGTCACGGTCACCGGAGCGGCGAGCGAGGCCGACGCCATCGCCGTCGGTCGCACGATCGCCGAGGACAACCTGGTCAAGACCGCGCTGTTCGGTTCGGATCCGAACTGGGGCCGCATCGCCATGGCGCTGGGCCGGGTGCCCGCGAAGATCGACCCGGAGAAGGTCGCCATCGCGATCAACGGTGTCACCCTGTTCGCCGGCGGCACGCCCGCGGCGGACCGTTCCGAGGCCGATCTCTCGGGCCGGGACATCCAGATCGTCGTCGACCTCGGTCTCGGCGAAGGCGGGGCGACGATCTACACGACCGACCTCTCGCACGCGTACGTCGAAGAGAACAGCGCGTACTCGTCATGAGCCCTTCCGAATCCACCGTCCCCGCGGACGAGCGGCTCGCGACCGCCGCCGAAAAGGCCTCGATCCTCATCGAAGCCCTGCCCTGGCTGCAGCGTTTCCACGGCGCCACCGTCGTGGTCAAGTACGGCGGCAACGCCATGATCGACGAGAGCCTCAAGCAGGCCTTCGCCGAGGACATGGTCTTCCTGCGCATGGCCGGGCTGCGTCCGGTGGTGGTGCACGGCGGTGGCCCGCAGATCACCGCGATGCTCAACCGGCTCGGCGTCGAAGGCGAGTTCAAGGGCGGCCTGCGCGTCACCACGCCCGAGACGATGGACATCGTCCGCATGGTGCTGACCGGTCAGGTCAGCCGCGAACTGGTCGGCCTGATCAACGCGCACGGCCCGTACGCGGTCGGCATCTCCGGCGAGGACGCGCGGCTGTTCACCGCCGAGCGGAAACAGGCCACTGTGGACGGTGTGCCGGTCGACATCGGGCTCGTCGGCGAGGTCTCCGAGGTGAACCCGGACGCGGTGCTCGACATCGTCAACGCCGGCCGGATCCCGGTCGTGTCCACCGTGGCCCCGGACGTCGACGGCGTCGTGCACAACATCAACGCCGACACCGCCGCCGGCGCGCTGGCCGCCGCTCTCGGCGCGGAGAAGCTCGTCGTGCTCACCGACGTCGAAGGCCTGTACGCCAACTGGCCGGATCGCGGTTCGCTCGTCGACCGGATCCGCGTGGACCGCCTCGAATCCCTGCTGCCCGGCCTCGCCAGCGGCATGATCCCGAAGATGGAGGCCTGCGTGCGCGCCATCCGCGGCGGCGTCCGCCGGGCGCACGTGATCGACGGCCGCATCGCCCATTCGGTCTTGCTGGAGGTCTTCACCTCCCGCGGCATCGGTACCATGGTCTTCCCCGAAACGGAGCTCCCGTGACCACGTACAAGTCCAATGTAGACGGCCAGGAGCACTGGAAGTCGTCCCTCATGGACAACTACGGCACCCCGGCGCTGACCCTGGTCCGCGGTGAGGGGGCGAAGGTCTGGGACGCCGACGGCAAACCGTACGTCGACCTGCTGGGCGGGATCGCGGTCAACGCGCTCGGCCACGCGCATCCCGCCGTGGTCGCCGCGGTCACCGAACAGGTCGCGAAACTCGGGCACACCTCGAACCTCTACGTGAACCCGGTCGCCGTCGAGCTCGCCGAAACCCTCCTGGACGTCGCAGGCCTGTCCGGCAACGGAAAGGTGCTGTTCGTCAACTCCGGCGCGGAGGCCAACGAAGCCGCGCTGAAGATCAGCAGGCTCACGGGACGGACCAAGATCGTCGCTTGCGAAGGGGCGTTCCACGGGCGCACCATGGGCGCGCTCTCGCTGACCGGTCAGCCGTCGAAGCAGGACGCTTTCGCGCCGCTGGTCCCGGGCGTCACCCACGTTCCCTATGGAGACGTCGACGCGCTTCGCGCCGCGGTGGACACCGAAACCGCGGCGGTGTTCCTCGAGCCGATCCTCGGGGAGGCAGGCGTCGTCCCGGCGCCGGACGGCTATCTCCAGGCCGCGCGGGAGATCACCAAGGCGACCGGGACGCTGCTGGTCCTCGACGAGGTACAGACCGGCATCGGCCGCACCGGCGCGTGGTTCGCCTTCCAGCACACCGGCATCGTCCCGGACGTCATCACACTGGCCAAGGGCCTCGGTGGCGGGCTGCCGATCGGCGCGGTCATCGGCGTCGGCGAGGCGGGGGAGCTGATGAAGCCGGGCCAGCACGGGACCACCTTCGGCGGCAACCCGATCTGCTGCGCCGCCGGGCTCGCCGTGCTCAAGACCATCGCAAAGGACAACCTGAACGACCACGTTTCCGCACTGGGCAAGGACATCGCTTCCCGCGTGGAGGAGCTCGGCCACCCGCTGGTGTCGGGGGTCCGCGGCGCGGGACTGCTGCTCGGCATCGCGTTGCGCGAACCGGTCTCGGCGACGGTCGCCAAGGCCGCGCAGGACGCGGGATACCTCGTCAACCCGATCGCACCCGACACCATCCGGCTGGCACCGCCGCTGATCCTGAGCGCCGAAGAGGCCGCGGGATTCCTCGAAGCCCTTCCCGGGGCGCTCGATTCCACCACCACCTAGGACAGAGACGAAACGCATGCTCCGCAACTTCCTCCGTGACGACGATCTCAGCCCCGCCGAACAGGCCGAGATCCTGGACCTCGCCGACCAGCTGAAGGCCGAGCCGCTCGGCTCCCGCGCGCTGGAGGGCAAGTCCGTCGCGGCGATCTTCGAGAAGAACTCCACCCGGACCCGGTTCTCCTTCGAGGTGGGCATCGCCCAGCTCGGCGGGAACCCGGTCATCGTCGACGGCCGCTCCATGCAGCTCGGCCGCGAAGAGACCATCGAGGACACCTCACGGGTGCTTTCGCGGTATCTGGACGCGATCGTCTGGCGGACCTTCGCCCAGAAGCGCATCGACGCGATGGCCTCGGCGGCGAGCATCCCGGTGATCAACGCGCTCACCGACGAGTTCCACCCGTGCCAGGTGCTCACCGACCTGATGACCATCCGCGAGCGCAAGGGCAAGCTCGCCGGGCTCACCCTGGTGTACCTCGGCGACGGCGCCAACAACATGGCGCATTCGCTGCTGCTGGGCGGGACCACGGCCGGGATGCACGTCCGCGTCGTCTCGCCGGAGGGCTTCCAGCCGGATCAGCAGGTCATGCTCGACGCGAAGCACCGGTCGACGGAGACCGGCGGCAGCACCACGGTGTTCACCGATCCGTACGCCGCCGTCGAAGGCGCGGATGTCGTCGTCACCGACACCTGGACCTCCATGGGCCAGGAGAACGACGGCCTCGACCGGGTCGGCCCGTTCCGTGAGCTGCAGGTCAACGCCGCGCTGATGCGCCGCGCCGCGGACGAGGCGATCGTGCTCCACTGCCTGCCCGCGCACCGCGGCTGGGAGATCACCGACGAGGTCATCGACGGACCGGCGAGCGCGGTCTGGGACGAGGCCGAGAACCGGCTTCACGCGCAGAAGGCGTTGCTGGTGTGGTTGATGGACGAGAAGCGACGATGACCGGCAGCAGGGTCACCCGGCAGGCACGGATCACCGAACTCGTGTCCACGATGGCGATCCGCAGCCAGACCGAGCTCGCGAAGCTCCTGGCGGCGGAGGGTATCGACGTCACGCAGGCGACGCTTTCGCGGGACCTCGACGAACTGGGCGCGGTGAAGCTCCGAGGTGCCGATTCCGGCGCGCCGGTGTATGTCATACCGGAAGACGGCAGCCCGGTACGCGGGGTGCAGGGCGGCACGTCGAGGCTTTCGCGGCTGCTCGCCGAACTGCTCGTTTCGGCGGACTCGTCGGGCAACCTGACGGTGCTGCGCACCCCGCCGGGTGCGGCGCAGTTCCTGGCCAGCGCCATCGACAGGGCGGCACTGGAAGAGGTCGTCGGCTCGATCGCCGGCGACGACACGGTCGCGGTGATCGCGAGGGAGCCGCTGTCCGGCAAAGACCTGGCCGAGCGTTTCATGGCGCTGGCCCGACGGTCGTCCACAGTGGACGGCGGTGAGGAGACCGAAGGTGACGCCTGACGGGTTCGCCTTCCCGGATGACCCGGAGAAGCTGGTCATCACCTTCGACGAAGGTGTTCCGGTGGCCATCGACGGGGAGACCGTGACGCTGCTGGAAGCCTTCCAGCAGCTGAACCGCCGTGTCGGCGCCTTCGGGCTCAGAGGACGCGAGATCTACGAGGGACCGGCCGCGGTCGCGCTGGTCACCGCGCACGAGGAACTGCAGAAGGTCAGTACCGGGCGGGTGTCCGGCGAGGTCCGCCTGGTCCTGCACCGCGGGAACGCGGTCGTGAACTCCGCGCGCGACGAGCGCGCGCTGTACGACTTCACCACAGGCGCTACCTTCGACCGGTCAGTCGCCTGAAGAGAACCACGAAGAATTCGAGGAGTGTTGTGAGCGGGAATGAGCAGCCGGTGCAGCTGTGGGGCGGCCGGTTCGCCAGCGGACCGGCCGAGGCGATGGCGGCGCTGAGCGCGTCGACCCATTTCGACTGGCGGCTGGCACCGTACGACATCGCCGGGTCGCGGGCCCACGCGCGAGTGCTGCGGAAGGCGGGGCTGCTCACCGAGGACGAGCTGACCGGCATGCTCGCCGCGCTGGACACCCTCGCGCGGGACGTGGAGTCGGGAGCGTTCACCCCGACCGTCGCCGACGAGGACGTCCACACCGCGCTCGAACGCGGCCTGCTGGAGCGGGCGGGCACCGAACTCGGCGGCAAGCTGCGAGCGGGCCGTTCGCGCAACGACCAGGTCGCGACGCTGTTCCGGATGTGGCTGCGCGACGCCGCCCGTCGCGTGGTCGCGGGCACCCTCGGTGTCGTGGACGCGCTGGTCTCGCAGGCGAAGCGGCACCCGGACGCGATCCTCCCCGGCCGCACCCACCTGCAGCACGCCCAACCGGTCCTGCTGGCGCACCACCTGCTCGCGCACGGCCAGTCGCTGCTGCGCGACGTCACCCGGCTGCGTGACTGGGACGCTCGCACCGCCGAGTCGCCCTATGGCTCCGGCGCGCTCGCGGGGTCCTCGCTCGGCCTCGATCCGGAGGCCGTCGCCGAGGAGCTGGGCTTCGACACCAGCGTCGAGAACTCCATCGACGGCACGGCCTCACGGGATTTCGTCGCCGAGTTCGCCTTCGACGTCGCGATGCTCGCGGTCAACCTGTCCAGGATCGCCGAAGAGGTGATCATCTGGAACACCGCCGAATTCGGCTACGTCACCCTCGACGACGCCTGGGCGACCGGCAGTTCGATCATGCCGCAGAAGAAGAACCCCGACGTCGCCGAGCTGACCCGCGGCAAGGCCGGGCGGCTCATCGGCAACCTGACCGGCCTGCTCGCGACGCTCAAGGCGCAGCCGCTCGCGTACAACCGTGACCTGCAGGAGGACAAGGAGCCGGTCTTCGACTCCGTCGAGCAACTGGAACTGTTGTTCCCGGCGATCGCGGGCATGCTCGAGACGCTGACCTTCCACACCGACCGGCTCGCCGAACTGGCGCCCGCCGGCTTCACCCTCGCCACGGACATCGCCGAATGGCTGGTGCGCCAGGGCGTTCCGTTCCGTGTCGCGCACGAAGCGGCGGGGGAGAGCGTCCGCGTCGCCGAGGCGCGCGGAGTCGGGCTGGACGAACTGACCGACGAAGAGTTCGAGAAGATCAACCCGGCGCTGTCGCCCGCCGTGCGCGAGGTACTGACCGTCGAAGGCTCCGTGAGTTCGCGCAATGCCCGCGGCGGTACCGCTCCGGAGCGGGTCGCCGAGCAGCGGGACCGGCTGGTCGCGCGGGTCGCCGAACACCGCGTCTGGCTGAGCTGACCTCTCGCGTGAAGGCCCCCTTTACTCGGCTGAGCCGCGTAAAGGGGGCCTTCACGCGCTTCAAGATCGCTTCGCGGTCTTCCGGAGCTTCGCACGCACCGCGCGGGTCGCGACCGGTCCGAGCCCTTCGAGGACGTCGACCAGGACAGCCAGCTGTCCCAGCGCGCTCAACGCCTGCTCGGCGCCGTCCGGATCGACCGACTCGAACAGCGTGAGACCGAGAAAGCCGGCGGAGACGGCGTGAGCGAGTCCTTCGGTCTCGGCCAGTTCGAGCACCGGCGAACCGGCCAGCACCCGGTCGAGGGTCCCTTGGACCTCGCGGACCCATTTGTCCAGCGCCTGCCGCGTCGCCTCGGCCAGGCGTCCGCCGCCCTGCGCGCCGGCGAGCGCCTGGGCGAGGACGGTCATGTTCCCCTCGGCGCGTTCCTCCGCGTGGATGGTCCGGCCCAGGTCCAGCAGTTCGCCGAGCGTGGTCACTTCGGCGAACCGGTCGCGAAAGTGGGCGACGCGGCCTTCGGTCGCCGTCACGCAGGCCTGCGCGATCAACTCCTCGACACTGCCGAAGTGGTAGAAGATCAGCGCCTGATTGGTACCCGCCGCGGTGGCGACGGTCCTGGCCGAAACGGCGGTGATCCCGCTGGTGCGGATCGTCTCCAGCGCGCCGTCGATCAACCGCTGTTTGGTGCTGGGCCCGTTCATCAGTCCAGGACCTTCTCACGCAGGGGCTTCACCGCGCCGCTCACCCCCGGCCGCAGATCGACGAACCGTGCCTCGAAAGCGCCCCGGTAACCGAACAGCGGCCCGAACCGCCGGTTCGTCACCCGGATCTCGATGCGGAAGAGCCCGCTCTCGTCGTCGAACCACTCGTCGACCTCGGCCACACCGACGACGGATCGCGGCACCACACACCGGAACGGGCCTTCGCGGAGCCGGAACTCCTCCGACCGGATGTGGAAGCCGCCGTCCGGCCGTACCGTCAGGTCGAGATCGACGGCGAGATGCTGATGCGTCCCCAGGTAGTCGACGATCTTCCCGCGCTCGGTGCTGTAGACCATCTGCGCGTCGAACCGGCGTCGCCGTTCCGGCAGTTCGAAGGTGCGGACGAACGACACCGTCTCCCTGCCGAGCGAGTCGACGTACGGATAGTTCTCGATGGTGAAAGGGACGTTGCGGCCGCGTTCCGGGAACAGGATGTGCCTCGACGCGCCCAGCCACAGGAATGGCGTGGCGAACGCGGCGCCGCGCCAGATCTCGTCCATCACGCCGACGCCGATCATCCCGACGCGGTTCTCCGTGCTCAGCGAGAGCCGTTCACGCATCCGCGGGTGCAAGGACGCGAAGTCGGCGCCCAGCGCTTCTCGGAAGATCATGCCTGCTCCAAGGTGTCGAGGATGCGGGGCGCGACGCCGTCCTTGCCCGGCCGCGGGCTCCGGCGGCAGCGTCCCGCCGAGGGCGAGAGCAACGGGAGCGCTTCCGGCGGCCCGCCGGTCTCGAGCCACAGACGGAGCCTGTCGAACGACCAGGCCGTCATCCAGCCGAAGAGCGGCCGGAACAGCAGATCGGCGAATTTGCCGAAGACACCCCATCGAGTGGTGTAGTCGAAGCCGGTGACGAAGCGGACGCCGCCGTCGACCGGGGTGTAGCGCCAGTAGCCGGAACCGGACTTGATCAGCGACAGCGGATCCGCGGAGGCGAACCGCAACGCGGACGTCCGGCCGCCGTCCGGGCGTGTGCTCTCCCCAGCGTGTGTTCCGGTCCCGCTGACGACGAACCCCAGGAACTCGATCGTGTACCGGAACCGCCCCGGCGAACCCGCGACCGGTTCGATCCGCGAGAAGCGGAGATCCCATCGTGCGTGCAGACGCGGATCCTGCGTGTACCGCCACAGCGTGTCGAGGTCGGTGCGGATCACCGTTTCGACGTAAAGCGCTCTTCGGCTCATGGAGCCCCCTCCAGGTTTGAGCGACCGCTCAAATCACTGTAGAGCATGTTTGAGCGACTGCTCAATAGTCGGTCCGGTTAAGGTCGACCAGGGAGAACGCGACGTAAGGGGAGTGCGGAACGTGAAGACCGGTGGGCAGTTCACCCGGCGCGAGCTGGCACTGGATCCGGTGGAGCTGTCCACGCTCCTGCTCGGCGCGGTGATCGAAGCGACCGGTCCCGACGGCACGGTCGCCGTCCGGCTGGTCGAGGTCGAGGCCTATCGAGGGCTCGACGACCCCGCGTCGCACTGTTATCGCGGCAAGACGCCGCGCAACGCGGTCATGTGGGGACCGGCGGGGCACCTGTACGTGTACTTCGTCTACGGCATGCACTTCTGCGCGAACGTCGTCGGCACCGAAGACGGGCAGCCGGGCGCCGTGCTGCTGCGTGCCGGGGAGGTGGTGTCCGGTGCGGACATCGCCAAGGCGCGCAGGCCGTCGGCACGAGGCAACGGCGAACTCGCCAAAGGTCCGGCCATCCTCACCTCGGTGCTCGGCATCGACCGGGCCGAGAACGGCGTCGATCTGACCGACCCGGCATCACCCGTCCGGCTGTTCAGAGGTGAACGCGTTCCCGAAGCGGACATCCGCACCGGGCCGCGCGTCGGTGTCGCGATGGCGATGGACACGCCGTGGCGGTTCTGGATCGACGGATCGCCCGCGGTCTCCACCTACCGCCGCGGCGGCAAGCGACGGGCGGCCGCCCCCGGCCGATAGTCGGTTGACCTGGTGCGGGAGGATCTACAGGCGTGAGCGAGCACATCCTTGACGAGTTGACCTGGCGCGGCCTGATCGCGCAATCCACCGACATCGACGCACTGCGGCGAGACCTCGACCAAGGACCCCTCACGCTCTATTGCGGATTCGACCCGACCGCGCCCAGCCTGCACGCCGGCAACCTGGTCCCGCTGCTGATGCTCTCCCGTTTCCAGCGCGCCGGCCACCGGCCGATCGTGCTGGCGGGCGTCGCGACCGGGATGATCGGCGACCCGCGCGACACCGGTGAGCGCACGCTCAACACGCTGGACACCGTCGCCGAGTGGGCGGACCGGATCCGCGGGCAGCTGGAACGCTTCGTCGACTTCGACGACTCGCCGACCGGCGCGGTCATCGAGAACAACCTGAACTGGACCGGCAAGCAGACCGTGGTCGAGTTCCTGCGCGACGTCGGCAAGCACTTCCCGGTCAACATGATGCTGAACCGCGAGACGGTGAAGCGCCGCCTCGAGGCCGACGGCATGTCCTACACCGAGTTCAGCTACCTGCTGCTGCAGTCGCAGGACTACCTGCACCTGTACCGCGAGTACGGCTGCAAGCTGCAGATCGGCGGCTCGGACCAGTGGGGCAACCTCGTCGGCGGCGTCGACCTGATCCGCCGGACCGACGGTGGCCACACCCACGCGCTGACCGCGCCGCTGGTCACCGACACCGAAGGGCGCAAGTTCGGCAAGTCCACCGGCGGCGGCAGCGTCTGGCTCGACCCGGAGATGACCTCGCCGTACGCGTGGTTCCAGTACTTCGTGAACGTCGCCGACGCCGACGTCATCCGCTACCTGCGGATGTTCTCCTTCCTCGGGCAGGAGGAGATCGCGGCCCTGGCCGAGGACACCGAACAGCGTCCCCACCTGCGGTCCGCGCAGCGGAAGCTGGCGGAGGACTTCACGACCCTGGTGCACGGTGAAGAGGCGACCCGTCAGGTCATCGCCGCGAGCCAGGCGCTGTTCGGCAGGGGAGAGCTGCGCGAGCTCGACTCGGCGACCCTCGACGCCGCCATGGCCGAGGTGCCCAACGGCAAGGTCGACCCGAACGGCGAGTCGACCATCGTCGACCTGCTGATCGCCGCCGGGCTCGTCGACAGCAAGGGCGCCGCGCGTCGCACCGTCAAGGAAGGCGGCGCGTACGTCAACAACACGAAGATCGCCGACGAGGAGTGGAAGCCGTCCGCGGACGACGCACTGCACGGCCGCTGGCTCGTGGTTCGCAAGGGCAAGCGCAACGTCGCCGGCGTGCGCGTCGGGGGCTGATCGCGGCCCAGGCCCGAAACAGGGGCCTTGACCTGCGGAAACGCAGTTAAGGTACCCCCCTGTTTCGGGCCCTTCCGGGGCGTGTAAAGTTCTCCAAGTCGCCAGGGAAACCGGGCGGCCGACCGGGACACGAACCAAGCTCTCGCTCAGTGCGATTGAGTGGGTGTCCCACCAAAAACTGCTAGAAATGACTGCTTCGGATAAGGCCGGGTTTTGCTCGGTGTGATCTGGGGTGTGTTGCTTGAGAACTCAACAGTGTGCTAGTGAACTAAGCCAGTAGAGCTTATGTATTTGAACCTCGTTTTGGGGTTCCTTTGAGAGCAAGAAAATTTGC